>JAUCCC010000016.1:0-182409 GCA_034676485.1 Pseudomonas sp.
CTTAAATCAGCACCCTTGTAAACTAGGCACTTAGCTTAACCCAGTTCTACATTCCAGGGCAGCAGGGCTTCTAGTTTTTCTAATGTGTCAGCGACAGCTATGTGATCAAGAATGTGCTTGATGTAGGCTTGTGGATCGAGGTTGTTAGCTTTGGCGGTTTCTATCAGTGAGTAACAAGCGGCGCTGGCTTCTGCGCCTTTACGGGTGTCAGCAAACAACCAGTTTTTACGGCCAATAGCGAAGGGACGGATTGCGTTTTCTGCCATGATATTGCTGATCATCAGGTCGCCGCGTTCGCAGTAGCCAATCAGGTATTGCCATTGGTTTAAGGTGTAGTCGATTGCTTTTCTGAGCGCGCTACCTTTCATCACTTTGCCAGCGTTTTTCTCAAGCCACTGCTTAAACTCGTTTAGTACTGGCACGCTGATTTCTTGGCGTGCCTTTAAACGCTCTTCATCTGTTTTGTCAGCTATGTTGCTTTCTATGCGGTAGAGTTTACGGATGTAACTGAGTGCTACATCGGCTTTACTTTCTGTGCCTTTCTTGGTTTTAACCTTGGGATTAGCACCTTTATCTGCTTCAACAAACTTACGCCGTGCATGGTCCCAGCAGCCGATGCGCGTAATCGAGTTGGCTTTGCATACTGCGTTATAACCAGAAAAACCATCGGCTTGCAGCACGCCTTTAAAATCATCCAGCAAGCGCACAGCCACACTGCCTGCTCGCGAAGGATCATATTCAAAGAGCACGCTGAGTTTTTCGGGCGGCCCGCCGCGGATAACCCACATCCATTTATCCGATTGCGCTGTTTTACCGTCTTCTTTAAGCACCTGCAGACGGGTTTCATCCGCTTGCAAGTAATTACCGCTATTTTGTACCTCACGTATCAGCTGCAGCAAGGGTTTGGCTGCATCACCAAAGCGTATACACCACTGCGCCATGTTGTTGCGGTAAACCGGTTGGCCTAAGCCTTTAAATTTACTTTCTTGGCGATATAGCGGCATACCGTACTGGTATTTATCGACAATAACGTGGGCAATCAAGGTGGTGGTAACTGAGCACTTGCCAAAAGGATGTACGGGGCGCTGTGCGGCTACCATCTGCTCGTCTTGTGTATCGGTTTGAGCGGTGAACACGGCTTTTTCTTGCCAGTGCTCCAGCACTTTGAGTTGGGCTGGAATGTAGTGCAGTTCTTCTTTTACTTTAGTGAAGAAGGTTTTACTAGCACCGGCTTTTTCCAGCTCAGTCAGCTTGTGTTCAATGCGTTCACGCACAAGGCTTGCAGAAAAACCACGTTTACGTGTCTGGCGCTCTTTACGGTGCTGAGCAATGCCTTCACTTTCATCAGACGTTTCAGGCAAAGTATCAAACAATTCATCGAGCTGGGCTTCGAGCTCGGATTCATCAAAGAGGTTGAGCTGAAACTTAGACTTTTCGCTGCTGGCACTGAACTTTTGTGTTTTCAGCAGGCGGTTCATTTCTTCCAGTAGTTCGATACGGCGATGGGCATCTTGCAAAGCAGTGTTCTGCTCATCAATAACAGCTTGAAACTGTGCCACAACCAAACGTAATTCAGCGGCACTAAGGCCGCTTAAATCAGGGGTTTTTATGGTGGTTTTAGGCTGTTTTTTCATGCCGAAATTATAGCAAAACCCACCATCAAAAGCACCCTTAAAAGCAGCTAAAACCCAGTAAAATCAAGCTATCCTAAGCTATCGTATTGTAGTTTTTTATGGCCTTTAAACAGACTAATATCGTAGCCATCTAACAGCCAATTTATTTGCTCACCGGTTAAAGACAGTAACTCATCAGCGGGCTTAGGCCACTTAAACTTCTCTTCTGCCAATGCCTTGTAATACATGACAAAACCGTTGTCTTCCCACATCACGCACTTGATTTTATTACGCTGGCGATTGGTAAAGGCATACAGCGCACCACTGAACGGATTGTGGCCAAGTTCTTGCTCAACCAGCAAAGCCAAGCCATTGGCTTGCTTCCTAAAATCCACCGGCGCACGGTACAGATAAATTTCCGGCATCTGCTTGGCTGGCCGTAAATAACGCACCTTCATTACAACTGCCTCAGCATCGCCAGTACTACATCGAGATTACCTGCATTCACTCCAGAAAAACTTATGCCGCTGGGCAAATGAACACCCAACCCATCAGCACTGCTAGCAGAGGTAGCTAGCTGCGTAACCTGAGCAAAGCCAGCAGACTTTGCAGCCGCGTCTACCGGCTGAAACTTTCTACGCCAATAATTAAATTGTGCATAATTCAAATCATGCTGCTTGCAAAACGCAGCACCGGATAAATCCGATGCCTGCCAAGCATCAACATGCTGCTGCCAAAACTGCTGACGTTCTTGTGATTTCATCGCTAATACCTCTTTGAAAAAGACAGGTATTAGTGTGAAGCTGTATAGGTTGGCTTAAAAGATGCTGATTTAAGGGCGCTTACTGTACAAGTGATCGGTATGCAGATAGTGATACGTTGTTTCTGTGCTGTTTAATTGATTGTCCGCTACGTTAGCCTGCCAGATGGGATCTGTGCTCCACAACCCTTGCTGAGCCGCTACAAGATTAAAGCCATACGCCTTAGTCAATTCACCCTGCTCGTTCGCTTCGGCCATTAAGCCCTGCTCACTGTAAATAAACCAAATCGTGCTGCTATTACTGTTTGCATTTTGTGTAACGGTTTTTGAAATTCTTCTTCCAAACGGGTCGTAGCGGTAGTGCACTTCAATGCTGGGCTCGCTTTGGCCTTGCAAGGTATTGGTGAAGCCAATCAAGCGCTCAGCCGCGTTGTAGCGATAATCTTTTGTTCCTTGAGCGTTAGTTTCTTGTTGAGTGTGGCCCTGCGGGCTATAACTGACCTGAGTTTCCACAGGGCTGGCGCCGAGACTAAAGGGCTTCAGGCTTGGGTACTGCATTAATTGGTTGTCGGCGTTATATGTCCAGTTGCCCGGTTGATGAGCGCTATTATTAGCCAGCTTTCTTTCTAAAGTTTTTAAATGCTGCACTTATTCTATAAATTCAGGGCTTACAACCTAATGCTTTTAATACGTATGGGGAAATAACCCAATAAACAATTGTTTGTAGAATCTTAAGCCAATCAGCGTGAAAATAATATACAAAAAAATTTAAACTTGGCCAAAAAATTTCGACAATCGCTACAAAAAACATAGTTATTGCCCCCATTATTCCAACTACAAAAAATCTCCAAAAAACATACCTACTCATTGCAACACTCATGTTCCACTACTGTTAAAACTCTACTATGTCCATATAGTGTTGAAATAATTGACATATCAACTCCAAACGATGGACCGCTAATAAGCTCATGGGATCTAAGACGTCCAAGCCGCAAACTTGTTAGGAGACTTCCTCCAACGCCATAAACCGCATTTATTCCAGACGTCCATGACGGGCCATTTGCAGCATATGGATCTGGGCAGTCGCGCCAATTATCCTCCAGTGTTAGCCTGCCACCTGCGCCACCAAGATCACCAAGTACTGTTTTCGCTCCAATACCAACCGTCGCAAATCCAGCAAGCCCATAAATCTCATACTGTTTATCGCATTTACATTCAGATTTCAAATTATAGATCGAAAGTTGAAGACCCAAACCATAAGCGCCACCACCTGAGTAGATGTTTCCTGTCCATGTAACCAACAGTCCAAGCGGATCAGTATTGATTAGCGAGTTATTTTTCGCATAAGAAAATAAATTTATACCACCCTCTAACCCAATCGGATCGCTCTGTACATACCGCCCTGCATTCGGTCTATAGTCCCGATGGAAGTTGTAATGCGTACCCGTTTCCACATCATAATACTGCCCCGGAAAGCGCAAATTCATGCTGATGCGGCTCTGGCTTTGCAGTGCATTCACGGCTCCAAACGCTTCTTGCACGGCCTTCCACGTGATACTGCCTTCTTTGTTAGTGGCCAATATCGGTGTGTACAAGTGATCGGTGTGCAGATAGTGATACGTTGTTTCTGCGCTGTTTAATTGATTGTCCGCTACGTTAGCCTGCCAAATAGGGTCTGTGCTCCACAACCCTTGCTGAGCCGCTATAGGATTGAAGCCATACGCCTTGATCAATTCACCCTGCTCGTTCGCTTCGGCCATTAAGCCCTGTTCACTGTAGGTAAACCAAGTCGTGCTGCTGGTGCTACCTGCACTTTGTGTAACCGTTTTTGAGATTCTGCGTCCAAACGGGTCGTAGCGGTAGTGCGCTTCAATGCTGGGCTCGCTTTGGCCTTGCAAGGTATTAGTGAAGCCAATCAAGCGCTCAGCGGCGTTGTAATGATAATCTTTTGTTCCTTGAGCGTTGGTTTCCTGTTGTGTATGACCCTGCGGGCTGTAACTGACCTGAGTTTCCACAGGGCTGGCACCGAGACTAAAAGGCTTCAGACTTGGGTACTGCGTCAGTTGGTTGTCGGCGCTATATGTCCAGTTGCCCGGTTGATGAGCACTGACCGTGCGGTTGCCGACCGGATCGTAGCTGTACTGCTCTTGTGGCAGATTTAAGGCTTGCAGTGCAGTGCTAGGGTTCGCTTGGATTAAACGATCCAGTTTGTCGTAGCCGTAATCGGTGACACCAAGGTCAGACTCAATTTGGCTGATATTGCCGGTGGCATCGTACTGATACAAACGTTGAGCCAATAGGTGCGCCTGCTGGTTTTTAACTTCAATGCGCACAGGTCTGAGCAGAGCATCATACGCCAGCGTTTTACTGGCTCCAGGTGTGTTGATGTGTTCCGGCATCACCCAGTTATAGTTCTCATAAGTGATTTCACTTTGGTTAGGCAACGTGATTGTACTGAGCTGACCTTGCGTGTAGACGTAGCGTTGCTGACTGCCATCAGGGTAGGTATGGCTTTGCAGTTGACCGTCCGCATTAAAGCGTTGTCCTGTACTAAAGCTGAAGTCGTCAACACTACTCGTTTTACCGTAGGTCACGTTACTGCTGGCCGTTCGACCCTGCTCGTCCAGTGTATAGCTGGCACGGCTGATCAGCTGGCTGGCCTTGTAGTATTCAGAACGATGCGTTTTACCTGCTGCGTCTTAATTTACACTCTCATTTAATCGGCACAAAAAATAAATGAAGAAACCCAAGCACAATTCCCATTACACCACAGGAAAGCATAAATACCACGCCAATATTGTTAATCTCATATTTATTCACAGTCAACCCATATCTACTAATTAAGTATTGCAATAAATATCGACTAAATGCAGCCATGAGTGCAAATACAATCGGTCCCAGTGGAAAACTGAAGCTGTTGGGTGCCGTAAAAACCTCAACCAAAAAAACTAACAAAGAGATATAAAGTGCAGCCTTATATATTCCTTTAAGTTTGCTTACTAAAGTACTCATGTGCAGTCATCCCCACAATCACAATCGGAATATAAAACAACCGAAATTCCTACTGATGCTTGGCAGCTAATATCAAATCCTACCGTATTAATATTTGGGAATGAAAATTTCGACTCATTAACAGTATTTCCTACCACGATAAGCATGCCACTCACCACGCCTCTTCCGATCACTGCCTGACAACCCTGTTTGACAGCTACACCACCAATTGAAGAAGGGCTAGGCTCGCTAAATCCATCAATGTATGTCGTTCCTCGAATATCCATCGTAATTCCAATTGGTGTACCAATCCCAACTCCAACCACCACTACAGCAGTATAAACCACACAGGAATTACCATTTTGGCAAGTACTTGAAAACCTCATAACCTCCGCTCCCCCAGTAAATGCATAAAGGAATCCGCGAGCCCCTCCTATAGTTTGAGCTGACCATCTCACCAAGCCAGTTGGATCAATTTGTGAAACAGGGCCAGAATCAACGTAACTATACATATTAACCCCACCACCTAACCCAATCGGATCGCTCTGTACATACCGCCCTGCATTCGGTCTATAGTCCCGATGGAAGTTGTAATGCGTACCCGTTTCCACATCATAATACTGCCCCGGAAAGCGCAAGTTCATGCTGATGCGGCTCTGGTTGAGTGTATTCAAGGCACCAAACGCTTCTTGCACGGCCTTCCACGTGATACTGCCTTCTTTGTTAGTGGCCAATATCGGTGTGTACAAGTGATCGGTGTGCAGATAGTGATACGTTGTTTCTGTGCTGTTTAATTGATTGTCCGCTACGTTAGCCTGCCAAATAGGGTCTGTGCTCCACAACCCTTGCTGAGCCGCTACAGGATTAAAGCCATACGCCTTGGTCAATTCACCCTGCTCGTTCGCTTCGGCAATCAAGCCCTGCTCACTGTAAATAAACCAAGTCGTACTGCTATTACTGCTTGCATTTTGTGTAACGGTTTTTGAAATTCTTCTTCCAAACGGGTCGTAGCGGTAGTGCGCTTCAATGCTGGGCTCGCTTTGGCCTTGCAAGGTATTAGTGAAGCCAATCAAACGCTCAGCCGCGTTGTAGCGATAATCTTTTGTTCCTTGAGCGTTGGTTTCCTGTTGTGTATGACCCTGCGGGCTGTAACTGACCTGAGTTTCCACAGGGCTGGCACCGAGACTAAAAGGCTTCAGACTTGGGTACTGCGTCAGTTGGTTGTCGGCGCTATATGTCCAGTTGCCCGGTTGATGAGCACTGACCGTGCGGTTGCCGACCGGATCGTAGCTGTACTGCTCTTGTGGCAGATTTAAGGCTTGCAGTGCAGTGCTGGGGTTCGCTTGGATTAAACGATCCAGTTTGTCGTAGCCGTAATCGGTGACACCAAGGTCAGACTCAATTTGGCTGATATTGCCGGTGGCATCGTACTGATACAAACGTTGAGCCAATAGGTGCGCCTGCTGGTTTTTAACTTCAATGCGCACAGGTCTGAGCAGCGCATCATACGTCAGCGTTTTACTGGCTCTAGGTGTACTGACTGTTTCAGTATCACCCATAAATTTTAACTTCAGAGAACACTTGCGCCTATTTTGTTACAGCCCCGAAACCAGTATTGAACCGTTTTATTCTAGAGATTAGTGACTCCTTGGACGGCCACCTATAAAGAACGGGCAGTTACATAGAGTTATTTACAAGCTTTTTTATTTGCAATCTGAAGGCGCCTGAATAGTACAGTTGGGAAGCGCGTTAATAACAGCTAAAAGTTGCGCTCCTCTCGCTATTTCCCTGTTTGCTACAGTGCACGCTGATAACCCAGAGTTCGTTTTAATAGAGGGATCAACACCCAAACTGAGCAACAAAAGCGCTGTGCTCTCGTGCTTTTTCCAAATCGCAGTTAATAGAGCTGTTCTATACCCTCCTTTATTGAGTGCATTTAAGTCAGCCCCCTTCATCGCAAGATATTTTATGATGTCATCTCTTCCATAATATGCTGCTACATGAATAGGGCGCTCTTCATATCTAGCTCCGATGATCCGATTAACATTAGAACTGCTTTTATCAATTATAGCCATCACTGCGCTTATGTCATTGTTTCGAATCGCTCTATCCAACCACTCCCCATCAGCCTCAAAAAGATTCGATGACAACCCGTCACAACTACGCCGCATCGCTCGGGTTGCAGGTACTTGCGAGCTAGTAGCTCACAAAAACTATATTTTATATTTATGATTTAACGGATAGCACGGTGCGGATACTTCGCATATTGCACGTCGCTAGACAATGGCCTAATTAGAAACAAACAAAGGGCAAACAAATATAACTATGGCTCTGGCCTATTTTTTCGGTTCATCGCATTAGAAAAACGCCCTAAAAGTTACCAATTTTATTATATATCATCATGCAACTCATCTTTATATATGATTGTATAGCCTGCTCTGGCAAACAAAAAACCCAACTGAGCGTACCTTGTACTGATTTTATCAGCACACTTTATGTGTATATTTGCAGACTACATGCATCGCAAGCATCCGTCCGCCTCATCTTGAGCCTGACGCCGTAGCCGTCAAGATAGTGTCCACGTTTGCTTGACCAGAACAATTATCTCTCATTGAAGTGTCCATTTGTATTAGGCCAGAACACTACAAGCAATCCTAAAACAACCAAAAGAAGACAGGAATAACCTATAACAATCATAAAAGACTCAAATCAATCATTAATGACGCAAAATTGGTCACAGAAAGAGTCACAGCAAGAATATACGACGATTATTTTGAAATAAGACAGGGTTTTTGCTACCCAGAAACTAAAAAACCCGTTAAGTATCAACTACTTAGCGGGTTTTCGTAATATGGCGCAGTGGACGGGACTCGAACCCGCGACCCCCGGCGTGACAGGCCGGTATTCTAACCAACTGAACTACCACTGCGCATACTTAAAGGACAAGTGGTGGGTGATGACGGGATCGAACCGCCGACCCTCTGCTTGTAAGGCAGATGCTCTCCCAGCTGAGCTAATCACCCTTGTCTCTCGAAGTGGTGCGTATATTAGAGCTCAAAACCACTCTTGGCAAGCCCTAAATGGAATTATTTCCATAAACAATCCAATGACTTAGCAAAACATTAGATATTTGTGAGTATTTATTCTCTTTTATCTATAAACCCACGAAAATGCCGCCAGCATCCTTGACGGTAGAGCAGTCACGAACGCAGCAATAGACGTCTAACTTCCTATTTTTCCTGCAGTTTTATTGCTAAAGACACTATACTTCACATTTGCTCATGAACTATTCACTTTAAAAGCCAACAAATGCTTTTGAATACAACTCGTCTATATTTCGATTAAGAGTCTGCACGCAGTACACAATCACTGCTATTATATACAGCATATTTTACACTCAGCTGCCCCAAGCAAGCGCTGTACCCACCATCGTCTCAAATCATCTTTGGAGTTTTTATGTGGTTTCGTAATCTGCTGATGTACCGTTTAACATCAGACACACCTTTAACAGCTGATGCTTTAGAAACTGCGCTGGCCGCTAAGCCTGCACTGCCCTGTGGCAGTCAAACACTCTCAACCTACGGCTTTGTCGCACCCTTTGGTAAAGGCGAAGACGCGCCACTGGTGCACAGCGGTCAAGGTTTCTTGCTGATTTGCGCACGCACTGAAGAACGTATTTTGCCAAGTAGCGTCGTGCGTGATGCTGTCAAAGAAAAAACCGATGAAATCGAAACTGCTGAAGGCCGTAAGGTCTACAAAAAAGAGCGCGACCAAATTAAAGATGAAGTCACCCAAGCGCTTCTACCTCGCGCGTTTATTCGCCGCTCCAAAACATTTGCAGCTATAGCTCCAGCCCAAGGCTTAATTCTAGTGGATACCTCAAGTGCAAAGCGCGCTGAAGACCTATTGTCCACCTTACGCGAAGTGCTCGGCAGCCTACCTGTGCGTCCTATAGCTGTTAAAGCAGCGCCGACTGCAATCTTTACTGAGTGGGTCAAACAGCATCAAGCCAGCAACGGTTTAGTCTTAACCAATGAGTGTGAATTGCGCGACAGTGCCGAAGATGGTGGCATCATCCGTATTAAGCGTGAAGACCTGGCCAGCGAAGAAGTACAAATGCATTTAGCCGCAGGTAAATTAGTCACGCAACTGACTTTGGCATGGGAAGATAAACTGAGTTTCCTTATCGATGACAAGCTCACGATCAAGCGCCTACGTTTTGAAGACTTACTGCTTGATCAAGCCGAAGAAGACGGTGGCGACGATGCCGCCAGCCAGTTCGATGCCAGCTTTATCTTAATGATGCTGACGTTTATGGAGTTTGTCCCACAGTTACTCGAGGCGCTGGGTGGCGAAGAAATCCCGCAAGGCATTTAATCACCCCCATTGCAGCGTGAAGCAGTTAGGCTTACACAGTCTAACTGCTGATGAGTTCGGCTAGCGATATAATACATCTTGTATTTTGTCAGCTAAAAAACCTGCATATTATGCACTCAATATTTTATAGAAAAAGGGAGTTATCTATGTCGCTCACTAAGATGAGATTCTTTGCTATTACTAGCTTGGCTGTATTTCTCACAGCATGCGGTGATTCAGGATTAGATAAAAAGTCAGGAAAAACGCTTTACCAAGAAGCGACGCAGCAACTGTATGCAAAAGATGCACAGTTTAATTTCAACGCCAATATGGCGGTGGAAGCTGAAGCTGAAGCTGAAAACCCAATGCTCGCAGATTTAAAAATCAATATTTCTGGTGCTATAAATAACATTACTAAACGTTATGAGTTTGTACCTGAAGTAGAAGCGGCAATTTTCAACTTCAAAATACCGATATTTATTGATGGCAAAAACAACGAAGTTTTGCTTAACACATCTAATTTTATCGATGCTGCATTGATGTTTGTCCCCCAAGCAAAAAATGAATTAAAGCAATATAAGAACAAGTTCGTTCGCTTTAGCCCAGACAATTTCGAAATTAATGAAGACGATATGGCTCAAGCCATGACCATTGCTTCTCAAGCAGCAAAAATTGGTTACGGTGTCATGGGTGAATTTACTCAGGCCATTCCCGAATCAAGTATTCAAAAGTTAGAACTGGACGACAAAGCAAAGCAGCTAGATGCTAAAGCTGTGCTTAAAGTAACCCTTGATCAGCAGCAAAGCGAAGCATTACAAAAGCACATCAATACGTATATATATGACCAAGTTGCCGCAAATGAGGAGTTGCCTGAGGAATTCAAAACAGAATTTATGCAAGCGCTGCTTGAGAGCGATAGTGACAGTGGCTTTGAAAGCTCAAAGTCAGTCCTTTACTTAAGGAAACGCTGAATAAAACCAATCAAACCAGCCAATCCATGCGGATTTAAAATTCAGCTCTTAAATTTCAACTTCAGGGCCATAAAAAACCTTTTTATCAGCAGTTTTACCCGTTTTTGCTGCTTTTTCCGGCAGCTTACCGGTTTTTAGGCGGATTTATCCCGCCAACGGCATACATCGCTTCGACAAAAACAGGTTTGCCAAGGCAAACAGGCTATAGAGATGGGCTGTGTTTTTCGCCAAGCCACGGTAGCGAGTCTTGCGGTGACCAAAGTGCACTTTGACCCAGTAAAAGGGATGCTCAACCTTGGCGCGAATTCGGCTTTTTAATTTTTCGATTTTGTCAGCCAGTTGACCTTCTTCTGTGCCGCTATCGCGCAGCTTTCGACGCTTTCCATGGCGCATGGCTACCACCCACTCCACATCTTTATCCTTGTTTTCTTCCCGTTTGTCAGCCCCCAGATAACCAGAATCACCGTATACCTGCTGTTCCTCGCCGTGTAGCAAAGCATGAGCTTGGTTCACGTCGTGCACGTTGGCCGCAGTGGTGACCAGTGTATGCACCAAACCGCTAGCCGCATCAGCACCGATATGAGCTTTCATGCCAAAGTAATACTGATTGCCTTTCTTAGTGGAGCGCATTTGCGGATCACGGCTTTTACTCTTATTCTTGGTGGAAGGTGGTGCGGCAATAATTGTAGCGTCAACCACCGTGCCTTCCTTGAGGTACAAGCCCTTGCTCGCCAGCTGGTAATTGACCGCAGCAAAAATTTGTTGAGTCAGGCCGTGAGTTTCCAGCAGACGACGAAAACGCAACAAAGTGGTCGCATCCGGCACGGCATCACGCCCAAGATCAATACCCATAAACAGCTGAATTGCTGCGCTGTCATAAACGGCATCCTCAGTTCCTTCATCGGAAAACCCCATGACCTGCTGTAGGATGTACATACGTAACATGCGAGAAAGCCCCATAGTCGGACGACCTCGTTTGCCGTCAGATTTCGGATAGTACGGCTCAATCACTGATTCCAGAACAGACCAAGGCACCAGAGTTTCCAGATCCATCAACAGTCGATCCCGACGGGTTTGCTTCTTTTTGCTGACGAACTCGGCTTCGGCGAAAGTGATTTGCATGACTGTGGACTCGATACTAATTACGGATTGGACTATTTTACCAAAGGCTGCAGCCCGCTTGGGATTTGTTCAGTGTTTCCTTAGTTATTTGCAGAAGTAATGAAGGGATCATCAAGGCCACTAAAGCTACTAAAGCTACTAAAGCTACTAATAATCCATGCTTAGCAGTTAATGAGCTAGGAGTCACTAAAGGATATAAAACAATAACAGTACTTATAAAAACTGTTAAGGAAACGCTGAATAAAACCAATCAAACCAGCCAATCCATGCGGATTTAAAATTCAGCTCTTAAATTTCAACTTCAGGGCCATAAAAAACCTTTTTATCAGCAGTTTTACCCGTTTTTGCTGCTTTTCCCGGCAGCTTACCGGTTTTTAGGCGGATTTATCCCGCCAACGGCATACATCGCTTCGACAAAAACAGGTTTGCCAAGGCAAACAGGCTATAGAGATGGGCTGTGTTTTTCGCCAAGCCACGGTAGCGAGTCTTGCGGTGACCAAAGTGCACTTTGACCCAGTAAAAGGGATGCTCAACCTTGGCGCGTATCCGGCTCTTTAATTTTTCGATTTTGTCAGCCAGTTGACCTTCTTCTGTGCCGCTATCGCGCAGCTTTCGACGCTTTCCATGGCGCATGGCTACCACCCACTCCACATCTTTATCCTTATTTTCTTCCCGTTTGTCAGCCCCCAGATAACCAGAATCACCGTATACCTGCTGTTCCTCGCCGTGTAGCAAAGCATGAGCTTGGTTCACGTCGTGCACGTTGGCCGCAGTGGTGACCAGTGTATGCACCAAACCGCTAGCCGCATCAGCACCGATATGAGCTTTCATGCCAAAGTAATACTGATTGCCTTTCTTAGTGGAGCGCATTTCCGGATCACGGCTTTTACTCTTATTCTTGGTGGAAGGTGGTGCGGCAATAATTGTAGCGTCAACCACCGTGCCTTCCTTGAGGTACAAGCCCTTGCTCGCCAGCTGGTAATTGACCGCAGCAAAAATTTGTTGAGTCAGGCCGTGAGTTTCCAGCAGACGACGAAAACGCAACAAAGTGGTCGCATCCGGCACGGCATCACGCCCAAGATCAATACCCATAAACAGCTGAATTGCTGCGCTGTCATAAACGGCATCCTCAGTTCCTTCATCGGAAAACCCCATGACCTGCTGTAGGATGTACATACGTAACATGCGAGAAAGCCCCATAGTCGGACGACCTCGTTTGCCGTCAGATTTCGGATAGTACGGCTCAATCACTGATTCCAGAACAGACCAAGGCACCAGAGTTTCCAGATCCATCAACAGTCGATCCCGACGGGTTTGCTTCTTTTTGCTGACGAACTCGGCTTCGGCGAAAGTGATTTGCATGACTGTGGACTCGATACTAATTACGGATTGGACTATTTTACCAAAGGCTGCAGCCCGCTTGGGATTTGTTCAGTGTTTCCTTAAAACTAACTGAGGAGTTATTTTTATTAAAAAATTAATACATTAAAGTATTCTCACTAAAATTACTTTACATAGTCACTGAGAAAAACAAACACCTTAATAATTATATTAAATTAATCCATACTATTTTAGCAGAATATTTTTTACTATATACAAGCTTTAAAATAACAACTTCCCTTCACCTTTCAAGCTATGAACAATCGAGTGATGCAGCTGCTTCATACCAGAACACCAGAAAAAAAGCAGGAGCAGCCTAAATAACGATAAACACATCGAGCAGACAGTGGAGTTGTTTAATCAAAAGGTTGGTATCTGTGTAGAGTTGTTGGATGATGGGGTTAAATTTCATAAGACCTCCTATCTTCTTGAGCGAGTAAATACTGGCTGCTGGCAACGATGATCCGCAGGGCTGTGAGCACCAGCGGTGATGTTTTCTATGCCGACTTTGATCGGCTGGTTGCTTTGGGTAACTGATTAAAAAGTCGCTTATACAACGCAGAGAGTATTCGCCAAGGAAGCCAGACAATCGCACCGAGAATAACGAAAAGATATAAAAGCCATACTGGTAGCTTCAACAAAAGCTTAATAAGCAATTGAAAAACATCGCCTTTATAAGCCATTTTTGATCCGCGGCTCGCTATTTTGGTGAACTTGAATGCTCCAACCTTATCAAGCAGCTTTAATCCGCCCTGCCCAAAAGTTGTTGCATATTTAATTGTTCCTTTGCCTAAGGTGTCGGCACGCTGCGCAACTTTAACAGCAGCCTTACCACCGACACGATACATTGCCGCACTCTTTGCTCCAAAAGCATCGGCAAATTTAGCCATACGTCGAAGTTCGCCAGCATTTTTTGCTTGGCCCATCAATTTAAACCCACCGCGCGTTTTAGCCAGTGTACTTACATCACCAAGCAAGCCGGATAAAGCGCCAAAACTTTTAGTGTGTTTGACAGACTGTGCGGTATTAACAATAGTTTTCGCTAACCAAGGAGGTAAATGACCTAGCTTTCTTGCTGTTTTGAATGCCACCAACCCACTTTTAGCAACAGTGGCTCCTGCAACTGCAGGTGTTGCTGCACCACCAGAGGCTACCGTTCCAGCTCCACTCGCCATCTGTGCAGCGGAAGCAACAACACCAAGCGAGGCTAAAGCAACCAGCACCTGATCGACTTCTTCTCCTTGCGCAAGGTTCACGCCTTGTTTTGCCAAATCACGGATATCGCCAATCACAAAGAAATCAGTTGCCACTCCGGCGACTTGACCAATGGTTTCATCACTGGTGCCAGACAGCAGTCCCTCACTTAATTTATTCAGCTGATAGCTCCAAGCGGCACGCTTAGTAGAAATATCTTCATATAAAAGCTGAGCGTCTGGGTTTTGACTGACATAGCCATAGTCCATAAAGAAACTTAAATACTCACCCGCTTCAGCGTAACGCTCTTCAGCTAGCATGGTGCGTGTTTCAGGTAGCGGATCAACACGACTTAAAGCCAAAAAAGCCAGCTGTGCTTGCTGGCCAAGAACTATTGCAGAAACAACAGCCAGCACAAGTAAAATAAGTTTAAAAGGCAGCTTAATCATGATGAGCTCCATTTATTAATAGCATCGTGCTCATAAGCTAAACAAGAGCTATAAAGATCATCGTCAGCTTTAACAGCTGACGTATTTAGATGTGTCTACAATGACAACGCAAAACTATGAAAAATAAAACTAGCTAGGTCGTAATCAGAAGTACTGAAGCAAGCAGTAAAGCTATTATTTCAATCTATTAAACATCACAAAATACTATACTTTAACCTCGGATATCCTGACGTTTATCAATGAAAGTCTATTTCCATACCTTGCAGTTATTTGCAGTACATTTATTTAATCAAGTGGTTCACGAATAAAGTTGACTTGAGCTGCTGTTTTTCGGGGGGATTACCGTTTTGTAAAACGGCGTATTTTGAGCGGATCTTACTCGATGGCACGACTTGCTTTAGCAAAGGGAAAAAGCCTTCAGCCACCGCTTGGTTGATCGACTTTTCATCACGAGCCGTCTTGACAACCCTGAGTCGGCTGATATTGTCTCTTTCTATAATTTCTAGATGCTCAGAGCACGCATTTAAAAAATGCAGGAACTTCTAAATCAGGAGCTTTTTCATTCGACATTGTGGTTGATCACCTGAATATTTGTATCGTTAATATCTAATTTAAAGCAGGCGTTTTTATCCTGTTGAGCAAGCAACAGCACCGCCTCATCCTCCCTGCCTTGAATGTCTACGACATTTTTTTCGCAGAAAGCGCAATGCCTTTACCGGGACTCAACTTCATGCAACTCGTGCCACTGCTCATCGCGCGGGCAATGTAGCTTTTTGATAAAAACATTGCTGCCAGTAAAGAGTTTCTTTGTGGATGGATTGAATTTCATCAGGGCATTTATCCATGATTTTCAGACAGTTCAATTATGCACAGTTAAGCGACAAAGCTTGTCGCTTGTTCAGGAACGGCTTTTTAATCAAGTCTTGAACTGTAGTGATCAAGCCCCACCAGCCTATAGGATAAAGTTTATTCAGCCACTAAGAAAGGCAATCAGTATTACTTTGGCATGAAAGCTCACATCGGTGCTGATGCGGCTAGCGGTTTGGTGCACACACTGGTCACCACTGCGGCCAACGTGCACGACGTGAACCAAGCTCATGCTTTGCTACACGGCGAGGAACAGCAGGTATACGGTGACTCTGGTTATCTGGGGGCTGACAAACGGGAAGAAAATAAGGATAAAGATGTGGAGTGGGTGGTAGCCATGCGCCATGGAAAGCGTCGAAAGCTGCGCGATAGCGGCACAGAAGAAGGTCAACTGGCTGACAAAATCGAAAAATTAAAGAGCCGGATACGCGCCAAGGTTGAGCATCCCTTTTACTGGGTCAAAGTGCACTTTGGTCACCGCAAGACTCACTACCGTGGCTTGGCGAAAAACACAGCCCATCTCTATAGCCTGTTTGCCTTGGCAAACCTGTATTTGTCGAAGCTATGTATGCCGTTGGCGGGATAAATCCGCCTAAAAACCGGTAAGCTGCCGGGAAAAGCAGCAAAAACGGGTAAAACTGCTGATAAAAAGGTTTTTTATGGCCCTGAAGTTGAAATTTAAGAGCTGAATTTTAAATCCGCATGGATTGGCTGGTTTGATTGGTTTGATTGGTTTTATTCAGCGTTTCCTTAACTTTTATCAAGCCGATTCATAACCAATTTATAAAGTACTGTCAAAGCTGCACTACAACCCCATCGACTGAACCATCTGGCTTTCACTCACGGCCTCAGGAATTACCACTGCATCCTTAAGCATAAGTTTTCCACGTAATAACCTATCCAGATGGACATCGAAAGAATCAAATTGCGGGTGCATTACTGCGGGCAGATGGATAAACACATCTTTCTCTTGCCCGATGCGGTACACGCGGTCAGATGCTTGGGCTTCTTTGGCAGGATTCCAGTGTCGTTCCAGATGTATAACGTGATTCGCCCCAACCACTGTCAAGCCAACACCTGCAGCAACAGGTGACATGACAATAACCCCAAAGCCTGGCTTCGCTTCGAATGCCGTAATTAGCTTCTTACGGGTCATGTCATCAGTTTTAGTTGCAACGGCTTTGGTATCACCGTTAATGATGGCGATATCTAATCCGTATATCTGCTCAAGCCAAAACTTCACTACGCGCTGCAGGCTCTTGGTCATCATGAATACGATTACTTTTTCTTGCTTTGCACGAATCCCATCAAGCAACTGCAGCATCGCTGTGAGCTTGCCAGACTCCATCATCAGCTGACGCGCATGCTTCGCATCACGACTGTACAAAGACGCTTCATCCCTCAAGCGTGGGTGCAAAGAAATGGAGCGTAATTCTGTCAACGCAGTCAGCGCTAAGCCTCGCATGTCTTCAGCACTAGCTCGACGTGCACGATACTCATCAAGCACATTGTCATATGTCTGCAGCTGAATGCCTTTCATGACAGTTCCAAGCTCTGGAGTGTGACGCTGTATGCCCTGGTCAGGCTGTGGCACACCGCTCTTGATTGTTTTAGGCGGCAATCCCTTCAACTGATCCTCCTTGACACGGCGGAGCATAAAAGTGCCCACTTTTTTACGTAACTGCTCACCTAAGTCAGCTCGCACTGCATCACGTTCTTCATCGCTAGCGGCCAAGATCGGTTTAATCCAAGTGTCTCGGTAGTTCGCCCAGCTACCCAACAGCCCAGGTTGTGCCGTGTCCATCAAGCACCAGAAATCACCCAAGCTATTCTCTACTGGTGTTCCAGTGACAAGTAACTTGAAATCAGCCTTCAAGCCTTTAGCCGCTCTAGTTTGCAATGCATTGGGGTTCTTGATGTTCTGAGCCTCGTCAAAAATGACAACACCCCAATCAATCTTGCATAAAGAAAACTGGTAATCACGCAACGTCTGGTACGTAGTGAGTACTAAACGACGATTCATATCCAAACGCTGAACGCCCGCTTCCGGACCTATAGTTAGCGCATAACGAATACTCTGGGGATCCATCATCCCATCCGCATCAGCCAAAGAGGCAAGCTGCACAGACTCGCGCTCGGCTCCTTTGACACGGTAGTTATTTAGATGCCGTCCTGACTGCAACACCACCACATCTCTAAATGGCGAATTATTGAAAGTTTTACTGACCTCATCTTCCCAGTTTTCGAGCAAACTCAAAGGCGCGACAACTAGAATAGGCTTCTGTGGCTTATCTGCTCGAGCTTGTGCAGCAAGATATTCGGCTACAGCGATCAACGCCATATAGGTTTTGCCTAACCCCATATCATCAGCAAGCAAACTGCCTTGCACACGGTATAAATCTTCAAAATCACTAGCAAAAGCAGCACCCATTAGCTTTAACATCCACTCAACACCTTCATGCTGGTGCGGGAAAGGCTGACGGGCATATGTTGACCAGTCTGGGGTATGCAGCAAATGAGCATTATTAGCTTTTTGCAGTAAGGTAGTGCTGATCTCCCCTGCTTCTTTAAGGATGACCGCCACATTCTCTTTAGTGTCTTTTTCTGCGTCAGGTTTAGTATTTGGCTCAGCAGGTTGTGTAAGCTTCTCCTGCACCTTAACTAGCTGTTCTTGAACTTTTTGCTCATCAGATATATCAATCACTTCATCAGCAAAAGTCAGCGTGGTTGCGCTTTGTTTTCTAGCAGCCTGTAATAACTCATCAAAACGCTCTAGTTCTTCTGGCGTTTGTATAAGCTGTGTAATTATTTCGGGTGGTGCAGAACGCTTATTTAAAGCAAACCAATCATTCTTGCTTGCATCTTCCGCTCCAAAATCCATATGTTGCAGCTTGCCTATACCTGCAACTCGGACCGAAAAACCAACTTCAAGATTAACTAGCGAAGCATCAAGAAACGCAGTGGGTGTCGCAATAAACTCTGCTACTTTTTCAGCTGGAATGCGCTTAACAGCTAAAACATTACGAATCCCATCCATTTTCAATGGATCGAGCAATACCACGCGATTATCAATCCGTAACACCCCCCCATCAGCCGACATATCAAGCTGCGCCCAACGTCTTTCTAGACTCTCAGGGGTTGAGCCGTCACCCAGATTTGGACACAACTGCAAACTGCCATCAGGCAATCGAGTAGCAGTCACCCCAATATTATCGGGCACCACAACATCCAACCGATCAAAGTGACTCAAATCTACGCGCATACCACTGCGGGCAGCTGTTTGCAGCTTTGCCATAAGGCGTAGGTTTTCTGCCTCATTACGTTGCTCAGGCAAAAGTTGCTCGTGGTGCTCCCAAGCGGTTAGGCCCATTAGCTCAGCGGGGGTTAATAGATAACTTTCCGTGCTAGTCAAATACAGAAAGGGGCCTTTGCGATTGGAAGGAGTAATCCCTTCTGGCATCTTTGCAGAAATTGAAACTCGAAAACCACTATGTCCAGTACGCCCACTGATCGCAGCTTGAAAGTTACCTTCGAATCGTTTTGGTAGAGATAAAATATCTGCCTGCTCCAAGTCCATGCCGCTGACATTTTCAGAGGCAATATGAAAACCATTAGCGATGGGCGCAGCCAGCCCTTGCTCAGCCAACATATTCAAAACAATGAGCTGAATTTTCTCTGTTGTATTGCCACGCCCCGCCTGCAAAGCCTTAAAAGTTGCCTGAGCAAGGTAAAAATTTACACCTCTTGAGTCAGGCGATATTTGAAAGCCGCCGGACGTATCAGACGATTCATCATGCCCACCAACCAGTGAGCGTAGAAAGTTTTTAAGCTGCATGCGTTGGTATCACTCCTGTTGATTAGCCATATTAAGATCTAGAATGGCCTCTTCTGTCAGCCTCCATCCATAGCCCTGATCTTGGCGAAATAGCTTTTTTAGAGTCATATATAAAATATGATTTATGTCCTGCCTTTCAACACCCAATACACTGGCAGCATGGCGAGCTTTATCACCAGGGTTGTCATAAAAATAATGCAACACTTGCAACTCGAAAGTACTAAGTTTTGAGATGCGAGACGCACTACTATGATCTTCTGTAGTGTGGACCCCTTTGTCTTCACTCTTCACATCTAGCGGGTGGCTACCCAGCTCATTAGTCACTGCTGAGCTGGACTGCTCCATTAAAGGTGGAGTACTCACCGTGGGCTTGCTAGTCATTTGCTCATCAAAGATTTCGAGTTCTAAACGGGCAGAATCTGTCAGTTGCCAACCATGTTCTTTGTCTTTGCGGCACAAAACTTTTAAAGAGTTACACAGAACGTGGTAAACCTTTCCCGCTTCAGTACTCAGAACATCTGCAGCATCACGTGCTTTATCCCCTGGATTGTCATAAAAGTAACGCAACACTTGCAAGCCCATCGAATCAAGACGTGAGACACGCGGTGTACGGTTTTGGGTTCTAGAGATAGGCTTTGAATCAGAGGTCTGTTTGGCAGGCGGGTTGCCTACCTCTTTATCCGTGCTAATCAAATCTAAAGGCAAGCTACTAGGCTCATCAGTGGCGGCTGAACTGAAGTTATCCACCGAGGTCGATGTAGCCATAGGCAGACTACTGACCGTCGGCTTACTCGTCACCTCGAGTGAGATTGGGGCTTTAATAATATGTCGTGGTGGACGCTGACCTGTAGCAATAGGGCTGCGTTTTTCATCATCACTCACCGCTTCAGCAGTGGCTATTGGACTAGGCTGAATCCTAGAAACCGCAGGAGTCATAGACTGATTAACACCCGTTGACACTGCACTAACCACAGGCGTCCTATTTAGCATAGGGTTAGGATTCACTACTGGCAGACCAAATACCATTAACTCCCTCTTATAATCTTCAGGGCTAAACAGTTGCTCTATATCCAGTCCAACTCCATTGCTTGCCAAAAAAGCTAATACTCTTCTCTGCCAAGTACCTGGCGTATGTACAAAGCCCTCATAAGGCAACCTAGGATAAAGCTTCCTGTAATCAGCAGGAATTGCGTTGATCAAATCGAAATGACTAAATGTATTTTTTTCATACGAACGAAGAGAGTCACTAGGAGTTGCAAGATATACCCATATTTTAAAACTGTGGGACCCTTCGACAATGTGAAAGTCACCACAGTCAAGGTAGATCACAGCTTTGTCGTTCATGGATCCATCCATTTTGGCAAAACTAGTTGTTACGTCCTTACCAAGAATACGCTTTACTGATTGGCTCGCTCTGCTGCCCAATAGCAAACGAGTATTACGAATTAACTTTAGCTTGAATAAGCCTTCAAGAAATATTTTCCGCGATGGAAACATGCGCTTTAATTCATCGTTCTGCGATTCAATACCGTATTGCTCTACCGCCTGCAAGAAAACTCGCAGGTCTTCTTTAGATAGCCAGGCTCGCACTTTTTGAATACGTGCTTCACCTAGCGGCTGCCACCACTCACGGTAATTGCGAGCTGAACTAGCAATACGTGGGTCGCCTGCAAGGCTGATTATAAAGTCTTGCCAAGCTTCACTTGGATCTTGCAGCACACGGTCAATCAGAATTTCTAGCGCCACATGACCAATACGTTTTGATCCTTCAAAAGGCGCCATATGCACCAACGGTTTAAGCAACTCGCTAAATACCGGATCAGACGCACCAACTGGCAAATTACGCAGTGTGTCTAGGTAGAAGTGTGTTCGACAAACATCGCCATAACGACCGTCATCAAACCCCTGTAAACCCAACTCTTGAAAGGTTTCACCCAGCTCTCGGCCGTCCTTTTGTACTCGCTTGGCAAGCATTGCTGGACCGTCAAGACTTAATAGCCAAGAGGCTTCTCGCTTTAATGTAACCAGCGGATCAACCCATGAGCTTTGAATCTTTAGCGGAGGTATTTTTTCAAGTTGTTGCTGCAGAATTCGCTCTAAAAGTTCACGAACATCATGCTGTTTATCCAACTGATCAAAGCGACGAAAATACAGCTGGGCAAGCTGCTGCAAAGTCATCCGCGTGAAGCGTGGTGCTTGCGCTTCAACTAAGGTTTCTAACAAGCGTGGATTAAGCATCTTGCTAGAAAACTGCTCGTCGTTAAGCCATAGCCAAGTCAGAGCCCTAGCAACAATGCGTCGCCTAAGCATTTCAACCAACCGACCAAACTGACCTGTACTGGCCATGTTGCGTAGCTCCGCCACCGCGTTCTCAAAAGCATCATTACTACCGGCAGCCTCACTCATTTCAGCTGCTTTTGATTCCAGAGCAGTCCAGTGCTCAATTAGCCGCGAATCCCAATGAGTGATAGGCCACTCAACCCGAGGCAATCTCACTGCTTTTCCTCACTTAAAAGCTCTTTGATTTGCTCATATTGAGTACTGTCAGGGCGGCGAATAGTAAAGCGAATATCGATTCGACGGTTGCGCTTAAAGTCCTCTTCGGTTATTTGATTTGATACGACTGGACGCGTTTCAGCATAACCGCTCACTGAAAATAGTGGCGCACCATCCTTATTTTGCAAACGTGATAATGGGTTTTCAGCAGAGAAACTTTCCTCCCAGAACTGCCAAAGAGATATAGCTCGGAACGTCGATAATCCCCAGTTACCCTTGCCCATAAAGCCTGGTAAGGGACGGTTATCGGTATGTCCTTCAATAAAAATCGTATCAAGAAAATCTACGCGGTTGTCATGAGAAATAACCTGATTGAGAACCTTGCCAATTTCAAGCGCTTGGGCTTGATACCCAGCATGAATCTCGTAAGCACCCGTATCAAAACCCAAAAGATCATTGGGAATACTCAATACGGTATGATTTTGACTGATTTCCACCTCAATACCGCGCTCACCTAGCGCATCAACAGCTTCATCCAGAATAGTTCGGCGTACTTCCTCTGCCTTTTTCAGCTCTAAAACCTCCTCATCAAACCGTACTTGACGCTCTTTAAGCTCTTGTTGAATTTCCATTAACTGCAGAATCAGAATCACTGAAGCTAAGATAAAAATAACCAACAAGGCCGACATAATGTCCGAGAAAGACATCCAGTACGGGTTCTCCTCATCCACGGCAACATCATTCGACTTTAGAAAGCGCATCAGCGTGCCTCCAGCTCGTCCAGAATCCCACTCACTGCCTGAACATTACGATGCATCTGATCCGCATAACTCAGTGATACTTCATTCCACTTATTCATGCGGTCATCAGTTTGTGTGTGCACTTCTTTGGCATAGCTCTGCAACCATTCTTCTGCTTGTTTTTCAATCGCTTCAACCTGAGTTCGTAGCGTTTCACCTAGCGCAGTAAACTCATGTTTTACACCGGATAAAAACTCTTCTTGGGTTTGTTTCATGTCACCAAAACCATTGCGCGCCATAGTTGCAGCCTGCTCAAATCGCTCAGCTCCTTGCAGAAGTGCTGCCTGCAACTGCGACAATGATTCTGCTTGGCTTTGCAACTGTTCAGCCAAGACTGTACTTTGTGCGCTTACATTCTCTACACCCTCAGTCACAGCCTCTAAGCGCTGCCCAAGCACATCGGATGCTTGACGCACACTCGTAGACAACAAGCCGAGTTGGTTAGCACTGCTATCCATATTTTTACTGCTTGTCATAACGGCTTCAGTACTCTGCTGCAGTCGATCTAATAACTGCTGATGCTGCTGAGCCATTTCTAAACTTTGCTGTTGTGTTGTGCTGACTGCTGAAGCCATGCCTAGTAATAATTCTTGTTGCTGCTTAGCAACCGCCTCTAATTGCTCATTAAAACGCTGCTGACGACCCTGCTCTCGACCTTCAGCGGCATCCATTTGGTTTGCCAGTTGTGCATCTAATTTCGCCATGACATTCGAGACGATAGTTTCAAAACTCTTATCTCGCTCTGAGCCAACCTCTGTCATCGACTGCACCTGCTCACTAACAGTATTAGATAAGCGCTCTAACAGTGCTGTTTGGCTGGTACTGGACTCATTCATTTGTTGCTTAAAGGCAGCTTGACGCTGCTCATCATGACTCTGCGTAGCTCCGAGCTGTTTCTCCATTTGACTGGATAAATTAGACATCAATTCAGAAAACCGCTGATTACGTGCTTGGTCTTGAGTTTCAGCAGCATCCATTTGCCCTGATAGCTGAGTATTCAAGGTCGCCATTACATTCGACGCAATCTGCTCGAAATGCTTATCTCGTTCAGTGCCAACCTCTGTCATCGATTGTACTTGCTGACTGACTGTCTGCGAGAGCTGCTCTTGCTTTTGATCTGCAGCATGAGTGATTTCTTGTAGCTGGCTACTAAATTGATTGCTCTGTTGTTTCGCTAAATCCAACTGTTGGTTTTGCTGCTCGCTTAAATTTGTAAATAAATGATCAAGCCGTTCACCGATACTACTGACAGCAGTATTCACATCAGCAGCGGCCTGTTGCATTTGCCCGCCCTGTTCACGACCCACTGAAGCCATACTCGACATAAATTGCTCAACCAAAGCCGTAAGAGCCTGACTGGATTGCTCACTACTGTTGCTGACTAACGCTTGAATCGCAGGGGCCATAACTGTATTTAGTGCATCAGTAACCGCATGCTGCATCGCATCACTCATACCGCTTAGCGTTTCTTGCAGTCGGTCACCGATACGTTCGTGCAGTTCTTGTAGAGCCAGCTTGCTTTCTTTGCTGTGTTCAGCGATGTAGAGCAGCGACTGCTCTGCAGGCAGCTGCTGATAAAGGGAATCTATTCGCTGCTGTACTTTGCTGACTTTATTTAAAACCCGCGCCTCAAAAATCTTTTCAATAAAATTCAAAACCAGACTAAACAGCACGCCCCAAACTGAAGTCATAAAAGCAACAGAAGCGCCAGAAATCAATTCGTTAATACCGCCCTTGAGTGCTTCAACCTCATCACTGGTTCCGACTAATCCAGATAAGCCTACGGTTAGCCCAACGAAGGTACCTAACACCCCAAGCGCAACTAAAAAGCTTGGCACGGCAGCCAATAAACGACTGCCTGTTAATCCTCGTGCAAGCGTTTTTCCATTAAAGAAGTAACTTGCACCTAAAGTGCTGAATAACTGCTTTTGATCACCACTGACAACCAAGCTATCGTCAAACTCCAGCCACAGTAAGCGCGCATCAGAATCCTTGAGCTCAATCGCCTTCTGCCGTATTTCTCGACGAGACAAAGCTATGTTGTCTTTATCAAAGCCCTTCACAAGTCCGTTTAGTGCGCCTATTCGTGAACCAAAGCGCGTTCGATTGATAACAAGGATAACCACTGTGACCGAGAAAATAACGACCATGGCCAACCAAAACCACACGCTTATCGCCAGACTTTCACCTGTTGCTAGCGCCGAAAAATCTGGCCAAAGATGCTTCAATAAATCCAACATAACTATAAATCCATTATTTAAAAACATGCTGCTGTTAAGTATGTCAGCCGCGACTTTTAAAACGCGTTTCTACAGGCTTTCGTAATAACGCTGTATTTTTTCAGCCATAAGCACTCGACGCTGAGCTAAATAATCGTCGTAGTTATCCAGCTCATAGCTTTCGATATCAACAGGCAAGCAGCTTGCGTTTAGGTTTTCGATCAGCTGTGATTTGTCAGTGATAACACCGTATTTGGGCTCGCCCGTTTCACACTGAGTAAACACATCTTGAATGTACTTAACGGGGGCTTGAGCACCAATTTTAATATTGATCTCTTGCTGTAAATACACGTAGTTAGCGATCTGGTTGTATTTGCTCTGGGGCAAACCCTGCTTCTTTAAATAGTCGCGCGGGAAAATATGGTGCAGATCACCGCTGTGCGTGAGGATGTCGCGTACGGTAATTTCTTTTGATAAAAAGCCTTTTTCATTCAGGTACACCTGCGCTGCTAAGTACACCTTAAAGGCACGCGCGTTAGTCGAACTGGTGTGTAGGTTTTGTACTAAGCCTGCATCCCAGAAGCCTGCCGATAGCTCTGCTGCCTCTACGTTGGAAAGAAAGCTGGCGAAGTCTTGTTCGTGGATGGCTTTGATATCTTTATCAAACATCGATTCTGGCGAGCCTGAGTAACGTCCGGTCAGTGTGGACAGTACAAACCAGCGTCTGACCCAGCTTTCGATCCTTGGCTCGTTGCCTAAATCGCGCTTGAGCTTTAAATACAAAATATAAGCAAAGTTCATCGCACCGCCGGAGCGAATCATCGATTTATCAACAAAGCCAGCAGAGCGAATAATCATCAAGAAACGCTTAAAGTGAGTTTCGCTGATAAATTCCTTAATGCCTTCTGCTAACTGCTTAAATGAGGCTTCTTCGATGTGCTTTTCATAGCTGCGCGTTTCAAAATTCCTGCCCGATAACAGCCCAACCAGGTCCGATAATTTACCTCGGTTAAAACGCGAGGTAAACGCCACCCGCAGCATGTCGGAGTAGCTTGGGTCATACAGATCATCATTTTCATGGCGCAGCCATTTCATGCTGGCAAAGTAATCCGTTTTCACAAAAGCTTTATCGTTCTGCTCAATATGGGCGTAAAACTCGGGCGCTATGGCGAGGTGGCAGAAGTAATCGATCGCCTTACGCAGGGTATTACCATCGAACTCTTCGTTCACGGCAATCTTCGACATGACAAAGTCAGCTTGACTGAGCACCACACCTTCAGAGTTGATGCGAATGAAAATCTCGGTAACCGTTTCAATATCGAGATGAGACGCGAGCTCAATTAAACCCACTTGTTTTTTAACAATGTCGGTGAGCTTATCTAAGCGCTCATACACCAAGTCTTCATCTGCATCTGGGTTAAGCGCCATATAATCACGGGCAACCTTATGCGGCTTGGATTCGCCATTAATAATGGGAGCGATATCGGCAAACCAGGTTTTATCCTTGCTGATTGCAGGGTTGGTCACTTCAAAGCGTTCTGTGATGGGGTGAAAGGCAATGCTGATGCGTACTTGTTTGTAGTCTTGGTTGACCACTTGCTCACCAGCAAGAGCAGCGCGTAAGGCGGTGACGCGCTGCTGACCGTCGATGAGAATCTTTTTGCCTTCGGCCATGGTGCCGTCTTTAAGTTTTACGTTGGGGTTACGCCAAGCGATGATGTAACCCACCGGATAGCCTTGATACAGGCTATCCATCAAATTACGAACTTTAGATGCATCCCAGACAAACGGCCGCTGAATTTCAGGAATGGCAATTTCACCGGACTTGACCCAGTTTAATAAGGTTTCAATCAGGTACTGATTAACGGAGTATTTCTGTGATGACATTGGTTCGTGTCCTTACGTATTAAAGTGTTTGAGCCCACTGACTGCTTGATATACCTTGCGTAATGCTCAGGCTTAAAGCACCACGCAAGCATGTGTGCTGAGTGGGTTTGCTCTGCTCACGCGTGACTACTGGATCGCTTGCTGGCTATAGCATCGCTCAATTGTGTTGCTGCAGCGGTCTTATCGTGAAAAACAAAACTATCGCCGTTGCTGGCAAAATAAAAGGCACATCAAGCAGCCTAGCGTACTCTAAACCCTGCTGCATACCCTTAGCCATTTCATGCTTATTGGCTTTAGCTTTAATCACCGCCAAGGACATACCGAGCTTATGGAATAAGACAATATCAGCCTGCCTCTCCGTTTATCGCATACCAATCTGGCCACGAACAATCACCTTGCCATCGCGCAGCTTCACCTCTTGGCGAATCTGCGTCATGTTATTCCAGCCTGAATTAGCTAATGCAGGCAGAATAAATTTGGTGATGATATCAGTTTCAGTGAGTTTACTTTTATCCATATTCGTCTCGCTTCAACATCCTTGATGGTTAGACAGAACCAGTGGTAAAGGGCTGTATACATCGACTGGGCTGCACGATAGTACAAGGAACGCAGCCTGCCGACAATTAAGATAGCGAGCTATGAGTTTGTTAGCCAAATAGTGTGGTTAGCACAGCAGTGAACGGAACAGCTGCGACGCATTCTAAAATTAGGAAAAACCGCCAACTATTCAGCATATAGCTCAAGAACTTAAAGACACTATATTGCTTAAATCTCCACCACTGTGCTACTTCAAGCCAAAATGGGTTCTCAAGAAGGCTTTAAGGCGCAAGCCTGTGCTGTACTCACCTTCTAAATCGACGCTGCCGCAACGCTTACAGCGATCCGGAACTTCATCTGGCGTGAAGCAGCGCTGGTTGGACGACAATGGACGGTCCAGTCACAAATCCGGCAACGTAAATTAAATGGACGTGGGGGAAAAGCCATAGAGATCTCCTTAATGACATTGGCGTGGTGCCTTTGTATTACAGGACTGCGACAAAGTATGTCTCTTTAAATCAATACGTTCTATAAGTCATCCCGACAGGGCTGCAACGCGATGCATTAGCGTGCATTGTTATCTGGAAATGTGGTAAATCCACCCTAGAGTGGCTCAATTGGTTGCGTAAGGGTATTAAAGGTAGTATTGCTCACGGCATATCTACTGCTTACTTTTTAAGCAAAACACTCAACACATCGACGTGTTTTTATTAAACACCACAGATAACAATGTTCTCTAAGTTGTTATCACGGTTAAGTTTATAAGCATAGTTCAGTCCAGCAGGAGGCGGATATGAATTTTTTCAACCTAGGTAAAAAGGACACATACGGCAAGCAACGGCGTATTGAGCTTTATATTACACAGCACAGGCAATCTGCTTGCAGGGCTACTAAGCTGGGTTGGCAGCTTACCGCTACTGTTTAACGCGGCACTAGAGCAGCGACGCAATAGAAAAATCAACTCTTACCTGAGCCGTACCAAGCAACTATTTCATCCTGCCATCAGTCAATGGTCGCCATCCAAATTACGGGCCGCGCTGCTCTTAGTACTCAGCGGCTGGGGCCGTGGCATAACCGCGCAAGAAGCGGCTGTACGCCTTGGTCTCCACACCAAAACGCTAAAATCTGCGCCAGATCTGAATTGCACTATTGATGAGCTCAATGAGGTGGCACAGCGTTTAGAGACCGTGCGTACAAAGCATGAAGGCCAAGTCAGTGCTGAGCCTCAGGCCATCACTGCCCTGCTCGCCCAGTTCTTTACTGAGAAAGATAGCGTAGAGGCTTTACTCAATGCGGATGACTGGGTCGTGGCATTGGGTGAGCGAACAGTTAGTGCAAATCTTCGCCGACTTTGCCCTGTTTCGCTTTCATATGACAGAAGCCAATGAGCAAAGCAGTCCTGATCTCGCACACAAACCTAATATTGCGACCTCTGTGCAACCCATGCAGCATTCGTTTACTAAGCATTCAGCCGCGCAAAACGACCGGATCAACCTCAATACAGCTTCATTTGAGCAATTGCGGACACTGCCGCATATTGGTTTTGATCGCGCACTCGACATTCTGATACTACGACCGATCACTGACCTCTCACAACTCATCGCGCATCGCGATTAAAGAGATTGGTCCAGCGCGTCTTGCAGATATCAAGCAGGCGGGTGTTGTGCTGTAAACTAATAATGCCGTGCCAGCTTTAGCCTCTGAAACGCTACTCACTAAGCAGAAATCAACGTTTGCATCTAACTGGAAAGCTATAAAAATGGTCCGCCCTGCAGGATTTGAACCTGCGACCTATCCCTTAGGAGGGGATTGCTCTATCCAGCTGAGCTAAGGGCGGTGAGGGAAAAAAGCTAAAAACTGCTTACGAAATACCATCGGAACGATAAGAGCTGTGACATTGTCCTTAGGGTCTACACCGTTGCCGAGCACATCTTTTTCAAGACGCGCTCTATGCAGCGCAAACCAGCAGCATTCGCAGATTATTAGCGGGGGCAAAGCATACCGACTCACGCTCAAATTGTCATGTATAAGCGTACAAAAATCACTGCCAATCTTTGACTGCTTGCTGTGCCGCACTATTCAGTGGCTTGGCCAGTAAGCCGGTGGGTGTAAGGCTGACGCTATACACAGCACCGTCGGCGATAGGTAAGTAGTTCACCCGCAAGGCATTGGCATCAACCACAAACAAGTCCTTATTGAAATTGCGCAATCCTTTCCAGAAGTCCGCGCCGTAGAGACTTTTAGCCAGCTCAACATGAGTAAACTGTGCTAACTCCTGCTGTTCAATAGATAAGAAACGACCACTGAGCACTTCTAAACGGTAACCCTGATTAAGTCCAATCAAATCGGCTAAGCCTTTCCATTTCAGCTGCCGAACATCAAGCTGCCAAAGATCACCATCCAGTAAAAAATTGCGCTCAACCGCGCCTTCTATGATATTGACACGGTAGCGCTGCGCTCCTTCAGCTTGGGCACTGAGCATCAGCAATGGTTTATCACTTGGGATTTCTTGATAGGTACTGATATCGTAAGCAATTAAACCGCCAGCGACAGCTGCGCTGAGCAGTGTTAAACCAAACATGCCGCGTAACCAGCCCATAAGCCAGTGTTTATCAAACAAAATACGGGTAGCAAAAAGCAACACAACTAACGCTAAAATAGCAATACCAATGCCCAGCCCGATAAATTGCATGTATAAATTCCTTCTAGGGTGATTAAGCTGTCATTATGCGCGGCTTACCACGTACGTCCAAACTCTGTTCTGTGCATTAAGGCACAGCTTAAGGTTTTTTATGTCTTTGAGTCTTGTTGCCGACCCACATATTTTACTGATTTTAGTAGCAGTGGCCTTTATCGCCGGTTTTATTGACGCTATTGCTGGCGGCGGCGGTTTGTTAACCATACCAGCGTTATTAATGGCTGGTTTACCACCGCATTTAGTATTGGGCACTAACAAACTCTGTGCAACCTTTGGATCTGCAACAGCCAGTTTTGCTTTTTACCGTAAAGGCCTGTTCAATCCAAAACAATGGCGCGCAGGTTTATTAGCGACTGCAATAGGCGCAGTGCTTGGGGCGTTATTAGCGCAGAAATTACCCGCACAATGGCTCAATCAAATGCTGCCAGTGGTGGTGTTTGCTTGTGCTGTGTACTTACTATTTGGTCGTACTCCGACTGTCAGCGAGGACAGTAATCCGATTATAAAAACCAAACGTCAATGGCCACAAGGTTTAGGCTTAGGTTTTTATGATGGTGTGGCTGGGCCAGGCACTGGAGCGTTTTGGACGGTGAGCACTTTGTTGCTCTATCCGTTAGATATTCTGCGTGCAAGCGGTGTGGCGCGCTCAATGAATTTCATCAGTAATGCAGCTGCCCTGAGCATGTTTATCATTAGCGGTAATGTCGCCTGGGCATTGGGAATCGGTATGGGTGCAGCACTGATGCTAGGCGCAGTGGTCGGCGCACGTGTTGCCATTGGCGGCGGCAACCGTTTAATTCGTCCGATATTTATTCTTGTGGTCATGGCACTGGCGGCGCGTTTAGCTTGGCAGCACTGGTTCGGCGTGGCCTAAACGCTGGGCGACGTATAAATCAATCAGGTAACGGGCAATGGAATGCTGTGCTGGCAGCGGTGGCAAATCATGGATGCTGAACCACTGTGCATCTTCAATCTCTTCTGGCTCGGGGATAATGTCACCGCTTTTATACTCAGCATGAAAGCCAAACATTAACGAGTGCGGAAACGGCCAGTTCTGACTGCCAATATAACGGATATTTTTAACTTCTAGGCTCACTTCTTCGCGCACTTCACGCTCAACGCATTGTTCAATGGTTTCATTGGGTTCAGCATAGCCAGCCAGAGCACTGTACATACCGCTGACAAAGCGTGGTGAGCGGCCCAGTAAGATTTCATCACCGCGCGTGATTACCACGATCATACAAGGCGATAAACGTGGATAATTTTGCAGTCGACAAGGTGCGCACTGCATCATCCGGTGCCCGACCGATGGTTGCATGGGCTGGCCACAGCTACCGCAAAAACGGTGCTCGCGTGCCCATGTACCAATTTGGCTGGCAAAGGATAATAAACGGAACAGCGACATGCGCCCTTCCAGCATAAAATCACGCATGTTGTGCCACTGCAAATCCGGCAATTCAAGCCGCTCATCGAGCTCAAAGACAAACACAGGCTCGCCATTTAAATGGCCAATGCCTTGTTCAGCAAGAATATGCTCCGCTAACTGTTCTCGCAGCCATTGCCTTGGAAACAACTGACCGTGCTGCTCACCTAAAAAAGCCATTTTGTAATGAGCAACAGCTATACCTGCTGGCTCAGTCACACTTGGCATACCATGCTGCCAATCAAAAGCTGTTTCTTTTTCGCTAATCATTTACACCTGCAAAGCCAAGGCTTTTTAAACTTTCATCCGCTAAATCAAGCACGCTGCGATTTTCTTTTGCATGCAATAATACGCCGCCTTCTAAATAATACTCAAGACTGGTTAAGGCATCGGCTAAGGTGTCCAACATCTGCTCAGAAGGCATATTTGTTGCCTCAATCATTTGTGTCTGAATGTACTCTGAGCAGGCTGCAACCTGTTCAGCTGCGCGATGCTGGTCTAAGAACCATAAACCACCACGCACCAAATTCAAGCTGGTTGGTACATTGAGCAAATGCATTTTGTCACCCTCAGATTCGAGGTAGGCGGTAATCGCACGCTTAGCTAAGCTCAAACCACTTTTGGCCTCTTCATTGACCACAATACGTGCTTCAAGCAACTGATGTTTAGCAAATGAGTCATTCTCATCAACCACCTCACTCTTGGCGGTTTTATCCTGCAACTCGCCACGTTCTAACCCAGCCACCATGCCTTCGACATACAATAAGGTATCAGCCAATGCCAATAACGCATCACGCTCAATGGTTACGATATCAGCCCAGTCTTCAACTATATTTAAGTGTTTTTTCAATGCATGGCTGGCCCCATTAAGGCCGACCATCGCGAGGGTCTTTTCCAACTTAGTTAAAATACTGTGCAAAGTACTCAGTACATCATTTTGCGCAGTACCGCGCTCAATTAAATCCAAGATATCTTTGGCGCTGGTCAACTCTTCGCCGATGGCTGTTGATAATGAATGCAACACGTTGCGCCCAGGCCCGGTTAAGCGCTGATACTCTTCATCGAGCATATTGTCAGTAAACGGCAGTGTCGGTAAGTTGGTTAAATTACGCACCTGCTCAGCTATTTCACCACGGGTATTGGCCAAGGCAACCAAATACAGCAAATCCTTAATCACGCCACGTGACGCGGTGTAATCGGCGCTATCAGATTGCAGTTTAATTTCCCGGTCAACACGAGCAAAGAGCTGCTTACGGCTCTTTTTAGGCAAGAGTTGCGCATCGGCATGCGACTCAAGAGCTGCGGCGGCCACCCAGTACAAGTGACTGTTGGACTGGCCCCTATACAGTTTGTCTAAGCGTAATAAGGCGCGCATCATCAAGCGCAAACTGGCTTGTAAGTTTTCGTCACGAATAAACGCCAGCAAACCCACTTGGTACATGTGTCGCAGGCGGCGCGCCAGTGCCATCTTATCAGTGCTATCAGTGTTATCGGTGACAGACTGAGATTGGGCTGGGCGCTGAACATCTACCCGTACGGCAAAAAAGAAGCTTTCAGGTAGAGGATTTTGCTGGCCGGCAATGCGTAGTTTGTTAATGGCGGGCAACAACAACTCAGGCATTTCTACGCGATGCGCTGCGAGCTGCTCTAAGTAGCTGCGCAAGACGTGTAAACCATTATTAATAGCGGTCAATTGATGATTGCGCTCATCTGTTGCGCCGACCGGTATATCCATCGCTAAGGCACGTGCTTCTTCTGCTAACAGTCCAGCACCAGCCAACTCAACCAGCGACAAAATACCTTTAATTTGCTGCAAGTTGGTCACTGCATTTTGCAACAAAGCACCGTTATCTCGAGCATCCAGAAACTCTTCTAAATACTGCTGCGTTTCCGCCATGGTGGCGAAAAGCTCATCACGCACCACGCTAAGAGATGTTGCTCCAATAACCATGCCTAGCATCCTGTAAGGTAAAATTATATTGCAAAGTAAGTTGTCAGTATAAGCTGATAAGCACTTCTTGGGCGACTGCAACAATTGCGTCCGCCATCATAACAACTCAACGCGCCTTGCGTGCAGCCTGTTGCTTAGAATATGCAGCAGTTAACACAGTGTTGGCACTAGCCAATGGTTTAATTTTGGAATTCAGGTGTTTTTTTACTCATATGCGCGGCCATAGCAACACGTAAGTCTTCTGCTTGCAGCATAGAAGCATTCCAAGTGGCAATGTAGTTAAGGCCGTCTGCGATGCTGTGATCACGCATATAGCGAATCATCTCTTTGCTACCCTGCACTGCTATGGGTGATTTTTTCGCAATCGTAGCGGCAATCTCAAATACACCTTCGAGTAACGACGCTTGATCAGCATAAGTACGATTAACTAAACCAATGCGCTGCGCTTCTTCACCAAACACACTGCGCCCGGTATACGCCAGTTCACGCATGATGCCATCACCAATAATATGCGGTAAGCGCTGCAGCGTACCCACGTCAGCCGCCATGCCAACATCGATTTCCTTAATGGCAAACTCTGCGTCGACGGTGCTGTAACGCATATCACAGGCACTGATTAAGTCGATTGCACCACCTAAGCAGTAGCCTTGAATCGCAGCTATTACTGGCTTTGAGCATTGATCAACAGCATTAAAGGATGATTGCAGTTCTTCAATCTTGCGCTTTAAAGCTCGAGCGTTACGACCGATTTCTTTGCCAAGCTGACCGCCAACCTGCGCCAGCAGCATTAAGTCGATACCCGAAGAGAAGTGTTTGCCAGCGCCGGACAAAACAACAACACGCACCTCTGGAGTGTCTTCAATCCAAGCAAAAATATCACGAATTTCTGACCAAAAATCCGCATTCATCGCATTGATTTTTTCAGGACGATTGATTTGTACATGAGCAATATTGTTATTTAGTTCGACAGTGAATGCATTATAAGCAGTCATGCTTCGACCCCCAGGTCAAGTTTATTTTATGATTTTTATCTTTTTTCATGCTGCGCACACTATAACAAGCCGTTGAAAAATGTCGATGCTGGCACAGGTGCTTATTGTGCTGAGAATAATGAGCCAATTGTGTTAATCGCCTCATTTGTACTGCTGACCTTACGGCCGCATCGCCCTTACATTTTTTTCAGCCGTTTGCTGCACTAGCGAAATATTACTCTTTGAACGTAAAAAACCGTAAGCACAGCAAATCGCTTACGGTTTTATATGCCGCTTTGTTTCACTTATCCCAGGCCAGTTCTACACCACTGGCTTTTTTTATTCGCTCTAAAAACTCTTGGTGCGCTGCCAGTTCTTGTGCAGTGGCAGCCAGCACTGTTAAAGGCTCTCGCTCAGCGCTAATACGACGTATTTTTGAGACACTGACATAGCCGCCTCCGGCATCACCACCATCGCCGGCCAACGATAAATTGGTTTGACCGCCGGTCATGGCTAAATAGACTTCAGCTAGAATTTCCGCATCCAGCAAGGCACCATGCAAATCACGACCCGAGTTATCAACGCCATAACGCCTACACAACGCATCGAGGTTGTTACGCTGCCCGGGGTGACGTTCACGCGCCATCACTAAGGTGTCTAAAACGCTACAATGTGCGCTGATCTCAGAGCGCTCAGATTGGCCGAGCAACGCATATTCATTGTTGATAAAGCCAATATCAAAGGGCGCATTATGAATCACTAACTCTGCACCTTGAATAAACTCAAAGAATTCATCAGCAATATCTTTAAAGCGCGGTTTATCCTTCAGGTAGTCATCAGTGATACCGTGTACCGCAATGGCACCTTCATCAATCGCGCGATCGGGTTGCAAGTACACATGATAATGACGGCCGGTGGGCTGGCGTCCGTCAAGCTCAATACAACCGATTTCAATGATTCGATGCCCATCAGTGACTGGCATACCGGTGGTCTCGGTGTCCAGAACGACATATCTCATGCCAACACCTCATCCACACCACGATTGGCCAACTGATCAGCGCGCTCATTGCCGGGGTGACCGGTATGCCCACGTACCCATTGCCACTCAATCTCATGTTGCGCGACCTGTTCATCCAGTTGCTGCCATAAATCAACATTTTTAACCGGCTGTTTAGCTGCAGTTCTCCAACCACGCTTTTTCCAGTTGGGCATCCACTCCTGAATGCCCTGCATCACATACTTAGAGTCCGTGACTAAACGCACTGCACAGGGCTCTTTAAGTTCGGCCAAACCGCGAATAGCTGCTGTGAGTTCCATGCGATTATTGGTGGTCGCTCGCTCGCCACCCCACAATTCTAATTCTTTACCTTTGTACACTAACAAAGCCCCCCAACCTCCCGGTCCAGGATTGCCCTTGCAGGCACCGTCAGTATAAATATCAACTTTATCTGTCATGTTCTTCGCTATTTTTAAAATTTTTCTGATGATGTGTGTGTGCAGCGACTACGCTGGATCGTATTTTCTGCACGCTTATTTTCGATTTTTGTGACTGTGGGTGCATACCATGCACCATTTTACGGGCAACCAACATATAACAGCCACCTAAAGGTATTTTTTTATTGACAGCATAACGCTCCAGCCAAGCCAGTTTACTCTGCAAGCCTGTGGAACTGAGCAGCGGTGGATAGGCGGCAAAACAGCGCTTTTCTAAGCTAAAACCTAAGACACCCAACCAATCAGTAATCCGTGCAGGCGGTAAACAATGTGCATGTTTCCAAACGCCACGAGTACAGAAACGGTATAGGCCAAAAAAACTCCACGCGTGTGCGCCAATAATGATCAAATGTCCGCCCGGGCGTACACAATGCGCGGCCTCGCGTAACACATCATGGGGCGAGGCTGCAAAATCCAAGCTGTGTTGCAGTAACACCACATCCGCTGCGTCAGCAGCAATCGGCCATTTATTCTCAGTGCACTGCATGTCTACTTGCAGCGACTTATCGCCCAAACTGACTTGATGGCGAATGCTAGGTGCAACTGGCATCTGTACCAAAGGGTTGTAGTGCACGATATAACTGCCAAAATGCCGGATCAACTGCGGCTCAAGTAAATCGCGCTCCATGCGCTCTAACTGCTGGCCTTTAGCGGTTAAAAACCATTGCGCCAATGGCTCAGCTAAGGCTTTATGGGGGCGCGATAAAAAGTCTGAAAAGCGTTGTAACTTCATGCGTGGATACCTGCTTGATGGACTGCAAGCACAAAAACACTTAACAAGAACATGCTAAGCTTGGCCTATCTGTTACTAAGGATTCTGTCATGCTAACGTTTACCGCTCTACCCGCATTTAATGACAACTATATCTGGCTTATTCAAGACTCTCAGCGCCAATTATGTGCCGCCGTTGACCCTGGTGATGCGCAACCTGTGCTGAACTGGTTAGCTGAGCATCCGCAGTGGCAACTCACCGATATTCTTGTCACTCACCACCACCAGGACCATATTGGTGGTGTCAGTGCGCTAAAAGCAGCAACGCACGCACGTGTGCTTGGCCCTGCTCGCGAATCTATTCCCGACCTCGACGTGCCTGTCGATGAAGGTTCAAGTATTGAACTGATAGGCCACACCGTACAGGTTTTTGCAGTGCCCGGACATACTTTAGGCCACGTGGTCTATTTTTGCCAAACAGATCCAGCACAACCGTGGTTGCTCAGTGGCGATACTTTGTTTGCTGGTGGTTGTGGCCGTATCTTTGAAGGCAGTCCAGAGCAAATGCACGCATCACTCACGCGCCTTGCGGCACTGGCAGACACAACACGCGTGTACTGCACCCACGAATACACATTGAGCAATATGCTCTTTGCCCAAGCTGTCGAGCCTCATAATGCGGAGATTGATCTGCGCCTCTCTGAAGTGCGTCAACTGCGTGAAAAGCAGCAAATAACCTTGCCGAGCACTATCGCAATAGAAAAGCGTTGCAACCCATTTTTACGTTGCGAACATCCAGATGTAATACGCGCAGCAGAGGAAAAAGCAGGCGTCGTGCTGGATAACAGTGCAGCTGTGTTTGCATCTTTACGGTCATGGAAAGATACATTTTAATCGAGCACAATTGACCAAGCGGCTTGACCCTTGTCGGTTCACTTCATAAACTCGCGCAAACTTTTTGAAAAGTATATGTAGTGATGCCTCTTATTGACCGCAACAACACATCTATTTATCGCTCTATTCGCCGAGGGATTTGCCTCGCGGCTGTCACCTTGGCAGTACTCTTAGGTGCTGGTTGCCAATCTTTTAATGACTCCAGCAAAAATGCTGTACAGCATTCACAAGCAAAGAAGCAGAGTAAAGATGCCTATACTCTGCTGAGCTCGGAAAAATCGCCAAGCTGGATGAAATCTATTGATACCGAGCCAGAAGATGATATTTGGCAGCGTATCCGCCAAGGCTACCAGCTGCAAAGCTACCTCAAAGACAATCCACGTACTGACCACCAGCGTTTATGGTTTGCCAGTCGTGGTAAATCTATCGAGATCATGTCTGAGCGCAGCAGTCCCTACATGTACTATATTGTTGAGAGCTTAGAAGCACGCAATATGCCACTTGAGTTGGCCTTGCTGCCCATGATTGAAAGCGCGTATGACCCTTTGGCGTATTCACGTTCTCACGCTTCAGGTTTATGGCAATTTATCCCATCCACTGGCCATCACTTTAAGCTCAAGCAATCACACTGGTACGATGCGCGTCGCGATATTATGGCATCCACGCAAGCCGCGCTCGACTACCTTGAATATCTACACAAGATGTTTGATGGTGACTGGTTACTGGCTTTAGCGGCTTACAACTCCGGTGAAGGCACAGTTGGTCGCGCAATTAAACGCAATATCCAGCGTAATTTACCCACCGACTACTGGAATTTACATCTACCTGCAGAAACTCAAGCCTATGTCCCCAAACTTTTGGCCGTCTCACAACTGATTAGTGCGCCTGAAGCCTACGGCATTACTCTCAACCCCATCGCGAACGAAGCCTACTTTACTCAAGTCCCACTTAAGCAGCAGATGGCAATAACCCGCTTAGCTAAACTGGCCAAACTCGATGAAGATGCACTGATTCAACTCAACCCGGCTTACAAGCAAGGCATTACCTTTGACGGTCCCAAGCACCTCCTCGTGCCCCTAGAAAACGCTGAACAACTGCAAGCTCAGTTAGCAACCATCAAACCCAGTGACTGGATACAATGGCATCAATACAAAGTACGCAGTGGTGACAACCTATCCAGCATTGCTAGACGCAATCAGGTGTCTATTACGCTGCTGAAAGATATCAATAAGCTGTCCAGCAACCACTTACGCATTGGCCAAATGCTCAATATGCCGACAAGTAGCAGTGCTGCCAGTAACCCAACGCAACAACTGCAAACGCGTCCACCAGCAGCCGTTGGTACTTTATATACGGTGCGTGCTGGCGACAATTTATCTAAAATTGCTGCACAGAAAAAAGTTTCTGTGGACAAACTCAAACGTTGGAATAATTTGTCATCCAATGCGTTAAAAATCGGCCAAAAGCTGAGCCTAACACCCTCTAGCGGCAACCGCAGTATTGCAAAAAACTCAAAAGCCACAGTGTATAAGGTTCGCTCTGGCGACTCTTTGTATGCCATCGCTAAACGACACAAAGTCAGCTTAAAGCAATTGCAAAACTGGAACCCATCAATCAGTAGCGCATTAAAACCTGGGCAAACGCTGTCACTCTATCTTTAGCCGTATGCGCTCAGTTAAACTGAGCTTTTTTGCAGCTACTGAACCTAAGTGTAAAGCTTGGAGTCTCACACTGAGCTTGTTGTTCGGGTAAACTCTTGAGTTGTTGCGTATCTGCTGGTTAATTAAGGTTTGATGGTATCTATGCGCGTATTTTTATTACTCGTCAGCGTGCTTCTGCTCAGCCATCCGGCTTTCGCCAGTTTAGTCAGCAGTCATGGCTACGCGCAGTTTGACAAACTCAAATACAACGCACAGTTCAAGCATTTTGACTGGGTCAATCCAGATGCAAGCAAAGGCGGTACAGTCCGCTTAATGGCGTTTGGCACCTTTGATACACTCAACCCTTATACATTGAAGGGCACCAGCCCGATTGCCACTGCTGGCTTTTATAACTACGGCATCAGTGAGCTTAATGAACCATTAATGGTAGGCAGTGGCATGTACGATCCTTCTGGGGACGAGGCAGCCAGCGCTTATGGGCTTATTGCTGAAAGCGTGCAGTACAACGCTAGTCGCAGTTGGGTGGTGTTTAATCTGCGTAAACAAGCGCGCTTTCATGATGGCATCCCCATTACGGCTAAAGATGTCGCTTTTTCCTACCGCACGTTATTAAAGCAAGGCCACCCGCAATACCGTACTTATTTGCAAGAGGTTGCGCGGGTCGATATCCTCAGCAGTCACCGCATCCGTTTTGTATTTAAACGTGCGGGCAATCCTTTGTTGATTTTACGCATCGGTGATCTACCTGTGCTGCCTGAACATTATTGGCGCGATCGGGATTTCAGCCAAACAAGCTTTGAGCCACCACTGGGTAGCGGCCCTTATGCCATTACCTCAGTAAAACCTGGACGCAACCTGGTCTTTGAGCGAGTTAAAGACTGGTGGGGGAAAGATCTGCCAGTCAACCGTGGCAAGTACAACTTCGACAAAGTCATTGTTGATTTTTACCGTGATAAAGATGTGGCTTTTGAAGCCTTTAAAGTCGGTAGCTTTGATTTTTATCTTGAGCATCAAGCCAAGAACTGGGCCAACAACTATCGTTTTTCTGATATAGCGAAAGGCAAGGTCATTCGCGCAGAAATTCCTCACCAAATCCCTACGCAAACTCAAGCGTTATTTATCAATACACGCCGTGATACCTTCAGCGATAGCGCGACCCGCCAAGCCCTGACGCTATTATTTGACTTTGAGTGGGCCAATAAAACCTTATTTAATAATGCCTATCAACGTGCCAACAGCTACTACCCTAACAGTGACTTCTCAGCTCGCGGCACGCCTAAAGGCGCAGAAGGCTTACTGTTAGCCAAATGGCGAAAAGAGCTGCCGCTGGCCTTTTTTCTAGAGCCTTTCACCTTAGAAACCACCGAAGGTCGAGGCATTCCTCGGGAAACGCTACGTAAAGCCTTAGGTTTGTTTGCCGAGGCGGGCTGGAAAAGCACCACTCGCGGTCTAAAAAAACAAACACGGACAAACTCTAACCTTAGAAATACTGCTGGTGAATCCCAGCTTAGAACGTATTTTACAGGCCTATATCAACACCCTTAATGCAGTGGGCATTGATGCGCGCATGCGCACCGTTGATCGCGCGCAATACAAACAGCGCTTGGATAATTTCGATTTTGATATAACCCTGCTGACTCTGCCGCAAACACTCAGTCCTGGGCTTGAACAGTGGCAGTATTTCCATTCATCTCAAGCTTCGGTTAAAGGCAGTAAAAACTATGCAGGCATCAACAATCCCATCGTAGATGATCTATTAGAGCAATTGCTCAACGCAAAAACCTACAACCAGCAACGTGCCGCCGCCCGTGCACTGGACCGTATTTTATTATGGAACTACTACAGCATTCCAAACTGGTATATTAGCCATCACCGTATTGCTTATCGGAATCGTTTTGAGTTTGTACGCACACCACCCTATACATTAGGCTTACGGGCTTGGTGGTTAAAACCTTCGGAGATTGATTGATGCTGACTGCATTGCGTCGTGGCTGTTTATCATTGTGTGTCCTAGTCTGTAGTGCCAGCGTGCTTGCCGAACCGCAGCATGCAATGACGCTGTACGATGAGGCACCTAAGTACCCTAGCGATTTCAGTCATTTTGACTACAGCAATCCAGATGCGCCTAAAGGCGGTACCTTACGTTTAGCTGGGCTCAATGGTTTTGACAGCTTGAATCCGTTTATTCCTAAGGGCAATGCAGCAGATCGGATTGGTTTGCTCTACGACACCCTCACCTACCACTCTGCAGATGAGCCTTTCACTGAATACGGCTTACTCGCTGAGCGTATCGAAAAGGCCAATGACAACAGTTTTGTGCGTTTCTACTTGAACCCTAAAGCGCGCTTTAATGATGGTGAACCTGTTACTGCGGAAGACGTGCTGTTTACCTTTAATACCCTCGTAGAAAAAGGCCACCCTCTGTATCGCCATTATTATGCTGATGTCGCCGCTGTCGTTGTAGAGAACCCATTGCAAGTGCGTTTTGATTTTAAGCACAACAACAACCGCGAATTGCCATTAATTTTAGGCCAGTTACAAATCTTACCTAAGCATTGGTGGGCTGAGCGTGACTTCACTAAAACCAGTTTGGATGCACCACTGGGCAGCGGCCCTTATCAGCTCAGCCGTGTTGAGGCGGGCCGCAGCTTGCGTTATGAACGGGTAAAAGACTGGTGGGCTGAGGATCTCCCCGTCGCACGAGGCCTGTACAACTTCGATACCATTCAGATTGATTACTACCGTGATATGTCAGTGGCCTTAGAAGCATTTAAAGCCGGCCAGTTTGATTTTAATTTGGAATATTCAGCCAAAGATTGGGCCACAGGCTATGAATCGCCTGCGCTACGCAGCGGTGAAATCATTCAAACAGCCATCAAAAACCACAATCCGGTAGGCATGCAAGGCTTTACTTTCAATATCCGTCGAGCAGTTTTTCAAGATCGTCGTGTACGTGAAGCCATTGGCTTATTATTTGATTATGAATGGACCAATAAGCAGTTGTTTTATAGCTCTTACATCCGCACCCACAGTTTTTTTGAAAACTCAGAACTGGCGGCTCGTGGTTTACCCAGCGCCGAAGAGCTCGAGCTTTTAGAACCCTTACGTGGCTCTATTCCTGAGGAGGTCTTTACTCAGGCATTTAAAACGCCGGTCAGCGATGGCAGCGGCATTATTCGTGAGCGCCGTTTAGAAGCGTGGCGTTTACTACAAGAGGCCGGCTATCGTATCGAAAATGATCAGATGGTCAACGCTGCGGGCGAGCCGCTGGCCTTTGAGTTTATTATTGCGCAGGCCAACTTAGAACGCGTACTGTTACCCTTTAAACGCAATCTGGCTGAACTGGGCATTGAAATGACCATTCGCCGCACCGATGTTTCACAATACATCAACCGCATGCGCTCACGGGATTTTGATATGACCTCAAGCATTTGGTCACAATCCAACTCACCGGGTAATGAACAACGTGACTTTTGGCATTCCAGCAGCGTGGATAACCCCGGTAGCCGTAATTTTATCGGTCTACAAGACCCCGCCATCGACAGCTTAGTCGAAGGTTTAATTAATGCACCCAGCCGCGCCAGTTTAATCACCCATGCACGCGCACTGGATCGAGTTTTACTCTGGGGCCATTACGTGATTCCAAACTACTACACTGACAGCTGGCGTATTGCCTATTGGCAGCATCTTGCGCAACCTAAAGTAGCGCCTTTATATGACTATGGCTTAATGACGTGGTGGATTAAACCCGACGCGGCTAGCGCCTCTTCTGCGGCGGATCAATAAGTATGCTGGCGTATATTTTTCGGCGTTTACTGCTGATTATTCCCACTTTACTGGGCATTTTAGTGGTCAACTTTATAATTATTCAGGCGGCACCCGGTGGGCCTGTCGAGCAAATGATCGCCAAGTTGGAAGGCTTTGACGCTGCTGCGGGCGGCGCAACGGGACGTATTTCTGGCGGTGGTTCGGAAGTTTCTTCGAGCTCTGCAGCCAGCTACCGTGGCGCACAAGGGCTTGATCCTGAATTAGTCTTGGAAATTGAAAAGATGTATGGCTTTGACAAGCCTGCCGTTGAACGTTTTTGGATTATGCTGAAAAACTATGCCCACTTTGATTTTGGTGACAGTTTTTTTCGCGACGCTAAAGTCACTGATTTAATTATTGAAAAAATGCCGGTGTCCATCTCCCTTGGGCTCTGGAGTACGCTCTTGATGTATATAATTTCCATTCCTCTGGGCATCAGTAAAGCGGTGCGCCATGGCAGCTCCTTTGATGTGTGGACCAGTTCGGCAATTATTTTAGGCTATGCGATCCCTGCATTCTTATTTGCGATTTTATTGGTGGTGGTGTTTGCCGGTGGCAGCTATTTAAGCTGGTTCCCGCTGCGCGGCCTCACCTCTAATAACTTTGAAGAGCTGAGCATGCTGGGCAAAATCGCTGACTATTTTTGGCACTTAGCCTTACCGGTCACAGCCCTAGTAATTGGTAACTTTGCCACCCTCACCTTACTCAGCAAAAACAGTTTCTTAGATGAAATCAACAAGCAATATGTAACGACCGCACGTGCCAAGGGCTTACCAGAAAACAAAGTTTTATACGGTCATGTGTTTCGCAACGCCATGCTGATTATTATCGCCGGCTTTCCTGCAGCCTTTATTGGTATGTTCTTTACCGGCTCGCTGCTTATCGAAGTGATTTTCTCGCTGGACGGCCTAGGCTTGCTCAGTTTTGAAGCAGCGATTAACCGCGATTACCCTGTGGTTTTTGGTACATTATTCTTGTTTACGTTATTGGGGTTACTGGTTAAATTGATCGGCGATATCACCTACACCTTAGTCGATCCACGTATCGACTTCAGCAGCAGGGGTAATTGATATGGCCCTCTCTCCCATCAACCAAAGACGCTTTGCTCTATTTAAGTCGCACAAACGTGGCTGGTTTTCATTGTGGTTGTTTCTTGGTTTATTCATTTTATCGCTGGGTGCCGAATTTATTGCCAACGATAAGCCGCTGCTGGTGCACTATGACGGTGCGCTGTATTTTCCGGTGCTCAAACGTTATCCAGAAACCACCTTTGGCGGCGAGTTTCCGCTGCAAGCCAATTACAAAAGCCCCTATATCAAAGAGCTGATTGCTGAAAAAAACGGCTGGATGCTCTGGCCAGTGATTCCATTTAATTACGCCAGTATCAATTACGACTTGCAAGTGCCTGCCCCGGCACCGCCGTCGTTACAAAACTGGCTGGGCACTGATGATCAAGGCCGTGATGTGATGGCACGAGTGATTTATGGCTTTCGTATTTCCGTGCTGTTCGCTGTAACACTGACACTAATCAGCTCGGTAATTGGCGTATTTGTTGGCGCATTGCAAGGTTTTTATGGCGGCTGGGTGGACTTAATTGGTCAGCGTTTTTTAGAAGTTTGGTCGGGTTTACCGGTCCTGTATTTACTGATCATTATGGCCAGCTTTATTCAGCCTAACTTTTGGTGGCTACTGGGTATCATGCTGCTGTTTTCTTGGATGAGTTTGGTGGATTTGGTCCGCGCTGAATTTTTACGTGGCCGTAATCTTGAGTATGTACGCGCCGCCCGTGCGCTGGGCATGCAAAACAGCGCCATTATGTTTCGCCATATTTTGCCTAACGCTATGGTTTCAACCCTGACTTTCCTGCCGTTTATTTTAACCGGTGCAATCGGCACACTTACCGCGCTGGACTTTTTAGGCTTTGGTTTGCCGCCCGGTTCACCGTCTTTAGGTGAGCTGGTGGCACAAGGAAAATCCAACTTACAAGCGCCGTGGCTGGGTATTAGTGCCTTTACCGTATTGGCATTGATGTTAAGTTTATTAGTATTTATTGGTGAGGCTGCCCGTGATGCATTCGATCCAAGAAAATAACAGCGAGCAATTGCTCAGCATTGAAGACTTATCTGTTGAATTTGTTAGCGGGGACACCATCACCCGCGCGGTGCATAACATCAGTTTCACCATCAACAAAGGTGAAACTTTGGCGCTGGTTGGCGAAAGTGGCTCGGGGAAGTCCGTCACCGCACACTCTATTTTGCGCTTACTGCCCTACCCGTTAGCCCGCCATCCAAACGGCAGGATTATCTACAAGGGTAAAGACTTGCTCAGTGCTGCACCAGAGTATTTACGCACAGTACGCGGCGATCGCATTGCGATGATCTTTCAAGAGCCAATGAGCTCGCTAAACCCGCTGCACACGATTGAAAAACAGATCAATGAAATTTTGATCCTGCACAAAGGCATGTCGGCCAAACAAGCCTCAGCACGCACGCTCGAGCTGTTAACTTTAGTGGAGATCAAGAATCCTGCGCAGCGCATGAGCTCTTACCCACATGAGCTGTCTGGCGGGCAACGCCAGCGCGTGATGATCGCCATGGCTTTGGCCAATGAGCCTGAGTTGCTGATTGCCGATGAGCCGACCACGGCGCTGGATGTGACCGTGCAGCTGACTATTTTAGAATTGCTCAAAGACTTGCAACAACGTCTCGGTATGGCGATCTTGCTGATCAGTCATGATTTAAATTTAGTGCGTCGCGTAGCACACCGTGTCTGCGTGATGCAGAACGGTAACATTGTTGAGCAAGCCCCCTGCGCACAGATTTTTGCAAACCCACAGCACCCCTACACACAAGAGCTGCTCGGCGCTGAACCCAGTGGTACGCCTGTGCCGCACACCGCCAGCGAGACCTTGCTGGAAACTCAAGATTTACGTGTGTGGTTTCCGATCAAAAAAGGTATTTTTCAACGCACTGTTGATCATGTTAAAGCGGTTGATGGCATTAGTTTTAGCCTGCAACGTGGGCAAACATTGGGCGTAGTCGGTGAAAGCGGTTCAGGAAAATCTACCCTCGGCTTGGCCATTTTGCGTTTAATTCACAGCAAAGGTGATATTTTCTACGCTGGAAATGCCATTGATGGTCTCTCGCAAAAACAAGTACGGCCGCTGCGCCGCGACATTCAAGTGGTTTTTCAGGACCCATTTGGTAGCCTGAGCCCAAGAATGAGCGTCTCAGATATCATTGGCGAAGGCTTACTCATTCACAAGATGGGTAATGCGCAAGAACAAGAGCAAACGATCATTGCTGCTTTACAAGAAGTGGGCCTTGATCCAGACACACGACACCGCTATCCCCATGAGTTTTCAGGGGGGCAACGTCAACGTATTGCGATTGCTCGCGCTTTAGTGCTTAAGCCAAAGTTAATTGTGTTGGATGAACCCACCTCGGCACTGGACCGCACAGTACAACGCCAAGTGGTTGAGTTGCTGCGTCACTTGCAGCTCAAATACAATTTGACCTATGTATTTATCAGCCATGATTTGGCGGTGGTCAAAGCGCTCAGTCACCAGTTACTGGTGATGCGCCAAGGGCGTGTCATTGAACAAGGTGCTGCAGACAGTATTTTTGCAGCACCACAACACGATTACACACAGCAGTTGCTAGCAGCCGCCTTTATAAACAGCCCTGCTCAACTGTGACTATAATAATTGACTCAAAAAGAGGAAACACCATGGGTTTTATGACCGGTAAACGCGTTTTAATCGTTGGCGTGGCCAGCAAACTGTCGATTGCCTCAGGTATTGCGGCGGCCATGCACCGCGAAGGCGCAGAATTGGCATTCACCTACCAAAATGAAAAGCTGCAAAAGCGTGTCGAAGGCTTTGCCGAAAGCTGGGGCTCATCGGCTGAACTGTGCTTCCCATGCGATGTGACTAATGATGAAGATATCGAAAATGTATTTGTTGAACTGTCCAAAAAATGGGACGGATTAGATTGCATCGTGCACTCAGTAGGTTTTGCTCCAGGTGATCAACTGGACGGTGATTTTACTGAAGTCACTACCCGTGACGGCTTTAAAATTGCTCACGACATCAGTGCTTACAGTTTTATTGCCTTAGCTAAAGCAGGCCGCAGCATGATGCAAGGCCGCAACGGTAGCTTGCTGACCCTGACCTACCTCGGCGCAGAGCGTACCATGCCCAACTACAATGTGATGGGTATGGCTAAAGCCAGCTTAGAAGCGGGTGTACGTTACTTGGCAGGCAGCTTGGGTGCAGAAGGCACACGCGTTAACGCCGTCTCTGCTGGCCCAATTCGCACCTTGGCCGCATCGGGTATTAAGAGCTTCCGTAAAATGCTCGCCGCCAATGAAAAACAAACACCGTTGCGCCGTAACGTAACCATCGACGAAGTGGGTAATGCCGGTGCATTTTTATGCTCAGACTTAGCTTCGGGTATCAGCGGTGAAATTATGTATGTTGACGGTGGTTTCAACACCACGGCAATGGGCAACATCGAAGAAGACTGATTAAGTCCGCTAAAACCACGTCAACTGTAAAGTAGCCCCAATCGTTGTCTCAGCTTTTGGGGCTTTTTTATAGAGCTCAATGTAACCTTCGCTCTAACTCTAAGCTGTGCAAACCAATCGACTCATTTTAATATTTTTGTTATGACTCAGGTAGAATAGCGCCTCACACAATTATGTGCATATGCCATTAAGGATCTTACGTGGAAATACCCTCTCGTCGGGGCAGTTCTATAAATCCACCGGTGTTTTATACCTCTGCCTTTATCATCACTGTTTTAGTTTTATACGCCAGTATTTTTCCAGAAACAGCGCAACATAATTTCAGCCAAATCCAAGGTTGGATCGTAGACCACTTAAGCTGGTTTTATGTGCTTACCGTTGCCATCATTCTTTTATCCACTGTGTATCTAGCCGTCTCACGCTACGGTGATATCAAACTCGGTCCAGACCACAGTAAACCCGACTATAAAAACGGCTCATGGTTCGCCATGCTGTTTTTCTGCCGGGATGGGAATTGGCTTGATGTTCTTCGGTGTAGCCGAACCGGTGATGCACTTTGTTTCACCGCCGGTAGGCGACCCCAACACCATCGAAGCTGCTCGAGAAGCAATGAAGTTAACGTTCTTCCACTGGGGCTTACACGCGTGGGCAATTTACGCGATGGTGGCATTGATTCTCGCTTTCTTCGCCTACCGGCATGGCTTACCACCCCTGTGTGTCAACCTAAGCATGAGCCAGCTGATTTTGAGATAACATACAAATCAGGGTGTTTAGGAGAGCACAATGCCAAAGCCAGTTACCACTATTGATCCAAAAATAACGCCCACGCCGTCAAATTGAAGTTAAAGACGGCTGTTTAATGCTCCAAAAAAAGCCTTGAAGCTGCTAGACAGTCTCGAAGAGAACGAGTCATGAGTCTGTTGGTCGCTGAGTCTTTACCGGCTTTGGTCTCCGAACGTCAAACATGTGATGTGCTGGATGTATGTCGTAATAGCCTGCGTGCAGCTCGTAAACGCTATTATTGGATTTTCGCCCATGTTCCGGCCGTGTTATAGCACAGAACATTGACCGCGCCGTTGCGCGCGATATCGGCAAACTTGGCCCCTGGCCCGCTGCGTACATTCAGCGTATCGCCAGCGGCGACACCGACAACCTGCATAAGCTCGGCTGAGGCCATTCCCGCCCAAAGGGTCAACGCGCCAATGGCAAGAAAGATTGTTTTGATGGCTGTCAGTTTCGTTTGTATTTTCTTTTTCAGTCAGGTCGTTCGCGTTAAAATTGGCTGTAATTGACGGGGCAGCACCAAGGCAACCCGTCGGGTTTAGTTTTTGGGTTTAACAAGGCGCCTATCCAGTTTCTGCACCGGTTCTGCCTTGCCTCGCTGTTTTGTCGGGCGCTTGACCTCTTCGCCGTGGAAGGTCAGATCAAGCGTGTAGGTTGCACCGTCATCGGGAAACTTCACCTCGATCCGGTCGGCCATTTTGCACGGGGCGCACCAGATATTGCCAAGCGCCTCCATGCCGGATTTCACGAACCCTTCCCCCGCACCCACATGTGCCGCGACGGTTTGAAGCACGAACGTCGGACGGTCCGCACCTGACAGCGCGTTGAGCTTTGCCAGCGTCTCATCGGCAAAAGGAACAGCGGCGATGGGTTGGGAGCTCGGATTTTTCTTGATGATAATGTCGATGCCGCCGATCGGATCATTGCCGCCAGCCGCCCATGCAGGCGACAGGCTGGTCATTGCGGAGAACGCGAGCGCGGTGGTGAGCGTCAGAAATTTGCGTTTGGAAAACATGTGACTGGTCCTTTTTTAAGTTTGCGGCGCAATGCGGACACCACGACACTCCTAGTGTTTAGGGGCGGCTTGAGCCTCGGGGTTAGGCTTATCCAGCTTTGGCAGCGGTTTTGCCTTACCTTGCTGTTTTGTCGGGCGCTTGACCTCTTCGCCGTGGAAGGTCAGATCAAGCGTGTAGGTTGCACCGTCATCGGGAAACTTCACCTCGATCCGGTTGGCCATTTTGCACGGGGCGCACCAGAGCTTGCCAAGCGCCTCCATGCCGGATTTTACGAACCCTTCCCCCGCACCCACATGTGCCGCGACGGTTTGAAGCACGAACGTCGGACGGTCCGCACCTGACAGCGCGTTGAGCTTTGCTAGCTCCTCACCGCCAAAAGGAACTGCGGCGATAGGTTGGGAGCTTGGATCTTTCAGGACGATAATGTCGATGCCGGGGATCGGGTCATTGCCGCCAATCGCCCATGCAGGCAACAAGCCGGTCATTGCGGTGAACGCGAGCGCGGTGGTGAGCGTCAGAAATTTGCGTTTGGAAAACATGTGACTGGTCCTTTTTTAAGTTTGCGGCACAATGCGGATACCACGACACTCCTAGTGTTTAGGGGCGGCTTGGGCCTCGGGGTTAGGCTTATCCAGCTTTGGCAGCGGTTTTTCCTTACCTTGCTGTTTTGTCGGGCGCTTGACCTCTTCGCCGTGGAAGATAATCCCCCCATTTATAACAAAGTTCAAAAGTAGACATCAGGCCACTATGGCCAACTTTTGTTTAGGGTTAATACCACCAAGCCCATATTAGGGCGTTCGTTATTGTAATGCCAGAGCCATTGAGTCGCATAATCTTGAACAGCAGCAATGCTCTCAAATAAATACTGGGCGAGCCAGTCATAACGCACAGTACGATTGTAGCGTTCGATATAAGCATTCTGCTGCGGATTACCAGGCTGAATAAAGTTAAGCTCAATATCATGTTTAGCTGCCCAGGCACCTAGCTTTCCGCTGATATATTCGGGTCCGTTATCACAGCGAATTGAGCGTGGTTTGCCGCGCCATTCAATAATTTGATCCAGTGTTCGGATTACTCGCTCTGCCGGTAGTGAGAGATCGACTTCGATGCCCAAGCCTTCGCGATTAAAGTCATCGATGATATTCAAAAGCCGATAATTGCGACCATCACTAAGCTGGTCATGCATAAAGCCCATTGACCAACTGAGATTAATAGCGTCAGGAACGGCCAGAGGTTGTGGTTTCTCACGCACTAAGCGCCTCCTAGGCTTAATACGTAGATTCAGCTCAAGTTCTCGATATATACGGTAAACACGCTTGTGGTTCCAGCGAAGGCCCTTCACATTGCACAAATATAGAAAGCACAATCCAAACCCCCAGTTTCTATGGTTATGAGTCAAACGAATCAGCCAGTCAGCAATTTCAGCGTTTTGATGGCTGAGTTTGGCTTGATAGCGATAACAGGTTTCACTGATGCTAAAAACCAAGCATGCCAAACGTATGCTGACTGCTTTTTCACTCACGACTCGCTGTGCCACCTCACGACGTCGAGATGGCTTTTTCTTGTAAAATAAGTAGCTTCTGCACAGGATGTCATCTGAGAGCAGTGCGTGCGACCATCGCATCTGTACTGCTGATTTGACACGCTGGGTGTAGAAAAACTTGAGTTTGTAGGTTCAGAAAAACTTGTGCTGTAGAAGTTTGAACTAACAGATGTAACGGATTCTACTCCGCCGTTCATATAAGCAAAGACCGCCATAATTAGACAACCGAACACTTGCATTTTGAACGGTCCCTTCGCATCCTGCCAGTGAACAATTAAATATAGTATGGCGACTGGAGCAATAAATAAAACAGCAAGCCCCCATAAAATACTTGTTCTGAAGGCCGCAATTAGAAATCCAATCCCACCGAGAACAAATATTCCAAAACCAACGTACAAAACAAATTCACTCACTCTGTGTTCCTTTTTGAGTGTCTATCAACTGCTTATGAAGCACCCAACTGTATAGGTGACTTCATAAGCAGTTTTACCTGTTAGTGTTGCCTTTAGTAGCGCTGAATTTTTGCATCCAACTCAAGTTGCTTCATCAGAGCATTAAAATCAACCTGCCCAGCGCGTGACGCTAAGACCTGCTTGTATTGGGCAAGCTCTTCACTGCCTAAAGGCGCAGCAGCCTCATTCACACCGGTTAGCTGTAATAGCACATATTCGCCACTACTTAAGCTTAGCCCTGCAAACTGAGGAGCATCTGTATCAGGTTTGGGCAGCTTAAATAAAGCCTGCAACACTTGCGGGTCAATACTGTTTAGATCGCGCGTAGCGGCCTCAACCGTTTGCCAGCTCGCGTCTTTGCTCGCTTTGCCTTCTTTCAGGCTGGCTAACAACGCCTCGCCTTGGTTTTGAGCGTGCTCAACAGCTCTCTGCGCAATCAACTGACTCTGAATCTGCTCACGCACATCAGCAAAAGGAAGCGGCTCTGGACGATGATGCTCTTTCACCCGAAGCACGACAGTCGTGTCTGGATCAAGCTCAATCGCCATGCTGTTAGCACCTTCTTCAAGCACTTCAGTACTAAAGGCGGCCTCGAGCACATAACGGTTAGAGAATAAGCCCTGCGCACCATCACGACCAAAAGGTTCGCTGACTTTAATCTCTAAATTCAACTCGCTGGCCGGCTGCTGTAAATCTGCTGATTCATAAGCCACAGCTTCTAGATCCTTGACTGCCTCAACAAAACGCTGTTCGACCTGCTGTGCTTTTAAGCTTTGAGTCAACTTCTCTTCAAGGCTGGCAAAACTTGGAATGTCGGCTTCTCTAACATCCATCAGCTTGATTAGATGCCAGCCGTAGGCTGTACGAACCGGCTGTGAAATCTGTTCTTTTTCAAGCGCATATAAAGCCTCTTCAAACTCTGGCTCATATACACCTGGCGTGGCGAAACCAAGATCCCCACCTTGCTGTGCAGAACCAATGTCATCGGATAGCTCTTTCGCTAAGACTGCAAAGTCTTCACCAGCGCTTAAGCGTTCAAACGCTTGCTGAGCTTGTAGCTGAGCCTGCTCATCACTGACTTCATCGCTGATCTCGATCAAAATATGTGCTGCATGGCGTTGTTCAGCAAGGTTCGCTATTTCTGCTTCATAGAGTTCTTTAAGCTGCTCATCATCGACTTCAACTTGATCAAAAAAGGCTGCTTTTTTTAACTCGATATAATTCACTACAACTTGCTCAGGCGTCATAAACGCAGCGGAATTCTCGTTGTAGTAAGCCTCAGCCTCTTCAGCTGAAACAGTCACCTGATCTAGGTCTGGTGCAATACTGAGCATTGAAAAATCGCGAGTTTGGCGTTCTAGTTGAGCAAATGCTTGTGCTTCTTGTTCTGTAACAAAAGCACTACCGGCAACACCTGCACGCAATTGACCAGTACGCATTTCTTGCGTAATCATCTGCCTAAACTGCATACGGCTGTAACCCATCTGCCGAATAACTTGGTCAAAACGGTCTGCATTAAACTGGCCATCGACCTGAAACTCTGGGGCCAACACAATAAACTGATCAACTGCGGCACTAGAGAAAGCTAGACCAGACTGGTCTGCTGCTTGCACTAATAACTTGCGCGCAATCAATCCATTGAGGGCTGCTTGTGTGAGCAACGCATCATCAATAAGGTTGGCATCAAAATCTTCGCCAAGCTGCTGCAAGAGCTGTTGACGTTGGAGGTTTTTTGCCTCGGCAAGTTCATTGAGAGTAATCTCTTCGCCATTTACTTTAGCAGCATTATTACTGTTACTGGTTGAGCTTAAAATCGCTTCAAAGCCGGTAAAAGATAACAACACTACAATCAAGCCAATAATTGTTTTAGAGATCCACCCCGTGGAGTTATCTCGAATATTCTGCAGCATGCATCCCCCGGTGGAGCCATTGAAAATAGCTGTGCATATGGGCTGGTCTTACAAAATAAAGGCGCACCAAATGATGCGCCTTAGCATTCAGTGGTACATACAACAAACTATGCTATTCAATCAGCAAGAGTTAATTGATAAATACCGTGCGCGTCAGTGTAATAACTTATGCGCAACACGCACTTAGTTATTGACAGCGTCTTTAAGTGCTTTACCCGCTTTAAAGCCTGGGATTTTTGCTGCTGCGATTTCAATTGGATTACCTGTTTGTGGATTGCGACCTGCACGTGCAGCGCGATCCTTAACAGCAAATGTACCAAAACCAACCAATACGACTGAATCACCTTCTTGCAGCGCACCCGTGATGCTTTCAATAACTGCGTCTAATGCGCGTCCTGCAACGGCTTTAGGAATATCTGCCGAAGCAGCAACTTTATCAATCAACTCTGACTTGTTCACTCGTAAGTCCCCTTAGGTTTTCAAAAAAAATGATTGCAATTTTTGTGCAAGCAAAATAGCTCTAGTTGAGCAATCAAATGACAATGACATGACACCTTATAGCAAGGTGTCAAAAAACATGTCAACCGCAACTGCTTTAGTGCGTACTGAGACGGTCATTGACCTCAGTATCACGCGACTCATCCTTCATCAATAATTCAGATGCGACATCAGACAAAGGTTCTGGCATGTATTGCAACGCAATTTGCAGCACTTCGTCAATCCATTTTACTGGCTTGATGTCTAAATCGGCCTTTATATTAGCTGGTATTTCTTTCAAGTCACGCACATTTTCTTCAGGGATGATAACTGTTTTAATTCCACCACGGTGTGCTGCCAGCAATTTTTCTTTTAAACCACCAATCGCGAGCACCTGTCCACGCAGCGTAATTTCACCGGTCATCGCCACATCAGCACGCACTGGCACCTTGGTCAGCGCCGAAACTAACGCCGTACACATGCCTACGCCGGCGCTAGGGCCGTCTTTAGGCGTCGCCCCCTCTGGCATATGCAAATGCACATCGCTCTTCTCGTAGAAGTCTGGAGCGATGCCTAGCTTCTGCGCGCGGCTGCGTACAACTGTTAATGCGGCTGTCATCGACTCTACCATGACATCACCAAGCGAACCGGTCTTAATCAGCTGACCTTTGCCGGGAACGACCGCTGACTCAATGGTCAGTAGTTCACCACCCACTTGCGTCCAAGCCAATCCTGTCACTTGACCAATTTGATCTTCTAACTCAGCCAAACCGTAGGTAAATTTCTGCACACCCAGGTAATGCTCTAAATCATCCGCTTGCACAGTGATGCGAATGGTTTTTTGTGCTGATTGCTCTTTTACAATTTTGCGGCAGACTTTAGCAATTTGACGCTCGAGTCCACGCACGCCCGCTTCACGAGTGTAGTAACGCACGATATTAAGCAGTGCGCCTTCTTCAAAAATCAACTCCGCATCTTTTAGACCATTGGCCTTAAGTTGCTTGCTGACTAGGTATTTTCGCGCAATGTTGAGTTTTTCATCTTCGGTGTAACCTGGCAAACGAATGACTTCCATACGGTCCAATAACGGCCCCGGAATATTCAAGGAGTTTGCGGTGCAGATAAACATCACATCGGATAAGTCGTAATCCACTTCTAGATAGTGATCGTTAAAACTGTGATTTTGTTCAGGGTCCAACACCTCTAGCAAAGCAGACGCTGGATCACCACGCATATCCGAGCCCATCTTATCGACTTCATCGAGCAAGAATAATGGGTTACGCACACCCACCTTACTTAAACGCTGAATCACGCGGCCTGGCATTGCACCAATATAGGTACGGCGGTGGCCACGGATCTCCGCTTCATCACGTACACCACCTAAGGCCATACGGATGTATTTGCGGTTGACCGAACGGGCTATTGACTCTGCCAGCGAGGTTTTACCCACCCCCGGCGGCCCTACCAAACAAAGAATGGGGCCTTTTAGTTTTTTCACGCGTTTTTGCACCGCGAGGTACTCAAGAATGCGCTCTTTAACCTCTTCTAGGCCAAAGTGATCAGCCTCAAGAATTTCTTCTGCGCGCACCAGATCGGTACGAACTTTACTTTTTGCTTTCCAAGGTGTGCTAAGCATCCAATCAAGGTAGGTACGCACCACTGTTGCTTCAGCTGACATGGGTGACATTTGCTGAAGTTTTTTCAACTCTGTATGGGCTTTCTCTAACGCTTCTTTAGGCATGCCGGATTCATCAATGCGTTTCTTTAACGCATCTGCTTCATTCACACCGTCCTCACCTTCACCCAGCTCTTTTTGAATGGCCTTCATTTGCTCATTCAAAAAGTACTCGCGCTGACTGCGCTCCATTTGCTTCTTAACACGACCACGAATGCGTTTTTCTATATTGAGCAGTTCTAATTCGGTATCTAAAATACCTAACAACAGCTCCACTCGATCGGCAATATTCCAGTCATTGAGCACCGCTTGCTTTTGCTCTAACTTAAGTGTCATTTGCGCAGCGATGGAGTCGGATAAACGCCCCACCTCATCAATATCACTCAATGTTGTTAGCGCTTCAGCGGGTACTTTTTTACTGTGCTGAACGAAATGCTCAAACTGTTCAAACAAAGTACGCAGTAACACTTCATTTTCAGCAGCATTGGCTTCTTCGGTTTCTTGAACCTGCACACGCGCGCTTAAATAAGCGCTATCAGTGCCGCTTGTTTGCTCAATAATTTCACCGCGCTGCTCACCTTCAGCAAGCACCTTAACCGTGCCATCAGGCAGCTTAAGTAACTGTAAAATAGTGGCAACAGTACCGGTTTCATATAAAGCTTCAATTTCAGGGTCGTTATCGGCTGGACTGCGTTGTGCAATCAACAAGATTTTTTTGTCGCCTTGCATGGCTGCTTCAAGCGCAGCGATGGACTTCTCACGCCCTACAAATAGGGGAATAACCATATGCGGATACACTACAACATCTCGCAATGGCAATAACGGCAATTCGATGATTGTCTTCATTGTTTTCTCTCTCATGCGGCACGCAGGCCGTAAAAATTGGCTAAGCCTGAGATTAAAGATGGGGATGCATCACAACTATTACAAGGCGAGCACTATAAAATACAAAAGGGCCCGCAGGCCCTTATGTCAAAACACTAAGCATAATTAAGCATCAGGCGCTGCTTTTGCTGGTGTTTCTTGCGTGTAAATCAATATTGGCTGAGACGTGCCGTTAATAACACTCTCATCAATGACGACTTTTGCCACGTTTGTTTCTGATGGAATATCGTACATGGTGTCAAGCAGAATACCCTCTAGAATCGAGCGCAAACCACGCGCACCAGTCTTACGCAACAAGGCATGCTTAGCCACAGCTTTAAGCGCATCAGGGCGGAACTCTAGCTCAACATCTTCCATATCGAATAACTTGCTGTATTGCTTAGTCAGCGCATTCTTCGGTTCTGTAAGAATCTGTACCAATGCATCTTCATCCAGCTCTTCGAGGGTTGCGATGACCGGCAAGCGACCAACAAACTCAGGAATCAAGCCAAACTTAACTAAGTCATCTGGTTCAACGTCACGCAACGCCTCACCGATTTTCTTCTCTTGATCTTTACTGTGCACTTGCGCAGAGAAACCAATACCGCCTTTTTGCGAGCGATTTTGAATCACTTTTTCTAAGCCAGCAAACGCCCCACCACAAATAAACAGGATGTTTTTTGTATCAACCTGCAAAAACTCTTGTTGCGGATGCTTGCGTCCACCTTGCGGCGGAATCGATGCAACAGTGCCTTCAATCAACTTCAACAAGGCCTGCTGAACACCTTCACCCGAGACATCGCGGGTAATCGATGGATTATCAGATTTGCGTGTAATCTTATCGATTTCATCGATATAAACGATACCCATCTGTGCTTTTTCAACATCATAATCACATTTTTGCAACAACTTCTGGATGATGTTCTCAACATCCTCCCCCACATAACCGGCTTCGGTCAGTGTGGTTGCATCAGCAATGGTGAAAGGCACATTAAGTAGGCGCGCTAAGGTTTCTGCGAGTAATGTCTTACCTGACCCTGTTGGACCAATCAGCAAGATATTACTTTTACCCAATTCAATATCGTCTTTTTTGTCACGATTGTTTAAACGCTTATAGTGGTTATACACCGCTACAGCTAACACTTTTTTTGCGCGTTCTTGGCCAATGACATACTGATCAAGAATACCGCTGATTTCCTTTGGAGAAGGCAGTTTATGTGCTGCGCTATCTGACTCGAGCTCTTCCACTTCCTCGCGGATAATGTCATTACACAGGTCAACGCATTCATCACAGATAAAAACCGAGGGGCCAGCAATCAGCTTGCGTACTTCATGTTGACTTTTGCCACAGAAGGAGCAATACAGCAATTTGCCTTTGTCCTCGCCACTACGCTTATCAGTCATTCGATCTTTCCAGTTTGGTAGGCTATGAGTACAAGATGAAGCCTTCAGTCGGCTTTTTCAACCCATACGCCTACATAAAACACATACAGCGTTACTAAAGATTGATTAAACAGGCATTTCTCGCTTAGTCGCCACTTGGTCAATCAAGCCGTATTTAACTGCTTCGTCACCGCTCATAAAATTATCACGGTCAGTATCTTTAGCGATTACATCAATTGGCTGTCCAGTGTGGTCGGCCAGGATTTTATTCAAGCGGTCACGGATGGTCAAAATCTCACGCGCATGAATTTCAAAATCAGATGCTTGCCCTTGAAAACCACCCAAAGGCTGATGAATCATCATACGCGAATGCGGTAAACAAAAACGCTTGCCCGCCGCACCACCCGCCAACAACAGTGCACCCATACTGGCCGCTTGGCCGATACACATGGTTGACACGTCAGGCTTGATAAATTGCATGGTGTCATAAATCGACATACCTGCAGTCACAGAGCCACCTGGTGAATTGATGTACAGATGTATATCTTTATCCGGGTTTTCTGCTTCTAAGAACAACAACTGCGCCACTACAAGGTTCGCCATATAGTCTTCGACAGGGCCGACCAAGAAAATAATGCGCTCTTTTAGCAGGCGCGAATAAATATCATAGGCGCGCTCACCGCGTGATGATTGCTCAACCACCATCGGTACTAAACCGCCAGCAGCGTGGATATCTTGCGGGTTTTGCATAAATGTATTGTGTGACATATCTGCCGTAGCTCCCAGATTATTACTCATCGTCATAAAGACACACAAGCCAGCCCTAGGGCTGGCTTGTGAATTAACAGGCTAATGACCTGTTAACATTATAGCTGTCAGCAGAGTGAAATCACTCAGCGCTCGCTTCTTCAGTTTCGTCAGCTACTTCAGGCGCTGCTGCAGGTTTCACTGCTTCTTCATAAGGCACAGTGGTGTCTGTTACTTTTGCTTTACTTAAAACAGTATCTACAACTTGCTCTTCAAGCACAACCGCACGAACATCTTCGAGTTGCTGTTCGTTCTTGTAGTACCACTCAATCACTTGCTCTGGCTCTTGGTAAGCCGCAGCCATTTCTTCAATAGTGTTACGTACCAACTGATCATCTGCTTTGATTTCAAACTGCTTAACCATTTGCGCAACGATCAAACCTAAAGCAACACGGCGCTTGGCTTGCTCAGTGAACAATTCAGCTGGCAGTTGATCAGGCTTAATATTGCCACCAAACTGCTGTACGGCTTGCACGCGCAGGCGATCCACTTCGCTAGAAATCAGTGCGTTTGGCACGTCAATTTCATTGGCTGCGAGCAAACCATCCATCACTTGGCTTTTTACTTTGCCTTTGATCGCTTGATTCAGTTCACGCTGCATGTTTTTACTAACTTCAGCACGGAAACTTTCTAAGCCGCCTTCTGTATTGCCAAACATCGCGAAGAACTCTTCGTTCAACTCTGGTAACTCTGGACCTTCAACAGCATTAACAATCACAGTGAACTCAGCAGTTTTACCGGCTAAGTCAAGGTTTTGATAGTCTTCTGGGAAGGTTGGCGTAATCACTTTAGTTTCGCCTGCAGTGCAACCAACCAACGCATCTTCAAAGCCTGGAATCATACGACCTGAACCCAATACTAGAGGCACGTTGTCAGCAGTGCCGCCGGCAAAGGCTTCGCCATCAATAGTACCAACAAAGCTAATGGTCACTTGATCTTCAAGTGCGGCAGCGCGCTCTACAGCAGTAAAACGGGTGTTTTGTTTACGCAAGATTTCTAACATGTTGTCAACATCAGATTCAGCAACTTCTGCGCTCTGACGCTCAACTTCAATGCTGTCTAATCCTTGCACTTCAAATTCTGGAAACACTTCAAATGTTGCAATGTACTCAAGACCTTTATCTTTCTCAAATACTTGCGGCTCAATCGCAGGCTGTCCGACTGGGTTAAGCTTTTCAGCAACAACCGCTTCATAGAACGTTGCCTGGATCACATCACCTAAAACATCTTGGCGCGCATCAGCTTCATAGCGCTGACGAATGATGCTCATTGGCACCTTACCCGGTCTAAAACCAGATACTTTGGCACGCTTAGCGGTTTGCTGAAGGCGCTTATTCACTTCATTTTCAATGCGCTCAGCAGGAACGCCGATGGTCATTTTACGCTCAAGGGCGGAAGTGTTTTCTACGGAAACTTGCATGGTTATTCCTCGTTGAATAGACGTGGCCAGACATTACCGACCCTAGAATCAAGGGCATGCATTCTAGAGGTGTCGAACAGAAATATCCATTCAATCCGGCAGAGAATTTGCAGTATTATAATAATCCTTCAATTGGCAGCCAAGAAAACAGCCGCGCAGAGATCTTACGCCAAGCACTACTATTGGGTTCTGAGGTGTAGGTGTACACACCATCATAACGCTGTTCAGTCCAGTACATACGCCCTGACTCGGTCAATTTAACCTGATAGGCGTGCGTAGGAATATCATCATAAAATGCCTGATTAATGCGTTGCGCTAAACGCGGGCTATCAATTACAAAACCAAGCTCAGTGTTTAAATTGGCCGAACGCGGGTCAAAGTTAAAAGATCCGACGAAGACATGCTTGCGATCCACCGAGAAAGTCTTTGCGTGCAAACTCGACCCAGAGCTGCCCATAAAGCGTTTCTTACGCTTTGCTAGCTTAGCTTGTGCAGGATTGCGCTGCATTTCATATAAGATCACACCCGCCTTTAGCAAGGCTTTGCGGCGCTTTGCATAGCCTCCATGCACTGCTGTCACGTCAGTGGCTGACAACGAATTGGTCAGCACTTTCACCTCAACACCTTTGCGTACCAGCCAAGCAAAGGCTTCAACGCCTGCTTCAGTGGGTACAAAATAGGGTGAAACCAGCTCAACATCGACACTCGGATTGCCAATAATGTCTTGAAACTGCTGAATCATCAGCGATTCTTTCTCAGCATTGCCCAAGCCTTTGCGTGGATCATCGCTGACCATACGCACTTTGAGCCATTCAAAATCAATCTTGTGTTGTTCGATCTGGCGAATAAAGTCCGACTCGCGCAGTGATTCAACGTACTGTTGCGCGCCAGCACTCGTTGCGATCTGCTCTGACTGTTGACGTAATTCAGTCAGAGTCATTGCGTTTCTGCTAGAAACAACACGCTCCAACGGGTAAGAGGATGCACTGCGCCAGTATTTATCAAAATCCTCCGAGACATCTTGCACGGCAGCACCAGCGCTAAGGATATCTAAATCAGCAAATAAGACATCATCTGTTGCGCCAAAATACTCATCGCCAATATTGCGCCCACCAATAATAGTTAATGAGTTGTCTGCAGTGAACGATTTGTTATGCATGCGCCGATTGAGGCGAGAGAAATCAGTCAGAAAACCCCACCAGCGTGGCCTGCGTAGCATAAAAGGATTGAACAGCCGTACTTCAATATTTTCATGACCATTAAGGCCCAACAAAATAGGGTCAGAGCCATTGGTATTATTATCATCCAGCAGTAAACGCACGCGCACACCACGATCAGCCGCTTCATGCAAGGCCTCAAAGAGCATGGTACCAGTCATGTCGTTACGCCAAATGTAATACTGCACATCAAGACTGCGCTGCGCGTACTTAGCTAACATCATGCGTGCAGCAAAGGCCTCATCGGCCTCGACCAGTGGAAACACACCGCTTTTTTCAGTGCCATGTTCCGCCTCAATAGAACTTAAAGCTTTTGCAAAGTAGGTGTCTGCCACTCGCTCTTTTGAATAGGCAGCCGACTGGGTTCGGCCCTCTAAACTGGGCAAGCTATAGCACCCGCTCAGCAATAGACTTAAGCCTAGCAACCCCCATTTAATACAGTTCTTTTTCATAAATTGTCTTTGCACGGCTACTTTGTATTTTGCCCGAAGGTGAAAATTGCCCTAAATCAAGATCTTGCAGGTCTTTTGCCGCAAGTCAGCGCAGTTAATGTAGTCTAGCGCCATTAACTCATGATCGGCAAAGCTGATCTCAATCCGTTTACACATAGGGGTCTGGCCAATGGAGCAAATGCCAAGTTTTAATCGAGCACTTGTGGAAAAATACGACCGCCCAGGTCCACGATACACTTCATACCCGACAGCACCACAGTTTCACACTGCTTTTGCTGCTGATAATTACACTCAAGCTGCTGAAATTAGCAACACACAAGCTAACCCCAAATCATTATCGATTTATATTCATATTCCTTTTTGTCAAAGCCTTTGCTATTACTGCGCATGCAACAAGATCATCACGCAAAAAACCAGTCGTGCTGTAGAGTATCTTGAATATTTAAAGAAAGAGATCCACTTGCAGGCCAGCTTGTTCGGTAAAAAGCGTAGCGTGACTCAGTTGCACCTTGGTGGTGGTACACCCACCTATTTAACCCAAGAACAGCTCACTGATTTAATGGACACTTTACACAGTGCGTTTAACTTGGACATGAGTGAGCAACGTCAATTTTCTTTGGAGGTTGACCCGCGCACCATTACCCCAGAACAAATTCAATTGCTGCGTGACTTAGGCTTTAACCGCATCAGCTTTGGTATTCAAGACTTTGACCCAAAAGTACAGGAAGCGGTTAATCGCATTCAAAGCGAAGAACAAGTTCGAGCATTAATAACTGCCGCACGCAAGGCAGAGTTTCGCTCAATCAGCGCCGATTTAATTTACGGCCTACCATTGCAAACAGTAGAGAGCTTTAACACCACGCTGGATAAAATCATTGCCCTGCGTCCTGACCGTATTGCCGCTTACAGCTACGCTCACCTGCCCAAGTTGGTGCGCGCGCAGCGTTTGATACGCCCTGAAGATATGCCGCCGCCAGAGCGCAAACTGGAGCTGTTAGAGCTGACCATTCGCAAGCTTTGTAACGCAGGTTATGTGTACATCGGTATGGATCATTTTGCTCTGCCTGAGGACGAATTGGCGCAAGCTCGCATCAATGACACCCTACAGCGCAACTTTCAAGGTTACTCAACCCATGCCGACTGCGATTTGATTGGGCTGGGCGTGTCGTCCATCGGTAAAGTTGGCGATACCTATAGTCAAAACGTAAAAGAACTGTCGCAATATTATGCGTATTTAAACAAAGGCGAATTACCGCTGCACCGCGGCTATCAACTCAATGCCGATGACAAATTGCGCCGCGATGTCATCAGCGAACTGATGTGCCACAACCGTATCGAGATTGCCACGATCGAAAAGCAGCACGGTATTAACTTCAACGAATATTTTGCTGATGCGCTGAGCATGCTGCAAGAGCAAGTCGAAGATGGTTTAGTCACTATCAGCGATGAGGCTATCGTATTACTGGACCAAGGTAACTTAATGATGCGCAGTGTCGCTATGGCATTTGACGCCTACCTTGGGGTCAAGCAGCGTGGCGAATTCTCGCGCACGGTGTAACCGCTTGAAATTTAGCTGCGGTGCGCTTTGTCGTCTGACTCGCCGCAGCTAACATGCTCTATTTAGCTCTCTGCATCTAAGTGAAAGCTGTGCAAAATCCGATGCGCGACAGGTGCCAAGATAATTCCTAGCACCGCTACAAATACCAATCCAGCGTATAAGCCATACACGCCCAGAAACAGTTTCCCAGAAACGCTTTCTGGCACAGTAATCGTGCCCAACCCCGCCAGTAAAAAAAACGCATGCATAGACGCATCATGCCAGGCCATATCTTCAAAATACATAAAACCTAGCATGCCGGCACACAGCGAACCCATAACCACTAAAAAGGCAATTAAGCAGTGCCCGAGCAGACGCTTATAAAACTGCAACTGCGGTAAAATAGCTTGGTGTTTACTTTCATACATATGTTCAAAAACTCCTGACTCACGAGTCAGCACTACTGTCTCGCATAACTTTATTAAATATCCATAAACAATCGACGTTATATGCACAATTAGCGACTTAATGCCTATAGTACACAGTTCCACTTCAGCTCGAAGTTCTCTACACTGAGATCTGCTGAAATCCGTTCCTTAATAACCATTAAGTGATGGAACCATAATAAAACAACTAAAAAGGTGCCGATTTTATGAGCAAAACAACTCGACGTATCAGCAAACTGTTCGCCGCGATGGCTTTAGCTGGCGTTGCTAGCTACTCACTGGCTGCCGAGCCCATTAAAATTGCTCTCGCCGGCCCAGTCACAGGCCCCGTTGCCCAGTATGGAGATATGCAGTCTATGGGTGCCCTAATGGCCATTGAGCAAATCAATAAAGCCGGCGGCGTCAATGGCAGCATGCTCGAAGCCGTGACCTATGATGATGCGTGCGACCCTAAACAAGCTGTAGCAGTAGCCAACAAAATTGTTAATGACGGTATTAACTTTGTCGTCGGCCATCTGTGCTCTGGCTCAAGCCAGCCAGCGGCTGACATCTATGATGAAGAAGGCATCATGATGATCACTGCGGCCTCAACCGCACCTGAATTAACTGAGAAAGGCCACACTCTGATTTTCCGCACTATCGGCCTCGACACCATGCAAGGTCCAACTGCGGGTAACTACGTGGTAGAGCAACTCAAACCCAAGCGCGCGGCAATTTTGCATGATAAGCAGCAATACGGTGAAGGTATTGCCACCTCGGTTAAAAAAGCGCTGGATGATGCCAAGATTCCAGTGGTCTTATTTGAAGGTGTGACGGCGGGTGATAAAGACTTCTCTGCACTGATTGCTAAGCTGAAAAAAGAAGATGTTGATTTCGTTTACTTCGGTGGTTACCACCCCGAGATGGGCATGCTGCTGCGTCAATCTGCTGAAAACAACTTCAGCGCCCGTTTCATGGGCCCAGAAGGCGTGGGTAACAGCGATATCTCCGCGATTGCCGGTGAAGCCTCAGAAGGCATGTTAGTAACCCTACCAAAAGCCTTTGATGAAGATCCTAAAAACGCACCTTTAGTTGCAGCTTTTAAAGCGAAAAAACAAGATCCTCGCGGCGCCTTTGTATTCCCTGCGTATGCAGCGGTACAGGTGATGGCTGATGCGATGGTGATCAGCAAATCGCAAGACCCTGAAAAAGTTGCTGCTGCACTGCGTAGCAACAGCTTTGATACGCCAACCGGCGTGCTTGAGTTTGACGATAAAGGTGATTTGAAAAACTTCAGCTTTGTTGTCTACGAATGGCATGCAGACGGCAACAAAACAGCGCTAACCGAGTAATTTAACTGCCTCAAGCCTCGCCGTTTACTCAGTGAACGTGCGAGGCTATTTTGTTTGCCGGATACCTTTATGAACGAAGCGTTTTTTTATTTCTTACAACAATTGCTTAACGGTCTTACTGTGGGTAGTACCTATGCCTTAATAGCCATTGGCTACACTATGGTGTATGGCATTATCGGTATGATCAACTTCGCCCATGGCGAGGTCTATATGATTGGCAGTTATGTTACATTTATTGCGCTGACAGGCCTCGCAATGCTCGGTTTAGAAAGTCTGCCATTAATGATTTTAGGCGCGTTTGCATTGAGTATTATTGTCACCAGTGCTTACGGCTACAGTATTGAGCGCGTCGCCTATCGCCCTTTGCGCGGCAGCCATCGTTTAATCCCACTTATTTCTGCTATTGGCATGTCCATTCTACTGCAAAACTTTGTGCGTATTGCGCAAGGTGCACGTGATGTTGCGATGCCCAGTTTAGTAACAGGAGGCATCACCATCGGTGCCGAAGACAGCTTCCATGCCAGCTTGTCTTATATGCAAATTATTATTTTCGTGACCACCTTGGTCGCCATGATCGTATTGAGTATTTTTATTTCGCGCTCGCGCACCGGTCGCGCCTGCCGCGCCTGCTCTGAAGATATTAAGATGACCGGCTTGCTGGGTATCAACAGTAACGCCATTATTGGTATTACCTTTGTGATTGGCGCCATGCTCGCGGCGATTGCCGGTGTGTTGTTGAGTTTGTATTACGGAGTGGTTAACCCCTATATTGGCTTTATGGCCGGTTTAAAAGCCTTTACCGCTGCGGTACTGGGCGGCATTGGCAGTATTCCGGGCGCTGTATTGGGTGGTTTAGTACTGGGTGTCACTGAAGCCATGACCTCAGGTTATTTAAGCAGCCAATACAAAGACGCAGTGGCCTTTGCACTGTTAATTCTGATTCTTCTATTTCGCCCAACAGGTATTTTAGGGCGTCCAGAAGTGGAGAAAGTGTGATGCGTTTGTATATTAAATCAGCAATTATTTCCGCTATCGTCGTCCTAGTTTTAAGCGCTGTATTACTGGGCGTGCGTCTCACACAAGTGGGCACTGAGTTAACCTTGGTCGGCGCAGAGCCTTCTGTGCTGTGGAAGGTTTTTACCGCTACTACATTGATTTTTTTCTACAATCTGTTTCGTGATCAGATCGAGCGCGTGCTAGGCCTAATCCCCAAGCCAGCCCTCTCAGTTGGCTTACGTGAAATCAGCCAGCGCCAGTTCGTACAACGCCTGATGTGGTGCTTTATTATTGCCGGCGCACTGGTTTTTCCATTTTTAGGTTCGCGCAGTCAAATTGACTTGGCCACCCTAGTGCTGATCTACGTGATGCTCGGCTTAGGTTTAAACATTGTAGTGGGCTTAGCCGGCTTACTGGATTTGGGTTATGTGGGGTTCTATGCGGTCGGTGCTTACACCTATGCCATGCTGGCATTGTATTTTGGTGTAGGTTTTTGGACAGGCTTAATCGCTGCTGGAATCATGGCCGCCTTCTTTGGTTTTATTTTAGGCTTCCCAGTGCTGCGCTTGCGCGGTGACTATTTAGCCATTGTCACCTTGGGCTTCGGCGAGATCATTCGTATCTTATTGAATAACTTTACCGAGCTGACTGGCGGCCCACGCGGGATTGGTAGCATTCCAAAACCGACGTTATTCAACTTAGAGTTCAGCCGCCGCGCCAGCGAAGGCTCACAAACCTTTCACGAGTACTTTGGCATTGCCTTTAACTCAACGCATCGCGTGATGTTTTTGTATTTACTTGCGCTAGTGCTGGTGCTGATAACTGTCTTTGTGATTAATCGTCTAATTCGCATGCCCATTGGCCGCGCTTGGGAAGCCATGCGTGAAGATGAGATTGCCTGCCGCGCATTAGGTATGAACCCGACCAATATCAAGCTCAGTGCCTTTACTATTGGTGCAACCTTTGCTGGTTTTGCCGGTAGCTTCTTTGCTGCACGGCAAGGCTTTATCAGCCCTGAATCCTTTACCTTTATTGAGTCCGCAATCATTTTAGCGATTGTCGTATTGGGCGGTATGGGCTCGCAGGTCGGCGTTATTTTAGCGGCGATTGTGATGACAGTCTTGCCGGAAATGGCCCGTGAATTCAATGAGTACCGCATGCTGCTGTTTGGCTTAATGATGGTCTTGATGATGATTTGGCGACCGCAAGGCTTGCTACCTATGAAGCGTCCGCATCTAGAGTTACAACAATGAGTAAAAATATTTTAGAAGTCTCTGACTTGACCATGCGCTTTGGTGGTTTGTTGGCCGTTAACGGTGTCGGTTTGAGCATTAAGCAAAATCAAATTGTCTCGATGATTGGCCCTAACGGCGCAGGCAAAACCACTGTATTTAACTGTTTAACCGGTTTTTATCAGCCCACCAGCGGCACAGTGCTCTTTGCTGGGGAAGAAATTCAAGGTCTGCCCGGCTTTAAAATTGCCCGTAAAGGTATGATTCGCACCTTTCAGCATGTGCGCTTATTTAAAGATATGACGGTACTCGAGAACTTACTGGTGGCGCAGCATCAGCACCTCAATAACAGCTTACTCGCAGGTTTATTTAAAACCCGCAGTTACCGTAACGCTGAACAAGAGGCGCTAGATAATGCCGCCTACTGGCTGAAAAAAGTGGGTCTTCTTGATGACGCCAACCGTGAAGCAGGCACCCTCGCCTATGGCCAGCAACGTCGCCTAGAAATTGCCCGCTGCATGGTGACCCGCCCGACCCTACTGATGCTCGATGAGCCAGCCGCCGGCTTAAATCCCAGTGAAACAGATGGTCTTAAGCAGCTGATTAATGATTTACGCGATAACTATGGCATCAGCGTTTTATTAATTGAGCATGATATGAAGCTGGTCATGGATATTTCTGACCACATTACCGTGATCAATCAGGGCACCCCCTTAGCCGCCGGAACGCCTGAGCAGGTACGTAACAATCCAGCGGTGATTAAAGCTTATTTAGGGGAGGAATAAACATGCTAGTGATGAATAATGTATGCACTTTTTACGGCAAAATTCAGGCACTGCATGATGTCTCGATTCAAGTTAATCGCGGTGAAATTGTCACTTTGATCGGTGCCAATGGTGCCGGAAAAACCACCTTGATGATGACCTTGTGTGGCGACCCGCAAGCCGCCACGGGCGATATCATTTACGAAGGACAACACTTACGTGGTAAAACCACCGCGCAAATCATGCGCATGGGCATGGCGATTGTGCCGGAAGGCCGTCGTGTTTTCTCACGTTTGACCGTGGAAGAAAATCTGGCCATGGGCGCTTTTTTCTGTGATGACAAGCATATACAGAACGAACGTTTAGATCGCGTCCTGTCACTCTTCCCGCGCCTGCATGAGCGTTTTCAGCAGCGTGCTGGCACCATGAGTGGTGGCGAACAACAAATGCTCGCAATTGGCCGTGCATTGATGAGTGAGCCGCGCTTATTACTATTGGATGAGCCGTCGCTGGGTCTTGCGCCGATTATTATCCAGCAGATTTTCAAGATTTTGGAACAGTTGCGTAACGATGGTGTGACTGTATTCTTAGTTGAGCAGAACGCCAACCAAGCACTGAAACTGGCAGATCGCGGCTATGTGATGGAGCACGGACGTATTGTGCTGGAAGACACTGGGGCGAACTTGCTTAGCAATGAAGCCGTGCGTCAGGCTTACTTGGGCGGTTAATCAATGCGCTCAGAAAGAAACAGCGGTGCAAGCTGACTTAAATCCTTTGCACCGCTACATATCTCTAGTTTGAATGACGATTTTCCCACATCTGGGCAGCTTGGCTAAAAGCTTCCTCACGATCGCGACCTAAGCCACGCAAGGCTAGAGCCATCGTAGCGAGAATGGCTTGCTCACCATATAAATCGTACTCACTGCCCTGCCAAACGGCTAATAAACGTTGCAACTCTAAGGTGGGCGCCTTTACCTGACGACCAATTTGCGCTGGCCATTCCTCGCTCCAGGCATGGCCATCGGCAGCACCAAGCAGCTGATCAGTGACATCTGGGCGCACTTCAATTTCCCCGCCATCGCCTTTAATCACTAAAGCATGATCACCAAGCAGAACATTGGCTTGCTGGTGCACCAGCTGATAACCCGGGTGAAAAATACTTTGCAGGCCGCAAACTGCTGACAATGGGTTGAGCAAACGTGCCAAAGAATGCACCGGTGAGCGCAAGCCCAAGGTGTTGCGCAAATCGATCATGCGTTGCAAGCCTGGCATCCACACAGCCAAGGGTATAAAGGCAATGTTATTACTTTCGACCTGCTCCGCCACTTCATCCCAAGAAGTACAGGAATGAATCGCTAAGGCATCCAGTACGTCTTCGGCATACATACGCCCAGCAGTATGCTGGCCACCGCCGTGCATCAAAATGCGTATACCATTATTGGCCAAGGCTTTGGCAGCTAACATAAACCAAGGTAACTGACGGCGCTTGCCCGCATACGCAGGCCAATCAATATCAACCGTAATGGCCGGAGCCATCACTCGCTCACGTACCGCGCGAGTAAAGCCAGCTAATTCTTCTGGGCTTTCTTCTTTAAAACGCAGCAACATTAAAAAAGCGCCGAGCTGCGTGTCTTCCACTCGACCGTCCAGCAGCATGCCCATCGCTTGATAGGCTTCATCTTCTGTTAGACCGCGCGAGCCTTTTTGCCCCTTTCCTAAAATACGTACAAAAGGGGCAAAAGGATGTTCCTTAGCTTCGCTCATTACAGCACTCCAAACAGTAACAATTATTAGTTTAGTTTCAGCCCAGCATACGTGGTTTAGCTGCGCTGAGCATTGACGCAAACTGACTGATATCAGGTTTAAATACCGCGCTAAGAATTAGAAACAATTCGCAGGTTTTGGCAAACCAGCTAAACGTGCCGCTAACTTGGCCGGCATGCCATTAAACAAGCCGTTGAGGTACAGACTGTTACCTTTGTCTTTGCCTAAATTAAGTGCAACATACTTAACCAAAGCACGATTGGCCGGTGACAGCTGAAACTGCGCATAAAACTGTTGCAGTAAATACAGTATTTCCCAGTGCGCGTCGCTCAACTCAATGCCTTCACGTTCGGCAAGCGCATGCGCCACCTGCGGCGACCAATCCGCTAAATTGCACAAGCAGGCATCTTGATCCAGCGGGATATCACGGCCATCAATCAGCAGACTGTCGACACTCATGTCCAACTGTTAACCCGCGCGCAGTCAATGCTCAAGGCAACAAAGGCCGGATAATCCAGCAGGGTCACAGGCATATGGCTAATATCAATCTCACGCGCCAACACATCTTCCTCTAGCGCATACAATTGGAATACGCGATCACAGCCTTGTAATTGCTCAGCCGCGGCACTGCCTGCGCGTAAGGCTTGCACCGCCTCACCACAGAGCACAACGCTGTCATTTGCAGATAACACCCGTAAGCAACTGTTCAACTGCGTCGTTTGCATAGGTGAAGCATTTAAAATATGTAACGTCGTCATTACAGTGTCACCACATAATCATATTGGCGGATAAGCTGTTGGATTTGCGCATCATCCAAGCGATCCGCAGTCAGCGCTAACGGACTGTCCGCTAAGCCACGCTGAATTAAACACTGCTGCGCGACATACAATTGCTCAATGCCGAACATGGGCAAGGCCTGTAAATTAGCTGACAAATCTTTTTGCTCAAGCCTTTGCGGCTGTTGCTGCGCTAACAATTGCAGCACACCATCATCCATAAATAAAATACTTAACGGTAAGTCAAAAGCACCAGCGGCTAAGGCAACGTCTAAGGCTTCTGCAGCACCGACGCCAGCCCAAGGCGCTTGGCGACTGATCAATAAGACTGACTTGACCATCATTCGCCTCCAAAGCTGATTAAACGATCGGCCTGCTGTAAGCCATCATGCAATTGCCCAAGTCCGGACAACTGATAACCCTCCGCAAGGTTCACTGCATCACGCCCAAAGCGTTGCGCTTCGCCTTGGTCAAGCACCCCCCGACGCAAGGCTGCAGCAATACAGACCACCGCATCCAACTGATGTTCAGCAATAAAGGCTTGCCACTGCTGGGCAATATCCTGCTGATCTTGCGCAACGACAAGGTTATTGGATGCGGTTAAAACGCCTTCTTGATAGAAAAACACTCGAACAATCTCATGTCCGGATGCCAGCACCGCTTGGGCAAAACGCAACGCCCGACGCGTAGAGGGTGCGGTACTGGACGACAACACGTTAATTACAAATTTCATGGCCAATTATCACACTAAATTTTTGCGAGTTTAACAGATTAGCAGCGCACAGTGACGCGGACTATTGCGGGCACGGTGCATTCAGAACAATACAAAATACTATTATTTGATCTGACTTTAACCATTAGCAAAGATAACTAGCCAATCAGCATTGTTATAATATAACATTATGCATCTTAAATAGTTTCTGACCAGAAACACCCCTTTTCTATTTGCTCATATAGGTTTTAAGATGCTGCCAAACAAACATCCTCTTGTACTCGCCATCAGCATAGCGGTGCTACCTTTATCTCTACAGGCGCAAAACAATACAGCAACACACTTGCCAACCTCGGTTATCAGCGCCAATCCATTGTCACAAGCTGCAAATCAAATGGTCAGTGCATCTGAGGTATTAGAAGGCTCACAATTATTGCTGCAACGGCAAGCCACCTTAGGCGACACCGTCAAAAATATACCCGGTGTGCGCGGCAGTTCATTTGGTGCGGGGGCTAGTCGTCCGGTAATTCGCGGTATGGACGGCGCACGCGTTCGGGTACTCTCTGATGGCGCAAGCATGTTGGATGCTTCAACTTTAAGTGCCGATCATGCAGTCACAACAGAACCTCTCTTACTTGAGCGTATTGAAGTGCTAAAAGGCCCAGCAACTCTACTCTATGGCGGTGGCGCTATTGGTGGTGTGGTCAATCTGATCGATAAGAAAATCCCCACAGAGCAACCTGTGAACGGCCATCAGGTGGATCTTGAATGGCAAGGCAATACGGTTGCAAAAGAAAGCTCAGCAATAGCGGGTGCAACCTTAAGCTTGGGTGATTTTGCTCTGCGCGTGGAAGGATTAAAGCGCAACGCTGACCCCTATCGTTTGGCTGGGCACGAAGACGGCAGCCGTTCTAAAGAGCAAACCGGTTCGTATAATGACACCAGCACTGGCACTCTAGGTTTAAGCTGGATTGGTGACGATGGTTATTTAGGGGTTGCCTATACACAGCAAGCCAATCAATACGGATTGCTCGCGCATGAAGAAGGTCACTGCCATACCCACGGCACTGCCTGGCATTGCGGTAGTCATGGTCATAGTCATGATCATGACCATGAACACGGCACCCCTTACATTGAAATGCTACAAAAACGCTGGGATGTACGTGGTGAGTATAATGATCCATTTGCAGGTTTCAGCTTAGCCAAATTGCGCTTAGCGCATAGTGATTACCAGCATGAAGAAATTGAAGGTAATGAAGTAGCTACGCGCTTTGATAACAAAGCAACCGATGCACGCTTAGAACTCACCCATGAGCCCCTGCTTGGCTGGCGTGGCATTATCGGCGGGCAAAGTAACCGTCGCGACTTTAAAGCTACAGGCTCTGAAGCTTACGTACCTGCTACATTAACAACGAATCACGGCGTTTTTATTCTAGAAGAATACCAATGGAATGCTGTGCGCTATGAGTTGGGTTTACGCCATGAATGGCAAACTATTGATGTACGTAAAAGCACACAACCCAATAAAAACCATAATGGCACCTCTGCCTCTATCGGCGCGGTCTGGGATTTTGCCGATGACTACAACCTTGGAGCATCCTTCTCGCGCTCTCAACGTTTGCCCGAGGCGGAAGAGTTATATGCCTCTGGCCCACATGCCGCGAGCCGTACTGTAGAGCTGGGTAATGCGCAGCTCAACAAAGAAACATCGCACAATATTGAGTTGAACGTACGCAAACATCAAGGTGCTTTAACCTATAGCCTGAGCCTGTATCAAAACCGTATCAATGATTATATTTATGGAAAAGATACAGGAGAACGACCTGGCTCAGGCTACCGAGTGATTGCCTATCAACAAGATGATGCAGTATTTCGTGGTATCGAAGGTGAAGTTGCCTACCACTTTAACAATGGCTTAACCGGCACGTTCTTAGCTGATCATGTGCGCGGTAAACTGCGCAATAAAGGTGGTGATTTGGCGCGCATCCCTGCTGACCGAGTGGGGTTGCGTATACAACACGCCTTTAACTCAGGGCTTGACGCGCAGGTGGAGTTTTGGCGTGTACAGCAACAAAACCATATCGCAGATTACGAAACAAAAACATCAGGCTACAACTTACTTAGTGCCGCTTTAACCTATCAAGGACAGCTGTCCAACACTGATTACACTCTGTATATGCGTGCTGACAACCTGTTAAACGTCAAAGCCCGTGAGCACACATCGTTTATTAAAGACCGCGTACAATTACCCGGTAGAAACCTTACAGCAGGAGTAAAATTGAGTTTTTGATTGATCACAATTCGTGATAAGACTGACGTAAATCTAGCCAGCAACGCACATGATCAAAGCGTGCTGCGCTGGCTCTGTGGTGCTCGTAGTCATGGATGACGCAACGCCCCCAATTGAACATCAGTTGAGCTCGCTGAGGGAAGATCAGACCAAGCACAACACGCAATACACCATGCTCAACCAAGCCTGATAGACTAGAGCGCATATTATTATGTGTTTATAGGAGCTTAACCTTGAACAACAGCACATTCCCGCAGGCCGAGACCATTGAGCAACTCCGTCAGAATTTAGCCACCGTTCGCCAGCGTATTGATCAAGCCTGTGTGCAAGCCGGACGTGACCCGCAAGATGTACGCCTACTGCCGGTCAGCAAAACCCATCCAGCCGAGTTTTTACGCCTTGCCTACGCTGCAGGATGTCGTATGTTGGGTGAAAACAAAGTCCAAGAAGCCTACCAAAAGTGGCAAGAACTCGAAGATTTAAAGGACTTAGAGTGGAGCGTCATCGGCCACTTACAAACTAACAAAGCCAAATACGTTGCCCGCTTTGCTACAGAGTTTCACGCACTCGACAGCCTGCGTTTAGCACAAGCCCTCGATCAACGCTTAACCATAGAAGATCGCTATTTAGATGTACTGGTACAAATCAACACATCAGGTGAAGACAGTAAATACGGTATCAATCCAGAGCAAGCGCCTGAATTGATCACACAACTGGCACAGTTCCCACGTTTGCGAGTGCGCGGTCTAATGACCCTAGCCATGAATTCAGAAGACAGCCAAGCGGTACGCGGCTGTTTTATTCAGCTGCGCGAATTACGCGACAGCTTACAAGCCATTGCGCCTGAAGGCATGCAGCTGACAGAACTGTCGATGGGTATGTCTGGCGATTTTGAGTTAGCCATTGCTGAAGGCGCCACCATCGTACGTATCGGCCAAGCCATCTTCGGCGCACGCTCACAGCCGGACAGTTACTACTGGCCGCAGTAACCCTAGGAACACAACATAATACATAACCAGTTAAGCTGCGCAGAAGCAGCAGCTTAACTGGTTGCTTTAGCTTTATCACTGACCCGCGCACGTTGATCCGCCAGCCTAGCAATCCACCACGCCACAATAATAATCGGCGGTAACGAGGCGATATTCAGCCACGCCCAGCCCAGCTTATCGACACCCACACCCGCCAATAAACTACCCAAAGCTGCCGCAGTGAACACCATAAACTCATTGATGCCTTGCACTTTGCCCTGTTCCGCTGGCTCATAGGTAAAGGTCAGTAAATGCGTGGCACCAATAAAAGTAAAGTTCCAACCCACCCCCAGCAGCAACAAGCCAAGGAAGTAATGCCAGTAGCTATTGCCTAGCACATTCACTAAAACGCACAGCGCTAACACCCCACAGCCCCAGAGAATCACACGACGCGAACTGTAGCGGCGAATCAGGCGGCCAGTGAAAAATGATGGTACGTACATCCCCAACACATGCCACTGAATCACCCAAGCAATATTGCTAAAAGGGAAGTCATCATGCTGCATAGCAATCGGCGTGGCTGTCATTAACAACACCATCACCGCATAACCAATCGCACCGGATGCCATCGCTGCAATTAGCAGAGGCTGCTGGAACAATTCACGGTATGTACGCGTGATCTGTTTTGTCGTCGTCTTTAATGGCACAGCCAAAGGCAAACTGCTAATCAGCAGCAAGGCCAATACATAGATGACAAACAGCCCATAAAACGCACCAACAAAGGCATTACCGTCATACCACTGGCGCGACCAAATCGCTAAGTTGGGTCCTAAAATAGCGGCTAACACCCCACCGGCCATCACCATACTGATCGCTCGTGGTCGCTGCTCAACTGAGCAGACATCTAACGCAGCAAAACGGTATTGCTGGCCAGTACCAATCGCCATGCCAATTAAAAACGTACCACTAGCAAAATGCATCAAACTGTTGGCTTCTAAGCCTTGCAAAGCCACCCAAGTACCGACTAATCCAATGCAGTTACCAAGAATAAAGCCGAATTTACGCCCCATCTTGTGCATCAGATGCGCAGCCGGCAAGGTGGCCATAATTAGACCGAGAAACTGCAACGCCACCGGCAAGGTGATCAACGCTGGATGACTGGCCAACTGTTTACCGATTAAGGCCGAAACAGCGACCAATAAAATATTTCCAGTAGTCAGCAATGCTTGCGCAATCGCCAACCCCCATACGCTAATCGGCACGCAGGCCTCCAAGATTTAAGTTATATGCGGCGACATAGTATATGAAGAAGGTGCTTTTTGCTGAGTCTTCACTTAAACATTGTGCCTTTTATCAGAGCTGCGATTTGTTCAGCCCATAAAGTATAAGCTTCTGCGCTGGGGTGGAAACCATCAGCTGCTAGCATTTGCGGGTTGACAGCCAAACCGATCGGTATAAAAGATAATCCAATAGAGTGCTCCGCCAACTCTGCAGTCAACCGATTTAAGCGCCGTGCGCGACGCCCTAAATAATCACGTAATGGCCACGGTAGCGCAGAAAAATACTGCATCGACGGGATGGCTGAAATATACATATGCTGCACATTAAACTCTGCGTTAAGTGTCTTGCGCAGAGTTTGCAGTTGCGCCAGCCATAGCGCATCACTGGTGCGTGCTGTGACATCATTGACACCAATCGCCAGCACCGCACAGTCATAGGTTTGTGGCACTGTGGCCTGCAATTGACTGAGCAGTTGCGCACTGGTGATGCCAGTTTGTGCCAACAGCTGCCAAGTGACCTGATATTGCCCACTCAGTTGCTCAGCTAGCTGCCCAACTAAGGCATTGCTCTGATGGCTGACACCAACCCCAGCCGCAGATGAATCGCCCAATAGCAATACCCGCAACGGTTGACCTTGACCCTGGCAGCCGGCGCGCTCACCCACAGCTTCGGGCAAACGCAAGGTGCGTTGGCGCACGCGGCGACCCTGCCACAGCAAGATCGGCGCTAACGTAATCAGCATCAAGGTATCTAGCATTATTTTTTCACCTTCGCCAAAGCACTGCGCAAGATGGCTAGATCAAGGGCCTGCTCTGCGTATTGCTGCTGCTCATAGGCATCAATAAAAGCACGCACCGACTGTTGCTGATACTCAGGTAACTGCGGCTCAATACGCTGGTAAAAATCACGCAGACCCTCCCCCGTCTCGCGGCTAAAACCACGTTTGTGTAGCACCCGTTGAAAGTTATTTAATAGGCGCTGCACAGGGTCAGTTTGGCGCTGCCAAGGTTTAAACATCCACAATACTATCAACGCAAGAATAAAAGCAGCACCAAGCAGCAATAACAACCCTAATGTCTGCCAGTCCACCTGACCAAACCATTGCTTAAGCCATGCTTGCTGACGTTCGCGTTGATAACCAAGAATCTGCGTTTGCCAACTGTGATTGATATTCTCCCAACCCATACGCAGCTGATTCACCCAGCCAATATGTTGGTAGCGTAAAGGCGAGAAGAAATCACCTTGAAATAAATCAGACTCATCGGGCAACGCATCCTGCAAACCACGCTCAATACGTTCGGGAGCCACTTGAAACGTCGGATCAACACTGCGCCAGCCTTGACCACGCTGCCAATATTCAACCCAGGCATGGGCATCAAACTGACGCACTTGGATAAACTGCCCCGCCTGATTGGTTTCACCGCCTTGATAGCCGGCCACCACTCGCGAGGGGATACCAGCGGCACGCAAGGTAAACACCATAGCGCCAGCATAATGCGCACAAAAGCCACTGCGACTGCTAAATAAAAACTCATCAATACTGTTGCTGCCTAACAAAGGCGGCTTAGTGTGTAGTGATAGGGTTCTTGGTTAAAGTGGCGCAGCATTGCTGTCACCAGCGCATCGTCATTCACATACTGCTCACGCAACTCACGCGCCCAGTTTTGGCTTTGTGGATTACCGCTACGCGGCAACTGCAAGAATTCCTGTTGCTGCACCCGAGTTAATTGCGGCTGACGTAGAGCTTGCGGCCATGAAGTGGCTTGATATTGATAGGTTCGATTAACCGGCGTACTACGCTGCAAGCGAAAATCACTCATCAAGCGAATATCCGCCTGCTCACTACTACCCACATCCAAGCTAAACAACCATGGCTGAGTACTGGGCTGCATAATTACGCTATAACTGATCGCCTCACCCTGTGCTTGCCACTGCGGTACCTGCGCCTGAACGCGCTCACTGATCGACCAACTGCGCCCATCAAAGTACGGTAAGGTCAGGGCTCGCCAATACAGCTGTGACTGTGCGGGAATCTCACCTTCAAAGCGTGCCCGAAAGGCCAATGCCGAAGACTGGCCCAGCTCAGCTAAGTCCCCTGGGCTCATACTGGTAGATAAACCTACCGTGCCCTTATCTTTGGGCTGCGGCAAACTCCACAGTGGTTCCAAGCGTGGAAACAAAACAAACAGCAGTAGCATCAAGGGTATAGCTTGAAAAAACAGGCGAGCCGCATATTTTAAGGTCATTAGAGGCTGCATAGTAAAGCTGCTTTGTTGCAGCCCTAATAAAGCCGACAGCAAGGCAATGACCGGTAAAACACTGTACAAGGCAGCCAGTAAACTGTCAGCAAACAAGTAACTGGTTACCACGCTAAAGAAGCCTAAGAAGATCAATACCAAGGCATCACGGCGACTGCGCACTTCCAACAGCTTTAAAATAAAGGCGGTGATCAATAACGCCACCCCCGCATCCAAACCGACAAGGCTGCCACGACTTAAATACACCGCAAAACAACTGCTTAACATAAGTGCTGCTTTCGCCCAACTGTTAGGGAATGCCAAGCGCATACGAAACACTTGAATGCGCCATCCAGCACAGGCGAGCCACAAAGCAACCAACCAAAATGGTACATGCAGCAAATGTGGAATAATCACTAAAACTTGCGCAATCAAAAGCCAAATCAAACTGGTACGCGGAATCGTTTCGCGGATCTGACTGCGAATTTGTTTAGCACTCATGCTGTTTGTACACCATGCAGTGCCAAAGCTCGCAAGCAAGCTTGGCGATGCTCAGAGCCAATGTCTGGTCCAATCTGTTGCCCAGGTAATAACAGGCTGTAAGGTTGATCTGTTTGGCTTAATTTAAGCACCTGCGCGCAGAGTACGGACAAACGGTATTCGACATCACCGTCTAACCGTGCAAAATCCAACACCTGCTGCTGCCCTCGCTGTTCGGTAAATTGTTTAACCAATAGACCTTGTCCTTTAGACCACGCCTTCCAGTGAATACGTCGTAAGGAGTCACCCTGTTGCCAAGCCAACAATCCTTGAAAGTCATCCACACCTGGACGCATGCTCGCCTCATCACTGTCATGTTCATTACCTTGCCCTGCAGTTGCTATGACAACCACATCCACAGGTCGTGGATAGACTAAGATGCTTTGCGCTAAATCAATCTGGCTCCAAGCTACAAACAAGCCCAGTGGAAAGCGTGTTTCAATACGCAAGCGCGGTGCCTTCTGCCAGCCTCGGTGTTGTCCGAGCAAGGTCAGTTCAGCAAACTGCTCGCTATCATGCATCACATCAAGCAAGCTTAATTGCTTGGCATGCCAGCCCACAGCAATGGCTTGATAATCATTTTTATTGCTATGTAAACGCAGCCGATAATTGCCATATTCACCAGCAAAGCATGGCGTGCTGCCAGCGGCCGATACAGTTAGACCCGCAAGATTACGCCATGTATGAAATATCGTTAACAGCCCCAGTGAGGCCAGTAGGAATGTTAGCGCATAGGCTAAGCTATTTTGATAGTTAATCGCCACCAACAGCATTAACACTAAAGCGACAGCATAGGCTGCACCTGTCAGTGTCGGCACAATAAAAATATGCCGCTGCTGTAAACAGATACTCTGCACGGGTGGCAAACGTCGCGTCAACCATGCTGAAAACCACTGACGTGGCACACCTAATAGCCTTGCTAACATTACAACGCAGGCACGTCGGTCAGTAAACTTTGTATAACAGAGGCGCTGCCCATACCATTGGCGCTGTTTTGCTCACGTAATCGATGCCCGACCACTACGGGCAAGACCACCTGCACATCTTCTGGGATCACATAATCACGCCCCGCTAAGAACGCCCAAGCTTTAGCTGCAGCCAGCAATGCCAAACTGCCTCGCGGTGATAAACCAAACGCCAGTTGCGCATGGGTGCGTGTTGCTTCGACTAAACGCAATATATAACTGACTAGAGCCTCACTGGCGCGCACCGCATTAACCTGCTGTTGCGCGACCAGTAAATCGGCGCGCTCTATTAAGGGTTGCAACGCACTGAGCAACTGCTTACGATCGCTGCCCATCAGTAATTGACGCTCGGCACTGGCACTCGGATAACCTAATGAAAGACGCATCATAAAGCGGTCCAACTGCGACTCAGGCAAACTAAAGGTACCACCTTGGCTAATCGGATTTTGTGTGGCTATAACAAAAAAAGGATCAGGTAAAGGCCGCGTTGCACCTTCAATCGTCACTTGCCCTTCTTCCATTGCTTCAAGCAAAGCGCTTTGGCTTTTCGGCGTCGCGCGATTGATTTCATCAGCTAATAGAAGCTCGGTGAACACAGGCCCAGGATGAAAAATAAACTGCCCAGTCTCACGGTCAAACACTGAAGTGCCGAGAATATCGCCGGGCAATAAATCTGAGGTGAACTGAATGCGCTGGTAACTTAAGCCCAGCACGTGCGCTAAAGCATGGCTTAAAGTCGTTTTGCCCATACCGGGCAAATCCTCAATGAGTAAGTGGCCGCGCGCCAGTAAACAGGCCATGGCCAAGCGCACCGCCTGCTCTTTACCTAAAATAACGTGATTGACTGCATGAATGCAGGCTTCTAACTGACTGCGCATCGGATAAAGCTCCATTTCTAATATCGGTCTATGCTAGCCAGCAATCTCCTCACACGCAAAGGCAAAACTAGAAACCTGCGCAGTATTACACAGCAGATTGTGAGTGTTAGCGTCCGGCGCGTGATTCACTGATATAAAAGCGTGCTTTTTGAGCTTTATTTACGCAACCTTTGTAGGCCTCAAATTGCTGCTGAGTTTTCGCCCCGGTAATCAGGGTCAGTGCTTTTGAATAACTCACCGTTCCGGCAAAACCTTCTGCTTTGGCGATATCCAACTCTGTCCAAGCAGCATCTAACTGCTGCGCACAACTGCTACGATAATTCGTTTTAGCCGCGCAGCCGGCCAACACAACAGCCGCCAAGGGTACACATAACCAATATAAGCGCATAGCATCTATCCTTTTATTGTTTGCAATTTACGGTTGATCTACTTTCGGCTGATTACTGGCAATCCAGTCACTGACCAAGCTATAGGCGACTGCCAGCAAGGTCGGACCCAAAAACAATCCCATAAAACCGAAAGCAAATAACCCCCCAAACACACCCATTAGAACAACAACAAGAGGTAAGTTCCCGCCACGGCTAATCAAATAGGGTTTAAGAAAGTTATCGACACTGCTAATCACCAAGAAGCCCCACAGCAGTAGGAAAATCGCCATACCATATTCTTGTTGCCAAAACAGCCAAGCCACTGCGGGCGCCCATACTAAAGGCGGCCCCATCGGGATCAAACTCAGCATAAAGGTCAGTGCGGCTAGCAATAAAGCACCTGGCACGCCCGCAACTAAAAAACCAAACAGCGCCACAATGGCCTGCGCTACAGCTGTACCAATCACCCCGTTAACCACACGACGCACCGTACCGGCCACCAAATCAAGATAGTAATCAGCACGGTCTTCAATCAAACGCTGGATTGAGTTTTTGGCAAACAAGGCCAAGCGTGGACCATCACGGTAAAAGAAAAAAACTAGAACTAAACTCAAAGCCAGCTCAAGAATACCTGCTCCGATACTAGCGCTACGCGCCAATAGCCAATTGCCCATCTGCCCCATATAGGGTTTGACAGTCAAAAATAGCGCCGCGCCCTGCTCATCAACGGTTTGCCACAATTCAAGCAAGCGATCACCGACCATTGGCACATCGACCAACCACTCTGGTGCGTCGGGTAAGCCGGTCACACGCAAATTCTTAATCAGCTCGGTACCGGCACGAATGTAATCAGCAATATTAAAACCCAGCCACACCAATGGACCGGCAACAATAAACACCCAACCGCCAGTCAGTAATCCAGCGGCTAAACTTGCATTACCTTTTAGAGCACGGGTTAGCATTTGCATTAAAGGCCAACTGGCAAACGCCAGTACCGCGGCCCAGAATAATGCTGTCATAAACGGTGCCAGCACCCATAAACAGGCACCCAGCAGGCTCAGCAGTAAAATTTGTCCTAATAAACGATCATTACTGAACATGCAGTGTATCCATTGAATAAACCATTACTAAGGTAAGCGCTGCAGTACTAATCCGGGCTGAACATACTCAGCCTCAAGCTCAACTCGCGTCGCTCTAAGCCCCCGTTCAACCATTGCAGCGTGCCAAGCTTGGGCATTCTCACCGGCCATACTGATACGCATGGTGATATTTTGATTCAAAGCGCGCACCAATAACTTGACCCAAACCGGGTCTGGCTCGCCAGTCAGTCCTGGTAAGGATAGCCGACTATCCGTATTCAGTTGACGCTCTAGCGTCGTCGGTGTCGGAAACAAATCAGTCGGTAACTGCTCTGCTTGGAAGCGCTCAAAATGCAAAAAATCACGACCATTCCCACGCGTGATCGCATACACCGCAACTAAATTTGACTGCTGCTCTCCCGCTAAACGAAACAACGCATAAGCTTGGCGATCATCAGGCCCGTATAAGCGTGAATTAGCAAATACCTGATTGGCCCAAAGACTGCTAGAGCCACACTCGCGCGCAGCACACCAATACAACATCTGCGCATGTTCATCCTGCAGTAATTGGCGACTGGCATTAAAGGCATCCAGCGCTTCATGGGTAGGCGCCAGCTGCACAGTTAATATATCAACTGAGCCGAGCACCAACACTTCACCGCTATAACGCATTTTGCCACTGATACGACGTACGGAACCTTTGGGGTAGATTTTTTCTACACCGTCCTGATGCTCTTGGGTAATGATTTTGGCATCACGTAAATGTTCAAGGCTCAACAACGCCGAGAAATCATTAGCAGACACTGTGCTGCCGAGTGTCGCTAGTAATACGGCTATAACCGTTTTATACATCCAATTGTGCATTATCACTTTACCAACATAGTCTGTGCAGTGTGTATGGTGCTCTGGTCCGCATCAACGCAAACCGGCATATGTAAGGTTTTCTTTACAGCAGCGCTAGCTCTTCTAAAGCGATGGATACTTTATCTCTATAGGGGCAGCTGCAGTATATACATCAAACATAACAACTCCTGTGAATGGCAGCTTTAATCTGTCGATTAACGCTGCTGAGTAGTTTTTAGCCGGCAGAGAAAAATATTTGTAAGCTCTCTGCAACAGCCAGCGCGCCTTGCTCATCATCAAGATGCAAGTGATGTCCACCCGGCAAGCGTTGCACATCTAAGTTTAAAGTGCTGAGAAACTTGATAAAATCAGGTTCTTTTGTCAAAACCCCCTGCTCAGCTAAAATCAAACTCATCGGGCACTGCACCGCATGCACAAAGGCAGCCGCATGAGCGCGAGTCAAGCGCAGCGGTGAAGGCAACGTTAAACGCGAGTCACTGCTCCAGCTATACCCCCCCGCAACTGGACTTAAGCCTCGCTGTGCAAGCAACTCACTGGCTAACTGACTGACTGGCATAAAGCCACGCATACGCACCTGCACGGCTTGCTCAACAGTTGCATAAATTGTTTTCTTTTTTGCCGCTAAATCAATATGTGCCAATAAAGCCTCACCGAGCTTTTTTGGCGCTTTATCTGCTTCACCGGTGTCTGGCACTAAACCATCAATCAAGGCAACCCGCTCAATGCGCTCAGGTACTGCACCTGCAATTAACACACTGATAATGCCGCCCAATGAATGCCCAAGCAGTGAGAATTTCTCCCAGCCCAACTGCTGGGTAGCCATCAACGCATCCAAGGCATAATCCCAGAGTTGATAGCCGGCGCCCGGTGCCCGGTGACCTGAATGACCATGCCCAGCCATATCAATCGCCACGATGCGCAAGCCTTGCAGTTTAGGTGCCAGCAAATCAAAGGTCATAGCATTATCTAACCAGCCATGCAAGGCCAATACTGGCTGCCCATCTTCTGGGCCATAAACCCGTGCAGCCAAATCAATATGCGGTAATTGAATACGTATTTCTTGAGCAGAAGCCAACACACGAAACCCCTTAATTGTTTTAACTATTTAGTCGAGAGCGTGACAGCTTAGGTTTGGACATGCTGTAAAGTCTGTAACTGCATGGTACCTGCGCCAACAAAATCACCTTTCAGACACGCTACACTGGCGGTATTCAACGGCAAACCATGCAAACGATCAGCATCAATCAACCAACTGGCAAGCATACCTAATAGAGGTTGGTGAGCAACAATCAGTAGGTTTTCTACAGAGTAGCCATCGAGTTTGCGTGTCACGTCTCGAGCATCGCCCTCTGGCGTCAGCCAAGGTACAATTTCAATATCACTCTGATGCTGCAATGTCGTGCATAACAGCTCAGCGGTTTGTCGGGCTCGCACATAAGGACTGGAAAGCACGCGATCAAAGCGTACACCCGCCAAGAACTTAGCAGCCTGTAAGACTTGTTCGCGCCCCTGCGCTGTTAACTGCCTATCAGCGTCATGACGCTGATAGGCTTCTGCAGCACCATGCCTTAATAACCAGAGATTCATGGCTTAGTCTCATCTTTTGGCTGCTGATCATTAACAGCTTTAGCTTGTTCTTCTGTGCTTTGGGCGTCTGCTGCATCTGAAGCTTTTGGTTCTTCTGCTACTTCTGACTTTTCTGGAGTTTCTGTTGCTTCCACCACCTCGTCAGTCGTGGCGACTGGCTCAGGGGTGACAACACTGACTGGGGCTGCGCTCACAGGTGCCTCTGGTGCAGCTTGTTGGTTTTTCCGCACGTGTGCAGCCTCGCCGTCAGCTGCATGGGCTTGTGGCCAATCTGCCACAGGCCAAGGTTTAGCATCTGTGTTAAACACGGAAAAACGACCTATTTGTGCTAAATATTGACTCAAACTGTCGCCAAAATTCATAAAATGCACACTGGGCGCACCATAAAACAAACGGTATAACAGTTGTGCAACCACTAAAATACCTAACAATGGCACAGCAACTTGCCATACCAATAGAAACAGCAACATCCATAACACACGTAAAAAAATTGATTCGCGGCGGATGTTTTTTTCTGGTGTTGTCATTCTGTAAACCCTCGTTTAAAAGCCATCAATGGAAATAAAATCGACATCGGTTTTCGGCTCGCCACTCATCAGCCCAGCAATAATCTGCTCAAGCGTGCGCCCTTCAAACAAAATGGCATGCAAACCTGCAACCAGCGGCATATAGACATCCATCTCTTGCGACTTAGCTTTAAGCACCTTTAAGGTGTTGACCCCCTCTGCCACCTCACCTAAACGCTCAACTGCCTCTTCAAGGCTTAAGCCCTCACCTAAAGCAAAGCCCACTTGATAATTTCGGCTTTTTGGTGATGTACAGGTCACAATCAAATCGCCCACGCCAGCCAACCCCATAAATGTCATAGGGTTAGCACCCAGCTTAACCGCAAACCGGGTCATTTCTGCCAACGCACGGGTGATCAACATGCTTTTGGTGTTTTCCCCCATACCCATGGCCGCAGCCATGCCGGCAATGATGGCATAGACATTTTTTAGCGCGCCACCCAACTCAACACCAAAGCGGTCACGACTGGCATAGACACGAAACGTTGATCCATGCAGCACCGCTTGCACCTCTGCGCACAGCGCTTCATCCTCGCTCGCAACCACAGTTGCAGTCAGTGCATGCGCAGCCACCTCTCGAGCTAGGTTAGGCCCAGACAACACCCCAACACGTGCCAACGGAGCAATATCTTCTAAGATCTGGCTCATCAGCATAAAAGTGTTCGCTTCAATCCCTTTGGTGGTGCTAACAAGCATTTTCCCACTCAGCGCATCGGCATTGGGTGTCAGCACACTACGTAAGGCTGTAGAAGGTAAAGCAACGAAAATCAAATCGCATTCAGCTAAAGCAGCCGCTAAATCGGTGACTGCAACAACCCCCTCAAGCACCGCGACACCTTTTAAGTAACGCGGGTTTAGCCTGTTGTCATTAATCGCTTGTGCTTGTTGCGCATCGCGCATCCACAAACGCACAGACTGCTGGTTACTGGCCAGTAAATTAGCCACGGCAGTACCAAAGCTGCCTCCGCCTAACACAGCGATCGGTTTTTTTATTAGCATGTTTCTCTTCTCTTCTGCCATAGGTTGGCGATTGATGCATTATACGGTGCTGTTCAAGCATAACCAGTGTTTAGCATTTTCAGTTAAACTATCGTTGGTTTTATTTATTAGATTATGAGGCAAGCCCTTGCAGTACCTGCATTCAAAGCATTCGTATTTAACAGTAAACGTATTGCTACCACTGTCTTTGGGCCTTAGTTTGTCTCACTTTGCCTACGCCGGCGATTTATTTATCAATGATCAAGCTGTGCCGGAAGTGCTTACAGCCACACATTTGTACCAGCCTCCTGCGGCAGTACCGGGCAGCATTAGCAGCATTGATCGTGAACTGATTACCGCCAGCGGCGCGCGTAATATCACCGATGTATTGCGCCTTGTGCCTGGCATGCTGGTTGTGCCCGACAGCGGTAACCTAACCACAGTCAACTACCACGGCACCAGTCCTGGGCAAGCACGACGCTTACAAGTGTTGATTGACGGGCGCTCTGTATACCGTGCAGGCTTTGCCAAAGTAGACTGGACCAGCTTACCTGTAGCCATTGAAGACATTCAACGCATTGAAGTATTTCGCGGCCCTAATACCGTGAGCTATGGAGCCAACGCCTTACTTGGCGTGATCAACATCATCACTGTGCCCGCTAAGGACGTACACGGCACAGCACTCAAAAGCACCTTGGGCGAAAACGGCATTCGTGATTGGTACGCGCGTCAAGCGTGGCACAGTAATAATTCCGATATGCGTTTATCTTTATCTGGGCTTGCTGATAACGGCTTTGACAAGCGCAAAAACGGGACAGATTTTCGCGATGGCCGCCGTCTCAGTCGTTTTAACTTGCGCGCCAACCATCAACTTGACGAGCACAACACTATTGACTGGCAACTGGCGTTTAAAGAAGGCAGCAACCAAATCAGTAACAATTACCGCCCAGCCTTTGCAGGACAAATAAACCCAAGGCTAGGCGAGCAAGATGACAACTCTGACGAACAAGCCACAGACTATGGCGCCAGCCTGCGCTGGACCAACATCATCAACGCCAAGCACAGCATTTCTTTGCAAGCCAACGCACAACAATGGCAGCGACAGCGTGAATGGCGCGCCTGTGATGCGCAAATCAGTTTTAGCCCTGAATTGAATGAACTCTGGCGTATTTCTTCTGTTCAACAACGCGAAGACTTATTCAATAGAGAGCTCATCAGCAATCCCAGCCCTCGCCAATCCACATTACAAAAATGGCTGCTCAGCAAGCTATTGAGTCCTAACCCACTACCCCACACCTGCGGCCTGATCAACGAAAATAGCCGTGAATCACGTTTTGATTTAGAGCTACAAGACACCTACAGCGTTTCCGACAGTCTGCGCCTGATCAGCGGTTTAAGTTATCGCTATGACCAAGCCCGCTCAAGAACTTTTTTAAATGGTCGCCAACGCAAAGATATTATTCGAGCTTTCAGTCAATTCGAGTGGTATGCCAGTCAACACTGGTTGCTACAAGGTGGTGGCATGTTCGAGCACGACAGCAACAACGGTGATTCCTTTTCACCACGCTTGGCGGTCAACTATTTATTCACACCTGCGCACGGTTTAAGAGCGGTATACAGTGAGGCCGTGCGCTCACCTGATATGTTTGAAAACCATGCGGACTGGCGCTATCGCGTGCACGATTTGCGCCCACAGCTCACCCAAGGCAGTACTGCTGACTTTTTTATCAGCGCGCAAGGCAGTAGCAAACTCAAACAAGAAAAAATCCAAGCTTATGAACTGGGTTATAACGGCCATTTTGCCGCACAGCGTTTGTCGATTGATATCAAATTTTTTGAAGAAAAAATCAGCCACATGATCAGTCACAGGCCACGTTTGGAGTCATTTAACCTGAACAACAGTGATCAGATAAAATTCTATGGCAGCGAGCTTGAGGCCAATTGGCAAGCCACACCCAAAGACCGCCTGCGCCTGAGCTACGCATACATTAAAGAGCGTGCCAGTAACGCCTTGGATCAAGACATATCACCACCACACAGCGGCTCGTTTACTTGGCTGCACAATTGGCAGAACAATTGGAGCAGCAGCCTGATGTACTTTGCTGCACAGCAACTGAATCAAAACGATTTACAACTGACAACATTGCGCCTTGCTAAACAGTTTGACTGGGGCAATAAGCGTCTCACCCTTGCTGGCAACCTGCAAAAAACCCTGAACAACCAGCCCATCGCTAACACCAATAATAAAGACAACACTCACGACAGGGTTTACGCCACCCTGCAGTTGGAGTTTTAAAGAGGCTATGCAAGTTTACGTGTTGCGCTTAGTGTGCATGCTCTGCATGCTCCTTTGCAGCAACGTGCCTTTGCATGCACAGATTATTTTAAGCGCAGAGCAAGACAGCTCAGCTGTACGTAGTTTTGCTAACGAGCTGGCGCGCGCACTACCTCTGCAAAGTGTTCAATATATGCCACGCACAGAGCTGCAAGCACAAAGCGATTTCACCGCAGATACACGTCTTATTCTATTGGGTCCAGCACTACTGGATTGGCGCTTACAACTCACACAGAGCGCACCCGCTACGCTTGTTATGCAAGTAAGCCGCGTGCAAGCATATAGGCGCATCACTAACCGGCAGCCGCAAAATCTCACGTTTCTCTGGAGTGATCCGCCAATTGAGCGACAAATTGCTTTATTAAAAGCCATGCTACCGGGGCATAAAAATATTGGACTATTGTATGGTAATCACAGCACATTTTTATTAAGCGAGATCAAACTGGCCATGCAAGCACAAGACTTGATCTTGCATCCCTATTATTGGCCTGACAGCTATGATGCGCGCAGTCTTGTACGCTTACTGAGTAAAACGGATGTTTTGCTGGGCATTGATGACACAGAAATTTACAATCCATCGACCATAAAAAGCGTCCTGCTGAGTAGTTACGCCCGTAAACAAGCACTGATCGGCCCCACCGCTGCTTTTATCAAAGCAGGCAGCTTAGCATCCACCTACAGCGACAAAGATGACTGGTTGCTGAGCTTGCAAAAACTTCTAAAGACGCCAACAGAGAACTGGCCTCACAGTTTTTACCCCGAAGAATTTAAAATCATGCTTAATCCACAAGTTGCACGCTCATTGGGTATTGAAACGCGTCAGACTGCCGACCTGGTAGAGCAACTTAAGCAACACCGGGCGGCTCCATGAAAAGAATCTTGGGAGGTAGCATTCACCGGCACACGTTATTTGTCAGCCTATTGCCTGCGGTACTGATTGCTTTTTTACTGACCGGATATTTCACTGTAACACGCCTACAAAACTTACAAGAAGAACTGGCCAATGCCGGTCAATTGATTGCCAATCAACTCGCACCTGCAGCCGAATTCAGTGTTATTTCTGGCAATCTACAGGCACTGGAGCCGTTACTAAAAGGTTTATTAAAACACCCGCATATTGCTTTTATTGAAATTTATGCTGACGCAGAGCAACCCTTAACGCGCATCGAAAAAGATCAGGTGCCAATTAACTCTGAGCTGACCTTCCAAGCACAAATCACACGCCAAAATATTGCACTCGACCCTCTTTTTTTATTCTCAATAGCACCCGCGCAAACGCCGATTACAGAGGAAGTCATCGGCCGAGTATTAATCGGCATGACTGATAGTGCCCTTAAAAAACAACAGTTAGATATTTTACTGCGAGCCCTTTGGCTGATTTTACTGACACTGTTCTTAATTTGGGCGCTGGCATATTTACTGGCTCGCAGCTTATCCACTCCCATTCAAGCAATGGGTAAAAAACTACAAAGCCTTGGTGATGGTCTATATGACACGCCAGCTTTGACCGAGGTCGATAGCGGCGAGCTTGGTGAACTGAGCACCCACATCAACATGCTCAATAGAACGCTACAGCATGCACAGCACAGCCAACAAAAGTACACTACAGAGCTGCAGCACGCCCAGCAAGAGGCGGAGCGTGCCAACCAAGCCAAATCAGACTTTCTTGCGATGATGAGTCACGAATTGCGCACACCAATGAACGGCGTACTCGGTATGTTGCAGTTGCTCGAGCAAACCGACCTAAGCAAAGAGCAAACCGAGTACACTCAGATAGCTCATAGTTCAAGCTTGCAAATGCTTGATGTGATTAACAATATTTTAGATTTTTCACGTCTTGAGCATGATGCGTTACAGCTTGAGTGTATTGCGTTTGCCTTAGATGAGTTATTTAGTTCATTGCATAATGCTTTCAAATATAGCTTTGATCAAAAAGGCATTGAGCTGGTGTTCAATTTGCCCTCTGACCTGAGTAGCTTAAAAGTTGAAGGTGACCCCACGCGTCTACGTCAAATTTTAGTCAACCTCTTGGCCAATGCCTTAAAGTTCACCGCGCAAGGTAGCGTAACGCTTTGCGTGGACTGGCACTCACTCGGACCGGCGCAATTAATGTTAAGGTGTGAGATCACAGACTCAGGCATCGGCATTGAAGCTCAACAGCTGGCCTCTGTTTTTAACGCGTTTCATCAAGCAGATCAAAGTATTTCACGGCGCTACGGTGGCACAGGTCTAGGTTTATCAATTGCACATACATTGGCGCAGCAGATGAGCGGTGAGTTGACTGTGATCAGTAAAACTCAACATGGATCAACCTTTACTCTACAGATCCCCCTGCATTGTATATAAGTAATCTGTTGCAGTTCTGAGAGCAAAGCACGCACTAAACAGCTGTTTTTACTGAAATACTGTATTTACAAGCAAACACACTGTGACTTACCGTGGAAATATGTGGTCTAACCATACATCTGCACTCAAGCGAATCTGTTTAACAGTGACTGAACTCAGCCATGTTGTTAAACAAAAGGCTTAAGTTGAATAGAGTTTTTTTGTTAAGCGTTATTAAATGTGTTAAAAACACGCTAATACGTTGCATACAACCATTAGCAAGATGGATATCCATCACCCATGCAGTACACGATTAGGCACGTTGAGGAGCCCGCATGACCAAACAAAACGCCTTCACCTACGAAGAACTGCTCAAATGCAGTCGAGGAGAGCTCTTCGGACCAGGTAATGCGCAATTGCCCGCACCGAATATGCTTATGATGGATCGCATTGTGAACATCAGTGATACAGGTGGCAAATATGGCAAAGGACAAATCACTGCTGAGTTAGATATTCACCCTGACTTATGGTTTTTTGCTTGCCACTTTGAAGGTGACCCCGTTATGCCTGGCTGTTTAGGTCTGGATGCTATGTGGCAGCTGGTAGGTTTTTACCTCGGCTGGCAAGGTAATCCAGGACGTGGACGCGCACTCGGGTCAGGTGATGTTAAATTTGTTGGCCAAGTACTGCCGACAGCCAAAAAAGTCACCTACCAAATTGATATTAAACGTACCATTAACCGCTCTTTAATTTTAGCGATTGCTGACGGTAGCGTTAGCGTTGATGGCCGTGAAATTTACACAGCCGAAGGCTTACGTGTCGGCTTATTCACTTCCACAGACTCTTTCTAAAGGATGACCAGTATGCGTCGTGCTGTAATCACAGGAATGGGCATTGTTTCTTGCCTAGGTAATGACAAAGATACCGTAGCTGCCAATTTACGCGCAGGCAATCCTGGTATCCGTTTTAATCCGTCTTACGCTGAAATGGGTTTACGCAGCCAAGTTTCAGGCTCAGTCGATATCAACTTAGAAGAAGTTATTGATCGCAAAGTTTTACGCTTTATGGGTGATGCAGCTGCATTCTCCTATTTGGCGATGCAGCAAGCGGTTGCTGACAGTGGCTTAAGCCCTGAAGATGTGTCTAACCCGCGCACAGGTTTAATTGCCGGCTCCGGTGGTGCATCCACGCTTAACCAAATGGAAGCCATTGATATTCTGCGCGAGAAAGGCGTTAAGCGTATTGGCCCGTACCGTGTCACCCGCACTATGGGCAGCACTGTATCGGCATGCTTAGCCACTCCGTTTAAAATCAAAGGTGTCAACTACTCTATCTCTTCTGCTTGCGCCACCAGTGCACACTGCATTGGTCAAGCGCTTGAGCAAATTCAACTGGGTAAGCAAGATATTGTTTTTGCCGGCGGTGGTGAAGAAGAGCATTGGAGCCAAAGCTGCCTATTTGATGCAATGGGTGCCCTATCTACGCAATACAACGACACCCCAGAAAAAGCCTCACGTGCCTACGACAGTAAGCGCGATGGCTTTGTGATTGCTGGTGGTGGCGGCATGGTCGTGGTTGAAGAGCTTGAGCACGCGCTCAAGCGTGGTGCAAAAATCTATGCTGAAATCGTCGGCTATGGTGCAACCTCTGACGGTTACGATATGGTCGCACCCAGCGGTGAAGGTGCAGTACGCTGCATGCAGCAAGCTTTAGCTACTGTTGATACACCCATTGACTACCTCAACACCCACGGCACATCAACACCTGTTGGTGATATTGCAGAAATTCGCGCAGTGCGTGAAGTCTTTGCCGATAAAGCGCCACCTATCAGCTCCACAAAAAGCTTGTCGGGTCACTCTTTGGGCGCCGCCGGCGTCCAAGAAACCATCTACTCGCTGTTAATGATGGAAGGCAACTTTATCGCTGGATCGGTCAACATTGAAGAGCTTGACGAAGAAGCCAAAGGCTTACCCATCGTTGAGGAAACTCAAGAAAATGTAACGTTAAATACTGTAATGAGTAACAGCTTCGGCTTTGGTGGCACTAACGCGACCTTAGTACTGAGGCGTTTTACCAAGTAATTTAGCTGAGCGTCTTTACAAACGGCCACTGCAATTTAGTTGCGTGGCCGTTTTTATTTACTACACGTTAGATTTTCAACAGATCAATTATCTTAATCAATACGAACGAGAGTACGCCCTGTTTGCTGACTGGCTAACATTGTAGCAATGGCATTAGGCACATCCTTTAAACTGATTTCTTTGACTAAGCCTTCCAAGTCGAGCTTCCATTGCAGGGATAGCTTATCCCACATTGATGCCTTATTAACTAAAGGCAACTCAACCGAATCGACACCCAGCAAATTCACACCACGCAGAATAAACGGCAAGACACTGGCTTGAAAATCAATGCCCGCGGTCAATCCACAACAGGCGACACTGGCGCCATAGCGCAAAGATTTAACAGCATTAAATAAAATATCACCGCCGACTGTATCAACCACGCCAGCCCATTGCGGCTTAAGCAAAGCTTTATCCGTTCCCGCTGTCAGTTCTTCTCGACCAATCACCGCTTGAGCGCCTAATTGACGTAGAAAACCCGCTTGCTCTATTTTACCGGTAGCAGCAGTCACGTGAAAACCCAATTGATTGAGTAACACCACAGCAATTGAGCCAACACCACCGGTCGCCCCTGTCACCAGTACAGACCCAGAGCCGGCTGTTAACCCTGCACGTAATAACTTGTCGACGCACAAGGCAGCAGTCAAACCTGCCGTGCCTAAGACCATCGACTCACGCAGCGACAATCCCGCCGGACGTTTAATAACCCAGTTCGCTGGAACACGAATATATTGTGCTAAACCACCAAAGGTATTCATCCCCAGGTCGTAACCCGTGACAATCACTTCATCGCCTGCAGCAAACTCGGGGTTACTTGATTGTTCAACCACACCTGCGGCATCAATACCAGGCGTATGCGGGAATGTGCGGGTGACGCCACGATTACCGGTAGCTGACAGCGCATCTTTATAGTTAAGAGACGAGTAGTGCACCCTAATCAGCACCTCGTCCTCAGGCAAGTCGTCAAGCGAGCGTTCAATTACTTTTTGTTGAAAGTACGGAGTCTCAATGACCCATAATGCTTGATATGTACTCATTGTCTATCCTCAGCGTTTACGTGTGCATGATGTATTAGCCAATAAACCGGCGTTGCAAGCGCTCCCATCCTTTATCAGCAATGTGCTCTGCTGCAGCGCCTGCAGTTAACCCAACACGCTCCTGCAGGCTTTTCTTTTGTACAAACTGTAACGCATATAAATCAGCACTTGCAGCGCACGCGGACAAATACTCATCACTGGTTTGCAACTGGTCAACCAGCTGTTGTTGTTGCGCATCAGTACCTAACCATATTTCCCCAGTGGCGACTGCATTAATATCAAGTTGCGGGCGATACTGCACAACGAACTGTTTAAAAAGATCGTGGGTAGTTTGCAAATCTTCTAAAAACTTCTTGCGACCCTGCTCAGTATTTTCACCCAGCATGGTCAGCGTACGTTTGTGCTCCCCTGCCGTTAAGATTTCAACATCAATATTATTTTTCTTTAATAAACGATGGATGTTGGGCAGTTGCGCAACCACACCAATAGAACCTAACACAGCAAAAGGTGCACTTAGAATTTTATCGCCAATACAGGCCATCATATAACCGCCACTGGCTGCCACTTTATCGACGCAAACTGTTAGCGGAATTTTAGCATCACGGATACGTACTAACTGAGAAGCGGCTAAGCCATAGCTGTGCACCATCCCACCGCCACTTTCCAAGCGCAAAACCACTTCATCACTTGGCTTCGCAACAGCCAATAACGCGGTGATCTCATGACGCAAGTTATCTGCAGCTGAGGCTTTAATATCACCATCAAAATCTAAAACATAAATACGCTTTTTTTCAGCAGCGCTCTTCTTCTCTTGCTGTTGCTTGACCTTATTAGCTTTTTTTAATGCTTTGAGCTGTGTTTTATCAAGTACGCTATGCTCAACTGTATTCTTCAAGTCCGAGTAAAATTCATTCAAGCTGCTAACCATTAACTCGCCACTGCGTGTACGCCCACGCGAACGCATCGCTGTTGCTACCGACAAAATCACAATAATAACCAGCAAAATCGTGACTGCTCGTGCTAAAAAACCAGCATATTCAAGTAAAAAATCCACGGTACACTCCTCAAACGATAATAATTTGTATCTTACATGAGCGAACGCCTCGCTTCATAACGATTAGCTGCAAGCGAGGCAATACTGGCACTGATAAACAAATAACTTTAGCCTGCTTTAATGTGAATTTCAGACAGAGTAAGTGTGTTTTCAAGATGGTGTTCGGACGCGCAAATAGTGCAAACGTATAGCATCGCTGCATATTTCAAACAATCGTATGAATTTCATTTGACAGCTTAGTCAGTTCACAATAACCTCGACCACTGACATATCTACAGGTGGTTATTGAATTGGGTAGCATTTATTTAATTCGTCATGGTCAGGCGTCTTTTGGTGCCGATGACTATGATGTCCTTTCACCGTTAGGCGTGCAGCAAGCAGAAATTCTAGGCGATCATTTAATCGCTACAGGGGTGACACTTAACGCCTGCTTCAGTGGTGATATGCTGCGCCAAAAAGACACGGCATTGGCTGCATTAGCGCGCTTTTCTGAGGCAAACTTAGCAGCACCAAATTTAAATATTGATAGCGCTTTTAATGAGATTGATGTCGATAGCATTATTCGTCTGCTTGTGCCCAAGATGTTCGATCAAGAACCCCATGCCATCGAAAGTTTGCGCAACCCTTTGCAAGACAAAACTGAATTCCAGCGTTTGTTTTCGATGATTATGCAGCGCTGGGCGACTGGTATTGATGATATTCCTGACCACTTAAACTGGTCGACATTTACTCAAACCGTAGACGCAGGTTTACAGCGTGTGCTCGACAATGCTGCGCCGAATGATCACATCGGTATTTTTACATCCGGCGGCACCATCACCGCTTGCTTGCACCTGCTCACTGGTCTACCGGCACGCAACGCTTTTGACCTGAACTGGCAAATCGTAAACACATCATTGAGTCGTCTAAAGTTTCGCAACAATTCAATGGTACTGACTTCTTTTAACAGTCATGCTCACCTTGATCTGTTAAAGAACAAAAAACTCATCACTTACCGTTGAGTTTTCAATATCACGCGGCAACAACCGCACAAAAACCTTAAAAAGGATCTACATATGTCTTCTACCGCAGATATCATTAAAACTCTAACCGCTAAATTTAACGCTGATGCAGCTGCCGGCTTAGATCTAGTGTTTCAATTCAACATCGAAGATGCTGAAAACTACTATGTTGCTGTTAAAGATGGCGCATGTGATGTACAAGCTGGCGATAACGATGACGCCAACGTCACCCTGATCATGGACAGCGAAACCTTTAAAGGTATCGCAACCGGCGAAACTGACGGTATGCAAGCATTTATGGGTGGCAAACTACGTACCGAAGGCGACATGATGTTAGCAATGAAGCTAAGCGAATTATTCCCAGTCTAAACTGTAGTAATATGTCGTAGTGAAAAGCCGGATTAATCCGGCTTTTTTAATTGCACTAGGTTTAGGAGAGTACGGATGCTGTGCAGCAAGGCTGTGTTTATTTATGACGACGCTGATAATCCGCGCGTACAGACTGTTATTGACTTCGCCGAGAGCAATAACATTGAACTGTCACAGATGTCTGTCAGTGCTTTTCTAGCGCATCCTGGACAGCCTCTTGATTTTGCTCAGCATGTTGTTGCGCTGTGCTCCGATGCTGACTTTGCTAAACGCATTGAGTTGGCTCAATCAATGAATTTTAGCCTTGGTATTATCCCCATTGATCACCAGCAAATACGTCTGCGTGAGTGGTTTATGCTCACAGGCAAACTTGATAAACACATTGAGTTGGCTTTTTCTGAGCCTAGTAAAGCCATTGATATACTGCGTTGCAATGATGAAGTGGTGTTAGGCTCGGTTATGCTTGGTCAAACACCCTTTCTTGACCAAAGAAGTAAAATTTACCGTCGACGTGCTGAATCAAAAACACGCCGTCTGTTTTATTTAATAGCGATGCTGTGGAACAGTGTGCGCAACTTATTTGCTATTCAGCCCTTTGCTATCACCTTATCAATTGGCAGTGAATACAGCGCCAAAACCGCAATCACCGGCTTAGTAGCCATAGAAAATAACGTTAACAATGCTGCTGCGCGCTTAATTAATACCCCTATCAGCGTTCAAGACAGCAAAGTTTCCACGCTACTTATTGCCCCTAAATCAGTCAGCCAATACGTCAGTTTTTTATTTAAAGCATTATTCAACTCTGATAAACGCGTCAGCCGCTTACCTGACTCCATGAGCTATGTACGCAGCAGTTATCTGCGCTTAGATAGCACACAACCTTTGACCTACTACATTGACAGCGCTAAGCGAGAAGCCAATAGCATTGACCTACAAATCCACCCTGAAGCACTGCAGGTCAACTTACCCGAAGCCTATTATGAAAATCCAAGTGATCGGCGCCGCGGCAAGGACACTCTGAAACTTGAAAACCTACCGCTCGGAGAACAGCGACTGGATATGATCCAGCAGCGCTTACCGCTCTTTACCCATGCCCTCGAGGAGGACTTTAAAGAGCTGTTTATGCAACTGCGCGAGAATGCGCAAACTCACAGCAGCTTTATCTCATTGATGATGCTCAGCAGCTTAGTGGGCAGTTTAGGCTTATTTTTATCCAGTCCCGCGGTGATTATCGGCGCCATGGTGCTTGCACCCTTGATGCTCCCCATTGTGTCTTTATCCATGGCATTGTTGCGCAACGATCAAACCTTGCTGAAACAGTCTTTAACCACCATTACCATAGGCGTCAGCCTAGCCATGGGCATGGCAGCAATGCTGGCCTTGATCATCCCGATCACCCGAGTCACTCCAGAAATGGCTGCACGCATGAACCCCAACCTACTTGACCTCGGTGTGGCAATCTTTTCTGGTATGGCAGGCGCCTATGCACATGCTCGCGAAAGTATTATGAAAAGCATGCCTGGTGTCGCCATTGCCGTGGCCTTGGTGCCACCGCTGTGTGTTGCGGGTATAGGTATTGGCTGGTGGGACTGGCAAGTGATCAGTGGTGCTACCCTACTCTTCCTAACCAACTTAGTCGGTATTGCGCTCGCCGCCTCTCTGACGTTTTTAGCGCTCGGCTATGCGCCAATTGTTAAAGCCCGACGCGGGCTAACACTGTCTTTACTGCTGATGTTGGCCATTGCAGTGCCACTCACTTGGTCATTTCAGAGCATATACAGCACCTGGCAAGTAGAACAACAGGTCGATGCGCTATCTTTAGATGTGCACGAGAAAAAGTTGCACTTAAACGTACTGCAAGTACAGATTCACAGTGCAGATACTTATATACAACTTGAAGTCAGCTCTAGCTCTGAAATTACCCATGCGGATTTTATTGCATTAAAAGCTCAACTTGAAGAACGACTTGGTAGCCCTATTCGCTTGGATATCACGCCGCGTATCAGCCTGTAAACAGCAGCCAGTTCATCAATATGGAAGAACTGGCCGCTCACGCGCTAAACCTCAGCCAAGGATCAGCAGAACAAACTAATCATTGTTTGTTTTGCCAATGGCCTGCAGCACATACTGTGGCAAGGCAAACGCCGCTTGATGGATATAAGGATTGTAATAGCGTGTGCTAATTGCGCTGCTCGCAAAACGCTGGCGTAAAGTCTCTAAACTGGTCTGACGTGTCTGCTGGTTTTTTGCTGCCCATGCAAACGTCATACTGCCACCGATATAGGTCGGTACTGCGGCGTGATAAAAATGCCAGTCTGCAAACAAATCTTGGATGTTTTTAGCGGTCGTTTTGACTTCATCAATCTGCAAAAAAGGCGTGCCGTTTTGTGCGACAAAAACACCTTCGTCAGTTAAGCAACGATGAGAGGCTTGATAAAAACCTTCTGAGAACAAGACTTCAGCTGGGCCTGTTGGATCTGGACAGTCACTGATAATGACATCAAACTTGTCAGTACAGTTGGCAATAAAGCGCATACCATCATCAATCACTAAATTGACGCGCGGATCCTCATAGGCTCCATTAGAGTGGTTGGGTAAATACTCTTTGCACATATCCACCACAGACTGGTCAATTTCCACCATAGTGATGCGTTCAACATCGGTATGACGACAGACTTCACGCAACATGCCGCCATCACCGCCACCAATAATCAACACATTGCGCGCAGCACCGTGCGCTAAAATGGGCACATGCGTGAGCATCTCATGGTAAATAAACTCATCGGCTTCAGTGGTTTGAATCGCACCATCAAGGGCCATCACTCGCCCCATTTTAGCGTTTTCAAAAATAACCAAATGCTGGTGCTCAGTACGCACCTCGTGCAGCATTTTATCAATTTTAAAAAACTGCCCATAATGGTCGTGTAGCGTTTCTCGGTAGTCAGTCATGCTGTCCCTCAAAATATATGATAAATCTGCGGCAATTATACGGTATGCAGCGTTGCATTCCTGACATCGTTGCAGGAAAAGCCTGCCAACATACAGCCGACAACTCACTTATGCTGTTTAATACACTGGTAACTCAATATTTTTAAATAACTCTTCAACTTCATCTTTGCTACGCGCCTGAATCACTTTGGCTTGCACTTCACGATCCAAATGCGGGGCAAAACGTTCAATAAAGTCACTCATAAAGCCACGCAAAAAAGTACCGCGGCGAAAGCCGATTTTAGTGACGCTTGACTCAAATAAATGACTGGCATCCAACGCGACTAAGTCTTGATCTTGTAACTCATCAACCGCCATTCCAGCGACAATGCCCACACCTAAACCTAAGCGCACATAGGTTTTAATCACGTCAGCATCTGCTGCAGTAAAAATCACCTTAGGCTCTAGATCAACCTGACTAAAGGCTTCATCCAGTTTCGAACGACCGGTAAAGCCAAACACGTAAGTAACAATAGGGAATTCAGCTAAGGCTTGCAGCGTCAGCCTAGGTACGGCTGTCAGCGGGTGGCCTTTAGGCACAACCACGCAACGGTTCCAGCGGTAACACGGCATCATAATCAGATCACCAAACTGCTCCATACCTTCTGTGGCAATAGCAAAATCAACGGTACCATCTGCAGCCATCTCAGCAATTTGCGTCGGTGTGCCTTGATGCATATGCAAAGCAACATCTGGGTATTCCTGCATAAAACTGCTAATGACTGTCGGCAAAGCATAACGCGCTTGGGTGTGCGTGGTGGCAATCGATAAAGTCCCCACTCGCTCATTGGAGAACTCCTGGCCAACTTGCTTAATATTTTCACATTTGCGCAATATTTCGCCCGACATCTTGATAATGCGCTCACCGGCAGCTGTTACTCGAGTTAAGTGTTTGCCGCTGCGGGCAAAGATTTCTACGCCCAACTCATCCTCAAGTAAACGTATTTGTTTGCTTATGCCCGGCTGCGATGTATAAAGGGCTTGCGCCGTGGCCGATACGTTAAGTCCGTTTCTGGAGACTTCCCAGATATAGCGCAATTGTTGTAGTTTCATAAATACCTCGGCAGCCAGTGCACATAAACCTTAAAATAATTCGCTACTTATAACTGCAACACTAAAATTATTCTAGTGTTATAACTATTTATTTATCTAAGCAGCCCTGCAAACGCTGCATTTGACGACTCAAATTGACATGCCTGTAGATTTTTTAAGCCATTTACAGCAGCATTGGCCTTTCCCGACTGAACTGCCAAACTGCACACTGGTATCCACCTGTTTTAATCAAGCAGCTCTCACACCTGAGTTCGTGGCTGATTGCGCGATTGATCTGCCCAAAGCGGCCAGCAAGCGCCAAGCCGAGTTTTTAGCTGCGCGTTTGTGTGCGCGTAAGGCCTTGCACATCCAAACCGGCCTTGCCGGCCTACCCACGCAACAAGAAAATAGCCGTATTCCACTCTGGCCAGCACAGAGTTGCGGTTCGATGTCACACAGCCACAGCCTTGCTGCAGCCCTCGTCGGTGATTGTCATCACTGGCAAGGTTTCGGTTTAGATATAGAAAAACCACTTACTCATAAGCGCGCGCAGCGTTTAGCAAAAAGTATTTTAACGAACACTGAATACAACACATTCGATCATTTAGACAGCACACAACAAGCAATGTATTTAACTGTGATTTTCTCATTCAAGGAGAGTTTATTTAAAGCTTTGAATCCGCTAACTGGAACCTACTTCAGCTTTCATGACGCACAGGTATTGGATCTAAGCAGCACCGCCAGCGGCTATGCCTGCTTGCGCTTATCTAAAGACTTATCAGTAGACTGGCCTGCAGGCAGTGAACTAGAGGGACAGTTTTCACAACTGCATGGTAGCGTCCTCACTTTGGTGAGTATCGCTAGTCACAGCTAAACGAAGCACATAGCCTGTACGAGCGGCTCATATAGCCGCGATTGCGTCCTTGCAACCCCGCACTTCTTTACGTTGCAGCCCCAATCCTGCAGACCTTGCCTGCTGACATGGCCAGCTCATACAAGAACACCCAGCCCCTGCCCAACTGCAGCCAAAATACATATCAGCAGTATGGAGTTGCAAACGGATTACCTTCGCTACCAAGAGGTCACTGCGGCGGCTACTAAGTGTTACTGAGCATCCGCGCTAAAATAATTTTCACTTTTGACATGCCTGCGTTCAGTGCAGCGTCAATTTGCGCCATGGTAATCACACCTGATGATTTTCCCGCAGCCGGATTAACCACCAAGGCCAAACAGGCATATCTCAGACCCAATTCGCGCGCCAAAACAGTCTCTGGCATGCCCGTCATCCCCACAACATCACAGCCATCACGCTCCATGCGTTTAATTTCAGCAGCAGTCTCTAAACGCGGTCCTTGCGTGCAACCATAAACACCATGGTTATTACAACTGTAGCCACTCGCTGCAACCGCCGCGATTAAACGACGACGTAGCTCAGCATCATACGGATAACTAAAATCGACATGGGTCACGTGATCCAGCTCACCTTCATACAGGGTATGCTGACGGCCTGAGGTGTAATCAATAATTTGATCTGGAATACAGAAACAACCGGTTTTTAAGTTGTCAGTAATACCTCCGACCGCATTAATAGCTAAAATAGTATTTGCACCTGCTTGACGCAGTGCCCACAAATTAGCGCGATAGTTCACTTCATGTGGCGGAATACGGTGCGGATGACCATGGCGGGCTAAAAACAACACTTCTCGTCCAGCATATGATCCGCGTAAAATCTCAGCAGAAGGCGCACCGTAAGGGGTGTCAATAAACATCGCATCACGAATAGTCAGACCTTGTAGCTGGGTTAGTCCAGTGCCGCCAATAATCGCGTATTTATCCATTTACTACCTCTTATCCGTTGCTTGTAAGCGTTTTTAGTGTATTCCGCGCCGACTGCCAGCGCGGATGTTGCTGAAAATCATGCTGCGAAACATGACGTCCATACATAACAGATAAATCTGCACAAGGGATGACATTCTCTGTTTGCAATGCTCCCAGTGCTTGTTCTGCAGCGGCGCGGTCATTGCATAATAACCCAACATTGCAGCCAGCGCTAAGCGCGGCAAGCACGCGTTGTGCGGCATCACCCGCCACATGTGCACCGGCCATCGACAAATCATCACTAAACAGCACACCGCTATACTTTAGCTGTTTACGCAAAATATCTTGCAGCCATATTTTAGAAAACCCCGCCGGCACAGCATCCACCTGCGAATAAATAACATGCGCAGGCATCAGCCCAGCAAGCACGTTCTGTAAATGTTGAAAGGGCACTAAATCTGCACGTTGAATCTCTGCCAAACTGCGCTCATCTACAGGGATGGCTACATGTGAGTCAGCCGTAACCCAACCATGCCCAGGAAAGTGTTTCCCCACCCCAGGCATTCCCGCAACTTGCATGCCCTGTAAAAATGCACCCGCGAGTGTATTAACCGTATTTACATCACGGCCAAAAGCACGTAAACCAATCACCGTGCTGCGGCCATAATCCAAATCTAAAACAGGTGCAAAACTGAAGTCGATACCCATCGCCAATACTTCCCAAGCCATCAACCAGCCACATTCACGTGCGACATACTCCGGATTATTTGCGGTCTGCAAGAGCCCCATTGCTGGGAGCGCCACAAAACCTTGGCGCAAGCGCTGTACGCGGCCACCCTCTTGATCGACACCAATCAATAAGTCAGAACGCACCTGGCGAATAGCACGACATAGTTCACGCACCTGACGCGGATGTTCAATATTTCGTGCAAATAAAATCACACCGCAGACTTGCGGCTGACGTAGCAAGTGACGATCCTCAGCGGTTAAATAGATGCCGCCAATATCTAGCATTAATGAGCCTTGCATGGAGTTCCCTTAGCCTGTGCCTGCAGTATCTGCGCCCCTGATGCACACTCACTGATCTCAACAGGGCATGCTTCAATAAGCTGAGCATAGAGTTCAATAATGTCGTGATTCGCCATACGAATACAACCATGCGAATATGGCTGACCAAGACGCGACTCTTCAGCCGTACCATGAATATAAATATAACGTCGAAAGGTATCATTTTGGCCTAAGCGATTATGCCCCAATTCACAACCACTGAGCCATAGGATGCGGCTCAAAATCCAGTCACGCTGAGGGTGAGCTTGATCCAGCTCTGGCGACCAGATTTCGCCTGTCCAACGCCGCCCGCGCAGTACCGCCATAGCCGGTAAATCAGCACCTATTTTTGCTCTAATATAATGTAAACCACGTGGTGTGCAGCCCGAAGCATTTAGCTCGCCTGGGCCATTGAGTGCTGTGGATATTGTATAGGTCGCCTGCCACTGCTGTTTAGAGAACGCATACAAGCGTTGCTCTGCAATCGACACATGCAGATAATCAATCATTGCTTCACCGCACTTAACTAAAGTCTTGGGGCTATTTTTTAATTGCAGGCTGCATACCGACCACGTCTATAACGCTCTCTGCTCGCAGGCCAGCTGCTAAAAATGGGACCATCAAGCGCAGCACTTGTTCAGTGTTCATATGCACCTGATATTCAGTTTCAGCAATGGCGCGCAAGGCTTTAATGCCCGACATACTAAATGCCGCTGCACCAATCATAAAGTGCACACGCCAAAACAGTTCAATGGGCTGCACTTCAGGCGCAGCCTTATGCAACAGCAACATATAACGATGAAACACTTTGCCGTACATATCATTCAAATAGCGACGTAAATGCCCCTGGCTTTGACTGAAAGCAAGCCCCAACAAGCGCATAAAAATAGACAAATCATTACCACTGCGGGGTTTAACGGCCAGGGTTTGCTGCACCAACACATCCAGCAGGAGCTCAACAGTCCAAGCTGGTTGATCAACAGCCGAACGCCGATCTAACTCTTCATCTAAGCTGGTACACAGCGGGCCCAAAAACCTTGAAAAAACCGCTTGGATCAATGATTTTTTTGAACCGAAATGATAATTTACCGCAGCTAAATTAACCTGAGCCTTACTGGTAATCAGGCGCAACGACGTTTCTGCAAAACCTTTTTCAGCAAACAAAATTTCTGCAACATCTAAAATCCGCTCTACTGTATCTGACTGAGCCATGCATACTTCACTCTAGATAAATATTTCAAACCTACGTTTGAAACGCTTTTACTGTCAAGCCTCTTGACTCAGCAAAGACGCCTAGCGCGCACAACACTGAATCATTCGTTTTACTTAGACGCTGCTAAAGGGTGCCGTTTTAGCCTATCTATTCACCTGCCGATGTCCAGTCAATAAAACCTAACTGCCAAGTCGCTAAAATCAACATACCAAAAACAATACGATACCATGCAAATACAGCATAACTGTTATTAGCAATAAACTTAAGCAACGCGCGGACCGCCAGCATCGCAAAAATAAATGATGTCACAAAGCCCAGCGCAAACACTGGCAAGTCATCCCCACTAGCGAACAATTCACGGTGTTTATACATTGAGTAAACGGCAGCACCGACCATGGTTGGCATCGCTAAAAAGAACGAAAACTCAGTTGCAGCTTTGCGTGACAAACCAAAAAATAAGCCACCAATAATGGTTGAGGCTGAACGCGAGGTGCCCGGTACTAAGGCTAAACATTGTGCACAACCAATCTTCAAAGCCTGCTTCCAGTTCATATCATCTACAGTTTCTGCAGAAATAGTATGTGTGCGTTTTTCAGCCCATAACATCACTACACCACCGACCACCAGCGCTGTCGCTACGGTAATGGGATTAAACAACCATTGTTCAATCAAGTCAGCAAAACTCAAGCCCAAAACCACCGCAGGAAAAAAAGCCACCAATAGATTTACGGTAAAATGTTGCGCCTCTGCTTCTCGCGGCAAACCAACTACAACACTAACAATCTTGCGTCGATATTCCCACATCACCGCTAAAATAGCGGCCAACTGAATAATGATATTAAACGCTTTGGCACGTTGCCCGGTAAAATCAATTGCATCTGCAACAATAATTTGGTGCCCTGTGCTCGACACCGGTAGAAACTCGGTTAAGCCCTCCACCACACCTAAAATAATTGCCTGTACAGCGAGCCAAATATCCATAGTTCCCTATCAATTTTTATACCATGAAGAAAGCAGCGCATCTTACCTTTGTACAGCCATCTTTTCACTGAAAATCATGTCTTATGAATAGCTTAGCTAAAATAGAGCTCTTAGTCGCATGGCTAACTAGAGCCAACATGCTTATTGTAACGAGCTTAAAAAACCTACACATTGCACGTCTTAGGCACACAAAAAAGAAGAATATTCAATAAAAACTGACATTTTTATAGACTTACTAAAAAATATTAAATATTCAGCTCAAGCGACCGATACAACCATACAAGCACATAACATACTGATAACAAGCGCAGCATAGATTGCGATCATGTTTTCTCTGGAGTTCCAGCATGCAGTTTCTTCGTCAAGTATCCATCAGTAAACGCCTTTGGCTTATTTTCCTGATAACTGTTGGTATGTTTTTTGTTTTTGGTGCGTTAGCATTAAAACAATCATACGATTTAATGCACTCGGCTAAAGCCGTAAAAACACAGCATATTGTCGAAAGCACTTTAGGCACGCTGGAGTATTTTAACGATCTAGAGAAAAATGGGCATTTCACTACTGCGCAGGCGCAAGAGCATGCGCAGAAAGCGTTGAGTCAATTGCGTTACGGACGCAATGATTATGTTTGGATCAATGACTTAACACCCACCATGATTATGCACCCCATGTCACCTGCTCTGGACGGTAAAGACCTATCAGGCTACAAAGATCCCGATGGTAAACAAATTTTCAATGAGTTTGTACGCATTGCCAAGCAACAAGGCTCAGGCTTTTTCAGTTATCGCTGGCCTATGCCAGGCGCGAGCGCTCCCGTTGACAAAATCTCCTATGTGCAAATTTTCAAACCATGGAACTGGGTGGTGGGTTCTGGTGTTTACTTAGACGACATTCATGCTGAGTTTCGTTCTGTTGCCATTAAAGCCAGCCTAATAAGCTTCACTTTTATTGTGTTTATTGCCTTATTCATTATTAGCATTATGCGCAGCATTGTTGTGCCATTAGAAAATGTAGTAGCAGCCATGCACAACATTGCCAGCGGTGATGGTGATCTGACCCAAGAATTGAACGCTAACGGCAAGGATGAAATAGCAGAGCTCAGTCAAAACTACAACACCTTTGCTCTAAAATTGCGCACCACGATTAGTCATCTACTGAGCAGCGCTACGACCCTTAAGCAGTCGGCTGAAGCACTGGGTTTACAAGCCACTGAAGCACTTGATATTAATGAAAACCAATCACAACAAACAGAGCAAATTGCTACAGCGATTAACGAAGTCACCTATGCGGTACAAGATGTTGCTAAGCATGCTGAACAAGCGGCAGCTGAAGTCTCGCAAGCCACAGAGCAAGCAGTGGCCGGTCAAGCCAATATTGATAACAGCTTGCGCCAAACTGACCTGCTCTCTGCAACCATTGCACAAGCGGTTGACGTCATGCAGACACTTGCCGAGGAAAGCAGTCAAGTGGGCCGCGTTCTTGATGTGATTCGCTCTATCGCCGAGCAAACCAACTTGCTCGCGCTCAACGCGGCTATTGAAGCAGCACGTGCTGGCGAACAAGGTCGTGGCTTTGCCGTCGTGGCTGATGAGGTACGCCTGCTCGCGCAGCGCACGCAGCAGTCCACTGATGAAGTACAAACGATGATTGAAAGCTTGCAGCACAATTCGCAAGCAGCAGTAAACGTGATTAATCAAAGCAGCAGCACGGCACAAGCAACTGTTGAGCAAGCGCAGCAAGCACAAGCAAGTCTGACCAGTATCAGCAATGCGCTGTATACGATCAACGGTCTCAACGCTTCGATTGCCAGCGCAACACTCGAACAATCGCATGTTGCCGAAGAGATCAATCAAAACGTTACTCGGGTGGCGGGCTTATCACAATCAAGTAACGATTCCGCTCACAACCTCAGTCAATCCAGTGAGCAACTCAATCAGTTGGCTTTGGAACTTAACCAGCAACTTGGACAGTTTAAAGTCTAACTGTAATACACTATGCGTAACGCGCTCCTCTCCAACATCTGGTCAGGGGCCCTTTACCCACATACAAAAAAACAACAGTACTGCACTGTAATACCTACGACACTATGCCTGACCTGATCAAAGAGCGCGTGGAAGCCTGCTTTAAAACCGCAGAAAGCCACTTTAACTGCTCTCTCAAACGCCCCGAAATCAGTTTTAAACTGCGCGGCCAAAAAGCTGGCGTAGCGCATATTTGTGAAAATCGCTTACGCTTTAATCCGCTACTGTACCAAGAAAACCCTGAGCATTTTCTATTGCATACTGTGGCCCATGAAGTCGCGCATCTGGTGGCCTATCGACTCTACGGCAAGACTATTCGAGCTCACGGCCGTGAGTGGCAAGCAGTAATGGAAAAGGTGTATGGCTTGCCAGCTAACCGCTGCCATACCTATGCGATCAAACGCAAGCCGACAACACACTACCTGTACAGCTGCCAATGCAGCGCACGTGAGCCTTTTGCGCTGAGTGCGCAACGCCATACGCGCAGCAAAAAAGGCATGCACTATATCTGCAAAGGCTGTCGCGCAAAGCTGCTTTACACCGGCAAAACAATTCAGCGCTAACCTATAAGCACACCAACTACGCGCTACTTGTTTAACGGAAAGACAATCCTAAACTGCGCACCACCAAGATCTGAATCGTCCACAAAAAGCTGACCACCGTAGCTGTCGATAATATCCTTAACCACCGCCGTACCAATACCTTGCCCAGGGTATTGAGTGTCTAAGCGCTCACCTCGTTGCAAAATACGCTCACGCTGGTGCATTGGCACACCAGGCCCATCATCCTCAACAATTAACTCGCATCCTGCGGCTGTCACGCACGCACGGATACGGACTTCACTGAGACATAAGCGGTAGGCATTTTCGAGTACATTACCCAACAACTCCAATAACGCACCTTGCTCAACGGGCACCCGCAGTTCTTCGGCGAAATTTTGCGTCACTACAACGCCTTTATCTCGATAAACCTTATCTAAGGCGCCGAGTAAACTTTCCAGCAAAGGTTTGAGCTTGACCTGATAACGCAATAAACCACTTTTACGCAAACTGGCACGCTGCAGTTGATAACTAATCTGTTGACTCATGCGATTAACCTGTCCCTGCAAAGTATAGACTTGTTCACTGTTGTCAGGGTTCACCGATAACACTTCACCAACACCCTGCAAAACCGCCAGAGGTGTTTTTAAGCTATGCGCCAAGTCATCTAATGAGTGACGATAACGCTCACTTTGCTGGCGTTCACTTTCCAGTAAGCGGTTTAAGGAGCGTGTTAAACGTAACAACTCACGCGGATGCTCGTCACTGAGTGCCGTTCGTTTGCCGGTCTCAACCTCATCCAGTTCAGCACTTAGGCCGCGTAAACTGCGAACGCCCCACCCCAGCCCCAGCCACAAAAAACCCAGTAATAACAACAACGCAAAACTAAGCCATACGTACAACTGCTGACGCAGACTGGCATACATCACTTTATAATCACTGACCGGCTGCATGGTGACGATACTAAAATCGGCATTTTTCCCGCGTAACAAATCCACTTCGACGTCATAGATAAAATACTCACGCCCATCAGTGTCTGTACCACGCAAAAACTCATGACCGCGGCCATCGTATTTGGGTTGATAGTTGAGTTTGATTTTTTTTGAACTGCTTGAGCGCCAAAGTAAATTACTTTTATTATCATAGATCATGCCTGTTTGCTGCGCGGGAAGAATATCAAATTCCTCATCGGGGAGCTTTTCTGGCATACGCAACTGACCATTGATAATACGTGCTGCCGAGATTAAAGCACTGGCATCGGCCGCCAAACGTTGCTCAATGGATTCCTCAAGCGCAACGGTAAACACTTGCTTTAAAGCCGGAAATAAAGCCAACATAAACAACGATACTGTCACTGCAGCGCCAAACATTAAGCGCATGCGTAAAGATGATACTTTATTATTTTTACGTGTAGGCATACTCAAATCCGACTCGACTAACGGCATACTTGGTTAAACAAATAACCCTGCCCACGTACTGTTTCAATCGGTTTAAAGCCAGAATCACCCTCAAGCTTACGTCTTAAGCGCCCCACCAACACCTCAATAACATTCGGATCGCGCTCTTCATCGTCAGGATAAAGCTGCTCTATAAGACGATCTTTAGACACCACCTGTTGATGATGGCGCATCAAGTATTCAAGAATTCGATACTCATACGCGGTCAGCGCCAAGCTTTGATCCAATAATGTCGCTTGCTTACTGTTTAAATCCAACAGCAACGGTCCAGCGCCTATAGTGGATTGTACAAAGCCCGATGAGCGGCGCAACAGCGCATTTAAACGTGCTTCAAGCTCTTCAAATTGAAAGGGTTTAACCACATAGTCATCCGCACCTGCGGCCAAGCCCTCGACTTTATTTTGCCAATTACCACGTGCGGTTAACACCAAGATAGGAAATACTTTACCTTGATTGCGCAATTCGCGAATCAAGTCCAAGCCGTTCATACCAGGTAAACCAAGATCAATAATGGCTAAATCATGATTGTACTCGCTGACTTTATAGAGCGCTTCTTCTGCATCAGGCACTGCATCAACAACATGACCCTGCTCGCCTAGTCGTGTGTACAGGTGGTGGCGTAGTAATACTTCATCTTCAACGACTAACAGCTTCATGCGGGGCTCTCAAAGAATAGGTTGTGCATGACCTAGGGCATAAGGAAAATATTTTTATTTCCTAATCTAGGTGATTTATCACAGCTATTGTGCCTAAACAGGTCTGAACATCAGCTGAACCACTATATGAGCGTCTCTAGCTGCTACTCATCTCGACGTAAATCGACGGGAATCTCTGGATCTTTAAGCATCGAAGGCTTTTTAGCTTTGCCGGCATGATACTGGCGCAGTTGATAGACATAAGCTAAGACTTGAGCAACAGCAAGGTATAAACCAGCAGGAATTTCTTGGTCGATCTCAGTGGAATAATACACAGCACGTGCCAACGCCGGTGACTCCAGCAGAGTTATTTTATGCTCCTTGGCGATTTCCCTAATTTTCAAAGCCGTGTGGTCACCCCCCTTAGCCAGCAAAACAGGTGCTTGACCATTCTCAGCATCATATTTGAGCGCAACAGCAAAGTGTGTCGGGTTGGTAATAATCACGTCAGCTTCAGGCACCGCACTCATCATTCGTCGCTCAGCCATCTCACGCTGCAGCTGTCGAATCCGGCCCTTCACTTCCGGCTTACCCTCGCTATCTTTATATTCGTCGCGCACTTCTTGCTTGGTCATTTTCAACTTTTGCTTGCTATCCCAGATTTGGAAAGGGATATCCACAGCAGCGATAATAATTAGGCTACAAGCCAACCAAAAAGCACTCCAACCGACCACTTGCATACTGTGCAAAATAGCCATTTCCAATGGTTCAGCAGCAATTTGAATCAGTTCATTGCGCGCCCGCGCCAAAACAAACAGCGCAACAGTTAATACAATAGAAAACTTACCCAGCGCTTTCAGCAGCTCAACAATCGACTTCATCGAGAACATACGTTTAAGGCCTGATAGCGGGTTCATGCGGCTAAATTTTGGTGCTAAAGCCTCCATCGAAAACAACCAGCCGCCTAAGGCCACAGGCCCTACTATCGCTGCAATTAACAATACAAAAAACAACGGTATCAAGGCATCGCCGGCCATTAACGCTGACTGCAAGAGATTGATCGCCATAGAACGTTCATCAAGCAAGAGCTCACGCGGTAAAGTAAAGTTCTTATGCATCACCAACATAACCCTTTCCCCGAGCGCACCACCAAAGGTCAACAAACCTCCAGTACCGGCCATCACCACGGCTAAGGTGTTGAGCTCTCGTGATCGAGCAATCTCACCCTTTTTACGTGAGTCTTGTTTGCGTTTCTCGGTAGGGTCTTCACTTTTTTCAGCACCGCTTTCACTTTCTGCCATAATTGCTCCCCGCTAGTGCGCTTGCGCAAGGCCGCGCAGCATAAACAAAGCATCGCTGGCAATGCGCTGGTATTGCGCCAAGATATCTGCAGTTGAAAGCCAAAAGATGATCAAGCCCATCACCAAGGTTAAGGGAAAACCAATGGTAAAAATATTCAATTGTGGCGCCGCACGGGTCATCACGCCAAAAGCAATGTTAATCACCAATAGCGCACTCACAGCGGGCAGCGCCAACAACAAGGCCGCGCCAATCACCCAACTTAAACGCCCTGCGAGAATAGCAAAATTGCCCACCTCTAACGTTTGCCCGACGGGCAAGGTTACAAAACTTTCCGCCATCACTTCAAACACCACTAAATGGCCATTCATCGCTAAGAATAACAAGGTCACCAGCATTAGCAAAAACTGACCAAGTACCGGTACTGACACCCCAGTTGCTGGATCCATCATCGAGGCAAATCCTAGCCCCATTTGCATGGAAACCATCTGCCCGGCAAAGACGAAAATATGAAAAAACAATTGCAAAGAGAAGCCTAGCATTGCACCTATGATGATTTGCTCAGCAATCAGCAAAATACTTCTTAGGCTCAAAGCATCCACCTGCGGCATATCGGGTAAAACGGGTACTAAGGCCAAAGTTATCGCCAATGACAAATACAAGCGCACACGCTGCGGCACCAACTGGGTTCCAATAATCGGCATGACCATCAATAGCGCAGCGATACGAAACAGCGGCAACAAAAAACTGCTAATCCAACCAGCAATTTGCGCGCTACTGAGCTCTAGCATGGCCTGTCCAACTCAACCAATCACATAGGGAATGCTATGAATCAATCGTGTCGTGAACGCCATCCATTGGCTGAACAACCACGGCCCCAGCACAATCAATGTAAAAAAACTGATCAAGAGCCGCGGTAAAAAGCTCAAGGTTTGTTCGTTAATCTGGGTGGCTGCCTGAAACATAGCCACCAATAAACCCACCAACAGACTGGGCACAATGATAGCCGCGACCACCAATGCGGTATGTGATAGTGCTTCGCGAAATATATCAACAGCGACTTCTGGGGCCATAACCTTCTCCTAGAGCGTGCCAAAACTACTGGCTAAAGTGCCGATAATCAGCGCCCAACCATCCACTAACACAAATAACATGATCTTGAATGGCAAGGAAATAATCAAAGGCGACAGCATCATCATACCCATCGCCATCAAGATACTGGCAACCACCAAGTCAATAATCAAAAACGGAATAAAAATCATAAAACCGATTTGAAAGGCAGTTTTCAGCTCCGAGGTAACAAACGCAGGGATCAAAATAACCAACGGCGTAGCATCTGCAGATTCGATATCGGTGCGTTTTGCCAGCCGAATAAACAGCTCTAAATCCGATTCTCGGGTTTGTGCCAGCATAAAGCCACGGATGGGCTCCTCGGCAACAGTCAGTGCTTGCTGCACGCTAAGTTCTTCATTCAGATAAGGCTGCAATGCCTCTTGATTAATCCGATCAAAAACTGGCGCCATGATAAATAGCGTCAAGAAGATCGTCAGGCCCACTAAAATCTGATTAGAGGGTGTTTGCTGCAAGCCCAGTGCTTGCCTTAGAATAGAAAAAACAATAATGATTCGGGTAAAACAGGTCATTAACATGACAAATGCTGGAATAAAGCCCAGCGCCGTCATGATCAATAGTATCTGTAAACTAACCGAATACTCCTGTTGCCCTGCCGCATCAGTAGTGAGTTTTATCGCAGAGATCAATAACGGATCATCGGCTGCAAATACACCTGTAGCACTAAATAGCAGTCCGCTTGCCAGCAACACCCGCGCAATTAGAGCGATCATTGTGCGTCCTTTGCCTTGGTTTTTAAGGCCTCCGCTAAACGCTTTGCAAAGGCTGAGGACAAATTACCTTCTGGTGCAGTGACTTCTACAGGCTCTTGCATAACATGCAAAGGAACGATCGCTCCAGGCGTTAAGCCCAGCAATATTTGTTCTTTGCCAACTTGCACCAGCAACAACCGATCGCGCGGCCCGAGTGCTTGCGTCGCCAGTAATGAAATAATCTGCTGCGAGCCTTTAACCGGTAAACTGTGCTGAATGCGGCGCACAACCCAAGCCAGCAAAAAAATCAAACCAATGACCAGCAGCAGACCAAACAGCAACTGCAACAGTTGCCCGCTGACCTCACTTGACTCAAGCAAACCGGTATTGACTGGCGCTGCTTTGCCAGCAATAGTTTCAACGCTTTGCGCTGCAGTCAGTACATCGTCTGCCCAAGCACTGCACGAGGCAAACATTAGCATGATAAAAAGGCGCATAGCTTTACCGTAGTTTCTTAATACGCTCGCTTGGACTGATGACATCAGTCAAACGAATTCCGAATTTCTCATTGACCACAACCACTTCACCATGCGCAATCAAGGTACCGTTGACCAGGACATCCAGTGGTTCACCGGCGAGTCGATCCAACTCAACTACAGAACCTTGATTGAGCTGCAGTAAGTTACGGATACTGATATCGGCACTGCCCACCTCCATCGATATACTGACAGGGATATCTAAAATAACATCCAAGTTAGGACCACCAATGGTTGTTAAACTCTCATCCGTGTTGTGTTGAGCAGGAAACTCTTGCATTGGCGCCTTAGATGGCCCACTACTTTGCTCAAGCATGGCATCAATGTCATCTTGATCAGTTTCAGTGCCGGCCTCGGATAAAGCCGCTGCCCACTCATCAGCTAGCGCTTGATCTTCACTAGAGACGTGCTCGTTTTCGTCAGTCATATTCTTTTCTCAACTACAAAGTAAAGCTAAAATCAGCGGGGTTTTCGTATTGGGCTAACCACTTGCAACGCTAAGTTACCGTGACTGGCTCCCAGTTTAACTTTAAAAGTCGGCACACCATTCGCGCGCAGCAACATGGTGTCAGGCATATCTACGGGAATCACATCGCCGGCCTTCATATTCAGAATATCGCGCAACTTCAATTGCCGACGTACCACAGTAGAACGCAAAGGTACTTTTACATCCAAAACATCTTCACGAATGGCTTTACTCCAACGCTCGTCTTGATCATCCACATCGGATTGAAAACCAGCATCCAACATTTCACGAATAGGCTCGATCATTGAATACGGGAAAGTGATGTGCAAGTCACCGCCGCCGCCATCCAACTCAATATGAAAGGTCGAGATCACCACAACCTCGCTTGGGCTAACAATATTGGCTAGTGCAGGGTTAACTTCTGAATTCATGTATTCAAAATCAACATCCAAAATAGCATGCCAAGCTTCTTTCAAATCAATAAAGGCCTGCTCTAAGACCATGCGCACCACGCGCAACTCGGTTGGGGTAAATTCGCGTCCTTCAATTTTGGCATGACGACCATCACCACCAAAAAAGTTATCCACCAGCTTAAATACCAGTCGTGAATCTAGAATAAATAACGCAGTACCACGCAAAGGTTTCATTCTCACTAAGTTCAAGCTGGTGGGTACATACAAAGAATGCACATATTCACCAAACTTCATCACCTGCACACCACCGACAGACACATCTGCAGAGCGTCGCAGCAAGTTAAACATGCTGATACGCGTGTAGCGAGCAAAACGCTCATTAATCATTTCTAGCGTCGGCATTCGCCCACGCACAATACGGTCTTGGCTGGTTAAGTCATACTGCTTAATTGAGCCAGGTTCAGCCTCGTCATCAGTGTCCACAAGACCATCATCAACGCCATGTAACAACGCATCAATTTCATCTTGTGAAAGTAAATCTTGTACGGCCATTTTAAGTTGTTCCTATCAAGGTTTTACTGCATGACAACATTGGTAAATAGTACCTGCTCAATCACCGGCTTACCGACCTCAATCAGCGCTAACTCTTGTATCGCAACAGTCGCTTTCTGCTTAAGCAGCTCAATCCCTAGCCCCGTATTCAACTCATCAAAATTCTGACTGGAAAACAACATCACCAACTGATTACGTAACGTTGGCATATGAACTTTTAGCGCATTTAAATCAGCTTGATTACGCGCCATCAGTGCGACACTGACTTGCAAATAACGTGGCTTACCCTCGCTTTTAAAGTTCACCACAAATGCCGGTGCTAATACTTCATAAATGGCTTGTTGCTTAACTGCGCTCTCGACTACGGGTTGAGCTTCAGACGGAGTACGTCCGAGGAAGAACCAAGTTCCAGCAACAGAGAGTGCAACAGCCAGAAGCAAAGCAATCACCGCCAAGATAATGATTTTCATCTTGTTTTTTTTAGGTATTTGCGTTGCTTGTTCTGGCGTTTCAGGATTTTTTGCCATGTGCCTATCACCACTTAAAAATCATATCCGACAGTTTACCAGTCTAAACAAACTGTGCAGGGTTGATTATGCATAATAATCAACTAATCCAAGGCGACCATCATGCTGCTCGGGCAACGGGGTAACATGATGGTCTATTTCTTCACCATTATCTGCTCCCGTACCAGCGCCCCCACGCCCCTGAGCCAATTCATGAGCCTGAGCATTGGCGTGTTGTTGCGATTGATCTGACACATTAACATCCACATCCGGCATACCTTGCTGAGCCAATAACTCACGCAAGCGATGCATTTGTGCTTCTAACGACTCTCGCACTCCCGCATTGGCACTGGTGAAGGTGACTTGAGTGTGTTCTTGGCTCATATCTACTTTGATATCTAAGCGTCCAAGCTCAGCTGGATCGAGTTTAATCTCTGCCGATTTTAAGTTCTGCGAAGACATCCACATCACTTTATCGGTTACTTGCTGAGTCCAACCCGGTTGCTGCATGGCTATCGCAGCACCTGGCACTTGCCGAGTTTGCTGAGCGCCCAGCAATGACTCTGAGCGCGGTTGCATATCCGCACGAATAGTATCGGTTGGCGTTACCGCCTTAGTATTCAGCAAAGTATCAGGTGCAGTTTTAGCAGCTTCGAGCAACGCAGCACTATTATTCTTATCAGCGAACCCCTTTTCCAGCAGCACTTCAGCCGTTTTACCCGAGGTAGTGGTCAATAAGGCCGCTTTTTCAGGTGTTACTGAGGTATCAATTTTATCTGTTTTTTTCTGCAGCGTGAGCCCGTCCTCTTCTGTCAATAACCCCTCCGACTCTTCTAGCTCAACGGACGACTCTAGATTAGATTTGGTGTACGCTGTTTGCCCTAAGCTCCCTGCGATTGCAGCTGCCTGGCTTGCGAGCAAACCAACATCAGGCTCTATCCCCTCGTCCGCCTCCTGCTCTGCGGGTATTGACGTCATCGCCATCAACAGCAAAGGATCAAGAAATTCATCCTCAACACTTTCAACCTGCTCAGCGGTCTCTGACGGCAAAACCTTGCCACCTTGCTCCACTGCATCCTCATCATGAACTGGATTAGGCACAGCATTCTCATCACGAACTGGCCTAGGCGCTGCATCCGCCGTCTTTTCATGCGGTTCTGCGCGCGTATTTTTGGCATCTAGCGGTTGCTTTACAGTCCCTGCAGGTTTGTCTTTGACCGGCGGCGTAGTATTTTTTACTGGTGTTTGCCGCGCCGCTTGCTGCTGTTTTTCTTGCTGAACGGCATCATTACGCTGCTTAGCCTGCTGCACTTGCTGCTGATTGGCTTTAGCTGAGCGCTGCTGCTCATACACTGCTGAAAAACTTTGCGTTAGCGCTGGTGCAGTACTGCGTTGATTTGTAGCGTTATCCTGCCCGCTCGTCTGCGCGCGCGGCGCAGGCGTAGCAGGTCGTAATAAAAAATCCATGGTCGCCATAGTGCTGCTCCTACTCTAAATCAATACTGGCTTAATCTAAGCAAAATTCAAGCCAATAACATAACCTGTACGATATCAGAGGTATTTATAGTTGAAAGGTGCATCACTTATGCAGCAACTGCCAGTAAATTGACCTTTACAGACTCATAACATCCAAATAACGTGGCTCAGCGTGCTTATCAATGGTTAAACTGGCGAAATCAAATAGTTGCCGATCAGCCAATTGCGATGGCACCACATTTTGCAAAGAGCGAAACATAATATCTAAACGTCCAGGGTTTTTTTGTTCCCAGTCTTGCAACATACCCTTCACAACTTGGCGTTGTAGATTTTCTTGCGAACCACATAAATTACACGGAATAATTGGAAAATCTTGCCACTGCGCATACTCGGCAATATCGCTTTCTTTACAATAGGCTAAAGGACGAATGACCACATTACGCCCATCATCAGATAACAACTTGGGCGGCATGGCTTTAAGTGTCCCACCGAAAAACATATTTAAGAAAAAAGTTTCTAGGATGTCATCACGGTGATGACCCAGCGCCATCTTGGTTGCACCAATCTCATCGGCATAGGTATACAACGTACCGCGACGCAAGCGTGAACACAGTGAGCACGTGGTTTTACCTTCAGGGATTTTTTCTTTAACCACTGAATAAGTATCTTTTTCGATAATGTGGTACTCCACACCCACTGATTCTAAATATGCTGGCAATACATGTTCAGGAAAGCCTGGCTGCTTCTGATCCATATTGACGGCAACTAAAGAAAACTGGATGGGCGCGACCTTTTGTAGGTGCAGCAACACATCTAACATGGCATAACTGTCTTTACCGCCGGACAGACAGACCATGATTTTATCGCCTTCTTCAATCATATTGAAATCAGTTACGGCTTCGCCGGCCAGACGATACAAACGTTTCTGTAATTTTTTTTGATTGACTGAGACACTACTCATAACATGATCCGCAACAGGTAAAAACAGTATTTTACCTGTTGCACTCAACAAACCCTAGTCTGTATTGCCACTCACTGAGTATTTTCAGCCAGCATTTGCGTACCAGTCGTACACTCTTTAAAAAGAACAACGCTCTCGCTGGGTTTTCCAACTGGCTGCCATGATAAAACGCCGTTATCATTTTTCGTATGCCAGCTATAATTACGTCCTTCGTCAATCGACACATAGCGCGCACCCGAAGCACTGACAGCAATGCTCATAGGTATCTGCTGTCCATCAACCTGCAGTACAGCATAGGCACCACCAACTGTATTTAAATAGGTTACAGGTATGGATACGCCGCGCTCGCATTGATACAACACTTGTTGCAATTGGTCACCGTTTTCAGCGACAGCCCAACTGCTACTCAAACAAGCAGATAAAAGAAGTATATTTTTGATTGAATTACGCATTTTAAAGTCCTAATCGATCCATTTAATTGCCTAGTCTGGCAACTCACAATAGACTCGTAGAGCCCCTATTTGTTTCAACCTGGGCAATAAATAGAGAATTCAGCCTTTTGTATACGTTTAAAATTAATCAGTTGGTCAGCACACTGCAGCAACTGTTAGAAGAAAAACCCGCCGGCCTAAGCGAGTATGAACTGCTTAAACAGCTCAAAAGCCAGCAGCAGCCCTTATTTGTCAGCGCTAACTTAAGTGATGTGTTGAGCTTGTTTCGCAGTCATTTTTTGCTTTTTCATGCACTGCACCTGCTACGCGACAGGTTGCGCTCAGCTGGAAAATTAGACTTAGAAATCAGCCCATTGCATATTAGCCTGCAACCCGCAGCAGCGCGCACGAACACACAAGCGCAAGCGCTCAATCTCAGCGACCCATTGCGCGATTATTATTTAGACTTAGACAACTTGATGGAAACTGATCGCTCTGCGGTGGAACAGCTACTCAATAACAGTCTAGCCAACCTCCAGCCCTCACAGCACCTAACAGATGCCTTAAGCGAACTGGAGATAGAGCAACCGTTACATACACTCAGCAGCGAAGGTTTACGCACACATTACCGCAAGCTAGTCAGTCGCCACCATCCCGACCGTGGCGGCAGTACCGAGCGCTTACAGCACATCAATCAAGCCATGGATATCGTACGCGCCCATCAAATGGGGCGAGGATTCAAATACTCCAGTCAATAAGCTCATGGACATCAAATCCTAGACTGATAAGTACTCTAGGGTTTGCAGCAGCATCTTCACCTTTGGCATCTCACAGCCGACAGCCTGCGCCGCTTCTAGCGGTGCCTTATAGATGGCTTGTAATTCCAAAGGCCGCTGATGGGTAAAATCATGGTGCATACTCGGCAAATAGGCTGACATCTCGTCAGTGTATTTCAACATCATCCGCACTAAATTATCTGCCAGTGGATAACCGCACGCGGCAGCGCCTGCCATCACTTCACTCATCAAATCAATAATAAGTTCGCGGCTGTGCGGCTCGCTCATCAGTTGTTCGGTATTGCTATTTAATAGCACGGATAAACCATTGTAAGGAATATTCCACACCAACTTCTGCCAGCGTGCTTCTTGCAAGTGCAACATCGCTTTTGAGTCCAAGCCAGCCTGCTGAAACAAGGCAGCGCCTTGCTGAGCAACGGTATAACCTTCTTCGACAGTCACCGGACCACTATGGTAGCCCAAATTCACCGCGCCTTGCGCCTGATGCTCAACCACACCGGGTGCGCTGCGATGCACGCAAATAAAACACAAGCCACCGAGCAAATGCAGGTGCGCGTCCAGCAAAGGTCGCAACTGTTCCTCAACGGCAAAGCCATTCTGCAGCAGCAAGACCTTTGCGCCAGGCGCTGCAACCTGATTGATAATAGGTGCAAGATCGGCATTGCTGGTGGTTTTCGCACCAACAAGCAACCAGTCGCACTTAGGCATCTGCGCTGCATCATTCCAAGCATTGACTTTCGGCAAGTGCAACTGGCCATGCAAAGCACTATTCACGCGCAAACCATTGTTGTTGACTGCGTCATACTCACTGCGCAATAAAAAATGCACTTCAAAACCTGCACGCACCAGCATCAAGCCATAAAAACCACCAATCGCGCCGGTACCGATCACGCCAATACGCGGCTGTTGTTGCTCTATCATATCCACTCTCTTATTGTTTAGCTTAGCGCTCGCTGTCTTATAAGGCAGCGTCAAGCACTTTAATATTTATGGGTTTACTACCACAGTCTCGCTGCTCAAAACACGCTTGGCTTGCAAGTAGGCTTTATTCCAATAGGTGTTATTCACACTGTCTAGACGCACGGTACCACCAGAAGATGGCGCATGCACAAAGCGGTCATTGCCGACATAAATACCTGCGTGACTGACACGACCATGACTGGCAGTGCTAAAAAAAATAATATCGCCACTGCGCAGTTGATTGCGCGGCACAGGCTGGCTTTTCATCTGCATCATTTGCGCTGTAGTGCGCGGCAGACGAATACCCGCCACATCGTTATACACAAAACCAATCAGGCCACTGCAATCAAAACCAGAAGAGGGTGTATTACCACCCCAGACATACGGCGTGCCAACCAAACCAATCGCACGAAACAACACGTCATCGGCAGTCGGATTAAAAAAAGCTGATGTTGAGGACTGTATTGGTGCAACTGACTCATTAACAGGTGCGTTCGATGAACAAGCGGCTAACAACATAACACTGGTCAAACCCAACAAACGGATACTTACATGCATGCGCTATGTCCCTTAAATCCAATCATAATAGGCCTATAAGAAAGTAATTTTCAGTACTTTGCAAAATTTTCGAACTGCATGGCTTTTAAACGGCTGTATGTGCGGCGAAAGGCAAAAGCCAAATACCCTTGAGTGTAGAGTTGTTCCAACGCTACATCAGCTTCGATATATACCGGCACACCGCGGTCATAACACTCATCAATCAACGCAATAAAACGACGTACGCTGTCATCCGCGGGTGCCAGCATCGGCAATTGTCGATCGCCGGCCTCAACTTGTTGTACTGCATCTTCAGTACCTCGCGCGATTTTGGCAGCTTGCTGCTCTCCACCCAACGCTGACACGGCACTGAGCAACAACACCTGAAAACGATCACACAGGATTATAAAATCGCTTGCAGCAAAAGGCTTGTCACAGAGCGCGGCAAAATCGCACCACAAGACATTATCACTGTAAGCCTGGGTTGCCAGTGTGCGCCCAGCTAAAGACAGTTCACCCTGCTGAACCGCTTGCCCAGCGCTCAGCTGTGCAAACAACTCAGGCATCACACTGGCTTGCGCAGACTCTTTAATCCAATAGCGCTGGATTGTTGTGCCGCTGTGCAAACGGTGGTCCTGTTCACCATCCACGCTAACTAATTGCATCTGCTGCTCAATCGCAGCAATGGCAGGTAAAAACTGCTCGCGATTATGACCGCCACTGTACAACTCAGAAGGTGGCTGATTGGAGGTGGCAACAATAATTAAACCGCGGGCAAACAGCGCTTGAAACAACCCTCCAAGAATCATAGCATCGGCAATATCGCTGACAAATAGCTCATCAAAACACAGTACTTGGATCTCTTCGCTAAGCTCAGCAGCAACCGCAGTCAAAGGATCAGCGGTGCCCATTAAACGAAATAAGCGCTGGTGCACGTCTCGAATAAAGTGGTGAAAATGCTGGCGTCGCGCGGGGACGCTTAAGTTGCGATAAAATTGATCCATCAACCAGGTTTTACCGCGCCCAACACGCCCATATAAATACACCCCTTGCGCTACAGCTGAACCCTGTTGCAGCGCTTGATAGCACGTTTCTAAAGCCTCAATCGCTTGGCGCTGTGCTGGATCATCAATGAAGCCATTGGCGACTGCTTGCGTATACACCTGCAACGGTGTTTGTTTATTATCTGTCATACTCCTCGCCTCGCCTTGCCTGCCAAGCCAACATAATCACACCCGCGATAATGCTCAACACAGCAAGCACTTGCCAAGGGTTTAACATTTCACGCAAAAACAACCAACCAATACCTGTTGTCACAATTAAAGACCCACCCACAATTAAGGGATTACCGACGGCGACATTGCCCCGCCCACACATAACAAAAGTCAGAATATCCACAATACCTATCGCCGCACCAACAAACAGCCATATTCGCAGATCGCACAGCGCGAGCGCAAACTTAGAGCAGCCTTGTCTCAACACCCTCCTCGTTTTTATAGCGTTTAATGGCGACTAAAACGTCGGCGATATTGCGTCGGCGTGACCCCGCTTTTACTACGAAATAAACGCCGAAACGAACTGGCATCTTCATAGCCCACCTGCGACATAACCAGATCCACGCTGAGTTCGGTTTCTTCCAACAGTTTCTGTGCGGCTTCAATGCGCAGAGATTGCAGATACGCATTGGGCGGGCTGTCTAAAGCGGCATTAAAACGCCTGATCAGCGTGCGTTTCGAGACATTAAAACGTTGCGCCAACTCATCCAAAGTAAAACGTTGCGCATAATACGCTTGCAGCCACTCTTGCACCTGCTTGACCAACTCGTCTTTGTGCGGCTTGGCTAAACGCATCAGGGAATACGACAACTGGCTGTCACGCCGATAATCAATGACAAAGGCTTTGGCGGTTTGCAACGCCACCTCAAAACCAACAAAACGCTCAATCATGTGCAGGCCTAAATCAAACCACGCCAAACCACCGCCGGCGCAATAAATATGCTCATCACGGGTAATCAGTTGCTCTGCGGTGAGTTTCACCGCTGGATAACGCTCGGCAAACTGCTGCTTAAAGCCCCAGTGGGTGGTGGCACAGCGGCCATTGAGAATGCCTGCTTCGGCCAAGAGAAAATTACCGGTGCAATTGCCGGCAATGGTCCAACCTTGCTGATTGGCATACTGCAATAAGGCTAAGAGTTGTGGATTTTGCGTCAGCACCTCATCGATTGGCCCACCAATGGTCGGCACAATGATCGCATCCACCTGCTGTATGTCGGCGTAACTCAGCTGCGCGGCGATTTGAATACCATTGATGCAGCGAATCGGCTGACCATCAGGGCTGGCGATGCGCACATTAAAGTGGCGACCCACTGCTTCGCCCTGCACCCGATTCCAAGTCACCCCGGCCAAAGCAAACAAATCCATTACGCCAGTAATGGCCGAAGCTAACGCTGAATCAAAACCAAGCACCACGATATTCAACATGCTTTGTCACTTTTAGCTCTAAGAGTGGCCATATTGACAATTATCTTTGTCCACAACAAGGTTGATACTCGTGAGCAAGCCTATTTTTAGTGTCATTGGAGTTCAAAGTGTCGAAACTTATCAATAATAAAGACTTAGAGTTTCTCCTCTATAACGTATTTAACGCTGAGCAACTGACCCAGTTACCGCGCTTTGCTGAGCATGACCGCACCACCTTTGACGGCATCTTAAACACCGCAGAGCGCATCGCGGTTGACTACTTTGCCCCGCATAACGCCAAAGCCGATGCCAACGAGCCACAATTTGATGGCAAAAGTGTCACCACCATTGCTGAAGTAAAAGACGCGTGGCGACATTTTGCCGAATCAGGTTTGCTCTGTGCCAAACATGACTATGCCGATGGAGGTATGCAGTTACCGTCGTTGCTGCACATGGCCGCCAACACCTTTTTTATGTCGGCCAACCCATCAACTGCGGGCTATCCGTTTTTAACCAGCGCTGCGGCCAATGTGATTCATGCCTTTGGCAGTGATGAACAAAAAGCCATGTTTATTCCGTCGCTGTTCAGCGGTCGTTTTTCTGGAACCATGGCTTTAACCGAACCTGATGTGGGTTCATCCTTGGGCGATCTGAGCACTAAAGCCGTACCTGCCGCTGATGGCAGCTACCGCATCAAGGGCCAGAAAATGTACATCTCCGGTGGTGATCAAGACGTCACCGAGAACATCGTGCACTTGGTTTTGGCGCGCATTGAAGGTGCAGAGAAAGGCGTTAAAGGCATCTCGCTGTTTATCGTGCCCAAAGTAATGACCAACCCAGATGGCTCGTTAGCTGAGCGTAACGATGTGCAACTGGCGGGTTTGCTGCATAAAATGGGCTACCGCGGCACCACCTCAACCGTGCTCAATTTTGGTGAGCAAGATAACTGCGTCGGTTACCTGCTGGGTGAAGCGGGTAAAGGCTTGATGGTCATGTTCAAGATGATGAACGAAGCACGCATTGGCGTGGGTTTAGGCGCAGCAATGATCGGTTATCGCGGCTATTTAGAATCACTGGATTACGCCCGCAACCGCCCACAAGGCCGCTCTGCTACTGAGAAAAGCCCAGACAGCAAGCCGATTAACATCATCGAACACACCGATGTAAAGCGCATGTTATTGGCGCAAAAAGCTTACGTGGAAGGCTCGCTGGCCCTGTGTTTACTGGCTGCGCGTTTGGTGGATGAGCAAGAAGCCGGTAAGGATGAAGATGCCGGAATCTTGCTTGATTTACTCACCCCTATGGTCAAGTCTTTCCCGTCCTTTTATGGCCCACGCGCCAACGACCTGGCTATTCAAGTGCTCGGCGGTGCCGGTTATACCCGTGAATACCCAGTGGAACAGTGCTACCGCGACAACCGTTTAAATCCGATTCATGAAGGTACTCATGGCATTCAATCTCTGGATTTATTAGGCCGTAAACTCTGGCAGCATAACGGTAAAGGCTTAAAACTGTTAATGGCGCGCATGCACAGCACCCTCGCCTCTGCTGCACAGAAACCGCAACTGGGCGAACTGGTCAGCGAGTTCGAGCATTATCTAACACAAGTGCAAACCACCACATTGAAGCTCGGTGGTGCCATGCAAACAGGCCAAGTCGAGGAAGCGCTGGCCAACTCTGCGCTGTTCTTAGACATGCTGGGTAAAACTGTGGTCGGCTGGTTGTGGCTGGAGATGGCCGATAAAGCCTTGATCACCTTTGCCGACTCCAGCAACGCTGAGGACACAGACTTTGTTGCCGGTAAGCTACAAGCAGCGCAGTACTTTATGCGCTGGGAAATGCCAGAAATAGAACTGCAAGCACGTTTACTGCAGCGTTTTGATCGCAGTTGCTTAGACATGCAAAGTGCTTGGTTCTAGGTTATGTTCAACGGGACGCGCGCTGAACAATATTCTGGGTAACACGCCAGAGTATTGTTCAGCGCGCCTTTAGTCAATTAAGGAGCAGTCATGAGCAGCGAAAACAAAGTGTTGGTTGAGGCCAGTGAGCATATTCTGACGATCACCTTCAACCGCCCAGAAAAACTCAATGCACTGGACCCTGAGAGCTTCCACCTGTTGGCACAGGCACTGTATCGCCTGCAGCATGACAGCGAACTGCGCGTCGGTGTTATCCAGGCCAACGGCAAGCACTTTACCGCAGGTTTAGAGTTGGATAAGTGGGCACCGATCTTTGCCACAGGCCAAGCCCCAGAAATGGCGCAAGGTGAAATCGACCCCTACGGCATTGCTGGCGAAACCTTGAGCAAACCTTTAGTCATGGCTGCGCAGGGTCTGTGCTACACCTCAGGCCTTGAGTTGCTACTCAATACTGAGATTCGTCTTGCCACCGCTGAGACACGTTTCGCGCAATTGGAAGTGCAGCGCGGTATTTACCCTTGTGGCGGTGGCACCGTGCGTTTACCAGAAGAGATTGGCTGGGCGCGTGCGCAGCGTTACTTGCTGACCGGTGATGAGTTTAACGGCCAACAAGCCTATGACTGGGGCATGCTTACCGAGCTGTGCGAACCTGAGAATCTACAACAACGTGCCCGCGAACTGGCGCTTAAAATCGCCGCAGCTGCGCCACTGGGCGTACAAGCAGCGCTCGAATCCTCAAAAATCGCGCGCTTGCATGGTGATAGCGCCGCGTTATCGGAAGTGTTTGATGATTTGGCCAAGGTCATGGCCAGCGAGGATGCCGCTGAAGGTGTGCGCTCATTTTTGGAGCGCCGCGCCGCGGTGTTTACAGGGCGCTAGGGCGATACTTTTTTACTGCGATGCTAAAATTGTCTCAGCGTGCCCAGATACGTGGGCATAAATGCCCACCCTACGATTTTGCTGCCTCCTCAGACTCTGCAGAAATACGGAAGATCACCACATACAACAGCGGCACAACCACCAAGGTTAAGACCGTAGCAAAGGCTAAACCAAACATAATTACCACCGCCATGCTCTTAAAGAATGGGTCCCAGAGTAACGGCGCAACCCCGAGAATAGTGGTTAAGGCACCGAGAAACACGGGCCTCGCACGACTGACAGCGGCATCAACCACTGCAATAAAGCCTGCCTTGCCCTCGCGTATTTCCACATCCGCCTGATCAACCAAAACAATGGAGTTTTTCACCAGCATCCCGACCAGACTCAAGCAGCCTAAGATCGCCATAAATTCAAAGGGCACTTGGAAAATCACCAAGCCTACCGTGACCCCGATAATAGCCAGCGGCGCAGTCAGCCAAATTACCAGCGGCTGACGTAACGCGTTAAACATCAGTACTACAGCTAAGACCATCGCGCTAAAGCCATAGGGCGCAGAAATCGCCAAGCCTTCGTTGGACTCATTCGAGTCTTTATATTCACCATGCCACTCCAAGCTGTAACCCGGTGGCAGTTCTATCGCTTCAATTTGAGGTTTAAGGCGATTAAATAAGGGATCAGATTGCTCACCTGGTAAAGGGTCTGCCTGAGCCTTAATGGTTGGGAAACGGTCGACACGGCGTAAAATGGCATCTGACCATTGAACCTCAACACCGCTTACCAACTGACTCATCGGTAAATATTTGTTCGCAGTCGGGCTGTACACCTGAACGTTTTCAATATCTTGTGCCAGTGAGCGCTCGCTGTAAGGCGCACGCACGATAATCGGAATCAGCTTATCTTGTTCGCGATAGACACCCACGCGCTCACCGGTAAAGGTACGGTTGAGTGCTTGACTGATCTGAGTAATATCAACCCCAGCACGGCGTGCCGCTACTTCATTGACCACAGGACGCAGCACCGGCGTTTTATCACGCCAGTCATCTTGGATGGCAATGGCCCCAGGATCTTGCGCCATAATGGCTTTGGCTTGCTCTGCTAACTGGCGCAGCACCTCAGGCTCTGAGCCTTTAAAGGCCACTTCAATTTTCTTACCGCCACCACGGCCCAGCATGAACTTCCATACTTTAATTTGAGCAAGTGGATGACGCTCGGTCAATTCATTCTGTAGCTCATCGACCAGTTCAGCAATCCCTGAAGCATTATCCACATCAATCAGCAGTTGGCCGTAACTGCTATTGGGGTCTTCAGGACTGTAGGTCAGCATAAAGCGCAAACCGCCCTGCCCAACAAAACGCGTGATGTGGGTGACGCTGTCTTTTTTGTGCACATACTCAGCCATTCCCTCCAGTTCTTTCGCTGTTTCACGTATATCTGAGCCTTGCGGCAAATACATGTCGACAACAAACTGTGGGCGCGCTGAGTCAGGCATAAAGCCGGGTTGAACCCATTTAAAGCCATAAATTGCGCTGGCTAATAAACTGAGCATCACCAGACCGGTGAACAGTCGTTTACGCAGCGCCACATTTAATAAACGACGATAGCGGTACAAAATACCCGTTTGCTTTTCTTCAGTGCCTGCAGGTGTGACTTTAACTTTGAGCATGGCCACACACAGCAGCGGCGTTAAGGTCACCGCAAATAACCAGCTGAACAGCATTGAATACATAATCACCCAAAACAATGAGCCCGCGTATTCACCCATATCGGTTGGCGACAAACCAATGGCGCTAAAGGCCAAAATGCCTACCACGGTACCGCCTAACAAAGGAAACTGTGTGCCCTTCACCACCGCAATCGCGGCACTTTTAGCAGCCTCACCTTTTTGCATGCGCACTAAAATACCGTCAGTGACGACAATGGCGTTATCCACCAGCATACCAAGGGCAATAATCAACGCACCCAGCGACACGCGCTGCATGGCAATGTCATCCATATACATCGCAATCAAGGTGCCAGCGACTGTTAGCAGTAAAACGCTGCCAACAATAACGCCACTGCGCCAGCCCATGAACAGAATCAGTACCAGCACGACAATGGCGACAGCAGCAGCTAAGTTCGCCACAAAACCATTGACCGCCTCACGTACTGAGTCAGACTGGTAAGACACAATCTGCAGATCAATTCCAATCGGGCGCTGTGATTCCAGTTCTTGTAAACGCGTTCGCACCGCGTCACCGACATCCACCACGTTACCGCCAGCCACTTGAGAAATGCCCAAGCCAATCGCAGGCTGGCCGTCATAATTCATCAGAGCGCGCGGCGGCTCAATGGTAGAACGGGTGATCTTGGCAATATCTTTTAAGAATATAACCTGCTCACCACTGGCCGAACCTAAGGCAATATGGCCTAGCGACTCAACTGAGTCGATCTGCCCTTGCGGACTGAACTGCACCCGCTGCGGTCCAATCAATAAGTTGCCCGAATCAGTGATCACATTTTGTTGGCGTAAAGATTTATAAATCTCGTCTTGAGCAATCCCTAACTGCGCAGCTTTGGCTGAAGCAATTTCAATAAATATCGCTTCGTCGGGTGCGCCGAGCGTTGCCACACGTGCCACGCCCGGTACTTGCAATAAATCACGCTCAAGAATATCAATGTAATCTTTGATTTCTTTTAAGCTATAGCCCTCACCAGTGACGGCAAAAAACAGCGCATACACATCACCGAAGTCGTCGTTAACAATCGACGGGCCTGCACCCGGCGGCAGCTTATGCTGGGCATCATTGACTTTGCGTCTGAGCTTGTCCCAAATTTGCTCAAGTTCTACTTTACTGGAGGCAAACTCTAAGGCAATCTCGACTTTAACCAGCGAGTTGCCCATGCGTGACACAGAAGTGACTTCTTTAATCTCTTGCAGCTGCTGCACAGCCTCTTCAATCACCTCAGTGACTTCTTCCGCCACTTGCGCCGGTAAAGCGCCCGGGTACAGGGTGGTTATCGCCGCTTGTCGAATCACAAACTCAGGGTCTTCAAAACGCCCCAGTTTTTCATAGCTGATGTAGCCACCCAGCAGCACCAAGAGCGTTAGCATCCAAGCAATGGTGCGTTTAGCGAGTGTATGTTCGGCAAAATTCACTGTATTTACGTCCTATATATATATGAACAACTCTGTTTACAGGGGGCGGACCAACATTGCTTCGCGTAACTGACTCACACCTGCTGTCACAATCTGCTCACCACCAACTAAACCCTTGGTCACAACAACATCGCTGCCAAGCACTTCACCCAACTCCACCGCTTGCAAAGTGACCCGAGAGGTTTCTGGGTTCACCAGCCAAACCCCAGTGATATTCTCAGCACTCGAATAAATAGCCTGCAGCGGTACCTTAACCAGTCCTGCACCCAGCCCTTCAAGCATTTGCTGCGGCACAATATCCACCGACATACCCGGTAAGATTTTCAACTTATAACCGGGCTCAAGCGCTACTACCACTTCATAGCTTTGCGTTTGTTTATCACTGTCGGATGAAAAGGTCTTCAAGGTAACCGGCAACAACAGCTCAGGTTGATCGGCAAAAACTGCGTAACCGGCCAGCTGTTTTGGTGTATTGCGCACGATGCGCTCAGGTACGTTAATCACGATTTCAAGATTATTCAGATCTTGCAAACTAACAATGGCTTCTTTGTCTTGCACATTACTGAAGTTTTCAACATAACGTTTGGTGACCACGCCGCTAAAAGGCGCGACTAGGCGAGTGTCATCAAAATCTTTTTTAGCTAAAGCGTAGTCAGCCTGCGCCACATCCATCGCAGTGCGTTGCTTATCGACTTCAGCTTTGGCCACCGCTTGACTGCGCTGCCACAGTTGTTCAACGCGACTGTAATCGGTGCGGGCTTTATTGTACTTGGCTAAAGATGAGCGCATTTGAATACGGTAATTGGCATCATCGAGACGTGCGACCAGTTCACCCTTTTCGATCAACTGTCCTTCTTCAGCAGGCAACTCAATCACTTGCCCAGCAACATTAAAGGCCAAGTCAGCCCGCTGCGCCGCGCGCACACGCCCAGGAAACCGTAAACTTGAGGTTTGATCCGAGGTAGTCACGATGATCATAGGCACAGGCCGTGAGACCTCTACATACTCATCAAGCGCTTCGCTTTCTCCGCAACCACTTAATGCTGCCACTAGCATGGCACTTGCTAACCAGCCAATACGCTTTATCAACCTGTGTACTCCTGATTATTACACTCATCATTGCTGCACATGCAGCGCCGACTCTAAAAACAGCTGATCAGTTTCACTGAAGTAGCAGCACTAAGCAACGCACCTTATACCCAATATGGGTATCATCATCTGCACGTACGTTATTACACGAGCATTTGCTATGCCTCTGAGCTACGAAAGAATCATCATGAACTTTGGTCATATCTTCCCAGCCCACGTGGAAGCCTTGTGCGAATTACTGATTGTGTTGCGTCAGCAATTTTTTGGTGACTTGGACTTAATGTTAATTTTAGCGATTATTGGCTCGCGTGCGCTGCCCGCCCGCAAAGCAAGCAACATGACCTACAACGAGTTTATAAGCGCTAACAGTAAAGAACGTGCCGACCAGCCCATTAATATTCAATCCATTGCTGAGTGCAGCGGCATTCCTCGAGAAACCGTACGCCGTAAAGTGCACAAGCTAGAAGAGTTAGGCTTCATTGAACGTGACCCCAGCGGCATGCTCAAAGTAACGAGCAAAGCCATGAGTCAATTAGCGCCCGCTACCGAAGCCAGCTTGCAGTACTTGATTGCCCTGAGCGCAAGCAGCGATGCTGCAGAGCGCCTGCAAGACTCTGATTAATCGGCAAATTTCACATAATTTAAAACAACTGCGGCGCTGCTGAAACAAGCACCTGAGCAGCTTACTCAATCAGCCATCAAGGTCCAGCAGCACTAAGCACGCCCTAACAATACAAACAGTGGGTAGTTGCGGCCATTTTTGTGCTTAATATTAAAAATCTCACGATAACTTAAGTCTTTAAATCCTGCTTCTGTCGCTAACTCAAGCAATTGCTGGGGATCAAAACCCAAATGCACAACACCTTTCGCAGCATTATCACCATGAAAACTGCCATCTTCGCTGTACAAATCAATCATCACCAATTGCCCACCTTCGTCCAAACATTGGTACATACAGCTGAATAGCCCAGCAATATCAGCGACATGGTGCAATGCCATGCTGCTTATCACGCCCGCATAACTCTCACTTAAGCCATTAAAAATATCCTGCTCAAGTGTAGTGATATTCGGCACATCCTTACCAGACAACTTAGCCAACATTGCCGCCGAGGTATCCAGCGCTGTCACTTGCCCCACATGCTCAGCCAAAGGCACACTGAGTGCGCCGGTGCCGGCACCAAAATCCAGCCAATGCTGATTTTTATTCAGTGTTAATAATGGAAAAACCTTACCCGCTAATGTGGCTAGCTGCTTAGAAATAGGACTGTGCTCAAATCTTTCCGCTGCTTGGGCAAAGTGCGCCTCAGCTAACGCCTGTGAATTACCTGTCATAACAAAGTCTCCCTGCAAAAAAAATAATATACAAATTAATAGTATTTATATGATCGCATACTCCATCAAGCAAATCCGCCTACAGTACTCTTACTACGGATAAGTATGTGCATCACTTAAGACCGGCCCCCAGAAACTTTTGCTCTACAGCGGCAACTGCGCGACACTTAAGCTCGAGTGCATGGGCTATTAACTCCTTGAGGCCGAGCAGAGGACAACACTATGAGCAATCAAAACAACAGCACAGATTCACCCTGTGATATTGAAACCGGCGGCACAGGAGTCGAGCAACTGATTCACCCCAAAGACCAAGAGCTCGGCGGTTTCAGCGTACGTCGCAGCTTACCCAGTCGCGGTGCGAGGCGGATTGGCCCTTGGGTTTTCTTCGATCACATGGGGCCAGCTGATTTTCCAGCAGGTGAAGGCGTTAACGTCCTGCCGCATCCCCATATCAATATGGCCACTGTCACTTATTTACTTGATGGTGAAATGCTCCATCAAGACTCTGTGGGCAGCGTGCAAAGCATCCGTCCCGGCGATTTAAACCTCATGGTCGCAGGCTCCGGCATCGTGCATTCGGAGCGGCAATCTGCCGAAGTCAAACGCCAGCCGCACAGCATTCATGGCTTTCAATTATGGCTGGCATTGCCCGCAGAAGATGAAGAAACTGAGCCTGCATTTTATCACTACAACAGCGCGCAGATCCCTTCGCTGGAGATTGATGGTGTCAGCGTCCGCGTATTGATGGGCACAGCCTACGGCGTCACCTCGCCAGTGAAAATATTTAGCTCAACCTTATACATTGAGGCCAAGCTTAAAGCCGGACAATCCTTAGCCTTGCCCCATGCAGCTATGCGCGGACTGTACATCGTGACAGGCGCAATCAGCATCAAGGACTTGAGTATCGCTCAGCACCGACTTGCGCTATTAAGTGACGATCAACAGATCATTATTCGCGCCGAGCATGACAGCCAAGTGGTGTTAATCGGCGGTGATGACATCGGTCACCGCTATATGGACTGGAACTTTGTCTCCAGCCGTATCGAGCGGGTCAAGCAGGCGCGCCAGCAGTGGATTGATCAGCAATTTGCAAAAATACCAACCGACAATCAAGAGTACATTCCCTACCCAACTATGCAGCGCTAGACCGTGAAGATATCAGTTGACTGCGTCGGCAACCCAGTCCGAAAAACCATCGGGTACAATCAGCTCATGCTGAGCACGCGTGCAGGCGGTATATAGACTTGAAAACAAACGGGCACGGCTGTTTGTATTGTCATGCGCTGTAGGCTTTACCAGCAGACCTTGAGACAGGTAGACGCTGGGAAATTCCATGTTTTTGGTATCAGCCACGCGCGCTAGAATAATTTTTCCACCGCTTTTACGCACATAACGACCCACAGCATCTTGAAAATCCGTTTGTGAATAGCCTTTTAGTAACATGCGCTCAATTGCTTCAAAAGACGGATTATGCGCCATGGCTTCACTCAGCTTATCCCATGTCGTATAGCGAAAGATCAGACCATGGCGTGGCCGTTCAGCGTTGTTGTATAGCCCAATACAGTCTTGAGCAAAGGTCATAAAATCTTTAAAAGTTGAGTCTGCCAAGGCAAAGGATGCGCCGGCATGTGTGAGCCGCTGAAACCATGCAAACAACTCGAACTCATCAGCAACAATAATAGTCGTGGCTCGATCCGGTATCTGCCAGCCAGTGTAGTGCTGTAAATGCGTGCAGTGATCTGCGCGACCGCTAAACACTTGCTTAGTGGCACTAGGGTGCGCTTGAATCAACGGATTAATCACGTTTTCTACTTGTTTACCCAAGCGTACCGACTGCGCAATATAGCGCTGGCGAATCTGCCTATCGCGCACCGGTGCCATGCCATTGAGGTTTTGCAACTCATCACTTAAGGTAATCACCGCTTGTGGGCTGCGATCGAGAATCTGCAACATTGGTGTGGGTATATCGTGCCCTTCATCAACAATAATATGGCTGTACTGCGTATCCAGCACGCCATCAATTAAAGATAATAATTTGATCCGATGATAGCCACGGATCGGCAATCTAATGTGCGCGTCAGTCGGCTGGCACAGCTCACTCCAATATTGTTTAACGATTTCTAACAGCACCACTTTATCCAGCGCGACTACATTGCTGGCGATCGCAGCTGGCAGATGCACAACATCAATCTCCTGCGCAGTACTATTGCAGTAACTGGCAACTGTTCTCACACAAATGTGCGCCACCTGTTCTGGCGATAAATAACTGATGGCAGGCATAGCGAAGGTCTGCGCTAGATCTGCATAAGAGACCTGAAATGTCTGCTGTAAACGGCTTTTATCCTTAAGGCGCCAGCTGGTGGAGAGCCAATTACTGTCTAACACCTGCCCCGCCGCTTGGCCGAACGTCATTCCAACAAAGTGCGCGCCGGCTTTGGCTTTCAGTGCTTGCAGCTGACCAAAACTATTGGCCAACAGCAAGGTGCGCTTAGGCTCTAATAACTGAGTAAAACGGCTGATTAAGTGGGTTTTCCCCGACCCCGCATAGCCTTGTAGATTAAAGGATTCATCTGAGGCTGCTAAAAACTCACGCAGCGCTCTATTTTGCGGATCAGTCACCGACAACTCAGCCTCATAGGCATCAAAATACACAGCCTGCAGCGGCTTCACCTTGGCTTGATACTCGGCACTAAAGGTAAAGAGCCACTCACCTTCACTGTCTAAATAGCGACCTTCATCTGCAGGATGCTCATCATCAAGCAAACTCACCTTAATCTTCGCTAGCTGTGCTAATCCAATCGCAAATTGACTTGCGCAAAAGCGTTCCCGCACAAGTATATGAAAAGCCTTCGGCACACTGTGATTGGCTTGATTTCCCGCGCTGATGATTTGTGCAAACTGACGCTCCATCGACGCCAGTGCCACCTCTTGCTCTGCCAGTTTTTGTGCATTTTGAATAAATAAAACAGCTGCCAACTGCGCCACAGTGGCCGTGTCAAAAAAACCAGGCAAACCACCCTCAGATAAGCTCTGGGCAACGCTGCGATACAGAGGTAAAAAAATCATAGGGCTCTCATTGATGCTGAATTTTATATAGTTTTAGCTGCACTAAGCTTAGCCCACACGGATGAAAGATGTGTGCACATAAGATCAGGCGTAACACTGATATAGTCCAGCATTTTAGCAGAGACGAGACAAACATCCGCCCAATCTACTCAGACTGGCCAGCCTATATGCAAAATAATGATACAGGCCAGCCAATGATTCCATCGTCACACGCGCGCGACTGCTTCAGCGCGGAGTGCAGCCCCGCGCAGTATCAGCTGACCCGCTCAATAATCAGTGCAATGCCCTGACCACCACCGATACATAAGGTGATAAGTCCGTAGCGTCCATTGCAGCGCTCCAGTTCATACAAGGTTTTGACGGTCAGAATACTACCCGTAGCGCCAACTGGATGGCCCATAGCCACAGCGCCACCGTTCGGATTGACACGTTCGCTTGGGAAGCCAAGCTCTTGAGCCACCGCCATAGCTTGTGCGGCAAAGGCTTCATTGGATTCAATCACATCCAGATCGCTAATCCTTAAGCCGGCTTGCTGCAAGGCCTTATTCACCGCCACAATAGGACCTAAGCCCATAAAGCCTGGATCAACCCCAGAGAAGGCATTGGCGACGAGACGTGCGCGCACTTTAAGGCCTTGCTGCGCCGCTGTTTTAGCATCAGCTAAGAGTAACGACGCCGCGCCATCGTTAATACCCGACGCGTTACCGGCAGTGATAACTCCATCCTTTTTAAAGGCCGGTTTAAGCTTAGCTAAATCCTCAAGGCTGACTTGGCTGCGCACATGCTCATCGGTAGCAAACGAGACCTCTTCACGGCCTTTTTTAACCATAACAGGCACGATTTGCTCAGCAAAACGTCCCGCAGCAATCGCGGCAGCCGCTTTCTGATGGCTGGCCAAAGCAAATTCATCCAACTGTTGGCGGGTAAAACCGTATTGGGCCGCAATACTTTCTGCAGTCACGCCCATATGGCCTGTACCAAATGGATCGCTCAGAATACCCAAGGTTAAATCCTGTACCACGCCATCACCCATACGCAGGCCAGAGCGCACTTTAGGCAATAAATAGCCGCCCTGACTCATGGACTCAGCACCACCGACCAAGGCCAGCTTGCTGTCGCCCGTTTCAATCATTTGCGCAGCAGAAATAATCGCCTGCAAACCCGAGCCACATAAGCGGCTGACGTTAAACGCCGCCGAGCTATGCGCTAAACCTGCATTGATAGCGATATGCCGTGCCAAATAGGCATCTTGCGCGCCTGTGGTAATAATATGGCCATACACCGCATGATCAATCTGCTCGGCATCCACACCACTGCGCCGAATCACTTCTTTAGCCGTGACTGTACCCATATCTGCCGGGCTTAAGCCAGACAAATTTCCTGCAAAACCACCAATAGCGGTGCGCACACCCTCAACGATAACCACTGAGTTAAACTTCATCTTTTTGTCCTTATTATTTATTTACCAAGCATTGAACGCGCAATCACTTCTTTCATAATTTCCGAGGTGCCAGCGTAAATGGTTTGCACCCGTGCATCCACATAAAAGCGTGAGATCGGGTATTCCAAGGTGTAACCATAACCACCGAACAGCTGCAAACACTGATCAATGGTTTGGCACTGCATTTCAGTCAATTGTAATTTTAGAATAGCTGCATCGGTACTGCTCATACGCTGCTGCCGATACAAGGCCACGCAGTGATTAAAATAAGCACGGGCCATATCAATTTGCGCACGCACTTCCGCTAATTTAAAGCGCGTATTTTGAAAGCTGGCGATGCTCTGGCCAAAGGCAGTACGCTCCTTGACATACTCAAGCGTCAGCGCCAGCGCACCTTCCATGGCGCCCAGTGCTTGTGCGCCGACGCCAAGGCGCTCACGTGGTAGCTCTTGCATCAAATAAGTAAAGCCTGCGCCTTCTTCACCCAACAATGCATCAGCTGGCAGCAGCATATCGGCAAAAAACAGCTCAGCCGTATCGCTGGCATGTTGACCTATTTTACGAATTGGTTTACCGCGAGAAAAACCAGCTAAATGGCTGTCGACTAAAAATAACGACACCCCTTTCGCGCCCGCAGCCGGATCAGTTTTGGCGCAGACAATCACCATATCGGCCATCATCCCATTGGTAATAAAGATTTTTGAGCCGGTTAACTTCCAGCCTTCAGCCACTTTGACCGCACGGGTTTTTATATTGGCCAAATCACTGCCAGCACCCGGCTCAGTCATGGCAATAGCACTCATCACCTCACCTGTGGCCATACGCGGCAACCATTGTTGCTTTTGCTCGGCGCTGGCTAAGTGTTCAACATAAGGAATCACGATATTGGCATGAATATTATACGCGCTGGCCAAACCACCAAAGCCACGCCGAGAAATCTCCTCTAGCACCAGCTGGGTTATACCAAAATCAGCAGCGCTACCGCCATATTCCTCGGCCAGATCAATCGCCAACATGCCTGCTTCACCAAGCTTCAGCCAAAACTCGCGCGGCACTTGACCGGCGGCTTCCCAAGCATCGTAATGGGGATTTGCTTCCTGCTCTAAAAAGCGGCAGATCATGTCGTAAAACAACGGTGTATTGTCATCTTCTTTAAGCATTATTGAAGCTCCTCACGCAACAGTCGTTTTAGAATTTTCCCAGCGCTACTTTTCGGTAGTGACTGGCTGAAAACGACTTTTTTCGGCAGTTTAAAGGCCGCCAACTGCAGCCGCACATGCTGAATAATCTCGTATTCACTGATCAACAGATTGTCTTTAAGCACCACCACGGCGGTAATCGCTTCAACCCACTTAGCATCAGGCATACCAATCACGGCCACTTCTGAGACACAGTGATGGGTAAAAATCGCTTCCTCCACCTCTCGACTGGCCACCATCACGCCGCCGGTATTAATCACATCCTTGATACGATCCACGATAAATAGATAGCCGTCTTCGTCCATATAGCCGACATCACCGGAATGAAACCAGCCACCAGTAAAGGCTTCTTGCGTCATCTCGGGGTTTTTCCAGTAGCCAGTGAGCAACTGCGGTGAGCGATGCACTATTTCACCCTGCTGCCCTGGCGGTAAATCATTCATCTCAGCATCGACAATACGTGTTTCCACAGTAAGGATGGGGCGCCCGGCTGAGGCGGGACGCGTCTCATGATCTTCTGGACGCAATACCGTAGCCAAGGGCGCTATTTCACTTTGACCATAGCAGTTGTAGAGGCCAACCCCAGGCAAACGCTGTTGTAATTCGTTAAGCACCGGCACCGGCATAATTGAGGCGCCATAATAAGCTTTCTTTAGACTGCTCAGATTCCGTTGATCAAAATCAGGATGACGCAATAAGGCAATCCAAAACGTCGGCGGGGCAAAAAATGAAACAATCGATTCTTGCTCAATCAAGGCCAAGCAGAGATCGGGTAAGGGACTTTCCATGAGACGCACACTGACACCAAGCAACAGTGCCGGCATAAGAAAAACGTGCATTTGCGCTGAATGGTATAAAGGTAATGCGGCCAGCATCGGCTCATTGGCCTTAAAATCTAACTCCACCATGCAGGCGAAGTACTCAGCCATCAAGGCTTGGTGCGTCATCATCGCCGCTTTAGGTGCGGCGGTCGTGCCGGCAGTGTATAAAAACTGGGCGATATCAGCGCCATCCACGCTAACCTCCGGTGGACTGGCAGATATATCCGCTAAAGCCAGTTGTAAAATATCTAAATCAGCCGCTTCACCCGCATAAAAGCGCGCCTGAAAAACCAGATCAATCCCCGCGGTGGCCAATTCAACCTGTGCTGCAAGGCTGAGATCGCTGATTAATCCACGTGCCTCTGACTGCTCAAGCACATAACGCAGCTCTTTATCACTGAGCGAAAAGTTAGTCGGCACATGCACCATACCCGCGCGTAAAATCGCCAACCAAGCGAGCACATAGGCGTCCGAGTTTTTACCATAGGCCACCACCCTGTCGCCCGGCTTAAGCCCTTGCTGTAAGAGCTGATTGGCTATTTTATTGACCGCCAAATCCAAGGCGGTATAGCTCCACTGTCGATCTTGGAACCTTAAGGCCACTGCGGTCGGATTTTTACGCGCGCTACGACTCAGCGCCGCACCAATCGAATTGGCTTGCGGGGATATGTTCATCATAATTGTGCCCCTACTGTATTAACCCGATGGCCAACACTGGCACCTAGACGCTGGACGGTCTTTGGCGCAGACGGGGCAATAAAAACTGAAGATAACCTAGGCAATAGGCTAACTAAAGCGGCCATGGCAGGCGCAGTTTTGAAAAACATAATAGTTCTCCGCTTAACTATATTATTTTTGTTCTATTTGGCAATTCATCTATGTATTCAGCTGGTTTTCTGTTAATTATTCGCTTTAACACAGATTTGCGTGCTTCATACTAGGCCAATTTAAAATAAGTGGTTGGCGTTTTAAGCCAAAAAATTAACATTTCACGCCAATTTTATTGTTTCTCAGAAGAGTCAGTGATGGACACATCCTCTACAACCGTGCCGATGCATTTTGTGCATAATCTGTTTCAAGGTCTGACCACCAGCACAGCACAACGTAAGCAGTTCTTGGCTCAGGCCGAGATTCCATTCTTCTTATTAGAAGCCGCCCATGGTCGCGTGACGGTTTTACAATTTGCCCGCCTGTATCGCTTATTAGCCAATGAGTACGATGATGAAACGCCAGGCTTTTTTAGTCGACCCTTACGCGGCGGCACCCTGAAATATTTGTGTCTAAGCGTACTGGACGCAGCTAATCTGCAGATCGCGCTATACCGCTTTAGCCAGTTTTTCCGCTTAATTTTGGATGATGCGGCCTATCAATTGGTGATTGAAGATAAAGTGGCATCCATGCGTTTTATCGAAAAAAACCCACCCCAAGGTGATCGCGTTTTAGTCCATGAACTGATGCTAAAACTGGTGCACGGTATGGCCTCGTGGCTGATTGCCGAAAAAATTCCGCCCTTAAAAATAAGCTGCGCCTACCCTCAACCCCAGCACAGCCATGAATATTTATACTTTTACCCCGGTGAAGTCGCTTTTGATCAGCCTTGGACCGCGATTCACTTTGACCGTCAACTGCTGCGCAAACCCATTCGGCAAACGAAGCAACAACTGAGTGGTTTTTTGCAAAAAGCGCCTGCCGATTGGATTTACGTTTCGTTTGGCGAACAGCTACTCGCGCACCGAGTGAGAGATCATTTAAGTGAGTCCGAGCAAATAGGCTCGGCTATCCAGCAGGTGGCGCAAGCCTTACATTTGTCCGTCAGAACCTTGTCACGCCGCTTAGCTGCCGAGGGAACCCATTTTCAAGCAGTCAAAGACGAAGTACGGCGTGATATTGCTATCCAGCAACTCACCAGTGGCTCGGCGTCTTTAGTGGTACTGGCTGGGCAGTTGGGCTTTGAAGACTTGGCCAGCTTTAATCGTGCTTTCCGTAAATGGACAGGGAGTACACCGGGCACCTATCGTCGAGGGCTAATGAACTATTAATACCTGTTGCGCCACCAGCAGTGAATCAGTAAAGATTGTCGCCATCTACATGTCACCGCACTTTGTCATGGCGATTCAGATAACGCTTTAAACGAGGGCGTCAAAATGACACTATTGACGCATATTGATTGCATAGCAATTGTATAGTTTTTACTCATCTCAGCCGGAATATATAACATGATCAGTTACGTGACTTTAGGTGTCAGCGATTTAATCGCAGCAAAAAAATTCTACAGCGAATTACTCGCCGATCAGGGCGCTAAAATCCTGATTGATATGGACCGCATCAGCTTTATTGGTAAAAGCATGGCTGCGCCTATGCTGGCCGTTTGCATACCCTTCAACCAAGAACCTGCTCAAGCTGGTAATGGCAACATGCTGTCGTTTGCCCCAGGTTCCAAAGAAGGTGTTGATGCTCTATACAACAAAGCCATCGCCCTTGGCGCAAGCTGTGACGGTGCACCGGGCCAGCGTATTCCGAATGTGTTCTACGGCGCTTATGTAAAAGACATCGACGGTAATAAGCTGTGTTTCAACCACTTCAACTAAGAACAGTCTAATATGCAGTTACACAGCGACTTCAGCCAACGCGTGGTGATCCGCCCTGAGCAGTATCAGTTTGTCGACTCACCCTTAGCAGGAGTGAGTCGCATGATGCTAGAACGCGCGGGTAATGAAGTCGCGCGCGCCACCAGTATTGTGCGCTATGCGGCAGGCAGCGGTTATAGTGCACATACTCATAAGGGTGGCGAGGAAATATTGGTCTTAGACGGGGTGTTTTCTGACGAGCATGGTGATTATCCGACAGGGACCTATCTGCGCAATCCCCCAGACACTTCACATCAGCCCTTCTCGACTAGAGGCTGCACTCTCTTAGTCAAACTTTGGCAGTTTGCCGAAGACGATACAACCCAACTGGTCTTAAACACCCAGCAAGCACACTGGTATCCAGGCTTAATCGATGGCTTATCTGTGCTGCCCCTGCATGAGCATAATGGCGTCAATACGGCACTGGTACGCTGGGCAGCCAACACAACGTTCAATCGGCATGTTCACCCCGGTGGCGAAGAGATTCTGGTACTCGAGGGTCTGTTTTGTGACGAGCAAGGCGAATACCCTGCAGGCAGTTGGTTACGCAATCCAAGATACAGCAGTCATACGCCTTTCACTCTCAATGACGGTGCGCTGATTTACGTAAAAGTGGGGCATATTGATGCTGGCCTGATGGGCGACCGCTTTATCAGCTAGCATTTCTATGGTAATAGCACCGCTAAAACCTCAACGACTCGCATACAGTTTTTAGATCCAACACTGCTAACCTTTATGTTAACGCAGCTATAGCGTTTAATACGCCTTATCAGTCCATCGCACATGCCTTAATATGTAGCCACATTAAGCATTAAAGCTAAATAACCACATTATAATAGTGCGTATAAAATACAATTTTAAATTTTTAGGTGAATGCATTGTACGAAGATTTAGCATTTGAGCATGAAGACGAGTTGATCGATGAGCTTAGGGATCTAGGCTATGATTTTGATGATGACTCTTTGTCTGATTCTGATTTTAGAGACCTCAACTTTGATGGCGATAGATTCGATGAACCAGATGTTATTTTAGATGTTCCTTATGTGCCCACGGATGAAAAAATAGTGCATGCCATGCTCGATTTAGCAGAGGTCACCAGTCAAGATGTGCTGTATGACCTCGGTTGTGGAGATGGCCGCATTGTTGTTGCCGCTGCTTTAGAACGCAACACTCACGGTGTCGGAATTGATATAGACCCAATGCGTATCACCGAAGCCATTGAGTACGCTGGGCACACTGGTGTTGAATATATGGTACGTTTTTATGAAGGTGATTTACTCGAAGTTGACTTTAGCGCAGCAACAGTCGTCACCCTGTACCTACTTGATTTAGTCAACGTACAACTCAGACCACGCTTACTTGATGAACTACGCCCTGGCACTCGCATCATCTCACATGCGTTTGATATGGGAGACTGGAAACCTGATCAGCGACAAAACTGTGGCAGTATCAGTATCTATAAGTGGGTCGTACCGGCAAAAGTTGCAGGCACTTGGGAGTGGCAAATAACCACCGGTGAAACCTACCGTGTTGAACTCAAGCAAAAGTATCAGCAGTTAACAGGTAAAGCATGGATTGACGGTGAAGAAGCACAACTAAAAAACGCCTTAATTCATGGCGATTTACTTGAGCTGGTTGTCAGTAAAAAAATTAACACGCGGGCGGCTGGCTTTATTATGCGCCACCAAGGCAAGGAACTGATTGCTGTCGAGGGTGATTTACAGGCAACACCAGCGGTTAGAATATACCCCAATCCGTAAGCCAATCTACTGCGCAGCAAGCCCTTGCCAATATTCATCAGCAGGGCTTATGCAAACAGCCTAGCGACTTCGATGCCCTCTACTACTTAACAAACCAACAAATTTCTAATTGGCACCTTGCTTGCGTCTATTGCGCACAGTATTGCCATTAAAACAACTCCCATTGCATCAAGTATTGATCAATCGCACCCATACACCTCAATTTATTCTTGATTAATGTTAATTATCTCTTCATATAGTTACAGTATATAAATAATATGAGCTGGCCGCCACGCCAAGCTTAATACAACACGTGGCACCGACACATAAAGTGCCAACCCTAATCATAAATAAAGGCAAACAGCTTGCCTGATGGAGTGCGGCGCATGAAAAAGTGGCCATTAACTATCATTGTCGCGGGAGTGGGAGGGCTGGCATTAGCCTTTGGTTTAGCGCAAGCATTACCAAGCCTGCGCACCACGATCAGCGCGATTGAAGTCGATATTAACGACGCTGAATTGATCAAAAAAGGTGAGTATATTGCGCGCACAGCTGACTGTATTGCTTGCCACACTGTTTTAGGCGGCGAAAATTATGCAGGTGGTCTGCCCATGCTAACCCCGCTGGGTGCCATCTACTCAACCAATATCACCCCAGATAAAGAAACCGGTATTGGTAACTATACGTTTGACGATTTCAATAACGCCACCAAACACGGCGTGCGCAAAGACAATAGTGCACTCTACCCAGCGATGCCCTACCCGTCTTACCAAATCATGCCCGACGAAGACATGGCGGCGATGTACGCCTATTTTATGTCAGGTGTAAAGCCTGTTAAACAGTCCAATCGCAAAAGCGAATTGCCCCCTATTGCCAACTGGCGCTGGCCGCTGGCGTACTGGCAAGCACTGTTTGCCCCTGAGCGTGAGTTCGTTGCCGAAACCGATGATGCCGTACTGGCGCGCGGTCAATATTTGATTGAAGGCCCAGGCCATTGCGGTTCCTGCCATACCGAGCGCGGTATTGGCTTCCAAGAAATAGCCTTGTCTAACGCGGAGTCTGAAGAATACTTAAGTGGTGCTGTGATTGATGGCTGGCGTGCAAAAAGCTTACGTGGCGAGCATGATGGTCTAGCGATCTGGAGCGCTGACGAGCTGGTTGATTTCTTTAAAAGCGGGCGTACTGATATCACTGCTGCGTTTGGTGCCATGGCGGAAGTCGTTGAGCACAGTACACAGTATATGACTGACGACGATGTCTATGCTATGTCGGCCTATTTGAAAACGTTAAGCCCAAAACCGGGCGAGCCCGTTACAGTCGCAGCCAAAGAAGACCTGACCACGCAAAAACTGCTGGATGGTATTTATGATTCACGCGGTGCGATTTTATACGCTGAATACTGCCAAGTCTGCCACCGTGCTGACGGCAAAGGTGTGCCACGTATTTTCCCTGCATTAGATGGCAACAGCGCTGTTTACTCACGCGATGCTGACTCTGTGCTACAGATCACCCTCAGTGGTGGTCGTATGCCAGACACCAAACATGATCGTATGGCCTTCACCATGCCGGAATTTATTAACCTCAGTGATGCCGATGTCGCTGAAGTGGTGAATTATATTCGCAACAGCTGGACCAACCAAGGCAGCACCGTTGATGTCGATGACGTGGTACAAATGCGTCACTTCCTCAGCAAAAAACCCAAGACCGGAACAGACTTCGCGCCTGATCTGAGCGTTTCTGCAACAGAAGGAGCAAACCGTGAATAAATCACTACTCAACCTGCCTGTCGTAGCCAGCGTTGCGCCGCGTCGTTTGACCATGACCCTGCTTGCTGCAGCTGTTTGTGCCTTCGCTATCAGTGGTTGTGACTCGCCTAAACCGATCGATCGCCAAGCCACTGAGTTTGACTTGGTGACCACGGACGATGCCAACGAAGATATCGGCACCTATATTCTCCCGCAGGATACATCCATCCTAAACGAGCCTAACGCTGATCAAATTTTCTATGGCAAGCGCCTGCTCAACGAAACCAAGCGTCTAATGCCAGAGCACGTTGGCGCGCAGATGAACTGTAATAGCTGCCATATTTCACAAGGTAAAATCCCCCTTGGCGACCCCTACATCAACAGCTTCAATACTTACCCGCGAGTGATGCCACGCGCAGAAAAAGAAGTTGATTTAGTCGGTCGTATCAACGGTTGCTTCCAGCGCTCAATGAATGGTAAGCCAGTTGATCGCGAGTCAGAAGAAATGAAAGCGATGGTGGCCTATATGGAATGGCTATCGCAGAACGTGCCAAAAGATCAGAAAGTTAATATCGATAATGCCGGCTCGATTGATACCTCGCTGGTTGCTGACACTGCACGGGGTGAGAAAATCTACTACGCGCAGTGCGCCACCTGCCATGGTGATAATGGTGAGGGCATAAAGGACAGCCGTGGCGATATCGTCTTCCCACCATTATGGGGCGATGAGTCGTTTAACATTGGTGCCGGTATGGCGCGCACCTACAAAGCGGCGGCTTTTGTAAAATACAATATGCCCATGGGCATCCAAACCAAAGGCCTCTGGGGCCACGGCAACGTGCTCAGCGATCAAGATGCCGTGGATGTGGCCGAATTTTTCGCCCACAAACCGCGTCCTGATTTCCCAGGTAAAGTAAATGACTGGCCAACAGGCAAAAAACCAAAAGATGCCCGTTACTAACGGCATCCAGTTATAAGTTATAACGCAAAAGCCTCAAGTGCACACCCAGCACCTTGAGGCTTTTTTATATCTGTAATCTGCCTAGCAATGGTTGCCAAAAACACACTGCGTCTACGCTCGAGGTTCTAAGGTTGTAGACCAGTCATCAGCATCAACAAAACCTAAAACATTAGGTTCAGTTGCACTGTCTACATTTAAGAAAACCGCCGCACCGTACTCATAGTCAACTTCAGCGTAGGCTAAGGTTTCGTTGACCTCATCCATACAGCTACTATGAGTAATAAGAACTAGGTTGCGTCCTGGGATTTTATTGGCTAACGCATCCTGCACAAAGCTCTCTTTGCACTGATATAAGAAATCTTTATTCGCTGTAGGTTGAGCAAACAATAACGCACTGGTTTGACTGGTGCGCGTTAAAGGGCTGCTGTAGACATCTGTTGCGTGCAGCCCTAACTCAGCAAAATGTTTACGCATCTGCAGCCCTGTCGTACTGGCACGCTGAGTAATACCTGTTGGCTCATCTTCCATGCACGCTACGTCAACTCGGCTGCACCGTTCTAAATGCCGTACGAACACAATTAAATCACCCTCCTGCCATTCAGCCAGCATATTACTGGTTAAGGCAAAGGGGCTTTTTGAAAGATCAACAGGCTTAGGATTCATCCAAAACTGGCTTGCAGAAAAAACCACAGTAGTAACAGCAAGCGCACTGCCCAGCAGCTTTAGTTTTTTTTGGGTGGTATTGATGTGGCGATAAAAAGGCTTAATAACCGACATTAAAGTTATGCTCTACAATAAAAACAGTGACAATTAGGCGCATAAAACGTGAACCAGTTCCATAAAATAAAAAAACAAAGCGTTTTTTTCATAAAGAGTTCTACTGAATGCTGTTTTAAAATCCATCTATACAGATTTACCCTTACCGTCATGCTGTTTTTGCTACACAATAGAGACAAGTCGCAATGCAGATCTTAGCGCTGCACTTATCCCGCAAAGTTGCGCAGAAAACCATCAAGCACCAACCTTTATTAAAAGAAATGCATATGAAAGAAGAGCATGATATCGAAAAAACCTACTCAACTGCAGAGTTTGTAGCAAAACTCAGACGACTTGCTGATGCTCTGGAAAACGATGAGCAATTCGAGATCCAGATTGCCAATGAGCGCATTTATGTACCTGTCAGAGCGCAATACAGTATTGAGCATGAACGTGATGACTCAAGGAACCTCTGAATAACTCCCCACTTTTTGCGATAATAGCCACGTCGTCCATTTTTTAGCCCAGCGAGCCGAATCATGAGCCAGTTGACCTTTGCCGAAGCAGAATACCAGAACAAAAAGCGTAAGACGCGTCGTGAGATTTTCTTGGAAAAAATGGATGCCATTATTCCTTGGAGGCGCTTGGAGAATCGCGCCGCTAAGCATTACCCAAAAGGTGAAATGGGGCGTCCCCCTTATCCGCTTAGTGTGATGCTGCGTGTGCATTGTTTACAGTTATTCTACAACCTCAGCGATCCGGCTCTGGAAGATTCTCTGTATGAAATTGAATCAATGCGCCGCTTTGCAGGATTGCGTTTATCAGACAATATTCCTGATGAAACAACAATTTTAAACTTCCGTCACTTCCTTGAAAAGCATGGGCTGGGCAAGCTATTTCTGAAGGAAATTAACAAGCACTTGCAGCATCAAGGCTTGCTGTTTCGCGAAGGCACCATTGTGGATGCCAGCATTATTTCCGCACCGAGCTCAACGAAAAATCAAAGCCGCAAGCGCGACCCAGAAATGCATTCCAGCAAGAAAGGCAACCAATGGCACTTTGGCATGAAGATGCATATCGGCGTGGATGATGTCACAGGTATGATTCATAGCGTGGAAAGTACGGCTGCCAATGTGCACGACGTAACCATGACTGCAAGCCTTCTACATGGCGAAGAAAAGCGTGTATTTGGTGATGCTGGATACCTAGGTGTTGAAAAACGCAGGGAAAACAAAGAGCGCAAAAATCTTGCCTGGCTGATCAGTGCTCGAATCAGTAAGCGTAAAACCATGACCGAAAATGAGCAGGAAATTGAAAAAATGAAAGCCAAGCTACGCGCTAAAGTTGAGCATCCGTTTCGCTACATCAAGTGCGTATTTGGCTATAACAAAGTCCGTTACAAAGGGCTTGATAAAAACCATAACCGTTTATGCCTGCTAGCGGGACTAACGAACCTCATGATCAGCAGAAAATACTTGCTGGCTTAGGGTTAGTGCGCCCTTAATCCGCCAAAACGGCGAATTAAGGGCTAAAAGAGGTGGTTTTACCTCGAAAACGGCCTTTTTTAGGTCTTTTTTGAGTTTTTTACTCGTTTCCAGAAAAACTCAACAATAAGCTGAGTTTCTCAGAGGTTCCTCAAGTGAAGAAATTGAGTTCCAAATTAAATGGTCACACGAGTGAGCATTTAAGATCTTAGCCTTAAACCGCTTTTGCAATAATTGCAGCACCTATTTGCTCAAGCAAAACATTTTCCCGCTTAGACCCATAAGCAGGTTTAGCCGTTTGCTTAAGCAAATACGGCCTGTCATCATCCTGTCATCTTCAAGCGCTGTAATACCCATGACATATTTCTAAGTGGACGATAGGATTAACTCATGACCAATAAAACTGTACTCATCGTTGATGATGAAGCCCCAATTCGGGAGATGATTGCAGTGGCTTTGCAAATAGCTGGTTATCAGTGCTTAGAGGCGGAAAACGCACAAATTGCGCATGCGTTAATCGTTGATCATCAACCGGACATTATTTTGCTGGACTGGATGATGCCCGAGATCAGCGGACTTGAACTTGCACGCCGCCTAAAACGTGAACCGATGAGCGCTGAAATTCCAATTATCATGCTCACCGCGAGAGGTGAAGAAGATAATAAAATCCAGGGGCTCGAAGCCGGTGCTGATGATTACATCACTAAGCCTTTCTCGCCGCGTGAGCTGATTGCGCGCTTAAAAGCAGTGCTGCGGCGTACGGCTATAGCCGGTATTGACGAAACGATAGAAGTAGAAGGATTACGTTTAGACCCAAGTAGTCAACGCGTCAGCTCAGATGATAGTCCGCTAGAAATTGGCCCCACTGAGTTTCGTTTATTGCAATTTTTTATGAGCCATCCCGAACGTGCCTATAGCCGCAGCCAATTACTTGACCAAGTCTGGGGCGGTAATGTCTATGTTGAAGAACGCACCGTTGATGTGCATATTCGGCGGCTGCGCCTCACTTTAGGGGCAAAGCACAGGCATTTGGTGCAAACTGTACGCGGTACCGGTTACCGATTCTCAACCAAGGTGTAAACAGTTCATGGCCTGTCGTTATTCATGAAGCGCTTATTAAGAAAAGAGCTCTTACGCCTCATCGGCTTTACTCTATTCGGCGCACTGCTGGGCTCTTTTTGGGGTAAGCCTGCACTCGGTGCAGTAAGTGTATTGGTGTTGTTGCTAGGTCAACACCTCTGGCAATTGCAACGCTTAGCACGCTGGCTACAACAGCCCAATGACGTACCACCTGAAGCAAATAAGCTTTGGGGCGAAGTGTTTGATGGTATTTATCATTATCAGCGCCGCGAAAAAGCCAATCAACAACAACTCTCACAGTTGCTCGAACGCATTCAAGACTCCAGCCAAGCACTGCGTGACGGTGTGGTGATGATTGACCAAAAAGGTGATTTAGAGTGGTGGAATCATGCCGCAGAAAGATTACTGGGTTTATCGGCTGCGAGCGATCGTGGCCAACCCATTACTTATCTGCTGCGCCATCCGCAGTTTGTTGACTACTATGAGAGCCAGCAGTATTTAGAACCACTGGTCTTGCCTTCGCATATCACGGAAGATCACCTTCTTGAGTATCAGATCACCCTATTCGGTAAAAACGAACGGCTGCTGCTCGTGCGTGACTGCACAAAAATGCGGCGTTTAGAGCGCATGCGCCAAGATTTTGTAGCCAATGTCTCGCACGAACTGCGCACACCTTTAACCGTTCTCTCAGGCTATTTAGAAACCTTCAGCGACCATGCTGAACAATTACCAAGCCACTGGCAGCGTGGTTTAACCTTAATGACAGAACAATCCGCGCGTATGGAACACTTAGTTGCCGAACTACTCACGCTCTCTCGATTAGAAACCAGTGATTTTAAAGCCGAGGTTGCCCCCATCAATATTGCTGAATTATTAGCGGCCATTCGATTGGATGCACTGGCGTTATCAGAACATCAGCATCAGATTAGTTTAAATATTGACGAGCGGCTGTATGTACGCGGTTCCCTCACAGAGCTACGCAGTGCCTTTTCCAACCTAGTGTTTAATGCGGTGAAATACACGCCACACGGCAGCATCATTGAGCTGCATTGGTATCACGATCAAGACGGCGCCTACCTTGAGGTTAAAGATAATGGACCGGGGATTGATAGCAAGCACCTCAAATTTCTCACTCAGCGATTTTACCGTGTAGACACGAGTCGATCGAGCCATACTGGCGGTACAGGCTTGGGCCTGGCCATTGTTAAACACGTGATGTTGCGCCATCAAGGTCGTTTGAGTATAAGCAGCAGCGCACATCAAGGCAGTTGCTTTACCTGCTACTTCCCACTAACCCAAACCTTACAGCGCAACGCAGAATAAGCCGCCTAATTAAAACAGCGTATTCTTGACCCTATCATTCTAGAATTCTAGAGACTGCTGACGCTTGATTAGATTGGCGGCCATAAAGCTCGAAAACCATGGCGACGACGCTTTGATAGTTGTTTTATTTGTCATAGCGTATCGCCAATACACAAACCTCAACAGCCCTTAATCAGCAGGTTGAACTGCGAGTCTTCGCTGCGCAATAGCAGCTTCAATTTGCTCTATTTCAGCATAGCGTACGTCATGTCCCTCGACCAGATAGATCACATATTCAGCCAAATTACTGGCATGATCACCTACCCGTTCTAGGGAGCGCAACACCCACATAATGTTCATCACTTGTGAAATAGCGCGTGGGTCTTCCATCATAAACGTGATCAAGGCGCGCGTGGCCGAACGGTACTCTAAATCAACGTTCGCATCCTCACGCAAGACCGCCAATGCCTGTGTACTATCAAAACGAGCAAAGGCATTCAGAGCATCCTGTACCATTTGACGCACATGATTGCCGAGGTGGCGTACTTCAATATAACCACGCGGCGAAGCACCCTCTTCAGCCAGCTTTAAAGTAGCACGCGCGACTTTACTGGCCTCATCACCGATGCGCTCTAGGTCAGCGGTGGCACGAATAACAACCAAGACCAAACGTAAATCTGACGCGGCTGGCTGGCGACGCGCTAAAATTTGTGTACAGTACTCATCAATTTCCAATTGCAGATGATTGACTTGCTGATCTTTGGCACGCACTTCAGTGGCCAAGCCCGTATCGCCATCAAGGAGCGACTGCACAGCATCTTTAACTTGTTGCTCAACCATACCGCCCATTTCCAGTAACTGGCTACGAATCTCTTCAAGCTCGTCATTAAATTTCTGCGAAATATGCGTGCTATGGCTTTCTTGATTAATCTTCATATAACCTGCCCACTTATGGATAAATAATTGTACACAATGCGTCTATATCTGCGCCGTAACACCCTGTGCAAGCGGGTCATACCCGCGATTGCATCCGTGCAAATAGAGCATTTTTTAAAGTTGCCACGCAGACTGCACATGCTCTGTCGCGGGCATCGCTCGCTTATACAAAAACCACACCTGCAGCCTTAGCGCCCAAGCACTACAGCCAGCATGAACTCTGCTAGATAATACCTAACCATAACGCCCAGTAATGTAATCCTCAGTTTGCTTATTGGCTGGGTTGGTAAACAAGGTATCAGTGCTATCAAATTCCAATAACTGCCCCAAATACATAAACGCAGTGTAATCAGATACACGTGCCGCTTGCTGCATATTGTGCGTGACAATAACAATGGTGAAACGGTCTTTTAGATCGTTAATCAGCTCTTCAATTTTCAAGGTCGAAATGGGATCCAAAGCCGATGCAGGCTCATCCAGCAGCAACACCTCAGGCTTAACCGCAATGGTACGGGCAATCACCAAACGCTGCTGCTGACCGCCAGACATACCTAAAGCCGACTCATGCAAACGGTCTTTGGTTTCATCCCACAAAGCTGCCGAACGCAACGCCCACTCAACGGTTTCATCGAGTAAGCGCTTATTTTTAATACCTTGAATACGCAAACCATAGGCGACGTTTTCATAAATCGTTTTGGGGAATGGATTGGGCTTTTGAAACACCATACCAACGCGGCGGCGCAAGTCCGCTACATCCACGCCTTTAGCGTAAATATCATGACCATCAATGGTCACTTCACCTTCAATACGCACGCCATCGACCAAATCATTCATGCGATTAAAGGAGCGCAGTAACGTCGATTTACCGCAACCCGATGGGCCAATAAATGCAGTAATACGTTTTTTAGGAATGTGCATGCTGATGCCTTTCAGTGCTTCAGTCTCACCGTAGTAGAGGTGCATATCCTTTACCTCAATACAGGGTGTTTCATCGGCTAAGCTTAATTGCTGCACCGGTCGTCCCAGCGCGCTGAATTTCATCGCATGTGTTGCTGCTGTTGAAGTCATGATTGCTGCCTTTTAATCAAACGTTTTAAAATCGAAAGAAATAACCAGTTACGTAAGCTCTGCATCCAGCCTTGAATAATGCTGACAACACAACTCATTACTCAACACCCCTTACATATCCAGTGCACGGTACTTCTCCCGCAGGCGATTACGGATAGCGATGGCGGTGAGGTTAAGAACCGCAATCACCACAACCAACATTAACGCGGTGGCATACACCAATGGGCGCGCTGCTTCCACGTTCGGGCTTTGAAAACCCACATCATAAATGTGAAACCCCAAGTGCATAAACTTACGTTCCAAGTGTAAGAACGGCGCATTCATATCCAGCGGTAGATTCGGGGCCAGCTTGACCACACCCACCAACATCAATGGAGCCACCTCACCGGCTGCACGCGCCACCGCCAAGATCACCCCAGTCATCATCGCTGGGCTGGCCATAGGAATCACTACACGCATCAGCGTCTCAAACTTGGTCGCACCTAAAGCCAACGAACCCTCACGCACCGAGCGTGGAATGCGTGACAAACCTTCTTCGGTGGCAACAATCACCACAGGTAGCGTCAATAACGCTAAGGTTAACGAGGCCCACAATAGGCCCGGCGTGCCAAAGGTTGGTGCAGGTAACGCCGGCGCATAAAACAGCTCATCTAAATTGCCACCAATAAAGTAGACAAAAAAGCCTAGACCAAACACACCGTAAACAATGGATGGCACACCGGCGAGATTGTTTACCGCAATACGAATGGTTCGAGTGACAAAGCCTTGACTGGCATACTCACGTAAATACACCGCAGCTACCACGCCAAAAGGGGTGACGATCAAGGACATAATCATCACCATCAATACGGTGCCAAAGATCGCCGGAAAAATACCACCCTCGGTATTGGCCTCACGCGGATCATCTGAGACAAACTCAATCAACTTCATAATGTAGTGTTGAATTTTCTGCCATAGACTTTGTGAGTTTGGCTGATACAAGCGTACAACTTCACTAAAATTAATCTCTTTTTGTTGTCCATCTGCCGTAACGATTAGCAAAGAGTCACGTTTAAAAGGTGTATACAGCTCCATTAACTCAGCTTCTAAATGAGCATACTTTGCTTGCAATGCGGTTTTTTCAGCCCGCAGTTCGGCAAGTTTTTGCGGCGTATCCTGTCCCTTTAACTGCAAACTGCGCTCTTCTATGCGTAACTTTTCCAGTTCATAGTTAATCGTGCCAATATCACCGCCTTCTAGCGTTTGAATATGCTTATAAATTGCAGTAGCGCGCTCAGTTCTAGCTTTAACGTCTTCCCAAAGTTTATTCTCCGCGGGCTCTTGCTCTGCGATTACCTGGCCATTTTCTTTGACACCGACAATATAACCGTAGAAATTACCCCACTCGCGGCGCTCAATGGTCACGGCATTGGCTGGGTAGGTTAAATCACTGAGCTGACGCTCTAGCACCCAACGAAAATCTGAACCATACAAGTCACGGTTACCCACTTTAATCAGCTGTCGATCAAGAATTTCAACACCTTCAGGTACGTCTAAACCTGAGTTGCGAATCTGCTCGGCGGTCACTTGTTCCCGCTGCACGCGCTCACCCAGCACAGTCATTTGTGCGCCTTGGCTATCGGTGAATTGATACTCTTGCAAACTGGCTGGCCAAAAATGCACCAAGCCGCGCGAGGCAATCACACCAAGTAAACCCAGCACCAGTACCACACTGATCGCAACAGCACCGGCATTGAGCCACACCCAAGGGCTACCACTGGCAAACCATTTTCTTAGTGAAACTTGCATATCCTAAGCTCCTAAACCTGTAGCGCTCTCGTATTAAAAGATGACGAATTAAAGCGTGCTGTATTTTTTACGCAGTCGTTGTCGTACCAAGTCAGCCAAGGTATTAACCACGAAGGTAAATAAGAACAGCACCAAGGCTGCAAGAAATAAAATACGATAATGACTACTACCCAGCGCCGACTCACCCATTTCCACAGCAATATTGGCCGCTAAAGTGCGCATCCCTTCAAAAATATTGGCATTCATAATGGGTGTGTTACCGGTGGCCATTAACACAATCATGGTTTCGCCCACGGCACGCCCCATACCAATCATTACCGCCGAAAAAATACCTGGACTGGCCGTTGGCAACACCACTTTTACCAAGGTTTGCCAAGGCGTAGCCCCTAATGCTAACGAGCCATGGCTTAAGGATTTAGGCACACCAAACAAAGCATCCTCAGCAATGGAGTAAATAGTAGGGATAACCGCAAAACCCATGGCAAAGCCAACGACCATGGCATTACGCTGATCAAAATCGATCCCTAAATCATTACTTAACCAATTGCGCATATCCCCTTGAAAAAACACCAATTCCATCGGCTGACTTAAGCTGAACGACAGCCAAGATAGGACAATAACCAGTGGAATTAAGATCACCACATGCCAGCCTTCAGGAATGAGATCACGTATACGTCCTGGCAACTGCGCCCAAGCAAAAGCAAAAGTGATAATGCCTAGCGGCAAAATAAGCAATACCGCAAACACCCCAGGTAGATGTGATTCCATAAAGGGCGCAAGGAATAAACCAGCAAAGAAACCTAAAATAACGGTTGGCAGCGCTTCCATTAATTCAATCACCGGCTTGATTTTGCGGCGCACGGTTGGAGCCATAAAATACGCGGTGTACATCGCACCACATACAGCCAATGGCACGGACAGCAACATCGCATAAAACGCAGCTTTCAAGGTACCGAAAGCTAGCGGCGTCAGACTGAATTTAGGCTCGAACTCATTGGAGGCCGATGATGACTGCCAAGTGTACTGTGGCTCGCTGTAGCCTTCGTACCACACCTTGCCCCACAGGGATTTTAATGAGGTTTCTGGGTGCGGGTTATCAATGCTGTAACGCTGGAACACGCCCTGTGCATCTTGCACCAAGAGCATCGAAGCGCGGGGTGCTAAGGCCGCCAGCAGCGGTGCATCCGCTAATAAAGGCACATCAATGGCAGTTTTCTCTGCTGTGGTATTAAAGATACCCACACGCCCAGTGTTATCAATAGCAACAAAACCTTTACGGCGCTGCTCGGCTTCTAAGATTTTAATCGGCGCATCACCCAGTTTTAAGGTGCGTATTTTAGTCAGCTGCTGCTGATTGTGCTCATCACGTACCATAAAGAATTGAGTAATCTGCCCTTGCGTATCACCCACGAGTAACGACTGCTGCGCCAGCTGAAACACCATCTGCGTCACCTGCTTACCGGGCTCAACCAAAGACAGCGTATGCATCAGCTCAATATTACTAAGACTGCGGGTGTCATACACATCCAAACGACCACCACTACGCAAGGCAAACGTATAATGGTGGTCTGGCGCAATTAACACACGCTCATAGAGCGTATTACTGGGAAAGTGAATCGGCTCAAGGCTTTCTTTAACCTCACCGGTTATAAAATTAGTTTTCTGGCGCAATAAGGTCATTACCACTTGGCCATCAGCAACCAAACCGGCCAGTAACTTGCCGTCAGGGGATTCTTGCTCGGTAATATAGTTGAGTGCGCGCTGTTGTGGATCCAGCTGGATTGCCTTGCCGTTAAACAGCTGAGTCACACTGGGCTCAACTCCTAAACGCTGGCCTTGCTCATCAAACTTCACTTTAAATGTGGTACTCGCAGCCAACGCTGTACCGTTACTTAAACCCAGTAACAGTGTGTCATCGCCTGGGGTTTTAACTTTAAAGCTACTGATTTGTGCATTATTTAAATCAAGCTGCTGGTGCGCCACAGATTCGCCATTTTGCGCATCAATAAACATCAACTTGCCGCTGTCTGTTAACAGCGCGGCAATTTCATTTTGCTCTTCAGTAAACATTGTCAGAATATTACTGGAGCGTACAGACTCATGCAGCTCAAAGCTGCTGTCCTGCTGGATGGTCGCGCTTTTAAACAGCGGCATCACTTCGTACATGAGATAAAAGAAAATCAGTGTAATGGCAACAATTACACTCCAACCGCCCAGCGCAATTGCACGCCGCGCCACAGTATCTTTCAACGCACGAAACTTACGACGCCTACGCATACGCGGGCTGTTTAGCTCCTGCTCTAATTGCGACGATATATCCTGCATAGTCTGACCCTTGGAATAAACGTTGTACGCACTTTAAGTCTTTTGTGTGACAGTTAAATGACAAATAAAAAAAGGGCCGAAGCCCTTTTTTTTAAACCCTGTTACAGTTCAAGGTCTTTATGCAGACGCTCAACCACATCTGCCGGCAATGGCACATAGCCGTCGCGATTTACAACCTCTTGGCCTTGCTTAGATAACATCAGTTTTACAAACTCACGATCTAGCGGCGTTAAGGCTTGGTTAGGACGCTTGTTCACATACACATATAAGTAACGTGACAATGGGAAATCACCTGAGGCTGCTTGCTCTGGCGTTGCTTCCACAAAAGGCTCTCCCGTTTTTGCGGCCAGCGGCACTGCGCGCACCGATGAAGTGCGGTAGCCAATACCGGAGTAACCGATGGCATTTAACGAAGAAGAAACAGACTGTACGACTGAAGCCGAACCCGGCTGCTCATTAACACTGTTTTTAAAGTCACCTTTACACAAAGCATTATCTTTAAAGTAGCCGTAGGTACCTGATACTGAGTTACGACCGTACAACTGAATCGGACGATCAGCCCAAGCTCCTGTCAAACCTAGCTCACCCCAACGCGTAACATCCTCTCCGGTACCGCAACGGCGGGTCGAAGAGAAAACAGCGTCCACTTGCTCAATCGTTAAACCTTTAATCGGATTATCTTTGTGCACATAAACAGCGAGTGCATCAATGGCAACCGGAACAGGCGTGGGTCGATAACCATGACGCGCTTCAAAGGCTTGAATTTCACTGTCCTTCATCATCCGTGACATAGGCCCCATATTTGCAGTGCCTTCAGCCAATGCTGGCGGCGCTGTAGATGAGCCGGCTGCTTGAATTTGAATATTTACGTTAGGGTAATTTTTCTTGAACTCTTGTCCCCATAACGTCATCAGGTTCGCAAGTGTATCCGAGCCAATACTGGTTAAGTTCCCAGAAATACCACTGGCACGCTCATAGTCAGGCAGTTTTGCATCCACTGCAGCAGTAGCAGAAAACGTTGAGAACGCTGTGCAAAGAGTCAGCGCCGTAGCAAGTGCTTTCATTTTCGCGGTCATACATATCTCCGATTCATTCATCAAGCTGAACTGATGCGTGTGCACCAGCACGGAAGCCTGCGCCATCCGATGACTGCATACTAAGCGGCTTAAATGACAGTTTAATGAAAGTACAATAATAGCCCGTCGCTCAAGACTTAATATATTAGAGGATTATCTTAAATGAGACGGTTAAACCCAGCCATATAAATACTGCGCACACTGCACTCACCTTGCATTATGCGATCTAACGCCTGCAAAACAGGCTCCGACAAACACGTTAATACTTGCAGAGTATTGAGTGTGCACTGCTACCGTCTATGAACTTTATAGCGCGCAGAACGACTAATAGACATGGAAATGTTTATCAATTATCGCTATAAAAGTCGGCCTCTAATTAGGAAATATTATGACGAACCGCATTAACATATTACCGCTGTGCTTAGTCATACTGGGCCTTGCGTTATCTTTCGTCACAGGCGCTGCGTTTGCTGATAAGCCTGATCGTACAGATCGAGGAAAATACCACGCAGCACAAGAATACCGCCATCAAAATACTCAGAATCAGCGCTACCGTAACGCACATAAACGAGAGCACACCACGAACTATCGCTTCCATAACAAAGATCGACACGCAGTCAGTCAATATTATCGCGATGAGAAGCGTCACAGCAAATGCCCACTCGGACTCGCTAAAAAGAACAAGCGCTGCCAACCTCCTGGTCAGCACAAGAAATGGCACAAAGGCAAACCCATCGCCAAGCACATACGCTATTACAACCTGCCACGCGGACTGCATTCACGTTTATCGACACCTCAGAATAATTACCGTTATATCAGGATAGACGATGATATTTTACTGGTGGATAGGGTGACCAACGTGGTGATTGATGCGATAGAAAACATTCTGCACTAAGCCAGTTTTTACAAGCTATCAGCCCATTTATTTACTGACACGGCAAAACTAATCCGCCAGAAGATCTAAGTTTTCTAAATTCTTCTGGCCAAGCAAAAGCAAACCCTTAATTTTTCTCCCTATCCGCCGATATAGTCTGTAACAAGTCACTTTCTGTACCAATGGATTGAATAGACATCAGGAGTCAAATCATGACAGCACCAATCGCACCCACTCCCTCGCAGTCTGGCACTGCTAGCGCCGCATCGAAAGCGAGTTCTCAGGCCTCATCACAAAACTCACCTTTAGACGAAGCGCATAAGGCGGCAGCAAGCAGTCCTGAAGGCCAACGCACCCAACTTGGTGCGCAAATATTGCAGGCTTCGCTGGATGTTTCGATCAGCGCTGGTAATAACTCGATGGCTTTGCTGTACCGCACGGCCATTGACAACATCAACGAACTACTGGCGCCTGAGTTTGGTCCCAACGCCTTGCAAGCAGCGATGCAACAAGATAACAGCCCAGAGGCCACAGCCGACCGTATCCTGTCTCAATCAACCGCGTTTTTTGATGCCTATGCACGCCAACACCCGAACAAAGACCCCGAAGAAACGCTGCGTGACTTTGTCAGTATCATCCGTGGCGGCTTTGAAAAAGGCTATGCCGAAGCAGCTGAGATTCTCACGGGGCTTGGTGTGATGGGTGAAGGTAGCCCCATTGCAGCTGAAATTGGTAAAACCTTTGAGCTGGTACAGAAAGGCTACGATGATTTTTTGCAGAACAGGCTGCAAGCACTGCAAGAACAAAACCCAGATGAAACCCCCTTAGACTAGGCAACAATCTGTATATGGGCTTTACAATATAATGGCTTTTGCACGGGCTAGCGCGTTTGGACAGCCCGTGTAGATGCTGTCTAAAGGTTTATTGATCGCCGCTGCTCGCTGCACTCCCTACGCTTTTTGAGTCATCAGCTTTGCTATCTTTAAGCTCTTCCGGTGCTTTGGGTGGTACCAAACTGATCAGCGTAGTTTCCTCATCGGGCTTAAGTTCGGCCATATTTCTTACCGGCTTAATATGGTTTTTACTATCCAGTAGGAACAACACCAAGGCTTGATTGCGATGCCTGTTGAGAAAGTCCTGATAGCTAAATGCTTCACTGAGTTGAGTGGTTTTTATCGTATAACCTTGGCTAACCAGACTGGCCAACTTGGCATAACTGACACCATTAAACAGACCTCTAGTGCGTTGTATTTTCTCGGCAGTCTGATGCCGAGCCTGCTGCTCTTGCTCACCTTCTGCAAGGCTGAACACATTATCCTGTTCACCAAACCAATCGAGAAAGTGATAGGTGGCCAGTGAGTTCATATGTTTATAAGGCGAAATAACCAAAAAATTGCCAATCCCTGTCAAATCCAGCTGATTTGCCGCATGCTCAGATACCGGGTTGCCAAAGTAAACCTGCAAGTTTTCCATACGCGCTTGGCGAATATTCTCCCAGCTGGTATCCGCCATCACCACCGGTACTTCATGTTTGTTCAACTCGGTAGCAATCATGCGCGCTACCGGATTGGCGCCTAGGATTAAAAAACCATACTCAGGGGCTTGCGCCACACCCAGTAAGTGGGCCAACGGGCGCGCAGTCAGGCTCTGGATGATAACAGTAGCAATAATCAGCATAAACACCAAGGGCACCAACGTTTCCCCGCCTGCAAAACCATTATTGGTTAACTGAAAAGCAAAGAGTGCCGAAACAGCCGCAGCGACAATACCGCGCGGTGCAATCCAGCTTAAAAAAAGCTTTTCTCGCCAGGTTAAATTAGTACCAATCGCTGATAGAAAGATACTCAGCGGGCGCGCCACCAACATCAGAACCGCTAAAACCAGCGCCAAGCCCCAGCCCAACTCGGCGATGGCTGAAAACTCGATACGCGCCGCCAAAATGATAAATAAGGCAGAAATCAGCAAAACACTTAAAGACTCTTTAAACTCCAGCAGCCCCTCGATCGGCACCTGTTTCATGTTAGCCATCCAGATCCCCATGATGGTCACCGTCAACAGACCCGATTCGTGAGCGATTTCGTTAGACAGCGCGTACACACCCAACATAAAGGTCAAGGTGCCTGCATTGTGCAAGTAATGCGGTATCCAATGTTTGCGCAGCACTTGTCCATTTAGATAGCCCGCGGCCACACCCAGCACGCTACCGACGACAAGTGTTGTGCTAAAAATATACATGGAATGGCCAAACACATTACCTTGTCCCCACGAGACAATGCCCTCGTATACCAGCACCGCCAACAATGCACCGACAGGGTCAATAATAATGCCTTCCCACTGCAGTATATTGGCGAGTTTAGAATTAGGCCGCACCGCACGCAGTAACGGTGCGATCACTGTAGGGCCAGTTACGACAGAAATCGCACCAAATAGCAGGGCAATCTCCCAAGAAATATTCAAAATCCAGTGCGCTGATAAAGTACCGATAATACCAGTCACAACCGCACCCACTGGAATCAGGTTACGGACCATTGCGCCGTGCCCGCGGATCTCTGAAAAGCGCAACGTCAGGCTGCCTTCAAACAAAATAACAGCTACCGCTAGCGACACCATTGGAAAGAGTAGATCGCCGAACACCTCCTCTGGATTTAGGTAATGCAAAACTGGGCCACAGGCGATACCAGCAGCCAATAAAAATACAATGGCAGGCATTCGCACCCGCCATGCCAACCACTGGCAAAACAGTGACAAAACACCAATAGAGGCGAGCAACAAAACAGTGCTAACGGGCATAAACGATGGTTTCCATAAGTTATTGTGGTGCACACTGAGAAAATCGGCTTAACAACCGTAAGGCATCAGGTTATCAGCTAGCAGGCCAACTCGACTATTGCTTAGGCAGGTTACATAATTATTTACAGGCTCGCAGAATACGGTAGCTGCTTGCCTGAGTCTACTGCCTCTCTAGCAGCCAGCAACATGGTGTCTAAACAGCATGACTATAAGGCTCTCGACAGCGTGTATTTATACAGCTGCAACAGTATTACTGCGCGTACAATTCCTGCCTTCATCTTTTGCTTGATACAGTGCTTTATCTGCGAGTGCGATCAATAAGTCTGAAGTTGTATTAGTGTCGGGCGTAAAACTGGCCACACCAAGACTGGCTGTAAGGCGTATTGTTTGGCCTGCAAAATCAATGTTTAATCGTTCAATTTCATCACGAATACGCTCTGCAATATTCATCGCGCCGTAATGATCGGTGTTGGGTAAAATAATGGCCAACTCTTCTCCACCATAACGACAGACTAAATCTGAGGTGCGCTTAACCGTATCGTAGGTCGCCTTGGCAACCCTTTTTAAACACAGATCACCGGCTAAATGGCCATAGGTGTCGTTAATTTTTTTAAAATAATCAAGATCGAGCATGATCAACGATAAAGTCGATTGGCTGCGCAGTGCCGCGCCAAACTCTTTGGCCAGCATGTCTTCAAAATAACGACGATTTCGAACGCCAGTCACTTGATCCATTGTCGATAAATCTGATAGTTCTACGTTTAGCTTGTTAACTGTCTCTAGAGCAGCTTTAAGGTCTTGCGTGCGAGACTCAACTCGACTCTCAAGTTCTTTATTTTGTTTTTCTTGAGTCAGAATGAGCTCTTCTTTAATACGCAGCATTTCTCTTTCTGCAATAAAACGCCGTTGAATTTCATCATACAAGCGCTCTGCCAGTGCAAATGACAATAAAATAATTTCAATTGTAGAACCTATTTGAGCTGCAGATTCTGTGAAACCTGTCCGAGGTATGATCCCCAGTTTATTCATTGCGAGTATGGCAATTCCAATTAAAAATGCAGTCCATGCTGCCGCAAAATAAATCTCATACTTAAACCTTCTGTTGAGCATGACATAGTAGCTGACGACCAAAGTGGTTAGGCTAGCGATCAATGCTAAGCCGGCAACGTAAGCAATCATCGTCGAATAAGGGTATATAACGCCCAAGAGTGCAATTGTTGCTGCTATAACTACTTGTATTGAGGTGAATATATAAATTCTAGGAAAGAACGTTTTAATTTTTAGAAAGTTATTCACTAAAATAAGAGAAGAAACGATGCCCAATGGCACGAACACAGCAATGCTTTTTTCATTCCATGTGGGTAAATTTGGCCATAAAAGCTGATAAGCAAAACCTGACAGTGCTAATTGATTGACAACAAAAGTAAATACATACAGCACATAAAACAAATATACTTTATCGCGAAGCCTAAAAAATAAGAACACGTTATACAGCATCATCACCAATGCAATGCCGTAATACAGGCCTTGCTCTATAACAAAATACTGGTCTTGTTCAAAAAATGTATCGTTGGGCCAAAGCCTTAAAGACAGTTGTACTGCGCTCGATGTGCGTATTTTTAAAAGAATTATTTGGTCTTGAGTTGTTCTAGGCGTTGGGAATAAAAATGAACGGTGCTCGACAGGTCGCTCGGAGAAATGACGGCTATCACCGGTAAATATTGTTTCTATGACTGTTCCATTGGCAATCCGGTAAAAAGAAATATCATCCAATAGACTGTAATCAAGCTCCAACAAGCTTTCATGATCCTGCGCTGGCAAAGTAAATCGAAACCAATACGTATGGGGCGAGAAACCATAGGATGGCGATTGAGATTGACTCTTGTTCCAGTCTAGATTTTTTTGTTCAATAATATCGTGCACAGTGACTTGATGTTTAGGGTCAATCAATACATCAATCTGCTCAGCCGTTATCATTAAAGATTCATGCTTTTGTGCGAAAGCAGGATTCATAAGGGAAAATAAAAAAGCGACTAAGCAAGCTATCCCTAGCGTGGTAGTAAATTTTAATTTTTTTATAAACGCCTCTAGCGCTTTAATATTGACAATAATCAACATACTTATAGTGTACAGGCGTAGTTTGTCAACTTTTTTAACACGTATAATTTACCAAGCTTAGTCTAAAACAAAGAAGACACATAATTTATCCTTTAAAATCAGAACCCTAGCAAGATCTTGATTAGAAAGAAGCACTTAACATGCATGAAATCACATACAATTTGGCAAGCAATTTTGAGTACAACGCCTCACTGTTAAACACACGGAATTATCTATCAAAGAGCGCGACTTTATTTGTAGCTCTCTGTCTCTAAGCGTATCGAAATACGAGATGACCACCCTACTCCAAGCTTAATCATGTCATGACAAAGCCACCATCCACATGGATGGTCTGTCCGGTGACAAAGCCAGATAAATTCGATGCTAAAAACAACACAGGCCCCACTACATCTTGAGGCTGCGCTAGTCGCCCCAACGGGGTTTGCGAGATAATCAGGTCTTTAACCTCTTCTTTGGTGTGTTTGCTTGCATCAGTTGGGAACACCAAGCCTGGAGCTACACAGTTGACTCGAATACCTAAAGCGCCCAGTTCTACCGCCAAGTTTCTGCTGTAACTGAGTACCGCGCCTTTGGCGGTTGTATAATCCAGGTAAGGCACCACCGGACGGGCTATTAAATTGGTGACTATATTGACAATGCTGCCTGAGCATTGCTGCTGCATCGCGGGCATCACCGCCTGAATCATTAAATACACCGAGCGTAACGAGCCATCCAGCTGCGCTTGATAATCGTCCCAGGTTAACTCCCAAGCCAACTTGCGCTGCTCCGGGTTAAACGAATAAGTTCTAAAGGCGTTATTCACCAGAATATCAATGCGCCCCAACTCCAACAGCGCCTCGCTGATCATACGTTTGACGTCATCCTCATTGGTGACATCCGCTTGAATTGCCCAAGCATCACCACCCAGCTGTTGGCAGGCGCTCACCACTGTTTCTGCTGCGGCATGGTTTTGCAAATAATTAACAACGACAAAAGCACCGCGCTGCGCCAGCCCTTGCGCTATGGCTGCACCAATGCCGCGGCTCGCCCCTGTAACTAAGGCGACTTTTCCTTTTAAATTCACTGGCCTGCCTCCAACTGTTGCTTAAGGACCGAGCCGTAATTAACCGCACGGGTTAAATCCAGCTGCTTATCAATCAAACCCAGCGCATAGTACATATCAGCGGCTTCTTGTAGATTTGCGAAATCAATCAGGCCCAGCTCGGCCAAGTCGCCAGACAACGGCGTACTGGACGCATTGCGCAGCTGTATGATGCTCAGATTATGCTCTGGGTCCTTGCCATCAATAGCATGCTTCATGGCCAGCTGCGCCGCCTCCTGCGGGTTTTCTAGCATCCATTTCGCGCTGTTTTTATAACCCGCTAAAAAAGCCTGCAGCTCTGCTTGCTTGTGCTCATAGGTTGCTTGAGTCACGACAAACAAGTCACTGGAATAATTGAAGTACTCTTTAACCTGCAGCACATCCACCGCGCCCAGCCCTCTAGCTTTGGCTGTGGCTAAGCCGGTATCGGTTGCTGCAGTGGCATCCACCTGTCCTTGCATTAAGGGGGCAAAGTTCAACACCCCTGTCGGGATAATCTCCACGTCATCCGCAGATAAACCCGCCTGTTGTAACAACACCAACAAATTTTGTCGGGTACCACTGGCTAGGCTGTAGACCCCTATTTTTTTGCCTTTTAGATCTTCAGGACGGGTAATGTTGCTGCCTTTTAATGCCACCACATTGAACACGTTGTGGGGGTAAATATCATATAAAGCTATGAGCTTTTCGCCTTTATCTAATGCGGCAAAAAACGAACCCGGATCAGTAAAGGCAATATCTGCCTTACCGGAGGCAATATTTTTTATCGCATCGCCGCCACCGGCACCAGGAATAAATTCAATGGCGATATTCTGCTCGGTAAAGAAGCCTTTTTCCTCCACCAGCAAATTGATTTGCTCAGTAATGGGCTGACTCCAACTGGCCACCCGTAACGTGATCATCGCACTGTCATCCGTTTCACCGCAGGCGGTTAACAACACACTGAACACCGCCACTACAATCAGCGAGGTGAATTTATTCATCATTTTTCTCTCCGCGATACAGGTATTTTTTTAACAACAGCTTTTCAACCAAATTGACCGCCCCATAAAGCAGCATGCCAAACACCGTCAGTAGAATTAACACGGCAAACATAAGCGGCGTGTCCATCATGCCTTGGGAGGCAATAATCAACGCCCCTAAGCCTTGATTGGCGCCAATAAACTCACCCACCACAGCGCCAACCAAAGCGAGCACCACTGCCACCCGAAAGCCGCTCATGATATTGGGTAAGCCTTCGGGGATTTTTAAATGCAGCAAGGTCTGCCAGCGCGAGGCTTGCAGCACTCTAAATAGGTTTCTCTTCTCTTGGCTGGTGTGCTGCAGCCCCGTCATAGTGGTTTCCAGTAGTGGGAAAAAACAAATCAAGGCGGTAATAATGATTTTCGAAGTCATGCCAAAACCAAACCACAGCACAAATAACGGCGCCAGCGCCAGCTTTGGCACTGCTTGACTGGCAATAATATAGGGCGACAGCAAGCGCCCTAGCCACTTCACTTCCGCCATCAAAATGCCCAGCAGCACGCCAAAGGTGCTGCCAATCAGCAAGCCAAACACGACTTCCAGCGCAGTTTGCACAATATGCGGGGTGAAATAGCCGCTGGTTAATCCTGTCCAGAGTAGCGGAAACACCACCGATGGGGTTGGTAACACCAGCTCCGACAATGTGCTGCCCAGCCACTCCCACACAGCGAGAAATACCAGCAATAACACAGCGGAAGAAAAGCGCAGATACTTCATGGGGTGTTGTTCCCGAGCAGTGCTTGGCGCAGCCGTAAACTGAGCTGATTAAACTCTGCTGAATAACGCATCGGCATGCTCCTTGGCCGAGCTAAGTTAATCTGCTCAGCGTGAATTATTTGTCCGGCTTCCATCACCGCCACACGATCAGACAAATACACCGCCTCGGCAATATCATGGGTAATAAACAGCACCGTCATAGCCTGATCGCGGCACAGCGCCAGCAGGTCATCTTGTAACTCTTCTCTGGTAATAGCATCTAAGGCGGCAAAAGGCTCGTCCATAAACAGAAAAGCCGGATTATTAATTAACGCCCGAGCAATCGCCACGCGACTTTGCTGACCACCGGACAACTGTTGCGGAAAGTGTTCTTGGTAGGCGTCGATGTTCATCAGTGCCAATAAAGCCTGGGCGCGCTCTTTATCCTGCGCGGTACGCTTACCTTTGATGGTTATGGGTAACAGCACATTGTCCAATACCGTCTTCCATTCCAATAAAGTCGGTGACTGAAAAACAAAGCCCGCATCCGCCGCTGGCCCAGTCAGAGACTGCCCATTGAGGGTGACGCTGCCTTGATTGGGCAACAACAGCCCTGAAGCGAGATTGAGCAGCGTAGTTTTACCACAGCCGCTGCGGCCCACTAAACAATGAAACTCACCGCGCTCAATACGCCAACTGATATCCACGAGGGTCGGCGGCTGTCCCCTATAGCTGTAGGTCGCCCCTGCAATGTGTAAGTTTGCCATGTGCCGCCTGTTAATCCCTGTAGGGTGAGAAGTGCTCAGCGTAGTGTTCGGCAGTCTGTTCAATATCCACCAGTCGCACTAAATCTAACAGGCTGGAGGTGCCGTCATGGTGCCAACCGGCTTCCGGTGAGGTCATCTGACCCATGGCCGCAATACGGGTTACACCGATCTCAGCGAGCAGTGCCGATAATCTAAACAACTCTGCTGGTGCTGCGGCTATGCCTGCGGTTTGCAGGTAGTTGCGATAGGGGCTGAGTACCGGCAAGACCTGAGCAAAGTCATCCACTTCGATAACCCGCACTGTGCGGTTGAGTAGACTAGGCAGCACGCTGGCTTGCAGTTGCTCATGGACCACTGCCCAGTTACCTGCTGGGTGACTGATCACCTTTTTATCCGGCTGAGCAAAGAGGCTCATCTCTTCTTTTTGCTGCCAAGCAACTTGGCTGGCCTGTTCAGCAAAAGACAGGCTGCGTCTTGGATAGCGTCGTTCAAAACCGGCCAGCTCACAACCCAAGTATTCGCTAAACACCGCCGGTGACACCTTGCCACCGCGCTGAACAAATAGCGCATGGGGTGAGTAACAGCCCTGCTGGTCATAATTCATCACATCAAAAGCTGCGCGCCGTGCGGTGTCTTGGGCATTATTGGCGTTTAAGCTGTCCTGAGCAATAAAACCAAAGGCCATTTTATGGCCAAAGGGTAAAAAGCGCGTGGTTACAGGCACTCGGGATTGCATGGCTGTTAAAGCCGCATTGCCACCGTAAGCCAACACCACATCGGATGCGGCAAACAGCTGGGTTTCTTTGTCCTCATCGCCGCCCCGCCACCAGAGTACCGCCAGACAGTTTTTCAGTCTGGGCTCAACCTCGGCTAACAGTTCTGCCAGCCAACCCGCAAACAAGGGTTCAGAGCTGGACACTTTACCGATCGAGCCGCCTTTAACCAATAAGCTCGACACCAAGCTCCATAAAGGTATACCGGGCACATTGCCCGCCCAAATATGGGTCATTAATTGCGGGCCCACAGCTTTCACATAACCGCCTTTGGCTCTAGGTTGAAAATTATCCAGCACTAGCGGATTAGCAAAGTCTTCCACCAAAAACTTAAAGAGCTGCGGTTTACGAAAGGTTTTTAAATACGAGGTTAAGCCCAGCCGAATCATTTCTGCGTCAAAGCCGGTAACAATGGGCAATAACCGTTCAGCCTGTTGTCGATACGGGTTGTTTCTATCCAGCAGGCGGTGAATGACTTTATCCAGCACCTCAACAATCTCGGCTACGGTCATGCTGCTTAGCACTGTGTCTCGAGCCGCCTTAACGGTTGCAATCACCTGTTGCAGTTGCGCTTCTGTTAACGCCGGCACTTCCACCTGTAGCTCATTGCCCTCTCGGCTAAAGCTGAGGGTTTCATAGGCGATATCCTCTTCTGCCAGCTGCGGAATAAAGCCTGCTCTCACTTTCATAGGGCTGTGCCCTGTACAGAGTGAATAAATTCATCCAGCGCCAGTGAGCAGCCCTTGGCCTCTGCCCCTTGCACCCGCCCTAGGAAGATAAAGCCGTTGTCTTTTTTGACGCCCATATCCTCGGTCAAAATAGCTGCCACTGAATTGAAGTTGGCTAAATCAACCTGCACTAAAACACCCGGCTCACCCTCAGGCATGTCTTCACCGGTGGCGGGATGCACCACCCGTGTTTTAAGCCAATGGGGTCCGGTAATCACGGCCGGTAGTGTTGCACTGCCATCGTTGTACAACTGCGTGCTTAACTCCGTCATGCCAAACATATTGATGCAGCTGCACCGCTCAACCCCAAGGTAGTCATGCATTTTCTGATAGAAAGTCTCGGCATCTAACTCTGCCGATTGATTCTTATAACCACCGGTATCCAGCACTTTACTGCCTGTGGGCAAAGCAAAGTTGCGGCCCAGTTTTTCTAGGGCTGCAAATAAATGTACAAAACTAAAAGAAGCACCTAATAGCGCATAGGGCTGATTATCCGCTTCACGCTTCTCCAGTTCGGCAAGCAGCCGCTCTAGCTGCAGCCCCGAATCGTCAATAAAGTAATCACTGTCCGCAGTCCCATAAGCGTTAACAATAATGGACAAATAATGGGCTAAGGATGAGTTAGGCAGCGCTTGTGCAGTGGGAAACAAAATACCCATAGGCAGTTTTTCAGTGTCGCCCATAAAGCGTTGTTTAAAGTATGTCAGAGTGGATAAGTCATACACGTCTAAACTGGGGTGGTAATGCTTGCCCCGGTTGCCTGTGGTGGTACCACTGGTCATAAACACCGCGGCGGCGTGGTCAGGGTCGCTGCAGCTTAAAGTAACTTCTTTAAAGGCATCAATGGGCACTGCAGGAATATCGCGCCAGCTTTTCACCAAGCGTGGTGTTTTACCCTGTGCTCGGCAATAGGCCTGATAAGGTCGGTTGAATTCAAATTGATATCTAAAAAGTGTCAGTGCGTGCGCATTAAAATCAATAGGAGAACTGTCTGACTTTTGCACAAATCGAAGTGTGCGCTCAATTATTTCGTGTTCCACTTGCCCACTCCAACTCTTTATATAAACGCTCGCTAGAATGCATACCAATAGCGACAGACTAAAAGGACAGCAATGGCTAGCCACTGAATCCATACGATACGTGCAAGCCGTGAAACCTTAGGGCGCAGAGCCAGCCTTAGGTAAACTCTAGGCTCTCACAGCACAAAAACTCAGCGTAAATGATGAGCCATTACTGACGCTGACGCGAACGCAACGATAGCAAACTGAAGCAGTTTTAGCTTGTGGAAAACTTGCGCATGCATTGTAAGTGACATCGCTAGTGCTGCATGCTGCATGCAAAACACCACCGATACAACAACCCCGCCCAACTTGACTCAATGGAGCACGCTAAGGTTATGCCTTAAAACAACTTGGCTAGCATCGACAGTAACCTCCTGAGCCCGTGATAGAAGCCCAACTGATTGACCGTAAAACGCTGCTCTCGCCTCGTCAACAAAGAATTAACTTGATATTCAGTTCGCGGCGCTTACTGCTTAAAAGCACAAAACCATGATTAACTACGAGATGAAGCAAGCTCTTTCGCAGGCAGAAAAGGCGAATTTTCGAGAATGGCCTTAAGCTGGTCTTTGTGTAGAGGTTGACTAAATAAGTGCCCTTGGAAAAGTTCACAACCATTATCTAACAGCCACTGCATTTGTTCACGGGTTTCAACACCTTCAGCAATAACGTCAATTTCCAAATTGTCAGCCAAAGCTATGATAGTGCGAACGATAGCTGTGTCACTGGACCCTTCAAAAATATCATCAATAAAAGACTTATCGATTTTCAAGTGAGCCAGCGGAAGTCGTTTCAGGTAACTGAGCGATGAATAGCCGGTGCCAAAATCATCCATAGAGAACCTGATGCCTTCTTCACGTAAAGCATCCATCTTGGCAATTGAGCCACTAACATTATCCTGAAAAATACTTTCTGTTATCTCAAGCCTGAGACGGCCTGCACGAGCTCCCGTTTGTGCCAGCACTGTTTTTACTGTGTCCACGAAATTAGCTTGATTCAACTGTCGAGCACTGACATTAACAGCCACTACTAAAGCCTCTCGCTCCGGGTCTTGCTGCCACTCAGCCAATTGCGCACAAGCGGTTTCCAGCACCCACTTACCGATCGGTAAAATCAATCCGCTTTTTTCAGCCAGAGAAATAAACTTATCCGGCAGCACCACTCCATGCTTGGGGTGGAACCATCGCAGTAACGCTTCAACACTTCTAATACGCTGCTGAGCGTCAACAATAGGCTGATAGAACAAGGTCAACTCGCCCTTTTGTAGCGCCTGTCGTAAATCTTGAACCAGTAACGCTCGTTCAATGGTTTCTGCCTGCAACAAAGGATCGAAAAAACACAGCTGGTTACGGCCCGCTTCCTTTGCGGCATACAAAGCGATGTCAGCTTGTTTGATCAACTCTTCCGGATCATCATCTTCCTTACAGAAAAGAACCACACCCATACTCGGAGTGACCTCTAATTGCTGACTGCCGAGCGGATAAGGTTCTGCCAACGCTTTACGAATAACTTCGCTGATATTTTTAGTGTTCGTCATAGCACTATCAAGGTCACAACCAACATTCTCCAAGATAATGACGAACTCATCACCACCAAAGCGTGCCACCGTATCTGTTTGGCGAACACTGTTGGACAAACGCCAAGAGGCTTGCTGAAGTAACTCATCGCCAAGAGCGTGCCCTAGCATGTCATTGACTTCTTTGAAGTGGTCAAGGTCCATCAACAAGACCGCGCCATAGCCTGAATACCGTGCTTTGCTGGATATCGCATTTGTGAGCCTGACCGTCATCAAGCGTCGATTTGGCAGTCCAGTCAGCCCATCGTGCAACGCCATACGCTGTGTTTTGGCCTCAGCTTCTTTTCTTGCGGTTATATCTGCACGGATAGCTATATATTGTTCTGGTTTGCCATTTTTACCGATCAACGGCACGACGGTTGATTGCACCCAGTACAGCGAACCATCTTTTGCCCGATTGCAAACTTCGCCGCTCCAGACCTCACCACGAGTGATAGTGCGCCACAAACCCTTAAAAAAATCTTGGGGATGGTGCCCCGAATTTATCACGCGGTGAGTTTGCCCAATCAACTCTTCACGGGAATATTGGGAAATCGTACAAAACTTATCATTGACCTGAGTTATAACGCCACGCGAGTCTGTCATGGCAACAATAGCATGTGCATTGAGCGCCATTCTCAGTTCGTTTTTTTCCTTTTCTGCCGCCTGTAAATGCTGCAAGCTTTCTTCGTATTCCGCGCCGGTTTGAGCGCTTCGTTTAACCCAAAGCCAAACTGTCAAAGCAACTATAGCTGCAACAAGCGCTGATAGCTGCGCAACAGCGAATATGATTGAGGCATGAGATTCAGGGCCGTGCTCGAGTAATAAACCACGGCTAGAAAATACGAATCCTGCCGCAAGAACTGCGATCACAAGACATATAATAAAATTAACTCTTTGCTTTCGAGAGAACTTAAAGTCTGATTTCATATACGTCCTTCAGTAGGCTTAAATAGCAGCTTGCTTACCTGTGCCCACCTCAAATTGAAAACAGTATATTCAGGGACTATGTCCGTATTGAGTTTTGGCTTTAATTTTCCAAGAGACATAGTATAGAAAATCACAAACTATGTAACGGTCTAATAAAGTCAACTATCCATCTAGGCAAAAGCACTCGCCATATTGAGTTGCCCAGTGAGCAAAAAATACTTTAAACATATTGCTCGAAGACCCTAAGTGATTACTCTAACTGGGCCCCCACAAAGCTGATTTTTTGATGTGCTATTGAGTCTGATACTTAATTTATCAACAACATATAGAGTTCGAGAGAGAGCCTAGCGTTTAGTTAATGTAATACGATGGGGAGCAAATTATTTTTTTGCGCATGATACTCGAGACGACCGTCAGCTTTGATTGCTCGCACAAAGGCATTAACCCGCTCTAACCATTGTGATTGACCTTTTTTAACGACATAAGCGTACTGGAATTGATCTGTGTCACTCTTTGGAGTTAATAATTTCGCCCAGTCGTAAACTTTAAGCATTTTTTGCCCATAAGGATAGTCTGCAATAAAGACATCAGCACGACCCGAGCGTACTTCAATCTCACGTTGGCTATTTTTAATCACAGTCATAAGTTCGGCATGCTTTAAGCTGTTACGCATCACTCCCTCCATAAAGGTTCCTTTTTGCACGCATACGATGACCCCTGACTGATCAATTGACTCCCAACTATCAAGAACAGGGTTTGACTTACTGGCAACACCATACATACCACTGCTGAGATAAGGATCGCTATAATCGATAATTTTAGTGCGTTCATCTGTTATGGCCACAGCAAACATGGCAATATCGCATTTGTCTTGTTGTATATCTTGCATGAAAATACCGAAGTGAGTGAAGACATACTCAACCTCCACACCCAAATCCTTAGCAAATTCTTGCGACAAGCCTATATCAATGCCCTCCAATTGACCTGTTTTCTGGTTTTTGTAAGAGATAGAAAAGTAATCAGGCCATATACAAACGTGTAATTTTCCTGATTTTTTTATTTTTTCCTCTCGGTCCGACATAGCAAAAGCGTTGTGTTGAAGCAGCAATCCCTGCAGAAGTAAAACCATTAAGGTTGTTAACATGCGCTTAATGCAGTTTTTTCCTAATAAAGCAAGCTGAGGTTGTTGTGTCATAAGGAACCTCTGAAAATCTCAGCTTATTATTGAGCTTTTCAGAAAATGACTCGAAAACTCAAAAAAACAGCTAAAAAAGGCCGTTTTCGAGGTAAAACCACCTTTTTAGCCCTTAATTCGCCGTTTTGGCGGATTAAGGGCGCACTAACCCTAAGCCAGCAAGTATTTCCTACCGATCATGAGGTTCGTTAGCCCCGCCAGCAGGCACAAACGGTTATGGTTTTTATCAAGCCCTTTGTAACGAACTTTGTTATAGCCAAATACGCACTTGATGTAGCGAAACGGATGCTCAACTTTAGCGCGTAGCTTGGCTTTCATTTTTTCAATTTCCTGCTCATTTTCGGTCATGGTTTTACGCTTACTGATTCGAGCACTGATCAGCCAGGCAAGATTTTTGCGCTCTTTGTTTTCCCTGCGTTTTTCAACACCTAGGTATCCAGCATCACCAAATACACGCTTTTTCTTCGCCATGTAGAAGGCTTGCAGTCATGGTTACGTCGTGCACATTGGCAGCCGTACTTTCCACGCTATGAATCATACCTGTGACATCATCCACGCCGATATGCATCTTCATGCCAAAGTGCCATTGGTTGCCTTTCTTGCTGGAATGCATTTCTGGGTCGCGCTTGCGGCTTTGATTTTTCGTTGAGCTCGGTGCGGAAATAATGCTGGCATCCACAATGGTGCCTTCGCGAAACAGCAAGCCTTGATGCTGCAAGTGCTTGTTAATTTCCTTCAGAAATAGCTTGCCCAGCCCATGCTTTTCAAGGAAGTGACGGAAGTTTAAAATTGTTGTTTCATCAGGAATATTGTCTGATAAACGCAATCCTGCAAAGCGGCGCATTGATTCAATTTCATACAGCGAATCTTCCAGAGCCGGATCGCTAAGGTTGTAGAACAACTGCAAACAGTGCACTCGCAGCATCACACTGAGCGGATAAGGGGGACGCCCCATTTCACCTTTTGGGTAATGCTTAGCGGCGCGATTCTCCAAGCGCTTCCAAGGAATAATGGCATCCATTTTTTCCAAGAAAATCTCACGACGCGTCTTACGCTTTTTGTTCTGGTATTCTGCTTCGGCAAAAGTCAACTGGCTCATGATTCGGCTCGCTGGGCTAAAAAATGGTCGATGCGGCTATTATCGCAAAAAGTGGGGAGTTATTCAGAGGCTCCATAAGAATTCTCCTTCTGGCAATCATGTTAAATGCTAATATAGCGCACTACTATTTCTTTGATTTTCTAGGATACAGATTTAACCAGTGCTCACTAATATGACGTCCTTATTGAGAAATGCTGCTTTTAGACAAAAGTGGGTTTTTCTTACAGTAATATTTATTTTGCTCTGTTTTTGGCTGGTGCTGCAACACACAGCACGACAAGGCGTCGCAAGAAGTCTTACTGAGCAAGATACAAGCAATGCGGTCTTACTGCATGCGCTTGAGGACACGGTTGTGCGCTCATTTCAATCAGTGAATAGCACAATGCAAACCCTTGCTGAAAGCTTATCTTTGCAAGACTCCGGCCTAGATATTAATAAAGTACTGCAGGAACATTTACGTATATCCCCCCAACTAAGGGCCATTGATGTACTCGATACTGATGGAATGGTGCTTGCTTCTGTGACAAAAAGTCAGGGCAGTGTCGGAGCTTATTCTTGTCTTGCCTTGCTTAAGCGTGAACCTTTGACCGAGTTTGTTATGGAAACCCCACAACAAGGTCGTTATCCCAATGATCCTTTTGCTGCACAATCGGCTCATCGCTATAACCCCTTCTGTGTACCTGTTCGTGATGCGCAGGGCCAGTTATCACAGGTGCTGGTTGCTGCGATAAACCCTCAATATTTTTATAATTTGTTCGCTTCCATTACTGATTCTTTTCCATCTTATATTCACTTATATCGTTACGATGGCGAAAAGCTGCTAACAGCGGGTGCCATCAAACCTGACACCCCTTCTCTCTTAAAGCGTGTTAAGGAAAAAAGCTGGGGCCAGTTTCGTACACCCATCGCTGACAGTGAGTACTTGGTAAGCTATCGCTCAACTTCTTTATTGCCTTTAATTCTGGTCTTGGTGTCTGACGAAGCACAGGCTCTTGCTGCTTGGCGACATGATGAAAAGATGATGCGCTTATTTCTGCTGGTTATTTCAATCATTACGATTATTGCTGCTTTGGTAATTGCTGTGTTACGAGAAAAACGCTGGCATACGCAAGGTGATATACACCTATTAAGCACCGCTATCAGAAGTACCGCCAATGCCATTTTCATTACCAATAAAAAGGGTGATATTCATTGGACTAACAATGCATTTACGGTACTGACTGGCTACTCTTTTGAAGAAGTAAAAGGAAAAAAACCTAGTATATTGAAGTCAAATTATCAATCGAAAGATTTTTATAATGAATTATGGACGGCAATCTTAGCCGGTAAAAGCTGGAGGGGAGAAGTTATTAACCGGCACAAATCAGGCTATACCCTCGTAGTGGAACAAACGATTACACCTATTTTGGATGAAAAAAACAATATTGAGCATTTTATTGCAGTTCATGAGGATGTCACTGCGCGTAAAAATGCGGAGCAAAAAGCACTGTATTTAGCCGACCATGATTCTTTAACCGATTTGCCAAATCGACGCTATTTTGAACGACATTTACACCGGACATTTAAAAACCCTGACCAAGTAGACATAGCAGTTATATTTATCGATCTCGATCGTTTTAAAGATATTAATGACACCATGGGTCATGAAGCAGGTGATGCTCTCTTAATTCATACCACATCTAGTTTGCAGAGCTTAATGGGTGACAATCACTTACTTGCACGGCTGGGTGGAGATGAATTTGCGGTATTAGTTAAGAAAGTCGACAGCCTAAAGCAGCTAACCAGCTTCGCTAGCAAGCTGGTTACGGTGATTACTAACTCGTTTCATTATGCTGATGGCATGTTTAACATCACCTGTAGCGCTGGTGTTTCAGTCGGTAATAGCAAAACATCAGATGCATCCACGATGTTACGTCAAGCAGATATGGCAATGTACCGTGCTAAGCATGCAGGTAAAAACACCTTCCGCTTCTTTGATGAAGCGATGGATGCGCTGATAAGGCGACGTGTTTATCTGCAACAGCAGCTAGAAACAGCGGTGCACTCTGAAACAGCTTTTAGCTTACGTTACCAACCACAGGTTGATGCCGCCACGGGTCATACTCACGGCGCAGAAGCGCTGATACGCTGGGAAATAGCTGATGGTGAGTGGGTCTCACCGGTTGAGTTTATCCCTCTAGCTGAGGAGTCTGGTCAAATTTTAGCAATTGGCAACTGGCTTATGAAGAATCTATTTGAGCAAATGGCTGAGTGGAATCTTCGCGGGATTGCATTTGGAAGAATATCTATGAATATTTCTGCAATCCAGTTAGCTAGAGATTCTTTAGCAGAGCGCATGTTGAGCATGATGGAAAACCTTGCATTCCTGTTGAACAAGTCTGTGTTGAAATCACAGAAACCACATTGATGACCGACTCAGAAAGGGTAATTGATAACCTGCAACAGCTTAAAAAAGCGGGTATCAATATATCGATCGATGACTTTGGTACAGGTTACTCTTCGATGAGTTATTTAAAGGCGATTGATGCGAGTCAATTAAAAATAGATCGCAGCTTCATTATTGGGATTGGTGGTGCTGGCTCCGATGAGCATATTGTCCGTGCGACCATAGCTTTAGCGCATAGCTTAAACCTTAAAACAGTCGCCGAAGGTGTTGATAGCCAAGAACAACTCGAGTTTTTGCAAGCTCTGTCGTGTGATTATATCCAAGGCTATTTGTTCTCTAAGCCTTTAATGGTGGACGATTTTGAGCGCTTTATTGAAGAACGACCACTGCAGAAATAAACACTAAAAAAACTCGTTTATAGCAAATAAACCAACACAACATAGAGATGTTTAATGATGAATTTATTAGATGGCAAACGTGGTCTTGTCATCGGTATTGCTAATGGTGATTCGATTGCTGCAGGTTGTGCCCGCGCCTTTCAAAAGGCTGGCGCGCAGCTCGCCGTCACCTATATAAATGAAAAAGCCAAAGCCTTCGTGGAACCGATCGCACAAGAAGTTGGTGCTGACATATTTCTGCCATTAGATGTGCAAGACGATGCCCAACTTGACGCCCTCTTTGAACACATTGAAGCGCAATGGGGACAGATTGATTTCCTGCTGCATTCTATCGCCTTTTGTCCACAAGTCGACTTACACGGCCGAGTGACAGACTGTTCACGCGAAGGCTTTGCACAGGCGATGGACATTTCCTGTCACTCATTTATACGCCTAGCCAAAAAAGCTGAACCCTTGATGAAGAACGGTGGCTGCCTGCTAACCGTCAGTTATTATGGTGCCGAAAAAGTAGTTGATCATTACAACATCATGGGTCCCGTCAAGGCGGCGCTTGAGGCATCAGTACGCTACCTAGCGGCAGAACTGGGCCCCAGCGGCATCCGCGTTAACGCGCTATCTCCAGGACCAATGAAAACCCGTGCCGCTTCAGGTATCGCCTATTTCGATACATTGATTGACGATGCACGAGCGCGCGCACCACAGCGCCGTTTAGTAACCTTAGAAGACGTCGGCAATATGGCCGCCGGTCTAGTCAGCGACTATGCACGCAACGTGACGGGCAATATTGCCTTTGTTGATGCGGGCCATAATGTAATGTCTTGAAATCGGAAAGTTGTTTTTTGCCGATGTTGATCAAGCAACCATTGTTCCGCTGCACATCATCCTGAATGTAAACGCGAGCACAAGTGCCCGCCCTTGTATGATGGCGTCGAGGTGTTTCAGCCGGCGGGCATTTATGCCCGCGATTGTGGTTTATCAAACACACACCACCCTCGGCCACACTGATTCAATATGCGTCCTTAAGGAATCAGCACATAACCACCTGGGGCGTCTTCAAGCGGCGGGTGCGTCTCGCTGCCCATCGTTGGCAGCTCACCACGTTTCCCCGCCTGCAAACGCAGCCAGTCTTCCCAAGCCGGCCACCAAGAACCGTCTTGCGAAGGAGTAGTAGCAGCCCAAGCTTCAGGATCCACAAAGGCGTCATCACTCACCAGCGTGCGCAATTGATAACCACGTTTCACTTCTAGCTCAGGAGGGTTAATAACGCCCACGTTATGACCGCCGGTGGTTAAGCAAAAGGTGATGTCGATATTAGGCGTTAACTGATGCACTTTGTAAACCGCACGCCAAGGTGTAACAGTATCGCGCTGTGTGCCTAGTGCAAAAACAGGTACTCGAATATCGGAGAGTGCAATGGGTCTACCGTCAACTTTGTAGCGTCCTTCGGCTAAGTCGTTCTTAAGGTAAAGACCACGCAGGTATTCACTATGCTGTCGATAAGGCATGCGCGTAACATCAAGACTCCAAGCAGCAAAGTCGTTAACTGGTTGACGCTCCCCCATCAGGTACTCACGTTCACGGCGCGACCACAACAAGTCACGCGAGTTGAGCAAGGTAAAAGTATTGGACATTTGCTTGCCGTCCAAATAGCCCTTTTTGGCCATCATACTGTCCAGAAAAGCGAGCTGGCTTTCATCAATAAAAAGCCCCAACTCTCCTGGCTCAGTGAAATCAAGGCCACCTGCCAACAATGTCAGTGACTTAAGACGATCATCCTTAGATCGCGCCATCAAGGCCGCCGCCATACCCAACAGCGTACCGCCAAGGCAATAACCAACCGCTTGAATCTTGCGCTGTGGAACAATCTCCGACACAGCATCGATCGCTGCCATAACACCTGTTTTTAAGTAATCGTTCAAGCCAAGATCACGATCGCTTGCATTCGGGTTGCGCCATGACACCATAAAGACCGTATGGCCTTTTTCTAGCAAATATTTGACCATGGAATTGTCTGATGACAGATCAAGAATGTAATATTTCAAGATCCACGACGGCACCATGAGTATCGGCTCAGCAAACACCGTGGCTGTTTGCGGGGTGTACTGAATCAACTCGATCAAATGATTGCGAAATACCACTTTCCCTGGCGTTATCGCGACCTCATGGCCGGGCCGGAATTTCTCTGTGCCCGGTAATGGCTTCTTAGTCAGCAATCGCATCCCATCTTCAGCTCGGTGACGCGCACCTTGCATCAAAGTCGCCCCTCCAGATTTGAATGCAGCCTGCTGCACTTCAGGGTTAGTCAGCAGGAAATTTGAGGGTGAATAAACGTCTAGGATCTGGCGCATTGCAAAAGTGATCTGATTCTCGTGATGCTTATCAACCCCAGGCACATCAGTCGTTGCGCACTGCCACCATTCCTGATTTAGTAGAAAAGTTTGATAGATCAGAGCGTAAGGCCACTGCTGCCAGTGTTCTGCTCTGAAGCGACGATCCTGTGGTAATGGCGCAACGCAGGGTTCTGATTGAACCTGCATACAGTTTAATGCTTGCTGATTCAAACGCATCCAATGGTCAGCTGCCTTGGTTGTCAGTTCCAAACATTTCCCAGGTGAGATCGCCAGATGAATCCACCAATCAGAAAAAGCATCCATCATAGACACCGGTGATAAACCCGAAGTCAGCTGCCCCATTTGCGCATGTGCCGCCCGATCCAGATCCCGGGCAATATTGGTCTTCGCATTGGAATCGCTCATAGCATACCTCCAAATAAAACACTATAAAATCAACAACAGCTTATCGATCATGCGCCAATACCATCTATCAAACAAACAGCGCGAGGGCTACTCAACCCAAACAAACTGCTCTTGCTTTAAGGTCTTCTCACCATTCTACCGATAGGCGCAAAGCTTACCATTCGCTTCACCAGCAACACTGTAGTCTAAACAATCAGTGTGACCATTCAGCTGCGTATTAAGGTTATGGGCGTAAAGCTAGGCGAGCAACAGCTAAAATACTTAGAGCGTTGTCATCACATCAAATGGATAAAACGAGGATGATTTTCTATGCCTATTTTTACACCGACATGTTGAATACCTGAGAAATTAGATCTATTTATCCAGAACTGGACGTTAACACTACCCTTTCGCCTTATAAAATTAATCGCTGGAAAATGATTTCAGAAGGTATCGCGTGCTTGAATTATTGCAGTGGAATACCTTGCTATTTGTGCTCAAGAATTTAATACTCAGCTACTGACATTAATTTAAATATCAGTAGGTTTGGACAGACAATGGGCATGCCTACTCACCAATAAACTGTTATACGGTTACCAGAAAAAGGTAGATGCACAGTTGACTTACTACATTGCAAAAGTCGCAGTGACCGCTGTTCTGGTTGTTCTCATAGCGGAAATATCCAAGCGTAGTTCATTCATAGGAGCCGTACTTGCATCGGTGCCACTGACCTCGGTCTTGGCAATGCTCTGGCTTTACATAGACACAGGAGATGTTGGCAAAGTTAGCGCGCTTGCAAGCAGTATTTTTTGGCTGGTTCTACCGTCATTGGCATTGTTTATTGCATTGCCTATTCTGCTGACGAAAGGACTTGGCTTTTATCCCAGTTTAGCTGTGTCAATTGCTATCACAGCGATCTGCTACTGGTTAATGGTAGTAACGCTACGCCATTATGGAGTGACGCTTTAAGCTCAGTGTGTAAATAATCGTCGTAACTCGACCAACAGTATCGTATGACACGGCATCTTGATGCGCTTATTGGTAAGACATCATGTTCGAACGTTTCCTGAATAGTGATCGAAAAAGAGTAATCAATCCAAACCACAGTTTTAGCCTGCTTTAAGATCGAGCTTTCCCAGATATTAAGAGACTATAACAGCTACTCAGTCACCCCGTACAAAACTGCCACCCGAGCTTTTTCTTGCTCAGGTAAAACACAGGTTGCGATGTGCGAGTGAGCATCTTGATGCAGTTGGTCAAAAATCAATGTATCCACCGCTGCATACTCTTGCAGACTCAGATCAGCCCCACCAGTAAAAACCCCAAAGGCAGCACGCGGGAGTTGGTTTGCAGCCAAGTGATCAAGCTGATAAATGGTGTCGCTGCTAGCAAAGGTTTTAAACAAGAAACGCTGACTGGGTTCGCTCTGCAAAACAGTTTTAAAGTCAGCGATATCCGTTGCGGTTACACCGGGCACGGTCAGAGCTTGGGTCAGTACGCTGATGGCATTTTCAGCCCAGAGCATAAAATCAAAGGTATCGCACGCCTCCACGCAGCGTACTTGATAGCAATTTTCTGTAAGCTCACGCTGACAGTTGGCGCGATCAAAGTGCAGGCTGATATAGGGCTGCTCAGTACAGGCTGGTGATGGTGCGTAATCTTTCGGCGCGTCAATTAAGAACTCAATAGCCACATATTCAGAGCTGGCATGCAGTCTGTGCTCTTTATCCAAGTGGCTGATGCTGTATGCCGTACCTTTTATAAAGTTTTTAATCACCAAGCCTGTTTCAAGATGAGCGCTATTTGTCATTGTTATTGCACCTATAAAATACTGTGACACAGCCTTAGCAGGCCTGCTGTGCTGAGGTTTGGTGTTATTTCTCTGCGCTTAGTAAAAGCATCAATCCCCATTACTCAACATCGCAAAGATCAACTTAGAAAACTGCTCGGCCTTTCTTGGGTCACTCAGCAACTGCATCATCTGATTTTGGTGGGCATCGCTGCTGCCTAAAATGGCATCATCCACAGCTTTGGGGAAGTCACCGAGCATCGCTTGCTCTGGGGTGTTATTCGCCAGTTGGTGCATGACTAGTGTGTTTTCACGCACCTTGTCGCGCACCGTGTAGGCGTAGTTCACCATATCTGCTTCGGTCAGTTCGTCGGTGATAAACAGCTCGTTGAGCTTGGCGACAATTTCCGAGAGCAGCTCTGCTTGTTTGTCTTTCGCTTTGGCCGTACCCAGCGCATCGCCGGGTTCTAAGTCATAGCCTTCGGCGTCTTCTTTGAGCTTAATATCTTGCTGACGGATTTTAGAGAGGCGGTAATGGCTGAGCACCACATTACTCAGATCAACATCGTCTTCATCAGTTTCAGCTTCACGCAGCATCGGGCGCAGATTGCGCGCGTACAGGCTGAGTTTTTCCAGATTTTTGTCATCATAATCCACGATCTGCGACATAAACTCATAGAAACGTACAAAGGTGCCGAGATCCTTTTTAAAGATCTCTAGTGCGTCTTTTTCCTGCTTGCAGTCTTTAAAACTGTTTTCAGCGTTAGCAATGAGTACGGCATCTTTAGTGCGTTTGGTACGCTCAAACATATCGCGCGCTTGCTTGTAAGCCGCCACAGCAGATTTATAACGATGAGTCCAACGCTCAACCGCAGGTTTGCAGATATTACCGATGGCTGCGTTGCTTTTACTCTTGACGAAAAAAGCATTACAGAACTGCTCAACTTCATGCCACTGGAAAATACCGGCGGCGCGTAGCTTCTCGTACAGATCAAAGATCAAATCGGGGTCAGAGACATCGGCAAGTTCAGCGGTTTGATAATAGGGCTGGAAGGCATCGAGAATATCTTGCGGTTCATTAAAAAAATCTAGCACAAAGGTGCCGGTCTCAGCCTTGCTGGGATAGGTACGGTTCAAGCGCGACAGGGTTTGCACGCACTCCACTCCACCAAGCTTTTTATCCACATACATGGCGCAGAGTTTCGGTTGGTCAAAGCCGGTCTGAAACTTATTGGCGACAATCATCACTTGGTAATCATCGCTATCAAAGGCTTTGCGCATATCACGGCCTTTAAGGCCGGGGTTCATATTGGCTTCGGTCCATTTCTTTCCAAAATCAGTCTCACCAATCAATGCCACAAAGTTCGGATCCTTTTCGGTGAACTCCACTTCTCCAGAAAAGGCTACCATCGCGGCAATGTTTTGATAGCCTTTCTCGGATTGCTTGGACACCAAGTACTTATCAAAAGACTGCTTGTAACGCACCGCCTCTTTACGTGAACTGGTGACAATCATCGCCTTGGCTTGGCCGCCCAATAAACCCATGACGTTATCTTTAAAGTGCTCAACGATGACCTGTACTTTCTGGCTGATGTTGTAATCGTGCAGGCGCACCCACTGATTGAGTTTAACTTTGGCCTTTTTGCTTTCGACTTCTTCGTCTTTATCAGCAATTTTCATCGCCA
>JAUCCC010000017.1:0-18556 GCA_034676485.1 Pseudomonas sp.
CTATCCCATATTTAAAAGCGCAGAACACATTAGTTTTATATGGTGATGTACCGTTGATTGAGGCAACAACTTTAGACAGCTTACTGACTCAGCTCACAGCCGACAGCATGGCGCTATTGACGGTTAATCTCGAAAACCCAGCTGGTTATGGTCGCATCGTGCGTAATGCTGATGGTGCAGTGCAGGCCATTGTTGAGCATAAAGATGCCAATCCTGAGCAACTTAAAATTTGTGAGGGTAATACTGGAATTCTTGCTGCACCACGTGAGCGTATAACGAATTGGTTAGGTCGTCTATCTAACAGTAACGCACAGAGTGAGTATTATTTAACCGATATTATTGCCATGGCGGTAGCTGACGGATTAAGTGTGGCCACTGAAACGGCTAGTGATGCGATGGAAGTACAGGGTGCCAATGACCGTTTACAGCTTTCAGAACTGGAACGTCACTATCAGCAATGTGCAGCACGGCGTTTAATGGCGCAAGGTGTCACTCTGCTTGATCCCACACGTTTTGACTTGCGCGGCGAAGTCAGCGTTGGTCATGATGTGTTAATTGATATTAATGTGATTTTAGAAGGGAAAGTTGAGATAGCTGATAATGTTTCGATTGGTCCCAATTGCGTGATTAAAGACTCCATTTTGCGCGCCGGCGCGGTGATTAAAGCCAATAGCCATTTAGACGGTGCTGATATTGGTGAAGGTGCCGACTGCGGTCCATTCGCGCGTTTACGTCCAGGAACCGTATTGGCTGCACGTGCGCATGTGGGTAACTTTGTTGAATTGAAAAATACTCGCTTAGGTGAGGCCGCGAAAGCAGGGCATTTGACCTATTTGGGTGATAGCGAAATCGGCGCACGGACCAATGTTGGTGCAGGCACGATCACCTGTAATTATGATGGCGTGAATAAATTCAAAACTGTAATGGGCGAGGATGTCTTTATTGGCTCTAACAGCTCATTGGTGGCGCCATTGCATTTAGGTGATGGTTCAACCACCGGCGCCGGCTCGACAATTACTGCCGATGTTCCGGCACATGCTTTGGCCGTCGGCCGTGGACGTCAGCGTAATTTAGAAAACTGGCCGCGACCAACAAAGCGTTAAGTTCAGCGACCCTGTCTGAAAGCTGCTTAGCGCTTTATGTGTTAAGCAGCTTTTTTTGTTTTGATAATTAATCAAAAGAAGAATTAAAAATTTGATTCTTAATGGATATTTGCTGATTCATCGTCCAGAAATCATAGAGCACACCCAGTAAGAAAAAACCGCCTGTGCATAAGTATAAAATCCCAGTGATCCATTTACCTTGATACATACGGTGCACGCCGAATACACCTAAAAAAGTTAAGAGAATCCACGCAATATTGTAATCAGTACGGCCTGCATGAAAGCGAAGGCTCGCTTGTCGGTCCATGCTGGGGATTAAAAATAAATCAATAATCCAGCCGATAAAGAACAAGCCCAGGGTAAAAAACCAAATGGTTCCAGTGATGGGTTTGCCGTAGTAAAAACGATGCGAACCTAAAAAACCAAAGATCCATAACAAATAACCCATGACTGGGGTGTGGCTGTCTGTGCTGTAACGCATAATACAATCCTTCATCTGAGTCGTAGCTATACGACTGGTCGCTGATCAAATAGTTGCGTGCTTATTTATCTATACCTGGGTCAAGACGCGCTTCAATATCGTGCTTAAGCGGTTGACGTAGACCACATAAAAACGCTAATTCAGCTACGACAAACAATGGGCCAATGGCTAAGCCCATAATGTCATCGATAAACGCAGGTTTACGACCTTCATAATAGTGTCCGATAAACTGAATCATCCAACCGATGATAAAGCTACTGATACCCCAAGTTAACCAAGCGCTTGTGGATAACTGCGCGCAATGCATTGCCAACCATACACAGAGAGCAAGCAAGACCGTCATGCTTGCTCCGAGGCCCAGATCCAAGCCTAGATAAAACACAGCGGCGGCAATACTTACGGCCAGTGCGGGCGATAGCCAAAGCCCATAGACAAAAAATCCAGGGCGTGAGAGTAAAATAGCCACAGCGATAACAATCAGTGGAATCCCTATAAAGTGACTCATAATATTGCGCTGATCGCGGTGATAAGCTGCATATTGAGTTAAGTGATCAGTTAGCGTTTTCATTATTGGCTTTACGCTGATACACAATAGATTCTTGATCGTAGACTTGATAAATGCACTCCATCAACGACTGTATATTTGAATTTTCATCCATATTGCGTGCCGCTAAAAATACAGGGCTGATCGCTGCCTTATCCAATAGTGGGATAAATTTTAGATTGGGGATCTGAATCGCTCTAGCACTTTGCGGAATAATACAAATACCTTCATCTGCAGCCACTAAGCCCAAGGCCAGCTGAACCTCTCGCACTTCTATTAAATGGCTAGGGTCGAAGCCATGCTCATAAAATAAACTGCGCATCTGAGTCGAAAAATTAGGCTTAGAATGATTAGGATAGATGAAAATATTTTCATCAATAATATTAGATAAATACAAGCCTTGCTCAAAGATACAGAGATGGTGCTGTGCGTGTACAGCAACCATTAATGGTTCCTCTCTTAACAAAATACGGCGGATTGCTGGGTCTGAGATCCTCAAACGGCCAAATCCTACATCTATTTTCCCTTCTTTTAGTGCTTCTATTTGTTGTTTTGTATTCATTTCTTGCAGCTCTATTCTCAATTTCGGCTGCTGCTGACGGAATAAGTAAATTATCTTTGGTAGTAAGCCGAACAATAAAGAGCCCACAAAACCAATAGTCAAGGTTTTTTCAGCCGTGCCCACGCGTTGGGTCATCATTTTTATTTCTTCTGCATTGGCTAAAAGCTTTACAGCATGTAGATAAAAGAATTGACCAACCTCAGTTGTTTTTACCGGCCGACTGCCACGCTCAAAGAGCTGTACGCCTAGCTCAAGCTCAAGATTTTGAATTTGGCGGCTTAATGGTGGCTGTGAAATAAAGAGCCTCTCCGCCGCTTTTGTATAGCTCTGCTCTTCAACAACAGCAACATAATATTTCAAGTGCCGTAATTCCACTTCCGTATACCTTTAAAGTATAAAAAGATGCTGATTAAGTCTTAGACAGCAGTAAATTTGTTCTATTAGAGTATAGGCAGTCAATGAGCAGCACAAGAAATATAGGCGAATTATGTATAAAAATATAGAAACATTGCTGGTGAAAATTCCAACTATTCGCCCACATAAAATGGCCGTAGCCACAATGCACACGCAAACATTAGTTTTGGTTAAAGTGACCACTGATGATGGTGTTATTGGTTGGGGTGAAGCAACGACTATTGGTGGTTTGGGTTATGGTGAAGAAAGTCCAGAGAGTATCAAGGCTAATATTGAAAGCTATTTTTCTCCTCTGATGAAGTCTTTACCGCCAGCAAACTTAGCTCAAACACTGTTTGCAATTAAAAATAATATTCAAGGTAATCGCTTTGCTAAATGTGCGATTCAAACTGCATTACTGGATATTCATGCACAGCGATTGGGGCTGCCTTTAAGTGAAGTATTAGGTGGGCGTTTACGTGAAAGCGTTCCCGTGTTGTGGGTTTTAGCATCAGGTGATACAGAAAAAGATATTGCTGAAGCGCATCAGATGATCAAGGCGAAACGACACAATATATTTAAACTGAAAATTGGCTCGCGTACGGTAGAAGAAGATGTTGAGCATGTGCTGTCTATTAAGCAGGCACTGGGTGCTGATGTATCAATTCGTGTTGATGTCAATCAGGCATGGACAGAACTCGAGGCTAATAAAGGTATTAGCCTCCTTCAAGCGGGGGGAATTGATTTAATTGAGCAACCTTGTACAACTGAAAATGACGACGCCATGGCGCGTCTTACGCGTAAGTTCGATATCGCAATTATGGCGGATGAGTCACTTAAGGGGCCTGAAACAGCCTATAACTTAGCAAAGCGTAATGCTGCTTCAGTATTTGCGGTGAAAATTGCTCAGTCAGGTGGCCTTCTAGAAAGTTGTGAAGTCAGTCGGCTTGCAATGCTTGCTGGAATTGATCTGTATGGTGGAACCATGCTGGAAGGCCCTGTCGGTACTATAGCCTCTGCCCATGTATTCTCTACATTTGAGAGCCTTGCCTATGGCACAGAACTTTTTGGTCCCTTGTTGCTGACCGAACATATTCTTAAAGCCCCGCTACAGTACGAAAATTTCGGATTGGTTATTCCAAGTACGCCTGGGCTTGGAATCGAGTTAGATGAAAATAAAATTGATAACTTGCGTTTTAAATAACTATTAAATTGATTTTGGAGATTTTATGATTTTTCATGTACGTATGGATGTAAATATTCCGTTAGATATTGATGAAGAGAAAATAAATCAGATTAAGTTAAAAGAAAAAATGTATTCCCAGTCTTTACAAGAGCAAGGTAAATGGCGTCACTTGTGGAGGATTTCCGGCGAATATTCAAATATCAGTATATTTGATGTAGATAGTAATGAAGAGCTACATAATCTATTACAAGGTTTACCTCTTTTCCCTTATATGGATATTAAGGTTATGCCACTTAATCGTCATCCATCGTCTATTCGTGAAAGCGATATTTAATAAATATTAAATATCAAAGTAAAAAATAATTAAAATAAAAAGTAAAAGGTGAAAAAATGAAATATACAGATATTGAAGCACTTGTAAAAAAAATGAACATTGATACAGCAAAAGGTGCTGTTGATAAGCGAGTCCAAGAGATTGTCGTTCGTTTAGTCACTGATTTATTTAAAGCGATTGAAGATCTTGATTTAACTCAATCTGAAGTTTGGAAAGGTTTAGAGTACTTAACTGATGCAGGGCAGGCTAATGAATTAGGTTTATTAGCAGCGGGATTAGGTTTGGAACACTTCCTTGATCTTCGCGCTGATGAAGCCGATGCTCAGGCTGGCGTCATAGGCGGTACACCGAGAACGATTGAAGGGCCTTTATATGTTGCAGGGACTCCTGAAACTGTAGGTTTTGCGCGTATGGATGATGGTTCTGAGTCAGATACGGTTGACACCCTATTTGTTGAAGGCTTGGTGAGAGATACAGAGGGTAATATTATTGAGGGGGCCAAAGTGGAAATTTGGCATGCCAATAGTTTAGGTAACTACTCATTTTTTGATAAAAGCCAATCTGATTTCAACTTGCGTCGCACCATTTTTACAGACACTAACGGTCAATATGTTGCACAGACAACAATGCCTGTTGGTTATGGCTGCCCACCAGAAGGCACAACTCAGGCGTTACTGAATAAGTTAGGCCGTCACGGCAATCGACCATCGCATATCCACTATTTTGTGTCGAGCCCAGGCTATAGAAAGCTGACCACACAGTTCAACCTTGAGGGTGATGAGTACCTTTGGGATGACTTTGCGTTCGCAACGCGTGATGGCTTAGTTGCAACTGCTGTTGATGTCACTGATAGCACTGCAATCGAAACTCGAGGCTTAAACAAACCATTTAAACAAATAAACTTTGATATTGTATTAGTTAAAGATACGGCTAATGCCCCGACTACAGAAATTGAGCGTCGCCGCGCTTAAGTCAATTTGTGTATCAGTTACTGCCGGTACTTACTGGCAGTTACAACCTTTGTTTGCCTTGGTGTTTGGAGATAAGAATATGCCTAACATACCCGTTACTAATATTAGTCATCTCGATAGTATCGATGATTTACTTGTTGAAAATTATGAGACTGACGAATTCAAGCTGCATAGATCTGTATTTACAGATAAAACTTTGTTCGACCTTGAGATGAAATATATCTTTGAAGGTAACTGGGTTTATTTAGCGCATGAAAGCCAAGTTAAAAATAATAACGACTACTATACAACTCATATTGGCCGTCAGCCGATTATTATTGCGCGTAATCGTACTGGTGAGTTAAATGGCATGATTAACGCGTGCTCACACCGCGGTGCACAGATTTGTCGTAATAAAAAAGGTAATAAGGCAACCTACACCTGCCCATTCCATGGTTGGACTTTTAACAACTCTGGTAAATTATTAAAAGTTAAAGATCCTGTTGATGCTGGGTATTCTGATTGTTTCAATACAGAAGGCTCACACGACCTGAAAAAACTAGCACGCTTTGAAAGCTATAAAGGCTTTTTGTTTGGTAGTTTAAATCCAGATGTATTGCCGTTAGAAGAATTTCTAGGTGAGACCACTAAAATTATTGACATGATTGTAGGTCAGTCTGATCAGGGTTTAGAGGTGTTGCGCGGAGCTTCAACTTACGTGTATGACGGTAACTGGAAACTGACCGCTGAAAACGGTGCTGATGGCTACCATGTTTCCGCCGTGCATTGGAACTATGCCGCGACCACCCAACAGAGAAAAGAAAAAGATGCTGTTGATAATATTCGTGCAATGAGCGCGGGTAGCTGGGGTAAGCAAGGCGGTGGTTCATATGGCTTTGATAATGGCCATATGTTGCTTTGGACACAGTGGGCCAACCCAGAAGATCGTCCTAACTTTACTAAGTCTGAAGAATATACTAAAAAATTTGGCGCACCCATGTCCAAGTGGATGATCGAGCGTTCACGTAACTTATGCCTCTATCCAAATGTTTATTTAATGGATCAGTTTGGTTCGCAAATACGTGTGCTGCGCCCGCTTTCTGTTGACAGAACAGAAGTCACTATTTATTGCATTGGCCCTGTTGGAGAAGCGTCAGAAGCACGTGCAAGACGTATTCGTCAATATGAAGACTTTTTTAATGCGTCAGGTATGGCAACACCTGATGATCTTGAAGAGTTCCGCGCCTGCCAAGAGGGCTACAACGGTATTGCGCTTGAGTGGAATGATATGTGCCGTGGATCAAAACATTGGGTCCAAGGGCCTGATGCTGTAGCTGATGAAATTGGTCTTAAGCCAAAGCTAAGCTGTATTAAAACTGAAGATGAAGGTCTGTATTTAGCGCAGCATCAGTACTGGCTAAGTGCGATGAAAAAAGCAATTACTGCAGAGCAGAACCTTGCGATCTTAAATGCTTCAGAGCAGGGAGAGTAGTCATGAGCGTTACGCCAAACATAGTGGATGTTAAAGCATTTTTATATCGTGAAGCTCGTTTACTGGACGATGAGCGCTGGGATGATTGGTTGGCATGTTATGCACCAAGCGCATCTTTTTGGATGCCTTCTTGGGATGATGACGATCGTCTAACTGAGGATCCGCAGTCTGAAATCTCACTGATTTATTATGCCGACCGCCAAGGCTTAGAGGATCGTGTTTTCCGTATAAAAACAGAGCGCTCTTCTGCAACCATGCCAGATACACGAACCAGTCATAATATTAGTAACGTTGAAGTTGTTGAGTGTGATGGCAGTAAAGTTACCGTTCGTTTTAATTGGAACACTTTAAGTTATCGTTATAAGAAAAGTTATAGTTATTTTGGTATGTCTCGTTATGAAATTGACTTTTCTGGTGAGCACCCACAAATACTTAGTAAGTATGTGATTCTGAAAAATGATTATATCAATCAAGTTATTGATATTTATCATCTTTAAAATCTGTCTTGTTCGGTAATAATTTCAGCTATTTAAAAACTGGCTGAAAGATAAAGTGTTTTAAGGTTTTATATAGGATCTTCAGTCATGTCAAATCATAATGTAGCTCTTCAGTTTGAAGATGGTGTTACGCGCTTTATTACAGTTGTTCAGGGTGAGATTTTATCTGATGCTGCGTATCGTCAAAAAATTAACATCCCCTTAGACTGTCGTGATGGTGCCTGTGGAACATGCCGAGCATTTTGCGAGACGGGCTCCTTTGATATGCCTGAAGAGACATATATTGAAGATGCTTTAACGCCAGAAGAGGCTGCGCAAGGTTATATTTTAGCTTGCCAATGTAAGCCAACCTCAGATGCGGTATTTCAGATCCAGGCGTCTTCTGACGTGTGTAAGACTGAAGTGCATGAGTTCCAAGGGACCTTAGCCAACCTTGATAAAGTCTCAGACTCTACGATCGCTTTTGATATTAAGCTTGATGATGGGCAGCCAGAGATTAATTTCTTAGCTGGCCAATATGTCAAAGTTTCTATTCCGGGCACCAGCGAATCGCGCTCTTATTCTTTCAGTACTAAACCAGGTGAGAGCTTGACTGGTTTTGTTGTACGCAATGTTACCAATGGCCAGATGAGTGAGTACCTCAGTGTTAACGCAAAAGTAGGTGATCCCATCACTTATACAGGGCCTTATGGCAGTTTTTACTTACGTACTATTGTGCGTCCGACCATTATGTTTGCTGGTGGCACTGGTATTGCTCCCTTTTTATCCATGCTGCAAGTGCTTGAAGACAAAGGTTCTGAGTATCCAATTCGTTTAGTGTTTGGCGCCACTAACGATTTTGATCTCGTGGCGCTAGATAAGCTCAATGCGCTGCAAGATAAATTCCCTTGGTTTGAATTTCGTACCGTTGTTTCTAGTCCTGAAATCAATTATCCGCGCAAAGGGTATGTCACGGGCCATGTTGAGAGTGAATGGCTTAATGCCGGTGATGTCGATATTTACCTCTGTGGGCCTGTCCCTATGGTTGATTCTGTGCGCGGTTGGTTAGATAGCGAAAGCGTCCATCCTGCAAACTTCTTTTTTGAAAAATTCTCAGCAAATTAAATTTTCTGGAGAAAATAAGTATGTTAGATCGTCAAAGATTTTTAAATAAAGTCGTTATTGTGACCGGTGCGGCTCAGGGGATTGGTCGCGGTGTTGCTGTGCAAATCGCCGCAGAAGGTGCACAAGTGGTGCTAGTTGATCGCTCAGAATATGTGGCAGAAGTCTTCAACGAGATTAAACAGGCTGGCGGCGAAGCGATTACAGTTAATGCTGACTTAGAAGTCTTAGCCGGTGCGCAAGCTGTCGTAGAAAAAACCATACAGACCTATGGCCGTATTGACGCACTTATCAATAATGTCGGCGGCGCTATTTGGATGAAACCCTTCCAAGAGTTTTCTGAAGAGGAAATCATCAAAGAAGTAGGACGTTCATTGTTTCCGACCTTGTGGTGCTGCCGCGCAGTATTGCCGGAAATGATCAAAAGTCAGAAAGGTACGATCGTCAATGTTTCATCGATTGCTACCTGTGGCATTAATCGAGTGCCTTACTCAGCGTCAAAAGGTGGTGTGAATGCTTTGACTGCTTCGTTAGCTTTAGAGCATGCCAAAGATGGTATTCGCGTGAATGCGGTGGCAACCGGCGGAACAGAAGCGCCGCCGCGTAAGGTTTCACGTAACGATAACCCTATGTCAGACAATGAAAAACAATGGATGCAGGAAGTGGTTGAACAAACCATTGAGCGTACCTTCTTTGGACGCTATGGAAGTATCCAGGAGCAGGTTAATGCGATCTTGTTTTTGGCTTCCGATGAGTCCTCTTATATAACCGGCACAGTACTCCCTGTCGGTGGTGGTGATAAGGGCTAGTTCCGATCACTTAAGCTCAGACGTAGAGTTAGAGACCTAATGAAAAATCTAATAAAACAACTACAAAAAGATTGGTCTATCTCAGCCACTGTTGCAGGTTTTTTAGCTGTCTTGATTTCATACTCAGGCCCGTTAATTATTTTTTTCCAAGCCGCGCAGCAAGCCGAAGTATCTGTGGCGATGATGGCATCATGGATCTGGGGTGTGTCTATTGGTGCAGCAGTCGCGGGTATTTATCTATCAATAAAGTTTAAGGTGCCGGTCATTACGGCGTGGTCTGCGCCAGGCACTGCTTTACTGGTTACGTTATTTCCAAGTATTACTTTGAATGAAGCTATTGGTTCTTATATCACCACTGCAGTGGTGATATTTATCATCGGTGTGACCGGCTACTTTGATAAGTTATTAAGGTTTATTCCGCAGAGTATTGCTGCGGCTATGATGGCGGGGATCTTATTTCAGTTTGGTCTAGGGCTTTTTTCAGCAACAGATACAATGCCTATTATTGTGTTTGGCATGCTATTGGTATTCCTTGTGGCGAAGCGCTTTACACCGCGTTACGTGATGATTTGGGTATTGGGTTTAGGTATTGCGTTAAGTCTATTTTTGGGGGAAATCAATCCTGTCGCTGTAGATTTCTCTTTAACTGTTCCGCAGTTTATTGCTCCACACTGGACATGGGGTTCAACCTTAAACCTTGCTATCCCGTTGATTCTGGTCAGCCTTACTGGGCAATTTTTACCTGGCATGGCCATTATGAAGCTCAATGGCTATGACGTACCTGCTAGACCTATGATTAGCGTAACTAGCATTGTTTCAGTTTTTGTAGCCTGTGTGGGCGGTATAACAATTGTTCTAGCATCAATCACTGCTGCTTTATGCTTGGGTAAAGATGCACATGAACTTAAAGATAAACGCTATATAGCCGGCGTTGCTAATGGTTTGTTTTATATTTTAGGCGGGTTATTTGCAGGCAGCATTGTCATGCTATTTAGCCTACTTCCTAAAGAGCTTGTCGCTGCTCTAGCTGGCTTGGCTTTACTCGGTGCTATTGGAAGTAATATCTCAATGGCTATTCAGCATGAAGCGAATCGTGACTCCGCATTAATTACTTTTTTAGCTACAGCATCAGGCATGAGCTTTTAGGTATCAGCTCTGTGTTTTGGGGCATTTGTATCGGTGTCGCTGCACACTTAATTCTGACTAAGCGTAACCCTATAAGGATTGATGCAGTTGCTGCAGAGCAATGTTCAAAAAACTAATACGTATTTAATATTACTTTCTGGGAAGCATTATGATTGATAAAACTTCAGCTCCTTTAATCGAAGCGCTTTCAAAGATTAAAGATGGTTCCACGATCATGATTGGTGGTTTTGGAACCGCTGGTCAGCCTGCAGAACTCATTGATGGTTTGATTGAGCTGGGCGTTAAAGATCTTATTATCGTCAACAATAATGCCGGTAACGGTGACTACGGTTTAGCCAAGCTTTTAAAAACGGGTGCCGTGCGTAAAATTATTTGTTCATTTCCGCGTCAGTTTGAACTCTCTGGGTATTTGACGAATTATACCGAGCGGGAAAAATTGAATTAGAACTGGTTCCGCAAGGCAACTTAGCTTGCAGAATTCAAGCTGCAGGTATGGGACTTGGGCCGATTTTACACACCAACGGGCTTTGGTACCACCCTGGCTGAAGGCAAGCCAGTATTAAATTATGAAGGTAAAGACTTCGTCTTAGAAAACCCGATCCGTGCTGACTTTGCTTTAATCAAAGCGCATCAAGGCGATCGTTGGGGCAATTTAGTGTATCGAAAATCAGCGCGTAACTTTGGTCCCATTATGGCCATGGCTGCGGATGTGACTATTGCTCAAGTGAAAGAAGTGGTAGAGCTGGGTGCGCTGGATCCTGAGCACATTATTACTCCAGATATTTTTGTGCAACACGTCGTGCAAGTCGAACCTCAATCAGAGTTGGAGTAAACAAATTAGCTATATCAAATTAACTCGCGATCAAATTGCTGAGCGTGTTGCCCAAGATATTCCTGAAGGGGCTTACGTTAACTTAGGTATTGGTTTACCCACTCGGATTGCCAGCTACTTACCGACAGATAAAGAAGTGCTCTTACATTCTGAAAACGGTTTATTGGCCTTTGGTCCTTCACCTGAGCCCGGTGAAGAAGATCCAGAACTGATTAATGCGGGTAAAGAATTTGTCACCATGCTTAACCGGCGGTGCCTATTTCCACCATGGCGACTCCTTTGCCATGATGCGCGGTGGTCACTTGGATATCTGTGTGCTTGGCGCGTTTCAGGTTGCTCAGAATGGTGATCTTGCTAATTGGCATACAGGCGCACCTGATGCAATTCCTGCTGTCGGTGGCGCAATGGATCTGGCTGTTGGCGCAAAAAAAGTATTTGTAACTACGGACCATGTCACCAAACAGGGTAACCTTCAAATTGGTGAGCGCATTAACTTATCCGGCGACAGGCTTAAAGTGCGTTGACCGTATTTATACCAACCTCTGTGTTATCGACGTAACTCAACAGGGATTTGAGGTTATAGAGAAAGTTGAAGGTTTAAGTTTTGCAGAGTTGCAGTCCATGACAGGTGCAGAGCTGATTGACGCAACTGCATAAGTTTATTTGATTAAGAAAAACTGGCATCAATTCATAGAAACTTCTAGGTTTTTAGAATATTAAGGATATTTATCAAAATGAAAAATGCATATATTGTCAATGCCATTCGTACCCCTTTTGCTCGATATGCAGGCAGTTTGGCATCGATTCGTGCGGATGATTTAGGTGCCCTTCCACTTAAAGCATTAATTGAGCGCAACCCTTCTGTGAATTGGCAGCAGGTTGATGACTTGATTTATGGGTGTGCAAACCAAGCTGGTGAGGATAACCGTAACGTTGGCCGCATGTCGGCTTTGCTTGCAGGGCTGCCTTATTGTGTGCCAGCAACTGCGATTTAACCGATTATGTGGTTCCTGGTTAGATGCTATTGCTATTGCTGCTCGTGCGATTGAATCAGGCGAAGCCAATTTGATTATTGCTGGTGGTGTTGAGTCCATGTCACGTGCGCCACTGGTAATGGGTAAAGCTAAGACGCCTTATGATCGTAGCCAAGTGATGGAAGATACGACCATGGGCTGGCGTTTTATTAATCAGCAGTTAAAAGAGTTGTACGGCGTAGAAAGCATGCCACAAACTGCTGAAAACGTGGCTGAGCGATTCAATATCAGTCGTGCAGACCAAGATGCTTTCGCTTTGCAAAGTCAGCAGCGTACTGCCGCTGCACAAACGCATGGTTTTTTTGCTAATGAAATTGTCCCTGTCGAAGTGCCGCAGCGTAAAGGTAAGCCTATTATTTTTGCTCAAGATGAGCATCCGCGATCCTCTACTAGGTTAGAAAACTTAGCCAAGCTTAGGCCAATTGTGAAGCCTTGGCGGAACCATTACCGCTGGAAATGCTTCAGGTGTTAATGATGGTGCCGGCGCAGTACTGATTGCCTCGGATGCTGCACTTGTACAGCACGGCTTAAAGCCTCGCGCAAAAATAATTGGTGCAACCGTTGTTGGCGTCGAGCCAAGAATAATGGGCTTTGCTCCAGCACCGGCAATTGAAAAGCTTCTCAAAAAGACCGGCTTAACCCTTCAGCAAATGGATGTGATTGAGCTTAATGAGGCTTTTTCTGCACAAGCTTTGGCGGTGACGCGCAGCTTAGGTTTGCCGATGACTCTCCCAAAGTGAATCCAAATGGCGGGGCTATTTCCATTGGTCATCCCTTAGGTGCTTCCGGTGTGCGCTTAGTGGCGACAGCGCTCAATGAGCTGGAAAGAACCCAGGGCCAGTATGCGCTGTGCTCTATGTGCATCGGCGTCAGGCCAAGGTATTGCTTTAATTATTGAGCGTGTTTGAGGTTGGAGTATTAAAATGCCAGAGTTAAATGTAAAGGGTGTTAGGTTAAATTATCAAACATTTGGTGATGCGACTCACCCAGCGTTAGTCCTTTCTAATTCGCTGGGAACCAATCTTTCCATGTGGAAATCGCAAGTCGAGTTTTTCAAAAAAAAACTTTTATGTGATTTGTTATGACACCCGTGGACATGGTGCTTCATCAACCCCGGCAGGCCCTTATACAGTAGAGCAGTTGGGACAAGATGTTATTGATTTGCTTGATCAATTAAAAGTAGAGAAAGCCAGTTTTTGTGGCATCTCTATGGGTGGTTTAGTTGGCCCTGGCTGGCTATACATAAAGCAGAGCGCTTAAATAAAGTGATTGTGTGTAATTGCCGCAGACGCAAAACGCAAACTACTACATTGGTGAGAGCGTTCCTGTGTGGCATTGCGAGAGACTGGGCTGAAGCAAATTGCTGCGACGGCAGCGTCACGCTGGTTTACCGACGGTTTTATTCAAGATAATCCCGATATTATTGCTTCGCTAAGTCAGGACTTGGCGGCTGGCTGCCATCTTGGCTATGCCAGCTGTGCGAAGCCTTGGCTGCAGAAGACTTGCGCGAAGCTATAGCCAGCATTTCTATTCCTTTTTTAGTGATTGCCGGTAAACAAGACCCTGTCACTAGTGTTGAGGATGCTCAATTTATAGTTGATAAGGTAATCCATAGCAAGCTGTTTTAAAATTGATGCATCGCACATCTCAAATATTGAGCAATATGATTCATTCAATAAAACCATATTTAATTTTCTTATAGCTTAGTTTTAAATATATTTATAATAAAATTCATATGTTGTTTGTAGCTTGTTGGAGGTGACTTAAACTGATTGTAAGTGAATATTTTCCTGAGCTGAAGTATTAATTTTATATAATTATTATTTTATGCAGCTTGTGTTGTATAGGGTTTTTTTATGTAAATTAAGTTAAAAGCAGTAAATTTACTAAAACTAATAATGATAAAAATAGGTTGCTGAAATGAAAGAACTTGACGTCCAGGGCTATATTGATAATGCCCACTTTGGTAAGTTTCACTGGATGATACTTATTGTTTGTACTCTATTAATGATATTTGATGGTTATGATTTATTCCTCTTTGGTGTTGTGATACCTGTCGTCATGGATGAGTGGGGGCTTACGCCTGTCCAGGCTGGAACACTGGGTAGCTATTCATTGTTTGGTATAATGTTTGGTGCAATTTGCTGGGGACTTTGGCGGATAAGATCGGTCGTAAAAAAGGCATTATTATCTCATTTGTGTTATTTAGCGTAGCAACATTTATGACTGGTTTTGCATCCACGCCAACTGAGTTTGGAGTGTATCGCTTTTTAGCAGGTCTAGGCTGTGGTGGATTAATGCCTAACGCCGTTGCCTTGATCAATGAGCTTGCGCCTAAAAAAATACGCAATACTTTAATAACCCTGATGTTTAGTGGGTTTTCATTAGGCGGTGTTTTTGCTGCTGGTCTCGGTATTTATGTGATGCCCACGTTTGGCTGGGAAATGATGTTTTTTGCCGGTGTTATACCTTTGCTAGTACTGCCTTTTATTATCATTTACCTACCTGAATCCATAGCTTTTATGGTGCGTAATGGTCTTGAAGCTGAAGCGAAAGTGTTGCTGAAGAAAATGCAACCAGGTAACAACGATATTACCCACGATACTCAATTAATTTTCCCTGAAAAAGTTGATAGAAAGGGCTCGATCTTGGATTTGTTTAGTGAAGGTCGATTAATTGGAACCTTAGCTTTTTGGGTTGCTTTCTTTTGCTGTTTACTAATGGTTTATGCGTTGGGTTCTTGGTTGCCGAAGCTGATGAATAACGCGGGTTATAGTCTAGGATCAAGTCTATCTTTCTTGTTGGCACTTAACTTTGGTGGTGCTGTCGGCGCTATTCTTGGCGGTGTTTTAGGAGATCGATTTAACTTGGGCAAGGTCATTATTATCTTTTTTCTTATCTCGGTTGTATCGATTAGCTTAATGGGCTTTAACAGTCCAATGCCTGTTCTCTATACATTAATTACGATAGCGGGCGCGACAGTGATAGGTACGCAGATCCTTATTTACGCAGCTGTTGCACAGTTTTATGGCATGTCTTTCCGTACTACCGGCCTTGGTTGGGCTTCGGCAGTTGGGCGCACAGGTGCAATTGTAGGGCCTATATTGGGGTTAGGGTTTTTATTGGCTGCTGAATTGCCTTTGAAAGCCAACTTTATTGTTTTCGCGCTGCCGGGTGCCATTGCTGCGGTCGCCATGATGATTTTTGTCTCGGTTGGCTGCAAAAAAGCGGATGGCTATTGTGCCGTAGCGATTGCAGAGAAGAGTTGAAATATAAAATATGCAGCCCAGATTCTACATGTGTCTGGGTTACATCTCTAAGTAACAACAATGTTCATCTGGTTCTGCATTGATATGGGGGAAGCGTATTGATACAGATATTTTATTTAATAGAAACAGCTGAATTAACAATAATAAAAAAGAGATAAAGAAATGAACACGAATAAAAAATACAGCGCTTTAGCCTTATATTATTGGTCTGGCAGCCATATCATCCGCAACGTTTGCTGAAGAGCAGAACGGTTTTTTTGAAGATGCCAGTGTAACCTTGCAAGCAAGAAACTATTATTTTATGCGAGATTTTTCTGACATTGTTGGGCCTAGCCAGCAGTCCAAGTCAGAAGAGTGGGCGCAAGGATTTATTTTAAATGCAAAGTCGGGCTATACACCGGGCGTTGTTGGTTTTGGTATTGATGCTATCGGTATGCTAGGTATCGAGCTCGATAGTGGTGGTGGTCGTGTTAATACAGGGCTGTTACCTTCAGGTGCGAGTGGTAAGGTGCCTAATAGTTTTTCTAGAGTTGGTGCTGCTGTTAAAATGCGCATCTCGAAGACAGAAAAGCTTAAAATAGGTGAGTTGACACCTAATCTTCCTGTTTTGACTTTTAGTGATATTCGCTTGTTGCCGCCAACCTACCAAGGCGCCAGTATCCTCTCACAAGAAATCAAAGGCCTTACTTTGCAAGCGGGGCAGTTTCGCTCAGGCAGTCTGTTAAATCGCTCAGGGCATAGCAATATGAGTGCAAAGCTCGGACATGTACCCCAGCTAAGTATAGCGACAGATCGCTTTAACTATGTCGGTGCAGATTATCTATTTAATCAAGATAAAACATCTGCGGGTGTTTGGTATGCACAATTAGACAATATTTATAAGCAACAGTTTTACAACATAAAGCACTATGAACCAGTGGGTGCTTGGGTGCTAGGTGCAAATGTTGGCATTTACCATTCAAAAAGAAGACGGTAGTCAGCGTTTAGGTAACATTGATAACACCGCCTACTTCAGCTTGTTATCCGCTAAGTATCAAGGAAGTACATTGTATGTTGGCTATCAAAGCATGCATGGTGATGATGCCTTTCCTCGTGTATTCAACAACGTCTCGCCTTTAGGCAATGAGGTTCCTACCTATGAGTTTGCGGGCCGCGAAGAACGCTCTTGGCAACTGCGCCATGACTATGACTTTGCATTTCTAGGCGCCCCAGGTCTTGCCTCAACATGCGCTATATCCGCGGCAATAATGTAAAGACTGGTATGGGGTATGAGGGGCGAGAGTGGGAACGTGATTTAGATCTTGCTTATACATTTCAGAGTGGAGTGTTAAAAAAGATCTTAACGTCAAGTTACGTAACGTCGTAGCGCGCTCTAACTATCGCACAGATATTGATGAAAATAGATTGATTTTTAGCTACACATGGAAACTTTTATAAGCTTCTGTTTTAGCGAGCAATAGTGGTTGTTGCTCGGTATATCCTGGTTGTGTCTGGTGAAACGATTAAATGTTTCCTAAATATGTGGCCCCTAGAGCTCAGTGACACATTTCAATAAAAACCACCCTACACCCGCCGTACACAGCCCATCTCTACGAAAAATGCGAGGAATGCAAGAAAATCCTGCGTGTGTGGTCTTGGTGTGATTGCGCTACAGTTTTACTTCCTTTTGTCACACGTTTAAAAACAGTGCAGCCTCTAATAGATTTCATGTGATATTTTGTCTTCCACTTTCGTATTCAAAAAAGCCAAGCAAAAAACTCTAGACTAGGGTCTGTTGACGTTTGCGCGTAAGTCATTGAAAAAAAGAAACAAACTCGTAATATTTAAGTTACTACACCAAAACAAAACGAGCTTGCTATGCCCCGATTCATGCTCAGCGATGAGCACTGGTCGAAGCTAAAAGGAATGATGCTTCAAGAAAATATTTATAACAAGTATGACTTACCGATGGCTGTTGAAGGAATGCTGTACCGGCTGCGTGTTGGGCTGCGCGTGGCGAGATTTACCGTCTTGTTTTGGACGATGGAATTCGGTCTACAAAAAATTCAATGAATGGTCAAAAAAAGGGAAATGGCTTACGCTGTTTAAAACGCTTGCCCGAGAGCCTGATACCGAGTGGATATTTATCGATGGTAGCTATGTTAAAGCCCATCAACACAGCGCAGGCGCTCAAGGTGTTGAGCCGCAAGCAATTGGTAAAAGTCGTGCAGGCAATACAACTAAAATTCATTTAGCTGTTGATAGTTATGGCTTACCCATTGAGTTTACAGTGACGGGTGGCGAAATTCATGACAGCACTGCAGCCAGTGAACTGATATGAAAAACTACCACCTACGACCGCGATAGTTGCGGACAAGGGCTATGACAGCAGCAAGATTCGTGAGCAGATTCAAAGTAAAGGCGCTGATGCAGTTATACCAAGAAGATCAAACTCGGTTGTGGGCAATGGAGACATGAACAGGTCGTTCTAATCGTGACCGTCATCTAGTTGAAAATGCTTTTGCGCGCTTGAAGCAATTTCGAGGACTGGCAACGCGATATGATAAGTTAAAACGCAATTATCAGAGTGTTGTCGCCATGGCTTGTGGGTTTTTATGGCTAAAACTTAATGAAACGTCAACATACCTTAGGCTTTTCTTTGTAATCCACTTGCTGAAACACAATCGCTAACAATGTATCGTGCGCCACTATGTGTAGGCTGGATCTTCTGGCATTTAGGGCATGAAGGTTCGCTTTGGGTTTTCAGATAATCAACATGGATTCAGTATGAAGTTTCCAGGCGATGGTGTGCGGTTTTGCTGTTAAGTGGTTGTTCAGCTTTAA
>JAUCCC010000018.1:0-18741 GCA_034676485.1 Pseudomonas sp.
AAAAGACAACAAACCAGTTGGCTGTGCTGCATTTCGCAAGCTCGACGGGGTCTACTGTCTCTCATTGAAGTGTCCACTTGTATTAGGCCAGAACACATATCAGGGGCTGTTTGAATTGACACAGTAACGCCAAAAAATTAGCAAGACATGAAGCACACTCAGTTTGTTCAAGACCGTACGGCGTTGGTATGCGGGCTAACTTGGGTCTTAGCGCTGGTCTGGACTTCCTACTGTTTCATAGGCACTCAATCGCCTCGTTGATGCACTTTCTTTTTAATAATTCAGCGGTGATAGCTGATCGAAGTGGCTTTGCCTATGTCAGCGTGTATAAAATACATCAATGTAATTAAAAATATCACTGCGGCTACGCTGGCGCGAGCGGATTTCGAGTCCCTACCACTGCCTGTATTACGGGAACCAGTTCAGTGCTTGATACTTAACGGTTTTTATTCCTTGGATTTAAGGAAACACTGAATAATTACCTGCGTTGCCAGGACGTTGTTAGAAATCAGCTCAAAATGCTCATTTACTACCTGTAAACTGCGCTTTTTCGCTGATTTTGCCTAGCCCTGACTGCCTCGTTAACATTATTCAGTGCTTCCTTAAGCATGTGCTTTTTACTTAAAAATATTCAGTTTGTGCTGAGGTTATAGTCCAAGCTCTAGATATACGACGTATCAATGCAGCGGCAAATACACACTGGTATAGCGTACGGGGTTGCCTGCTCTGATTGCCTTGAGGCGCAGAGCAGGTTTTGTGCAGGGCAGATACTTTAATCGTTTGTTTCAGGAGCCAGCTTATCTTGGGTTTTCAGCTCAAAATCTGAGGCGTCATGGCGTTCGTGTAATTGCTCTGCTGGCTCGCCCCAAGTGCGATTGACCTTGCGGCCACGCTGCACGGCAGGGCGCTGAAGAATCTCTTGTGCCCAGCGACGAACGTTTTTGTAGCTTTCCACCTGCAAAAACTCAGCGGCATCGTAAAGCGTGCCCAATACCAGATTGCCATACCATGGCCAAGTGGCGATGTCGGCAATGGAGTACTCGTCCCCACCTAAATAACGATGCTCGGCCAGCTGGCGATCCAATACGTCCAGCTGACGTTTGGCCTCCATAGTGAAACGATTGATCGGGTATTCAAACTTTTCCGGCGCGTAAGCATAGAAGTGACCAAAGCCTCCACCTAGGTAGGGCGCGGAACCTTGCAGCCAGAACAGCCAGTTCAATACTTCGGTGCGAGCAGCCGCATCCTTGGGTAGGAAATGCCCAAATTTTTCCGCCAGATAAAGAAGGATCGCGCCGCTTTCAAATACTCGGCTGCCGGTTTCGGTATCAAACAGGGCAGGGATTTTTGAGTTTGGATTAACCCCAACAAAGCCGGACGAATTGATCACCTTCGGTAATTCTGATCAGGTGAGCGTCGTATTCAGCGCCGGTTACGCCTAAGGCTAATAGCTCTTCGGCCATAATAGTGACTTTTTGACCGTTGGGTGTACCCAGCGAATAGATCTGCAAAGGGTGCTTGCCACGCGGCAGTGTCGCCTCATGCGTAGGGCCAGCGATTGGACGATTGATGCTGGCCCATTCCCCACCACTCTCAGCATCCCAGCGCCACACGGCGGGTGGTTGGTAATGATTGTTATCAGACATGGTTTGAGTCTCCTTTAGGTGTTGTGCTTGAAGCAGCTGTGCTACTTCAATCTACCATTGTTTGCAAATAGGATGCATGTTCACCATCGCGGGCATAAATGCCCGCCCTACCATTGTTTGCAAATAGGATGCATGTTCACCATCGCGGGCATAAATGCCCGCCCTACCGTTGTTTGTAAATAGGGTGCACGTTGATCGTCGCGGGCTGGCAAATAGTTATAAATTCTTTAGCATCCATACGTCGCAACCACCATGCACTGTACCTGCTAAAGGTTGCTTGAGATGGGTAAAACCTAACTTTTCATATAAGCCAATAGCCGCTGTCATGTTACTTAGGGTGTCTAAATAGCACTGTTGATAACCTTGCTCGGTAGCAAAATTTAAGCAGGCTTGAGTGAGGGCTTTCCCGATGCCCAGTCCTTGACTGCTTGGCAGCAAAAAGAGCTTTTTCAACTCGCAAATTTCGCTGTGCTGTAGAAAAGGTGCAATGCCCGCGCCGCCTACCACCTGTCCATCAAGTAACACTACTAAGTACTGACTGCGATTTTTAGCTAAGTAATGTTGGCTCATGCAGGACACTTCTGCATCGGCTGGACCAAAACCTTCACCCACAGCGCCGTATTGCGCGCCGACCTGTTGAATAATCCGACATATCTCCGCGTCATGCAGAGTTTGGATTGGAATAATTTGATACGTCATTTTAGCTCGACTTAGAATGAGTAAATACTGTCGTTTCTCCACTCTGTGGCCAGTAAAGCAACTAATTCAGCCGCAGGCAGTTCGCGGGCTAAAGGCGCTGATTGCCCAGCCCAAAAAGGCGCGAAGTCATAACAGTTCTGTTGATTGGCGACGGTAATTAAAGCTTTAGCAGCGCTGTAAGTGGTGGGATACGCTGGCAGCAATGCGTGCTTGTCGGCTAACTCACTATGAAAACGATTGACTAAGCCGCGTGCTGGGCGACCAGAAATTACAGCGGTGACGTCGGTATGGTAAGCGCGCGTACTTTTTAATTGCTCGCGGTACGCCTGACTCGCCGCTGACTCTGGGCACAAAATAAAAGCAGTGCCCATTTGTGCGGCACTGGCCCCCATGCCCATTACTTGCGCAATGGCTTGGCCATGCATGATCCCGCCCGCGGCAATAATAGGTAGCCGAGATTCTTTGCTCAATAGCTGCAGTAAGCTGAATAAGCCGAGTTTTACATCTTGAGTCGGATCAAATACGCCGCGGTGCCCGCCGGCTTCATAACCTTGAGCGATAATTCCATGCAGACCAGCGTCCTCAATCGCCCGAGCTTCTGCCAGATTGGTGGCGCAACCTAAGAGTTTAATCCCCGCGTTTTTTAAGGCTTGAATAAAAGCTGTGCTGGGTAAGCCAAAATGGAAGCTAACCACGGGTGGGCGCTCATCCAGCAGCATATCTAACATGGCTTGATTATCAATAAAACTGGGGTTGCCGGCGTTGAGCTGACTGGGTGGCTGGGCGCAAAACTCAGCAAAATAAGGTTGCAGTACTGTCAGCCACTCTTGCTCGCGAGTCGCATCAGCAACAGCAGGTTGATGGCAGAAAAAATTGATATTAAAAGGTTTGTCGGTGGCTTGTTTCAGCTGTTGAATCTGCGTGCGCGCCTGTTCTACGTCGCAGATGCCTAAACCGAGGGAGCCTAAGCCGCCTGCATTAGACACGGCTGCCGCTAAAGCGACCGTTGCTGTGCCAGCCATTGGCGCTTGAATAATCGGCAGCTGGATACCTAATTCTTTTAGCAGTGCATTTGGCATAAGAGACTCCGGTCGACTTCACAGGGATTAAGGGTTTAACTCAGAGTGTTATTCTGCGCTACATCCGTGTCAGCTGCCAACCATTGACGTACTTTTGGCAGGGCGAATGCAGTCATAATAGCCAGCACGACAATCAGAGCAAATATTTTGTAACGGCGGCTAAATAGAGGTGGCTTAGGTGTTGGTTTCATAATATTTATGCAATCTTGGCTGAAAGGTAAAGGTTATTCACGCTGCTTTAATAGCTGTAATAACAACCAGATTCTAGCTTTTTGTGGGGATAAGTCACCCAGCGTAAGCAAATCCAGTTCACGGTAACACTCAATGGGCACAACGCCACCTGCACCCACCCGTGAGGTCATCACGACCGGAATACCCCGATCACGTACTTTATGCAACGCTTGTTCTTCGAGTGGGGAGCAGCGTCCAGCGCCGGTGCCCGCTATGACTAAGCCATCGAGTTGGGTGTGCGCCAGTAGCGCTTCAATTAATTGCTGATCAGCACCGGCATGGGAGTAAATAATTGGAATATAGAGCGCTGTGCGTGGTGTTTTGATTGTTCTAAAAGGGCTACTGTGCGTGTGTGGTAGCAGAGAACTGTGCATAAAATGCACCTGAGCATTGGCTTCAATCCGTCCTACAGGACCGTTATTGAGCGCTTGAAACGTCTCCAAATGATAAGTGTGGGTTTTGCTGACATCTTGCGCTGAGTAAATTTTATCATTGAAGACCACCAGCACACCTTGCCCGGCCGCCTGCGGACAAGCAGCCACTCGAAAACTATTGAGTAGATTAAAATAGGCATCGCTACCCAAAGCTGACAAGGGCTTTTGTGCGCCAGTGATAATTACCGGCTTACGAGTATTTAAGGTCAGATGCAAGAAAAAAGCAGTTTCTTCTAAGGTGTTGGTGCCTTGGGTAATCACCACTGCATCCTGTTCTAAGAGGCATTGCTCGATACGTTCTTTTAAGTTAAACCAATCAGCGCTATCAATGGCTGTGCTGGTGACATTATCCAGTTGCACCAGATCAATGTTGGCTAAAGCTGAGAGCTCAGGAATAGCGCTTATAAAATCATCCGCGTTGTAATGCCCTGAGCGGTAGTTACACAATTCTAAACGGTCAGGGTGGTGTGCAGAAATCGTACCGCCCAGCGCAAAAAGCGTGATCTTAGGTAAGTCAGACATAGCTTTACTCCTAGCATGGGCTGCGTGAACTAAAGGTCGCAGCGAACAACTGAGTTAAGAATGAACCCGCTGAGGACCACTCATTTTAAGTGGTGGTTGATGAGCTTAGCCTAGCAGACCTTAATCAATGTGTTTTGCGAGCTTGCCAGTGCTTATAAAGCACTGTGAGTAGCCACCAGCCAATCGCTGCCAGAGCTGTGCCGGTGAGGTTGGCATAGATATCATTCAAGCTGAATTGACGCGAGGATTGTAAGCTGTGTTGGAGCCATTCTGAGAAGGGTGCGCAGAGTAATAAAATACCCCATAACAACCATGCCGGTGCACGGATAAAGGCGATACGGGCTGCGAGCGATACAGCGCCAAAGCCAAGAACATGTAAGAGCTTGTCCGAGTTGTTAAATAAATTCGGGGGTGATTCAGGGCGAAATAAACCGTAAAGCAACATTGCCAAGCTGATAATAAAAATTAAAATTCTCAAGACATTCTCTTTATCGGAAAACAGTTAAGGCTGCCGCTCCACGTAAGAGCTTAGTTGTGTATGAGCAGGGAGCAGATTCTACCTGATGGTTGAGTATTTTTAGCTTGATGCTGCACAAAGAGCAAAGAGCAAAGAGCAAAGAGCAGCGCCACGTGAGGCAATGGTATTCAGCGCAGGGTAAATGAATCCCTGCCATTACTTGGCTGGCTGCTTAAACAATTTTGCTCTGAGAGTTTAGTCGTCTATAAAAGTTTTTAGAATCTTAACCAGCGAGCCGATATTGGCGCTCTATCCAGAGCTGATCCGACGCTTGATCGTTTTTCTGGAGAGGATAGTCTATTTACCGGCAGAGATTACAGCCTATTATAATGAACTGGTCGAGCAGGTTGTGGAGGAAGCAAATATGCCATATATCTCATTGATTGAACGCAGAGGTATTGAGCTAGGTCGGGAAGAAGGCCTAGAGCAAGGCATTGGCCAAGGGCGTGCAGCAACCTTGCATAAGCAGTTGCAGCTTAAGTTTGGTGATTTGGCTGGTGTGTATGAGGCCCGATTAAAGCAGGCTGATGCCGCAGAACTCGATCTGTGGACTGAGCGGGTGCTGTTTGCAGACTCAGAGGAAGCAGTATTTGCCTAAGAGCGGGGTGTCGGCACCCCGCGCTCGAAATAGCTTAGATAATCTCGCGTTCACGCAGTAATTGCAGAACGAGTTGTACGCCTTCGTCGACGGTGCTGATTTGGGTGTTGATGGTTAAATCAGCATCCTGCGGCACATCGTACGGGAAGGACTCACCGGGGATATTGTCTTCGCCGGCGGCATACAGACCTTGCGGGTCACGTTCTTGGCAGACTTGCGGTGACGCTTGTACATACACGGTGATCAGGCGCTCTTTACCAATCGAGGCTTTGGCTTGTTCACGGCCTTCGGCATCAGGAGCGACAAAAGCAGCCAGAGTGATTAAACCTGCCTCGTTAAATTGACGCGCCACCTGAGCGGCACGACGCCAGTTTTCGCTGCGTCCGGATCGATCCAACGGCAAACCTTTATTGAGGTCGTGACGTAGATTTTGCCCATCCAACACATACACAGCGCGGCCCGTATCGAACAACTTGCGCTCGACTGCGTAAGCTAAAGTGCTTTTGCCTGCGCCCGATAAACCACTAAACAGCACCGTCACTGGTTGTTGGCCTAAGCGCAAATGACGCTCTTCACCGCTAACGCGACCTTTAGCAATTGTGCGGCTGGCGCTTGGCACGCTATCGGGGGCGATAATCATCCCTGCACCCACGGTAATATTGGTCAGGCGATCAATCACAATAAAAGCACCGGTGGTGCGGTTGGCTTGATAGTCATCCAAAGCCAAAGGTGCATCGAGGCTGATCTTAACCCGGCCCACTTCATTGAGCTGCAAGCTACTGACGGCATTGTGCGCCAAGGTGTTGACGTCAACGCGGTGTTCAATCGCTGAAACGTTACCAGGGATATAGCTGGTGGCGCGTTTGAAATCGTAACGTTTACCAGGCAGTAATGGCTCTTCACCCATCCATACCAGCATGGCTTCAAAATGGTCGCTGCTGCGCACCTTATCTTGCGCACTGACGATTAAATCGCCACGGGAAATATCGATTTCATCTTCCAGCGTGAGGGTAATCGCCTGACCAGCAATCGCCTGCTCCAGTTCGCCATCAAAGGTGACAATGGATTTGATTTGACTGCTTTTGCCTGAGGGTAATACGGTAATCGCATCGCCTTTGCGCAGAGATCCCGAGGCCAAGGTGCCGGCAAAACCACGGAAATTGAGGTTCGGACGATTGACATATTGCACAGGGAAGCGCATATCGCGATGGTTAAGGTCACCGCTGACATCGACGCTTTCCAGAATTTCCATCAAGGTTTGCCCAGAGTACCAAGGCGTGTGTTCGCTGCGATTGACCACATTGTCGCCTTTCAGCGCCGACATCGGGACAAAATACAGTGATGAGGTATCCAAATTGATTTGTTTAGCAAAAGCTAAGTAATCATCCTTAATCTCGTTATAGACCTGCTCGTCATAGTCTTTGAGATCCATCTTATTGATGGCCACCACTAAATGACGGATACCCAACAGCGAGGCAATATAGCTGTGACGGCGGGTTTGGTCTTCGACACCGTGACGGGCATCGACCAAGATAATCGCTAGATCACAGGTTGAGGCACCAGTGGCCATATTGCGCGTGTACTGCTCGTGGCCTGGAGTGTCGGCAATGATAAATTTGCGCTTAGTGGTGCTGAAATAACGGTACGCTACATCAATGGTGATGCCTTGCTCGCGCTCAGCTTGTAAGCCGTCGACAAGTAACGCCAGATCGATATCGTCACCTGTGGTGCCCACTTTTTTCGAGTCGCGGGTGATGGTTTCCAAATGGTCTTCGTAGATCATTTTTGAGTCGTGCAGTAAGCGACCAATTAAGGTGCTCTTGCCGTCGTCGACATTACCGCAGGTTAAGAAACGTAGCAGTTCTTTGCGTTCGTGCTGGGCCAGATAGGCAAGGATATCCTGGCTGATTAGTTCAGATTGATGACTCATGATACGGATTCCTTAAAAGTAGCCTTGACGTTTCTTTTCTTCCATTGAGCCAGCACCATCGTGATCGATGACGCGGCCTTGGCGTTCTGAAGTGCGGGTGAGCAGCATCTCTTGGATGATCTCTGGCAACGTGGTCGCTGTGGATTCCACTGCACCGGTGAGCGGGTAGCAGCCGAGCGTACGGAAACGCACCATTTTCTTCTGAATGCGCGATTTTTCTTCAGCGCTGAGGTGCTCAAGAATGCGCTCATCGTCGATCATAATCAGTGTGCCATCGCGCTCAATCACATCACGTTCAGCTGCCAAGTACAGCGGCACAATCGGGATACCTTCCAGATAGATGTACTGCCAGATATCCAGTTCGGTCCAGTTGGACAGTGGAAACACGCGGATGGATTCGCCTTTGTTCACTTTGCCATTGTAGATATTCCACAATTCTGGACGCTGGTTTTTTGGGTCCCAACGGTGTTTGTTATCGCGGAATGAGTAGACACGCTCTTTAGCACGAGACTTTTCTTCATCACGACGCGCACCACCAAAAGCCGCATCAAAACCATGCTGATCGAGGGCTTGTTTCAGGCCTTCGGTTTTCATAATGTCAGTGTGTTTAGCGCTGCCGTGGGTGAACGGGTTGATGTCTTGCGCGATGCCATCCGGGTTGGTGTGGGTGATTAGGTTGAGTTCAAGGTCAGCCACCATTTTGTCACGGAAGCTGTACATTTCTTGGAACTTCCAGCGGGTATCCACGTGCATCACGGGGAAGGGCAGTTTGCCTGGATAGAAAGCTTTGCGTGCGAGGTGCAGCATGACTGCGGAGTCTTTGCCGATGGAGTAGAGCATGACGGGGTTGTCGAACTCAGCAGCCACTTCACGAATGATATGAATGCTTTCGGCTTCGAGTTGTTTGAGATGGGTTAGCTTATCGGCCATGCTGTGCTCACTTTGGTAGGTATTGCGCCTGATTTGGCTTGGGTTGTTCTAATGGTTTGAATAGGATGAAGGGCACTTTAACATGGCTTGTTGGTTCTAATGAAATGGTTATTAAGAACTAAAAAGAATAGATATATACAAGGACTTACGCGCCCCGCTCTTTGCATTTGATCTGTGTAGGTCGGTCTTCAGGCCGACAAACCCCTCAGGCCGTACATTTGCCCGCAGGCGCTGCGCGGTATTCAGGGCGTTTGCAACGCCCACGTCGGCCTAAAGACCGACCTACATCGTCCGGCGAAGTCTTTGCTGGTTGAGCTGATTGTGCCGTTTTTTGTAGGTCGGTCTTCAGGCCGATAAACTCCTCAGGCCATACATCTGCCCGCAGGCGCTGCGCGGTATTCAGGCCGACAAACCCCACAGACCATACATTTGCCCGCAGGCGCTGCGCGGTATTCAGGGCGTTTACAACGCCCACGTCGGCCTAAAGACCGACCTACATCGTCCGGTGAAGTCTTTGCTGGTTGAGCTGATTGTGCCGTTTTTTGTAGGTCGGTCTTCAGGCCGACAAACTCCTCAGGCCGTACATCTGCCCGCAGGCGCTGCGCGGTATTCAGGCCGACAAACCCCACAGACCATACATCTGCCCGCAGGCGCTGCGCGGTATTCAGGGCGTTTACAACGCCCATGTCGGCCTAAAGACCGACCTACATCGTCCGGCGAAGTCTTTGCTGGTTGAGCTGATTGTGCCGTTTTTTGTAGGTCGGTCTTCAGGCCGACAAACTCCTCAGGCCGTACATTTGCCCGCAGGCGCTGCGCGGTATTCAGGCCGACAAACCCCACAGACCATACATCTGCCCGCAGGCGCTGCGCGGTATTCAGGGCGTTTACAACGCCCACGTCGGCCTAAAGACCGACCTACATCGTCCGGTGAAGTCTTTGCTGGTTGAGCTGATTGTGCCGTTTTTTGTAGGTCGGTCTTCAGGCCGACAAACCCCTCAGGCCGTACATCTGCCCGCAGGCGCTGCGCGGTATTCAGGGCGTTTACAACGCCCACGTCGGCCTAAAGACCGACCTACATCGTCCGGCGAAGTCTTTGCTGGTTGAGCTGATTGTGCCGTTTTTTGTAGGTCGGTCTTCAGGCCGACAAACCCCTCAGGCCGTACATCTGTCTGCAGGCGCTGCGCGGTATTCAGGGCGTTTGCAACGCCCACGTCGGCTTAAAGACCGACCTATATCGTCCGGCGAAGTCTTTGCTGGTTGAGCTGATTGTGCCGTTTTTTGTAGGTCGGTCTTCAGGCCGATAAACTCCTCAGGCCGTACATCTGCCCGCAGGCGCTGCGCGGTATTCAGGCCGACAAACCCCTCAGGCTGCACATCTGTCTGCAGGCGCTGCGCGGTATTCGGGGCGTTTGCAACGCCCATGTCGGCCTAAAGACCGACCTACATCGTCCGGCGAAGTCTTTGCTGGTTGAGCTGATTGTGCCGTTTTTTGTAGGTCGGTCTTCAGGCCGACAAACCCCTCAGGCCGTACATCTGCCCGCAGGCGCTGCGCGGTATTCAGGCCGACAAACCCCACAGACCATACATCTGTCTGCAGGCGCTGCGCGGTATTCAGGGCGTTTGCAACGCCCACGTCGGCCTAAAGACCGACCTACAAGGCTACGATTTTTTGCATTGCCATGTTGGATTTATGTATACATGCGTTACGTTTTTATATGTATACATGCAATGCGTTTTTGGTGTGTATACATGGCCATCACGCATTTGGGCGGGCACTTGTGCCCGCGTGAATGGAGCATCAGACCGGATTCGGGCACTCAACATAATGGTGTTCAATACCAAAACGTTGGACTAACCATTCACCAAGGGCCTGTACGCCGTAGCGTTCAGTGGCGTGGTGGCCAGCGGCGAAGAAGCTGATGCCATTTTCTTGCGCTTCATGGAAGGTGCGTTCTGACACTTCGCCAGTCAAATACGCATCCACGCCGGCTGCGATGGCCTGCTCGATATAGCCCTGCGCACCACCGGTGCACCACGCTACACGTTGAATCGGCTTGTGCTGATCAAATACCAATGGTGCTCGCCCCAAAACCGATTCAATACGGGCAGCAAAGTCGTTGGCAGATAATGGCGCATCGAGAGCACCGATTAAACCAACACTGCGCGGGTTGTCTGGCTCTAGTGGGCCGGTCACGGTCAAACCTAAACGCTGCGCCAGTTGTACGTTATTACCCACTTCAGGGTGCACATCCAGCGGTAAATGGTAGGCCAGCAGGTTAATATCGTGGGTTAATAAAGCTTTTAGGCGGCGTTGTTTCATGCCGATCACGCGCTGATCTTCACCTTTCCAGAAATAGCCGTGATGCACTAAAACAGCATCGGCTTGCAGATCAATCGCCGCATCAATCAAGGCTTGGCTGGCAGTCACACCACTGACAATGCGCTGAATGTGTCGTTTACCTTCCACTTGCAAGCCATTTGGACAGTAATCGCTGATGGCATTGACGTTCAAAAAATGTTCGATTGCATTAACAAGAACTGTGCGTTCAACAGGCATAATTGTTCCTTAATGTGAATGACGATACTTTAATCGGCTAGTGCATTCTATAATGAGTGCAATTGACACGACTTCTACGTAGCGGCAGTGCTTTAGCATGCATGCAGAGTCGTTGTATTGTTTTATTTTTGTATATTTTAGCCATTATTGAGTTTGGAATGTTTTATGTTACGCGTGTTTAAACAGTATGGGTGGCCGCTAGTGGTTGGTTTGTTGCTAGCACTGCTATTGATTGAGCGTTTCCCGCACTGGGTTGGCTTGCCCAGTGCTGGGTTGAATTTGCTGCAAGCCCCCGCGTATTCAAGCGCCGGCAGCGGTCCAGCATCGTATGCTAACGCAGTTAATCGAGCCTCGCCTGCGGTGGCCAACTTATACACCGCAAAAGTAGTCAGCAAACCCTTACCGCCGTTGTATAGCGATCCGGCATTACGGCGTTTTTTTGGTGAAAACCTGCCGCAACAGAAGCGTATGGAATCCAGTTTAGGCTCGGCAGTGCTGATGAGCAAAGAGGGCTACTTACTCACCAATAACCATGTTACGGCGGGTGCCGATCAAATAATTGTGGCGCTCAAAGATGGTCGTGAGACGCTGGCGCGGGTGATTGGCAGTGATCCGGAAACAGATTTAGCTGTTTTGAAAATCGACCTGCCCGACTTGCCAGCGATTACGTTAGGTCGTTCTGACAGTATTCGTATCGGTGACGTGGTGTTGGCGATTGGCAATCCGTTTGGGGTGGGGCAGACGGTGACCATGGGTATTATCAGTGCCACTGGACGTAATCAATTGGGTTTGAACACCTATGAAGATTTTATTCAAACCGATGCGGCAATTAACCCAGGTAACTCAGGCGGAGCATTAGTCGATGCACAAGGTAATTTACTGGGGATTAATACTGCGATTTTTTCACGATCAGGTGGTTCACAAGGCATTGGTTTTGCAATTCCGGTGAAGTTGGCTATGGATGTGATGCGCTCGATTGTTGAGCGTGGCCAAGTGGTACGAGGCTGGTTGGGGCTTGAGGTGCAGGCGCTAACTCCTGAACTGGCAGAGTCTTTTGGCTTATTGGACAGCCCAGGTATTTTGGTGGCTGGCGTTTATCGTGAAGGGCCTGCGGCAAAAGCTGGATTACAGCCGGGCGATGTGATTCTTAAAATTGCTGATGAAAATGCGCAAGATGGGCGCACCTCGATGAACCAAGTCGCGCGTATGCAGCCTGGTGAGAAAATCAAATTAGATATCTTGCGCAATGGTCAGCCGCGTATTTTAACCGCTACTATCGGTGTGCGTCCGTCGGTGGAATAAGAACTATGTGCTTGCGTGACTTGTTTGCTTGCCGCACTTCATAATTGCTGTTTATCCGTCGAATGACACCGCCCGAGGTTCAACTCCGGCGCTGCGTCATCCATGGCTCGCTCGTCACAGCAACCCTGAAATCCTTGTTGAATATTGGCGTTGTTTGCATACCGCTAAGAGTAAGAGTGGTAGCGGTGCGGCGACATAAAAAAGGAGCCACACTGGGCTCCTTTTTTGTTTGCACTAAACTTAACGTTTGAGACCGTAGCCTTCATCTAGCATGCCGAGGTCGCCTTCGCTTTTCTTTGCATAATCGCGGGGTGGCTCCAGCGGTTCTAGCGGCTCTGGCGATTCTGTAGGTGCTTCAGGCTCTGTCGGTGACTCAGATTTTTTAGGCTCTGTAGATGCTTCCGACGGGCTGTTTTCAGGTGCATTGATGCGTTCAGGCGCCTCGGGCTCACCTGCTAGACCAGCCAGTAAACGCTCACGGGTCGCCTCATCTAGGGCTAAACGCTCAGCGCCAGTTGATAAATGCTCTTGCACATCTTGATAGTTTTGCGTGAGCTTTCTAACCAATAACGCTGTGGTATTAAAGTGGGTGACCACTTCGCTTTGGTAGCTGTCAAAACGTTCTTGCAGCTCATCCAATTGATGTTGAGTTTTTCCAGGTGCCGCGCTTCGCAGCACGCGTGCTAAAATAACGCCAATAATAATTCCAACCACTAACATCAGTGCTGGAATTAACCAAACGGGGGCTGATTGATCCACAAGACTTCCTCTTTAAACGGTTTGTTTTACGTTAACCACTTCTGCCTGTTCTGTACAGCGTCAAACAGGCCCTTATGTGTGACAGTATCCACTTTATTGAAAATACTTGCCACTAGACAAATTTACCCCAACAAGGGGTTACGGAGTTCTTTTTGTTAGCGCGTGAAAATCCGGTCATGATTGATGGCCCTGTGGGCGCTTTAGAAGCCCTACATTTAGCAGTTATGGATGCACGAGGCATCGCTTTAATCTGTCATCCCAACCCGAGCCAAGGCGGCACCATGCTCAATAAAGTGGTGTCGAGCTTGCAACGCACCGCGCGTGATAGCGGTTTAGCCACCTTGCGCTTTAATTATCGTGGCACCGGTAAAAGCGCTGGCGAACACGATATGAACAGCGGTGAAGTGGATGATGCGCAAGCGGCGCTGGCTTGGCTACAAGAGCAGCACCCTGATGTACCGATTTACTTATTTGGTTTTTCCTTCGGTGGTTTTGTTGCTGGCAGTTTATCTGGGCGTCTGCAGCAAGCTGGAGTTGCGGTTGCACAGCTGTATTTAGTGGCACCCGCAGTGATGCGTTTTGATGCTGAGCATCGTGTCGCCAGCAACTGCCAGCTCAGCGTGATTCAACCCGAAGATGATGAAGTGATTGACCCAAAGCTGGTTTACCAATGGTCGAGCACATTAACTCAGCCACATGAGCTGTTAAAAGTGGCAGAATGTGGACACTTTTTCCATGGCCGACTGCTAGAGCTGAAACAGCTGGTTGCCGAACGCCTTTAATTTTTTAGTATTGATTGAGTGATTATGAGCACGCGAATTTTAACTGGAATTACCACCACCGGCACGCCGCACCTTGGCAACTATGCGGGCGCGATTCGTCCGGCGATTGCTGCCAGTCATGCCGATAATGTTGAGTCATTTTATTTTTTAGCCGACTACCACGCGCTGATTAAGTGCGATGATCCTGCGCGCATTCAGCGTTCGCGCTTAGAAATCGCCGCCACTTGGCTGGCGGGTGGTTTAGATACGGAGCGTGCAACCTTTTATCGACAGTCTGATATTCCGGAAATTCCTGAGTTGACTTGGTTGCTGACTTGCATTGCCTCGAAAGGCTTGCTCAACCGTGCACATGCCTACAAAGGCGCGGTGGATCAAAATGAAGCTGCTGGTCTGGATGCCGATGCCGGTATCACTATGGGCTTGTTCAGCTATCCGGTATTGATGGCAGCAGATATTTTAATATTTAATGCGCACAAAGTGCCGGTCGGCCGTGATCAGATTCAGCATGTGGAAATGGCCCGTGATATTGGCCAGCGTTTTAACCATCTGTTTGGCCAAGGCAAAGAGCTGTTTACCATGCCAGAAGCGGTCATTGAGGATGATGTGGCGACATTACCCGGTTTAGATGGCCGTAAAATGTCGAAAAGTTACGACAATACCATTCCGTTATTTTCTTCAAGTAAAGAACTGAAAAATGCGGTCTCGCGGATTGTGACAGATTCAAAACTGCCCGGTGAAGCCAAAGATCCAGACAGCTCGCATCTGTTTACCCTGTACCAAGCCTTTTCTAAGCGTGCAGAACAGGATGCAATGCGCGCTGACCTAGAGGCTGGTTTAGCTTGGGGCGATGCTAAACAGCGCTTATTTACTTTATTGGATGAGCAGTTGGCGGAACCGCGTGAGCGTTACCATGCACTGATGGCCAAGCCGAGTGAGCTGGAAGATATTTTACAAGCGGGAGCCGTTAAAGCGCGTAAAACAGCTGCACCATTTTTACAGCAATTGCGAGAGGCGGTGGGTTTGCGCAGTTTTGCCGTGCAGGGTACAGACGTATCAAGCACTAAGAAAAAAGCCAAAAAAGCCAGCCGTGTGGTCAGCTTTAGGGATGATGAGGGTTTTCGCTTTCGTGTGCTCACTAGCAAAGGTGAAGACCTATTGCTGTCGAAAGCCTTTGCTGATGGACGTGCTGCAGGTATGGCTTCTAAGCACCTGCAAACTGCTCAGGATGACTTAGATATTCGTCAAGAAGATCGGCAGCTCAGCGTATGGCTAGACGGTGAATGCATTGCCCAAAGTCAGCAGTACAGCACAGATGAAACCTGCGCCGACGCATTAGCAGAGTTACGCAGCGCACTGGCCAGCGACAGCTGATTGGCAAGGGGTTGTTCGTAGGGCGGGCACTCGTTGCCCGCGAGGTGTATTAATACCCAGCGCGGAGCATTAATATTGTAGGTTGACGGGCACAAGAGCCCGCTCTACGGTTGTATGCCCAAGGCGGGCTCTTGTGCCTGCGATTAGAAACCGTGGGCATAAATGCCCACCCTACCGTTTATCGCTGCATTGCAGAGCGGGCCATACCCGCGAACCGATCTGCCGAATCCACACTGCAATTTAAACAAACGCGAATTTTGGGCGGGCATTTATGCCCGCGATTACGGACCATCAAACCGGCGGTGTGTGTGATGACACCCCACCGGGCACAAGGTTCGTAGGGCGGGCACTCGTTGCCCGCGAGGTGTATTAATACCCAGCGCGGAGCATTAATATTGTAGGTTGGCGTGCACACGGGCCTGCTTTATGTGTTGTTTGTCAGCATAAAAAACGGAGCCTTAAGCTCCGTTTTGTGTACAGCCAAATGGGCATTAAGACCCCATCTGTTTCTCTTTGATCTCTGCTAATGTTTTGCAGTCGATGCACAGTGTTGCTGTGGGTCGTGCTTCGAGACGGCGAATGCCGATCTCAACACCGCAGGCATCACACCAACCGTACTCATCTTCTTTTATCAGCTCGATAATTTCATCAATTTTCTTAATCAATTTGCGCTCGCGATCGCGAGTACGCAGCTCAAGGCTAAACTCTTCTTCTTGGCTGGCGCGATCAGCAGGGTCGGGGAAGTTGGCGGCTTCGTCCTTCATGTGGGTAACTGTGCGATCCACTTCTTCCATCAATTCCTTTTTCCAGACATTGAGGATGTTAGTGAAGTGAGCACGCATCTCATCGCTCATATACTCTTCGCCCTTAGTTTCCTCGTAAGGGACAAAAGCACGGATCAATTGACTGCTTTGGTTTTCTGCTTTATTGGGCATAGGTCCGCCTCTCAAACACTCAAAATCACTGCGTAATAAATGTTAAATGGTTACCCGAATTAACGCCACTACGCTCACAAGCGAGCGAACTTATCAGAAACCAGCGAACTGCGCTAGCTATGTTTGTAATAAGTGCTCAGCTTTTAGAGCTATTGGGCTGTTTGCTCGACAAAAGTCTTACTCGACCAGACTGCCGTGTAGAGTAAACGGCTTGGCGTCTTCAATCAGCACATCGACAAACTGGCCGATTAAAGCGGGGTTGTTGCTACGGAAATAAACGATGCGGTTATTTTCATTACGGCCTTGTAATAAGCCCGGATCTTTCTTCGCATAATCATTAACCAGAACTCGCTGCACCGTGCCTGCCATACGACGCGTATGTTCAAAGCCTTGCTGTTGTAAACGGTGTTGCAGTCGCCCTAAGCGTTCCTTGATCACCTCTGCAGGCGTGTCATCACGTAACTCTGCTGCCGGTGTGCCGGGACGAGGGCTGTAGATAAACGAGTAAGAGAAATCAAAATCTACATCAGCAACCAGTTGCATGGTTTGTTCGAAATCTTTTTCAGTTTCACCGGGGAAACCAACAATAAAGTCTGAGCTGATTAAAATATCAGGCACCGCAGCCTTGAGTTTACGAATCCGTGATTTGTACTCAAGCGCTGTGTGATTACGCTTCATTGCCGCCAAAATACGATCAGAACCGGACTGCACTGGTAAATGCAGGTACTTGGCCAGTTTTGGAACATTGGCATGCGCATCGATCAGCGAGTCAGAAAACTCCAGTGGATGCGAGGTCATATAACGAATGCGGTCAATGCCGTCGATTTCAGCAACGAGGCGGATCAGTTCGGCAAAGTCTGCAATCCCTCCGTTGCCAATATCGCCGCGATAGCCGTTAACATTTTGCCCTAGCAAAGTCACTTCACGGACGCCATGCTCTGCAAGGTGGCGCACTTCTTTAATGACATCGGTTAGCGGACGGCTGACTTCTTCACCGCGCGTGTAAGGCACCACGCAAAAGCTGCAATATTTGCTGCAACCTTCCATAACCGATACATAGGCGGTCGGGCCGTCGATACGCGGCTCGGGCAGACGGTCAAATTTTTCGATTTCGGGGAAGGATACATCCACTTGTGCTTTGCCGGTGCTGCGCGCGGCGTCAATCATTTCAGGCAGACGGTGTAACGTTTGTGGACCAAAGACCACATCAACATAGGGCGCGCGTTCGCGAATGGACGCACCTTCCTGACTGGCGACGCAGCCGCCGACAGTAATAATCAAGTCGGGATTGGCCAGTTTGAGTTCGCGCCAACGGCCTAATTGCGAATAGACTTTATCTTGTGCACGTTCGCGGATGGAGCAGGTGTTGAGGACGATAACGTCGGCATCTTCAGCCTTGCTGGTGGTTTCCATGGCTTGTTTTTCGCCCAATAAATCCACCATGCGCGAGCTGTCATACTCGTTCATTTGGCAACCGTGGGTTTCGATATATAATTTTTTAGCCATGTGATAACGCGCCTGCAAATAACAACATTAGCCGCATATTATGGAAGACCAATGAGGCAGGCGCAAACCTATTTGGTTATTTAGAGGTTTTGTCTGCCTAGGGGCACTTGTTCCAGGGTTGCGATGGTGGGGTTGCAATGGCGGGCATAAATGCCCGCCCTACCGTTGATTGCAAATAGTAATCGCGGGCATAAATGTCGCCCTTGGTTGCAAATAAGGTGTGTATGCGTAGGGCGGGCACTCGTTGCCCGCGCAGCTTTATACAAAAAGTCAGGTAGGGCGGGCACTTGTGCCCGCGTAATAAATTTAATATTGGACTCCCGGTGGCTTGCCGAACCGTAAACGCGGGCATATGCCCGCCCTACCGATGCCGCGTAGGCTCTTGTATACGCGCGCACTCATACAAATATATCTACTTTTTATGAATATTCTTCGGCAACTGAACAACATCACTGCCTGAATACATATCCGACCAGGTGCGTTTTTGCTTATCGAACAGCATCCACCAAAAACCCAAACCTGCAGGAAGCAAGGCGAAGATGGCGATTAAAAAGCGCAGTAGCGCTTGCCAGATATCAATAGCGCTGCCATCTGCATTTTGTATACGAATACCCCATACTTGCATGCCTAAAGTTTGCCCGCCATGCGTCCAAAATTTAGCAAAAAAAGCAAAGACAGAGAAAAACAAAAGCGTTGAAAGTACTGGGTCGATATCGAGCATCTTACTGTCGGCCATTGCTTGTAAAGCCTCTGCACCGTAAATCAAGCGCAGTATGCCCTGTTGGTAGAGCATCGTGACGACCATAATCAAAGCGATACAGAGCATAAAATCATAACAAATAGCCGCTAGGCGCTTCCATACACCGGCTTTGGGGAAGTTGCCTGCTGGCTGAAGTAGGTGCTTAGACATAACCGCTGGATACCAATAAATTAAAGTGCCGTA
>JAUCCC010000019.1:0-15127 GCA_034676485.1 Pseudomonas sp.
TGTTAGATTTGTCATTCCTAACAACAGGGTGGGTAGTATAAAGGTACATACCTTACGAGCTCAGGGTCGAGTTAAATGGCTATACAGCTTGAATACATCAGTTTTATTGTGTCCATTGAAACAATTAAACAAAAATACCCTGGCGGTTGGGAGCAGTGTCTTATAGATCATAAAAATCTTATTGGCGGTCGTGTTTGGTTTGATGAGCATCTATTTAGAGACGGCGCTATGAGCCCCGCAGATATTCATTATTTAATTAAAGAGTGGCAAGCTCTTGGCTTTCATACCCATGAAGGCGGTGAAAGTCCAAGCAAGTGGGACGATGTCTGTGTTGTTGAGTCGTTTTTAGGAGCAACACTGCCTTGTGACTGGATAGAAATTGAAGATTACAGCGCGTTTTATAAAGGTAGTCGAAAAGGCGAGGTGATTGGTCGAGATGCTTTTGTTGAGTAACAGTAGGGGATTTTGAATTTACTTACTAAGGTGTTTTCTGGGTAAGGCTACATATAAATAGCTCGGCTAACTGTTTAACGCATGACTAACATACCTAGCTGTTTTTAACATCTGAAAATGGTCGATGAGACTCATGAAGCCTGTAAATAGAGCTACGACTCAATATGTCGCATACTTGTGTAAACTGTTTTTAATTGTTTATATGCTGATAGTTTGCTCAGTTAAACTGTATAAAAATAAAGGTGAAATCATGGAAGACTTAGCACCATCTGACCTAAAAAGTATCCTGCATTCAAAACGTGCCAATATTTACTATCTGCAATACTGCCGTGTGCTGGTCAACGGCGGTCGTGTTGAATACGTCACTGATGAAGCACGCCGCTTACTGTATTGGAATATTCCGATTGCCAATACAACAACTTTATTGCTTGGCACTGGAACTTCAATTACGCAAGCGGCGATGCGTGAACTTGCCAAAGCCGGTGTTTTAGTTGGCTTTTGTGGTGGTGGCGGAACGCCTTTATTCAGTGCCAACGAAGTCGATGTTGAAGTGGCTTGGTTAACACCGCAAAGTGAGTACCGTCCCACTGAATATCTGCAACAGTGGGTGAAGTTTTGGTTTGATGATGACCTACGCTTAGAAGCTGCTAAGTTGTTGCAGCTGGCACGTCTGGACTTTATTGAAAAGCACTGGTTAAGCAATCGCCGTTTAAAAGATGCCGGTTTTATTATTGATGCGGTGCTGCTTAAACAGCTGTTAGAGCGCTCTCGTGAAGCCATTGCAACATGCCTCGACACCATGGCTTTGCTGACTGAGGAAGCTCGCCTTACTAAGCATCTGTATAAAATTGCTGCTAATACATTGCAATACGGCGATTTTACTCGCGCTAAGCGAGGCTCAGGCGTCGATCCCGCCAACCGGTTTTTAGATCATGGTAATTATTTAGCCTATGGCCTCGGTGCTACTGCAACTTGGGTGATTGGCTTACCGCATGGACTCGCGGTTTTGCATGGTAAGACGCGTCGTGGTGGGTTGGTGTTTGATGTGGCTGACCTGGTTAAAGATGCTTTGATTTTGCCACAAGCCTTTATTTCTGCGGCGAGAGGTGATGAAGAACAAGCCTTTCGCCAAGGGTGTATCGAGAACTTAACTCGAGCAGAAGCCCTCGATTATATGATCAAAACGATTCAGGATATTGCTCAGCAGTTAGGAGGAACTAGCAAGTGAATATCCTGTTGGTGTCTGAGTGCAATAAAGCGGCTTTAAAAGAATCACGTCGCATACTGGATCAGTTTGCAGAACGACGCGGGGAGCGGACTTGGCAAACGTCAATTACCAATGACGGTTTAAAAACTCTCAGACGTTTGTTGCGTAAAACTGCGCGTAAAAATACCGCTGTGGCCTGCCACTGGATACGTGGTCTGGATCATAGCGAACTGTTATGGGTGGTGGGGAACAGCAGTCACTTTAATACTGATGGCGCGGTACCCACTAATAGCACTGAGCGCGATATTCTGCGTTTAGCCGACGAGAATGATTGGCACACAGGCGAGGTGATTTACCTGCTCAGTGCTTTTGCGGCTTTGCTGCATGACTTGGGTAAAGCCTGTGATGCCTTTCAAAATCGTTTAAAGGGGAAACCTCATCATGACGGTGCAAACCTTTATCGGCATGAGTGGGTGTCACTGCGTTTGTTCCAGGCTTTTGTCGGTGAAGATGATGATGCGACTTGGTTGCAGCGCATCCTTGATTTGGGCGCTTCTGATTCAGAGTGCTGGTTAAGCAACTTGCAGCGTGATGGTTTGGATGCAGTAACTGATAAGCCTTTTAAAAAATTACCGCCCTTAGCTGCAGCGCTGGCATGGCTGGTGGTGTCGCATCACCGTTTGCCGGATAAACCGGAAGATCAGCAAGGCGTCAGGGCTGATCAATTTGCCCATTACTTTCAGCAGATTAATGCCCAATGGAATCAAGTTTGCACTGAAGTCGATCGCAAACTGATTCAGCCTTATTGGTCTTTTAAGCAGGGACTGCCAACTAGTAATCCGGTATGGCAAAAAAGAGCCGCACGTTTAGCCACTCGACTGCTTAAAATTCAGGATACGGCTCACACAACACACTGGCTCGATAACCTCTACGTGATGCACTTGTCGCGCTTAAGTTTAATGCTCGCCGATCACCATTATTCAAGTTTGAGTGATCTCAAACAACGGATAGCGCATAGCCCGACCACCAAGCTGTATGCCAATACAGACCGCAAAACCGGGCAATATAATCAAACACTCGAAGAACATTTAATTGGTGTGGCGATTAATGCCGGCTACATCAGTCACAGCTTGCCGGATTTAGAGCGCTCTCTGCCCACCTTAAAAAATCACAAAGGCCTACGCAAACGCAGCGCAATTGCACGCTTTCGTTGGCAAGATAAAGCCACAGATGTCGCCACATCATTACGTGAGCGCAGTGCTAAGCAAGGTGCTTTTATTGTCAATATGGCTTCAACGGGTTGCGGTAAAACCCTCGCTAATGCGCGAATTATGTATGCCTTGGCAGAACCACATAAAGGCGCTCGGTTTTCTGTAGCGCTGGGGCTGCGAACGCTAACGCTACAAACCGGCAAAGCTTATCGTGATCAAAAAATGTACCTCGATGAAGATCAGCTGGCGGTCCGGGTGGGTGGTTCAGCCAGTCGTGACCTGTTTGAATATTACCAACAGCAAGCGGCGCAGCATGGTTCTGAATCGGTCCAGGATTTAATCGATGAAGACGGTGGCGTGCTCTATGAGGGGGATTACGATGCGCACCCTTTATTAGCGCGCACTTTGCATAAGCAAGATATCAAGTCCTTAGTTTCCGCACCTGTTTTAGTCTGTACGGTGGATCACTTAACCCCTGCAACTGAGAGCAAACGAGGCGGGCGACAAATAGCACCGATGCTACGTCTCATGACCAGTGATCTGGTACTCGATGAAATTGATGACTATGGCTTGGAAGACTTGCCAGCACTGGCACGTTTAGTGCATTGGGCGGGCTTGCTGGGTTCGCGAGTGATGTTGTCCTCAGCTACCTTGCCGCCTGCTTTAGTGCAAGGTTTGTATGATGCATACCGTGCGGGTCGTGAGCAGTATCAAGCCAATCGCGGCGAGCCAAACACCCCGATTGATATTTGTTGCGCTTGGATTGACGAGAATAGTGCGACTGCACAGGACTGCGCGACCAGTGCGCTGTTTAAAACTGCGCATGATGAGTTTGCTCGCAAGCGGGCAGAAAAGTTAGCTGCAGAGGTTAAGCAGAAAAAGGTGAGGCGAGTCGCTGAGTTGACTCCAGTTGAGTGCACCAGTCATAAAAAAGAAGAGGTACACCAAGCTTTTGCTGCACGCATGTTAAAAAGCGCCTTAGAGCTGCATAAAACCAATCACACAGTCGATGAGAAAACAAAAAAGAAGGTGAGTTTTGGCTTAATCCGGATGGCCAATATTGCACCACTGATTGAAATTGCGCTGGCGTTGTTTAGCAGTAAAGTGCCGGCGAATACACAAGTGCATCTTGCGGTGTATCACTCGCAGTTTCCTTTGCTGATGCGCTCGGCCATAGAAAATGAGCTCGATACCACCCTCAAGCGTGATCAGCCCCAGGCCGTTTTTGCTTTACCGCGTGTGCAACACTTGCTTGAACAGTCTGTTGAAACAAACCATGTGTTTATTGTGCTGGGATCGCCGGTCACAGAAGTGGGGCGCGACCATGATTATGACTGGGCCGTGGTTGAGCCATCTTCTATGCGCTCACTGATTCAGTTGGTTGGGCGTGTGAGGCGGCATCGCCCTGATCCGTACTTGAAAACCAATATTCATCTGCTGCAGCGCAATGTGAAGTCTTTTATCAATTCACAAAAGCCGGTCTTTACCCGTCCAGGTTTTGAAACAGATGACGTAAAGCTCGACAGCAAAGACTTGGCTGAGATCCTTGAACAGCATGAATGGCAGTTTATTGATTCACGCCCGCGTATTTTAGAGCGCGAAGCGTTACAACCTAACCAGAGCCTTGTGGATATTGAGCATCATCAATTACGGTTGAAAATGCTGCCGCAGAAAGTTCGTGCTGGCTCTCCTCGTCGGCGTGCAAATCATGCAGCAGAGAAGGGCTCAGTCCCCCCACCATTGGGTGCGCACAGCTGGTGGACAGCACCCCATGCGACCTTGCTAGCCATGTTGCAACACGAACAGCCTTTTCGAAAAAATGATGGGCAGCAAGATGATCTTGTTTTGCTCCCGAATGATGAAGAAGACGACTTTGTACTGCATCGGATTGAGAAGGAGAAAAATTTTAAAGGGAATAATTACATCGCCATTGAAGAATCGGAAATCGCCATTGAAGAGTCAATATTGGAGCGTTTACCGGATAGCTGCGTACAAGGTGTGCGAATCAACCCTTGGTTTGTAGAGTCGTACCCCGCTTTATTGATTAACCAAGCCGAGAGCGAAGAAATGGAGCTTGAGCGTTGCGCGAAAAAATATGGGGTTTTGAGCCTACGCAGTAATAAAGACAGTAATCGAAAATGGTGCTTTCACGCGGCTTTAGGTTTTTTTAAAGCCACATGAAAACACACTCAGAATCTGCCTATGCGGCAGTAAAAGTAAGCTAGATGCTAATATTTCTGAGCTGCTTATTCAGCAGACTGTGCATTCTAGCAAAGATCGAGATACCGATAATGAGCTTGGTTTTTCTATGAAAGTATTTTTTTAAAAGCTAGATGATAATAGGTTGATTTTTTATTTTTAAAGCCTATGATGAGTTCATCTGCTTAAAAGTATGTTTATAAAGCAGGTTGAATGGCTAACTTATCCAAGGAAGTGATGGAGGAAAGGATGTCACGACCCATACTAAGCAATAGAGCACAAGCGATACGCCAAGTGATATATAACTTTATTGAAAATCGCTTGCAGGTAAAAATCGAAAAACTGGCACTTGATGATCCCAAATACCAGGCTGAGCAGGATAAGCATGTACCTGAGGTTTGGTTGGCACATGCGGTTGAGCGCGCGCCACAAATTCAAGTGGTCACGCACCCACTCAAAGCCACCTATCCCCATGCGCATATTAAAGAAACCACCAGCTTGTATTGTAGACCTACAGATTTACCCCTGCATGCGTTTGTTGCCACTCAAGTGCTCGGCGAACACTTCACTGATGACGTGACCGGTAATGCTGCTGCCTTAGATATTTATGGGCTGCTGCAGCTTGAGGTCGAAGGCAAAACACTCTTAGAACTCTGCCTCTCTGTAGATCAAGATATGCAGGCGGCTCTGCATGATGATCCGCAAACAGGCAAAGCCTGGTGCGCTGCATTGGCGGATGTGACACAGCCAAAAATGCAGGGTATAGCTTCGCATAACTTTGCTAAGCAACTTTTTTGGTTGGCGGGTGACGATCCATATGCTAACCAAGACTATGTGCTGCTAGCGCCGCTGTACTCCAGCACGCTGGCGCATAAAGTGTATGAGCAAATAGATTTTGATCGCTTTAGTTCAGAGTCAAAAGAGATACGTGAAGCGGTGCGTCATAAAAAAGCGCATGAGGGCGTAGCGCGCAGTTATCCAGAGCTGGCGGTGCAAGTGATTGGTGGCTCCAACCCGCAAGGGATTTCGTCTTTATCCAGTAAGCGCCGCGGTGTGAATTACTTGCTTGCGTCTTTGCCGCCCAACTGGCAATCAAAAAAGAATCGACCGCCATTCAAAGTGCAGTCAGTCTTTTCGGTTTTTGAAAAGCGTCGCGACACCCAAAGTTGGGTCAGTGAACTTAAAGACTTTTTAGCAAGCGAGCCTGCGGCTAATGTGCAGACGCGTAACAAAGTTGACGCGCTGGTGAATGGCTTGCTGGATGAGCTGTATATCTTCGCTGCGACTTATCAAGCGCTTGAACCGGGCTGGAGTGCTGATGAATTATGTGATTTACCTTTAGCTCAGCGGTATTGGTTAGACCCAGCGCGGGCTTTACAGGATCAGGATTTTGCTCAGGCTTGGCTCAATACTGAGTGGGATACGGTGGTTGAGCAAGATTTTGCCCGCTGGCTAAACAATCAGCTGGGTCAGAAGGTTAAGCTGCTGGGTGATGTTGAGTTTCGCCGCTGGGCGCGTGAGATGCGTAAAGACAGCCATTGGCAGCGCTTTATCAGCGATGGTTTAAAGGTGATGCAGAAAAAATCAGCAGGGAGTGAAGTCTAATGGAGCTAGAACATAACGCATATATCGTCTTGCCTCGTTTGCAGATACAAAACCTCAATACCATTTCCAGCCCTATGACGTGGGGTGCGCCTTCTATTACTGCCGCGATGGGTTTTATGCAGGCTTTGCAGAGAAAAATCCCTTTTGATTGGGAAATTGATTTGTTAACGGTTGGTATGGTGATTCATGACTTCGAGCCACAAGTAAACGGCAGTTATGTCAAAAAATTCAATCTGACTCGCAACCCTTTAGGTAAGGATGGAAAGACTCCAGGAATTACCGAAGAGGGGCGTGCACACGCAACAGTGAGCCTAGTCTTTGGCGCTTATGTTGCGGGTGATACATCAGATAATGAGTTATTGCAGGAGCGGGCTTGGAGTATTTATCAAACGGCCAGCCGTATGCGCTTTGCAGGTGGATCTATTATTCATAATGCGCGTAACTGGCACTCGCCACAGCTGTTATTGATCGGTGAAGCTGACAGCAATAAGAAATATCAAGATAAGCTCAAACGTAGCCTCTTACCCGGCTTTGCATTAATCAGTCGCGATGATGTTTTGCTGGCGCATACCGCAAAACTGCAAGCCGAAGATTCAACATTAACGGCCTTAGATGCATGGCTGGATTTATCACGTTTAAACAGACGCTGCGTCGTCACTCAGGCTGAGCAGGCCAGTGGTGAGATTAAAGAAAGCATCGAGTGGAAGTACGACCGCGAAAAAGGCAGTGGCTGGCTGGTGCCGATTCCAGTTGGTTACAGTGCTTTATCTGAGTTGTACGCAGCAAGCGAAGTACAAAACGCCCGCGATCCTAGCGTGCCGTTTCGCTTTGTGGAAAGTATGTATTCCATTGGCGAGTGGCGCAGCCCGCATCGCTTAACCTCATTAAATGAACTTCTATGGTATTCCAGTGCTGAGCATGATGCAGGAATTTACCGCTGTATTAATAACAACACAGTTCAAAACTAAGCTTCAAGGAGCGAAAATTATGTCTAAAACTACTTTAAAAACAGCCTCAGTATTAGCCTTTGAGCGCAAAATTGATCCGTCGGATGCTTTATTGTTTTCCGGGAATTGGACTGAGCGTAATTCAGCTGCGAGCTGGCCAGCCATTGAAGTGCGTGAAAAGTCAGTGCGTGGGACGATTTCTAACCGCTTAAAAGCGAAAGACCAAGACCCAACTAAAGTTGATGCTGCAATTGAAAATGCCAACTTACAAACGGTCGATATCGCCGCTTTAGACAGTCAGCACGATACTTTGCAAATGCGCTTCACTGTACGTGTCTTGCCGGGAACAGGCACGCCTTCTGCATGCAATAATGCGGATTACCAAGAAAAACTTGTCGCAACAGTCAAAGAATACGCACAAGCCAATGGCTTTACCGCGCTGGCTCAACGTTACGCCGCCAACCTCGCAAGCGGTCGTTTTTTATGGCGTAATCGTATTGGCACCGAGCAGGTCGAAGTGCGTGTGGCACGTTTAGTTGACGGTAAAGCAGCGCAAACTTTCACCTTTAATAGCTTAGATTTCTCCTTACGTCATTTTGATCACTCCACTGCAGAGCTTGAGCAGTTAAGTAAAGTGGTGGCTGACGGGCTTGCAGGTGAAGAGCATGTGTTGCTTGAGGTGACCGCCTTTGCACGCATGGGAGCAGGGCAGGAAGTGTTCCCTTCACAAGAACTGATCCTTGATCGTGGGCGCGGCGATAAAAGTAAAACCTTATACAGTGTTAAAGGTGTGGCTGCGTTGCACTCACAAAAAGTGGGTAATGCGATTCGTACTATTGATACTTGGTATCCAGTAGAAGATGACATTGTTGATTTAGGCCCTATTGCTGTGGAGCCTTACGGTTCAGTCACCACTCAAGGTAAAGCCTACCGTCAGCCAAAAAAGAAAATGGATTTTTATAACTTACTGGATAACTGGTTGCTGAAAGACCAGGTCCCAGACTTAGAGCAGCAACACTATGTTATGGCTATTTTAATTCGCGGCGGCGTCTTTGGCGATGCAGGTTAGTACAATGGATTATTATCTTGATATTGGGTTGCTGCCTGATCCGGATTTTGTGCCCAGCATGTTGATGAATGCCTTGTTCAGCAAATTGCACCGAGCTTTGGTTGAGCACCCTGAGTTGACTGTTGCTGTGAGTTTTCCGCAATACAGCTTAGCTCCGCGAGAGCTGGGCAGTTGTTTGCGTTTGCATGGCAATCAGCAGGATTTAGAGAGCCTACAAAGCACGCACTGGTTAACAGGAATGCGTGATCACGTGAGCTGCAAGGCAGTACTGCCCGTACCTGCACATACCGAACATGTGTTTGTTCAGCGTGTGCAAGCAAAATCAAATGTTGAGCGACTGGTTCGACGCAGTGCGAAGCGTAAAGGTATCGATGAGGCTCAGGCACGGATTAATTACCAAACGGCTAAGCCTGAAAAGTTACGACTGCCTTTTATAACCCTTAACAGCCAAAGCAGTGGGCAAAGGTTTGCTTTGTTTATTCAGCAGAGTAAACCGCAAGAGACAGCGCAAATAGGAGCGTTTAATCGCTACGGATTGAGCCAAACTGCAACCCTTCCTTGGTTTTAACCCTTTTTTAAAATATCAATGGCAGGCTAAGTAAATCAATGACTTACGCCTGCTGTTGAAAAAAGGGTTTTTCTATTAAAAACTTCGCAAGCTCTTTAAAAATGTAGCTATAGGGAGTGTATACTCTGGTTCACTGCCGTATAGGCAGCTCAGAAAATATCGAACGGCCATTTCTTTTTATAATGATTGTTCACTGCCGTATAGGCAGCTCAGAAATGTAAGCCCCGGATGGAATAGTCTGAGAAGTCGTTCACTGCCGTATAGGCAGCTCAGAAAATCAATGTGGGAAACCCACTGGTAGTCAAATCGTTCACTGCCGTATAGGCAGCTCAGAAAGCAACAAATAAATCATTATGGGCAGTTACTGAGTTCACTGCCGTATAGGCAGCTCAGAAATCATCACCATGATACAAAGCACCGTTCGCCATGTTCACTGCCGTATAGGCAGCTCAGAAAATGCCGCGCGGCATTATCGGCACATGGGCAGAGTTCACTGCCGTATAGGCAGCTCAGAAAAAAGTGAGCTGGCAAATAGTCGCCTTCTTTTAGTTCACTGCCGTATAGGCAGCTCAGAAACGTATCATTCGCTGCCACTTATGGATTAGGCTGTTCACTGCCGTATAGGCAGCTCAGAAAGTGACAATCAACTGCAGGGCATCGGCTGCAATGTTCACTGCCGTATAGGCAGCTCAGAAACAGACCGCTTACGGCTTGCTTGACGAGCAGGGGTTCACTGCCGTATAGGCAGCTCAGAAATCGACTCGAAGCCGTAGTTCGCGGCATGAAAAGTTCACTGCCGTATAGGCAGCTCAGAAATAGAGCGCATAAAAGAAATACCCGATGGATCAGTTCACTGCCGTATAGGCAGCTCAGAAATAGAGCGCATAAAAGAAATACCCGATGGATCAGTTCACTGCCGTATAGGCAGCTCAGAAAATCCGGCTGGCGAACTTCGATCATGCCCGTTTGTTCACTGCCGTATAGGCAGCTCAGAAATCTGGTTGATACTAGCAATGGGACTACTTTCCGTTCACTGCCGTATAGGCAGCTCAGAAAGTCAACATCCACTAAATGAGGGCACGCGCCCAGTTCACTGCCGTATAGGCAGCTCAGAAATTGCAAGCTACGCACACAAACCAGCTGTAAACGTTCACTGCCGTATAGGCAGCTCAGAAAAGACTATCAGATAGCGCATCAAGCGGAATAATGTTCACTGCCGTATAGGCAGCTCAGAAATGATGGAACGTCGAGCCGGTTAGCATCGCAGCGTTCACTGCCGTATAGGCAGCTCAGAAAAGACTGGAACATGCCTGCGATAACAGCTAAGTGTTCACTGCCGTATAGGCAGCTCAGAAAGCCAGGGTATGTGACACTACTCACAGCCCCACGTTCACTGCCGTATAGGCAGCTCAGAAAACCAGCGCCCATCGCACGAATCGTCAGTTCAGGTTCACTGCCGTATAGGCAGCTCAGAAAAGTCAGCTCGTCTACGCGCTCAACGTTATTCGGTTCACTGCCGTATAGGCAGCTCAGAAAAATTTGCTTTAGCGATACATTTTAGAGCGTCAGTTCACTGCCGTATAGGCAGCTCAGAAAAGCCACAGAATCAAAGTGGGAACTATTTCCAAGTTCACTGCCGTATAGGCAGCTCAGAAACTGCATCGCCCAGGACACCGACCGATGCTGACAGTTCACTGCCGTATAGGCAGCTCAGAAACTCCAGTGGTTGTTACAGTCCAACCGCGTGAGCGTTCACTGCCGTATAGGCAGCTCAGAAATAGTCATGCCGCCGCCGCTGATGTTACTAAAGGTTCACTGCCGTATAGGCAGCTCAGAAAAGACGGTATTTATACGCCAGTCGTCCCATCGTGTTCACTGCCGTATAGGCAGCTCAGAAATGTAGCGCTTGATGCGAACGGCGAAACTATTTGTTCACTGCCGTATAGGCAGCTCAGAAACGAGCACGCAACTCAACATCACGCAAAGCCGAGTTCACTGCCGTATAGGCAGCTCAGAAAGCATACTGCCGCGTCATAGCGCTGAGCGGATCGTTCACTGCCGTATAGGCAGCTCAGAAATGCCGGATGGGGCTGGGTTGTCCAGCGACTCAGTTCACTGCCGTATAGGCAGCTCAGAAATGAACCATTACCCGAACCGTCACCATCACCATGTTCACTGCCGTATAGGCAGCTCAGAAATGAACCATTACCCGAACCGTCACCATCACCATGTTCACTGCCGTATAGGCAGCTCAGAAATCCTGGAATATCGCCAATTGCATCTTTGATATGTTCACTGCCGTATAGGCAGCTCAGAAAATCACCTGAACCATTACCAGAACCACCACCACGTTCACTGCCGTATAGGCAGCTCAGAAATTGCAGCAAGGTATTAGAAGTACCTATTTTTCGTTCACTGCCGTATAGGCAGCTCAGAAATCTGCCCAGTGGCGAACGGCGCTCTTGCTTTTGTTCACTGCCGTATAGGCAGCTCAGAAAAACAAGGGGAACGGTTGGCATCCCCATGTCCAGTTCACTGCCGTATAGGCAGCTCAGAAACAAGTCTTAAAAGGCAAGCGCCTAATGAACAGGTTCACTGCCGTATAGGCAGCTCAGAAATTCAAAAACTGCTTTTATATCTTGCTCAACTTGTTCACTGCCGTATAGGCAGCTCAGAAAGCTACTTTTGTTGACGCAATGCAGCGCGTCGAGTTCACTGCCGTATAGGCAGCTCAGAAATGATAAGCACCAAACGGCGCCCATGGAATATTGTTCACTGCCGTATAGGCAGCTCAGAAATCTTTAATCGTGTTTAAAGTTTTTCCATTACCGTTCACTGCCGTATAGGCAGCTCAGAAAAAGAACAACTAGCGGCCTAAGGCATCCGCCCCGTTCACTGCCGTATAGGCAGCTCAGAAATACCCTTGCACTAAGTACAGCGCCATTGCTGAGTTCACTGCCGTATAGGCAGCTCAGAAAACTGGTAAAATGCAAGCGCGCCGTATCCATATGTTCACTGCCGTATAGGCAGCTCAGAAAGCCCGACTCAAATTCAGTGACCGACTCGGCTTGTTCACTGCCGTATAGGCAGCTCAGAAATGATATGAATTGCCGTCCCCGTGACGCATACAGTTCACTGCCGTATAGGCAGCTCAGAAATTGGGCAGACTCCATCTGTTCGATCAAACCGAGTTCACTGCCGTATAGGCAGCTCAGAAAATTACAAAATCACGCGACTTAAGATAAAGCACGTTCACTGCCGTATAGGCAGCTCAGAAATTCAAAAACGCGCTCAACCTCTTTGCTGTCAAGTTCACTGCCGTATAGGCAGCTCAGAAATTGGCCGTCGATGCCAAGGGCAAGTTGAGGATGTTCACTGCCGTATAGGCAGCTCAGAAAAAATAGAGTCGTGGACATTACCGGCGCGAAACGTTCACTGCCGTATAGGCAGCTCAGAAAAAAGTAGGCGAGGCAATCGAGCAGTTTGCCGAGTTCACTGCCGTATAGGCAGCTCAGAAACAGATAGCGGATGGGAGTGGTTCGAAGTAAAAGTTCACTGCCGTATAGGCAGCTCAGAAAAAGCGCTATGGACTAGCATTGGCTCAAAACTAGTTCACTGCCGTATAGGCAGCTCAGAAACTAATCCAGATGATGCACCAGACGCATAACTAGTTCACTGCCGTATAGGCAGCTCAGAAAAGCTACGACTGCCAGCGACTCGGCTAGTTTTCGTTCACTGCCGTATAGGCAGCTCAGAAACTGATCGTACAATTTGCCTGACTGAATCATACGTTCACTGCCGTATAGGCAGCTCAGAAAACCAATGCCCATAGCCGCGCCAATCTGCATTAGTTCACTGCCGTATAGGCAGCTCAGAAACACAATTTTGTAGTGAACTAACGCCTCTGTGCGTTCACTGCCGTATAGGCAGCTCAGAAATGTGCCATAGCGCTGGCATCAGGACGCACACCGTTCACTGCCGTATAGGCAGCTCAGAAATTACCAACAGTGCTTGGAGCGCTGCCGCCGGAGTTCACTGCCGTATAGGCAGCTCAGAAACAGAATGCCTAGAGCACGAAGACCGTCATGTAGTTCACTGCCGTATAGGCAGCTCAGAAAGTGACGATCTGGTCTGCTAGGCTGTCTAGCATGTTCACTGCCGTATAGGCAGCTCAGAAAAAAGCTTGCCGTGATGTTTGCCCGCTGGATTAGTTCACTGCCGTATAGGCAGCTCAGAAATGATAACGACAGCAGGCCAACAAGCGTTTTCTGTTCACTGCCGTATAGGCAGCTCAGAAAAACGGTCGTAAGACTTTAACGCTTGCCGTGTTGTTCACTGCCGTATAGGCAGCTCAGAAAAGATCATCGCTGAGCGCCTCGATTGCGTTGGCGTTCACTGCCGTATAGGCAGCTCAGAAAAGATTATCATATTGGTTTAATCCAGAGAAATCGTTCACTGCCGTATAGGCAGCTCAGAAAGTGTTGATTCAAGATGAAGCAGGCGAGCCACTGTTCACTGCCGTATAGGCAGCTCAGAAATACAGAATCGCTCAAGTGAACTGTCACGAACTGTTCACTGCCGTATAGGCAGCTCAGAAATATCTGACCGGCCAGCGCATTGGCGATGTACTGTTCACTGCCGTATAGGCAGCTCAGAAAGATCAAAAGTTTGGTTCTCAGTATAAACTACGGTTCACTGCCGTATAGGCAGCTCAGAAATAATCCGGCGCATTGCCGAGGGCAAAATCGACGTTCACTGCCGTATAGGCAGCTCAGAAACTTGCACGCCGCCACCGCTTGGCGAGCGACGCGTTCACTGCCGTATAGGCAGCTCAGAAAAAATATGCTCGTAGTCTTCAGTGCTCATCTCGGTTCACTGCCGTATAGGCAGCTCAGAAATTGCCGCAGTTGGTCGCAAACGGGCTACCGGCGTTCACTGCCGTATAGGCAGCTCAGAAAAGGTGCGTGACTACACCCAGTGATGTCATGCTGTTCACTGCCGTATAGGCAGCTCAGAAACACGTCTATAACGACAAATAGTGAACTTAGATGTTCACTGCCGTATAGGCAGCTCAGAAAGCGATCAGTAGCTAAGATCTTCTCGTCTTTTAGTTCACTGCCGTATAGGCAGCTCAGAAACTTAGCCACACTTGTGGTTGGCTTAGCTACACGTTCACTGCCGTATAGGCAGCTCAGAAACATTGTGAAAAGGTCGTGATGCATATGTTGTATGTTCACTGCCGTATAGGCAGCTCAGAAATATAAAGATCACTCATAAGTGGCTGGCAAAGTGTTCACTGCCGTATAGGCAGCTCAGAAAATGTTTATCGTGTAAGCCAGTGGTTTTATGTGGTTCACTGCCGTATAGGCAGCTCAGAAAAACTATAAAGCACACTATACAGCACCCTACGGGTTCACTGCCGTATAGGCAGCTCAGAAACGTCATACTCTCCGAAGTGTAAGCTTTGTGATGTTCACTGCCGTATAGGCAGCTCAGAAAAGTTAATCCATGGTCCAGAGGGCGATACTGACGTTCACTGCCGTATAGGCAGCTCAGAAAAGTTACGGACGATGAAGACCACGACGAGGATTGTTCACTGCCGTATAGGCAGCTCAGAAAAAGCAGCGGAAGCCAAGCGTATTGAAGATGAGGTTCACTGCCGTATAGGCAGCTCAGAAAAACGTAGTCGTTAAACTTTGTCGCGTTGAACAGTTCACTGCCGTATAGGCAGCTCAGAAATTCATGTCCCAGTGGACCTCGTTGCGGTTGATGTTCACTGCCGCATAGGCAGTTAGAGGTTGGCTTTGCTTGCTAGCGCTAATTCTGAAGCACCTTAACAGAAGAGCAGAAGAGCTTTAACTAGCTTTC
>JAUCCC010000020.1:0-14231 GCA_034676485.1 Pseudomonas sp.
ATTGTTGTTCGTAGGGACGAGTTTGTAGATATGTTACGTCTCTCGCTAAATATTCACGTCAATTAAATGGCTATAGATTTTATTGACGAATTGACTGTGTACATGTAATTTGCGTAGATATTCAAGATATTTTAAATATATAGATTAATATTGCTTATGTTGTGCTGATTAAATATCAGTATTAAATTTTAACTTATTAAATTATTGGCAAACTATGAATGCTTTTCACGGGAGTCAGTATGGCTCTATAGCCCCTTCGATAGGCATAGCAGGTTGCCTTCGCGAGTATCAACAAATGCGTGCAGGCTCAGTCTATTGGTTGAGTATGAATAGACATGTCGATGCTTTACGTTTAAGTGCACAAGTTTTAGCTGAGCTAGATTTTAATAACCGCGCGGTAGTGGTGGCTTGTAATAAGGTTTCAGCGATTATTTCAGCGCTAAAAAAAGATCAAGGACCTGCTGATTTACGTGTTTATACTTTTAAACGTGATGTGCGGACGGCAATATTGCATTTGACTGAGCAGTTAGATCGCAAGCTAAAGCCGATCAAGCGCCTAATCGTATGTTTGTTGCCTATAGAGTCAATGAGTTTTTTAGAGAAAGATACTCAGCCTGTACTTAAGGGCTGGCGCGACTGGTGTGAAAGTAATGGCTGCACTTTATTAATATTGGCATATGGCGAGCAAGCTCAGCATATGAGTCAATCCTTGGCGAGTGAGAGTAGTTTCTTATCTGGTGTCGGGCACTTAAAGACTCAAGAAAATGATTATTCTTACCAGATTGATTATTGGATTAATAATCTGGGAGTGCAGGGTGCTCAATATTTTATTTTGCAAGATAAAGACACTGGGTTTGAGCTGTTAAAAACAGCTGCATTACCAGAAAAGAACGTACCAAGCGGGGTTTTTCTACAACGCAGTGTGCTAGAAGGTGCGCCCATTTTTATTTCTGAGAAATGGCGTATTGCAGAGGATTGGCAAGAGCTTGTTAATACAGCAAAAACTGCTGTAAGCGGTATTTTTGTGTTTGCTTTATCTTCGAATAATGAGTTTGAAACGCTAGCTCGAACATTATATGAATTGCGGCAGCAAAGAGGGGCTGCTGTGAGTTTGGTGGTGCGTGAAATGGAGCAAGTGTTGCGCGATCAAGAAGTGCAGCTATTGTTACAGTGTGGTGCTATTTTGGTGGTTTCTGCTGACACTCATTTCTTTAGCTCGATTCTTCAGTATGTTGGAAAGTTTAAAAGATCGACAAAATAGCCTACCTTTAGTGCAAGATTTGGAGTCTGCTATTGCTAAAGTTAAAGCATCTGATATTAAAGGTGTTGTTTCGGTACTTGAGTTTACAACTTATGTAAAGAGTGTGTTGGCAAGTGGATCTCTTGTAGATCTGGTGGTATTTTAGTCGCAGTGCGCCCAGCACCTGCGTTGACTATGAAGCAGATGATAGGGCAGTTGAGAATAGATCGTAAAGGTGATGTGGTTTGCGTAGTAAATGGCATTGTATATTTGTTTTTATTTGGATGTCAGCGTGATTTTATAGAGATTGCTTTACAGCGAGTGTTTTCTTTACCTATTCAAGACATAGTATCTGAGCATCAAGTGCATACTGATTATGTCGTCATAGAAGATCATATGAGGCGCATGCAGATACTAAATAAAGATAAAACGAATTTTTCATTAGACGAAACAAGTGAAAGCGGGGCAGCGACTCATTTGGTACCGAGCAATACTGAACAAGATAGATGTGCGGCTATTTTATTTAAACCGCGCCTTAAGCCTTTACAGTTATATAGTCAAACTAAATAAGAATTCTAAGGTAAATAAGAATGGGGCTTTTTTTTATGGGTGTTTTTTGCGGATGCATGCTGGTCTTGCTCTGCAAAAAAAATATGGAAATGGCTGTCGATACGCATGTTACCTGCACAGTATTTGCAAGAGTATACTGTGCGTCGTCGATACGATGCTGGCCTAGAAAAAGAGATTGATCGTGGTGAGTGATATTTATACTGAATCTAGGTTACAAAAAGGCTGCCTATGGCGTGGTTTGGGGGGCTGGAATTTTTATTTTTTAGCTAAGTTAGCATTGTATTGGACTGGCTCGATTAATTTCGATGTGTTTTACAATCTGGTGTTTGCAGCGTTTTTACTTATACCCTTGGCTTCGAAAATATTACATATAGTGCGAGGCTTAATAGCTTTGCCTGTTGCTATCAGCTTGCTGTATTACGATAGCTGGTTACCGCCAATTAGTCGTTTAATTGAACAGCCAGAAATACTGCAGTTTTCAAATGAATATTTGCTGGAGTTAACTCTTCGTTTTATAAATTGGCATTTATTAGGTGCCGGTTTGATTTTTGTAGTTGTGTATTTGTTTCTTGCACACAGTGGTTGCGAATGACTGCTTGGACATTGACCGCTTTATTATTGGTGGCATTACCTAATTTGCCCAACGTACCACGTTTATCATGGGTTGATGCGACAGAAGCAGTCACGAAACGATTAAATATAGCAGATGAAACTCCACAAGTTGTAGAGTTGCGTAGTGGCGATCTTAATAGCTTACTCAATGAAGAACTTGAGCGTTTTTATCAAGCAGAGCAAAACAGGTTCACTGAGTTTGCTCTGCCAATAGCTGATGCTGCGCCATTTGATGTATTGCTGCTAAATATTTGTTCGTTAGCTTGGTCAGATTTAGAAGTGAGTCAGCTTGTGCAGCATCCAGTTTTTAAAAAAATGGATATTGTTTTCGATGAGTTTAATTCTGCAACATCTTATAGCGGCCCAGCTATTTTACGCTTGATGCGTGCCAGTTGCGGTCAGCCCTCACACGAAGGTTTGTACCAGAAGGCTGATAACCAATGTTACCTTTTTAAAAACTTAAGCAACCTAGGGTTTACTGATAGTGCGGTGCTTAACCATACAGGTGAATTTGAAGGTTTTATTGATGAGTTAAGCTTGGCTGGTTTTGCGTCTCAGCCAATGATTCCTAGAGATATCAAGCCTAAGCTTAAGGCTTTTGACGGTAGTCCTATTTGGGGTGATTACGATACGCTAAAGCTATGGTGGGTTGATCGACTAAGTAAAGATGCACCTGCAGCAGCACTTCTATATAACACCATTAGTTTACATGATGGTAATCGTGAGGCTACGGCAGACGGGGGAAGTCGTTCTTCACCTTATGCAAAACGTGCACAAAAACTACTTGATGACTTAGATGCATTTATGGCGGAGTTAGAGGCTAGCGGTCGTCAAGTCATGGTTGTTTTTGTTCCAGAGCATGGTGCTGCATTGGAGGGTGATCGGATGCAGATTTCAGGCATGCGGGAAATACCTACAGCAGACATTACTCACATTCCCGTAGGTGTACGTTTTATTGGCACAAAGGCAGTTGCTCCTGAGAAAATGCTACGTGTGAGCACGCCTACCAGCTATTTAGCATTATCTGAACTTATCTCTAGAGTGATTAGTAGTGATATGTTTGATCAACCTCAGATTGATTGGCAATCACTTATTTCTAACTTGCCTGAGACTCAATCTATTTCGGAAAATAGTGGCACTGTCATGATGGTTTATCAAGGTGTTCCTTATCTGCGTTTAGGAAGTCGTGATTGGGTTAAGTATGTACGATAGAAAAGACGTGCCTTCAGTTCTTAATGGTTCGGATTTGGTTTTATCTGACGATATTAAGTCATTAAAAAAGCAACTTAAAACAGATTCTTTTGATTACATAGATATTGCTTCAATGCAGGCTTGGAAGAAATCTTTACGTGAATGGCCTTTACTCGCTGAATGGGATGTATGGAGTAAGCGATAAAACTACTAAGATTTAAATTTATGTTTTGAAATCAGAGTTAGCAAAGAGGCTGGGTTGGGTATGCAAGTAACTGTAGCTGGATTACGCGGTGGTGTTGGTACGACTAGTATTGTCGCAATGCTTGCTGATGCGTTGAGTTTAATTGGTGAAACAGTGCTGCTGATCGATTTAAATTCGAGTGACCTTTTGCGTCTGTATTTTAATATTCCCTATGCTGATGAAAATGGTTGGGCATTGAGCGAAGCAGATGGAACTGGCTGGCAGCAGCATACTTATCAGGTCAAAGAAAACTTGTATGTATTACCTTATGGGCGTCACGGTTTAGCCGCAATGGGTGCACGTATCGATACACCAATCAGTGCGCCTGCTTTCTTGCATGATAAGGGGGCAATTGCATCTACAGGCTGTTCATGGGTCATTCTTGATACCGGTAATATGAATGGGCAGCATGCAAACTTACATGAGACAAGTGATTTAAGCATATTAGTAGCCCATGCTGATATGTCCAGCCACATCTTATTAGGCCAACATCACCTAGCAGAAAAAACAAAAATAGTTGTTAACCAATTAGATGTTAAGCAACGTTTGAGTGATGCGATTTTATTGGACTGGAATATACGCTATGCAAAACATTTAGTTCCTGTCAGTGTGCGTCAAGACTTACATGTGCAGGAAGCTTTCGCACATAAAATGCCGGCGACGACCTACTTCCCTGATTCTTCGAGTGCGCAAGATTTATTGAGTTTAGCAACCTGGTGTTTAGTGCAGCGCGGAGCACCTACCTAGATGATTCCGAAACTACGCAGTACAAGAGCTAAGTAAGCAATATCATGCTCTCCGTAGACGGCAAATGGGCTCTGTAACAGCCTCTATTTTTGTTTTATTGAAAATACTGGCACATGTGTTTTTTAGTCTAGAAGGGCAGGCTTGGCAAAAACTTTGGCAACGTTATCAGCCATGGTTTAAACATATGATGCTTAGGGCCTATAAGCCAGCAGATCCAGTGCGTTATATCCTACAAGTGGTATGGCTAATCTTTCTGCGTATTCCGATGGCGCAGACAGTTTGGTATGCCGCCTACTTTGAAAAAACATGGTCAGCCGTATTACGCCTGCGTCGTTACCTCGGTCGGTTTTTAGCGCGAGGGGTTAAACCAGCTATAGCGCAGAGCCCATTAAGGCATGCTTTTGCGAGTCCAAATTATATAGTTGAGCGTATCGAGAATAATTCGATACAAAAGATAGTGTTTTATTTGTTTTTTTTGGTGGTGGCATTCTTAGCGATACTTTTGGTGACGCAGCCGTTTAGCTTATTAGCACAATTCATTTTCGTGGTGTTGTTATGGGGCGCAGCAATGCTGGTGCGCCGTATTCCTGGGCGTTTTTCATCGTTGCTGTTGATTGTTTTGTCTCTGACCGTATCGGCTCGGTATATTTGGTGGCGTTATACCTCTACTTTAAACTGGAATAGCAATGTTGATTTGCTATTTGGCGTTATTTTATTGGCTGCAGAAACCTATTCTTGGATTGTTTTGGTTATGGGTTATATTCAAACTGCTTGGCCCTTAAATCGCAAGGTTGCAACGCTGCCTACAGACCGAGCTCTATGGCCAACGGTCGATTTAATGATCCCTACCTACAATGAAGATCTAAGTGTTATCAAACCAACGGTATATGCTGCACTTGGTATGGACTGGCCAGCAGATAAGTTACGTGTTCACTTATTGGATGATGGTCGACGTGATTCGTTGCGTGCGTTTGCCGAAGAAGCTGGCATTGGGTATATCGTGCGTGCTGATAATCGACATGCCAAAGCTGGAAACCTGAACAATGCTTTACAGCAAACAGATGCTGATCTTTTAGCTGTTTTTGACTGCGATCATGTGCCCAGTCGTTCTTTTTTACAGCTGACGGTCGGTTGGTTTTTTGCGTGATGACAAATTAGCCTTAGTAAACACCGCACCATTTTTTCTCACCTGATCCGTTTGAGCGTAATCTTGGTCATTTTGGCAAACAGCCCAATGAAAATGCACTCTTTTATGGTTTGATTCAGAGATATTGGTAATGATTTGTGGAATGCAGCGTTCTTTTGTGGTTCTTGTGCGGTATTAAGGCGAAGTGCAGTAGAGTCCATTGGTGGCTTTGCAGTAGAAACAGTGACCGAAGATGCCCACACTGCCCTACGCTTGCACCGCGAGGGGTATAACTCTGCGTATTTACGAGTGCCTATGGCTGCAGGGTTCCGCAACAGATAAGTCTGCCTCCGCTCATATTGGCCAACGTATTCGCTGGGCGCGAGGGCATGGCACAGAATTTTCCGAACCGATAACCCGCTATTTGGTAAGGGATTGGATGCATTTCAGCGGATATGTTACGCCAATGCGATGATGCATTTTCTTGCAGGCATACCACGGATTATTTATTTAACAGCACCGTTGGCATTCTTATTGTTCCCACTCTTATATTATTTACGCACCAGCCATCGCCATTATGCTCTATGTGCTGCCTCATATGATCCACGCAGGTTTAACCAACTCGGTCATTCAAGGTGCCTTATAGGCGCACGTTTTGAGGGTGAGGTCTATGAGACTGTGTTGTCTTGGTATATCGCAAGGCCTACAACTGTTGCGCTTCTTTTCTCCTAATAAAGGCAGTTTTAATGTGACAGAGAGAAGGTGGGTTGATTAATCATGGGTATTTTGATTGGAAGATAACGGCTAAACCTTATTTGTTACTTAGCGTCAATTAATTTTTTAGGCTTAGGGTTTGGTATTTGGCGGCTGTGGGTAGGTCCTGAAAATGAGCAAGCGACAGTCATTATTACAATGCTTTGGGTCGTGTATAACTCTAATTGTCTTAGGTGGCGCTGTTGGAGTCGGCCAGCTGAAACGCGACAAACTCCGACATAGTCACCGCATTACAACCAGCTTGCCCGCTGATGTGCTGGATGAAAATGGCTATATGTATTCTGGTGTTTTGACCGACTATTCAGATGCGGGGGCAGGTATGAAGCTTAGCGCAAGCGGGTCGTTCAATATGGGAGATCGTGTTCCAATTAGTCTTGGCGCGCGGAGCACGACAGTTTAGCTTCCCTGGATACAGTTAGTTCCGTCAGCATAGATGACAGTATCGGTATTGATTTTGAAGAGCTAGTAGTAAGCAACAACAAATTGATTTTGTGCAGTGCACATTTGCAAGAGCGGATGCTTGGTTAACCCATAATGCGTGATTTTTCACTTGATCGTCCGATGCAAAGTTTTTTTGATGTTGTATTGCTAAGTGTATCTGGTTATCAGCACTTAGCTGAATACTTACCTTTTCCGTTGAGCTGGTTGGTTAAGCAGCTTACTCAGCTGGTGGTATGGGTTGTATCTTTCTTACCCCGTAACCACCCTATTACTTACTAACATGGGTTCATAAGTATTATGTCAAAGCCATTATTGTATAAGTCGCATATGAGTCTCGTAGGCTTGCTGTTCTGTTTATTATATGGACCTGTTCATGCGCAGACCCCTGCTGTGCTTGTACAGCCGACGGGCCACGCTGGTGAGAGCATAGAGTTAGAAAATACAGCTGTTGATATACCTGTTTTAGCGCCTGAGCGTAACGACATTTATGAGTTAACCCAGTTAGCGCAAGATGACAGCTATAAATTATTGGGTATAGACAATACACAGCAGCTTGAATTTACTGTTCGTCGTGACCAGCTGATAAACAAACAGCTGAGCTGAACTTAGTGTTTACCCCATCGCCTGCTTTGTTGCCAAAACTGTCTCATCTGCGGGTCTACTTTGAAATGAAGAAATGATGGGAGTTGTTAACATTGAGGAAGCAGAACCAGGTCAACAGATGCGTAGAACGGTGAAGTTAGATCCTCGGATGATGATAACTTTTAATCGTTATACGTTTAAGAGTTTGTTGGTCATTATACCGATATTTGTGAGGATTTAGCGCATTCATCTATTGTGGTTAGATATCAGTAATAAAAAACCTCAGGTTAGGGTCAATCAACAAGCATTATCAATCACTAATGATCTGTCTTTTTTCCCTGAGCCGTTTTGACGCGGGTGATATGCAGGCGCAAGAATTGCCTTTTGTGTTTGCAGGAACGCCAAATAGCCAGCAAATGCAAGCAGGGGTAATTCTTTCATCTTTATTTTGGGAGCACAAGCAAAGTGGCGCGATATCAGTTTTCCTGTGTATTACGATGCTTTACCTGAGCAGCATGTCATTGTTTTTGCAACGAATATGCAGCGTCCTGAGTTTCTTTGAAAGATTACCCACAAGTGAATGGGCCTGTTGTTGATTTAATTAGTTTGCCAGATAATCCGTACTATAGAATGTTGTTGGTGTTGGGCCGAGATGATAAGGATTTAATCACGGCTGCCTCTGCTCTTGCTATAGGTAATCCGTTGTTTAGAGGGCAAAGTGTCAGTGTCAATGAAGTACAAAATATCGCTCCCCGTAAGCCTTACGACGCTCCTAATTGGGTCAATACAGATCGCCCTGTGTTTTTCTCAGAATTGGTCAGTTACCCTGGTCAGCTTGAGGTTTCAGGGCTTATTCCACGTCCTATTGCATTGAACCTTAACTTACCACCAGATTTATTTATTTGGCGTAATAGTGGTATTCCTACATCGGTTATCTATCGGTATACACCGCCATCGCACACCGATGATTCACGACTAAGCTTAAGCATTAATGATGATTTCATACATAGTTATAGCTTGAGGCCTAGCGATGAGCAGGGTTTATTAAAAAAAATTCGCTTACCTTTAAGGAATAATGAAAGAGCTAGCGTGAATCAAGGTCTTTTAATTCCAGCACTGAAGGTGGGTGATACTAATCAGATTCGTTTTGACTTTTCGTTTGCTAGTACGGTTGCAAGCGCGCAGCGCGATACATGTCAAACTGTTTTGCCAGTTGATGTGCGTGCTGCAATTGATGAAAACTCAGCTATCGACTTTTCAGGCTTTCGTCATTATTTAGCGATGCCGAACTTATATGCTTTCACCGGTAGTGCATTTCCGTTCAGTCGTATGGCTGATTTATCAGAAACGATTGTTGTTTTGCCTGCTGCGCCAAGTGCCAAACAAGCTCGCTTGGCACTTGAGGTGATGAGTAAAATGGGTGCTCAGGTTGGTTATCCAGCCTTGAAAGTTAGAATCATGAATGATTGGTCTGCAGCGAGTAAAGTGGATGCTGATATTTTGCTTATAGGGGATCTACCGCAAGCAATTAGGGAGCGTCCTGATGCTCATTTGCTTTTACAGGGTACGCAAAGTCGCTTACGTCAAGCACGAGTGCCAACAATAAATACTGATGAAAAAAACAGTCATCTACTCCAATACGACCAGTCAGAGCGCGATCCTCAGTCTTCTGTAGATGTGCAGTCTATAGCACCTATGGCAGCAGTTGTTGGGTTGCAGTCAGAGCACTATCCACAGCGTAGTATTGTTGGCTTGCTGGCGAGCAATGGTGAGGACTTCAACCTATTACGTGACGCCTTAAATAATCCAAGTCAGCGTGAAAATATCAAAGGTTCTGTGGCGTTGATCCGTGAGTCTGGAGTGAGCTATCACAGCGTTGGCCCAGTTTATTATGTGGGTGGACTCCCATGGTGGGAATGGCTTTGGTTCCACTTATCTGATCGCCCTTATTACTAGCCGGTATGGCGTTCTTTGTGGTTTTAGTTTTATCTGTGATGCTTTGGCACATGCTTCGCATTCTTGCGCGTAGACGTTTAGGGCAAAATGCGTAGATTGTTAATGAGCGTATTGTTAGGGCTCTTGGCTGGCGCTGCACAAGCAAGTGCTATGTGCAGTGCTGCTACGCCATGGCATAGCTGGAATACTTTTCAAAAAATGATGATCAGCGATCAAGGTCGAGTGATTGATGCTTCTGATACACGACAGATTACAACTTCTGAAGGGCAAAGTTATGCCATGTTTTTTGCCTTGGTTAACAATGATCCAATACTGTTTCGGCGCTTAGTACGTTGGACAGAAGACAATCTTGCGCAAGGTGATTTAACAGCCCATTTACCCGCTTGGTTATGGGGGCGTGATACAGATGGTGATTGGCACGTCTTGGATGCCAACACTGCCGCCGATTCAAACTTATGGATTGCTTACAGTCTGCTCGAAAGCAGGGCGACTATGGGGGGAGCGCAGTTATACCGTCCTGGGGCATTTAATGTTGCAACGTATGGCCCGTGAGGAATTGGTTAATATTCCAGGTTTTGGCTACTTGTTAGCACCTGGTAAATACGGCTTTAGCGATGAAGATAGGTGGCGCTTTAATCCAAGCTATGTGCCACCGCAACTGGTTGCTAGAATTGTTCACGAGCAGCCTTCAACGCTATGGGCAGAGCTGCAAGTAAATATTCTACGCTTTCTGCTTGAGACGTCACCATTAGGACTTGCACCTGATTGGGTGAGTCGAACAGATCGTTGGGTTTATGATAAAAGTAATGACCTGCTGGGTAGTTATGACGCTATTCGTGTGTATTTATGGGTCGGTATGCTGCATCAAGACAGCCCTGATAGCACCTTATTAAAAGAGCATTTTAGACAAGGTTTGCTAGCTCTTGATGTGCAAAACTTACCCGTAGAAAAAATAAATGTACTACAGGGCACCGTAGAAGGTGTGGGCCCACCTGGTTTTTCGGCTGCACTTATTCCTTTATTTAGCGGCACGCCTGTAGCTCAAGAACAGCGTCAACGCTTACAAAAAATAGCGACAAATAGTCTTGGGTATTACAATCAAGTATTGATTTTGTTTGGCCAAGGGTGGGATGAACAGCGTTACTTTTTTGATCAGCATGGCTTTTTAGTTCCTGCTTGGGTGAACCTGTAATGAATAAATATTTATTAAATATAATGTTTTTTACAATGCTTAGCATAGGTTATGCACAGGCCGCTCTTGACCCTCTTAATACGATGAGTATTGAGAAAAATATGCTTGAACAGATTCAGCTGGGCGAGGCTATGTTTCGTGATGATATTGTCCGGGATGCCTTGGCACGTTTGTATCGAGTCCATCCAAATCATGCTCAGGGCTTGTTGGCAGAGCTTCGTTTGGCGGTAAGGTTAAATAACCTTGAGCGTGCTCGTGAGTTACTGGCTCAACATAAAAAAAGCGTACCCGATTCAGAAGCATATAAGCAAGGCGCACTCTTGGTTAAATTGACAGAGCCAGAGATGCGTGAGCAGTTGGCACAAGCGCGCTTATATGCTGCGGCAGGGAGGTTTGAGAAGGCGCAAGAGATCTTTGATAAATTGTTACAAGGACGTTATCCGAGTGCCGATATACTGGTTGAGTATTGGCAAGTTCGCACGTCTCAAACAGCACAGCGTCCGCTAGCAATTATGGCGTTAACCAGCGCCTTGCAGGTATTCCCAAAACACCCCAGCGTCTTAAGGGCCTTGGTGAACTATCATTTTCAGGAAAATCAACCTACTCAAGCTTTAGGTTATCTGCACCTGCTTGCTGAACAAAAAGCACAGCGTGATTGGGCTGCTAGCCGAGAATATGAATATTTAATCACCCTGCCTGTCAGCAATCAAACACACAGCCTGTGGGTAACTTTCGTTGACCGTTACGCAGGTCTAGAGCCTGCACGTAAAGGGCAGATTGAACTTAAGCGACAGACTGCTTTGCTTGGTGATACTTCGTGGCAGGCAGGGCAAGCGGGTCTACGCTTATTAGATCAAGGTAGTAATGCTCAAGCAATTGCGCGGCTAAAAAAGCTATTGCAACCTATCCAAATGATGTTGAGCTGCATGGTGCCTTGGGGTTAGCTTACCTACGTCAAGGTGATCGTGCCCGTGCGCTACGCTATTTTCGTTTAGCTAAAGCAAAAGAGCGGCGAGATGATGAAACGTCTAAGTGGATCAGTTTAATCGCCTCCACAGAGTATTGGTTGTTATTAAATCGAGCTTCAGATGCGTTCGAGAGGAACGACTGGAAACAAGCACAACGGCTTTACTTGCAAGCCTATCAGCGCGATTCACGTAATATTTTTGCTTTAGTTGGTTTGGCTGATACAGCATTAGCAACCCAGCAGCCGGATAGGGCATGGTCATATTATAAGCGCGCCTTACAGTTTGAGCCATTTGATGAAGTGGCGCAGCGTGGTGTTTTACGTTATATCGCAACTTTACCGACGCAGCGCGCATTCACATTATTAACATCGCTAGCACCAAAAAACGCACCTTTATTTGTGCAGAGTAAACGCGAGCTGAAAATTGAATTGCTTGAGCAACGAGCTCAAACGGCCAAGCAGGATGGGCGCTGGCAAGAGCAGGTGAGTGCTTTAAAGGAAATACAGCAGCTCAATATAGCTGATCCATGGGTCAGCTATCGCTTAGCTTTAGCATTGCGTGAACAGGGTTATGAAACCGCTGCGCTTGAAGCCTATCAGCGGCATTTATCTGCTGACCAACAGGTGCCGGTCAGTCATTATGCGCATGGCTTATTATTAGCAGCAGTCGATCGCTGGGATGCTACGTTAAATACGCTCAATGCAATACCTGAGCGAGCATGGACGCAGGATATGCACAATCTTGCTCAGCGTGTAATCGATGCGCGGATGATTGAACAGGCGCAGCGACATTATGAGAGTGGTGAAATAGCACAAGCGTTTGCGTTGTTGGAAACCAAGCCGCAATCACAAGCTGCACGTTTACAAATTGCTCAATGGGCATATGACGAGGGTGACTACGCCAAGTCGCTTGCCTCTTACACGCAAGCGCTAGAGATTGAGCCAGATAATATTGATGCACATTTAGGGCAACTGGAAAACTGGATTGCGCAGGGTAAACTTGAGCAGGCTCGGGCCGTTCTAGAGCGCTCTGAGTTTGCACTTGAAGGACAGCCAACAAGCGTCCATCGTCGCGAGGCCAATTTATGGCAATTGCTGGGTGAAAAGCAGCGTGCGAAAAATATTTTACAGCAGCAAATTACGCAAATTAACGAGCCTGATGCGTTACTTTATCGTGATTTGGCACGCTTGACGGCTGAACAAGATACTCAGCAAGCTCTTGATTTCTATGCCTACGGGATGCGGGATGCGCAACTTTTACCCGCTGTGTCGGTTTCTCCACAACGAGACAATATTGCATTTACTAGAGCGATGCGTGAAACAATAGAAGATGATTGGCTTGCGCGAGGACTTAGAGCAGAAGCTGAAAAGCTTTACCTACGAGAAACACCCACCTTTACTTTGCATAATGATATTTGGTGGCGTACGGATGGCACTTCAGGGATGTCTAAGCTTAATGCCAATACAACGATGGCGCACTTGGAGTTTCCCATGAGTCAAGGGCGTGCCTTTTTGCGTGCAGATCATGTACGTATGGATACGGGTACCTTAAAAAAGACAGGTGGTAGTTATTCCGGTCGTTTTGGTACTTGCTCGTTTGCTGCTGGGAATCAATCATTAGAATGGTCTTAACATGGGTTAACACAAAAAGCAGATGGAACCAGCTTTGCCGCAGGTTGGTATAACGAACAATTGTCTTTTGATCTGGGCAGTACGCCGTATGGTTTTACTGTGCAGAACTGGACAGGCGGCATCAGTTATACCGATAAAATAGGTTTAACCGGCTGGCGTCTGACAGCTTCGCGGCGACCCTTATCGAACTCTTTATTATCTTTTGCTGGTGCTAAAGATCCTCGCACTGGTATTGAGTGGGATGGGGCGATGGCCAATGGCGCAGCGCTGGGTTTAAGTTGGGATCAAGGCGGTGCCAATGGTGTTTGGGCCGACTTCAGTCACCACCAGCTTCGCGGTAAAAATGTTGCCGATAATCATCGCACGCGTTTAATGGCAGGCTATTACCGACGGCTTATCAATACCCCGAATGAAAGATTAACAGTCGGCATCAACGGTATGCTTTGGCGTTATCAAAAGGACTTAGGGAAAGATACTTTAGGCCACGGTGGTTATTACAGCCCGCAAACCTATACCTCGTTATCATTACCTGTTAGCTATGCTAAACGCACAGCGGATTGGTCATATATTTTAGAGGGTAGCGTGTCGGTATCTAAAGCAAAAACACGTGATATGGACTATTACCCGCAACGCAGTTTGATCGCCGGGCCGTTGCAAGAATTAGGAGTATCTGATGCTGTGTTCATAACGGATAATAGCTTCAAAGGTGGATCAAGCACTGGAGTGGGCTATAGCGTACGAGGTTTAATCGAGCGTCGATTAAATAACCACTGGGTGTTGGGTGCAGGCTTAGACTGGCAATACAGTGAGGATTACTCACCTAATCGCGGCATGCTGTATTTACGTTACTCATTCGCATCTTGGCAGGGTAATTTAAAATTGCCGATTGAGCCGTTAACACCTTACGCTGACTTCAAATAAAAGTACTGAGTCTGGGGCTTAGTCGTATGGAAAATT
>JAUCCC010000021.1:0-18172 GCA_034676485.1 Pseudomonas sp.
AAAAGCCGCCTTATCAAAAAAACCTGCTCGCACTAAACCTGCTAACGCAATCTCTTGCATTACTTCACGCAAAGCGTCGTTGATATTACCGCCTTCAGCCAAATGATATTTTTTCAGCATCTGCTCAACAACACTCATAGCAACCTCTCCAGCACGTGACGCAAAGCTTTAAACTGACGTGTTTTATAACCAGAGGACGCATACCCCTCCAACACCGTCGGATCAAAATCACATAAGAATGCCTCGTCCAAGCGTAAGTCTTCAAACAAAAACGCCTCCATAGAAGCCTTGCCTAAAGCCTTTAAGTGGCGAGTTAACAAAACCGTATCACACACCGCCTTGGTTGGACTCGCTAGCCAAAAGCATTGATTACCGACGCTCTCAATCGTTAAACCAAGCGGAAAAAGCTGCTGCGGAATCTTAGAGTAAGAAAAACGTCCCAAGGAATTCTCCAGCTCCCGCCCACGCCCTGTGCAGACGGACGTAACCTCAATGACTCGTTTCAGGAATCAATCCATGCCATGACAGTGCATACTCCAAAGAGACACAAGAGGGTCCATACAATCGATTGGCAATCAAAGGCAAGCACAAGGCTTCTTCTTGACGCCAAGGCGCACCCACAACATACAAGCCGCGCTTCAAAAAGAAGAAATAAGTGTGCCTGAGGCTAACCATTCCGAAATTTTATCACTCGGACGTGCGTAATCCGACAACAAAGGCAATAGCGCACCATGCGAAAACGGCACAGCACCAAAGGAAGATAAACGAAACTCAAGCATAAAGTCATACTCTTGAGTGGATAAACGCAAATTATCCGACTATTCATGCATAATTACAACAAGCCAACAAACACTGCGCTCTATCACTAAGCCTATCCCTATGAACTGCCACGCCGCTACGCTCCTCGCAATGACAACTTCACCCAACAGGGTCGCGCCTTTAGGCCGACATGAGCCTCAACCAAATTGTCGGGCTTTAGCCCGACAAGGGTGTTGCAAACGCCCCAAAGCATTGCAGACCAATACATCTGCATCTGCCTGATGGCTTTTGTCGGCCTAAAGACCGACCTACTGTCATTGCGAGCGCAGCGAAGCAATCCACTCCTCAAACCGCACGGTGCTAGACCATAGACTGCCGCGTCGCTACGCTCCTCGCAGAGACAGGGGCGATACCTAATACAAAAACCCAAACAACCACAAGGGGATTTTGTTCTCGAAGCCCACCTCAATATCATCGGCTGCAACAAAGCCTTTACCGCCCTGCAGCTGTGCACTGGTTTTACTTGCGCCACCCACTTCAAACGCCCATTCATCATCAACCACAAAGTCACCGCGATCGTGGTAATGCACCTGATGCTTGAGTCCCAATTGCGAAACAAAAAAAACTCTCACGCACAAACCCAGATTACTACCGCCGCACAGCACCTGAAATAAATTCGGGTTATCTAGCAACAACTTATCGGGCTTATTGACCGCCCTCATACCCACACCGCCACGCACCACATGAATCAAACTACCGGCATCCATTTGCTGTAAATATTTCTGCAAAGTCGGCCAAGACACACCCGCCGCCGCACTTAATTTAGACACATTTAATTCATACGGATGAGTGCTACACAGCATATATAAAATCTTTTTAAGCTTATCCAGCTTAGACGGATCAATACGGTAAATACGGCTTAAATCTGAATCAATGGTTAGACTAACCACCTCCAATAACTTAGAAGGATAATCAGCTAAAGACTCTTGATAAAAAGGATAGCAACCATAACGCAGGTATTTAGCAAACTGCTCTAGCGGTCGAAAATGTTGCAAGAGTTGCGCAGCAATATCTTCATGTGAGGACAGTACCTCGGCTAAAGAAAAACTGGGCAAGTTTTGCCCAAGCTCTAATTCACAAAACTCACGAAAACGACAATACACCTAAGCGATGCACCACCGCCCGCCGCGATAAATCGGCGCTGGCATGTTCAATTTGCAGCGCGCTAGAACCGCTGAACAGCAGTTGCAAATCAAACACATCATAAACAGCTTTAAGTTCTTGCGAAAAGTTATCAGCCTTATGAATTTCATCCACCAATAATAACCTGCCACCACGCGCATAAAACGCCTCGGCCAGATCATACAGACTCACCCCAACCATCGCAGGGTGGTCACAGGTTACACACAAAACCTGAGTAGCCGCTAAATTTAGCGACTTAGCATACTGCAGTAAAATCGTACTCTTCCCCGCGCCACGCGCACCTTTAATACCTAATAAACGAGCGTTAAAGTCCACTTGGTGATAAAGATACCTTTTATATAAAGGCACATCACGAGCAAGAATTTGTGTAGAGATTTTTTGTAATGTAGCGAGATCTAGAGTAGCCATAGGTCTATTGCTAAGTATGATTTATATTAAAACCAGCCTAGTGTAAAACACATTTTATAGCAATCCCTATCATGTGGACTGCCACGTCGCTACGCTCCTCGCAATGACCCGCGCTGTCTTTGCGAACGAAGTGAAGCAATCCACCTTGAAAACAACGCCGTGCCAACCCATAGACTGCCACGGCTTACAGCCTCGCAGAGACGAAAAGCCCGTCCTCACAACACCCCAACCAACAACCCCTGCGCCTCATCAATCAACAGCTGCAAATGCGCTTCACTGATAAAGCTCTCGGCATAAATCTTATACAGGGCCTCAGTACCACTCGGCCTTGCTGCAAACCAACCATTCTCAGTACACACCTTAATCCCACCAATCGCCGCACCATTGCCCGGTGCATTCAGTAGCACAGCGGTAATCGCCTCTCCCGCCAATTCAGTCGCAGTAATATGCGCTGCGGTAAGCTTTTTAAACGAGGCTTTTTGCTCAGGCGTGGCAGCGGCATCAATGCGGCGGTAATAAGGCGTGCCGTGTTGCGCGGTGAGCTTGGCGTAATACTGCGATGGTGTTAAACCTGTCACAGCCATGATCTCTGCAGCCAATAAACACAAAACAATGCCATCTTTATCCGTGGTCCAAGTCTCACCGGCAAAAGTTAACAGAGTCGCTCCTGCACTTTCTTCACCTGCAAACGCCAACTGCTCTTTATACAAACCCTCCACAAACCACTTAAAGCCCACCGGCACTTCATACAATTCACGATCATGCGCCGCTACAACTCGATCCATCAGCGACGAGGTCACTAAGGTTTTACCAATCTGCAACGATGCTGACCACAGCGGCCGATGAGTTAACAGGTAATCCACACACACGCACAAAAAGTGATTGGGATTCATCAAGCCTGCTGCATCAACAATGCCATGACGATCTGCATCGGGGTCATTAGCAAAGGACAAATCAAACTGCTCACGGATTTTCAGCAAATTGGCCATCGCCGCAGGACTGGAGCAATCCATACGAATACGACCATCGTGATCCGGCGGCATAAAGGCAAACGTTGGATCTTGGCTAATATTGACCACAGTCATATTTAAATCTGCATCCGCCGCTAACGCCTGCCACACCGCCAGCGCCGTACCGCCCATCGGATCAACCCCCAGCTTTAAGCCAGACTGGCGAATCGCTGCTAAATCCACTACCTGATCCAGCTCAGCAATATAGCGAGCAACATAATCGTACTGCTCGACTCGCGCCAAAGCATCGGACAAAGCCACACGCTGAACCGCAACGCAACCATCAGACAAATACTGATTGGCACGCGCTTCAATCCAGTTGGTCACATCACTGTCGGCAGGACCACCATCGGGCGTGTTATATTTAATCCCGCCGTCTTCTGGAGGGTTATGCGATGGGGTAATAATCAAACCATCAGCCAAACCCTGCTCACGCCCTGCGTTATGCCGCAAAATCGCTCGACTGACCAAAGGCGTAGCAGTCACGCCATCATCAGTTGCCACATAGACCAACACTTGATTGGCTACCAGCACCTGCAATGCCACCTCCCAAGCTGGGCGTGATAAAGCATGAGTGTCTAAACCGATAAACAACGGGCCGGTGATATTGGCGTGCTGGCGGTAGTCAGCAACGGCTTGAGCGATTGCTAAAATATGCAGTTCGTTAAAGCTGCCAGCCGGTGAAGAGCCACGATGGCCGGAAGTGCCAAATGCAACAGATTGCGCTGGAATTGTTGGATCGGGCTTGATTGAGGAGAAGGCGTTGAGCCAAGTGGTGATCAAAATTTAAGCTCCATTATTTTTTATGCTGCGCAACTGCAACCTGTGGACTGCTGCGTCGCTACCACCTGCATTTATACAACAATCTACTCAGACGCTATTTTATCTATAGCATCTAAAAGATTATGCATATTAGTATAAGGTTGAATTTTATACGGTTCACTTGGGCTTGCATCAGAAGCTTTTATAGCAGCTCTATTATTTCTTTCTGCATTATTTCTAGCAGAATCCAAAAACTCATCTTGCATCAATAACTCGGATACTTGGGCACTAACACTACCTTTCTTATCATATTTATTTACGCCAACATCTCTAAAAGCTTTCTTGAAAGCACTACTATTAATCAAGGTATCGCAATTACTCATTGCTGGAGCAGTATTAGACAAATGTAACAACAACCAATACTCAAAACACACATTAGAAATAGCAACTTTAATTCCGTTACTTAAAGCTAGACTATAGGCCTCTTTATGCAAAGAGTCTGAATATTTCTGCGGGCTTTCTCTGTCATAAATAACCCAAACTTGATCTCTGTCAAAATCCAAATCTTTTTTAAAACTCAGAGCAACCTCTACTAACTGTTTTGGCGTATTTTTGTTAGTGTTTTTCAAAATTACAGGACGCTCTGCATCTCTAAGCCTTGCAGAATTCGGATACTTAAAATTAATATAAGCTCTTATATAGGCAGGTTCAGTTTTTTCGCCTTCGCAGTAGATATAAATCTTAGGTTTAACAACACGCGTATCTTTCTTACGAGCCCTGGCCATCCTCATACTCCTTTGAAGATTTAATAAAGAGGCTTTTGATTAAAGGATAGTTAATAGAAGGCAGTCCACCTAAACGACCATCGTAATACCACTTTGCAAACGGGCTGCTATTTTTAAGCTGGCTACTGGAAAACTCATCTAACGAAATGAGGTGTGATGCTCCATCCTGCTTTTCTACTAGCCACAATTGATCTTTACGCATTTTACTGGAATTCATTAGCGCTAGGTTATGGGTAGTAAATAATAACTGTGCATTATTTTTATTAACTTCGGGATCATTAAACAAACCAAGCACTAATTCTGCAACATGCGGGTGCAAGCTGGTTTCTAATTCATCCCACACTAAAATCTTACCGTAATGAATAACGCTCATGATCAATGGTAAAGAATTAATTAACGAACGCATACCATCTGATTCATCTTTTAAAGAAAATAATGCTATTTTACCTTCTTTCATATTTTCTCTCGAAAAAAATCTCATAACCTAAATCATTAATTATTGTTGATTTAATTTCTTCAGGCATATCCCTTGGTAGGCTTAAATTTATCTTACTTACATCTCGCTCTTTTACCCGGATGTTAGTGATTCCATTATCTAAGGCATTTAAGAAATATGAAATCCCCTTTACTAGTTCTGCATTTTGCTTCGATCTAGGATCTAAATCAATATTACCCTGTTTAATAAAATGGGCACCTTTAACAAAGAATTGATAAATTGATCGAATAAAATCTGGTGCGTCTGGCGTATTACCCGCTTTGGATAAGTAAGCTTGGTTTTTAAAAAAAGGAATTTTCCTAGCACCACCTTTAAAATGACCACCAAAGCTCATGCTATCCCAGTCATCACCTGTTTGGTGCTCGATAAAGTTTGGCTAAAGTCGTTCGTTTTTCACCAACGGAGTAATAACTAAGCTGCTCATAAACAATTTCATTTTCAGTGTAATGAATATCGTAAAGATAGCGTTCACCCGTTACCACAAATTCCAGAGAAAAGCATACAGGTGAAGAAAGGCAAGTGTTAGACAGTTTGTAAGGCTCATAAGCAGGAATACTTTCAGTTTCTTTAAAAGTGTGGCTGTTATCAACTAGCCAAAATAAAGCTTGTAAAGCCAGCAGAATATTAGACTTTCCCGAAGCATTGGGCCCATAAATACCCGCGGAGCTTAACACCCCAATATTCTTTACAGGAAAACGTATGTTTTCAGGTAAATGAGTACCTTGGTTTTCAACGAAAAAGCTCAGCGTCTGCTCATTGCGCAAGGATCGAAAGTTTTCAACTGTAAAATCTACAAGCATCCCATCTCTCCAAAGGGTCTAAAAGTGCACTAACAGCATAATACAGCCACTAAAAAGGATTGGCTATACTATTAGGCGGGATCAACGTCACACTAAACAACCACAGACTACGCATGCTGAAAATTTAGCAGCCTACGGGCTTATCAACTTCCACAACCAATTTCAAAACATCTATCGCCATGTGCTGCATTATATTTTCGCGAGAAAATTGGCCGACAAAATCAGCGCGCGGAGCAGTCGCTAATTCGAGTTCCTCAAAAGAAGCAATCGCAGCCTCTACATCACAAGGTTTAAACACTGCGAAGAATCTTCACTGATGTTCTGCTGCAAAAACTGGAGCTGAATAACCAGCAACACCAGCCCAAATGGGCTTACCTAAAGCGGCATATTCAAAAAATCTTCGACGGCAATACCTTTAAAAAAGCATTGGAGTCATTAAGGTGTAAAAAAAGAACATCAGCTTGCTGATAAATGGTAATCAGTTCTTTGCGATTAACAGGCGTGCAAAGCTCTACATTATTTACGCCAACAGTATCTAGGGCAGTTAGTAACTGAGTTTTACGACCACCATCGCCATATAACTTAAACTGCAAACGACCTTCGAAGTGTTTTGCTAGTTGCGGGATAATCGCGTGTAAACCCTGTCCTTCTCCGAAGTTACCGGCATATACCACTGTAGGTATATTTGCAGCCACACCAACACTGTCGTTGGGTTGCGCATGGATAAATTCATCATCAATACCGTTGGTAAAGTAAGCGAATTTTTGCTTCGGGTAACGCTGCTCAAAATACTCACGAAACCCTTCTGAGACCAAATTCACTTTATCTGCTTGACGAATAGACCAGCCTTCGACCACAGAAAAAACAGGCTTCATGATCAAAGACATCTTCGCAGAAAGAACATCTTTAATGGTGTTGACAAATATGTCGCGAATATCGGAACATAAAGGCGCTTTTTGGCGGCGAGCAATATAAGCACCTAGGGCTGCAGTCATTAAACGCGACGAACTGGCATAAACCAAATCGTATTGCTTCTTGCGATGATGCTTTACAGCTTCTTTGGCAAAAGAAATAAAAGCTTTAGATTGATCCACCATGCCACTTTTATGACTCGGCAAAGCAATGCGCTGAATACTTAGACCTTCGTGCTCTTCTTTTTCAGGTACGTCCACAGAAAAGCTAGCGTAGCGATTGGGTAATGTAGTGATCACATCAATGGTGCTGCCCGCTGGCATTTGCTTTAACAGCGCCTTTACCAAAGCTGTGTTTCTAAAAGAACCTGCGGATAAGTCTGGCTCATAGTAAAAACTTAACAGTAAAATTTTCAAATAGAACCCCACGCAACATTAGTAACGATTTGATTAGAGTCAGCGGTTAACTCAAGCTTTTGATTGTCTAGCGACACACCGAAGCGAGGATGCCATGTGCTTGTTAATAAGCGCGCACTTGCACCCTCCACACGCAACACAATACGCTGGCCATTAGGTAGGCCTACCTGAAAACCACCCGTATCATCTTTTACGATCTTAACGTCAGGATGAAAATGCCAACGCACTACAGCCGTCTCAAACTCACCAGTTAACTTATCTGTCACTCGCAAGCTACTAGGCAAAGCCTCCCAGCTTCTAGAATGTGTCACTCGCCCAGGCAAACGTTGATAGCCGGTATGGCTGGCTTGTAAAAACACTCGCTCTTTATCTTGTGTTAACTCAACACCTTGCGGCCTTGCACGGCGAGCAACCCTAAACCCTGCCCAAACCTCAGACGAGTTCTGTCCATCCACTTCTACGGTATTGTGCGCTGCAGTAGATCGTTGACGATGCCTTTCAGCACCTTCGCCATATTCAGAAATACCCGAATTCACCAGTACTCGCTGACCAAACAAACTAAGCTCACAGCTCAAGGTGTCGGCATGAGCATGACCGGGTTGATAATCAGGGCCGACCTGCGCCACATCCGCAAGTAAACGGTGGCCTTCTTGGTCAATCAAATACGGCATAACCACTACTGCTAAACAACTGCCCTACTATTTTTTGGCACACAACAGGCGTTCTGATTTCTAGGTTCAACTTATGCGCATAGGCGTTTAAATCAGCCAAAGTGGGGGCAATACCAAAAGCCGCATCATTAAAGAATGAAATATCACCATCTGGATGCACCATTGATTGCAGCCACTCAAGCCCTTTCATAAAACGTTGCTGCCAAGCGTCTAAACGCTGTTGCAGCTCAGGCAATCCTGTCGTCTGCGCCAAAACAATCAAATCAGCCAGATCCCACAGTAAAGTGGAGTGGTACATAGGTGATAATTCAAAATGCGCACCATCATCTAAAAACTGTTCTGGAATTTCTTTATCCAGAATCTCTAAGCCTTTTTTCAGACACATGTCGTCAGCTAAATAGCTGCCTGCAAAAACAAGTGCTTTAGCGTTCGCAAAAAGATGATTAGCCAAGATATGAAATTCAAGTTGCTGCATTAATACATCTGTTTGTCTGGCTAGAGAACCAAGCCATAAAGGATCTAAGTGCTGCGCTTCACGATAACTAAACCACTTCACCCAGTTAACAATGCGCAAGGAAAGACAATACGGCTCCCAGCCATTACCTATTATGGGGGAGTTAGCGGCAATCCAAGTATTAATTAGCTGATCGTTTAGCTGCTGTCGCTCATTCGCTCCAACAGCATTCAAATCATCATGGTAATGCAGGTTATATAACCAAAGTTTTGAAAACTCTGATGAGTTCCAATCATCGTTAAGTTCGGCTGTTTCACCTAAGAAAGTAAACGACTTTCCGTCCAAAGTAGCAGATGAAGCAAACTGTAAACCCGACCAAGGCAAAAACTGCGCACGTACAACCGGCTTAGGCAATTCACGCAATCGCGGCTTACGAAAACGATAATACACACGATAAATAATCTGCTGAACTTTTAAATAGCGCAGTGTATGAAGCAGCAAGAAAATACGCTTCATTGCTGCTTCAAAAATGCCAAAATTCTTTCACTCGCTTTACCATCCCCATAAGGGTTGTGCGCTTGCGACATTTTCTGGTACAGAAACTTATCGTCTAATAACTCTTGCACCGCATCACGTATTAAATTCGCATCAGTACCCAGTAAACGCACAGTACCCGCTTCAACCGCCTCTGGTCGTTCAGTGGTATCGCGCATCACTAATACCGGCTTACCTAACCCTGGTGCTTCTTCTTGCACACCGCCACTGTCTGTTAAAACCAGATACGCATGCTGCATTAAATAAACAAAAGGCTCATAACCCAACGGCTGAATAAGATGCACATTGCCGACTTCACCTAATAATCGTTTGACCGGTTCCTGAACATTTGGATTGAGGTGCACTGGGTAAATAAAATGCGTCTCAGGGTTAGCTATGGCTAAATCACGCAAAGCAGAGCAAATATTTTCAAAGCCTGAACCGAAGTTTTCACGGCGGTGGCCGGTCACTAATACGTAACGATTTTTCAGTACGTGTGTGTCTAGGCCGGCATCGTTGAGTGTGAGAGCAATACGCTGCTGTAAATCAGCAGAACTATCAATTTTATTAACCACCCATTGCAATGCATCGATCACAGTATTGCCGGTAACGGTGATAGTGTCTTCGCAGACGTGATCATGGAGTAAAGCTTTGCGGTTACGCTCGGTGGGAGCAAAATGCAGCGCCGCCAAACGGCCTGTCAGCACACGGTTGGCTTCTTCAGGCCATGGCGAAGATAGATCACCGGTACGCAAGCCCGCTTCAATATGCCCAACGGGTATTTGTTGATAAAAAGCAGCTAAAGTAGCGGCAAAAGTAGTAGCCGTATCGCCATGCACTAGCACGATATCAGGCTGGAACTCTTTGAGTACATCACGCAGGCCAAGTAACACGCCACTGGTAATATCGTATAAATCTTGACCTTGCTTCATCAGGTTTAAATCATAATCGGGCGTGATTTCAAACAACTCTAAAACCTGATCAAGCATTTCACGGTGCTGAGCTGTTACAGCAACTTTAGCCTCAAAAAATGTATCTGCAGCCAAGGCTTTGACTAAAGGCGCCATTTTAATAGCTTCAGGGCGGGTACCGAATACTGATAAAACTTTCACTGGGTGACTCCACAAAAATCGAGAACAATCTTGCTGGCATCAACAGCAACATTTTTAAAGGCATCATGCGCAACTAAAAACACAACAATGTCAGCATCATTAATCGCTTGTGCAGTATCAGCCAGTTTATAGATGGGATGCTCTTCTATATTGGGTTCGACGATAAAGTAGGTTTCGTCGTTGGCTTCTTGCAGCACACGCTGAGCAATGTAAACCGCAGGGGATTGTCTTAAATCATCAATATTTGGTTTAAACGCCAAACCCATTAAAGCCACCGCAGGCGCTCGACCTTCAGTGAGATGAAAGCTTTGAATAGCTGTTCTGACCTGCTGCGCACACCAGAAAGACTTGTAGTTATTGATCTCACGCGCTTTGCCGATGATTTGCGACTCCATCGGATAATCGGAGGTAATAAAGTAAGGGTCAACAGCAATACAATGCCCACCTACGCCGCTACCCGGCTGTAAGATATTGACCCTTGGATGCTTGTTCGCCAGATGAATCAGCTCCCAAACATTGATACCCGCTTTATCGGAAATAATAGAAAGCTCATTAGCAAAAGCGATTTGAACATCACGAGAAGCGTTTTCTACAAGCTTGCACATTTCTGCTGTGCGCGCGTTAGTTTTGTGCAGCTCGCCTTTAACAAATTGCTGATAAAACTCAACTGCTTTTTCAGTAGCAGCCTCATCAACGCCACCAATCACTCGGTCATTATGTACAAGCTCATACATCACATTACCTGGCAGTACACGCTCAGGGCAGTACGCGATATGCAGCTTACCTTGCAACTCTGGGCGCTGAATGCAGATAAAATCACGCATGCGCTCTGTAGTACCAACGGGCGAGGTCGATTCAATAATATAAAGATCACCTTCTTTCAACAGCGGCAGAATAGCTTCCGTAGCGGACTGAATATAAGAAATATCCGGCTCGTGGTTGCCACCTTTGAAAGGTGTTGGCACTACGATTAAATACACATCAGCAAGCTTAGGCGTGGTGTCGGCCTTTAAAAAACCAGCTTGAACTGCTATAGCCACCGCGTCACCCAGATCAGGCTCAACAATGTGAATTTTACCGGCATTGATGGTATCAACCACATGCTGGGATACGTCGACGCCATACACTGAAATATTATGAGAGGCGATAAGCGCTCAGGTTGGCAAGCCAATGTAGCCAAGACCTAGAGTGCAAACTTTAGGTTGCATAAATGAAGCACCTTATTAAAAATTATTGATTGCGAAGTATCTCTGTAGCCTCAATGGTTACACGAGCGACTTCAAAGGTTTCCTCACCCAATAAGCGTTTCACCACCACTCTCAATAGCCGATAAAAAGGCAGCGGCACAGGCATTTGGCCTTTATCTTGCTTCCAAAGATTCATCTTCTTAAAACCCGGCCAGCCATAGCCTTTAAGCTTACGGAAGTTATCCAGCTGCAATACTCTGCCTGCCGTAAATACTTCTACGCGCTCTTTAGGAAAGCTTGCAGCGCCATTGGCAAGGTAGAAAATCGTACCAAAGGAACCATCAGCAAAACCGAGGGTAATTGAGGCTTTATCTTCAGTGATAGCAACACTCTTTGTGTCGCCCATGCGTCGCGCCTGAACAGACACAATCTCAGAGCCCGCCAAAAAGCGCATAAGGTCAATAAAGTGGCATGCTTCACCAATAATACGTCCGCCACCTACAGCGTTATCTTGAGTCCAATGCTCTGCAGGAATAGCACCCGCATTTATGGTCATAATAAATGACTTGGGCTCAGAGACCTGCCTGAGAAGATCTTTCATCTTTTGTATTTGTGGAGAAAATTGGCGATTGAAGCCGATCATTAGGTGTGTTCCACCGCTAGCCTTAGCTTGCTCGTAGGCCTCTTCAACAAGCTGTAATTCTTCCAGATTTATTGCTAAAGGCTTTTCAACAAAAACATTTTTTCCGGCACTTAAAGCTGAACTTACAAAGCGAGCATGAGAGTTATGCTGTGTGACTATTGCAAGAGTATTGATAGCAGGGTTTTCAATCATCCCTTGGGTATCTGTGGTGGCATCAGCAAAACCTGCTTTATCTCCATGTACGACGCCATTAATGCCACCTGAAGTAGCAATGGTATGCAGCTGAGCACCGCCTGCCTTAAAAGCAGGTATTAAGATACGAGAAGCATAGTTACCAGCACCGACAAAACCCACCACAGGTTTTTGTGGATTAAAAGCTTCTGCTTTATTTAAAGAAACAGTGGCAGTGTGGCGTGACTCAGGCTCGCTGGAGTACTTAAGCAAAATACCCAATGCTGTTTTATCTGTTGTTAACAGGTCATACGCTTTAGCTGCATCTTCAAATTCAAAGCGGTGAGTAATAAGCGGTTTAACATCCACTTGCCCACTGGCCATCATATCCAGTACAGCTTCAAAGTTACGTTGCTCAGTCCAACGTACAAAAGCAATCGGGTAATCCTGCCCTTGCTCTTCATACAGCGGATCGTAACGGCCCGGGCCATATGAACAAGACACTTGGAATGACAACTCTTTTTCGTAGAAGTCTGCACGGTTGAGCTCTAAGCCAGTTACACCAACAAGAACAATACGACCACGCTTACGACTCATACGAGCAGCTTGGGTTACTGGTGAGCTTTCTTTGGTAGAGGCCGTAATGATGACACCATCAACACCGACTCCACGGCTGAAAGCCATGCCGACAGCAACGGGGTCTTCACCCTGCCCTGGGTTGCATGTTTCAGCACCACAAAACTGCTTAGCTAGCTCTAACTTAGAATCACTTAAATTAATGGCCAATACACGACAGCCTTGTGCGCGTAGCAACTGAACTGCGAGAAGGCCAATAAGCCCAACACCAGTAACAACAAAGCACTCACCTAGTGTTGGTTGTGCTAAACGAATACCTTGCAAGCCAATGCTGGCCGCCACCACAAAAGAAGCTTCTTCATCGCTGACTTCATCAGGGATTTTTGGACAAAGGTTTTTACCCACCCGTACAACATCAGCAAGAGGCCCATTGGAAGCAATTCGGTCACCGATTTTAAAAGATTCAGCACCTTTACCTACTTCAGTAACAACACCCACATTGCAATAACCAAGCTGTAAAGGTTGAGCCAGTTTAGAGCGGACAGCGTCAACAGTGGTCATCAAGCCGTCAGTTTGAACTTTTTCAAGGACCATTTTTACTTTATCTGGCTGTGCACGCGCCTTATCAACTAAGTTCGCTCGACCTAAATCAACCAACATGCGCTCGGTACCAGCAGAAATTAAAGAGACTGTGGTGTTAATAAGCAGATGATTGGGTTTATTTGAGGGTGACGGCGCTTCGGTAACTGTGGTGCCGCCTTTGGACATATCCTGGAGAATTTGTTTCACGTTTTGACCTTCTAAAATTGTAATTTATGTATCTAGTCTGTTAACCACAGCTTTGAATTTACCTGTGCCAGTTCGTTCTATTTCATCTACATATTCGAAGATCAAATCCATAGGGGCGGCAAAGAACTCATCGAAGTGCTGACGTACCTTATATTCAAACGTTTCACTCGTACCCTGACCTGAAAGTACTGCTTTAACTATGATGCTGCCAGGTTGTTCTTGGACTACCTGTGCTTCAAGCACTTCTATTCTATCTTTAAACAAATAGTCAAAACGCATGACTCGACGACCATCAGGCGTTAAAACATAATCATCGGCACGACCATCAACAGAAAAAATCACTCGACTCTCCGTACCACAAGGGCAACTAAAATCTTCAGGTGCCATTACGGCAATATCACCCGTATCAGATCTAATGAAAGGCATAGCATGGTTAAAAAAACCAGTGCCTATAAGACGGCCTTTCACAGAACCATCTTCGAGCGTTTCCCCATCTGCAATTTCAATATGACTGAATTCAAAATCTTCATGATAATGGCCATGTTCACATTTCGAAAAATTACAGCACCCTTCCGACAGTCCATACTGATCTGTAACAGTAGAACCAGTCCAAGACTCAATCGATTCCTGTTGATAATCTAAGAGCTTTTCGGCACCGGTATATATAATGCTCGGAGTGCTTACTTTATCGTAAGACAAACCTTTCAACTGCGCAAGCCGTGCAACCTCCGCAATAATGCTTGGATAACCTGAATAAAAATTCGGGCTTATAGTGTTAAGAAACCCTACGATTGAATCTATATTCTCAATATTAATATGCTGCATACTTATCAAGTACTGTTTTTGTGCAGCATTGTAACGCCAATAAGGTGGTTTTGACTGACGTGGTGGCACAACCGGCTTCCCTGTAAAGTTTACACTCGAGTGATCAAATTCTGTTTTAAAACCGATGTCGATGCCGAAACCAAATGGCCCACTGAGCTGCAATAGACTCAGCATCCTTCACAAAACTTAAAGACTTTCCTGTCGTGCCGCTGGTAATTACAGACGTAAGCGATCGACCACTAAGAGGAAATATATGCTGATGAAAGCTGCGGACGTCATTTTTAGTGAGTATTGGAAGTTTAGAAAAAGTATGCCAAGGTTCATCTTGGATTTTAGAAATTGGTATTTGATTCAAGCCATAATAAAGACCAGTTTTTTTTGCAGAAATCAAAACAGACTTAAGCTTTTTAGTTTTAACTTGATGAATAGATTCCATATTATTAAAGTCTGTATTTTTATATTCATCTAGAAAAGAATAAAATTCTTTTGAGTAACGACTTCTACTTTCTTTAAAACCATATATAGAACACAGTAAATTTTGGAAGAATACTGGCAGGTGTTGATACAGTGTATATGCGTTCAAATTTAACGAACCTTATTTTAATTCTAATTTAAAGGTCAACCACCTTACTTAAAGGAGGTTAAATGACATTATCAACTACGATCTACTTTCTTTAATTAAGATGCACTGCGTGCTCTATTAACCGCTGTCTTAGCCAAACCCAAACATCACGAAGCTTATTTGAAAATGAACCTTCCGCATCCTTATAAATTGGTAACCCTAACTTTTTTATTCTATTTTTCTTAAACCATGCTAAATAAGCAGCATCATCAAACCCTTCAAACTCAGGTTTGAGAGAAAAATCTTCAGCATTTATATCTTCTGTTTTAAGATAGCGCACAGCACTTGGCGGTTCGAATTGTGCGTGATGGATCTTATCTCCACCCTCACTTAACTCAACTGCAATTTGATGAAAGCTAGATTCTGGAAATTTCAAGCGACCCTCAAAAAACTGTGCATGTGAAAAAGCCCAATTACCTAGGCTATAAGCTATAGTTCGCCCTTTATAGCGTTCAACAGGGCTAACTATATGCGGATGGTGAAAAATAACTGCATACACACCCGCATCAATGAGTTGACGAGCTAGTTCCCGGTGTGCAGGCTGTGGATACTTTTCAAGTTCATAATTACCATGAATGACTACAATAACTTTTCCAGTATCAGATTTTTTTAAAGCAGCAGTAGCCTGCCTAAGAACTTGACGTCCTTCCAAGCGGTTAACACCTGCTGTGTTTTTAGTAGCGGATTTACAACCAATCACAGACCAACCAAAACCCAGCAAGGTAAATCTTTCACTAGCCTCACCAGTAGTGATAGGAATAGCCGCATTAGCTGTATTTTTTCCGGCACCAAAACACTGTAACTCATGCTCTGTTAAGTACTGACGCGTAGTGGCAACACCATCAGGTAGATCATGAATATGGTTATTAGCCAGAAACACAGGAGCTAAATTAAAACCAGAAAAACTGCTAAGCCAATCGCTTGTGTTGTATGCTCCCCCAAGCAGGTGCAGCTAACCCTTCCTCTAACACAGCACCTTCAAGATTTAGACACCAAGGTTTACTCTTTAGCTCACCCAAACCAGAAAAAGTAAAACTGTCCACTATTAGCAAGAGCAACATCTCCGACAAAAATCATGATACTGCACCATAAAAATCAAAATAAAAATATTTAAGCTTCAAACTGTTACCTGACTCATTAACCATCATTCACTCAACCATCTCTTCGAGAATTTTCACATATCCCTCTGCACGTTTTCGAGCAGATAAAAAAGTTTGTGCATAATTTTTATGCTTCTGCGAGCCTAACAGCATCGGTATCTTTGATATCGGTAGCATACTTAGCAATCACTGCTGCAGCCGAGGAGAGTGCGGATAAAAACAGTAAGCAAACCCTTTACATGCATCACGAACAAAACTTTTACCTGAAGCTATACCGCCTGAAAACAATATATTATTACCCTATAATTCTATTTAAATGTGCTTTGTTTATTCGATAGTACTTGAAAAAAGAGACTTTATTTCTTTTTAAGTAAATTACAGAACTTATAAAACTACTCATTCCATACTTAAAGCCGCCATATAGCAAAGGAAGTGGTGAAGCACGTAGTAGTTTTTTTTCTTTTTCATCAAGCATATTAAAATACCTAGCGTATACTTTTATACGAACCTTATAGCGATTTACATCCTCCTTTGAGGTCAAGCCCACCAGACTTTATAATAGAGTGATAAACAATCTCATCGCTTACATGAATTTTACAAGCAGCTTTGCCAACTTTCAAACTAAATACACCATCATTTCAAACTATCGTTTCATCAAATTTAATATGATTATCAAAAACATTTCTTGCTTTTATTACTCTTCCCCAAGGAACATGATAAGCCAGCCTGAGTCTTGTTTCATTTACTTCTGACTTATTGTTAAGATAGCCATCGACTAAATTATTAACTGTAAAGTGTCTTTTAGCACTGCTGCCATCTTCATTACTTGAACTAACTTTAAAATAAAAAACATCAGCACTTTCATCATCTGATATGGCTGTATCGAAATATTTAAAAGCATTTTCAGTAAAATAGTCATCTGAGTCAGAATAAAAAATGAGAAACTCTCCTCTAGCATTTTCTAGCCCAATATTCCTGCAAGCACCTGCACTTTTGACTCTGTCGTTTACAAAACTAATAATATTGGATAGCCCACTTGCAGTTACTATGCTTTTAAAACTTTCACTAAAGCTCCTATCATCAACTACTATAACTTGTATATCTGACCTTTTAGGAATAGTGCTAAGAAGCTTTTCCAATCCATTTTCATCATTAAAATGCGGAATAATAATAGAGTATTTATATGTATAATATTTCATCTATGAGCTACATCCTATTGAATAATCAGATATCGAAAAGCGTGCTGCTCTTTATTGACAAATAACGCAAAAAGTATAAGTAAATATTTTCTACCCATTTCGGTTTTGGTGCTAATCGATTAAAGTCTTTAAGACAAAATACTTTTGTATAGAGCCAAATCACCTGTACCACTATAAAAAATTAATACGCTGAGAATATTAAAAACAAAGCATACATAACTTTATAGGGTGCCCACTTTTTAAAATAGTAAAATTTTATAGATATACTGACAAAAGCTACACAAAACAGCCAAAACTCAAATGATAAACCCATGTACTTGAACAGAGAGCTAAAACCAGCCCAAACAAACTCCATTCCTGTCTAGGGCAAGAGCATGAAGGAACAATAAAGTCTTGCTTAAGTGTTTGCCAATTGGCTTTTTTGTAGCTGCCTGTTGTAGGAAAGTCTCTAAAGTGGCTGTCATAGTAGAAAGCTAAATCATAACCGTTAGCTGTTCTATAGTCTTTGGGCACTGCTCTATAAAACTGCTCGTACAGTCTTTTGGTAAAACCGTCGAAGGTTAAGGAGTCAAAGCGCCTTGCTAACGCAGGCTCGCATCGTTGGCTTATGCGTTCTTTTAGGTTTTCTGCAGCATCTTTTTTAAAGCTTATGGCAAGTATTTTTTGCGGTGCTGGGCATAAGCCTGTTTGCAATAAGTAAGCGGCTTTCTGGGCTAAAAATTCGCTTTTGCCTGCCCC
>JAUCCC010000022.1:0-4380 GCA_034676485.1 Pseudomonas sp.
AAATCTTGTTTAACGACTATAAGCTCCCAGTCGCTGTTTAAATTTAAACTTCTATGTAAATAATACCCCGTATCAAGCAATCAGTACACATACACTATGCCACTATAATGCCACCACGGAAGAGACTTTGAAGCGTTATACTTAAACTGATATAAGTTTTTAAGTTTTCCAATACTGTTGCGTTACTGTACTAAAAGCATCCAAAAAAGAGAGGCATCCCATGAATAGCGCAAGTAAAAAAATTCGCAAACTATGTAGCTGTATCGTTATTTGTAGCTATGTATTCTTAGTTCAAAGCGTGGCGCACAGTGCTACTGTCTGCGACGTGCCATCAGTTAGTAGTTATGACTCTGTTGGTTGTCTAGAGCAAGGGCTTGCCTTAGTTGAAAAAGATGGCAAATACGGCTTTGTTGATGCAGCAGGTAACGAAGTAATTCCTGTGCAGTACGACTACGCTCTAAGCTTTTTAGAAGGGTTTGCTAGGGTTGAAAAAAATGGCAAATACGGCCTCATTAACACAACCGGTCACGAAGTTATCCCTCTGCAGTATGAGGGGTTAGGAGATTTTTCCGAAGGGCTGGCCAATGCTAAAGACAATGGCCTGTGGGGCTTTGTTAATAGTACAGGTGATGTAGTTATCCCTTTGCAGTATGAGTTTGCAAGGCACTTTTCAGATGGGTTGGCTCGGGTCGGAAAAGATGAAAGGACTGGTTATATTGATAAAACAGGAAAAATGGTTATTCCTTTCCAGTTCGACTCTATGGAGCTTTTTTCAGATGGACTGGTGGGCGTTGAAAAAAACAGCAAGTGGGGGTTTTTAGATACGGCAGGACGCGAAGTTATCCCTTTGCAGTTTGACTCGGCTGGCTATTTTTTTGAAGGACTCGCGCCAGTGGCTAAAAATAACAAATGGGGCTTTATTGATAAAGCAGGAAAAGAAATTATTCCTTCAGTGTATGAGCATGCTTATCGCTTTTCAGAAGAACAACTTGCACCCGTTAAAATGAATGGTAAATGGGGCTTTATTAATAAAGAGGGTCAACTGCTCATCCCCTTCCAGTATGACAGTGCGGACTCTTTTAGAGATGGCGTTGCAGCCGTTGAAAAGGATGGAGAACACTTCCAGATCGACAAGTACGGTCAGCCTGTGGGGTATTAGAGGCTGAGCTCTATTTCATCATGACAGACAAGCAATCTGGCTCCAATTTATCCAGTCATAGACCATGACTTAAATCATCAAGAAAGCTTGGTGAGAAAGCCTGAATAACACCCAATCGTTAACCGGTTAGGTGTTTGGGCTGTACAGAGCTCAGTCTTGAAGAGCGATTACCTGAAGGGCCAAGTTTATTAGTGGCTGAGGCTACTTCCTGCATCCTCGGCGGTTATTTGCTCGATGGGAACTGATATGTGCGGTGTTATTGACAGCTCGACTGTAAAGCTCCCAGCTTGATTGCGCGCGTCACTGGTAAACCAGAGTAATACTGCATCACCTTCCACAATCATTTTGCGAGGACGCTTGTCTCCTGACAGCTGCAATAATAAATCTGTTAGGAATTTGCGCTAATGTTTTTTCAATATTTTTGGGTTCTGATTCGATAATAGTACTCACGCCCTGCTGATATGCCCTTATTGATAGCGCTCCTTGAGCTTTCTTACTAAACTTCAATATTGATTGTACATTCTAAGCGCGGTTTATGTATTGTTGTACCTACGCAACACCTACTCCACAATCGCCTTCAACAACACATCCCGAGCATCCTGGTAAAACTGGATGTCGATCTTAGTCGCCATGTCATCTGACAAATCATACAGTTGACGTCTCGCTGTAACGGGCATCAGCAGCACGCTTGCGCCCTTCTCTACTGCCAGCTCGGCAATATTGACTGCGTTGGTAACAGGCTCAATGGAGCCGCCCAGGTTGATCTCTCCAATAACGATAAGACCGCCCTTAACTGACTTCTTCAGCACGCTGCTGCACATCGCGATGAGCGCGGCCACGCCGAGTCTGGAGCCTTTCTTAGCCGCATCAAAGGCTCTGAGCTGTACAGTGAACTCATAGGCTCTGGGGTCGCGATCGCCGATCAATTGCATTGCACGGGCATAGAGGTTTTGTTCTGCATAACGCACAGATTCTTTAAACGCAGCGGGCGGTGGATTGTTGAGGATTTTCACGCCAGAGCCCGGTCCTTCGTTGACTTCAATGCGGTACAAGCCGGCATTGTCATCCACCTCAGTTCCGCCTTCGCTAATTGTCCATACTTGGCCTGGCTCTAACGGATCATCACCAATCTCGTTATCCGCTCGCAGCTCAGGCGTAGCGACAAACTTCTCCACGCCATCATCACCGAGAATGTAGCTGAAGTGGGTATTACGGAACTCAGCTGAGCCTATACGTTTTTGCTGTTCTTTTACGCGGCGGCGTACTTCAAGGCCTAAGCGTGTTGCCCACTCTAGGTCTTCATCAGAAACGCTTAACTCAGCATCGGGGTACATCAGCTTCAGCAGCCCTGAAACGGTTTTATTGACTGCGTTGGTGTCACGACCACTAAGCGCACCACCTAAGTGAACGCGGTTCTGCATCGCTGATACGCGACTTTGGAAACGCAAGCGAGTCATGCACTCAGAGAAGAAGTCACTGACCAAACCAAAGTGGTCAGTGGTCAGCTCTCTGCTCATTTTGGGAACGTCCCAACCCGGCAAGTGGCCGTGGATTCGTCCATCCAGGCGGTGTCATCGCGCATTTCTTGCGGTAACGGGCCAAATAAATGACCAACACGTTGCTGATGCTCAACGTCCACATCGAAGTTACCCACAAACACTAAAGAGCCATCAGCACGGATGCTTTCCTTACCACGGCTAAACTCCCCCGACTCCATATAGCCTTTCATGATATTAACCCCTTCTTTGGTATCGAAGGAGATGCCGCTGACTTCATCAAAACAGACCACATCGTACTGACATACCAAACCGCGCTGTCCACTGGCGTTGTTGACAAACATCTTAGCGATCGTTGCTTTACCACCAGAGATTAGGTGCGCATACGGCGAGACTTGCTGGAACAAGTGGCTCTTACCCGTACCACGCGGACCTAACTCAACCATGTTGTAGTTACGCTCAACGAAGGGCACCATACGTAGCAAAATGGCATCTTTGGCACGTTGAGACAAAGTGGCAGGCTCAAGACCAATGGAGCGGATTAAGAAGTCACGCCATTCATCACTGCTGTAATGCTTACGTGCCTCAGTCATTACATCCAGTACGTTGCGTTTAGACATTTGAATCGGGCGCAACTCGGCTATGCCGAACGCATTGCCCTTTTCGTCAGCAATAATACTGTCGTACTCAAGCGTCACTTCAGCATAAAAACCACCGGTTAAAAGGCGCTCGTTATCATCCACTATCTTGTCAGGAATACGCACTCGGTTTAGATTCACACTGGGCAGGCTAGCAAGGTAGCCACCCTCTTTCTCAACAAAGCGTACACTGACGATATCAATCAACTTCGCTGAGCCATCCTTGTAGGCTCGCGCTTTAAACAGCTCTTCCTCTCCAGCACGAACGGTACGTGAAGACAATTGTCGTTCAACAATCTCCAAACCTTCTTCGATTTCATCAGGATCGGTTGAAGCGCAGTAACGCCCAAGCATGAACTCAACCACATAGGTCGGCACAGGAAACTGGCGTGCGAAGGTGCGTACAAGATCCTTACGAACAATGTACCCCTCAAAAAACTCAGCGGCCTTTTGATCCAGTGCAACCCGTTCCATTTACTCTTCCCCTACCAATGTTGATTTTTTTGCCAGCACATGACCTTGCTCATTCAGCAGCACTAGAACAGCAGATGTATCTTCATGCTTATCATCGACCATCAACGTGCACTTACCCTTTTTAAGCGGTCTGCGCTTACTGATTTCAGATTCAGGATCAGCAGCATGTGTTCGCAGTACAGCCAGCACACCTTCTGAGCTGGTTTCAGCTTGAACTTTACATGTCAGACCAATCCAACGTAGGTCAGAGAGTGTTGCCGTCGTTGTTGATTGTGCAGCTATGCTTTTCTTACTCAGAATTTCAATTACAGGCGTTAAACATTCCTGCAAGCTCAAGCCGCCATGATCATAATGCAATCCTGCTTTGAAGCAAGACGCACCAGGAGCCATAGCAATACTTACTTGGTTGTTCCAGTACCAACTCACTTGCTGGTAACCACTGGCAACTGAGTCTTTAATTACTGCACAACGTCCCCAGCGGGTTTCGGTTAAGTGTTTAGGCAAATCAACCCTTGCCATTGGCTCAGGCGTTAGCATCCAACCATGGTCAGTCACGATACGAATTTTACGCCAACCGGCCGCAACTAACTCTTCAACTCGCTCAACAATTTCA
>JAUCCC010000023.1:0-446910 GCA_034676485.1 Pseudomonas sp.
AAAAACCGGCCTAAGCCAGTTTTTTTGAGGTGGGTTAATATTCAGATGGAAGCAGAATAGTGGTAACGCTTCTATCCCATTCGGTGATGATCCAGATTTTGCTTTCTCCTGAGAATGTGTCATCCACGTCATAAGAAGAAAACAACCGCCCCGGATAAATCTCGCCGTTAGCATCTGGCTCAGGGTTTAGACTGTCATCATTGAGCTTCCAGTCTTCTGGAGAAATCTCGCCCCAATCACCTGACAAATGCCTGTTCAGTAGTGGTTGAAGATCAAGAAAGCCTCTTCGTACAATGTGGTCAACACCTTGAGTGGCTACGACTCGTCCCAGCTCGAACAATGGTTTGTTCTCAGCTGGTTTGTCACTGATTGACAGAATTTGTCCAAACAGTTCAGAGCCAAGTGTCATATCCCAAGCTTTGATGGCTGGTACAAAAACATCAGTGTCAGTGATGGTTTCAATTAGATTGCCCTCATCATCTTCCCGAAACTCGGTTCGACGTGTTTTAGCTTTATAAGTGTCACCTTTGACTACCAAGGTGCGACCTGTTTTAGGTGAGTGGATCACTCCGGAGATTGCTCCAGCAGCCAAGGAAAGTGCTAAGTGCCAGTCCGATAAAGGTCTGGCTGGTTGACGCTGTGCAAGCTTGTCAGTGCTAGCAAACACATGATTGAAATCAGCCCAGCAACCTTCGTTTCTGGCTATTTCCTCTTGCATCTGTTCGACATCCATCGAGATACGAAAGAATTGCCCTACGTCTTTGTTAGCGCGCGGAACAACATAGCTCATGACAGCATCGCCTACAGGTGGAAGCTCATCGGCTTGAAGCCTAGAAGCCCCAATATCAACCAGGCGATCTCTAAAGGCTCGTCGGTCTCCATCCTGTTGCGTTTCTTTTGTGCGTACACGCCTGCCTAAAATCACAACCTGCTTAAAGGTTTTGTCCACGCCCTCAAATACAACGAGGTCGGTGAAGTGATTGGTCAGCCAGTTTGCCAGCTCCATATCCAACACATAGCCAGGAAGTATGAAAACCAGAGTGCCGTCATACTGCAGCAACGGTAGCGTGCGTTGGTAAAACAGCTTTTCTAGGCGTTTGCGCCCAGTACCTTGGTAAGCAGTAATACCAGTAGCGTCGGCAGCTAGGTCACCATAAGGTGGGTTTAGCCACAGCAGGCCAAAAGCCTGACGCGTGATCATTGTGTCCATTAGATCGCTGCGTAAACAATGATCTGTGATGGTCTGTGCGTGAGTGGCTCGCTCATGGTCGTATTCGACAGCATAAGCGCATGTATTGTCTTTACCGAGGTGATGCTTCACTTCGGCAATGGCAACACCTTCGCCAGCACATGGGTCAATTACATTCATTTTTCCTGTTGCAGGCGAAGTGATTAGAGCAAGGATCCGCTCAAGGGTTTGCTCATCGGTAGGGTAATACCCGTTTTTTGCAAAGTTACGGGCAACACGAGGGAACATGAGAGCCATGGTAGGCCTCCTTTCATACGAATTTAAGTGTGAGATTTGCCTGGATAGGCAATGGGGGTTAAGCGTTTACGGTGAGAGTGCCGCTGCAAATCAGTTTGCTGATCTTGTGCTCAAACGCTGACTCTTTTAGTGCGATTTCAACGCATAGCGCTTTGCCCAGGTATGAAATGTGCAGCGATACCATTTCCAGCTCACATGCAGCTTTAAAAGCGACAGGAGCCCAATGCTCTAGGATGGGTACCGGTGAGACACTTATCAGCTGTTGCAAGCAGTTCCCGAATTCCGGGTGCTGTTGCAGTTGGGCTAACGACTGGGAATTGCCGTTGTCACGCAAGACAATAAGAGCAGTGTGGTTTGCCTTGTCTGCTTTTATTGCTCGACTGTCATACAGCCAAAGATTGTTGATTGAACCAAACTTAGTTCGGCCAAAGGTTCTGGAAAAGGTTTTTTCCAATAGATCTGGGATTACAAGAATTTTATTGGTACTCGTCGAACTCTTGTTGTCCAGGCGTAGGTTAAAGCCCTGAATAAGGCTGGCAGTTTCATTGGCTGGCAATGTCAGGCGCGCGAGAAGCTCTTGGGTTGCAGTGTCGCGACCCCATACAGACAGAAATGACAAGTAGCCATCTTGGTCTGTGCAGAGAGCGTCAAGCTGTAAATCGGGCATCTCTAAGATGTGGCCGATGGTGGGAGTGTTTTGCATGGTGTTTCTCCAAAAAGCAAAAGGCGGAGAAACACAAATCCCTTAACGGAAAAGTATTTTCCGCCAAGGGTAAGATAAAAGGTAGGTAGAACATGAACTCACAACGTGAGTGCCGATTATTTCATCATGTACATCGGCTTGGGCATGTTGCCAGTCAACGACCAGCTGAACATTTTGCAAGATTAGAACAGTAATGTTTGGCTGTCCAGCTTTCAGAACTTGGACAATAAAAACCCTGCGGAAGCAGGGTTTTAGGGTTAGAGCTTGAGATTAGGATCTCCAAAGAAAGTGCATATAGGGCAGCGGTTCAAGATAAATTTCAGAAGGTTCATGCTACTGCCTGCTCGGAGCAAATTGCCGAAAACGCTTTGCGCATAAAATCAACCATAGGCTGATTTCCATTTTCTAAAAAATATTGAGTCCAGCCTGAAAAGCTAAACTGATCCGCCGACTTTGGTGGATTAAAGACTCCCCACAAACGATTATTGCAGCCTTGCTCTAGCACTTGCTGAACCTGCCCCATAATTAAATTGGGAGCAGCGCTTATGTCGAGCATTGGTGGGCGATGCGCAATGATAGTGGCTTGGGTTAACGGTATTTCTTTGATTGCGCAGGTCCTGCTATCAATCAGAAATGTTTTAGCCGAGCTGTCACGCCCAATACCCTCAATATAATAGGTGATGGTGATGGGCTCTGCGCCTTGTTCAACAGGCAGAATACTTGAGCCATTATTCCGTAGCAGCCAGACGAACTGGTCTGCATTAGAATTAATGATGCAAAAAACATCGATGCTAATGTCTGTAGCGTAATGCTTTGGCAAGTTTACAGTTTCACAAGTACGCAGCATTTCTATAGCGATTTTTTGTGTTTGCATGGTCATGGTGCTTCTCCAAAAAGGCGGGGAAACACGTTTCCTGACGGAAAAGTACTTTCCGCCAAAGGGTTGGTTATGAGTGAGTTAGAGGGTAGTTGCGTTGATAAACTTAGCAACGCGCCTAAACTCTTTTAAGCTGGTTGGCTTTTTGCCGACCAAGTGTAGTTTTAATGAATACAAAAGATTTTTTCCTTTGTGCTTTACTGGGTTGCTCAAAAACAACGTATCGCTTTCCAGGCTGTACTGAATCCCAAACTGACTGGCCACTTGGACCAGTTGGTCAGCATCCAGCATATTTCTACTGAATACCGTCCTAGTATTTTGAAGCTCGGGAGTTCTGAGCTCGACTGAAACGCTGTAGTTGCGCATGAGCATTATGGGTACAGGGCGACTCATATCGTGCTCCTTGAGTCTTTGTAAGTGGCCACCCAAGCAGAGCTGGGTGGCGGTGACGTTAAGTGTAAGCCGGCTGCTTCCACATCTGAGATTTGATATCCATCTCGTAGCCAAGCTCACGCAAGCGTGCAACCTGGGAACGCTGGGTCAAACGATCAACAGTGGCATCGAGGCGTACTTCTTGACCGAGTGGCCAGATAAGTCCAAATAATGCTTTGTCTGGGTCAGGATCAGCCTGTTGTTCCAGTTCTTCTTCGGTCATGCCAAAAGGCATTTCCTCGGAGCTCTGAGCTTTTGGCTTTGATTGAGTTTTTCCGGGTTTGTCACCAACAGTTATGAAGGTGATTTTGTCCTCAAGAGAAGGAATCTCGACAGGCGGGATGTCAAAGGTAGATGTTTCAAACTCTGCAGGTTCCGGTTCTAAATCCGGAAGCTGAGGAGCTTCTTCTTCAACCGGGTCTTGAATCATCTCATCATCAGCAGTGACAGTTGCGTCAAAACCGTCAAGCGACATGGATTCGAGGTATGCACGGATCTCAACGATCAATGTGCCACCAGCAGTGGAGTAGTAAGAGGGTTTGATTTGCTGGATCAGGAACGAGCCTTCATAGCGACCAGCTGTGTACTGATCAAGGACTGCATCCTTGATAACGAACTCACCTATTGAAGTTGAGAGCTTTGCAGTATTGAAGTCGCCGTAACGACCGGTAATCGTCTTGATGACAAGGGTTCCAGGGATCTGGATGCTCATGGTGTTTCTCCAAAAAAGCAAAAAGCGGAGAAACACTTGTCCTGACGGAAAGTATTTTCCGCCAAGGGTAGGTAGGTTAAACATGAACTCACAACGTGAGCGCCGATTTACATCATGTACACGGCTTGTGGCATGTTGCTAATCAACGATCAGCGGAACATGACTGAATAATAAGTGACATGTGTTTGGTTGTCCAGACGCGGTTAGCCAGTACCAAAAGTTGCTAATCAGCACTGGTTCAGCAAGGCGATGTGTGGTGTTTATAGCCCTGTTTCAACCCTATAATTCGGACGCCAAAAAAAGCGCCTACATACCGAATTGGGATGTAGGCGCTTGCAGTGTGTTCATGTGGTTACATGTTTTGATTAATGCTTTTAATCGTGTGGTATGCGTTTGGACAGCCCTGCAGTCCAGCTTTATCAAGCATTTTTAAAGCTCTTGCTCGATCTGAAGCAACACCTTTGCCCCACAGTAGAGCATCACCAACAAAAAAAAGAGCTTGTGTGTGACCTTGAATAGCAGCTTTTTCTGCCCATTCAAAAGCTTTAATGTCGATCTTCTGTTACGCCATCTGCCGCTGCGTAACAGTACACATTAGCCAAGATAAACTGAGCGTCCGCGTCGCCGTTTAATGCTTTTTTTGTTAACCGCGCTAATGCGGCTTTAGTGAGTTTTTTCATATTGATTATGCCTCTTGGTTAAAAGGGCATTACCCCGTACAGGCAGTAATGCCCATACGGGATTGTGAATAGATTACAGAAGATTATTTTCTGCAAAGGAGTAGGTCGTGTGACCAACGACCATGTGATCCAGGATGCGTACGTCGATCAAGGCTAGTGCCTCTTTTAGACGTTCGGTTAGCGCTTTGTCTGCATGGCTCGGCTCAGGGTCGCCTGACGGGTGGTTGTGCGCGATTATGCAAGCTGCGGCATTATTAGCCAAAGCACGCTTAACCACTTGACGAGGATAGACACTAGCGCCGTCAACAGTGCCGTAAAACAGCGTTTCATAAGCGATGACGTTATGTTTGGTGTCTAGGAATAAACACGCAAACACTTCATGCTCAGGCTTGCCCATTTTGAACTGAATCAGCTCGGTGGCTTTCTTAGGAGAGTCTATACAGACTCGATTGTTAATTTTCTGTGCTGCAATGAGGCTTGCCATTTTTAGCACATCTGTTTCGCTGATATTTTTAGCGCTATAGGTGCCATCTGGTTCCCGTAAGAAACCATAGACATTGTCTAAAAAGCTCAGTGAGCTATTAGTTGCTTCGTTAGTAGTTTGCATGGTGTTTCTCCAAAAAAGCAAAAGGCGGAGAAACACAAATCCCTTAACGGAAAAGTGTTTTCCGCCAAGATGGGTAGGGTTATTAGATCAGGTGCGTTCGTGTGAGCAGTATTCTACATACTCATGATGAATCATCATTGTGGTGTAGCAGGTATCACATATATCAATACCGCTACTGATTAGAGCTTCTTTATCTAGTCCATGCTTATGAGCTTCATTAAGCTGAACAGGGATTGCTCCAATAGTTTTTTTGCAGTTAAAGCATGCCTCAGCAATTGTGATTTGCATTGTATTTCCCCGAAAGAAAAGACGGAGAAACGCAGCACCCAGCGGAGAGTGATTTCTCCGCCAGCCAAGGATAGGTAGGTTGAACATGAACTCGCTACGTGAGCGCCGCTTTGCATCATGTACACGGCTTTTGGCATGTTGCTAATCAACGATCAGCGGAACATGAGCGAATAATAAGTAACTTGTGTTGGGTTGTCCAGAGTCAGATAGTCAGTACAAAAAAGTGCTATGAGCTGTTTAATATCGGCCAATCTTTACGCCACTGGATAAACTACTTTGGTATCGCCAGTGGCTATCAGCACTGCGTTGGGCTGGATTATTGGGGCCGGTGCCGGGTGCGAATGGCCTACTGGCGACAGTGGTGCGAGCCGCGCACTAAAATAAGAAACTTAAAGGGGCTGGGCGTTCATGTGCAAGCCGCAGTGGCATGCGGTATTACCAGCAAAGGCCCATGGCGTAGCTCTAAAACTCCGGGAGTTAATCAAGCAATACCAAATGCTTACTTAAAATCTCAGGGTCTGTGCGCATTGCGCGATGGTTGAATTAAACTTCATCACTCTTAGTGAAACGCCCTGTGCAGAGCCGCATGCAGGGTGTTGTGGGGGCTGAGGCTAGAAACCCTCGGCTACCCGATTAGGGCCAGCCTGATGCAATGGGATAAAAACGTGTAGCAATGTTTTCCGCCTCATCTTCGACCATAACATCATGCAACAAATTTTCGTTTAGAAACCAACCTGATACACTTAAGACCAGACTCATCATATGAATCCAGCTTCACAAGGTATGAAAGGGTGAACAATCTAGATTATTTGACTGAGTCGCTTTCAATTGAACGAGAACTAGTTCAATGGGCGAGTCTGTATTTTTTGGACATCGCCTTGATGCTTAGCACGCTGAGAAGGGTGAGCAAAGAATATTAGAGGTCTACATTTGGGTTGCTTTGCGGGTCAAGAAATAAAACCACCTTGCTATAAGAAGAAAGGTCGACCTTACTTAGACATCCTACATTTTCATAGTCTATAACTGCCCAGTCTTCAATGTGAGATCTCCTTGTGAAAGTTAACGCTAAGCTTTAATGCTGTTTGTTTGGTCCTGGTTTGGGGGGGTGAGCGCAGCTCGCTGCGTCCAAAGCTTGAGCGACTTGTGTACGCCCAGCATGGGCATGAGCTAAATGAGGTGAAAGTCCTCTGTAGGAAGGTCACCATCCTTAGCGATTTATGATTGTTATTAGATGTTAACTACTAGCGAATGGCAAGGGCAGCTCCGCGAGGAGTTGTCTGGAGGAAGCCGGACGCAAAGCTGCGAGCTGATGAACAAAAACATCATATGAGGCGTAGGCTGAAGGCGAGTTGGCACAAGACAACGAAGCCATGTGATCTAACGGCCACCGTAAATGATGCAGCAGTGCAGTGACAGTACATGCTCTTATCTGGGGAGATCTGCTTAACAAGCAATCGGTAATCCACCAGTGAGGCTCTGGTTAATAAGTGCCTTGGCTCTAAGGAATGTATCGACCTTGGAGAGCGAATTAGATGCAAACTGATAGCGCGAACAGAGGTAACTCTGTGAGTGATTAAGCAGAAGTCAGCAGGCGGCATACGACTGCATGGATGCAGGAGGTAGAGCAATGCATGGAGCAATTGCCGAGTAGCCAAACGCCCAACGTAATGGATGGGACACGGTGAAGGCCTGAACATTAAGAACAAAGGAGGAGCCTTGTCACACTTGAACACACGAACGCCGTCCGGCGATGACGTGACTCAGCGTAGCGATATGAAGCCAGCCTTTAACAACGATCTATTCGAGCACGTGCTGCAGGAAGATAATCTCTCTGCGGCATGGAAACGCGTTCGAGCCAACAAAGGGGCTGCTGGCGTCGATGGTATGACCATCGGCGAATTCCCCGCTTGGGTAAGATCAGGCCACTGGAAAGCGTTGAAACAACAACTGGTAACAGGCTGTTATCAACCCACGCCGGTAAGGCGTGTTGAAATAGCTAAACCAGATGGCGGCACTCGTCAGCTGGGTATTCCAACCGTTACTGATTGTGTCATCCAACAAGCCATTGCCCAAGTATTAACACCCATTTTCGATCCTGAAGTTTAAGCAGAATGTTCGCAAGCTAACTAATCGTAACTGGTGTTATGTCAATGGAATATCAGCTGTTTAAGGTCTGCCAATATTTAGGCGGCTGGAGAAACTACTTTGGTATCGCCAGTTGTTATTAGTACTGCGTTGAGCTGGATCATTGGATCCGACGCAGGGTACGAATAGCCTGCTGGCGACAGTGGCGCAAGCCGCGCACTAAAGTAAGAAACTTAATGCGGTTGGGCGTTCATGTGCAAGCTGCAGTTGCATGCGGTATCACCAGCAAAGGTCCATGGCGTAGCTCTAAAACTCCGGGAATTAATCATGCGTTATCAAATGCTTACTTAAAATCTCAGGGTCTGTACGAGTTACGCGATGATTGGATTAAGCTTCATCACTCTTAGTGAAACGCCCTGTGCGGAGCCGCATGCAGGGTGTTGTGGGGGCTGAGGGCTAGAAACCCTCGGCAACCCGATTAGCTTCATTTTACGAATTTTGCGGTATACCGAGTAAACACCCATCCAGACATAGATTCACCATCTTCATACTCATACATGACTTCTATCCAATTTCTCTTCTTAGTCAAGACCGTAACTACTTGGCCTAGTGCTAGCTCATCATAAATTTCAGAGTTAGTAGAAGGATTAGCCCGAAGACGTACATTATTGCCTGTTATAAAGCGTAAGTCGGTTGTATTGATTTTCTTTAATGCCTGGGGAATACTTTTTATTTCTTTGATTTTTTGCCTGTCTGCTTTCTCGCTGACCTCTAAATAACTATCCACTATCGGAGTGATAAGATTAGCTGAAATGCTATTTACTTGCGGCAAGAGCACATGGATTAAAAAGAAAAAAAGAATTGCTTGAATAAGGGGTGGCAAATTCGAGAACACAGTAATGAAATTTGCTCTACTTTCCATTGAGCTGAATTCAGACTCAGTATTCTCTAGATCTCCTTCAATACTCCATATATTTATTGAATCCAAATCAACGGCTGATACTATTTGCGCCATTTCAGATAAGTAACTTGGGTCGGTTAAAATAACTGAACTAGCTGTAGCAAAGCTTTTAATAGCGTTCTTAAGACCAGAGGAGCCTGCCAGTGCTGCCATAGCCTGATCAATGGCAGACTGTTGCGAAAAAAAAAGACTGCAACACTTTCTCTATAGCCGATGGTCTTGCCATTGCTGCCATGGCCTGATCAATGACGAACTGCTGCGAAGCAAAAGACTGCAACGCTTCCTCTATAGCCGGTGGTCTTGCCATTGCTGCCATGGCCTGATCAATGACGAACTGCTGCGAAGCAAAAGACTGCAACGCTTTCTCTATAGCCGGTGGTCTTGCCAGTGCTGCCATAGCCTGATCAATGGCAGACTGTTGCGAGGCAAAGGACAGCAACGCTTCCTCTATAGCCGGTGGTCTTGCCATTGCTGCCATGGCCTGATCAATGGCGGACTGCTGCGAGGCAAAAGACTGCAACGCTTTCTCTATAGCCGGTGGTCTTGCCAGTGCTGCCATAGCCTGATCAATGGCAGACTGTTGCGAGGCAAAGGACAGCAACGCTTCCTCTATAGCCGGTGGTCTTGCCATTGCTGCCATGGCCTGATCAATGGCGGACTGCTGCGAGGCAAAGGACTGCAACGCTTTGTTTACTGAGGATTTCCCTAAATCAACTTCTTCACATTTATCAGTTTCTTTTGGAGTTTCATCATCCATCAATTCATCTCATATCATATATAAAGAAGCTAACGCCGAGCTTTGCGGCAATTTTGGAGCGTAGCGGAAAATTTGTCCGTAAACAGCGTCTTGTTAAATTGCATCCGGCTCAACCTTGAAGTGGATGAGAGCGACTTGATCTCCATTGTAATCTACTCGCGACTCAGTTTCGTAAGGACGAAAACCAAGTTTTGGGTAAAAAAGAAGCCCCGCCACATTTCGGTTAAAACATGACACCGTTACAGTTTCTGCATGGTGCTTTTCAAATGCTAGCTTGGTCATATGCGAGATTAAATAACGGCCTACACCGGTGCCTCTGCAGTCAGATGAAACAATGACATTGCCAATCGAGCATACGCCTTCTTCCCAGCGATAAAAATTTGCAAAGGCAACAACATGCCCTTCTTTTTCCACCACAGTTGCACTTGCACGCGTTTGAATACTATGGCGCACATCAGCCACGGATAACGGAAAGGTTGCTCTAGGAAAGCAGTAAAAAAGCTCTTCTCGTGTTTCTGCTAATTTGCAGATTTGTTCAATATCATCTTCTGTTACTTCTCGAGTAAGCATAGATTCCATCCTTGCTATTTAACAGCTCATTAGTATGCACGCTCGTTTTGTCACCCGCAGCTGCTTACTTTTAATTGGCATAAGTATCTGTATTTAAAAGGTTTTCTGTAAAATATAAGATACCCATTTATTACAAATCGAGCATACCGCCTATCATGCTTGTGCCATGCACACTATCTCGTCTACATAATTTATAGCTGCTCGATTTATATGGTATTAAATTAAAACTCTATAGGTAAACAAGCATCACAAGGCGTGAAAACAAGCAAATTTACAAATCCCAGCTAGAATAAGCTGTATAGGCAGACAGTTGCAAGACAAGGAGTGTTTCATGACTAACAGCCCATTTGTATTAGGCTAGAACAGATGTAAACAGGGCGGTTTCTAAAGCTGAGTGCAACACGGTTAATGAATCGACGCTTGGCCATTATCACTCAGCGCCTGCTCTTTTAGCATGACTTCAGTCAGTACCTCGATGGGGCATTTGAAGCCGAAGCGTTTGCGTGGCCTTCTGTTCAACGAAAGCGCTATTTCATCCAGCTCTTCCTGGCTATGTAATGAGAGGTCTGTGCCCTTGGGCAGATACTGGCGGATTAGACCGTTGATGTTTTCGTTACTGCCACGTTGCCAAGGACTGTGCGGGTCACAGAAGTAAATAGCTACACCTGTTTTTTGTGTGATCTCGGCATGACGCGTCATCTCACGGCCCTGGTCATAAGTCATGCTCTTGCGTATAGATAGGGGCATTCGATTCAAGCTCGCACTGAAGCCTTCAACGGCTGCGGTTGCAGTAGCATTATTCATCTTCACTAGCATCACATAGCCGCTCGCACGCTCAACAAGAGTGCCGACGGCAGAAGCATTGCCTTTCCCTTTAATAAGATCACCCTCCCAATGGCCAGGCACCAGACGGTCCTCAATCTCGGGCGGGCGCACATGGATGCTGACCATATCAGGGATCTGGTTGCGTCGGTCAACGCCTCCTAAGCGTGGTCTGCGCGTCGTCTTGCCGTGCCGCAGGCAATGGATCAACTCCTTGCGTAGCTCACCGACCGGCAAGGCGTAGATCGCGTTATAAATCGTCTCGTGAGAAACGTAGGCATCTTTGAGTTTAGGAAACATGGATCGTAGATTACCGGCAATTTGTTCAGGGGAATAGTGAGCGCGTAGCATTTCTTTGACTAGATCAAAAAGCTCACTATCTGGCAACAGTTTACGTTTTGGGCGACAAACAATCCTGCGGGTTCTCATCTGCTCTTGCGCAGCACTGACTGTGTAGGTTCCGTTGCTATCACTGTTGCGGCGTATCTCACGACTCACCGTGGATGGTGAGCGGTTTATCTGCCTAGCAATTTCGCGCAGACTCAAACTTTGTAGCAAGCCCACTCGGATAGTGATTCGTTCTTCAAGGTTAAGTTCGCGGTATGTCATGCTGCAGTACCTTACCAAATTGGTCAGGTGTTGCACTCAGAATTAGAGATCGCCCAGTATTAAAAAAGGCCGCGTATGCGGCCTATCAGGTTTAGGAGTTATCGTCCTCGTCATCCAACTCATAAATGGCAGTATGACCGCTTTTGCAAGTACCGATCCAAGGCACGGTTGGGTCGTCTTGATCACATGGCACTCTGCTGCTGCAGTACGGGCAAAGCGGGTGAGTGAACTCAGCTGTGTATGTGAAGTGCTCCATTATGTTAGCTCCTAAACAGCCCCTTACGAGGCTGTGGTAGTGGGTTAATGATTTGAAATAAGCTGCCTTGCAAGGGCCATTTCAACTGAGTCACCATCCGAGTTTAGAGAATCAAGACCTGATTCTGGTATATCGCCTGATGTACTCTGTGAAACTGCAATTTTCTTAGCCATCAGCTCCAGACAGGACATCTGGGAGGTGCCGGTATAACCAAGGAAAATCACTTTCACTGCTTCAGTTTGACCAATCCGCCAAGAGCGTCGGGCAGCCTGTTGCATGGTGTAGACGTTATAGCCGGTTTGCATGAACACGATTGTTGGAAAATCCAGCAGATCGAGGCCAGTTTTTACCAACTCAGGGTTGCAGATAAGCACGTCAATGCCTCTGTCTACCTGATCTGCAATCCAGTCTTCACGCTTGCCTGTTTCAACACTGCTGCGCAAAATTGCCACCTTCAATCCCGCTTGCTCCAGCCTGACTTTAAGCCTGGCTGTAGTGTCACGAGTACCGGTGTAGGTGCAGTAGGTTAAAACCTTTCGGCCTTTGGCTTTCTCCTCAAGACAAATGTCCAGTAGCTCCTGTTCCTTGGGCATCATTTCGTCGTCATCAAACACCGCTGGCACAAATGCCAGGGTATCCCGAGTTTTCGGGTGTTTAACAATTTCAGTTCTGAATGCGCAATCAGGCCAAGCCAATAGTACGTTTAACACAGTACCCATGAGGGTTGTGTCGCGACGCGCCAATGCTTGTTTCAGTTCAGCTGTGAGTCGGCTACTAAGGTCTTTGTAGGCTGTTTCCTGGCTATCGCTCATTGGAATAGGACGGAACTCCTCTGTATAAGCAGGAAGAACATTGCCGCCAATATCCTTGAGTTTCAGGAATACTGTATAAGGCAAGACGTAGCGGTGAATGCCTTTAGGGCCAAAGCCAGGGGCTTTCACTGTGCGCGTTGTCTGCTTTTTACCGCGTGCGGTTTTATGGGATGTTGTGCTTTCGCTCATGATGTCCTTGAGGATTCCATGCTCACGCATGAAGCTCATTGCCGCTTTGTTCAGGCTGCCGTTCTTGCGAGGAACAAAGCCATCTTCAATCATGCGTGTGGTGAGGGCACGAAACAGCAAATAGAATAAATCATCAGCATAGCCACCCATTAAGGTGCCGGTTAGCAAAATGGTTTTCCGGGTTTTGGCTGCGAGTACACCCATGGCTTGTCCTTGGGCCGAACCTGAGTTTTTGTACTCGTGACCTTCATCCACGATCAACAGATCAAAGTAACCTTGCGGCATATATCGTTTGATAAACTCTGTTGGTTGATAACCGCCTGAGCCAAAACCAAACTCGATGTTGGCCATGGCACGCTCCATGCGCCTGGCTTGCTTGTCGGAAAATAGAAAGTCGCCTTTCTCATCCATCAAGTTGATGAACTCGTGAATGTTGTCAGCCAACAATCCACTGATGAAGTCCTCACCAAACTGATCGAGTAATCGGTTCGCTCGCACCGGTCCAATGGTTGGGATCTGGCAGACTGACTTGACCAGAGCCTTGCGACGGTCAAATTCAGCGCCTGTCCGGTCGCGCATCAGGGTCCAAAGTTTACCTTTGCATTCCCTGCAGCTGACTTGCTTGTCGACTGCTAGAAACTGTTTCTCGGTAATTGGTTCACCGTCATGTGCAACCAAGGTTCCACAATCGGGACAGGCTGGCAGAAAAATCTGTTCGCCGGTTGTATCGCGATTGCGGGTTGGTTTGCGCGTATAAGCATGTCGCCAGTGGTAACCCATACGCATTCTGATGCGCCCCAGAATAAAAAACTCTGGTGCATCCTTATTAGACAGAACACCTAACTCAGCACGGAGCTGGATCAGCTTTGCGAGTGTGTCAGGGCCGTTCAAAACCCAGACTTTGGCATTTGGGACAGTTTCCAAGATCTCCCTGCGCCACTTGTAAACCAAGTGAGGTGGGGAAATAACAAGGTGTCTACGATAGCCCTCTGTGTGCATAACAGCTGCAGCAGCGATGGCCATCATGGTTTTACCCGTACCCATCTCCGCATTGATGACAGCAGCTGACTCGTTTTTATCAACCAGTAGAGCAGTAACCGCTTGAACAACTTCGGCCTGAGCATCGAAAGGTTTTCGGAGCAGTCCATCCATTACCTGCTGACGCTGGAGGTGAATGGGGTGGGTCATGCCGGTATACACCGGAGGGTTTGACTCGTTCAATGAGTCAATCAGGACATCGCCGAACTCGGAAATGAAGTCGGTTAGAGGGATGGTTGTTGAGTGAGTACTCATAGTGTTTCTCCAAAAAACAAAAGGCGGAGAAACACAGCTCCTTAACGGAGAAAGTGTTTTCCGCCAAGGATAAAGGTAGGTAGAACATGAACTCACAGCGTGAGCGCCGCTTTGCGTCATGTACACGGCTTTTGGCATGTTGCTAATCAACGATCAGCGAAACATACCTAGAGGATATGCCAGGCTTTATTAGACTGTCCACCCTGCCAATAGAAAAACCCTGCCGGAGCAGGGTTTTATGTGGGTTATGAAGGCAGGGTTAGTCCCATTGCCAGGATAATTTCGCAGGGTTCTGTCTTAGGTTTAGACTCTCAACACTGATACCAGCTACTCCTAAGAGTAGCTTGATCACCCACTGATGAAGCGATGGGCTGATGTCGAGCCAATGCTTATCGGGGTCGGTTAAGTCAGCAGCCCAATTGATACTCAATACCTGCTGTTGAGGCTCAACAATGGCTGCGAAGTTGGCAATGCCTTGCTGAAACCAAACGTAAACGCGGTCTGATTCTGTTGACCGAGCTATATCACTGATATGAATGTCGTAGTCAATATGAAGTGGAGCAATTAGGTTTGTGTTATTAACCCAAACAACAGCATGAGAAATCATGTGTTCCAATGCTTTTTCAGGCTCAGGGAAGAATGAGCATGCTATTAGCTGTGGCACCTGATCCCCTAGTTGGAGTGTCAGAGTCCAGCATTTCATGCCCTTGTCCCAAGTGTGAGATATTTTGCCGTTAACACCGCTGAGGGCGAATGCGACAGCGAGTGCTTTTTTAGGGCAGTTAACTACCTCGACCATTTCACCGGTGGTGAGATTGGTGATGGCATAGCTATATTTTTTAGTTTGCATTGTGTTTCTCCAAGAGGCAAAAAATACAGCTCCCTGGCGGAAACTGTATTTCCGCTAGGGCTAAGGTTAGTGGTTAAATAAAGCGCTCTGTCAAATCGAACTCACGAACGAACAGAGTGCCGCTTCGGTCTCTAGTTACCCAGTGGCGCTCACCGAAAAGCGCTATGTATTTGTGATAGATGCCCCATCCACTCAGGCTGTTGATTTCCACCCAAGTAAGTGGAAGCCCTTCAATGGCTTCGAGGACTGCGGCGGCATTACAAGCAACATGGACCGGAGTAATGTTTGGACACGGAAACCTTGAAGGCTTTGTGCCAAAGCAACTGGAGTTTCGAGTGTGGGTTCCTTCAAGCAAAATCTGCTCGAAGAAACTACCTAAGATGCCTTTCTTAACCGAGTCGGTTATGTATTGGCATCCAGCTATTAGTGTGTTTTGTGATTGTTGAGACTGCATAGTGTTTCTCCATGAAAGGCGGAAAAACACACTTCCCATAACGGAAAATGGTTTTCCGCTGAGGGGTTGGTTATGAGTGTTTTTTACAGGACGAAGAGGGTCAAACCGACTTGCGTTTTTAGTTTATTTCACGCCCATTCACGCACGGCCCAGTTACCACTAGCCAGCGCAGCTTCAGCATCAGATTCGGTTTTCCAATACTGAACACTCAAACGGGAAATCGGACCTTCTTCTGGGCAGCATTGCCCGATGTAATACCCTGCAGCAGAGCGCAGGACTTCGATCGGGTAGGATGATGCGTCAAACTGACCTTGTTGAGCTTGAGTAGTCATGATGTTTCTCCAAAAAACAAAAAGCGGAGAAACACAGGATCCTTGCGGGATAAAGGTTTATCCGCAGGGATTAGAGGTAGGTTTAAACAACAGCTCACAGACGTGAGCACCCATTTTCATGTTGTACAGGGCTTGGGGTATGTTGTCAGTCAACGACTAACGAGACACAAATTAATCATAAAACAGTGGTCTGGAGGTGTCCAGCAGCACTAGCGCTAGCCTCGTGCCCCAGGAAATCTGATCAGCATAGTTCTTCCAGCTCAATATGCAGCCGGTGATAATGATCACTCAAGGTCCTTAGCACCCCAAGGGTGACCAAGGCATCTACTTTTGCGCTATGCGCTTCTCCAGGCCATGAGACACCAGCTGCGTCAGCTGCATTGGCGAGAGAAATAGTTCCATAGCGGTTAGTGGCTCCAAACGCCTGTACAGACAGTTCCATAGCGCAGCGAATGTTTAGCGTGTTTAGCCATGCGTCGTCGGTTTGGAAAGCTTGGGAGGTGCTGCGGAGCATGTCCAGGTCAAAATTTGAATTGTAAATAACAACGGTTTGGCCGGTCAGAAGTGTTTTGAGGTCATTAGCTATTTCAGGCCAGTTAGGACGCTCAGCTAAATCATCGAGGCTGATACCGTGTATTTCTTCTGCTTTGGGATTGATCAGTACGCTCGGTAAAATGCGTTGCTCATAACAAACCTTACCATTTACATCACACACAGCTATTTCGATGATTTGATCCTTGTCGCTCAGCCCGGTTGTCTCAGTGTCCAGCACATAGCAGTCCTGAACCAGCCAATCTGCTGCGCGCTTACCGGCCTGAGCCAAGCCGCTTTTTAGCTTTGACATGATGCCCAGTCGCTTTGCTGCCTTCTTTTGCTTTTCGGAGCGACCAGTTTTTATCGGGCGCATCGGAATACAGTCAGCGATGCGATATACAGCAAACTTACCGCCGAAACCGTTCTTGTAATAGGTAACTGGCTCAACTCCAGGCTTTGGCTTCATTCGAAAATCGTCACGCAAGCGCCCTTTGGAGAAGCAGCGGTCTTGCTCTATGGCGGCCATACGTAATGTGTCCAAATCTTCATTCATTGCATAATTTACCAAACAGCCCGGTGATCACTGAGTGCATCTCTTGAGGTGTCGCCTCCAGAATGCTTTCAATCAGGCTGAGTGAGTCACCGCTAGTAAAGAAAAACGCTACGAACACAGTCCAAAAGAAAAGAAGGGGTACTAGGTGCGCCAATGTAATAAGAGTTTGCATAATCATTTTTGCAAAACCGTAACCAAAGCCGCTAGCAAAACACAGAATGCGAATAGCGGGTGATGTGCTGGCCTCGTTTTTGGCGGGTATGGGCATTTGTAGACTCCTTGGAATGATGTGCAAAGAGTGTCGTACAAATTAAGAAGGGGTTGGGTCAGTAACCCGATACTGGCGGATGAGGGTTACTGAAGTAGAAGTTCACGCTTTATACTCCAGCAGGCCACTGCATAGGGGAAGTGCTGTTTGAAGCACATGACTTGCACTAAGGTGTTTTTTGAGTTTGGATTGTCTTTGTGTATTCGATAGAGTACACTTGCATTAGAGAAAGCCGAGATTAACCATGATTGAAATTAAACGAACGCCAGAGTTTGACCGCTGGTTTAATGGACTAAAAGACGTTACCACCAAAATGCGCCTAGTTACCCGGTTGAAAAAGGTTTCGCGTGGCAATCTTGGCGATGTTCAGTCGGTTGGCGAAGGTGTAAGTGAGATGCGCGAACATTTTGGCAAAGGCTGGCGAATGTATTTTGTACAACGTGGCTCTGTCTTGGTTGTCATGTTGGGTGGGGGTGATAAGTCAACGCAGGCGCGTGATATCGTCAAAGCCATTGCTTTGTCGAAAACACTGGAGGATTGAACCATGGTTAAAATTACTGAGCTACCTACTTTTGATGCAGCCGACTACCTAGACAGTGAAGAGGCGATCACTGCCTACTTGAATGCTATTTTAGAGGCAGACGACGATGCGTTGCTGGCCGAAGCTCTTGGCGATATCGCTAAAGCACGTGGTATGACCCAGATTGCCAAAGACGCAGGTATCGGTCGTGAGTCCTTGTACAAAGCGCTGCGGGGGGGAGCCAGTCCACGCTTTGACACTATCAGCCGGGTGTTGGGCGCTCTGGGGGTAAAGTTGGTAGCGGTGCCTAAAGCAACACATTAAGAATGCAGGATATTCGTGTAATAACTCGCCAATGCTCCGTTAAATAAGGTGAGCCTGCTAGAAACTGAAATGTAGCTCATGTGTAATGGATAGATTAGAACTCCAATAGGGGACCTATTCTTCGGAGGTGATTTTCACCCAGTAGCATTGGACGATAGCGTACATTTTTCAATAGATGGTCAGCATGGCGCAGCGAGAGCTTCTCCGTAGTTTTTCCTTATGGTTTTAAACTCGTATGTGAATTTTGAGCTTGCACGGATTGCCTTTTGGCCTTTTGCTTTCCCCTGCAAACAAGCCTTTTCAGGGTAGCCCCTTTGCCCTTAATCCCCCTTCCATTAATCCCTTCAAGCCATTTTCCCTTTACCCCTTTAGCGTTGCTGGGATAGGTTTAAAGCAAATGCCACTGCGGTAATCGTTTAGCAATTTATAAGCTGCGAGTAGCTTGACTGCTTGTCTAACGAAAGCCCAGAGGCTCATGACGCTTGGTTTCGAGACAAAGTAAAAGAAGCCAGCACCTATCACCCCTGTCCCTGCTTGCGAAGATCTTCGCCAGCTCCGATAGCATTCTAAACAAAACCTGCCTTTATATAAGGCAGGATCCAAAGAATTAGCATGTGTTTCTACAAAAAAACGGCGGAAAACACTGATCCTGGCGGAAAAGAGCTTTCCGCCAGGTCAAAGGTATTTAGCCTTAGCAAAGGTCCGTGTTGTATGCCTGGACGTGGATATTTGTGTCTGGTGTTTCAATAACACCGTTTAGGTGCTGCCATACTTCAAACTGTTCCGTGCCCAGCTTGCGCATGATTGTGGGAGTATCGTAATTAACTGCTGGTGATGTAGCAGACTGCTGCTGAAGCTGAGTAACTGCTGCCTTGGCAGAGGTTAGTAAAGCTTTGCATCGAGTCAGCCCAGAGTGCAGGTGAGTGGCAGTACTGGTACGAAGCTTAGAACCTTCTGTTTTACCCGCAACTGTCACATCCCTTACCAGCTGAATCATTTCAGGACTCGTAAGAAAAGCAGTCAAAGTGGCAGGAGTGGTTTGGGTGTTGGTTTTTTTCTGAGACATGGTGTTTCTCCAAATAAAAAAGCGGAGAAACACAACTCCTGACGGAGAGTGATTTCTCCGCCAAGGGTAGGTAAGTTTTAACAGCAACTCATACTAATGTAGTGAGCGCCCGTTTACGTGCTGTACAGGGCTTTGGGCATGTTGTCAGTCAACGACCAACGAAACATAGCCAAATCATAAAACAGGCCAGTAACTGTGTCCAGTTCAATAGGTAGTGCTGGATTTCGGCTTTCAGGTCGATGTGGAATCTCCTGAATGCTAGAGTAATCATCACAGCAAATCGCTTGCCGTAAAAATACGGAGATGGCAATGAACTACATAAAAACACGAACTGGATTATTGATTTTCAAGGAATTTAACAAATGAAGAAATTTTATTTAACGGCTGTCTGCTCTGTTGTATTGCTATCAGGCTGTGCAACTGAGGACTTTGCAGCACTAAACCAAAAGATCAGTGATGCTGCCTACGATGTGAATCGGGTTGTGTATGGTGGGCAGGTAACTCCTAACAGCGTATCAAAGACTTTTTTTGTAGACGTTGACGTTGATACTGTTGCAGCAAGAATGAAATCCTACTACGGGTTTTCGGATGCGCGTATCCAGGCTACTCCTGGAGCTTTTTACCGGATGGCAGGAAATATCGGGAAAAACACTCCACGCGACGTTTTGTGGATTAGTCTGAACAAAGAAGGGGCAAATCGAACATCAATCAAGATGACACATGACTCGGCATTCGAGAGCACGCAAGCAGCAAGCTTCCGTGATGGGTTGTTTAAGCGGGCAGAGGACGTTGCTGCAGGGGAGCTTCGGTAAGCAATATGATAGAAGCCTGTATAATTGCAGGCTTTTTGCATCCTAACGCCTGAAGCAAGCGTATTTAAATACAAAAAGCATTGCACAGGTTCTATTAGTTATGCACAAGAAATCCTAGTATGAACATGTGTTGATAATAGGGGTGCATCATGCAAAACATGACAGTAGAGCAGCTACGGGCAACGGTCGGAGCCGGTGGCGTGACAGGTGTAACGCTGAAAGGGCAGGGCGGAGGCTTCTTTGTTGAAATCGCTACGCGCAGCGGTCAAGACGCCGTACTAGTGAAAGCGCGGACTACCGAGCCGCGCCGCTTTGGCAATCCTACCTCGGCGCTGATTGTGTTGCGGGGCGTCGGTATTGACTTTATCCAGATCGATGCCACCAACTGGAATCCCAATCAGAAGGACATGAGCCGAAGTAGGCAGAACTGTGCCGACGCCATGCGCGAAGCGCACGAAGCAGCAGCTTATAATCAGTGGTTGGCAGCCGAGATCCAAGAAGCTATTGATGATCCTCGGCCAAGCATCCCGCATGATGAGGTCATGGCCCGGATGGACGCCCGTATTGCCCGACTGGTTGAGGGAGTGGGTGGCACACAGGAACTACATCATTTTTTACCGAGTGCTCGATGAATCCCGTACCGTTGAAATTTTGCGAGTGAAACACGCAGCGCAACAGATGCCCTGATTGCCACTGCACTAGACAGTAGGGTAGCTTGCGAGGTTAATATGAAAGTGGTTGATCCTAGTGAGGGTATATACTAGGGTCATGATGCGTTAAGTTTTTTCTGTTTGTTTTTGAAGGTTGGGAAACATTGCAATGGAACGTATATTTGAAACTCAAAGCGCAGGATACGGGCAGATGATGCTTGGTGTTGCCCGAGCTACAAAGGCGAAGGTGAGTGGAGTGTTCACCGCCTTAAAGCTGCCCAAGTTTTTGGTCAGTATGCTGACTTGGGGAGTACTACTCAGTCTTGGATTGATGCTGGCTGGTTTAATAGCTTTTGTCGCTCTTATTTATTTTGCACTTACAAATTCAAGTCAGAGTGAGACGAACCAGCAGACGGCAAAAGAAGAGACTGATGACTCATATCTATATAGGCCAGAGTTCTCAGATCACCCAGGAAACCTTTACTATCAACACTGGGATCATGAGTAGCTTAAAAAGCCTGCGAATTACGCAGGCTTTTTAAGCTCTAACCCTTCTTAATAACGAAGATTGCGTGCCGTAGTGGCTGCTGCTCTGGCCGCTCTTACTTTTGGATGATTACTGGCTGCGCGAGCACCGGCCCTTATTGCCGCCCCACCTGCTTTATTAGCAGCCCCACCGACTGCCCCGCCGAGCCCAGCACCAGGTTGCCGAACCAATTTTTCCTGCAGGTTCCCCCAGCGCCCTTGCTCCTCCAAGGTAGGCTGGCGCTAGGAAACCTGTTAGGCCGCTTTCAGTCCCGCCCAGCCCATTAATACAAAAAACAAAATAGGCATTGCAACTAGCGAGCCCCACAGCACAAAGTCCGACATCCAGTAGGAGGCACCGTGGTCTGTCCAAGGCATCATTCGTGTTGCAACAGCACCCACGCCTTGGTTCATATACAGCCCCGCGAGCAGTTTAGAATCCAACCAGCGCGATAGCTCCCAGAAAAACGTCAGAAAATGGACGGTGAACATCCCGAATGACAGCTGGAACAATGCTCCAAACGAATACCCACTCAGCACCAGGACAATAGGTATTGAAATGACCAGCACCATATAGGCTATTGCCTGAAACATCGGTAATGCTGATCGCATGGCCTGCACTTTTGCTTCCCCCTTGTCTCGCTCATCGCCAAGCGGCCCTGTACTTTGGGTGGTTCTGAGGTTATTATACATTTCACGAACACAGTCAAAAGCTCCAGCTACCCCTGTATCGGTACTTGGGCCCATATTGTAAAAAGGGTTACCCATTTCCTTTGAGCGCTCGATAGCGCTAGGGCTTACGAGGTTACGGATCATGCTATCAGTGCTGTTTTCCCCCCAGCGAAATACGTTTGATGCTTTTTCGAGCAAGCCAGGCTCGATTTGAGCAGCTAAGCGAGCGCGTAATCCATTCTTTGAGTCCAGCCACCAGTTTTTGCAGATTGGGTAACCGCCACCATCGCGGCCAGGAGCCAAACCCTCATCTCTATTCGCATCCCAAGGAAACAGGCGCTGGGGCGAGAGGGCGCGCATGCTGTCATAGTAGCCACCGGTGTCCATAAACACTTTGGAGCCAATCCAACCTGCCTCCCACTTCGTAATCAGCCCGCTTGCGTCTGTCCAGCTTTCTGTCACATTCTTATCTCGAAATAGTTTGACACGGGCTTGGGCGTAGCATTCGTTTGTAAATTGAGCGACTTCCTCGATGAGGTTTGGATCAGCGATTCGCTGATTATCAATCTCGAACATGGTTGAACGAATATCGCCATTGCAAGGGATGGAGGCGATGGCGGTTCCAGTGATTGATTTCGATATTAGATGAATCAAGTTAAACCAAACAGGCACGTGAGGTCTGACGCTGCCAACAGTAGAAAATTCACCACCCCATTGTGTTTTGTCGTGCTCCATTTGCGTAACACCGCATGAGGTCGTTGTGTCCACCTTGATTTCCCCCAAGCTCAAAGCCGGCCAAGGAATACATGCAAACAGTATGATCACGTAAATCTGCCACATCCGGGTTTCAACGCCTTTAGTTACAGCCTCAACGTCCACACCCCCTTTTTGTCGTGCCTCTAGCATTGACTGCAGAAAAAGAATAATGATGGGTACAAGCGCAACACCACTGGCAGTCAACGCATTCCAAATGCTGTTACTAATGGCCCAGCCCAGCATGGTTAGGTAATACTCAAAATAGCTGAATGTCGTCATTCCCATGACTTATCCCTCGAAATAGCCGATATAGTTTGAAATTTCGTTTGCCAGCACAATCAGGAGGCCGTAGTTTCGAATTTTTCTTAGATAGGCAACGTACTCAGCATTGCCCTGAGCGTTGTGTCGACGGACAAGATAAACGTAGAAGGCTGCCACACCTGAATACAGTACTACCCGCCAAGCTAGCCAATGATTAGCTAGCTCAGCATTTTGCTGAAGCACCGCAACAGGGTCCCCTCCATTGAGTAACAGTTGGATCGTGTACAGCAGAGCTGTAACAATAAAGGTCAAAAAGATTGCGAAAATTAGTAAATGTCTTTTGACAAACTTGATCACGGCGTTGCCCCTTGGCCCTGTTCTGCTTGCTGGAGCCGATCCGGTGTTGCATCTGCTTCGAGCACCGAGCCAGACTGAGCGCGTGCCGCAGCGGCGCGATTAAGCGCAGCAGTAGCAGTGTTGTTGGCGAGGTCACGACGCATATCCATTTCCATCTTCATGGAATCAATTTCGGCCTGCAGGTTGGCAACTTTGTCTGATACGTGCTGTTTGGCTTCGGCTACTTTCTGAACATCAGGGTTTTGAGCGCCTGTCATCAGGAGCCTCGTAAGTTGAATGCCTTTCCAAATGATGTCAGCCAGTGAAATCTCAGAAAGCAGTCGCTCAGACAGCACTTGACCGTCTGGGTCATCGCGAAGGGCTTCAATTACACTACGGGATACTGGCAGCATTGGTGTCGATAATTTACGTAGATCTTCTTTGGAAATTTTTTGGTTTTTGTCCAACAGCTTGCCCATTACGTCGGCTTTTTCCTCATACACCTCATCCGCCAAATGGAGCAGCCCTGTGCCAGGTTTAACTACCGCTGGATCACAGCCATCCAGGCACGTTGTGAGCTCGGTTTCTCCTACAACCTTTTTCGCAAACTCTGCTGCTTTTTGCGGAGTGTCCCACAGGGTGCAAATTGCAGCACCATTACATTGAGCCGCAGTTACCATGGCGTTCGTGTTTGCAGTCCGACCAACTGTGGTGTTGTAAGCGCGGCGTGCTATGTCCTCAGTGAGAACAAGCGGTTTTTGGCCAGAACCACCACGCTTTTCCCCCATCCACTCGATGCCGTTTTCGGTACCGTCTGCCTCAGCTTTTTTCTCTGCGGCAACACTATCGCCATCAGTTGCTCGTACAGCTGATTTCATGGCTTCAGCTTTCGCGAGCGTAGCAAGGCTTGGGCCACCATCAAGGTATGAGCCTGCTTGATCCAAGATTCCTTGACAGGACATCTTGGATCGATCGAAATCGACTCGGGCCTGTAAAACACCGTTGCTGAGCAACTCATACAGTCCTGGGTTTGAGCGTTGAATCATCATCGCTGGCAGGCTCATGACCGCGCCAGTTGCTGACTCAACAATACCACCCATAATATTTTTGAATCCGTCAGTTGAGCCGTTAAGCTGATTTTTAATGGTCGATTGCAGATCCATGTTTCCGCACATCATGTCAGCTTTCCATTGAATACCGAGTCCAATGCTAGGAGGAACTATTCGAGTGCTTGCCGCGCCGTATGCAGCACCACCTCCAAGTTCGTAGCCCAGTTTGTCATTGACAGCCGTGCCCGATACTTTTTCGTAGGGCCGTTCACGAATATCAAACGCATGAGATGCTGTAGTTAATGTACTCGTAGCCAGAAGCACAGCAATAGCCAGTGATTTTAGTGTTGTGTTTGGTGTCTTTATGTTCATTGAGTGTCCTTACTGGCCAACTGAGAATAAAAATGCCCCTTTGGGCTCACAGCAGCGATAAGGCCGCCAGAGCGCGTAGGCATAGCCACCTTGTTCGTCTTGCTCTACGAGGCCGTTGGTAGGCCAAACTTCGCAGCTATTTGAGACAGAAGGGTGTAGTTGCTGCCATTTGTGAGTTGCAATATTCCCTTCTATTAGCGGGTCTTCGTAAAAGCCAGGTGGCCACCACCCATTGGATTCTTGCGCACGAGTGTTAATACTCATATAAATGTGTGGCTGACCTGTTCTAACAACAAAATCCGCTGCTCGTTGAGCCATCACTGCACCGGCTTTTCCGTCATCTCCCTGAACTAAAAATCCTTGTCGGGGGTACACAGAACCCCAACCATTCATCCCTTTCTGGATTTCTCGCCGACCAGGAATAATAGATTGTGGGTACAGCATCTCTGTTACCCCCCAACGCCATCCCGGCACATCCAAAGTTGAAAGGTAATACGGCATGAAACCAGTCGTTGCGCTGTCGCAGATGTAATCGCCCATGTTGCTGAGGACATAACCAGCGGGATGCCCGATAACGTCAGCATTTTTGAATCTAGGAAGGTTGTCACGTTTGTTATTCGGGGTGATTAAGTTGCCACCACCCTCTGCTCCAGGCTTTGCACTGCCTAGAGATGACATCTCAGACCAAGGGTTTGCTCCAGTATTGGCATAGCTGGAAACCACCACTTCTGGAATGTAGTGCTTGACCTTCATGCTGGTTCTGACTTTGCATGGATAGCATTTCAGCCAGAAACAAACTCCAACAACACTCCACTCCATACATTGAGTGTTGGCTGTGGCTGCGACTATTTGTGCGGTGTTAACGGCATGGGCAGATGTTGAAAATGCAGCATTCGTTACTGCAACTCCGGCAAACACCAACCAACTGCAGCATGTGCTGAGAAAAAATTTCTTGATAGTGTTCAATTTCTTATCCTCACCAGCGAGCTCGGAACATCATATTCGCCGTAACTCACTAGAGATCTCTCACCCTGAAGGCGAGTTACGATAGCGGGGATATGCGTAACATTGAGACTCCATGCAAGTGACAGACCTGCATAGGCATCCAGAAGCGCTTGCTCGTCCATGACTCGACTCAGCTGATTTCTAACGGCCTCAAAATCTTCAGATTTCATGCTTTCTGAAAGATCAAAGTGGCTAATTGCTTGTGTTAGCTCTTCTTCAATTCGGAGCACCTCATCTAGGTAAATAACCGGATACCCTCCGTCATCCGTAAACTCATTGGACCGGTCGGTAAACAACAGCACCTGCATGTCTGGCTTATCGGCGGCGTATGCAAATGTGCCAATGAGCATGGCCACACATGTCAAAACGTTGCGCATTAAATTACGAATGCTCATAGCAAGACCTTTCTTTGTCTGAACAAGGCTTTTTCAGCATTGGGTTGATAACCTCTAGGAGCAGCTCTAGAGCTTCCAAGTCCATAGGGTTTGGAGATTGCTGCAGACGCCTCACTTCTTGTAGCGAAGCAATCAGTACCGGCGTTAGCGGCACGTTGAACTCAATCTGTGCAGGCATCTTCCAGTCCTTCTGTTACGTTTACTTCTTCACTGGCTGCGTCAGTTTGGCTAGAAAACAGATGTTTCCATGGCATCGGTTGGATTCCACGTGCCCGGTCAATTTGTTCGGCAACGTGGAATGCGGCCTCAAGCTCTGAACAGTTGTGTTCTTCCATTAAGATCATTCGTTCACGTTTTTCCTCACCTTCAGTCATCGCTAAAGCCAGGAAGAGTGAGGGTGGAACAGCACGAAAAAGAAAGTCTTGGTTGCGAGACAAAACGACGCCCTCTGTGTACTTCTGGGGCTCTTTGTTAGCAGATAGCAGCAGGGCTTCCTGTGCAGGAGTTAGTTCTTTAAATCGAGCAATGTCGTTGATTTCTTGTTTGGGCATTACTAGGCAAATCCACCACTCAATCATATTGAGCATGGTTTCCGCAGAGCCAGGGAAGTCGGCCAAGTTTTGAGTCGCGAGCCAGAACCAAGCGCGTAACTTACGCCACATTTTGGTGATCTTTACAGCATAAGGCGCAACCAGCGGGTTCTTGGTGATCATGTGACCTTCGTCAGTGATCATTACGATGTCACGACCTGTGTATTGGTCGCGCTCGGCAATATTGTTGACCGTGTTCATCAGCGTTATGTAGCTGATCGCCATTTGCGCTTCGTATCCCTCACGAGCAAAAGTGGCCAGGTCAACAATGGTGACATCAGCTTCAGGCCAACTGGATCCTGCACGGTTGAACATTTCGCCATCAAAGCCTTGAGTGAAAAGTCGCATTGCAGAGGCCATGTCTCTGTATCGGGTACGCAAATCACCTTCTTCGGCATCAGCTCTACGCTCAAACGCCGCAATCACATCCTCTGTCAGAACAGGCCTGTTTTCTGTCGTACACTTTTGGGCTGCTTCCAAAATGCATGCTCGAATCGTGCTTTCATCTGCTCGGTTTAAGCGTTCTATTTCACGTAGCTCTCCACCGGTGATCATCAGTTTAGCCGTGATTGCCAGTTCGCCTAAGATGTCGCGCTCTTCATCTGTCTCTTCGGTCTCTTCGTTTACATCAATGTTTTTCTGATGCTCAGGCTCACAGAGCAGTCGTGCATCAGCAAATGGTGCCAGCGTCACTGGAGAGCCAGGCTTGAGTGAAACTTTGTTCACTGAGAGGCCCATCAGTTTGAAAAAATCTGCTAGTAGCCCAAATGAGTTACCGGCTTCAACGACAAATAACCGGGGACGATACACAGCCATCAACTGAGCCATGAGAGAGACCAGTGACGCCGACTTACCTGAGCCTGTTGGCCCGAAAATAAGCGCATGCGCATTCATCGAACGGTCAAGTCGACTGAGCGGGTCAAATGTTACTGGCGCACCACCTCGGTTAAAAAAAGTGATGCCAGGGTTGCCGGTTCCTGTGGTGCGTCCCCAGAACGGGGCTAAATTGGTGAAGTGCTGTGCAAACATGAGCTTGCTGTACCACAGTTTTTTATCTAACTGTGGCTTGAAAACCATGGGTAACCAGCGGATGTATGAATTACAGGGTGCAATTTCATCTGCAGGCTCTACTGGTTGTAGCCCCGCCCCCAATAATTTATTTAGCAATAACACTGAGCTATCTTCCAGTGCTTTGTCAGAATCAGCTCGCAGATAAAACGCAATTGAGCCTTGGTACAGTCGGTGCTTGCTGCCCATCATGTCTTTAGCTGAGTTGATGTCATCCTGAACTTGCTCAGACTCTAGATTTTCGCCAATGGCTTTTTTTGCGAGCCGATTTAACCGGTCTTCCAGTATATCTTGGGGGGTTAACAGCATGGTGAGCGACATCATTGTGTGCTCAGGGAGCTGGTCAAACAGAGCGTTATAGCCATCGCCGGTTGCGATTTCTCCTGCAACCTGCCCAATAATGGGTGGCTTGCGGATACGGTCTACCACCATTACACGATGGGGGAGGCCGTCGAAGTACCAGTACCCCTTTTCGTGATCGCTGATGGGCTCGCTATTAAATAGTTGTTCGGCAAAATCGTGATCGAACGGCAACTCAAGTAAGCCTGTATCAGCGCTTTCGTCAGCTGTTTGTTTGTATGGGGCAGCTTTATAGAAGTCAGTTGGGCGCTCAAAGCCTTTCGGTTTTGGGTTGAAAAATGGCATGAGCCAGTTATAAAAACCTTCACCATCCAGACGCTTGGACGGCACACCTGCACCGGCCAATGCGCCTGTAAGACGCTCACAAACCTGTTCTAGCTGGTCAGTGGGTTCAACAACGAGAGATGAGTTGCTCTCACGCTCTGGAATCCAGCGATACAAACAAAGATGAACTTGTCGGCTTTTTCCGCGCCATGGTAGTTTTGTAACGCGCTTATCAAGAAAGAGTCCACCGGGTTTTGCAATAGCGAGTAGGTGGTGCTCCATGAGCTCAAGATAACGTTCTGTGAAATGTGTACCGTAAGCTTTGTCACCGTCTTCTTTGCGTGCATCACGAGATTTAATGTACTGTTCCAAGTTGCCCATGTATTCAGCTGTTGAGTCAACGTCCTGGCAGAACATTTGAATCACCCAGGGACTGTCTTCAACCTCTTTAAATGAATCCTGCAGAGCATCTTCAATCATGTCTCGGACAGACTGAAGCCAGTCAGGCATTCGACCTTCGGTTCCTATTGGGCGTAATTCAAAAACAGCACCAACACTGCGTCCATCTTCCAGCAAAAAACACTTGTGATCAGACAGGTATTCTACCCAAGGAAGGTGTTGGGGAAAGCCAGGGTGCTTGTCGTCATACAGCTTTTGCTCGTCAGCAATAGTTGCTCTAGTAGGCTCACCAGAAGGCTTAATATCGGCGGTTGTATTGCGCTTAAACAGAGTTAGCATCAATAGTCCTCCAGTCGCTCGCCAGGCATGGCGTACTGCACTTTGTTGTATAGTGGGAAAACAGTTGAATAACCGGGTACTGGAGCACCTTCAGAGCCAGCTAGGTGCGGATAGACGTACATAACGAGATCTGGGTTAGGCAGTCGTTTGAATTGGCTATAAATTTCATTAGCAGCAGTTCGTGTGTAGGCTTGTTGATTGGTGATATGAGAATCATCAATCGAGCGTCGCAAAACGCTACGAGCATCCATCAGGTCTTGCTGCATGCCACCACCACCGGCGTTACGCCAAATGTCATGCATTGTCGTTTCGCCGTGCGGAAAGGTTTTTTCTTTGTTTGTGCTGCACCCCGACACTAGGACGGCAGCGGTAATTAAACTAATCAAGCCAAATGATTTCATCGTGTTCTTCATTGTGTTTAACCTTGCGTCCAAAATTTTCGTAATCGAGAGTGATTTCACGGTCAATATGTACAGCGACCTCTTGGTGGGGAGGCACATAAACAGCAGCAAATGCCTGGCCGTACATTTTTCCTACCCAATCCTGAATATCGCCGACACCTCTTTGCAAAATCGCATTGAATGCCTGATCGTTGTCAGTGATTGTGGTGCCACCGGCAGAAACCTGTACGTTGTTACCATCACTGGAGAAGATGCGGGCGATTGCAGCACCTGCTGCTGTGATCAGGCTGTTATTGGTGATGTATTCCTTGGCATTGGACTTGCGGTCCCCCGCAATGCACGGAATACCAAAGGGGTCACTGATGTAGCCAATACCACCTGTAATGCTGTTGCGGTTCTGGCTACCTGATGAACTGCGGTTACGCTGTATTTTTTCAGGCTCCGGAAGGGTGCGGATGGTGCCGTCTTCAAAAATAAAGGTGATGGTTTCTACCTGACCGCGAACACAGGAAAGAGTCCAGTCACCTTGAGCTGTGCCTGACATCACAGCACCGCTAATTTCTGGTAACTCAATACCGTTGGCAGCTAAGTTATCCTTGCCCAGCAGAACCTTGAAGGGGTAGGGGTCATTCACCGTACCGTCAACAGGCACACGGCCAATAAGTGCAGTCATGCTGATCGAGCCAAGCAAAGTTGAGTTTTCAGCAATTGTGAAGACTGGATCCACGTTATCGTTACGGTTCTTGGCCTCTTTGCTGTCGTCAGGAGAGCCTAGTGAGCTCTTTGCAGCTTGCTGCTGTTTGTCTAGGACTGAACCATCGAGAGGGTTCTTGAAAGAAGATGGAAAAGCGAAAGGACTGTCCTTGACTCCACCCCGGGTATCAGTTTCAAGTCCATCGCTCGGATCTATCCAGACAATGTCAGCTTCGTTTTTGCTTTCTTCCTGTTCCAGTCCTAGACCAATTGGAAAATCGGACATGCTTCCGTTGGAAGCTTTGTTTTCAAGCTCAGACATCATCTGCATCATTTGGCTTGTGAGTTGCTGGGCTTCTGCTTTAACAGCATCGCTTTCACTGTTGGCACGAGCGAGAGTCTGCTCCATGCGCTTTTCCCATTCACGGCTGCGTTCTTCAAGATTGCGATTGGTATCAGATAATTGATCATTTTTATCGTTAGCTGATTTGATTTGAGTACGCATGTGGCGTAACTCACCGACCAAGGTACGCAGGGTATCCGCAGGAGTGTCGCCCTCAATGCCAAGTTCACGCGCTTCTTCTTGAGTGAGCATCAACTCTGCTGCAGCGCGCTGTGAGTCTGAAGGTTGGCGGGGTTGAGCAAATATGATGATCAAAACGCCTATAATCAGGGCGGGCACCACAAACTTGAATAAAACATTACTTTTCATGGCTTAGCTCCTGGGTAGATTCAGGGGCCATCAAAGCCAGAGGTAAGAATTTTTCTAACCCCCCATGGCGGGTGATCATATAGGCAATAGTCGTGTCTTCTGGAGTGCCGAGCGAGCCCAGCCAAGAGTGTTGGAAAGCCACTGAATACAGATTGGCTTGCACGTCTCTAGGATCCAGCTCAACTTTACCAGCGCGTTGATGCTGGATACGCACCGCTGTCAGGGTGTAACTGCCCAGTTTAAAAGCCGCGACTGCTTCCGCTTTGACGGGTAGCATGGGTAAAATAGGCAGATTGCCTGAAACTTTGACAGGCACTTGCCTGAGTCCCGCGACCGGTTCAACTGTGCGCATTGGCGCATATAGCATTTGTGCTGCATAGCGAGTAAGTGCAACAGGTGCGGGAATACTTAATGCTTTATTTTGTGCTTTAGCGAGCTGCTCCTTTGATTCAGTGCTGCGCTGATATTGAACATCCCCATCGTATAGAATCCGCATTGGCTCAAGAGGCTTATCCGTTGCCGGTACTGTGCCGATATCCAGCAGGATTAGCTCACCTGTTTCAACATCCTGAACCTGCAGTCGTGATGGTTCAATTTCGTCAGTTGCTAGTAGATACAGGGCTCCTGATGCTGACTGGACGCGTAACTGGCCAGTAAGCTGGCTAGAAACACCCACTCGGACATTTTTATCAAGAAAAATAACCCGCTCCTGGTCTTTAACCAACGGCACAGGGATTGGTAGGCGCTCCCATTGGATCAGCTCAATAGCAAAGGCTGGTGCGCAGCTCAGTAGCAGCCCTACAGCCATAATTCGTTTTAAATTAGACTTCATAGAGCACCTTCACCTTCAATTTCCAGTCGTTGAATTTGGCCTGCAAAACAATCCAGAGCGAGGCCGTAAGGGTTCTGCTTTGGATCAACGTCATGGCGCAGAACTCGAAGCGGGTAGCGTGATGCGCTACGTTTTACGGGCTCGTTCAAAAAATACTCATCAGCGTTAAGGTCTAAATTTACTACCCATGAATTTCTTGAATCCTGGATGACTCGGTATTCAGGGTTATCAATAAATCCGCGCCCCATTAGCTCATAAATTCCGCGAACCCTGTCCCGTAACTCGCCGGCTGTCCGACGTTTTTTAACGTCATCTTGTAATTCAGCGCGACAGGAATCCGTTAACAGATGCCTCATTCGCTCAATATTTTTTTCATAATCAATATTTCCGTCATTGGGCCAGCGATTAAGTTGTTGATACACATATAGCCCAAAGCCATAGACGCTTTCAGGCGGAACATCCCACCACAAGCGAGTTGAGCCCGAGCGTAAGTCGGGTGGAACATGAACTGTCAAATTGTCAGGAGCAGTTTTCCAGCCATAGAAAAAAGCACCGGCAACAATTGCAATCCCCACAATGGCTCCTCGCAATGTATTGATATGAGCTTTCTGCTGATCAATCGTATTTTTAAACCGGCTCACAGTTATTTCTCCGAACTGGAATTGTTTGATTTGCGTTGAATATGTTTCTCATCTCGTCGAATTGACCAGGGTCCAGACCGTAAAATTAACTCGGCTCCTTGCCCCATTGGGAATCCCTTTTTAGCCAGCTGATACTGGAGTACACGGTAGATCCATGTGTTTGGCTTTCCGCGTTTAAATCGGCGAATCATTCCACCTCCGAACACAATCGCAATACCCGGTCCAATGAGTAAAATGGAAGCGAGTAGCGCAGTAGTCTCACCGGTCAAAGCCATTAGAAATAATCCTAAGGGTAGGCCCATAGCTGCTCCTGTTCCCCCTACAAGAAACAGTTCATCCGAGGTCATACCTCTAAAGACAGTTGGATCTCGGTCAAGGCGGCCCGGCAGAAATAGCACAGTGCCGTCCGGGGCTTTTTCAAGTGATGACATACTTCGCTCCTCGCTTCATATTTGATCTAGTAAAGGGTTAATCAGTGGCGTTGATACCAGTCAGAGCGCTAATGCCGCCCATTTTTCCGAGCATCCAGAAAACGACAACGAGCATGATTGCACCGACCAGTGCTACCGCACCGAAATCTGTCCAAGTTTTCTTGCCTTTCTGCACTTCGCTAAATACCGCGATGGCATAGTAGGCAACACCCAGAAAGCCTAATGCTGCCACCACCAATCCTGCGAAGTTGAAACCCTGACCAGCAGTCCCTTTTGCATCCTTCAAAAAATTTTGCGCGTCAACGCCACCGAAACTCCCTCCCTGGGCAAAGGCAGGCGCTGTAGCGATGCTGCAGAACAACATGAGTAATGTATTGCCTGCACTGGCTTTAGCTTTTTGTAATGTTTTTAGCATTTGATTTTTCTCCAATTGATGTAAGTTTTATGTTGCAAACCTTGCAAAAAATGCAATTAGAATCATGATTAAAAGAGTCGCTCGTATATAAACGCCCCCCGCCTCGCCGAAAGTAATCCTCCTCTTTACCCAGGCTTGATAAGTGTTGATTAATAGCCAGGCAGCCCAGAACAACGCGAGCGCCATTAAAAAGAGGGAGAACAGTTCGTAGAACGTTGCTGCCCCGGCCCCTCCGGCGGCAGTCGTGAATGCCGCTTGTTGCCCTGCTGTCAGGCTCATTGCGAGCTCTCTGAAGTAGTAGCGTTGAGTTCACGTCTGTCACGCATGTATGAGCTGGCCATCTCCCCGTGCAGCTCCCTAGGCTGGGCGCGGTTGGGCGTCATGTAATGTTCAATGCCAAGCTGGATTTTTTTGAGATCACGCTCCAGACGCTCATAGTCGAACCAGAAGCGTTCAGTGTCGGTAGGTGTGATTTTTTCGTGGGCAGCAACAGTGATCCGCTGTGCATTTTTTACTTGCTTCAGGATGAGTGAGAGCTGTTCACGCTCGAAAACCTCACTAGCTATTACTTGCGTGGACAACAGGCCACTAAGGACCATGGTGAATGCAATTTTTTTGAATCGTGAAAAATGAAAACAAGTATCCATATCAGTCGCTCCGCACGTGTGCTGTTATGGATACCTACTTTATGCGGTTCAAAAAAAAAGACTGCAAACAACCCGATACTCGTGGCAGCGGATTAATGTGCAGTCAAAATTGGCAGTGTTTCGTGCGGTTTTTAGAGATACTTCTTGAACGTGGCAATTGTAATCACGATGGCCACACCTAACGAGATCGCACAAGGAATTAGGATTAACTGAGGGTGTATGGAAATCGGGGCGGCTAGATAAAGCACCCAAGGAGCAAAGATTAACGGAACGATCATCATTTTTGCTCGGTGATAAATGAAGCTGCTTTCACGTCCAGCTCCAAACTTACGAATATCCCTTCGCATTAGTCCATCTACTGACGCCGTCATAATGCTGAGAATAAACAGAGGAATGGAAAGCACTAGAATCGACAATCGAATCATAAAGGTCATGGTGACAAACATCGTTGCTAAAATGTAGTCCTCAGCAATCAAATAAGCGGTGGCCACGTAAGCAGCCGTACCTTTATTTGCAGCTATAACCGGTGCGTTTCGAGACAGATCGGCTAAGCCAGTTTTGACAAATAACCAATCAAATGAGGTGTCGAGAATTACGCCAATGGTTGCACCCGGTGAACTAAGGACAAGTGACTGCTTGAAACCATCATCCAGCCAGCCTAGTTCTGTATCAAGCATGTCTTTGCTATGTTTCCAACCCTCATCTGGCCACCATAGGGCGATACCAACGTATTCAATAAGCAAAGATATCACGAGAGAAATAAGTAGCAGTCCGATCACTTTCCACATCATTCTCCAGGCTTTACCGATGAAGGTTTTCGGTTCTTGGGGCTGCTGCTGTTGGACTTTCTGTTCAGCCATCAGTAATCACCATCATCCATGTCAACATGGTCATCAGTGTCGTCATCGTCATTATCATAATCGTAGTGATCATCAGTACTTTCGAAATCAGTGCCGTCCCTAGATAGAGAGTGAAATGCATCGCCTAATGACTCGAAGCCAGCTAGACCGTTTAGGCCGGCCAATGATGTGGCTGTGGTTGCACTGCTGCTACTGCTCCACCATGCTCCAGCATTTTCGTTATAATCTTTTCGCATCTGCATTGCTAATTCCTGCAGGTTGTCCGGCAGATTTTCGTCTGGATCAGGTTTTGGCAGCGGCATACGCACTTTCCAAAGCTGGCCACCCTCCTGCAGTGAGAACATCTGACCTTTAGGTAGTTTTACGATATGGGCTGGCTCTAACAGTGGCATGCTGGTGGCACTGACCCGGTCCTGTGAGCTTGAAGTGAAGTCTGTGGCACTGTCTGGGTCTGAAGAATCGGTTGCACCTGATACTAGGGTGTTGGTCAGAACGTTCACTTTCTGTAGCTGTTTAGTTAGCAGTTCGGCGGTTTTGGTCTCACGCACACGTAGCATCTGCAGCGTGTTGAAGTTACCGACTACTTGACCAGCCTTGGCCGCATTACCAATTCGTGCCTCGATGTCACTGATGGTCTGAGTGTAAGCGGTCACTTGCATACCGGCACCACCGCCTTTGTTGATGAGAGGGATAAACTCATCGCCCATGAGTTCGTTAAATTCATCTGCATGCAAGTTGATCGGAATCTTGTCTTGGCCGGAGCCGCCCGGCACACCTTCGTCAATACCGTGCTTGTAAATGTGCCCAGCAACTGACACAAGGTCAGCAAACATTGAGTTACCAACGGCTGATGCAACTGTTGAATCCGACATTGCATCCAGCCCTACATACACCACACCTCGTTTACGGATGATTTGCATCCAGTCAAAAATTGGGCGTGGATCCGTCATATCGAGATAGTCGGGAGCCAGAAGCTCTGCTGTTTTACCTGTTGTCAGTTTCTCAAGTAGCGGCAGCAGCGAGGCAACAATCTTGTCAAAGTACGTCCGGTCGTAGCGCACAGCTGAGCGTAAGCCATCCATCACTGGATCATAAAAGCTTGTCTGGGCGATGTACTGCTCTACGGCAACCACCCGCTTATCACGCCCTTGCATGTTTCTTGGGATATTTTTGTCGTTCAGTTTGTTTTCTATTTCTACAATGATTTCCCAAGCATTTTTATGACCTGCACGCTCAAAAGCGATATGGGCGTATTCAATAAATAGTTCGTCGATGTTTACGACGTGTCGAGCAATTTGAATGTAGTCGGGTCGGTGGCCGAGTTCGTTTAATGCCTTGGCAATGATATTTACAAAACGCCAAGCAAACTCGCGGAATGCCGCTGAGTTGCCCTCTCCAGACAGTTGGCCTGAAACCCGGCCAGCGACTTCTGAAATACGCCCAAATCGACCAATGGCGTTGTACCGAGCCGAAATCTCCGGGTAGCCCAAGTGAAATACATAAAATTCTTTTTGACGGCCTGCACGCTTGCATTCCATGTACATTCGTTTCAAAAGGTCTGCATCACCCTTGGGGTCAAACATAATTGTTACGTCACCCCGGTGGATGTCCTGTGTCACGTAAACCTCTGCAAGCCGAGTTTTTCCTACTCGTGTTGTACCAACGACAAGCGTGTGTCCAACTCGCTCAGAAAGAGGTGTGTAGGCATCTTTTTCGTTTGGCTCAACTCCGTGAATGAATGCCGAACCACCCACGGGTGGCAATGGACGGACAGGATTCCAACGTGAATCAAGCTGCGTCAGTTTCGGGATAAATGACAGGATTGATGTCGTTCCTTCGAGTTTCTTCTCTAGAGATCGGGCTGTACGAAATAGCTTTGAAGGCTCAACAAAGTGTGCTGCCTGTGGGTCTTGGGCATCCATGAGTCGTTGGGTATGAATGCGGGTCCATTCAAATCCTTTACCCATAAATAAAAATTTATTACTGACAGGTATTTGGCTGCTGGTCATCTCATAGACTGGCAGACGTTTTAAGTTGCGGCGATACCGGAGTACATCCATGCCTTGCTTAAAGCGTATGGCTCCGATAAAGCCGTAACAACCCCCAGCTGCCCAGCCCATGCTAGGAGCCAGTGCAACGGCCCAAGGTGAATGCACACACAATGCAGCTGCACCGAAGCAGGTCCATGCCGTGTAAAATTCAACGGCAGGACGCAGCTTTGACTCAAGGATATGTTTGGCCATGTTTTTGCTCCTTATTGCTCAATGCTGGTTTTAGTGATGAGCACTGGGTAGTGTTTCACGCCAATCTGTTTCGCTAAATCATCGCCGGGTACTGGTTGCAGCATCAGGTCTGGAGCTATCGTCTGCAGTTCGGCCATTGCTGCAGCAGTGGGTACATTCACAACAAGTCCTAGAGCATTAAGCTGTTTTAAAATGCTGGAGCGCTCTGAAAGCCATTGCGCAGAGAGCTTGTCGTAACCGATCATGAAAATAGGTTGCACTAGCCCGCTAGCACTAAGAGTTCTGGACTGGACTGCACCTGGCGTAAGTTGGCTAGTGACTGGAAATGCCGAAAACTGTCCTGGCTTTTGTAGGCGTATATCAGGAAGCGGTTTCACAGTCTTCTCACCTGAATCGACGCTTAAAGAATCGTAGTAACGCAGAGCAGAAACACCGCCCCGTTGTATCACCAGAGGTTTTATTTGCTCTGGAGTCTGTGGTGTTTGCGCAGTCGCAATTGTCGCCGAGGTGGCTGCAATACAGCTGGCCAGCAATAAAAATAAGCGCTTCATTTCAGAGTCTCATGTGAGTGTTTTGGGTTTATGGCTGCTAGGCGGCGCTGTACTGAGTTTTGATAACGTGCAGCGATTGGACCGCCTGCTGGGTAGTGATACAGACCCGTGGCTGTCGCCCAACTCCCTGAATTGCTGTAGTGGGTTCGCAAAAGCTTTGCAGCGACGTTGAGATTTGCGTATGGATCTAGTCCGTCACACGGAGTTCTAAATGCGTTTGGATTCCATCCGACATTGATCTGAGCAATGCCCACGTCAATGTTTTTGGCATTGTGGGCCTTTAGGGCAATGTGCAGCGCGGTACATGCAGTCTGACGACTGTTGTAGTAATAGCTTTTCCCAGCCACATTTAATGTCCAAGGCCACGGTCGATAACGACCTGATTTTTGTCGGCGATTGGATTCTTGCGTAGCTACAGCGTAAAGCACAGTGGGTGGAATTTGGTGTGCTGCAGCAATCAGCTGATATGCGCTGGGGACAGGTTCAGCACAAACCTGTTGTGTAACAGCGCAGGCTAAGGTGCAGGCAAGGCCGGCAGCTAAATATCTATTTTTTGCCATGCCTGCCCGACTCGTTTGAAAGCAAGTGGAAGCTGCTCAGGCTTGACGGTGGCTTTGCCTGTAACCAGTTTCAGCTCATCCTTATTATGATTGAGTGTTATCTGACGACGCTGCACCTGTTGTGGTTGAATACCAACATTGGCAGCCCACTTGCGTATTGCATCATCACCCTCAGCGCCAATCACATACACATCGACTCGTTTCTGACTTGCAACAGCTTTGCTCACTGTTGCATCACACAGGGCGCAGTTTAAGCTGACAAACAGCGTGACTGGCACTTCTTGTAGTCCGCTCGCTGGAAGTTGGTGTTTGAGAAAGTCGGGCTGTTTTGGTTGAGCTTCTCCAATCAGCACGCTGTCAGGGAACTGTTCCTTAAACGCTTGGTTGTAGGCTCGCTGGTAGGCCAGCTCACCCTCCACGCGATTAAATTCAGCAATAACTTGTAGCGTTGCGTAGCGCATACGCTCGGCATCGGTTTTTGCTTCAACACCTAAAGCGGTTAAGGGATCCAAACCGGGGCTCCAGTAACCGCGCGGTCCTTCCATTATAGTTTCGTAGCGCTTCCATTCATCTGCTTTAAGCCCCCATGAACTGGCTTTTTGGGCAGCGGTAAAACTCAGCTCGACGTTAGAGGTGTTACCGCTGGTTGATGTCTCCACCACATCAGTTTTAACCTCTTCTGTGGTCGGTTGGGCTGCATTCAGGTTTGCTGAAAAGATTATTCCGAGGGCAATAGCCAGCCGTTTCATTTTTTTGCCTCATCAGTTTCGGCGTTTGAGGTTTGTTTGTGACTGATGAGTTGGGCTTCAGTGTAGTCAGGGCGGACTTTGAAGCATACGCCCCGACGGGCTTCATCGACTTCAACCTGATAAGCAGGGCCTGCCAGTACTTGCAGAGCATTGCGTAGTGTTACAGGACCAATATTTTGGTGGGCTTTCGGCAAAGGGAGTTTGTACAGAGTATCAATTGCACTGCCTGGTGTAGCTGTACATAGGCTATAACCTGAACCTGCTGTTATCTGATTTAGAGCTGTCTTTACGTTGGTATGCGGATTAGTGGTCTGGAACTGAATAATTTGAGCCAAAAGATCGCGCTGTTCAGCGGATGGACGGGTGCTCACAATGCGGTAACGGCCTTCTCGTATGACTGGTTCGGGCTCGCTAAACGCGCCTTTAGGATAAATATCCGGAGAGAGTTGTTCTGGGTTCTTGGAGCCGCCTGGAATATAGGTGATAGTTGACTGCGGTTGATTGCTGGCACAACCGACAACAGATACGACCACACCAGCAAAGAGAATTATTTTGAGGTTCATGCTAAGCACTCCGAATAATGGGAGTTTGCATGATGTCGCTTGGGTTCTAATAAATCAGAAACAACCTGATATCCGAGTAAGCGGATTAAGTTTTTCTGCTTTGTCACGGCTGGAGTGCGGTTTTGAGTATTCCTGACGGGCATAAAAAAACCCGCCTGACAAATGTCATAGCGGGTTCGTTTTTGGTTAGGCAACTGATTCTTCGACTGCTTCGGGAGAAGTCTCGGTTTCATCAGCTTGAGCTTGATACACAGTCTCACCGTCAACTTTAATGAAGCCAAGTCGCAATAAACGACCTTTTAAACTGACTCCAGTTTCACCCTTTTTTGCACCTGATTGGTACATAAAGGTCTCGGGGTAAATATCCCCAATGGTGAAGCTGACGAAGATTTTTTTCTCTGCTTCACTGGCAGCTTGGCAGCGACGAATCAGCTTTTCAGCTTCAGCACCGCGCACAACGCAGTCAATGTAAGTGTATTCAACATCATCGGAAGTTCCACGTAAAGCCGCAACGGTTACAGCCATGAATGGCTGGCCTTTGCGAACAGTAACTTCACGAATGCGGTTGAGGTAACCAATTCCACGGGTGTGTAGGTCGAAAAACTTGGATTCTTGAGTGTTTTGCATGGTGTTTCTCCAAAAAAACAAAAGGCGGAGAAACACAAATCCCTTAACGGAAAAGTGTTTTCCGCCAAGAGATAAAGGTAGGTAGAACATGAGCTCACTAAGTGAGCGCCGCTTTGCGTCATGTACACGGCTTTTGGCATGTTGCTAATCAACGACTAGCTAAACATGATCATGAATTTAGCACGTACTTTAAATGCTTGCAATGCATCATAACCTGCGTTTTGCAGGCTATGATGGCTGTGTAAATAACGGGTTTTACTGCTGCTCACGTCTGCCGAACATTCGGCGGATATCGTCAGGGGTAAGCCACTGCTCTTGCGGTTGCTCTAAGGCAGCAGGAGAGAAATACGACAGTAGTTTTTTCAGGATTTTCATAGTGTTTCTCCAAGTTTGGCAGAGAAACAGCATCCAAGCGGACACTGTTTATCCGCTTGGGGGTAAGTTACGGCTTTGACGTAAAATGATCTGTAGCCGGGAGGGTTGATATGGAACAAGTTCCAGTTTTTTGTCCTGACCTATGCCAGCAATCAGTTTTTTTGCTTCTTCAGTAGGCCACCACCCAAAGTCTTTTGGATGATCGGTGTAGCCCATTTGATCTTGTGTCCAGTATTGCCGGTATTCTCTGGAAAAAATTGCGACATATTGAGTCATAGTGTTCTCCAATTAAACAGAGCAGAGAACACACCCGATGCCGGAGAAATGTTCTCCGCATAGGGGTAGGGTGATTTAATTTTAGTGCTGTGCGGTGTTTGGCTCCGTCCAATGAGAACAGTGTTCTGGTGCAAATCGTTGGCGGTAATCCGCAAGCACATCATCAAAGTCAGATCTCAAGGCTGAGTACGAATCTTCACTTCCGTAATATCCCCAGCATGACTCTGAATCGACTACATGCCAGCTGCCATGATTGCAACGGTTAAGCGTTGCTACAACGGTGCCGTACACATCGCCATTGACCCAGGCGTTGTAAAGAGTGAGCGCTGATTCAGCCAATTCCATAGCTGCTCTGCGCCGTGCAACAACACGGACATAACGCTGTTGTTCAGACTTAGTACCTAAAGCACTGAGTTTTAGCGTTTGACCCTGCTGCTCTAGCCAAGCAAAAGCCTCGCTCCATTGTTTGAAATAGGGTGACTTCGATTTGAGCCCCTTTTGATACTGACCCTCAATCAGAGCGAACCAAATCTTTTCCCCCACTTCATTGATTGTGAAATCAACAAACCCAAAGGTGTAGACTTTTGCACGCCGGTCAATTTCCAGTCGCGCCTCAGAGTCTGGAATCCATACTCCAGCGCCTGAAGACGTATCCCAGCGACACTGGTTACCACTACCGGCCAAAGACCAGGAACAACTGCCGTGTTCATAGCAATCCAGTACAACTGAATCAGGATCGCCAATTGACTTGTCACGGTCAGCTCTCAGCTCGCTCCATAGCTCGCGTAACACGCGTCCTGAGAACTCAAAATCATAAATAGCTGATTGAGGGTAGTAGGTGTACCTGTCGTGGTTTTCGCGCCAATAGCGTTGAGCTCGACCCCGATAGTAATCATCGCTGAACTCTTTACAGCCAGCTGTAGCCTGGCAATAGACTTGAAACTCTTCAGCTTCTATTGCAGCTGCTACCCACCTACGCCTAAGCAATGGGTGGTCGCTAACAAGATCCGTATCAGCAGAGCCGTATTGATCCAACCCAAGCACCGAGTTGAATTCTTGGGTTTGGTCACGAGCGGTATAGATGAAACCATAGCCGTCCATATCCTCAAGAGGGTTGGAGGAGTTATGGTCATCTGACAGGTAGCCAACAACAGTTGTGTTTTCATCAATCCATTTAACAACCGGATCTTTAAAATCCATGATGCTACTTGGCTTGATGAAGCCTAGAGGCTCGGACGAGCAGATTTCTTTGAAATCAAAAGATTGATTTTGCATAGTGTTTCTCCAAAAACAAAAAACGGAGAAACACAGCTCCTGACGGAGAGTGATTTCTCCGCCAAGGGTAGGTAGGTTAGACATGAGCTCACATCGTGAGCGCCGATTTGCATCATGTACACGGCTTGTGGCGTATTGCTGATCAACGATCGCAAGATACGCAAAAATGATAGGTCAGCTGGTAACGATTGTCTAGACGTTGATAGTGTTAAAAGTTAAAGGATTTTTTGACCCATTTTCAGCCACTAAAAAACCCGCCGAAGCGGGTTTTTTAGTGATTTACGCAGCTACCTTATGGAGGCGCTGCAAGATCATGGGGGCAATTTCATCACCCAAAGAAATAGCTCTTTGTAGAGCTTTAATGCCTTTTTCCAAGTCGCGAATAACACCACGACCCTGAATCAGGCATTCACCGATAAAGCTGTACGCTTCTCCGGATCTGTATTCGTAGGCTGCTTTAGAAGCAATCGTAAAGGCAGCTTGCTCTTGACCAGAAAACAGTTTTGCGCCGGCAAGTAGCATCAGGTTATCAGCGGTTGGGTTTTGCTGTGCGCGGAACTCGATGAGTTCGATATCCAGATTATTCATGTCTTTTCCCCGAATTGTGAATAAATGCGGAGAAAAGACACGAGTCCCTTGCGGAGTGTTTTCTCCGCAAGGGTAGGTAAGATTTAACATCAACTCATGTCGTGAGCGCCTAGTCTTTCATGATGTACGTAGGCTTGGGGCTTGTTGTCAGTCAACGACTAACGAAACAAGTCTAAAACATTATGGTAGCTGGATTATAAAGTCAAACGATATTGGCTTGTTTAGCGCACAAAAAAATCCCGCTGGATGACTTAGCCTTTCGGCTTGATCATCCAGCGGGATTTGTATTTTTTTGACTGGTGTATGCTCTGGCTTGATTCAGATCATAGTGTTTTTTTACCTGGTCACAGGGTGGATTTTGGCTCCCCTTTAAAAGCTTTTTTCCAGCATGAGACTTATAGTGACCCGTCTCAAATTCTTGTCTGTTTCCAGCAAGTCGGCGCAGATCCCTGCACAAATGGCTGCCCTTTCACCTGGGCGAGGCAATGACTGTGATGATCAAGCAAATGTTCGCACTGTTCTGTTGCCAAAACAGTCTGAACATTTGCTGGAATCATGCTAAAGAGTAAAAAATTAACGGTGTTAACGTGGTAATAGAAACCCGGCATCACTACCCCTAGCAACGCGCTGATCTTCCCAGGTACTCAGCTTTTTTGGAGAAACACTCATGCCGTTAGGAACGAGTGTTACCGCGTTGTAGCTGACAATGCGGTCAAGCAGTTTAACGCTCTCATTATCATTCATAAAATTCTAACTGACAACACTCAGGTTGGAGGCTTGTATTACTTAGCCCTTTTTCTTGTATGTTTGTTTTGATTTTTTCTTCGGCTCAATATTTATGATGCCTTTACATTCTGGGTATTTGCTACAGCCGAAAAAGTCTCCGTTTTTACCAGGGCGTCGCCTTGTAGGGCTGCCACATAAAGTGCAATCAGGTGTTTTTTCAACGGTTATCTTGATGTTGAATGGTTGTTGCTGATATTTGTTAACGATGCTTGCAACCCATGTTGATTGCTTGGTCACAAAGTCATCTAGGGTGAGTTCGCCTGACTCAACCATATCTAAAGCCTGCTCCCAAATGGCTGTTGTGCCTGGGTTAGAAATCGCTGCAGGGACTGCAGCAAGTAGGTCATGCGCTTCACTGGCTGCAATGAGATGACGTTTACCTTTTTGCAGCAGGAGCTTTCTATCCAATAGACTTTTGATAATTCCAGCTCGGGTAGCGTTGGTTCCGATACCTGTGGTTTCCCGTAGTTTTGCTTTTAGTCTTGGGTCTGTGACATAGCGACTGACCTGTTTCATTGCTTCAATAAGTGTGCCTTCTGTAAACAGCGCGGGAGCCTTCGTTTTTTTTGCGCCAATTCTACAGTCAATCACTGGACAGGCATGACCCTCAGTAAGTTGCGGTAATTCTTGCCCAGCATCATCGTCTTTGTTGGCCAAATCGTCATCTTGGTCGTTATTTTCGTTATTCTTGAGCAAGGTGATTCGCCAGCCTGGAACCACGATTTTTTTACCAACAGCTTTCAAGGTGTATCGAGCAGCAGTAAAAATGGCTTCGGTCTTATCGAACTCATGAGGCGGGAAAAACTGGGCTAGGTAGCGCATTTTAATAAGGTCATACACACCGCGCTCGGCTTGAGATAATTTACTCAGTTCAGCGACTTCAGCCGTTGGGATAATGCCATGGTGCGCAGTAACTTTGGCATCATTCCATGCAGGTGATTTTAACTCCGAATTACATAGCGTCATGAGCTGGCCAAGCTGAGAGTCTGACTGGAGCATTGCCCGAAGAATTGCAGGCGCTTCACTGTGCATATTTTCTGGCAGATATCCGGTATCCACCCGAGGGTAAGTGACGATTTTGTGTGTTTCGTACAGCGATTGAACCGTGTCTAATGTAGCTTGTGCACCCAAACCAAATTTGCTGGAGCATATCTTTTGCAGCTCGCCCAGTTCGTAAGGTAATGGTGGTTGCTCCTTCTTGCGCTCTGTTTTCAACTGCTGCACGGTCGCCTGCGCGGCATTTCTGATCTGTTGCTCAGCCGTTATTGCATCAGCTTGATTGATGCATCGGCCAGCCTCATCAGTCAGGTCTTCTGGGCATTGCCAGCGCGCTGCAAAAACAACACCACCAGACTCAGATTGCAGGATTACGTCTAGGTCCCAGAATGGAACAGGTACAAAATTCTTGACCTGGTTCTCCCTGTCTGCAACTAGTTTAAGCGTTGGCGTTTGTACTCTGCCGACCGATAGCACGCCTTGGTAGCCTGCTCGCTGACCTAGCAATGTAAACAGTCGTGACAGATTCATTCCAATAAGCCAGTCAGCCCGTGACCGGCCCACGGCTGAATAATATAAGGATTCAGTTTCGTGGCCTGGCTTGAGCTGGCTCAGTGCTTTTTGAATGGATGCATCGTTGAGAGCAGATAACCATAGACGTTTAATTGGACCTCGGTAATTGCATAGGTCCACCAGCTCCCGTGCGATCATTTCACCTTCGCGATCAGCGTCGGTGGCTATGATCAGTTCTGTGGCTTTTGATAGAAGGCTTTTGACCACTTTGAACTGACTGGCAGTGGATTTTTTTACAACCAATTGCCACTCTTTGGGCACAATAGGTAATGTTTGGAGAGACCATTTTTTCAATGCCTCATCGTAGGCTTCAGGTGGTGCCGTCTCAACTAAGTGTCCAATGCACCAGGTAACAACGGAGCCAGCACCTTCGTAATAGCCGTTACCGCGCTTCGTTGCGCCAAGGCTTTTGGCGATATCGCGGCCCTGGCTAGGCTTCTCACATAGAAATAATCTCATGAATGACTCACTGGAAATACTTTAAGCGAAGGTTGACCCATTTGACATAGAGTTTTTGTATCGTTTTCTTTGGTAAAACCAATAAAACTCTATGGCTCATAGGCGTTCCGCTGACAGTTAACATGCAGGGCTATGCGGTTAAAACGCATACCTACACCCTTGTCTTGGATTCTGTAGCTGTGGTCAAGAGCAGCGGTTCTATTGCCGGCCAATTCAAGATCGACAATAGAGAGCGCTGTGAATTTGGTAACTGGGCTAAAACGGAATGTCATCGTCAAAACTTGGATCAATTTCCGGGGGGTGAGCGCTATCAGCAGGTGCGGCTTTATCATTCGGAGTGTTTTGCATGTAGGACGCGTACTGATTTTGCGCACGGGCATCAACACCATCACTGCCTTCACCACGAGGGTCCAGCACAATTGCCTGACCGCTTAAATCAACGACCACTTCGGTTGTATAACGTTTAATCCCTTGATCGTCAGTCCACTCCCGAGTGCGGTTTTTGCCCTCGACATATATGCGGCTCCCTTTTTTTGCGTACTGCGCTATGATTTCAGCGATTTTTCCAAAGCATGTGACCCGGTGCCATTCGGTCCGCTCTTGTCTTTTACCTGTGTTTTTATCTGTCCATGACTCACCAGTTGCTAGTGAGAAGTTTGTAATTGCTGTGCCGCTTGTAGCCACATGGGTGGCTGGATCACCGCCTACATAGCCTATAAGTTGAACTTTATTAACACTAAGAGCCATCTGAAAATCCTCTTTGCAATGTATGAGTACAAGAGCTTGCAACAAGAGGTGACGCACTGTGAGTGTTAACCCGATACTGAATTAACCGGATTAATCATTGATAGGTTGGCTTTAGTCAATGTTGAGTTACTGCGGCGGAACGGAATATATTTTATACAAAACGGAAATTATTCCGCCGCGAACTGTAACCCGTCTTATTCACGAGCCTTGACCTAAAATAAAGAAGGCGAGTGGTTTATCCTTTAAAATCAATATGTTCGGCAAGAACTTGATTAGAGAGGGCCGCTCGCCATGGGTGAAACACTACCAAGCTGGAAACCATCCTGCAACTTATCTGTTTCAGTGCAGCTCAGTGAACGGAAAACCAGTAGTGATGCCGGTGCATTCTTGCTGCTCGAGGTGCTCGATCGCAGCGGTGTGATTGAGAGCTTGGATCGGCAGTTGCTTGATGATCGTGACCCCGCACGTGTGCAACATAGTTTGTCCAGTCAGCTTCGTACTCTGCTGGTTCAGCGTGCGCTGGGCTGGGACGATCTGAGTGATACGCAAACACTAGCAAACGACCCAGTTTTGCAGCTGGCCTGCAGCGATCAGCGCAGCACCACGCCACTAGAGCAGCCCCGTCCTTCGCAGCCAACCCTGTCGCGTCTTCTGAATCTGTTGGCCACAGATATCAACCAGTCTGCATTTCATGACGGTTTGCTCGACATGGCCATGTGGCGACTGTCTTCGATGCGCAGCGGCAAGCCATTGTCATCGATCACGTTGGATGTCGATGGCCTGCCCATTGAAACTTTTGGCCAACAAGTCAGAACGGGCTACAACAGCTATGTTGGTTATTCACATTACTCACCGCTGGTGGCTTCTATCGCTGAAACGGGCGACATGGTTGGCGGCCTGTTACGAGAGGGAAACAGCGGTTGTGCAGTACAAGCTGAGTACTGGATTCCCAAGCTGGTTGAACGGATTGGCAAGACAACCGGCACCAAGGTCAGAGTTCGTTTTGATGCGGGTTTTACTGGCAACCCAACACTTTCGGCACTGGATGACGCCAATATTGAATATGTTGGTCGATTGTCCAGCAATACCGTACTTGAGCGCGAAGCGGCACACTACCTCAAGCGCCCAGTGGGTCGGCCAACCCATCAACTACGCGAGTGGTGCCATGAGTTTTACTATCAGGCACAGTCTTGGGAGAAGCCGCGCCGCATTATTTTAGTGGTCTGCGAGCAACCGGATGATCTGTTTTTAAAACATTTTTTCCTAGTCACCAGCCTGGACTGGAAAGACTGGACACCGCATAAAATTCTGCAGCTGTACCGCAAACGCGGGAAAGCTGAGGGGCACATGGGCGAACTGAAAGACACGCTCAACGTGCACCTATCTTCTACCTGCCGTGGTGCGTCTACCGTGCAACAGGTGATGGGCCGCAATCAGGTCAGCCTGCTGCTGAGTCTCTACGCTTATCAGATGCTGCACAGTCTGCGAGCGCTGATGGAGCGCGTCACACAAAAGGGCTGGAGCATACGCAAAGTCCGCGAGCAGATCCTGAAAACAGCAGCAACCGTGGCCGTGCATGCGCGAAAAATAGCAGTTCATATCGGACAGTCCGGCGGCAAATGGTGGCCCAGTCTGCTTAAAAACTTGCCTCGACTGCATCAGGCTCAAACTTAAACCGAGGCACGCAACAAACAGGTTGTCGGCTGAACGGCTGAGGTTTTATCTTGCCTAAATGATAAGAAAAGCTGTGAAAGAGTTGAAAGCAGGCACAAAACCTTTCTGTTTTTACGCTGACAAAGTAAATACACTACCGAAAATCGTACCCTCCAGCCCGAAAACGGTTAGAGGGTCATCAAGCTGCCGAAAATGAGTCACTTTGAGAGCTCTCATGAATAAGACGGGATAGAGCACAACTTGATGCATGCGATACAAAGAAATATAGAACATGCGCGCCAACCAGCCTTCTACGTTAACCGTGCGCATAAAACCGCCCATAATATTACCTACGGCACTGAATTGCGCCAAAGATACCAATGAACCGTAATCACGGTACTGATAACCTGACAGCGGCTTGCCCTGTAACTTTAATGCCAGTGCCTTGTTTAAAAAGCTGGCTTGCTGATGCGCAGACTGCGCCCGCGGCGGCACATTTTTATCGCTACCTTCAACCAAAGGGCAGGCAGCACAATCACCTAAAGCAAAAACATCATCATCCAGTGTGGTCTGCAATGTGGTGCGCACCACCAATTGATTAATACGATTGGATTCCAAGCCACCCAGCTCAGTTAAAAACTTAGGTCCTCGCACACCCGCCGCCCAGACTTTTAAAGAAGCAGGAATAAACTCACCATCTTTAGTGCGCATCCCTTCAGCAGTGATTTCCTCAACCGCTGCCGACAGCTTAATTTGCACGCCAAGCTTGAGTAGCTGTTGATGAACTTCACCAGCAATTTTATCGGAGAGCGCAGGCAAAATACGTGGCCCTGCTTCGATAATGGTAATGCTCATATTGCCTGGCTGAATGTTATCCAAACCATAGGCGGATAATTGCTGCGAGGCGCTGCGCAACTCAGCAGCCAATTCCACACCCGTCGCACCCGCACCGACAATGGCAATATTCACCTTATTGTCATCATTACCCTTGGCATGCGCACTTAAGTACTCACCCAGCAGGCGTCGATGAAAGTTTAGCGCGTGCTGTGGGCTATCCAGAAAAATACAGTGCTCAGCAGCACCTTTGGTACCAAAGTCATTGGTGAGGCTGCCAACCGCTATTACTAGGGTGTCATAGCTTAAGCTACGCGCAGGCACCAACTGATAGCCTTCTTCATCCAGCGTTGCGCTGAGTTCAATGGTCTTTGCTTGGCGATCGATAGCAGAAAACTTACCAATCTGAAAATCAAAATGATTCCATTTGGCTTGCGCAACGTAATTTAGCTCATTATCGGTACTGTTCAGTGAGCCGGCGGCGACTTCATGCAGCAATGGCTTCCAGATATGAGTGAGATTGGCATCTACGAGCGTGACTTTAGCTTTTTGACGTTTGCCTAAGGAGCGCCCTAAGCGCGTCGCCAGCTCAAGTCCACCGGCACCACCACCCACGACAACAATACGGTGCAACATGTTTATTAGCCTACGGTCAGTTATTGTTTTTCACACTATACGACGAAAATTTCAGATAAAGCAGCATTTTTTATGCGCCACTCTAAAGCAGCATAAAAACTCACTTAGCTTAACTCGCACACTTGATCCAAAAAACCGACTGGCATAGTTGCTTAAACATGCACGTAAGTAGCGCCAAAGACAGAACATAACGTGCCTGCACCTGAGCGCCCGAGACGAATGATTAGCGTACTTTGATCACCACTAACGTTTCGGCAGGACCAAAGGCTTTACATAATACGATTTGCATACGGCACATCTACCTGTTTTTAATGTAGGGCGCTCACTGCAGAGATCAATCTGTATACATATAAGTGATAATGCCTTATGCCTTATGCCTTAATGATTATTTTCACTCGCTCATACAGTACAACTGTACTTCCACGGGGAACACAACAGCACAAAAATAACTTAGGCTGCACAATCAGACCAATACCTACATTCTGCTAACAGCCACCATGGGCATCGAGCATGGGTTATTTTTATGTACTGGAGCAATCACTGTAAGATATGTATCAATAACTTAGTGGTACAGCCTTAGAGCTGCATTAAAATATTTCTTATTGATCTAAACCCATGATAAGACATATCTTACGCAGATATGTCTTATCATTCTTCATTAAACTTTTCCGAAAAAAACTCTTCATTCAATAATAACCAAAGACTGATAGGCAGTACAGCAGGGAGTATTAATGTTCCCACTTGATAGCTAATTGCAATAAGCTCTAACTGCCATTGTGCAACTCGTATAGTTTCAGTAATAGAGCTGTCCATTGATAAAAAAACAATTTTAATCAACTCCATCGTCGTACCAAAACAAACGGAAAGTAATAACAATATGAAGCATAATATAATTTTAAAAGAAATTACTTTACCTCTTGCAAAAGCAATCAATAAAGTTGCGAACAAAGGAATACCATAGCCATATACCATAGGTCTAGCCGTCAACATGATATCTGCAAACTTACCCGAGGGTATAATCAACTCCCCATATGTGCCGCCTGCCAATCGAATAACTCCTTGAATTTCAAGGCCTGCTGGATTGATACTGTGTATTAAACCTGAAGTAAAATATTTCACAGGGTAAGAGATAACAAAGCTTACAAGTAAAGAAATTAAAGGGGACAGGACGTACCATAAAAAAAACATTATCGGCATATAAATAAGACTTTTTAAGACACCACTTCTCATAAGTCTGTTCTCTGCACATTTTTTGTATATTTAATCCAAATAATAAACACGATAAAAACATCAAGCATTATCAGCGCTTGCCATATATATAAATGAGCCCAATCAAAGGCTGTTGCGTTCCATTGCCCAAGATAAAAAAGACTAATAATTCGAATCACATTAAGTACGTGCAGCGATATTAAGCCTAAACAGAGGCCGATTAATTTATTTTTAATACTTTTAGGAAAAGCCAATATGGCAGAGACTAAAATAATAGAAGCTTCAACTCCATTACAACCAGCCTCGATCGACATGGCAAAACCACTTTTCATATCGTATAAATAAATACCATTAGATACAGCATACTTATCAAACAGATGTACAAAAAAGATGCTGACCGAAGCCAGCATCTCTGTAAATGGAATGATGAGCCAGCGTTGCACTGGCTCAGTCAGTTCCACTATAAAAAGTACGATCTGTAGAAAAGCGAAAACTATAAAGAATCGCTTCAACAGTCTTACCTCACTAAAGCATTGTTGCGCTTAATCATCACATACGCTCCTGCTGCCATTAACATAGCTAGCAGAATTAATACCCACTCAGAGAGAGTTGGTACACCCACAGACTTCTGAATAACCGGGTTCTCACTCTTCGGATCATCATTATCCTTATTAGGGTCGCCAGGTGAATTGATAAATGCTTGGTTCACAAGTTTCGTCCAGTAAAGTCATCATCTACTTTTGCAGTGATTTCAAAACTAACACTTTCACCAACCGCTAGCTCGCCAATAGCACAAGTTACCCTGCCGGCATCTTCGTGGCAGCTTGCGGATGCAGATACAAAGGTTAAGCCATCTGGCAATGGGTCAGCTATTTGCGCACCTGAGCTAGCTTCCGGTCCTAAGTTTTTCACAGTTAAGGTGAATACAACTTCTTCACCTGGGAGCAAGGCTTTTGGACTGGCGGTTTTAGTACCTTCTAAGTCAGTTGCTATTTCCTTACGGCGCGTTGAGGTTGGTTCTGTGACTTGGTTATTAGCATACTCTTCCTCTGTTTCTGTTACTGCAACGCTTACTTTATTATAAGACGTGCCAGTAAGTTCATCATTTAAAATAACTTCTGCTCTCATCTGGTAAGTGATTGAGCGCGGCGCATCTGCATCAAACGCATCATTCTCATCCCATTTACACTCTATAACCCCTGCTGTTGCATCTATAGCCGGTGCCGTACAAGTCACCCCATCAACTTGGCTTACATCAACACCATCAATTTTTAAGTTGCCTTGGTAACTAAATATCGCGGTTGGGTCGATCGGGTTTTCATCAGTTCCATTAACAGGGAACGTGTCTACCATCGTCAGTTGTGAACCTGCAGAAGGTCCAATATTTTCCATTCTAATGGTATAGGTTACAAGTTCTCCCAAATCAACAGGATCAGGTGTATCCGTTTTATTGACCAGAATATCTAACTTAGGGGCAATAACCGGTGTAGTGGTTTTGGCTTCATTATTCTCAAGATCAGACTCTTCAGTAGTCGTACTTACCACAACAGTATTGATTAAATCAGTACCAACTGCATCGATTGTTGGTCTAATCCGATAAGTCAAAACCTTCTGTTCGCCTACAGCTAAATCTGGAACGCCACATTCTAATTGCCCACCTAACTCACCTACAGCCGGCTGACTCGTACATGTCGAGGTACCTTCATATGTATCTATAAAACCAGCCAAGACAGGCAAGGTGTCTATAAACTTAATGCCAGTCGCTGTCGATGGTCCATTATTTTTTACGGTAACAGCGTAGGTTAACGGGCCACCTGCGTGTACCGGATTTGGCTCAGCAACTTTTGTAACTGTCAAATCAACAAGCGGTGTAACCGTAGTGTCAACTTTCGATGTATTGTTAGTACGGTTTTTATCAGCTACCTCAAGCGAGTAGGCCGTTGCTGTATTAGGACGGGTAATCTCAACAGAACCCGCCACATTGGGCACAACAGTAACGGTAATGTCTTGCGTAGCACCGACTGCCAAACTAGGAATCGTACACACTAAAGTCCTGTTTGGACCGGTCGAAGGCGCATTAGGAGTACAGGCTGTTCCGGAAGGCGCATTAATTGTTCGAATCCCTCCTGTATTACCTGGAAGCAGGTTATTCATTACATCACGCACCTCAACCTTGCTCGCTAGAGCAGGACCAGCATTACTTACCGTCAGGGTGTAGGTTAAGAGCTCACCTGCTTTTAAAGTGGTCTTATCCGCTGTTTTTACGATAGATACATCAGCATGCTGTCCATCTTGAGTTCCGATAGTCTTAATCACAGAACAGTTATTGCTCGGGTTCTTATCCTCAACTGTCCCGCTATCTAATGCTACACATGCCTCATTACTAATTTCCCCAGCAGTTAAGGCTTTAACTCTTAAATTAGTAAAAGGTGTCCAGCTGCCTACTGATAATCCTTGAGTCGAACTACACTCCACTGTTGCATTGGTTGCAGGCAAATCGTTTGGGCTACTTGTGCAAGTCCAACCTGCAGGTGGCTCAATTCCTTCTAAGGAAATACCAACGGGCAAAGTATCAGTGATAGTGATTGTATCCCCAGCAGGGATACTTAAAGGCCCAATGTTTCTAGCTCTCAAACGATAATTGAATTCTTGTCCAAGCATAGCGGGATAGCTTAGCGAGCTTGTCTTAGACATCTCTAAGTCAGCTGCATTGGTTACTTTTGTACCAACAGTAAATGTATTATTTTCTAGGTTTGGATCATTTTCAGGAATAGTTATAACAGCTGTATTACTTAAATCTGTGTCTTTTACTGTTGTAGCCGTGGCCTTCAATTTAATAGCAGGCATGTTAGTAAAAGTACCGCCCAGCCAAGGTCCAGGACGCTCACAGGTAATTTCTTGACCAACGACTTCACAGCTCCAGCCAGCACCTGCTTCCAGACTGCCTGCAATATAAGTCAGTCCTGAGCTTAAGGTATCTGTGACAGTTATTTTGCCATCACCAGTGCTGCCCGGTGCATTACCACCCTCATGACGTGGAATTAAGGTGTATTTAACCTCGGTGCCGCCTACAATTGCATCGCCCGCAGGGCTTTGTGTTTTAATAATCGAAACATCAGATCCGTTAGTTGTGGTGACAATAACTCTTGACTCATTATTTTCAAGATTACCTTCTGGCAATTCTTTTGTACCGTTCGACTCAAAACCTTTAACAGATGCTAAAAAAATTATTTCACCCGATGTATTAGCAACCGCTGGTACTGTAATAGCCGGTGCTTCAACGCCCGCCACTAAAGGACCGTCACGCTCACAGGTTATTTTAGCAGGGTTAAGCGGATCGCCAGGAAGCGGATCTATAGACAGCGGATAGTTGCTAGCTGCTTCAGGCTCGCACGACCAGCCCGGCCCTGAAGGGCGAGCAGTTATAGCAGAGCCGGGAGGTACATCAAAAGTGACTTTAATTTTTTTATTATTTTCAATATCACTTGGGCCAAGGTTTTTAGCAACCAACTGGTAATCATAAGCGGCACCAGCAACAATATTATCAGCAGACGAGGTTGCTGTTAGCTTAATATCAGCAGCTGTTTTGACAGTAGTGGGTTCAGTTAATTTATTATTACCTGGACGAGAGTCTTGTGTCGTACTCGTCACTTCACCTGTGTTCTCCCACACCTTTGCTGTAGGCAGCATTACTTTCACATCACGTGTCTCACTTGCATCAAAGCTCATAGTTCCAAGTTGGCAAGTCAGCGTGCGAGTGGCGCCATTATCAACACAGTCTGTAGCAGGCGCCACACTGACGAATACGGCACCCTCAGGGTAGGTATGTACAAATTCAACATTTTCAGCTAGATCAGGACCATTATTATTCACACGCCATTGATAATTAAATATGCCCCGTGCGTAACCTGGATCAGGATCATCGCTTACGTTTAAAACAAGGTCTGCAGCTGCAAGCGCACTGCCAGACAACATCATTGCACCGATTGCAAGTAGCAATCGACCCCTAGGCTTGTTACTTCGCATAAATACTCTCCAAAATGCGTCATGCACTTAAGCCCGTCTTATTCACGAGCCTTGACCTAAAATAAAGAAGGCGAGTGGTTTATCCTTTAAAATCAATATGTTCGGCAAGAACTTGATTAGAGAGGGCCGCTCGCCATGGGTGAAACACTACCAAGCTGGAAACCATCCTGCAACTTATCTGTTTCAGTGCAGCTCAGTGAACGGAAAACCAGTAGTGATGCCGGTGCATTCTTGCTGCTCGAGGTGCTCGATCGCAGCGGTGTGATTGAGAGCTTGGATCGGCAGTTGCTTGATGATCGTGACCCCGCACGTGTGCAACATAGTTTGTCCAGTCAGCTTCGTACTCTGCTGGTTCAGCGTGCGCTGGGCTGGGACGATCTGAGTGATACGCAAACACTAGCAAACGACCCAGTTTTGCAGCTGGCCTGCAGCGATCAGCGCAGCACCACGCCACTAGAGCAGCCCCGTCCTTCGCAGCCAACCCTGTCGCGTCTTCTGAATCTGTTGGCCACAGATATCAACCAGTCTGCATTTCATGACGGTTTGCTCGACATGGCCATGTGGCGACTGTCTTCGATGCGCAGCGGCAAGCCATTGTCATCGATCACGTTGGATGTCGATGGCCTGCCCATTGAAACTTTTGGCCAACAAGTCAGAACGGGCTACAACAGCTATGTTGGTTATTCACATTACTCACCGCTGGTGGCTTCTATCGCTGAAACGGGCGACATGGTTGGCGGCCTGTTACGAGAGGGAAACAGCGGTTGTGCAGTACAAGCTGAGTACTGGATTCCCAAGCTGGTTGAACGGATTGGCAAGACAACCGGCACCAAGGTCAGAGTTCGTTTTGATGCGGGTTTTACTGGCAACCCAACACTTTCGGCACTGGATGACGCCAATATTGAATATGTTGGTCGATTGTCCAGCAATACCGTACTTGAGCGCGAAGCGGCACACTACCTCAAGCGCCCAGTGGGTCGGCCAACCCATCAACTACGCGAGTGGTGCCATGAGTTTTACTATCAGGCACAGTCTTGGGAGAAGCCGCGCCGCATTATTTTAGTGGTCTGCGAGCAACCGGATGATCTGTTTTTAAAACATTTTTTCCTAGTCACCAGCCTGGACTGGAAAGACTGGACACCGCATAAAATTCTGCAGCTGTACCGCAAACGCGGGAAAGCTGAGGGGCACATGGGCGAACTGAAAGACACGCTCAACGTGCACCTATCTTCTACCTGCCGTGGTGCGTCTACCGTGCAACAGGTGATGGGCCGCAATCAGGTCAGCCTGCTGCTGAGTCTCTACGCTTATCAGATGCTGCACAGTCTGCGAGCGCTGATGGAGCGCGTCACACAAAAGGGCTGGAGCATACGCAAAGTCCGCGAGCAGATCCTGAAAACAGCAGCAACCGTGGCCGTGCATGCGCGAAAAATAGCAGTTCATATCGGACAGTCCGGCGGCAAATGGTGGCCCAGTCTGCTTAAAAACTTGCCTCGACTGCATCAGGCTCAAACTTAAACCGAGGCACGCAACAAACAGGTTGTCGGCTGAACGGCTGAGGTTTTATCTTGCCTAAATGATAAGAAAAGCTGTGAAAGAGTTGAAAGCAGGCACAAAACCTTTCTGTTTTTACGCTGACAAAGTAAATACACTACCGAAAATCGTACCCTCCAGCCCGAAAACGGTTAGAGGGTCATCAAGCTGCCGAAAATGAGTCACTTTGAGAGCTCTCATGAATAAGACGGGATCAAGTGTCTCGAACAACCAATTAGCTCTTGAATACTGGAATAACTTTGCCCAGCCTTAAGCAATGATGCAATACTCCCGTCTTATTCACGAGCCTTGACCTAAAATAAAGAAGGCGAGTGGTTTATCCTTTAAAATCAATATGTTCGGCAAGAACTTGATTAGAGAGGGCCACTCGCCATGGGTGAAACACTACCAAGCTGGAAACCATCCTGCAACTTATCTGTTTCAGTGCAGCTCAGTGAACGAAAAACCAGTAGTGATGCCGGTGCATTCTTGCTGCGCGAGGTGCTCGATCGCAGCGGTGTGATTGAGAGCTTGGATCGGCAGTTGCTTGATGATCGTGACCCCGCACGTGTGCAACATAGTTTGTCCAGTCAGCTTCGTACTCTGCTGGTTCAGCGTGCGCTGGGCTGGGACGATCTGAGTGATACGCAAACACTAGCAAACGACCCAGTTTTGCAGCTGGCCTCCAGCCCGAAAACGGTTAGAGGGTCATCAAGCTGCCGAAAATGAGTCACTTTGAGAGCTCTCATGAATAAGACGGGTGTAAACCGTTTTTTATAGTGTGTGGGGTGTTACTCCCCCACATAACAGTATTTTTTGGTTTCCAGGGTGTCTCGGGGGTAGACAGTGCTTGCTGGTGTTTAGGTGTTAAGGGCCTTAACAGTTTTAAAAGACAAAGCCCGCTGTAAAGCGGACTTTGTGGATGGTTCAGGAAGTGAGCATAAGTCTTGCAGTTTCTGCCTCACTAATGTCAGTCTTGATAGCTAGTAGGCTATCAAAGGACAGTAGGTTCGGGGTCGCCGTGGGTCGGTTTGAAAGCGAGCCGCAGGCCAAGCGCTTGGGCGACTTTCACCACGGTTGTAAGGCTCGGATTGCCATCGCCTGAAAGGGCCTTGTCCAGCCCTTGGCGACTCATCCCAACGTCGCGGGCAAGCTGGCTAAGGTTACGGGCGCGGGCTATGTCTCCGAGCGCCGCCGCGATCAGTGCGGAGTCGCCGTCCTCCATCACCGCATCGAGGTAGGCCGTAATGTCGTCCTCGGTCTTGAAATAGTCCGTTGTGTCGTAGCGGCTGAATTTGACTTCCATCGTGGTCACTCCTTCTACTGCGCTGCAATGGTCTTGGCTAGGGCAATATCCCGTTTCTGGATGCTCTTGTCGCCTCCACAAAGAAACAGCACCACTGAAGGGCCGCGCCGCATAAAATAGACACGATAGCCGGAACCGTAGTCGATCCTCAGCTTTCACTTTTAATGTAATAAGTGCGCACCTTCATTTCTACTTCATTGTGTCGTTATCCAAATAGCTCGCTGTGAGTGCCAATATCTACAAATATCACGCTGTCGCCTTTATCAGATAATCGGTACACCAATAAAAAATCACCGCCAATATGTAGTTCTCTAGTTCCCGCCCATTCGGCCCCTAAAAGGCTATGGTCGAGGTACTCTGGCGGAATTGGTTGTCCAGCATAAATGATCTGCATTACAGTGACGGCAAGGTTCATATCTCGCTGTCCAGCCCGCTTGTAACGCTCCCAAGACTTTTTAAATTCGCGAGTGTAGCCCACTTGTCGAGGCAAACTGGCTCGCTTACTGCTTGGTTTTTTGGTCACTATCCAGCTCCGACATCATGTCGTCCATGTTACTAAACATGCCCTCTATTGCCTTTGCTTCTTGCAGCGCTATTTTCATTTTTGCGGATGGATGACGTTTGACCTCAAAAGGCAGCTTCTGCTCTTGAACGACTTGCTCCAAGAACAAGCGGATTGCACTGCTGACATTCAAGCCACAACCCTGCAAGACTTCTGCGGCTTCCTGCTTAAGATCAGCACTCACACGACTACGCACATCGGCATTCATAGTGGTTAACATAATAATACCTCCTCTTATCTGTACCCACATTGTAGCTACATCGCAGCTACAGTCAATATTTGCACAGGCAATTATGATCTCTTGGTATTTTCTTGTTACATTTAGAAGTGGTGCTTTCACTGAGCACTTGAACAGCTAAGAGCGAGGGGGGTCAGGATATATATAGAATTAAAAAATTAGGGAAGTGAGTAATGGTTAATAAAACGTGTAGCAGTTGCCATGAGTGTTTATAGTGTAAACAGTGCTTTCTGCTGTAATGGGCCATTACAGCGGTTATGTTCTTCTGCAGGTGTTAACAGCAGTTTTGCGCTCTGGGGGTGCTCACCGGGGTGAACAGTGGTTTGCTGGTTTTAGATGTTCACCGTGTGATGTTCAGGTGCTTACAATGTAGACAGCTCTCCAGCTTATTGGGCGGAACGGAGTAGATCCGTCGACCCGACGGAATTTTTTCCGCCCGGAAACTTTGCCGCAGTTATAGCTTTTCAGCTTTGTCATGTTTTGCCTGAGCTAACACTTCCAAGGCTTCGTCCATTTTTTCCTGGCACTCTCGCGCCTGCTTCGCAATAAATGTTAAGCAGCTGATTTGCATATTGGTTTGTAACCGTAGTGCTTCAAACCAATAGAGTTCCTCCAATAAATCTTCTGGAGTTTGTTTATCTTGCATTGCTTTGGCCCAGACCCCGAACCCCATGCGTTGAGCCCGGCCACGGCTACGCCATCGCAAGTGATGCGCTCCAGAAGGTGATGCTTGGGTACCGGCTTGTATTGCGAGAAGAGAGAAAGGTGGTTTGGCCCACATCTCGACAATCTCATCAATCATTGCGGCAATCCCCTCGCGAGCCTCGATCATTTGCTGCTCCAAAACCACATAGTCCCCTTTACCCTTAAAAGGCTTTAAAAGGCCTTTTAGGGAGGGTGCATGTTTGACCTTGTAGTAGGGGGCTTGTTCGACGTAGTCGTAGGGGGATTGTTTGGCCGTCATATTTTTTCCTTGTGTTACGTTGTTTGCTGATTATCGTTTTTGGACTGCTGCAGTTCTATGTCGCTGCTAGTGGCTTGCTCTTTGGGCTGTTCCCCAAGCTTTTCAGCTTCGTCATCGTATGTTGCAGCATTGTCGCGCTGAATGTTTGGAGCAAACTCACTGCGTCTGGTTCCTTGAAGAATATCGCTTGGGGGCGTACCCAGTCGCTCAATAGCTTCTCGTGCTCTTGCATTGTTGGCCGCCATGTCGTCTCGACTTACACCCGTATTTTTGTAGGTTAATGCGAGTCCGAAGAGGCTGCGTAATTGGTGAGCACCCTGGTCCAAAAAGCCTTCCATATCTCGGCGTGACATTAGGCCAACATGATTTGCTAATAGGATTTTACGAGCCAAGCTGTCGTATGCCTCAAGTAGGAACACAGCGCGAAAGCCCATGTGACTGTTGCAGAATACAGGTGTTATGAATGGCTCTTGGTTCAGGTTTTCTGTGATACTGATTTGTTCTGGCACGGCTGTGATGAGTTTTTCCAGCATGGCAGAGAGCTCATTCATTTCTTGCTGCGCTTGATCTAGCTTTTCTTCGATCTTGATCATCCACCAGTCAGCGTATGGATTATCTCGCGCAGCGGTCAATCTGATCATATTTGTGATTGCGAAATACTGCTGCATGCTGGGAACTGTGTAGCCGGTCTTACCGGTGGGCTGACCTCCTTGCCAGACCCGAAGGGCGTGATACGTGTGCAGTTTGAGTTCTATTTGGCTTCGTAGTGAACCAAGGTTCACTTTGTAGCGTTCAACGATTGCTTGCTGCTGGCTCATATATAGCTCCTATATGTAGTGTGTTTTGCATCAGCAGTGACTGATGATACGGAGCTGCTTTGCTTTTTTATGGGATAACCCGAAACTGGATTAAACGGATTAAGTGGGTCAAAATTAATGGCCAATTAGGGGGATCAGTTTGAATGGCCATTAACATTGGGAGTAAACAGTGCTTTGTTAGTGTTCTAGGTGTTTTGGGGGTGAACAGTGGTTACTGCTATTTAGGAAGCCTCTGAATAACTACCTGCGTAGCTACCACCGCGTTAAAAACGTACTCAAAATGCTCATTTACTATGTGTAAACTGCGCTTTTTCGTGCGTTTTTGCCTTGTGTTAGCGTCCTCGGCAACGTTATTCAGAGGCTCCTTAGGTGTTCACGGGGTGAACAGTGGTTACTGCTATTTAGGTGTTCACGGGGTGAACAGTGGTTACTGCTATTTAGGTGTTCACGGGGTGAACAGTGGTTACTGCTATTTAGGTGTTCACGGGGTGAACAGTGGTTACTGCTATTTAGGTGTTCACGGGGTGAACAGTGGTTACTGCTATTTAGGTGTTCACGGGGTGAACAGTGGTTACTGCTATTTAGGTGTTCACGGGGTGAACAGTGGTTACTGCTATTTAGGTGTTCACGGGGTGAACAGTGGTTTACTGCTGTTTAGGTGTTCACGGGGTGAACAGTGGTTACTGCTATTTAGGTGTTCACGGGGTGAACAGTGGTTACTGCTATTTAGGTGTTCACGGGGTGAACAGTGGTTACTGCTATTTAGGTGTTCACGGGGTGAACAGTGGTTACTGCTATTTAGGTGTTCACGGGGTGAACAGTGGTTACTGCTATTTAGGTGTTCACGGGGTGAACAGTGGTTACTGCTATTTAGGTGTTCACGGGGTGAACAGTGGTTACTGCTATTTAGGTGTTCACGGGGTGAACAGTGGTTACTGCTATTTAGGTGTTCACGGGGTGAACAGTGGTTTACTGCTGTTTAGGTGTTCACGGGGTGAACAGTGGTTACTGCTATTTAGGTGTTCACGGGGTGAACAGTGGTTTACTGCTGTTTAGGTGTTCACGGGGTGAACAGTGGTTTACTGCTGTTTAGGTGTTCACGGGTAAGCTATAAGTCGTACTTTTTATGGCCTATGAATATGATGTTTTCTGCATCATATTCTTTATTCAGCTTGAGTTCAGAGTCGCCCAAGCTCTCCAGCTCAGTGACAAGGGTTATCATCCAAATTTCAAGAATCGCTTGGATTGTCTTTACAAACACTAAACTTATCGAGGGCGCGGCCTACTGCCGCAAATGCTTGCGTGTAGCTTTTATAAACTTTCTCACTGGGGAAAATACGATTCTCCAAGCTTATATAATCCAATATTCCGACGGAATAATAAGTATCGTCGCCGTTACTCGTTTCAAAAACGCTGAGCTTTTCCGCTGGATTATGGCCTTTATACCGCCATAGACTCCACATTTCATCAAACTCCTGATCGCTGAAACTCATGTTTTCACGTGTTAATTTTCTCATTTTTGTTCTCCTAAGAATTGCTTGCAGTGTCTAGTGCACGAGAGGATTTTGTACTGTCCAGCAGAGCGCGCACAGCCAAATAGCCGGCTTTTCCTTCTGGTGAAAGTTCATCAATGGGGACGCGTTTAAGATCCGCGATGCCTGTCGAAGTCGAGTGTGTTGTCTGGAGGTTGGTAGCGATATGACTGGTTTCTGAGGGTTCAGAAGCTGCTTGGTTTTGGCCAGACCACAGCTTGAACTCACCTCGTTCGGCTTTGCGAACAAGACCACGTAGGTAACCAAGTGGTTTTTTAATGCCGCCTTGCTGACAGCGTGCAGCCAGTTCGTTGATCAGTTCTTGTTGCAGATCTGGCTCCTGATACTCCAGCATAGCCAAAGCTTGCCTTCGCTCGTCATCAGGAATGTGGTTATCAAGGTGTTCTGGCCACTGGATGCTTGAGTTGTGATTTTTACCTTCTGAGTCTCTGTACAGTACAGTACAAGTATATGTACTAAGTACAGTACTAGTACTGTAGTTCGGATTCCGAACTGCGTTGATTCTAGTGGCTTTGCGACCTAGTTCGGATTCCGAACTGAGGGTTGAATTATTCCGAACTGGGCTATTTTTACTGAGTTCGGATTCCGAACTGGGCTCCGAACTAGGTTTATTTGCTGAGTTCGGATTCCGAACTAGGGTGATCTTTCCGCGTTCGGAACCCGAACTGCGAGGCACTTTTTGTTGGCTTGAACTTGTGTTCTCAATTCTTTGTTGCAGAATATCAAGTCGTGTGGGGATAACAGTGCCTGCAGCTTCTGCAATTTCTTCTGCAACTTTCTCAGCGACGATTCGCACTGACTTAATGTTGTGATGTAGGTTTTTAGTCACAAGCTCAGCGTAGCCAGTGTCAATCATTTCTGCTTCCTGCACTGTCACAGGATCTTCGTGCAGTATGTACATATTGCCGACTATCCGGCCCGTACCGCTATCACGCCCCTGTGCTAATAAGCTGATCCAGCGTGTCATGCGTAGAATTGCAATGACTCTTGAAATTGTTTCCCGTGATGCTTGTTCGCCGTAGGGAGTTTGAGCCAAGTATGGTTGTAAGTCCTGATACCTGGGCACTGAATACCCTTGCTTATCAAGCAACATTTTGAAAACGAGCCAGCCATTTCTTTCCAAAGGTGTGAGCCGGCTATCCAGTAGCAGGCGCTGAGGTACGATTTCTTGTCTCAGTCCGCTATAAACAAAACCTGCAGCTCCAGAGGAGGATGCTTGCCCTCCGGGAGTAGGTTGATTGAGCTGAGGAATCTCAGGCCATTTTTCGGAAACAGTTCCGTCAATAGTCTGTGAGAGTGTTAGCCAGTTATCTTTGCTCATGCTAAGCATCCTCTCCTGACTGGCATTCGGCTATTTCCAGCCAGATTTGTCCTACCAAGATGTTTTGTTCTTCTGCAATTACTAGCATGAGGTCCAGCTGATTCATTTCGTCCAGTTCAGCACCACTCATGATATTTTGGATTGAAGCTGCAGGTTCACATCCATGGCTCTTTTCAAGCTGCTGTACTAACGCGACCCAGCGCTCCCAGACAGCGTGTCTCTGTTCATTGCTAAGAGCAGGCAGGCGTCCGGTTCTTGACTGAACTTGCAAGGTACGCCGTCGCTCAGCAACTTCTGTGTGAGACAGGCCGAAAAAACTGTTCAGCATTGGTGTAGTAGCCCCGAGCTTGATTGCGCGGTTGATCAATCGCTCCAGCTCTTCGTCACGATCAATTTTGTCCAGTATTAATTCAAGAGCTCGAGGATCTATCGACGGTTTAATCCATAAATACGGGGAACTGACCACTTTATGTAACTTGGTGGGTGCAAGGCTTTGCAGTCTTAAAACAAGATCAGGCGTAAATCCTAATGATTTGCAACGCTGCATTTTCCCTTCACTGGCCTCCTGTAAGACCAGCGTGACGAGGGCTTGATTAAAAATGTAGCTTGGGACCGGAGCCACCGGTGTTATTTTGTTGTCATTTGCCATCCTGGCCGGTACTCGGCTGGATGAGGGCACAGGAGTGACCTTTGATAATGGAGTAAACTTACAATCCCTATTCATGGTTCTGCTCCTCATCAAATTGCTCTACCAGCTCTTTTTCCAAGTCAACCAGTACTCGTGCCAAGCGTATGATGCGGAAAAGCTTCACTAGCTCAGCGTCTTCCAGGCGAGCCAACCCAACATCCGCAGGGCCGTTCAAGCCGACTGTAATGTCGTAGCCGCCGATCAGGATTTGTGAGAATAGAGCGGATGAGAGTGGGATAGGTGCTTTCTCAGAAAAGCTGTCAGTTGTGCGTAGAATTGATAGCAGCATCAGCTGTACGCCTTGTGATATAGGCGTGCCATCAGTACCTAGTTTGCCAAAAATGCCAAACCCTAAACCTTCTTTTGTTGCTCCAAATCCTGTAACGCCAGTTGTCGAGCAGATATCTTTAACTAAAAGCCAGATATTGTGTCGCAGGCTCAGTGGGTCTTTTATGCGTGTCTCGATGTACCAGACATCTGAAACGCTAGAGGAAGGACCGCCTGCGGTAACAGGAATGGAGGTCAAAACCGATTCTTTGAAATCAGGCAGTTGATCACCGTTGTGCATTGCTACCTGCTGTCTTGTTCTCAAAATCGTATCGCTTTCTTGAGAAGGGGTGACAATGTGTCCGTCAATAAATGCTTCAGGGTCTATGTCTTTGTCGGATTGAGACTTTGGCTCAGCTTCAGGAATAGACTGTGAAGATCTTGCAGCTTGAGTAACTAGCTCCCGTGTGTGCGTTGCACTGCTTGCCACAGGGGTTTCCTCTTGAGTCGGACTGACTACTTGGGTTGCTGTGTCTTCTACGTCATGATGTTCGGTATCTGATTCAACAGGGCGGGGTGGGTTTTGAGCTATGCTGGCCAGTTGCTCAACTGAGAGCGGGTTTTTGTTAACAATGCCTTCTGATGCCACCGCCAAATCTAGCTCTAGGATATTGTAGCTTTGTCCCAGCATTGCGGACATTTGCCCAATAAGCTCATCTTGAATCACCTCATAGTTATAGGAGTCCACGCCAGTGTCGTGCGCTGCTAAGACCATCAGCCAGAACTCAAAGAAATCACTGCCACTGTCGTCGTATTTGTCCCAGACTTTAGTAAGGTTGTTTTTAAGCACAATTAGCTTGGCTACTTGAGCTCTACCAAGCCCCTGCATCAATGTATTGGGCAGTGCAGGTAAAATGCTATTGACGCACTCAAGCATATTGCTAAGCAAGCTGATAGCAACAGGGTACCCGTCTTGCCTCAGCCGATCAGACAGTTTGCGCAGGGAAAGCTGCTCACTACCATGCTCTTCGTACATGGTTTTGATTTGAGCGATACCCTGAGCTTTGTCGATAAAGCTTAGCTGTCCATGCAGCTCGTTTTCAGCAAGGTGTCCGGCTAACGCGTTGATCTCTGACTGCCAAGGCTTGAACAGGCAGTGGATACGGAAGAACTGCTCATCTTTAGTTTCACGCCACAGTTCGTTTAAGATCTCCAGTCGGGTGTTACCACCGTTTCTTATGATGTAATGATCTTCACCAGGGCGACGTGTAATGAGCGGTGGTTGATCCAGCCCACGGGCTTTAATTGATGCCTTGATCTCCTCATATAGAGGGTTGCGTGTTTTACGCGGGTTATGTTCATACGAGCGTAGCTGATCTAGAGTGACCACCATGGGTGTGTCTTGTAGGGGATCAGTGAGACGTTTGAGCGGAGCTGCATTCGATGAAAAACCTTTGGCTCCCATCTGCCTTTCAATCAATTCCTTGGTGACCTTGGTATTCATGAGTGCTGCTCCTGGTTAATAACTGAGAATGCTTTTAAAAAAACCGGTGAGCTGTAGATTGTGTTAACTGCTTTGAGCTGTCTTGCGATACAGCCCATCACAGTAAAGCTATCCGTTACTCCGAAAAGACAGACAACACAGCGATTGCGCACTAGGCTGGCTTGATGATTGGTTGTACGAATACTTTTGTGCTCGTACAAATTGCTTTTGTTTTGCTGGCTTTCCAGCATGTCGATAAAGCTGGAGAAACTGGGCAAGCTACACTCGATTGTGAATGTAATAATATCTTTGCTGTTCATCCTCGCCCCCCTTCCATGTTGGCGTAGTTAAGGTTGTCAAACCGGATCTGATCTGGAATGAATGCAGCTCTGACAACGCCGGTTGGGCCGTTCCGGTTTTTACCTAGAATTATTTCTGCAATACCTTTCTCATCCGAATCCTCGTTGTAGTACTCGTCTCGGTAAATGAACATGATGAGATCGGCATCTTGCTCAAGGGAGCCAGAGTCCCGAAGATCGCTGTTGTTTGGCCGCTTGTTGGGACGGTTCTCGACGCTGCGGTTAAGCTGTGACAAAGCGATCACTGGGCAGTCCATTTCTTTGGATAAGGCTTTGAGACCGCCTGAAATTTCAGCAACTTCAAGATTGCGGTTTTCACGTTTCTGGGATGAGTGCATGAGCTGAAGATAATCAACCACAATGAGCCCAGGCTTCCCAAACTGCCTTGCTGCTCGGCGTGCTTTTGAACGAAGTTTTGACGGGTTCATGTGGCTGTCATCGTCGATGACTAGGCGATCGCGCAATTCGTTAATTTTAGCAACGGCGGCAGCCAGCTTTGCCCAGCCTTCATCGTCAAGCTTCCCACTCCGAAGCTTCTGCATGTTGAGCTTGCCAATTAAGGCTGCAAGCCTGTATGCAATTTGTTTTGAGGGCATTTCCAAGCTGTAGAACTGGACGGTTTGTTCTTTAGGTAATATGTCTAAAGCCGCTTGGATGAATCTGAGGCAAAGACCTGTTTTTCCCATTGAAGGCCTTGCGGCAAGTATGTTGAGACCTGTAAACCAACCGCCAGTAAGGTTGTTTAGGTCGGTTAGTCCAGTGTCTAGGCCTAGTAAGCTGATGTTGTTTTGAACGGCGAAATCCACTTCATCAACCACCTCCAACATGACCGCCCGGAGGTCGCTAAAACTGCTGGTTGATTCGGACGAAAGCGTGAACAGCTCCCGCTCAATTTCTTCACGTACATCTTCACTGACAGCCTCTTTAGAGCTGGCCAAACGGGTGCAATCATGGCCAATCTTAATCAGTCGTCGCAGTTGTGAGCGCTCTCGAACAATGTCGCGGTAGGCTTCAATGTTTGCAGTGGAAGGGGTGTTGAGACAGATTTCACCGACATAGGTCAAAAACTCTTGACCGCCCATCTCGCGCTGCATGGCAAGCTCGGAAATAGTAATGATATCAAAAGGCTCGCTGCGCTCAGAAAGTTCGCGAATCAGTTTGAATAGCTGCCTATTGTTAAACTGAAAGAAATCCGACTCGGTAAGCACGCCGGCAATCAGGTCCCAAGTCTGGTTATCCAGAATCAGGCCGCCTAGTACGGCGTGTTCTGCTTCGAACGAGTGGGGTGTAGATGTGGCTAAGATAGTCATTCGCTACCCCCAACAACATCTTGGTTTTGTGTCGAGAGCTTTGATCTTAGTGTTTCAAGTGATTTTATCTGAGCTTCTTTTTTGCATACAGCCTCCGCATTTTTGATATCAGATTGAGTAAAATAAAGGCGCTTTGGTTTTTTCTGCTCGCTGCGCGCCAACTGATCTGCAACGCACTCGGGATTGCTAGCTTGGTTCACCAGCTCAAGCAGCTCGGCCTCATCCAATGCAGTGCTGTCAGAGGTGGCCAAGGCAAAGAGACCGATGAATATGAGAGGAGCAATAGATATGCCTGCTATTGCACTCAGCCACTTCTGCTTGTTGAGCCAGGTTACGAGTGAGATACATTTATTACTCATTGCTACCTTCCTCAGTTTCAAGCTGAGCAAGCGTAGAAGCATCGAATATGCTGTTTACTTTATCGGGGGTCAGCTGTCGGAAGTCGTCTGCCCATTCTGGGAAAACTTCAATGGCAAGCGCTGTCATTGTTTCCAGGGCGGAAGGGGCTTTTCTGCCAGAGGGTTTGCGAGTTTCAATACGGTGGGCGGGCATTGAAAGACTTGCTGCGCGTCGGTACGAAGCCAGGTTGGGAACAGATGTGTTGAGTACGCGAATTCCTGAATCACCATCAAATGTGCTGTGTAGGTTTTCTGTAATCAATCGTGCATCAGTTGTGACCGCATCGGCTCTGTTGATAAAGACCTGCAACTCTGGCAGCTGAATACCCATGTACTGATAGCTGCTAAGCTCATCAAACAGCGCTATGGTTCCACGGCGAAACTCACGTGCTGCGAGTAGCTCTGGGATAATTGGAGAGATTGCGGTGTCAGCTGCCAGCAATGCCATTTCGAGCGTAACGGAGCGTGCGCCTTGGGTGTCCATGACAACTAAGTCGTAGTCGTCTTTAAATACTTCCAGTAAACGAAGAAGTCGTAGGCGACCGTCAGCAGCGTTAAGTAGCAGGCTGTTCAGCTGGCCCTGATCATCATTTGACTTGATGACATGAAGGTTCGGTATGGAGGTACCGGAGATGATTTCGCTGTGGCGAGTCTCGTTGAAGCCAACGAGCTGAAATATGCCGCCATCAGCTTCTGCTTCTAGGTGGAAATAACTGGACAGAGTTGGTTGAATGTCCAGATCAAGGAGCAGGACACGCTTTCCAGCATCAGCAGCAATACCTGCTAGGTTGACTGCTGTTGTGGTTTTGCCTACGCCACCTTTAGTGGAAATAACAGCTACTTTTTTCATGACTACCTCACAGAAAGAAATCTGAGAGGTGCTTTTAAACCTGAGTATGTGAGGAGTTTTCAACCCTTAAAAAGGGGTGCTTGGCATTTTGACTTGTAATCAGTAGGTCCCGAGTTCGACTCTTGGTGCCGGCACCATATCAAAGAAAGCCTCGCAGAAATGCGGGGCTTTTTTGTTTTTAGCTCGGGCTAACACGGAGCTAACACTAGCCGTATATCAGTGTAGTGTTTCAGCAAGTTACAGCACGGTGCTTTCGTGCTAATCGACTCTTCTTCAACAGCTACCACTTTTCCGCTGATCACGCCTTCTGCAGCATATTCTGGATGTCGACTATCCAGAGATATCAGCAAACACCACTGCGTAAATGTCATCTTTTGTCATCACCCACAACACATACCAACCCCTGCTTTTGGCAGTCTAAGCCGCTGCATGCCCTCTATTTAAGCTGACCCTAAATCCGTATTAGGATAAGCTCTTGAATTTGCTGTTCAATTTAGGGGTAGTGGCGTGAACATGGAAAATCATTCTCAAACGGCTTCGTTCTTGTGGTCGATTGCTGATTTGCTGCGCGGTGACTTTAAACAGTCGCAATACGGACGTATCATTTTACCCTTTACGTTATTGCGCCGGATGGAGTGCGTACTGGCACCCACCAAGGATGCAGTCATCAGTGAGACCTTCGCTCAAGAAGGCCGTCCTGACAACGTGCGTGAGATGGTTCTGCTGCGTACAGCAGGGCAACAGTTTTTCAATGCCTCGCCGCTCACACTGGGTACATTGTCCGATACGCAAACCGCTTCTGACCTGATGAGCTATGTGCAGTCCTTTAGTAAGGATGCGCGCGAGATTTTTGACCACTTCGAGTTTGAGAACTTCGTCCAGCAGCTGTCTAGCTCAAACCTCTTGTATCAAATCGTTCAGCGCTTTGCGGCAGTTGATCTGAGCCCTGAGCGCATCAGCAACTTCGGCATGGGTATCATCTTTGAAGAGTTGATCCGTAAGTTTGCTGAAAGCTCCAATGAAACAGCAGGTGAACACTTCACCCCACGCGACATTGTGCATCTGACCACGTCATTGGTGATCACCGGTCAAGACGGTAAGCTCGCGCCCAATAGCATTGTCACTATTTATGACCCGACGGCAGGTACCGGCGGCTTTCTATCGGAAGGTGACGAATACATTCAGTCGATCAGCGAGAACGTCTCGGTAGCGTTGCATGGCCAAGAGTTGAATCCTGAGTCCTACGCGATCTGTAAAGCCGACATGCTGATCAAGGGGCAGGATGTTGCCAAGATCAAACTCGGCAACACCTTGTCGGATGACCAATTGGGCGAACAGAACTTTGACTTTATGCTTTCCAATCCGCCCTTTGGTGTGGAATGGAAAAAAGTGCAGAAACAAATCACTGATGAGTATAAGCACAAAGGTTTTAACGGTCGCTTCGGCCCAGGTCTGCCACGGGTATCCGACGGCTCGCTCCTATTTCTGTTGCATCTGGTTAGCAAAATGCGTGATCCCCGTGATGGCGGCTCGCGTATTGGTATCATCCTTAACGGTTCGCCGCTATTTACGGGTGGTGCTGGCTCAGGTGAGTCCGAGATCCGTCGCTACCTGTTACAGAATGATCTGGTGGAAGCTATCGTCGCACTGCCCAACGATATGTTTTACAACACCGGCATTGCTACCTATGTATGGATTTTGTCTAACCATAAGGTGGCTGAGCGTCGCGGTAAGGTGCAGCTGATCGATGGCAGTCAGCACTTTGCTAAGATGCGCAAATCACTCGGCAGCAAACGTCAGTACATCACAGATGAGCAGATCAGTGAGTTGGTGCGCTTATACGGTACTTTTGAAGAAACAGCGCAAAGCAAAATCTTTCCGATTGATGCTTTCGGTTATCGCCGTATTACTGTTGAGCGCCCGCTGCGCCTAAATTTTCAGACCAGCGCCGAGCGCATTGAGAAAGTGCTGGAAGAGCGCGCCGTACAGAAGTTTGATCAAAGCGCACAGCAACAATTGACTGACGCATTGCAAAGCTTGGATGCCAGCGTGCTGCACCTTAATCGCGAGCAGTTTACTAAACTATTTAAAAAAGCACTGACCCAGCACGAGATAAACCTCAGTGCGCCAGAGCTCAAAGCCGTACTCAATGCATTGAGTGAGCGTGATCCTGAAGCTGATATCTGTAAAACTAAGGGCAAGCCAGAGCCGGATGCCAGTCTGCGTGATAATGAGAACGTACCACTTGGCGAATCGGTGCATGCTTACTTTGAACGCGAAGTTAAACCGCATGTAGCCGATGCTTGGATTGATGAAAGCAAGACAGATGCCTTGGATGGTGAAACTGGGATTGTCGGTTTTGAGATACCCTTTAATCGTCACTTCTATGTGTTTCAGCCGCCACGCCCACTGGCCGATATCGACCGTGATCTAAAAGTTTGCACCGACCGTATCAAACAGATGATCGAGGAGCTGTCGGCATGAGTATGCCTAGCACGCCACGCGACACGTCGGACGCCAGCTTTGATGAAGTGCTGGCGCTGATTAATACTGCGCGCCAGCAAGCTGTACAGGCAGTCAATACCAAGCTAATGGAGCTGTACTGGCAAGTGGGTGCGTATATCAGCACTAAACTTGAACAGGCCGAATGGGGTGATGCAGTAGTACAGCAACTGGCTGATTATCTTGCTAAAACTCAACCGAACTTGCGTGGCTTTACCCGTCCAAACTTGTTCCGCATGCGTCAGTTTTACGAGACTTACCGCGACGATGAGAAAGTCTCGCCACTGGTGAGACAATTGCCTTGGACGCATAATCTGATCATTCTCAGCCAGAGCAAACAGCCTGAAGAGCGCGAATTTTACTTGCGTATGGCGATCAAAGAAAAATGGTCAAAGCGTGAGTTGGAGCGCCAGTTCAAAACAGCACTGTTTGAGCGCTGCATACTAAACCCCGTAAAAGTGACACCAGCGGTGACACAAACTCACCCTGCAGCCTTGGAGGTGTTTCGTGATGCCTATATGGTTGAGTTTCTCGACCTGCCCAGCGGGCATGCTGAATGCGATTTGCATCAAGGCTTGCTCGTGCGACTCAAAGACTTTTTAATTGAGCTGGGCCGCGACTTTTGCTTTGTCGGCTCTGAATACCCACTGCAAGTTGGCGGGCGTGACTTTGCTCTCGACCTGCTGTTTTTCCACCGTGAGCTGAATTGCTTGGTAGCGATTGAGCTTAAGGTTGGCCGTTTCGAGCCAGAGTATCTAGGTAAGCTCAGCTTCTATTTGGAAGCACTCGATCGCGATGAGCGTAAACTGCATGAGAACCCTGCCATTGGCGTATTGCTCTGCGCCAGCAAAGACGACGAAGTGGTCGAGTATGCGCTGAACCGCAGCTTATCGCCTGCACTGATTGCAGAATACAAAACTCACCTGCCTGACAAGGCATTGCTGCAAGCCAAGCTGCATGAGTTTTATGCTTTGAATGCTGATCAAGGAGAAGAGCAGTGAGCCAGTTTAAGCCGTATCCGGCATATAAAGATTCTGGGGTGGAGTGGTTGGGAGAAGTGCCGGAGCATTGGGTGGATAGAAAAATAGTAAGAGACATTCCATTTGTTGTCAGCTGGACACCACTGTTCTGGCCTAATACAAATGGACACTTCAATGAGAGACAATAGACCCAGTCTAGTTTGAGGTGAAATATGAATCAGAAGCGTGTGTATAAAACTTACACTCAGGAATTTAAAAAAGAAGCCGTTGCACTAATCACTGATCAAGGCTACAGCGTGGCCGAAGCCGCTCGATCTTTGGGTGTCAATACGAACCTGCTTTACAAGTGGAAAGAGCAGCAAGAAGCTCAAGCCTGCGGTGCTGCGTTGAGTACCGATGAGCGTGAAGAGCTAAAAAAGTTACGAGCTGAAAATAAGCGCTTGCGGATGGAGAAAGACATCTTAAAAAAGGCGTCGGCCTTCTTCGCCAGAGAGATGAGCTAGGTTTTAAGTTCGTTCACTCTGTGGTGCAAGAAGGCTATCCAGTACACTGAGAAAAGAGTTAGTTAAAATGCACATCAAACCGTCAATGGGCGATGTGGGAGCTTGCTGGGATAACGCTGTTTTTGAGCGATTCTTTGGCAGTTTAAAGCACGATTGGATACTAAAAGTACACCATGAAACGCGTGAAGAAATGACTCGCGATGTGGAGGCGTATATGCGCTATTCCAATTTGGAAAGGCTTCATACTGCCAATGGCGATATGAGCCCTGTTGAGTATGAAAACTGTAAAAATAAAGTGTCTACTTTTGGTTGACCAGAACAGTAGCTATCAGTTTCATGTTTGGTGGCAGGATTCAAAAAATCTCATAATTATAATAAGCATCATCGTAAAGATTTACATAATCAGGTGGCCAAGGGTTTCTAGCCCTCAGCCCTCACAACCTTTGCATGCGGCTCCGCACAGGGCGTTTCATTAAGTTAATCCAGGTGTGGATACTGTTACGCTTACGTATGAGCTTAATATTCGACCTAGACAACGATTTAATTACCGTTGTCCTATCGAAGTTATTACTGATGTAATCTTGTCAGAACAAAAGATGCTTGGATCAATTCAGTAAGGTGTTGCACTCAGAGTCTGCAACCGCCCTGTTATAAATGGGGGTATTACCGATAACCTCAATGCTGAAGGCAAAACCATTGGCATTATCAGTCACGTTGAGGCGTTAAAAGAGCGTATCCCCGTGCAAATCAAAGTGCGTAAGAGCGCTGGCATGGGTTACAGCAGTCTAGATGATTGCTACCGAGTGAGCTAGGCAAACATACCCATGGGGCTCTGCAGGGGGCTGGAAATGCTTTTATTTCAGCGACACTTTTCTACCTAAGCTAAGTTGTGACGATCAACCCTTTACTAAACGGACGTATTGCTTCAATAGCCTAAAGCTCACGCCAAGATACATAAAACAATTGAGCGTAAGCAGCATAAAAGCATTTTCATAAGAAATGTTATAGGCAGTCATTTCAAGGATAATTCTGTTTATACTGAACCCTAATATTGAAGCAACACATGCTGCACCTATACCAGCAATCAGATAATCAATTGCATTTGAATTTTCTTTTATGGTTATGCCAGGAAGCATAATTAGTGGCAAGATTAATGGTGCGATCAAATTAATCCAATACTCAACTTTTCCTTCAATAAAAGTGAGTAACAAAATCATAAATGTAAATGCAAATATTATCATTACCCAGTACACCATCAAGACGATAATGTTTTTTGTTCTAACGAAATATGCCAACACACAGCCGATCAGAGTCGACATAGAGGCAGCAGCAAAAGACAGCATTAAATTTGTAATCATTATTAAAAACTCCTACATCCCACGGCAGCACCCGTGACCCCACCACCCGCAACACCTATTAAAACTCCTACAACCAACCGCAGCCCCTATTATTGAAGCTAACGCCTCAAATTAATTAACCAAGATAGAATTTAATTGGGGTTGTCTTTTTCATATACAACGATACCTTTTTCAGCTAAAAAACTATTATCGAAAAAATAAATGAGAATGAAAAAAATAACGATAAATAAATTATAGCTGTTTCATTAAATTTACTAAGCGATGGCTCCAGTTGGTTTAAAAAAATCAAAGACCCTGTAATACTCGCTATAGGCATAACCCCTATTAAAAAAACACTAAGATAGTAAAACCAACTATTATTAATTTTAATTTTTAAACTCTTGGTGCAATGGGGGCAAAGTCTTTTTTCGTCTTTAAGAATAATTCCATTTTTACTTAATTTTGGTAGAAACAAATCCCCCTTACACCAAGGGCATCTATTGCCATATAAAATTTTAAGTGGGAATGTGTTTTTTCCATTCATTTATTACAACTCCCACTCAAAGCAGTCAGCGGACCAGTTGTATATATCCATCCTCCAATTAACACCATAATCGCATTCCCAATCTTACCGATAAGGCCAAGTCCTGCTGTTGCAATAGCACTAAACATTGTTATTGTAAATCCCAAATCGTCTGCTTTTGCATTACCACATGGCTCATAAGTAATAAAAAACAGCATGATCGATACCCAAGCAGAAATTATTAACATTATTAGAATAAAAAGAGGTGATCCAAATAAGCCTATTACTGTTAGTCCCGCTAGAGCAGCAAACTCAATTCCTAGGTTGCCCCCGTTACCACGTCCCTCAATGATATAAGCACCAGCACCTGTGTTTGGATCAACCGTAATATAGCCATGTCCCGTCCAGCCGTGCGCGCTAATAGCCTTTTCATGGAAGATGACCTCTTTACCGGCCATAATAGCATTTTTTATTTCAGCTCCAGCTTCACCGCTTATGTTAAGTTTGGGAAGTGCAGTGTTTCTGTTGTCTTTGTTGATAGTGTAGATTTTTTGGCCTTGTTGCTGCGCGATGAATGGCTTTCACTGCAGAAATGCCTTCAGCACAGGCTTGTTGTGTAGGGTTTTGGGTTTCCCCATTTAGATTAGTGTAGCGGCACTGTTTTTTATCAACCCAGAATTCTTCCGGCACAGCGTGCTCCATGGCACTGGCATATTGCCCGCGCATCTTGTTATAGGCAATCCATCGATTCTGCGCTGCCGTTTTGCCGTTTCGGGTCAGTTCAGGTGTGTTGTTAACGGCACTGATCGGGTTGTCATCTCTTACCCAGCGAAGGCTTCTAAGATGCCCAACGTCCATATTTAGGCCCTGGAAAGCCACACCAGTAGTGACGATACCGTACAATTTTCGGGGCTTAACCTGGGCATGGAACAAACCATAACTAAGCCCTGGCAGGTCAAAAGTTGCTGCTTGGCTGGAGGCAATGAAACCATGGGTTTCTAAGCTGGCAAAGTACCCCAAAAGTGTCGCGCTAAGCATGTCGCCGGTGAGGTTTTCACCCGTTAGTCCTTGTAAAATAGCTTCACGCTGACTGTGCGGTGCTGCTTGAGCCTGTTCAAGTTTATCTTGAGTTTTCTTCATGCGGGTTTTGAGTGTATTAAGCTGTTTTGAGCTAACATCTTGAATAGAAAGACCGAGCGCAGTTTGTTGCCCTGTAATCAGTAGGTCCCGAGTTCGACTCTTGGTGCCGGCACCATATCAAAGAAAGCCTCGCAGAAATGCGGGGCTTTTTTGTCTGTCGTTTAGTTTTTTAGCTCCGTCTCTCTCCGCAAAATACCCCATACCCCATACCCCTACCTTTATATTGATGCAATGCTGGGCTCTGCTATATTTCAGGACCCTTTAAAACAGTTTGATCTGGGTATTATTGCTCACCTTTCCTATTAATAATCTCAGCTGCTCTGCAAATATGCACACATTATGTGCGCGTGCAGTTACTTGTAAATGCTCCACTCGGTTTTTAGACTCAAGATAACTTTAGCGTAATGTTAAAGGGCCTATTTCAAAAATAAGATTAATAATAGGAACTCTCCCATGCTGCTATTAAGCTATTTGGGCCTGCTTGCCGGGTTGTCACTTTTGGTCGTTATGACCATGCGCGGAATTGGTATTATCGTTTCAGCCATTGTCTGTGCGATCGTGGTTGCTGTGACCAGTGAAATGAATTTGGGCGAAGCGATGCTCAAATATTATATGAATGGTTTTACAGGATTCTTTACCACATGGTTTCCGGCTATTTTGCTCGGGGCTATTTTTGGGCGCTTAATGGATGACAGTGGTGCGGCACTGGCCATTGCCAATAAATCTAAACAAGTCTTGGGCGCTAAGCGTGCCATTATGGCGGTTGTGGGTGCCGGAGCGATCTTGACCTATGGCGGCGTGAGCGTCTTTGTGGTGGGTTTCACTTTATATCCGATTGCGTTTGAGCTGTTTCGTAGCGCAAATATTGCTCACCGCTTTATTCCGGCGTCGATCATTTTTGGCTCGATTTCTTTCACTATGGTGTCGCCAGGTTCACCCGAAATTCAAAACCTGATTCCTACGACTTACTTTGGTACCACAGCGACTGCCGGTGGCATTATTGGCGTGCTGATGGCGTTGCTGATTATGCTGGCCGGTGGTTATGCTTTGAAATATATGGCTAATCGTGCGGCTGCCAATGGTGAAAATTTTGACCTGCCAGAAGGCTATGGTGAAGAGGCTGTCAGTAAGGAATCGTTGGTGAGCTTTATCAATGCGATTATTCCGCTGGTGATCTTAGTCGGTGGCTTTAACCTGCTTAGCCACTATATTAGTGTGATTGAAGCGCTACTGGCGGCGATGGTTGCTAGTTTACTGATTGGTTATGTGCTGTTTCGCAAAACAATTAAAGCGCCAGGTAAAATGATTAGTGAGGGTAGCGAGAATGCTTTGATTGCTATTTCTAACACCTGTGCGGTGGTGGGGTTTGGTGCGGTGGCGGCGCAGTCGCCTGCTTTTGCCAATATTGTTGCCTTCCTGACGGATATGCCAGGTCTTGAATACGCAGGGCTTGCGGTGGCTGTGACCGTGATTGCCGGTATTACGGGTTCGGCTTCCGGTGGTTTAGGCATTGCGTTGCCGATTCTGGCACCGATTTATCAAGGTATGGGGCTGGATAATGGCGCAATGCACCGTATCTCAGCGATTGCGTCCGGTGGTTTAGATTCTTTACCGCACAACGGTTATGTGGTGACTACGATTCGGGCGATCTGTAAAGAAACCCATCAGCGTGCTTATCCCGCCGCCTTTGTGGTGAGCGTCTTAATTCCGCTGCCGGTGTTAGCTATTGCTGTTTTGCTTTATAGCATCTTCGCTTAAATCGATACGCGCAACGCTCAACCCAGCTCTGTGTGCCTTCTGCTGATGTGGTCAGTTTAAGGTGCGTAGGGCTGGGTTTTTTCGTTTGTACGACAGTGCTGTAAAACCCCATATATAGAACATTCGTACGGGTATTTTTGTGTGCTGCTGATTTTGGGCCAAATATAGCGTTAAGCTTATACAATCGTTTAGGCCTTTTGGCTGATAGAGTTTGTATGTGCTGGATTACGTTTTCGCAGTATTTGAGATGGTCTTATGTATCGATTATTAAGTTATTGGGTCAGTGTTTTGCTCTTTTCCTGTGTGAGCGCAGCGTTTGCGCAGCCGCCAATAGAGTCCGATCGAGAGCGCGTAGGCTTAGTGTTATCTGGCGGTGCAGCACGTGGATTGGCACATATTGGTGTGCTCAAGGCATTAGAGGAGCAGGGCGTTGCCATTGACGCGATTGCCGGTACCAGTATGGGTGCGGTGGTGGGCGGTTTGTATGCTGCTGGTTATAGTATTGCTGAATTAGAAAAGCTGGCGACTGAATTGGATTGGCAACAGGCCTTATCAGACGCGCCTCCGCGTAAGGATATTCCCTTTCGTCGCAAACAAGATGATCGTGACTTTTTGGTTAAGCAAAAGCTCAGCTTTCGTGATGATGGCACGCTCGGTTTGCCGCTGGGTGTGTTGCAGGGGCAAAATTTAGCACTGCTGCTAGAGAAGTTATTTGCCCGTGTCGGCGCAGTGGAAGACTTTGATCAATTGCCAATTCCTTTTCGTGCTGTGGCAGCTGATATTGCTACCGGTGAAGCTGTAGTTTTTGCGCACGGGCATCTAGCTTTAGCAGTGCGTGCCAGTATGTCAATTCCGGCAATTTTAACACCAGTTGAAATCGATGGTCGTATGCTGGTGGATGGTGGTATTGCAAATAATATACCTGTGGATATCGCTCGGCAGATGGGGGTTGATCGCGTGATCGTGGTGGATATCGGCTCGCCTCTAGCAGCCACTGAGTCCCTGCACACAGTGTTTGACATATTAAATCAGTCGGTGGCTTTGCTGACGCGGCGAAACTCTGAGGCACAATTGGCCACCTTGCAGGCAGATGATATTTTAGTGCAGCCGATGCTGAGCGGTTTTGCTGTCACTGATTTTGCTCGTGCGCAAGACATGATGGAGGCGGGTTACCGTGCGACCGATGCGCTGCAATGGCGTTTTGCTAGTGTTGCGCCACCTCTACAAGAGCGGTCGAGGTTGCCGAGTAACCTTAAAAAACCTAAGCAAGCACCCTTAATTACTTCAGTGCAAATACACAACACTTCGAAAGTTGGCGATGGCGTAATCCGTTATTACATCCAGCAGCCGCTTGATCAGCCGCTTGATATAAAACAGCTACAAAAAGACATGGGTACGCTGTATGGCTTGGAGTATTTCGATCGAGTTGAGTACCGCCTGCAACCTGAGAAAAATGGCAATGCACTGGTTATCACTGCGACAGATAAGCAGACGGGTACGGACTATTTACGCCTTGGGCTCAATCTATCTGACGATTTGCGCGGTGACAGTGTGTTTAATATTGGCGCCAGTTTTCGTATGAACGGCTTGAACCGTTTAGGTGCTGAGTGGTTTACACGTGTGCAACTGGGTGATCATCAGGAGTTATACACTGAGTTTTACCAGCCGTTGGATATAGGCTCGCGCTACTTTGTTTCGCCCTGGTTACACGGGGAGGTCAGTAATATTAAATTTAGAGAAAACGGTAATCCAATTGCCGAGTACCGTGTGCAGCGCGTGCGTTACGGAGTCAATCTTGGTCGGCAAATTTCCACCAATGCTGAAATACGCTTTGGTCTAGGTTCTGGATGGGGGGATGCTGATGTACGCATTGGTGAGCAGGATTTACCGGAGTTTAGTTTTAAAGAAGGTTATTACCATCTGCAATATGCTTTTGACAGTTTAGATAATGTAAATTTTCCGACGCGAGGTGAAGAACTGCGTGTTTCGGCGCGGCAGCATGCCACTGAGTTAGGCTCTGATGAGCGTTATCGGCAGTGGCTTATTGAGTTAAATAAGCCACTGCATTGGGGTGATAATACGTGGATACTGGGTGGGCGCTACGCACGCACCATGGATGCTAAAGAAGTTGTTTCTTCCAGTTATCAAATTGGTGGTGCACAACAGTTATCAGGTTATCGGGAAAATGCTTTAGCAGGTCAAAATGTTAGTATTGCTCGCATGGTTTACTATCGGCGCTTAACCCCTGTGCGTGCTTTTTCTCTAGGCTTACCTGTTTATGCTGGCCTGTCTCTAGAGCGCGGTCGTGTTTGGAATCAGGCCAATGATTTAGACAGTGGTTATATTAATGCTATGAGTGTGTTTGTTGCAGTGGATACGCCGCTAGGGCCGCTCAACTTAAGTTATGGCTTTAATGATGCCGATGAAAGCGCGTTGTATCTGAATTTAGGGCGCAGTTTTTAACACAGTCGTCAAAGTTTATAAGCGAACGCTGCGCACAGGGCAGCGTTTGTAAGCAGTGGTTATAAGTGCTCATCAACATCATCAGGGTCGTCTGTTACATCAGTCGTTGTTGGCGCGAGCAGTTGTAACCAGTCAGCTAAAACATGCTGTGCTTCAACAATTCCCATGCGTTTGGTGGATGAGAACAACTGAATCGTTGCTGTATCGCCCCATTTTTGCTGAATATCTTTTTGTGTCTTAAGCAGCGCGGCTTTAGCAGCGCCAAATGTCAGCTTGTCAGCTTTAGTCAGTAGAATATGCATTGGCATTTTGCTACTGGCGGCCCAATCCAGCATTAAACAGTCAAAAGGCGTTAGCGGATGACGGATATCCATCATCAAAATTAAGCCCATCAGGCTGGTGCGACTGCCTAAGTAAGCTTCTAAGTGGCGCTGCCAGTGCAGTTTCAGTGGAATTGGAACTTTGGCATAACCGTAACCAGGCAAGTCAACTAAACGTCGCTCTTCATCAAGAGTGAAGAAGTTAAGCAATTGGGTGCGTCCTGGTGTTTTTGAGGTGCGCGCTAAACTGGCACGCGTTAAGGTGTTGAGCGCACTGGATTTGCCAGCATTGGAGCGGCCGGCAAAGGCGACTTCGTAGCCTTCATCTTCAGGGCACTGCTCAACACGAGCGGCGCTGGTCAAGAAAGTGGCTTGTTGGCATAGGCCAATAATGGGGTTTTTAGGCTGCATAAGTTTTCCACGTGTAAGGTGCGGCAAGAGGTGTCGTTTCCGTTTCAGTCTGAGCAGTATATAATGCTTAGGATTGTATGTACGCATTGGTGTAGATGTATCTGTAAAAGGTTGCCTGCGCAGTAATTTGTGGTAATGTTTGCATAATTTATAAGTGCCAATACTAGCTGGGTCAATATGATGACTGGCATAGTTTTGGAAAAATAATTTTTAGCCGTAGTTGGAAGAGCTGATGAACAAACTATTTGTAAGTCTGTTATTGACCTTGGGCATCAGTGGTTTAGCCCATGCCGCAGGAGATGCAGCGGCAGGTCAAGGTAAAATTGCTATGTGTTCTGCTTGCCATAACCTTGACGGGAATAGCATGCTGCCGAACTTTCCAAAACTTGCTGGTCAGGGCGAGCGCTATTTATTCAAGCAAATGTTGGATATTAAGTCAGGCGCACGCCCAGTTGTTGAAATGACGGGCATGCTTGACGCAATGACTGAGCAAGATCTTGAAGATATTTCTGCTTGGTACTCAAGTCAAAAAGGCACCATAGGTGCAGCGGATCCTGAGCTTGTTGAGCGTGGTCAAGATCTGTATCGCGGCGGTAAATTGACTGATGGTATGCCCGCATGTGTCGGTTGTCACTCGCCTAATGGTGAAGGTCTCGACTTAGCAGTTTATCCAAAACTGAATGGTCAGCATGCAGCGTATATTGAGAAACAGCTGACAGATTTTCGTGAAGGCAATCGTAGCAACGACGGTGATGCTATGATTATGCGCACCATTGCAGCAAAACTCAGCAATAAAGACATCAAGGCACTATCAAGCTATATCGAAGGCTTGAATTAATAGCTTAGTCTATTACTAAAAACCGCCCAGCAGTGTATCTGCTCGGCGGTTTTTTTATGTCTGCCAATCAGGCGCTGCTTTGTATGATTAATAAAAAGATATTGTTGTTCTTGATTCTGATCTAGTAACAATTCTTATTAACAGAGCTATGCTGTCAACTATACAGTAAACATATGCTATGCCCGCGAGTGAAAAACTTGCCGGTAAGGCTGAGGAGAATGACAGTGCAACTACTTGATCGGCGTAAAGCGTTAGCCATAATGCCTTTTTTTCGCTTAGGCTTTAGACCTTTTTTCTTGCTTGGCAGTGCTTTGGCCATGCTGGCGATTCCTTTGTGGATTATGGCGTTAAATGGCTGGTTTGTGGATTGGCAGCCAACAGGTGGATGGTTAGCGTGGCATCGTCATGAGTTGTTGTTTGGCTTTGCTACAGCAATTATTGCCGGCTTCCTATTGACGGCAGTGCAGACTTGGACAGGTTTTCCAGGACTGTCTGATAAGCCGTTGATGGTGCTGACGGCGTTGTGGGTTGCTGCGCGGCTTGCGTGGCTGATCGGCGCGCCGATGTGGTGCGTTGTGCTTTTGGATTTTTTGTTTTTACCTTTGGTTACCGCGCAAATGGCACGCAGTGTTTGGCCGGTACGTCAGGTACGTAACTATCCGTTGGTGGTGATGTTGACATTGATGTCGATTGCTAACGGTGTGACTTTGTATGGCATCGCCACAGGCAATGATCAGTTGCAACGTCAAGCGACCGTGGGTGGTGTGTGGTTTGTTGCGGCGATTATGACCATGATTGGTGGGCGCGTTATTCCATTCTTCACTCAGCGTGGCTTGCTGCGCAAAGATGGTGTTACTGCTTGGCCAAAATTGGATTGGGCATTGTTGATTGGTACGGCTTTAGTTTCCATTACGTTAATGCTGGGTTGGGCGATGCAGCCATCAGTGTTGATGGGTCTTATCTTTGCTTGTTTGGCTGTAGGTCAGTTGATTCGCACTGTGCGCTGGTATGACTCGGGTATTTGGGGTGTTCCTTTACTGTGGTCGCTGCATATTGCCTACGCTTGGATGGGTGTTGCTTGCGTAGCGATGGCGCTATGGCATTTCTCAGTGTTCGCTAATATGAGTCTAGCTGTGCATGCGTTAACTGTCGGCGCGATGGGAGGCTTGATTTTAGGTATGATCGCTCGTGTCACTTTGGGGCATACAGGTCGACAATTGCAGCCGCCAAAATCTATAACGTGGGCTTTTGTCTTATTTAATCTTGGTGCTTTAGCGCGTGTGGTCTTAGTTGATTGGGCTTATATTCCAGGTTTATGGCTGGCTGCAGTGTGCTGGGCACTGAGCTTTGCTACGTATCTGTGGAGTTATGCGCCGATGCTGTGGCAAGCGCGGGTAGATGGCCAGCCAGGTTAAGTTATGCGATGCAGTGAATTATCAGCAAGATAAAAACCACCCCGCCGGGTGGTTTTTTTATAGTGGAATGATGAGCAATCTAGATGTAGTTTTCTTTGCGTAATGAGCGCTATCTTGCTATATATATCTGTCGGCAAGCTAAAGGCTTTGGCGTAGTGAAAGTCATTAGCAGGCAAACTTTAGTTTCTTTGCACGAGGTTTGTGTTTAGAATGATTTCACTGAGACTAAAATTTAACAAAAAGTCATAGTGTGAATATTTCGCGTGTATCGTTTTTGCTGTGCGATTCTTACAGCTCTTATATGCGTCAAGTAAACGATACTTGGTACTTCACACTTACTCATTGTGCTCTTGCATGCTGTTTAATTGCTTGCTGGCTTTGAGGTGCTTTTTGAGGTGCTTATAGCGGCATGCCATTCGTAGTGTGTTGCCTATTATTTATAAAAATGCAGGAGATTTGCAGTGCATATTGGTGTTCCTAAAGAAACACAGGCAGGCGAAACGCGGGTCGCCGCAACCCCAGAAACGATAAAAAAGCTCATCAGTCAAGGGCATACCGTCACTGTTGCGACTGGCGCAGGCTTAACTGCTAGCGTTGCTGACGAAGCCTATGTGGCTGTTGGAGCAAAACTAGCGAGCCAAGAAGAGGCGCTGGGTGCAGGTATCGTTCTAAAAGTACTCGCCCCGAGCGCTACTGAGCTTGAGCACATTAAGCCACAGTCGGTCGTGGTGGGTATGCTTAACCCTTTTTGTAATGACACCATTGCCGCACTGAATGCGCGTCAAGTCACTGCCTTTGCATTGGAAGCTGCACCGCGTACCTCTCGAGCGCAAAGCCTCGATGTATTGTCTTCGCAGGCCAATATTGCCGGTTATAAAGCGGTATTACTGGCGGCACATTACTATCCACGCTTTATGCCGATGCTAATGACAGCAGCCGGTACAGTAAAAGCAGCGCGTATTTTGATTTTAGGTGCGGGTGTCGCGGGTTTGCAGGCAATTGCTACGGCCAAGCGCCTTGGTGCGGTGATTGAGGCTTCTGACGTTCGCCCTGCGGTGAAAGAGCAAATTGAGTCATTAGGCGCAAAGTTCGTTGATGTGCCTTTTATTACTGATGAAGAACGTGAGTGCGCAGAAGGTGTCGGTGGTTATGCCCGACCCATGCCTGCTTCGTGGATGGAGCGTCAAGCTCAAGCAGTACATGAGCGCGCTAAACAAGCTGATATTGTTATTACCACGGCACTGATTCCAGGCCGTAAAGCACCTACTTTGTTGCAGGCTGCGACTGTCGAGGCGATGAAGCCCGGCTCTGTGGTGATTGATTTGGCTGCAGCGCAAGGCGGTAACTGTCCGCTAACCGTGGCTGATCAAGTGGTTAACCATAACGGCGTTACTATCGTTGGCTACAGCAACTTAGCCGCGCAGGTTGCGGCTGATGCCTCTGCTTTGTATGCGCGAAATGTGCTGGACTTCTTAAAACTGGTGATTGCAGAAGATGCCCAGTTCAAACTCAATTTAGACGATGACATCGTAGCGGCCTGCTTAATGTGCCACGCCGGTGACGTCATCCGTACTAACGCTTAACAGGGGATACAGAGATGGAAATTGCCGACGGTATCTATAATTTAATTATTTTTGTGCTTGCGATCTATGTGGGCTATCACGTGGTGTGGAATGTCACTCCTGCATTACACACGCCATTGATGGCGGTGACCAATGCGATTTCTGCGATTGTGATTGTTGGTGCCATGTTAGCGGCGGCACTGACGGTCACGCCGCTGGGTAAAATAATGGGAACGCTGGCGGTCGCTTTAGCCGCTGTGAACGTGTTTGGCGGCTTTTTAGTCACTCGTCGCATGTTGGAAATGTTTAAGAAGAAGGCGGCAAAAGCCCCCGCGGAGAAAGGATAAGATGAGTATGAATTTAATCACGGTCTTTTATTTGATCGCTTCTGTGTGTTTTATTCAGGCGCTTAAAGGTCTCTCGCATCCAACTACATCGCGCCGTGGTAACTTATACGGCATGATTGGTATGGGCATTGCCGTAGTAACCACGCTGGCGCTGGTTATGAAGTTCAGTGCGCAATTGGCGGAGGGTGCTAATTTTGGCTATGTGTTGATCGGGCTGTTGGTGGGCGGTACCGTCGGTACGATGATGGCTAAGCGCGTCGAGATGACCAAAATGCCTGAATTGGTCGCTTTCATGCACAGCATGATTGGTTTAGCGGCTGTGTTTATCGCCATTGCTGCTGTGGTTGAGCCGCAGTCTTTGGGTATTGTTGAACACATTGCGGATGCGATTCCTGCCGGTAACCGTCTTGAGTTGTTCTTAGGTGCGGCGATTGGTGCGATTACCTTCTCTGGATCAGTGATTGCCTTTGGTAAGTTGTCTGGTAAGTATAAGTTCCGTTTATTTCAAGGCGCTCCTGTATCCTTTAAAAGGCAGCATCTGATTAACTTAGTCATTGGTCTGCTGATTGTTATTTTGGGTATTTATTACACGTTCAGCGGTAGTCTTACGGCTTTTGCTTTGGTAGTTATTCTGGCATTTGTTATTGGTGTGCTGATCATTATTCCCATCGGTGGTGCGGACATGCCGGTTGTGGTGTCGATGCTCAATAGCTATTCAGGTTGGGCTGCAGCGGGTATTGGTTTCTCACTGAACAACTCGATGCTGATTATTGCCGGTTCTTTAGTGGGGTCGAGTGGTGCGATCCTCTCTTACATTATGTGTAAGGCCATGAATCGTTCGTTCTTTAACGTGATTCTCGGTGGTTTTGGTAATACGCCGGATGCAGCGGTAGCGGGTGCGCAGCAAGAGCAGCGTCCAGTTAAATCGGGTTCTTCTGATGATGCTGCGTTTTTGCTGAGCAATGCTGACACCGTGATTATTGTCCCAGGTTATGGTTTAGCCGTAGCGCGTGCGCAGCATGCCTTGATGGAGTTGGCTGAAAAGTTGACCAATCATGGCGTCACCGTTAAGTATGCGATTCACCCTGTTGCTGGCCGTATGCCTGGACATATGAACGTTTTGCTGGCTGAGGCGGAAGTGCCGTACGAGCAAGTGTTTGAGATGGATGACATTAACTCTGAGTTCGGCCAAGCGGACGTAGTCTTAGTGCTTGGAGCCAATGATGTGGTTAACCCTGCGGCGAAAACTGATCCCAACTCACCGATTGCTGGTATGCCAATTCTTGAAGCGTACAAGGCGAAAACCGTCATCGTTAATAAGCGTTCAATGGCCAGCGGCTATGCGGGTTTAGATAACGAGTTGTTCTATATGGATAAAACTATGATGGTGTTTGGTGATGCGAAGAAAGTCATCGAGGATATGGTAAAAGCAGTCGAGTAAATTTGCTGAGTAAAATTGCTTGTTGAGAAGTGCTCTAGCAGTCTGTGCTAGGGCATTTTTTATGCTATATTTTCTTGAGGCTGTGCGAACTGATACATGCCTTGATTATAGTCAAGGCTTAACTGAAGTACGCTCTGCCAGAATCGACCATAGTATAGCTGTTAAAAAATCTCATAAGCATAGAATGCTATGAATTAGTCAAAGCCTCTGAAGTGTAGTGATGTGCAGTGATTGCCTCAGTTAACGCTCAGAACAGCCTTTATTATCAAGGCTGTTGTCAGACATATTTCAAAACAACAACTTTTTATAGGTGGTGGCATGAGCACTGATTTAAGTAAGTTTATTCGTAATAAAGCATTTTTGGATAAAGTCGTTACCGCAGAAGAAGCAGCCACATGGATTGATGATGGCATGACTTTGGGTATGAGTGGTTTCACCCTGTTTGGTGAGCCGAAACTATTCCCTAAAGCGTTAGCTGAGCGCGGAAAAAAAGAAAAATTCAAAATTAACCTATTCACTGGTGCGTCGATGGGTCCCGCTGCTGACCAGTCTATGGCTGAAGCAGATATTATTAATTTGCGCGTGCCTTACCAAGGTAACCCTGTCCAGCGTAAGAAAATTAACGCAGGCGAGATCTTTTACATTGATCAGCACTTATCGCATGTGGCTGAGTCCATTCGTCAAGGTACTTACCCAGGAATTGACTACGCAATTATTGAAGCGGCAGCGATTACTGAAGATGGCGATATTATCCCCACCGGTTCAGTAGGTAACTCACCTATTTTCCTTGATACGGCAAAACATGTCATTATCGAGCTTAATATCAGTGCGCCACCTGAATACGAAGGCATGCACGATATTTATATGCAGACTGCAGCGGGTGAAAACACCCGTGAAGCAATCCCAATGTTTGAAGTCAGCAAGCGCATTGGTACCCCTGGCATGAAGGTTGATCCGGCTAAAATACGCGGTATCATCATTTCTAGCGAGGCAGATATCCCGTCTCCGTTGTTTGAGCCAACCGCACAAACTCAGCAAATTGCTGACAACTTACTGCACTTCCTAGGTGAAGAAGTTAAAGCTGGACGTTTAACTGAAAGCCTTGCGCCATTGCAGTCAGGTGTAGGTTCAGTAGCGAACGCTGTTCTTAATGGCATGAAAACTTCAGGATTTAAAGACATCGTGGTGGCATCTGAAGTGCTACAAGACGGTGTATTTGACCTGATTGATGCAGGTGTTGTGAAGTTTGCCGCGGGTACTGCATTGTCTCTGTCGAAAAAACGTGTCGAGACTCTGGGTAAAGATTTAGCGAAGTACAAAGATAAGATTGTATTCCGTCCACAAGAAATCTCTAACCACCCTGAAGTGATTCGCCGTTTAGGTATTATCTCTTTCAACACTGCGTTAGAAGTTGATATTTACGGTAACGTAAACTCAACGCATGTTGGCGGTACACATATGATGAACGGTATTGGTGGTTCAGGTGATTTCGCTCGTAATGCGCGCATCACTATTTTTGTGACCCAGTCCACGGCTAAAGATGGTAACGTTTCTGCAATCGTTCCATTTGTTGCTCACGTTGATCATACCAACCATGACGTTGATGTGATTATTACTGAGCAAGGTTATGCGGACCTGCGCGGCTTAGCGCCAACTCAAGCTGCTGAGAAAATCATTGAAAATTGCATGCATCCAGATTATAAGCATCAAGCGCGTGCTTACTTAGCTGAAGCCAAAACCCGTGGTGGTCAAACACCGCATATCTTGGAAAAAGCGTTCTCATGGCACACTAATCTGGCTCAAAACGGTACGATGTTGTTTAAATAAGCTGACATCAGCGGAGCGTCTCAATGTAGGTGCTCCGTTACTTGGATGCGTTGAGTAATTAAGTGAAATAAAAAGGCAGATGTTTTTTAAGCATCTGCCTTTTTTATGTGCGCAATAGCCTTAGATGTACAAGCGTTAGGTGACTTCAATCAGTGGAATGCTCAGCTTTTCCAACAGCACTGCTTGCGCATTACAGGTGTTTAGTTCATTGCTAGATTGAGGTTGTTGGTAGCTGCCATCGCTTTGCAAAAGCCATGCGTGGGTGTTGTCCATAAGATAGGTATGCAGCTCTTTTTTAACGCGAGCAATCATTTTTTTATTGCCCAGAGGAAAGCAGGTTTCAATCCGCTTGTCGAGATTGCGCTCCATCCAATCGGCGCTGGATAGTAATATTTGCTCATCTGCCTCACTGTTTAGAAAATAGAATACGCGACTATGTTCCAGCAGTCGTCCAATAATAGAACGCACCTGAATATTGTGTGAAACCCCAGCAATGCCTGGGCGTAAACAACACATACCGCGCACAATTAAATCGATTTTTACGCCAGCTTGACTGGCTTTATAGAGGGCTTTGATCATCCGTGCATCAGTTAATGCGTTTACTTTTATAATGATGCGCGCTGGCTTGCCTTCGCTGGCATTGCTGGCCTCGCGGGCAATCAACTCTAGAAGGGTTTTTCGTAAGGTAAAAGGTGCATAGAGTAACTTCTTCATGCGCAATGTTTTGCCCATGCCAATCAGTTGATTAAACAGTTTGGAGACATCTTCGCAGAGTTCTGGGTCGGCAGTCAGTAAGCTATAGTCAGTGTACAGACGTGCGTTTGCGGCATGGTAGTTGCCGGTGCCGAGATGGGCGTAGCGGACAAAGTCACCGTTTTCACGGCGTAAGATTGAGACAATTTTTGCGTGCGTTTTGAAACCTACTACACCATAGATGACTACCGCACCAGCGGCTTGTAGACGGCTGGCTAAGGCCAGGTTCGACTCTTCATCAAAGCGTGCACGCAGCTCAATCACGACAGTCACTTCTTTACCGCTGCGGGCGGCATCAACGAGGGCGTCGACGATTTCAGAGTTGGCTCCGGCGCGATACAGGGTTTGCTTGATAGCAAGGACGTTAGAGTCTTGAGCTGCGCGGCGTAGCAAATCAATCACTGGTGTAAAGGACTCAAATGGATGGTAAAGCAAGATATCTTGCCGTCTGATGGCTTGAAAAATATTCTCACTGTTTTGCAGTGTTTTTGGAATGGCTGGAGTAAAGGGCGGAAATTGCAGATGTGGATGGCTGTCGAGACCGGTGACGCTCAGTAAGCGGGTCAGATTCACAGGGCCATTGACTTGATACAGCTCGGCGGGTGATAAGCCAAACTGCTTAAGCAAAAAGTCCACTAAGTGTGCAGGGCAGGTGTCCGCCACTTCAAGACGGACAGCATCACCAAAGCGTCGAGAATACAGCTCACCACGTAAGGCGCGTGCTAAATCTTCCACACCTTCTGCATCGACAGATAGATCAGCATTGCGCGTCAGTCGGAATTGGTAGCAGCCTTTAACGCTCATGCCATGAAATAAATCATCGGCATGCGCGTGAATCATAGAGGATAAAAATACATAGTTAACCCCTGGGCCGCCCACGTCTTCAGGCACTTGAATAATGCGCGGCAGTAAACGCGGTGCAGGTAAAATGGCTAAACCGGAGTCGCGGCCAAAGGCATCGATACCTTCCAGTTCAACAATAAAATTCAGGCTTTTATTGACTAATAGAGGGAAAGGGTGAGTTGGGTCAAGGCCGATTGGGGTGATAATCGGTGCGATTTCAGTATCAAAATACTCTTTGACCCACGCTTTGATTTTACTGCTCCAGTAGCGACGGCGAATGAAGCGTATCTGATGCTGTGCTAACTCTGGCAGTAAAATATCATTGAGAATTTGGTATTGACGATCAACCTGCACGTGTACAACTTCAGCGATCCGCGCTAAGGCTTGCTGCGGTTGTAAGCCATCTGCATCAGCTTGCTCTCGGGCAAAGGTGATTTGTTTTTTTAACCCCGCCACGCGGATTTCAAAAAACTCATCGAGATTACTGGAGAAGATCAGTAGGAACTTGAGGCGCTCGAGGAGTGGCGTTGACTCATCTAGGGCTTGCTCTAAAACGCGAATATTAAACTGTAGTTGTGATAGTTCGCGGTGGATATACAGGCTACTGTCATCGAGATTACTGATCGGCACAGTAGCAGCAACGCAGGACTCAGCGCTGCTAACAGCGTCAGAAGCTACACAAGAAATAGCTGTTGCCTCGTCGGTTTGTTGTACGTCCGACATGAGCTGTTCTGGTCCTGCGTTATTCATAAACTCTCCGATATAGGTTAAGTACCTTGTTGCAATTGCTTGGCCGCGTGTACAGCAAAGTAGGTGAGAATACCGTCGGCACCGGCGCGTTTAAATCCAACTAAGGATTCCATAATCACCGCTTCGCTGAGCCAGCCATTTTGAATCGCGGCCATATGCATCGCGTATTCACCACTGACTTGATAGGCAAAGGTTGGTGCTCTAAATTCTTCTTTGACGCGATGCAGAATATCTAAGTACGGCATGCCGGGTTTAACCATCACCATATCTGCGCCCTCGCTCAGGTCAGTGGCGACTTCATGCAGGGCTTCATTGCTGTTGGCTGGATCCATTTGATAGGTAGACTTATTGGCTTTACCTAAGTTGGCAGCGGAGCCGACAGCATCACGAAACGGCCCATAGTAAGCACTGGCGTATTTGGCTGAATAGGCCATGATGCGCACATTGCTGTGCCCTGCCATTTCTAAGGCTTCACGAATCGCTTGAATACGGCCATCCATCATGTCGGATGGGGCAACAATTTGCGCCCCAGCATCAGCATGTGAGAGCGCTTGGCGCACGAGTGCGTCGACAGTCTCTTCATTCATAACGTAGTTGTCGTCATTAAGAATGCCGTCTTGGCCGTGGGTGGTGAAGGGGTCAAGGGCTACGTCGCTGATCACGCCCAACTCTGGAAAACGCTCACGTAAAGCGCGAATAGCGCGCTGTGCAATACCTTCTGGATTCCAAGCTTCAGCGGCATCCAATGATTTGCACTCCACGGGAGTTACCGGAAATAGAGCTAAAGCAGGAATACCAAGTGCAACCCACTCTTCTGCTTCTTTGAGTAGTAAGTCAATGGAGAGGCGCTCAACATCCGGCATCGAGGCTACGGTTTCTCGGCGGTTGCTGCCGTCTAAAACAAATACAGGGTAAATCAGATCATCGACACTCAGTTGATTCTCACGAACTAAGCGGCGTGAAAAATCATCACGGCGGTTACGGCGTAATCGAGTGGCAGGGAAAAGACGGTTGGCAGTATTGATGCTCACAGAAACTCCTCATCCCACAAAAGTGGGGCTGTATAACAATGTGTAAAGCAATAGTATGACGAAAAGATTATAGAAGTGCGAAAATTGCATTATTTAAATGCTATGAACTCAATCGTGAGTGGAATCTGTTTTTAAATAATACCGTTGGGCATATATTGTCAAATAAGACTATTGCAACAGGTGCTTGCTCTGGTATTATTCATGCCCTGTTTTCGTGCGGTACTCGACAATGGTGTTGGGTGGCGGCACGGTTATGTTGAGGAAACACCATGAAAGCCGATATTCACCCAAATTATGCTGAAATCAACGCTACTTGCAGCTGCGGTAACGTGATCACTACTCGTTCGACTGTTGGTAAAGACATCAGTATTGATGTGTGCTCCGAGTGTCACCCGTTTTACACCGGCAAACAAAAAGTGCTTGATGTGGGTGGTCGTATTGATCGCTTTAAACAACGCTTTGGTGGTTTCGGCGCAACAAAAGAAGCAGCAGAATAAGTATTTAAATGACCTGTTTAAAGTGGGTTATAGCAATGCTCAAAAAAGCGTCCCTTGTGGGCGCTTTTTTGTTGCTGGTTTCTAATGCCTATGCTGCAACTGCGCTGTGCTCAATCGAGACTAGTCTGCCTGAGCACTCTGTAGACAATGTTGTTGATGGCGACACCTTACGTTTACGTGATGGTCGCCGTGTGCGCTTGATTGGCATTAATGCGCCGGAAATGGGTGGACGTGGCCGTCGCACAGAGGCCTATGCAGTACAGGCTACGCGACGTTTAGCCGCGCTGGTTAAAGCCAGCGATAATAAGGTTCGTTTACGCTTCGGTGAGCCGAGTCATGACCGTTATGGGCGTGTGCTGGCGCATGTATATGACCGAGCAGGTGCGAGCTTAGAGGCACAGTTAGTTGTTGAGGGCTTGGCCTACCATACGGTGGTTGCGCCCAATGCAGCTCTAGCTGGGTGTTTGTCGCAGGCTGAGCAGCTGGCGCGCAGTCAAAGCTTGGGGGTGTGGAAAAATGCAACATTTACCACCGCAGACAAAGTTAATGCCGGTGGCTTCACTTTGTTGCAAGGCCATATTAAGCGTGTTCAGCGTAACCGCGGAGGTGTATGGTTGGAGTTGGGGCACTCAGTCACTGTCAACATTCCGCTGAATGCCTTGCCATACTTTAAAGGTCGGCGCTTTGAACAGTGGCAGGGACGTACGTTACAAACTCGAGGTTGGCTATCTGCACGTAAAGGACAGCAAAAAAAATATGCAAAGTGGCGTTTAACGGTCAGCCATCCGAGTATGCTTGAATTGCATTAAGTGTAAACGCTGTAGGTCAGCCAGGCGCGAGTTGGGTCATGTGCGTCGATTGTCGGCATAGCCAGTCTTGCTGTCGCTATGTGTTAGTTTTATGTTGATACGCTTGTGAGCATTGTAGATCTTGAGTATGCTCGCACTTCTTCAAATTCATTCTATAGTCAAGCGGAAATTCTCCATTATGTCTGATATAAAAACAGCCGCTCTCGAATACCATGCTTTCCCGCGACCTGGAAAGCTAAGTGTAGAGCTTACTAAACCCACTGCAACTGCGCGTGATTTGGCACTTGCCTACAGCCCAGGTGTTGCTGCGCCGGTCCGTGAAATCGCTCGCGATGCGGAACTTGCCTATAAATATACTGGCAAGGGCAATTTAGTGGCAGTCATTTCAGACGGTACAGCAATTTTGGGTTTGGGTAATCTCGGGCCTTTGGCATCTAAGCCGGTCATGGAAGGTAAAGGTGTCTTGTTTAAGCGCTTTGCTGGAATTGATGTTTTTGATATCGAAGTGGATGCAGAAAGCCCGCAAGCCTTTATTGATACGGTTAAACGTATTTCTATTACCTTTGGTGGTATTAACTTAGAAGATATTAAAGCACCAGAGTGTTTTGAAATTGAACGCGCTTTGATTGAGCAGTGTGATATTCCGGTGTTCCATGATGATCAGCACGGTACAGCCATTGTAACGGCTGCAGCGATGCTGAATGCGCTAGAGATCGCCGGTAAAAAACTTGAAGAGGCGCGTATTGTTAGTCTTGGCGCAGGTGCTGCGGCATCAGCTTGCATGAAGCTGTTAATCAGCATGGGCGCTAAAATAGAAAATATCTTTATGATCGACCTGAAGGGTGTGATTCATTCGGGCCGTGAAGATCTGAATCAGTACAAAGCAGTTTTTGCTCATGAAACCAGCTGCCGCACGGTGGCTGATGCAATGGAAGGCGCAGACGTATTTGTTGGTCTGTCTGGAGCAAACTTGCTTAGCGCAGAAAATCTAGCGCGTATGGCACCTAATCCAATTGTGTTTGCCTGCTCTAACCCTGATCCTGAAATTGATCCAAAATTGGCGCACGCAACACGGCCTGATGTGATTATGGCGACAGGGCGTTCGGATTATCCGAATCAAGTGAATAACGTATTGGGCTTCCCGTTCATTTTCCGTGGTGCACTTGATGTGCGTGCCACGCGTATTAATGAGGAGATGAAAATAGCTGCAGTGCATGCGTTGCGTGACTTAGCTAAACTGCCTGTCTCGAGTGAAGTGTGTGATGCCTACGGCATTGATTGTATTGAGTTTGGACGTGAGTATATTATTCCTAAGCCAATGGATCCCCGTCTGATCACTTTGGTTTCTGATGCAGTTGCTAAAGCGGCGATTGAAACTGGTGTGGCAACTTTGCCTTATCCTAAGCACTACCCGTTAACATCAGTGAGCGAAGTGTTTGATGGTTAAGTTTTAACTGCTAATAAAAAACCCGCATATAAATTATTATATGCGGGTTTTTTATTAGCAGCTGTTTATGATCGAACTTTAGAAAAGGTCAATGGGGGCTGTTTGAGCTGGCTCTGGATATGGGCTACTGGGTATTTGCCAGTTATTTTCAAACTCATCCATTGAGGGTGGGGTGTCCTCACTTTTGAAAATCTCCCAATAAGCATCGGCTGTGCCGGGTCGAGCAATACGCCCGCTGACGGGATCAATACGTAGGGTGATCATGCCGGCTGGTTCTTTCTGCGTATGGTTTGGTTTGTCTTTGAGTGCGTACGCCATATAGTCAATCCAGATGGGTAGAGCAATGGTGCCACCATATTCGTTTCTGCCAAGACTTTCAGGCTGGTCGAAGCCCGCCCATACGGTGGTAACAAAGTCAGCGTTGTAGCCAGCAAACCAGCTGTCTTTAGACTCATTGGTAGTGCCTGTTTTGCCTGCTAAATCACTGCGCTTTAAGCTTAACGCGCGGCGAGCAGTGCCGCGCTTGATCACGTCCTGCAGCATGCTGGTCATCACATAAGCGGTACGCTCATCAATGATGCGTTCTGCTTCAAGTTGAGGTTCCGGTTCGCTACCAGCCAGCAGTTGCACTGCACTGGTTGTATCGGCGGTGCTGGGATCTGCAGGTGTGCGCGCTGGGTTGGCTAGGAAAATTGTTTCGCCGTCACGGTTTTCAATGCGCTCAATTAAGAAGGGTTCAATTTTATAGCCGCCATTGGCAAATGTTGTCCAGCCAGTGGTGACTTCAAGGGGTGTTAGTGTTGCGGTTCCGAGTACTAAGGATAAATTACGCGGTAGATCTTTTGGATCAAAGCCAAATTTGCTGATGTAATCATGCGCATATTGCATGCCGATATCTTGCAAAATGCGAATCGAGACAATATTGCGTGAGCGGTATAAGCCTTCGCGTACTCTGATTGGACCGAGGAAGGTGTTGTTGGAGTTTTTAGGGCGCCATACCTCTTTCATGCCGGGCTCGAACACTTCCAGAGGCGCGTCGTTAACGATGGTTGCGGCAGTGTAACCGGCATCCAATGCTGCACTGTAAACAAAGGGTTTAAAGCTTGAGCCGGGTTGGCGTTTAGCTTGTGTAGCGCGGTTGTAATTACTTTGTTCAAACGACAAGCCGCCAATCAGCGCGCGAATAGCACCATTGTTGGGATCTAAAGAGACTAGGGCCGCTTGTGCTTTAGGGATTTGAGAGAAACTTAGTGAGCCGTCATCTTGACGAGTAACCCGAATAAGATCGCCAATCTGCACAATATCCGCAGGTTTTCTTGGTCTAGAGCCCATGCTGCGACTGTTAATAAAAGGTCGTGCCCAACGCATGCTCTGCCATGATACGGGTTCCTGAGTGCCATCAGAGAGCATGACGCTAATACCGTCAGTATGTATTTGAGTCACAATGGCGGGTAGAAACTGCGCTATGTTCCGAGCTTTAGCCAGTGTTGCAGGCCACAGGCTTTCAGTCAGCGCTGATTGTTCAGGTTTGCGGTAGCCGTGGCGTTGATCGTACGCAATCAGTCCATTACGCACAGCTTGGTTGGCCTCGATTTGTAAGTCAGAGGGTACTGTTGTCGTTACGCTATAACCGTCAGTGTAAGCTTGCCCGCCGAAGCGACCAACCATTTCTGCTCGTGCCATTTCTGCGATATAGGGTGCATTTAAGTCCGGCGCAGTAAAGTGCAAGCGTGCAGTTAAGGGTTCAGCAAGTGCTTCTTGATAGGCTTCTTCAGAAATGCGCCCCAATTTAACCATGCGCCCCAGAATCCAGTTGCGACGCTCCATGCTGCGCTCTGGGTTAGCGATAGGGTTGAAGCGTGAAGGGGCTTTAGGTAAGCCGGCAATCATAGCCATTTCAGCTAAACTGATGTCGCTAATGGATTTACCGTAATACACCTGAGATGCGGCTTCAATTCCATAGGCACGGTTGCCAAGGTATATTTTATTGATATAAAGCTCTAGGATCTCATCTTTAGTTAATTCACGTTCAATTTGTAAGGCTAATAGTATTTCATTCGCTTTACGTGAGAAACTGCGCTCACTGGAGAGAAAGTAGTTTTTTGCAACTTGCATAGTTATCGTGCTGCCGCCGGTTTGGATTCGACCTGTTTGTAAAATTTGAGCAGCAGCACGCACCAAGCTAGCAGGATCTACGCCATAATGGTTGGCAAAATTATCATCTTCAGCGGCAAGTAGTGCATGGATGAAATCCTTTGGGATATCGTTGAATAAAATAGGTGAACGTCTCATTTCTCCAAATTCAGCGATTAACTTTGCATCATTGCTATAGACCCGCAAAGGAATCTGTAGTTCTATACTACGTAAAGATTCAATAGATGGTAAATTGGGGCTAAGGTACAAAAAAGCGCCGCTGAGGCTGAGCGCAAGTCCGCAAATGACTGTAGTGATGGCAGCAAAGAGAAATTTCAGCAAGTGCATCAAGGCTATTAGATTCCCAAAGAAAATAGGGGGTTATAAAAAGTACAGCGACATACAATAAAACTGGGCATATTATAAACGTTTTTAACCAAGAGAAGCTATTTGTGCTTCCTTACTTAACGTTCTGTAGTGTGGAACAAACCTAAACCGTACGGTAAGTTACGGAAGCTGATAGGGATTCTGTCGTGCTAGGGCTCTTCAAAAAGAAAGCTAATACGCTTCTGGGGATCGACATAAGTTCGACTTCAGTCAAACTCATAGAACTGAGTCGCTCAGGTGGCCGCTATAAAGTAGAGGCATACGCTGTTGAGCCGCTCCCACTCAATGCGATCGTAGAAAAAAATATTGCTGAACTCGATTTAGTTGGACAGATTATTTCTAAACTGGTTACTAAAGCGCGTACCAATGTCAAACAAGTGGCCGTGGCAGTAGCAGGTTCTGCGGTGATCACTAAAACAATTGAAATGGAGGCTGGACTTTCTGATGATGAATTAGAAAATCAGCTCAAAATAGAAGCGGATCAATACATTCCTTATCCTCTTGAGGAAGTTGCCATCGATTTTGAGGTGCAGGGGCCTGCACCGCGCAGAGTGATGAGTTAATGTGTTGCTGGCGGTGCGTAAAGAAAATGTTGAAGTGCGAGAGGCAGCATTAGTTTAGCGGGTCTTAGTGCAAAAGTTGTTGAGATCGAGGCGTATGCCTTAGAGCGCGCTTATGGCTTATTAGCTGAACAATTATCTGATGGTGAAGAGAACTTAACGGTCGCAGTCGTTGATATTGGCGCAACCATGATGACGCTTAGTGTCCTACACAATGGCCAAACCATTTACACTCGTGAAAAGTGTTTGGTGGGAAACAGCTACAGAAGAAATTGCGTGCTATGGTTATGTAGAAGAAGCTGGGCGGGCTAAGAAGCAAGGTGGTTTGCAGATGACTATGAGAGCGAAGTATTGAACCCTTTTAAGGAGGCGGTGTTCAGCAGGTGTCACGTTCCTTGCAGTTTTTTTGCTGCGGGGCAGTATAGCGATGTGGATTAATTGTATTAGCAGGTGGTAAGCTCGATTGTTGGATTAGATCAGCTTGTTCAACAAAAAATAGGGATGCGAACCCTTGGGTAACCCTTTTGCAATATGACGTTAAGCAGTAAAGTAGCGCGGGAGCATTAGCAAGTGAGCGCCCTTGATGATTGCTTGTGGTTTAGAATGAGGAGTTTTGACTGATGGCACGCATCAACTTACTTCCTTGGTTAGGGGCGAAGAACGCAAACAGCAATTTTAGTTATTTTAGTAGGCGTGTTAATTATCGCTGGCGGCGTTGTTTTTTAGCTGATCAATACTTAAATTTGAATTGAACGACAAAATGGCGAATGAATTTTGGTAAAGAAAATTCGGCATTGGATTCACGTATTAAAGAAATAGTGAGCTGAAAGCACGGCGCAGCAGCTGGTTGAGCGCATGAAAATTATTCAGGATTTGCAAGGTAATGACCTATTACAGCCCGGGTATTTGACAGTTAGTACGCACGTTGCCGGATGGGTGCTTTATGATTTGAAAATGGTTGGACGGTCTATTTAGTTGAAGGGGCTGCTGAGTCAAATAACTTGGTGTCAAGCTTGATGGTAATAAGATGGCTCGGATTGGCTTACTACGCCAACTTGACTGAGGTTAAGGCGGTAGCGCCAATAGCTGATCAAGCCAATACTTTAAGTTGACTGTGCAGCAGACAGCGCCGGCGAGCTGAGCAAGCAAGGAGGACAGCAATGAGTTTAGTGGACTCCTTTAAGAGTTTAGGTAAAGTCGATTTTGCCGAGCTCGATCTTAATAAAGGTTCATGGCCTGCTGCCGTTCGAGTATTAGCATGTTTGATTGTGCTTACAGCTGTTCTGGCGCTGGGCTACTTTATGCATTTGACTGACTTGAAGAGGCGCTTGAACGTAACCAAGCAGAAGAAGTGACCTTAAAAGAGAGTTCACCGTAAAAGTTCGCAAGCAGCAATCTTGAAGAATATAAGGAGCAGATGAAGTTGATGGAGGCTTGTTTGAGGCCTTATTGCGGCAGCTGCCCAGTGACACTGAAGTGCCAGGATTGCTTGAGGATATCACCAGTGCAGGTATCAAGTGTGGATTGGAGTTTGAAGAAATAAAACTACTGCCAGAGATCAGCCATTCTATATTGAGCTGCGATACAAGTAAAAGTGTTTGGTAGCTACCATGATGTAGCAAATTTGTAGTGTGTGGAGTATGCGCGAATTGTGACGTTGCATGATTCACTATAAAACCAGTGGTTGAGGTAATAGCTCTAGGTTAGCAATGAATGTTTTAGTAAAAAGTAGTTACAATGATAAAGGAGCGCAGCAATGAAACGCTTCATTATATGCTGATTGCAGTCTGCTTTAGGCGTAGCTGGTTGCGGCTCTTCAGATAGTTTTGCTGATTGCAGGCATTTATGGATGAGGTTAGATGCGGCGAAAGGCTCGATTGAGCCTATGCCTAAAGAAGTGGTGTATGAGCCATTTACTTATGTCGCAGCAGCGTTACGCAGTCCATTTCAGCCGCTGTGACGATTGAACTGAGCAACCGTGAGGCAGGCAGTAAAGGTGTTCAGCCTGATGAAAACGGGTTAAACAGTTTCTTGAAGGTTTTAATATTGAAAGCTTTGTAATGGTGGGAACACTTTCAAACGATGCAAGCAACTATGCTTTGGTTGTGGTGGTGATGGCGTGCATCGCGTGCGCGTTGGCGACTACCTTGGCGGCAATCACGGTCGCGTGACGGCTATCAAAGTGCTGGTATAGAAGTGATAGAAATTGTTTCTGATGGCGATGGTGGCTGGTTGAACGGCCGCGCACTCTGGCTTTGAGGAACGCTCTTGAGTGGGGCAGGCTATGAAAACTGACTATGTGAAAGCAAAACGGAATTGGAAAATGAAAACAAAACTATCTCGTATCGGTATAACTTTGCTGGCTGTGGCATTTTCACCAGCACTGCTAGCAGCCAACTTGCAAACGCTAGATGTGGCAGCATTGCCTGGCGACAAGGTTGAGCTTAAATTAGCATTTGATGAGCCAGTCACTGCACCGCGCGGTTATACCATTGAGCAGCCCGCTCGAATTGCTCTAGATTTGCCTGGCGTTAAAAATAAATTAGGCGCTAAGAATCTTGAGCTTGGGGCAGGTGATGCACGAGTGTCAGTATTGTTGAGGCGCAAGATCGCACACGCTTAATTATTAATATGAGCAATTGTCGCCGTAGTCGGTGAGAAGGTAAGTATTTGTATATTGTGGTGGGCGAAAATGTGGGTGCATCAGCACCTATCGCCAATACGCCAATTGTTAAGCCTTACGCCGCTCAGCAGCGGGGTATTAGTAATATTGATTTTCAGCGTGGTGAGCAGGGTGAAGGTAATGTTGTTTTGAACTTGGCGACCCTACCAATACGCCTGATATTCAAGATCAAGGTGGTAAAATTCGTCTGACGTTTGCTAAGTCGGCGTTGCCAGAAGCGTTACGCGTACGTTTAGATGTTAAGGATTTTGCAACGCCGGTACAGTTTGTCAGTGCCAGTGAGTCCAGTGGAAAAGTTACAATCGTTATTGAGCCAAGCGGCGTTTATGATTATTTGGCCTACCAGGCTGATAATAAGCTGACTATTAGTGTTAAGCCTGTTACTCAAGATGAGATAGAAAAACGCAATGCAGAACGCTTTGCTTATAGCGGAGAGAAGTTATCGCTGAACTTCCAAGACATTGATGTGCGTTCAGTACTGCAGTTGATTGCTGACTTTACTGATATGAACTTAGTCGCCAGTGATACCGTACAAGGCAATATTACATTGCGTTTACAAAACGTACCTTGGGATCAGGCTTTAGATTTAGTTCTGAAAACCAAAGGCCTTGATAAGCGCAAGATTGGTAATGTGTTATTGGTTGCACCAGCAGATGAAATTGCTGCGCGCGAGCGTCAAGAAATGGAGGCGCAAAAACAAATTGCGGAGCTTGCTCCTTTACGCCGTGAGCTGATTCAAGTGAATTACGCAAAAGCATCACAAATGGCTGCTTTATTCCAATCAGTGACCAGTGATCAAAATGATGTACGTGGCTCAATAACTGTAGATGATCGTACCAACAGTATTATTGCTTATCAGACTCAAGATAAGCTGGATGAGTTGCGCCGTGTCGTAGCACAGTTAGATATACCTGTACGCCAAGTAATGATCGAAGCGCGTATTGTTGAGGCGAACGTTGATTACAGTAAAAGTTTGGGGGTGCGCTGGGGTGGAAACCTTTGGGCTAATGGTAGTAAATGGAACTCTTGGGGTAAAGATGGCAATTTAGGTGTTGCTGATGACCCGAATGCAAGAGGTCAGTTTGGTGATGACGATTATATTGCATCTAGACATGTAGGACGTTTACCAGGCGTGCGTGAGATCGCCGTTAAATAGTCCTTTCCATTTGTTGATTTGGGGGTGCAAAATGCTACCGCTGGTTTGGGCATTGGCTTTATAACCAATAATGCTATTTTAGATCTACAGCTGTCAGCCATGGAAAAAACCGGTAATGGTGAAGTAGTATCGCAACCTAAAGTGGTTACTTCTGATAAGGAAACAGCGAAGATCTTGAAAGGTGCCGAGATACCTTACCAAGAGGCCAGCTCCAGTGGTGCAACCAGTACATCATTTAAAGAGGCGAGCTTGTCTTTGGAAGTAACACCACAAATTACGCCTGATAACCGTATTATCATGGATGTAAAGGTGACCAAGGATGAGGCAGACTTTGCTAATGCTTTACATGGTGTGCCACCGATTAAAAAGAATGAAGTCAATGCCAAGGTATTGGTGACTGATGGTGAAACCATCGTGATTGGTGGAGTCTTCTCCAATACGCAAACTAAATCAGTGGACAAGGTGCCTTTTTTAGGCGATCTGCCATTTGTTGGTCGCATCTTCCGCCGAGACCACATTCAAGATCAAAAATCTGAGCTGCTGGTGTTTATTACTCCGCGTATTATGAATAATCAGGCTATTTCACTGAATAATTAATGCAGACAGCTAATTACATACTTGTTGGCCCGATGGGTGCTGGGAAAAGCACCATCGGGCGTTTGCTTGCTAAAGAGCTGGGCTTGCCCTTCAAAGACTCTGATAAAGAGATTGAGGAGCGTACTGGTGCAAGCATTCCGCTGATTTTTGATGTCGAGGGCGAAGTTGGTTTTCGCGATCGAGAGCAAGCAGTGCTTGTTGAGTTAAGTGCACAGAAAGGTCTCGTGTTGGCAACGGGTGGTGGAGCTGTTTTACGTGCAGCAAATCGCCAAGCCATGCACAAGGCTGATGTGGTCATTTACTTGCATGCGTCGGTTGAGCATCAATTGGCACGTACGGCAAGGGATCGAAATCGACCATTATTGCAAACTGAAAACCCTGCACAGGTTCTTGCTGATTTATTAGCGCTGCGTGATCCCTTATATCGGGAAGTGGCTACTTTGATTATTGAAACTGATACGCGTCCTCCGCGTATGGTCGTACAAGAAATCCTGGAGTTTCTCAGCACGTCTAAGAGCGATTAATCTCGCTATAGGATCTGCGCTATACTCATTAATTGGTTTCAGTGTTTGCCTCAATATGCTCAGGCAATATTTTATCTTATCTATCAGAACGTTATAACGAGAGGCACGTATGCGTACGCTTACTGTTGATTTGGCTGAACGCAGCTATCCAATTTATATTGGCACGGATCTATTGCGCCAGGCTCAACTGTTCACGCCGCATATTGTGGGTTCTAAAGTTGCGATAGTCAGTAATACCACTGTAGCGCCTTTGTATTTGCAGCAGCTACGCGAGGCATTGCAAGGTTATGAGCTCACTGAGATTACTCTGCCAGATGGTGAGTCATATAAAAACTGGGAAACCTTGCAGTTGGTTTTTGATGGTTTGCTGGCTGATAAGCATGACCGCAAAACTACGTTGATTGCCTTAGGCGGTGGCGTGATTGGTGATATGACAGGCTTTGCTGCTGCTTGTTATCAGCGCGGTGTCAATTTTATTCAAGTGCCAACCACCTTGCTGGCGCAAGTCGATTCTTCGGTTGGTGGTAAAACAGGCATTAATCACCCGCTCGGAAAAAATATGGTGGGTGCGTTTTATCAACCGCAAGCGGTCATTATTGATACAGCAACTTTAACGACTTTGCCGACGCGAGAGCTGTCAGCCGGCCTCGCTGAAGTGATTAAGTATGGTTTAATTTGTGACGAGCCATTTTTAACCTGGTTAGAGCAACATATTGAGCAATTGTGTCAGTTAGACAACCTTTTATTGATAGAAACCATCGAGCGTTCCTGTGCTGCTAAGGCCAAGGTCGTATCAGCGGATGAGCGAGAAGCAGGTGTACGCGCAACACTTAACTTAGGCCATACTTTTGGTCATGCGATAGAAACCGAGCAAGGTTATGGTGTTTGGTTGCATGGCGAGGCGGTGTCTGCTGGAACTGTTATGGCTCTTGAGATGTCTTACAAACTCGGTTGGATTACGCTGCAGCAGCGCGACCGCGGGATAAAACTTTTACTGCAAGCAGGGCTGCCGGTGATGCCACCGCAAACAATGACAGCTCAAACATTTTTAACCCATATGGCGGTTGATAAAAAAAATATTGGCGGGCATATACGTCTGGTCTTGTTGCGTGATTTGGGCGATGCACTGATCACCACCGAGTACCCTGCAGATGTTTTACATGACGTGTTGACTGCTGATTATTCGGCAATTGTGGGCAGTATTTAATTGAATGAGGGCGCTATGGCTGACTTGCATGCTGATGATGGTTATTTAGATAGGTATCAATTTGAACATGATCCATTTTTAGGGCGTGGTCCAAGTTTTAAATTTTTTTCTGCTAAACGCCGAGCTGTTTTGATTGAGTTGCATCATCTGGCACGTTATAGCAAATTGATGTTGGTCGTAACGGGGCCAGAGGGTAGTGGCAAAACAGTTTTACGTCAAGCCCTTGTCGCCAGCTCAAAAGAGCCGATTAAAAGTATTGTTGTTACTGCGTCAGCAAATGCTGATGCCGCCTCAATGTTGCAGCAGGTTAACGCTGCGCTGGGTCTGCATGATAGTGAGATTGCTGACGTATTAAGGCACATTGAGCAGTTATTAATGACGGGGCAAGAGGTGCATGTCATTGTTGATAATGCTGAGTGCCTAGATCAGTCCGGATTATTGTTTCTGCAGCGTATTGCTCAGGGTGTGAATGATGCCTGTGCTCGAGTTTTTGTATTCTCAGACTCTTCTATTTGCCCTTTATTAGAGAAGGTGGCTGATAACGCAGACCTGCATCATGTGATTGCTCTTGAGCCCTGGGATGAGGATGAGGTTTTTGAGTATCTTGAACAGAGGCTGGTCGCCGCAGGTCAGGCGCTTGATGTCTTTACTGAGCAGCAATTGAGCGATATTTATGCCCAATCGCAAGGCTGGCCAGGGCAAGTCAATGATGTCGCCAAAGCTATTTTACTTGAGCAAAGCAATCGTAAAAAATCAGCAAAAAAAAATACCAGTTAATCTGCCCTACAAGCATCTTGCTGCGTTAGCAGTGCTGGCTATTGCGTTAGTATTTGTCTGGTTGATGCAAGCATCGGAACCCACCAATAGTCATGAGCAAATCAACTTACCCGTTGTTAGCGAGACAGAAAGTCAGCCGCCTGCGGCTGTCAAACTTAGCGAGGTTGGTACCACTAGGGTTGAGCTTCCTCTAGAACTTAATCATGAGCCTGTGGTGCGAGCACCTTTAGCGCAGGCGGTCAATACAGAAGACGAAGACAGCGCTTTAGTGTCAGCTGAGCCTGTGCCAGATGTAGCAATGCTGCCTGCTCCACGCTCCACTGCTAGTGTGCCTGTGCCTGTCAGCACTCCACCTGCTGACGCTATTAAAGAAACAGTTGCGCCGCCTGTCGTCCTGGCAGAAAAAAAAGCCTACACCTTCTGTACGGGTAGCACCGCCGCCACCAGCGGTGAAACCGATTGCTGTGAAAAAACCAGTGGCTAGAGGTTTGAAAGGAACGTCTGGGCATCAGCAGTGGTACAAGCAGCAAGCGTCAGCGCGCTATACGTTACAAGTACTCGGTACGCGAACTGAAGCGACAGCTCAGACTTTTATCAAGCAAAATACAGCGCAGTATCATTACTTTAGAAAAGAACACCAAGGTCAAGCCTTATTTGTGGTGACCTATGGCTCTTTTGCTGACCGAGCAGCGGCTCAGGCGGCCATCAACAGTTTGCCGGAAAAAGTCCGTAATGATAAGCCTTGGCCACGTACGATTTTAAGTATCCAACAAGAATTACGCTGAGGTTATTATGAACTATCGCCATGCCTACCATGCAGGTAATCATGCAGATGTGCTCAAGCACTGGCTGCTGACACGCTGTATCGCTTTAATGCAAAAGAAACCTGCCCCTATCGCTTATATAGATACGCATGCGGGAATAGGTCTGTATGACTTACAAGGTGAAGAAGCGCTCAAAACTGATGAGTGGCGCGAAGGTATTGGGCGCTTATGGGGTGTTGAACATCCTTTGTTGACAGATTACTTGTATGCTGTTGGTGAGCTTAATGACGATGATGAGCTGCGTTATTACCCTGGTTCACCAGAATTAGTGCGCTGTTTGACGCGCAGTCAAGATCATCTGTATTTAAATGAAAAGCATCCGGCCGACGGTCAGTTACTGAAAGAAAATATGCGCATTGATCGGCGTGTGACTGTGCATCTTGGTGAGGGCTGGCATGTTCCGCGAGCCCTATTGCCGACTGAAGAAAAGCGTTTGCTAATGCTGATTGATCCGCCTTTTGAAGAGGGTGATGACTTGCAGAATTCAATCACTGCGTTAGAGGAAAGTTTGGCACGTATGCGACAAGCCATTGTCTGCCTATGGTATCCAATTAAAGATGTTGCACAGTTACGACGCTTCTATCAGCAGTTGCAAAAAAGCAGTGCGCCTAGCCTGTTACGGCTTGAGCTGTACATTCATGCGCCTAACGATGCGAGCCACCTGAATGGTTCGGGTATGGTTATTTGCAATCCGCCATGGGGCTTGGAGGGGGAGCTGAAGCAGCTGTTACCTTGGTTGGCTGAAACTTTGCAGCAAAGTGAAGGTGGTTGGCGTTTAGATTGGTTGATTGCTGATTAGCTACTAGCGTGCAGTCGTGCATGCGCTACTCGACTCCCAGTCTATAATAATGCCCCGCAGTAGCGCATCAAGCATGGTCCCAGCCAGTTTAACATCAAATAATGTCGGGTCCCTTAACCAGTCGCTGAGTAATCCCAATAGCATCGCGTGTAAGGACAGTGCTGCCAATCGGGGTGTTATCTCGGGGTGCAAGCGTTTAAGCGTTGCAGGCTCGCTAAAGAGCTGTTCACATAAGTCAATAAATTCATTAATGAATGCTTCGTGGCGCTCTTCTGCTTCGCGCAAGTCATCAGTAAACTCACAGCGGCGCAGTAAAATTGTAAAAATACGCCGCTTTCTTTCATCAGTGCCCATCGTTAAAAGCGCTTCAGTGCATAAGTGCCTTAAGCCAATAATTGGATTTTTAGGATCACATTGACTGATATGTTCGGCTATTTGCTCTGCGGGCAGACGGACTTGATTGAGCATTTCATTGAATAGGTGTGCTTTATTTTGAAAATGCCAATATACGGCACCGCGAGTCACGCCAGCCTGTCGAGCGATTTGTTCCAGTGAAGTATGGGAAACCCCGTTTTTTAAAAACAACACCTCTGCCGCGGTTAGTAGTGCTGCGCGAGTGTTGTCTGCTTTTGCTTTAGTACGACGCATAATCACTTACAAAAATAAATACAAGTCCAAGTCTAACTGTTTTATGCGCAAGCAGGGGCAAGTCGGCTGAATAATGTCAGGCATGTACTATCTAGATCGCCGGCACCTGCAAAAGACTATTCTGGACTACAAAAAAGAGCGCGTAATATTTCAGTATCTTGCGCTGAAATATCAATGATATGAAAGCCTGCCCAGTAGTGATTGTTATCATCAGCTTGGCGTACCCATAAGCATTCTGCGCCAAAAGATACTAATGAACGTAGGTGTAAGTCATTCGCTTCGAGCACGCGAATTTGCCAAATGCTATCAGCGTCAATGGCGTGTGGGCAAAACAGTAAGAAACCATCTTCAGAAGTATCAACAAAGCGTCCTAAGAAGCGCGCGCTATGCACATCATAGGCTTCAAGCGCTTGCTCGGTTGTATAGCGTGGATTATGGCGGCGTTCATTCATATTGGGACTCCATATCCTAAACAGGATTATGGTTGAAGTGCTGGAAAACTTTTTGAATAGCGGTTAAAGCGCGATCCATTAGCGGGAGTGTACGCTCTTTCACTATGATTCGAGCGCTACCTTGCTCTATTTCTATAGCAAGCGCGGTCAATGGTTTGAGGGCGACTCGCTGTCCTGAGGCGTCGACAAACATGTAGTTTCGTGTTGTCGGGCTAAACCAAGAAAGCTTAAGGGTTGCTGGAGGGGAGTAGAACTCAAACCATGTGCCAAAACTAATATGCTCTAAAGTGAAAGCAATCTCTTGTGCTTTACTTGAGAGATTCTCTAAAGGGGAGGTTGTCTCTAATGCTTGCTCCTCTCCTAGCATTGTACCGAGGGGGCTACTTGGTAGGTCAGAACTGATTTTTTCTGCTAGTGCTGATTGTTGAGTTTGTACTGCATGTTGGCAAGCAACTAAGTTGTGTAAAAGTTTATGAATCATATCGGGGTGATGACTGCCGAGTAACTCAAGGCCTTTTTGTAAATCCTCCAGCAAGGGTTTATGTAATTCTTTAAGGCGCTGCTGGTCTTCGGGTTTTTCAAGAAATATACCGCTCCAAGCCAGTTGCTGGGCCACTTCAGCATAGCGTTGCCAGTGTGGGCTTGCTGGGCCGTGGCGTAAAAACGCAAAGACTAAAACATCCACCCATGTGTGCTCTAAAAATGAGCGGATAATGGCGGGCGCAGGTGATATTTTAATTGTGCTACTGATGAGCGCGCAAGCCTGATTGCGCGCGGCCAGTAGTTTGTCACGGCCTTTAGCAGCTTCCACTGCACGTCTTTCACGCAGTTCAACGCGTTGTTTTAGAGCAGCTACAAAAGCGCTAAAGTCTTGTGCTAAGTATTCGAATACAGCGTTGTCATTATTATAAGAGCGTAAGGCTTCTGAAACCGTGGCCTGCATTTTTTGCTGCAGAGCGTTTTCTTCAGTCGCGCTCTGATAGAAGGCACCCGCGTGCGCCATACCGTTAAGAAGTTTGCGCGCGGGGTGTTGATGCTGAGTGAAGAGCGAAGGGTCTTGCAAGGCAACTTGCAAATACAGTGGATGTAGGTTCGATAAAATTGTCTTGCTGGTCTCAGAGAGGCTGGCATCTTCAATAATAAAGTTAAATAACATACCGACTAAATCAATAGTATTGGCTTGTTGAGCGGCTACTTTATGCTGCCCAGTATCGCTGCTGATTGCTTGTAACTGTTCAATCAAAGCGTTTTTTATATTATCTACGGTTTGCGTGGTAAAGCTTTTTGCGGCTTGCTCGGCGGCGTGTTGCTGCAGTTGCGTCAAGGACTGCAAAAGCTGCGACGTGCTGTACTCTAGCTGAGCAGTGCTTGGTGTAAATGCAGTAATACTGCGTACGCCATCAGGCAAGGACGAGCTTGGTGCGTGCTGACGGTAGGTGCTGAGTAGCGTGTTAAGTGTTTGCGCTTGCAAGCGGGTTGTTTCATCTATAGCGCTATGCGGCGCTGCAACTTGATCTTGTATGGTGTGCTGGCTGTTAGGCGGTGGCTGCGAACTGCTGTGCGTGTTAGATGCTGTGCTGGAAGGCGATGGCGAAGCATTCTTGGTATCCTGATGTGGCATCGTGGCTGCAGCGTTGCGTTGTGCAGTGCTCTTGTGTGTTGTGGAATACTTTAGGTTGGGGAGTACGCCTGCTTCAATAAAAAGCTTGTTAATCGCGACGTAAAATTCATCCAGTTCATGCATGACAAACTGTTCAAACAGCATATAAAGAATTGTTTTAATTTGCAGGTTGAATGAGCTAGGTGCTATTGCTGTGTAAAAACTATGGGCAATAAATGTTGGTGTCAGGGGGCTGTTGTTGCCCGGTTTTTGGCCGCTGTTAATAAGCGCTAGACGCTGTTCAATACCATGCAGTGCTTCTATGCAGCGCTCACTGACTTTTCTTGACATGCTGGTGACAAGCAGAGACTCTTCAAAGTCATCTGTTTTTACCAGTGCCAGTTCCTGAGAGTCAATATCATTGATGTTATGCTTATGTTCAGTTTGGCCTGCAATAAAGTTATCAAATTGCTGGGCAATACTTTGTAGAAAACTTCGCTCTATCTGTAAGTGCTGGTCACGCACTTCACGAATGCTTTCGAAAAACATCGTTTGTACTTGATTGTTTTCAGCTTTTTCTGCGCACTTAAATAGAGAGCTATCGGCTTGGGCGAAAGCTGCACGAACCTGTGTGGCTAGATGGTCCAACAATAATTTGCGAATGCTCTGCGTCAAACTATTAAATTGCGGCAGGATTTTTCGAGCCATGAACACACCTCCAGCGCGGTCTTCGTTATTGCTAGAGTATAGAGTGCTGGAGGTGCTAGGCGAGCGCATGACAGCATCCTTTTTCTCTATCGTTTAATAAAGTAATAATACCAGCAACCTTTGCTAAAGGTTAGCGCTTTGCAAGATACACAACGTTGCATAAAATGCAGTCCTTGTGCTTTTTAAGCCGTTATAACGAAAATATAAACATTATTTAAGATTGGGTGTTGACAAGGTTTGATATATCGGTAGAATGTCGCACCACAGATGAGGCGAACTTCACAAGAGTTCAACGAAACCTGTAACGTTCCGCGATAGCTCAGTTGGTAGAGCAAATGACTGTTAATCATTGGGTCCCTGGTTCGAGTCCAGGTCGTGGAGCCATCGGGGTATAGCGCAGTCCGGTAGCGCGCCTGCTTTGGGAGCAGGATGTCGGGAGTTCGAATCCCCCTACCCCGACCATTTTTTGGGTCGTTAGCTCAGTGGTAGAGCAGTTGGCTTTTAACCAATTGGTCGTAGGTTCGAATCCCACACGACCCACCAGCATATTTGCTTTTAAGTAGATATTAAGCGCTTAGCAGTCACTGCTAAGCGCTTTTTTGGTTTCTAAGGCTTGATATTTCTATATATTGATTCTATTGCGCTGGGCTGCTCGTGGCGCTGCTTGGCAGCGAGCTTAATAGTTGGCTCAGTGGTTCAGTTGGTCAGCGCGCTGATCGAAACCGGCTAGAGCTTGATGGGCTTGGTTTTTAAGAGTGACGGCATACTGCGTTGTTAATGGCTGCGAGAGACAATATAGTCGGCTAAGTGGCGCAGTTGGTCAGCGCGCTGATCGAAACCGGCTAGAGCTTGATGTGCCTGGTTTTTAAGAGTGACGGCATACTGCTTGGCTTGCTCGAGACCTAAGAGTGCAGGGTAGGTCGGTTTGGCATGCTCAAGGTCGCTGCCTTGCTGTTTACCTAAGGTTTGCGTATCGCTGGTCACATCGAGAATGTCGTCTTGCACTTGAAAAGCTAGGCCAATCGCTTGTGCATAGTCGGTCAACTGCTGCAGTACCTGTGGTGTGGCTTGGCCGCTGGCAATGGCGCCGAGTTGCACACTGGCTTGTATTAAAGCGCCTGTCTTATGTCGATGCATCCATTCTAGGGTGGCTTGGCTAATAGTTTTGCCGACAGAGCTTAAATCAAGCGCTTGCCCACCGACCATGCCTGTAGCGCCTGATGCTTTTGCCAGTATTGTCAGCATATCTAAACGTTGTTGACTGCTGATTGGCGAGAGTGTGCTATCGCAGAGTGCATCAAAGGCTAAAGACTGCAAAGCATCGCCTGCTAAAATCGCATAGGCTTCGTCAAAAGCAATGTGTGTTGTCGGTTGTCCGCGTCTCAGCGCGTCGTCGTCCATTGCCGGCAGGTCATCATGTACCAGTGAGTAAGCATGAATCAGTTCAACTGAGCAGGCTGCGCCATAGGCTTGCTTGATGTCGCCGCCCAGTGCTTGACAGCTGGCAAACACTAAGAGCGGGCGTACGCGTTTACCGCCATTCATAACGCTATAGCGCATTGCTGCGTATAGACGTTCAAGCTCAGCGCTAGGTGCTTGTAAAAGCTGCTCAAGTGCCGCATCGACATGATTTTGGCAGAAGCTTTGGTAATCGGTGATCAAGGTGGCGTACTTCCGTCCAGTGGTTTTTCGATCAAGGTGCCGTTTTGCTCAAGCAGGGTTTGCACGCGCTGTTCTGCATCTTGTAGCGCACTTTGGCATTCACGTGTTAGGCCAATGCCTTGCTCAAAGGTCGCGAGTGATTCTTCAAGTGATAAATCACCACTTTCTAGGCGTTCAACGAGTGTTTGCAAGTCATTTAAAGACTGCTCAAAGCTGGGTGGTTTTTTCTGACGAGCCATATCAATCCTCATAAGGCGATGCAGTAGGTGTTTAGAATGCCGTTCAAGTGTGGGATGATTCAGCGCGCTAAACACAGGGCGGCGTAAAGTATAGCTCAACTGTTTGTTGAGCTAAATTATTTAAGTGATAGCGAGTGCCGTGCGCTGTGTTAAAGCATTAATTATTATTGCTGATATACCCTGTGTCATTTTTCACTTGCGCTGATAAAGGAATTCAATCTATGCCGCACCATGTCCATGATCGCATGACTGCTTTGCAAGCAAAAGAATATGCGCAGCAGCTTGCCTTTGCGCCCATTGCTTTTCAAGCCGCGCGCAGTATGTTGCAACTTAATTTGTTGGCCGAACTTGATCAAGCTGGTAAGCAGGGGCTCAGCGCTGGTCAGCTTGCCGAGAAAGCAGGCCTGGCTGAATATGCTGTGAAGGTTGTACTGGATATGGGTTTGAGCTGCCATATAGTGACATATCAAGCGCCGCACTATCGCCTCGCAAAAGTAGGCTACTTTTTACTGCATGATGATATGACACAGGTGAATATGGCGTTCACTGATGATGTTTGTTATCGCGCAATGAGTCATTTAACTACTTCGTTACAAGAATCACGCCCAGCCGGATTGCAAGAGTTGGGCGATTGGTTAACTATTTATGAGGGGTTATCTGTTTTGCCAGAGCCAGCGCGGCGTAGCTGGTTTGAGTTTGATCATTATTACAGTGATAAAGCATTTCCAGAGTTGTTGCGTTTGGTATTTACACAGCCACCCAGGCACTTAATTGATATAGGTGCCAATACTGGGCGTTGGGCTGCACAATGCTGCAACTATGATGAGCAGGTGCAGGTGACCATGGTGGATTTGCCGCAGCAGTTGGTGTTAGCGATGCAGAATATGCAGGCGCAAGGGTTTGCAGAACGGGTGACTGCACATCCAGCCAATCTTTTAGAGGCAAACAGTCAATTGCCTACTGCTGGCGACGTCTGGTGGATGAGCCAGTTCTTGGATTGTTTTTCACCTATGCAGATTTTGAACATTTTGCGCTCTGTGTATGCAGCGATGCCTGATAATGCGCTGGTGTATATTTTGGAGATGTTTTGGGATTGTCAGAAGTTTTCTGCAGCGAGTTATTCATTGAACGCAACCTCGCTGTATTTTACCTGCTTGGCGAATGGCAATAGCCGTTTTTATCGCAGTACTGAAATGCTGGAATTGGCCGCTGAAGCAGGTTTTGTTTTGGTTGAGCAAATTGATGATATTGGTGTTGGGCATACTTTGCTTAAATTGCGTAAAGCTTAATACAGCTTAGTACAGCTTGAGCGTATGGGTGCTGGTGAAGTGTGCAATAGCAGGTTGTGCGGCAGAGAAGTAGTAACCTTGTAAGCGCTGACAGCCTTGTTGGCGCAGAAAGTTGGCTTGCTCTGCTGTTTCTACGCCTTCGGCAACCACTTCTAGTCCGAGGTGTTTAGCTATAGTCAAAATACCCTGTATCAATGCAATAGATTGTTGGCAGTTGGGCAGCCCTGCGACAAATTCGCGATCAATTTTAATGCCGTCAAACTGAAAGCGCTTGATATAGGTGAGCGAAGAGTAGCCGGTACCAAAGTCATCTAAGAATAACAGTAAGCCTGCAGCTTTCAGTTGTGCAAGGGTGTTTTTTACTTGCGCACCGCTGTCGAGTAAAGAGTTTTCCGTGATTTCTAGCTCGATCAGACGTGCAGGAGTGTGCTCTTCTTGCATGATGCTGAGCAAAGAGCCGGCTAAATCAGTTTGTAAAAAGTCCAGAGGTGATAAATTTACTGCGATGCGTAGCGGTGTACCTTGCTTGCTCCAAGCGGTGGCTTGTCGGCAGGCGGTGCGAAACACCCAGCGTGATACATCTAAAATCATTCCCGTTTCTTCAAGCAATGGAATGAATTTATCTGGACCAACTAAGCCGCGCGAGCCGGAACGCCAGCGTAGTAGTGCTTCCATAGCAATTGGGCAGTTTTTGCTATCAACTTGCGGTTGATAAAACAGTTCAAACTCATTATGACTCAGGGCGTGGCGTAATTCGTCAGTCAATTGCTGACGTAACGCTGCATCTGTAGCAAGATCAGTATTAAAACTTACAAGACCATTACGGCCCATTTTCTTCGCACGATACAGAGCAAGGTCAGCATGCTTAAGTAATTGTACAGCATTGCCTATCGCGTCTTGGTGATGCGCAATACCGATACTTGCGGTAATAAATAATTCGTATTGTAGAACTTTAAAAGGTTCTTTAAAGGCGGCAAGCAGTTGTTCGGCGATGGCTTCGGCTTGCTCGAGAGAGGCATCTTGCAAAGCTAACATAAACTCGTCACCACCAATACGAGCAAGAATATTCGTGGGTGCGGTAAGGTCTTGTAAGCGATTTGCGACCGCTTGTAATAGCTGATCGCCAATATGATGGCCGACCCCATCATTAATTTGTTGAAAACGATCAAGATCAATAAGGATAAGACTTAGCTCTTGCTTGGCTTTCAAGGTTTTTTCGATGTAGCTGAGAATATTGTTACGGTTGAGTAAGCCTGTTAGAACATCATGGTTAGCAAGATAGTGCAGGCGTTGCTCAGCTTGTTTGCGTTCGCTGATATCGTTGAGCAACAGTAATGTATAGATTTTATCGTTACGAGAGAAAGAGTTGACGACGGCTTCTGTTGTTAACTGTTCGGCATTGCGCTCAATAAATAGTTCGGTGGTTTTGCAGGAGCCATCCAACAGTTGTTGCCACTGTTCAGGGTTGCTAAATAATTGAGCTGGATTGCTTGCGCGCAATTGCGACGTGCTCATATTAAAAATCTGCTGCGCGGTAGGGTTGGCTTCAATGATTTTATGCTGTCCGCTGATAACCAGCAGTCCTACCGGTGCGGCATTGATTAGATTACGCAGCATTAATTCGCTTTCGGCAAGGGTTTTATGGTTGCTTTCAAGCTGCTGAAGCATGTTGTTAATATCTTCGCCCAGCTGGCTGATTTCATCTTGGCCGTTTAAATGGGTGCGTATTTGTAAATCGCCAGCGGCATAGCGCTGCGTTACATCGCCAATATGGGTAATACGCTTGAGTACAAGAAGCGAGTGCAAGCGGTTTAAAATAAAGCCAAGCACTAGTAATAGGAGTAACGTTTGGCCCAAATACAACCAGGCACTATTGGTAGTTTGGCGCAAGAAAGGCGAGAAATCCAATTCGACTAATAGTGCTGCAGACTGATCATCACTGCTAAAACGCATACGGTTTAGCGGGTATATGGCTAGATAGCGTTGCCCTTTGAGTAAGCGCCATGTTGGGGTGTGCTTATGTATCAGCTCGATCAGCTGTTGATCCTCAAGTTGGCTGCGAATGCTGGCTTCTAAGCCGAGGCGTGTGGCCGCAATTGTGTGTAATTGCGAGTCGATAACAGCTGCCCATTGTACGTTGGGTAAACTACCAAGCTCAGAGAGTTCTGTCGCCATTTCTTCTTTGCGATTGAGGCGCAGATGATCGTCTAAGCTGCTTTGTAACTGAATTAGCATGTGATTGGTGTAGTTACGCCATGAGTTGAGGGCGTTTTTTTGGCTGATAGGTAGCTGAATAAGTATCAAGAGTGCAGCAAAGATCAGCGCAAAAATACCCAATAACGCAGGTGTTGAGCGGCGTAGGGAGTAACGGCTTAACATGAGTCACCTGTACACTTGGGTAGCAATTGTTTGCTATCAATTGCTTGCTTCAATAGGCCGTTGTTGAGCATATAAGATTGCATTTGTTGAATGTGATGGACTAAGAGGTCGTGTTTGAAATAGTGCTCGTTAAGGGCTTTGTCGCCCATTATAATACCGCTAAAAGTGAGTGTTAATGACTGCTGGTCTAGACCTAGGCGCCGGTAGAGCCGCTTATCAACCTTGTCTCGATGGTTAAGCCAAGCATCAAGACTGCTAAACCATAGAGCACGAATACGTGCCCGCATTTTTTGACTGGTACGTTGACGGTTAACCACGAGCACATCAATGATTTCGCTGGGTAAGTCGCGACTGGTAAACAGTGGAACTAACCCGGCCTTATCCAACTGTGCGTGCAAAGACGCATGGTTTATTGAGGCATCTATCGTATCGTTTTTGAGAGCGTCTACGTGCATATACAAGGGTAGATTAACGACTTGAATATCATCTGTTGACAATTGAGCCTTGTTTAAAATGCGAGATAGAAAATAAGCACCTAAAGTCCCGCCCTCAGCAGCGATACGTTTGCCTTTAAGTTCGCGGATATGCCGTACATTTGGGCGTGTATAGAGGACGTCGGAACCGTCAGAAATATTGGTGATAAGTAATATCTCAATGTCCTGACCGGCACTGTGTAGCATAATGGCTTCGTCTAGCGTCAGCAGTGCGGCATCAAGGAGGCCATTGTGCATGCCGCGAATAACACCATTTGATGTTGAGTATTCAACCAGGCGAATGTTGGCTGTAGAGGCCCAACCAAGTTCATCTGTAATGTATATAGGTGCGTAGCCTAGCCAGCGATTGCTGCCAATGTTTAGCGGCTCTGACTCATAGCTGCAGCCGAGTATAAAACTGCTACATAACAGGACAAGCAAGAATATACGCATTGATAAAATCCATTGGCTCAATAGAATACTACAGCTTGTGAACGTTATTTTTAATAAAGTAGGTAAGTTAAGATGAGGTACATTTAACCTTAAAAGCCGATGCATACATCGACTTTTAAGCCATGCTTGGTTTATTTATTATAGGCAGCAACAGCCTTAACTATTTCTTCGCGAGCGGCTTTGGCATCACCCCAGCCTTCAACTTTAACCCATTTGCCTTTTTCGAGATCTTTGTAGTTCTCAAAGAAATGCTTGATTTGCTCAATCAGTAAGGGTGGCAGGTCAGTGTATTCGTGAACATCATTGTATAGTTGGGTGATTTTCTCATGCGGTACTGCAATCAGTTTGGCGTCGCCACCGGCTTCGTCAGTCATATGTAATACGCCAATTGGGCGTGCACGGATCACTGCGCCTGGCGCGACAGGGTAAGGGGTGACGACTAAAACATCCAGAGCATCGCCATCATCAGCGAGAGTGTTAGGAATAAAACCATAGTTGGCTGGGTAGAACATCGGTGTGGCCATAAAGCGATCAACCATCAGGTTGTCGGTTTCGGTGTCAATTTCATACTTGATCGGTGCGTGATTGGCTGGGATTTCAATCGCGACATAAATGTCGTTAGGTACGTCTTTACCCGCAGGGATTTTGCTAAAACTCATTTGCATATCCAAATTAAAATAGAAAAGTGAAGCAATTATAGGCATATTTGTCAGCGTATACCATGTATTGCTGGGTCCTGATTAATTGCTTGCTGGTGTATTGTTAAACGCCCCTGCACAGAGATTAGCGTTGGGATGACAGCAATGTGCCTTGTATGGGTAAAATATAGTTTCTGAAATTCTGGTCTTCTACAAAATCAGCTGATTCATAGAGGCGTTGGGCAATATCATTGCTGATAAGAATCGATACACGTATACGGACAACGTTATTGTCACGTGCTTGCTCAGCAATGGCTTGTAGTAATTGATTGGCAACATGTTTACGGCGGGCGTCTTCAATGACATACATGTCATTAATAATCCAGATTGGGCGCAATGAAACGGATGAGAAACTTGGGTAGACCAAGCAAAAGCCCTGTGCTATATCGTTTTCAAAGGCCATTAAAATGATGACTTCTTCATTATTAAGGCGTTCTGCTAAGAAATCTTTTGAGGCCTCGAGTTGCGGCATAGCACCATATAATTCACGGTAACGGACAAACATCGGTAGCAGATGGTCTAGATGTTCTAAGCTGGCGGAGATGATGCGCATGATAATTCTCTTTATGTTGGGGCCACAGTAATGTGAACAATCGTGCCCTAAAAGCGTACAGGGATGCAAATGTGTTGCTGCGACTGGATGGGCGATTGTAGCCAGTTGATTATGCTAATCTTGCAAGCAATTATTTGAGGTCTGTATGCATATTCATATTTTAGGTATTTGCGGCACCTTTATGGGCTCTTTAGCTTTGTTAGCCAAAGAGCTAGGACACCGCGTCACCGGTTCGGATGCCAATGTGTATCCGCCGATGAGCACGCAGTTAGAAGAGCAGGGCATTGAGCTGCTGCAAGGCTACCAACCTGAGCATTTGCAGCCTGCGCCAGATTTGATAGTGGTGGGTAATGCTCTGTCACGTGGCAATCCAGCTGTGGAATATATGCTCGATGTGGGCTTGCCGTATGTTTCAGGCCCTCAGTGGCTGGCGGAGCATGTGTTGCAAGGCCGTTGGGTGCTAGCGGTGGCTGGTACCCATGGTAAAACGACGACCAGCAGTATGTTAGCGTGGATTTTAGACTATGCCGGCATGCAGCCAGGCTTTTTAATTGGTGGTGTGCCGCAGAATTTTGGTGTGTCGGCGCGCTTGGGCGCAACTGATTTTTTTGTGGTGGAAGCGGACGAATATGACAGTGCATTTTTTGATAAGCGTTCTAAGTTCGTACATTATCGCTCGCGCACCACAGTACTAAATAACCTAGAGTTTGATCATGCGGATATCTTCCCAGATTTGGCTGCGATTGAACTGCAGTTTCACCACTTATTACGTACCGTACCGAGCAATGGCTTAGTCATCTACCCTGCGCGCGAGCAAGCGCTGCAACGGGTGGTTGCTAAAGGCTGTTGGACACCCGTACAAACCACCGGCCCGGATGGACAATGGCAAGCGCATTTGCTTAAAGACGATGGCTCTGATTTTACTGTGTGGCTAGACGGTGTTGAGCAGGGGCGGGTGCAATGGTCTTTGACGGGTTTGCATAACGTAGCCAATGCGCTGGCGGCGTTAGCAGCGGCGCGGCACGTAGGGGTTACCGCCGAGCATGGCGCGCAAGCTTTAGCTAAGTTTCAGAATGTTAAACGACGTATGCAAAAGCTGGCAACGGTGCGCGGGGTGACGGTGTATGACGATTTTGCCCATCACCCAACAGCGATTGCCAGCACTTTAGATGGTTTACGCAAGCAAGTTGGCAAGCAGCGCATTATTGCGGTGATTGAGCCGCGCTCCAACTCGATGAAGCTGGGCGCGCACCGTGAAGGTTTAGCGCCATCGACGGCTGATGCTGATCATGTGTTTTGGTATGCGCCGGATAACCTTGGTTGGGATTTGGCCGGTACTGTTGCTGGTGCGACCGTGCCCACGCAGGTCTGTAATAACTTGCAGGCTATCATCGATGGCGTTTTAGCGCTGGCGCAGCCGGATACGCAAGTCGTGATTATGAGTAATGGCGGCTTTGGCGGTATTCATACGCAACTGGTTGACGCCTTGGAGGCGATGCCATGACCGGTCCACAGCGGGTTACTTTAGCGATGACCGGCGCCTCTGGCGCACAATATGGGTTGCGTTTACTGGATTGCTTGGTGCAGGAAGGTCGCGAAGTACATTTTTTGATTTCCAAAGCGGCGCAATTGGTGTTGGCGACGGAAACCGATGTGCTGTTGCCGCCCAAGCCGCAAGCCATGCAGCAGTTTTTAACTGAATACACCGGTGCAGTGGCGGGGCAAGTGCGTGTCTACGGCAAAGAGGATTGGATGTCGTCCGTTGCCTCTGGGTCGGGCGCGCCCAGCGCCATGGTGGTGGTGCCGTGCTCGACTGGAACCTTGTCAGCGATTGCCACAGGGGCTTGTAATAATTTGATTGAGCGTGCCGCAGATGTGGTACTCAAAGAGCGCCGCCAGCTGATTATCGTGCCACGTGAAGCACCTTATTCGAGTATTCATTTAGAAAATATGCTGAGACTCTCTAATATGGGTGCGGTGATTTTACCTGCCTCGCCGGGTTTTTATCATCAACCACAAAGCATTGATGACTTAGTCGATTTTGTTGTGGCGCGGATTTTGAATGTTTTGCAGATACCGCAAGATATGTTGCCGCGTTGGGGTGAGCACCATCAAGCCGGTTGGGATGAATAAAATACTCGGAGTATTGCTGCTCACTGCGTTGCTAGGCAGTGGTGGCTGCGCTAGTGTGCGTACCTTAGATGCCGCACAAGCTGGCGCACCAGTGATTTATTCAGGCACGCGCTTGGATTGGTACAGCTTGCAGGGTGGCTGTTATCCAGTAGAGCGTTTTGGTGCGCATGCGCCTAAATACGCGGCGCTTGATCTACCTTTTAGTATTTTGCTGGATACTCTACTACTGCCATGGGCGCTGGCGACTGAGTTGGGGGTTGGTTTAACAGTGCAAGGCGGATTTTAACTGCATGTATGAGAAAGAGACGTTTGTCGTTAAGCGTTTTAGTAATGCGTAACAAATGCGCTATAATTAGTCGCTTATAAATCTTGACCGTTTCATCAACCAAGCCACGCCGTGTTGCGTGGTTTGTTATTTTTGCAGCGCTAATTGGCGCCCAAACTTGAAGAGGCAACACTGATGAGTCCACTGGTAGGCGTGATTATGGGTTCCAAGTCGGATTGGAGCACAATGAGCCACAGCGTAGAGATGCTGGAAACCCTCGGCATTCCTTATGAGGTGCAAGTGGTGTCGGCGCATCGCACCCCTGACTTGTTATTCAGTTATGCTGAACAGGCTCATCAACGCGGCGTGCAAGTTATTATCGCTGGTGCTGGTGGTGCAGCGCATTTGCCCGGCATGTGTGCGGCAAAAACCCACTTGCCAGTCTTGGGCGTACCTGTACAGTCATCCATGCTGTCCGGTGTGGATTCATTATTGTCGATCGTGCAGATGCCTGCCGGCGTGCCGGTTGCAACCTTATCCATTGGTAAAGCCGGTGCAGTCAATGCTGCACTATTAGCCGCCAGCATTATTGGTCATCAGCATCCAGAGTTTCACGTAGCACTGAATGCCTATCGTGAGAAACAAACACAAACCGTATTAGATAATCCAGATCCACGAGAGGCTTAAGCGATGAAAGTTGGCGTGATTGGTGGTGGGCAGCTCGGACGCATGTTGGCGTTAGCTGGAACCCCTTTAGGAATGCAGTTTACTTTTCTTGACCCGGCTGTGGATGCTTGTGCCGCAACAGTGGGTGAGCACCTGTTAGCTGGCTACGACTCGCCAGAGCACCTGCAACAGCTGGCGCAGACGGTTGATTTGGTAACTTTTGAATTTGAAAGTGTGCCAGCTGAAACCGTAGCGTTTTTGGAGCAGTTTGTACCTGTCTATCCGAGCGCAAACGCATTACGTATCGCCCGTGATCGCTGGTTTGAAAAGAGCATGTTTAAAGAGTTGGATATTCCGACCACCGAGTTTGCTGATGTGTTATCACAAACAGATTTAGACTCAGCCGTAGCGCAAATTGGTTTGCCGGCAGTCCTTAAAACCCGAACTTTAGGCTATGACGGTAAAGGTCAAAAAGTGTTGCGTGAGCCAGCTGATGTTGTTGATGCCTTTGCGTATTTAGGCGCTGTGCCGTGCATTTTAGAAGGTTTTGTGGCTTTTACGGGTGAAGTATCATTGGTTGCAGTGCGTGGTCGTGACGGTGAAATCAAGAGCTATCCATTGGTGCACAATATTCACAACGATGGTATTTTGCATTTATCAGTGGCCAGTGACGCGCATCCTTTGCAGGCCTTAGCACAAGACTATGCCAGTCGCGTGTTAAAACAGTTGGATTATGTTGGTGTGTTGGCGTTTGAGTTCTTTGAAGTCGATGGCGGTTTAAAAGCCAATGAAATTGCACCGCGAGTGCATAACTCAGGGCATTGGACCATCGAAGGCTCTGAATGCAGCCAGTTTGAGAATCACTTGCGCGCTGTCGCTGGCTTGCCATTGGGGTCCACCGCTAATGTTGGTCACAGCGCGATGCTTAACTTTATTGGCAGCGTGCCGTCAGCAGACAAAGTGTTAGCGATTGCTGATTGTCACTTACATGATTATTTCAAAGCACCTAAACCGGGTCGTAAAGTCGGTCATGCCACATTACGCAGTAAGGAGGCTCAACGGTTGCAACAGCAGATTGCTGAGCTTGAGACACTTGTGAAAGTTTAAGAGCGCTGAACTGCTCTGCAGTAAGGTTGCCTAGTAAGAACACCATTAACAGTAATGCAGAGGGACTATATATGGGAATCTTAGGCACATTAATCATCGGTTTTTTGGTGGGCATCATCGCACGCTTATTAAAGCCCGGCCCCAGTGGCTTAGGCTGGGTTATGACGATTATTTTAGGTCTGGCGGGCTCGATTGCTGCGACCTATGGTGGTCAAGCCTTAGGTATTTACCATGCAGGACAGCCCGCTGGTTTTATCGGTGCGGTAGTCGGTGCCATTGTTTTGCTGTTTATTGTTGAAGCAGTGCGCAAACGTTAAAAGGATATTCTATGCGCTTTGTGTTGTTAGTCCTGCTGCTATTAGCGAGTACTGTTCAAGCAGCACTAGAAGAAACTGACTGGCTGGAGTTAATGCCTGAGTCTGATCGCCAAGCGCTGTTTGATATGCCAGACATCGTTCATGATACCCCTGAAGCTGAAAGTGGCTTTTATGTACCGGGTGGATTGCGCTCGACTGATAAAAACTTACCTGCAGTGATGTATTCAGCGCAAACAGTCCCAGCGCTGGATGGCAGCAAGATTTTATTAGGTGGCTATCCGGTACCGTTAGAAACCAATGAAAAGGGACGTTTTGTTGAGTTCTTTCTAGTACCGTACCCCGGCGCTTGTATTCATGTGCCGCCACCTCCGCCAAACCAGATTGTTCTTGTGCGTTATCCGCAGGGTATTGATCTGCAGGATATTTATGCGCCTTTATGGGTGACAGGTACATTGCGAGTTGAGGTCAGTAGCAATCAACTGGCTGATTCTGCATACACCATTGAAGCGCAAACAGTTGAGTTGGTGACTGAGTAGAGCTAAAGGTAATGCATAGGCTGTGCCGAGATAAATAAGCAGCGCCATCATTGAGTTGTTGTTTGCAGAATAGACTGTTGATTAAGCTGCATGGCATCTTCTTGAGAAAGACTTCACAATTGAAGTTGGTTGGAAAAATATGCAGCATGGCAGGGAGTTTCTATGCTTAAAAAAATCTCGGTCACTGATGTTGTTTTGGGTATGTATATCCATGAGTTCTGTGGCTCGTGGATGGATCATCCATTCTGGAAAGCAAATTTTGAACTGCAGACTCTTGCTGATTTGCGCAGTTTGCAAAACAGTGCAGTAACAGAGGTGTGGATTGATACAGTTAAAGGCCTTGATCTACCTATAGATGCAGTCTGCAAGGGGTTTGCAGAGATTGCAGAAGTTGCCGAAACTGTATTGCAGGAGGCTCTTATTGAGCCTGCCCATACGGCTCAAATGGTCACCATGGCTGATGAGCTTAAGCGTGCGCTTGATATCTGTGAGCGTTCTAAGCAGGCTGTGATGACGATGTTCTCTGAAGTGCGTATGGGGCAAGCCATCGAGATGCATGGTGCAATGCAGATTGTTGAGGAAATGAATCAATCGATTTTACGCCACCCTTCAGCATTGCTGAGTTTGGTGCGTTTAAAAAATGCTGATGAATATACCTATATGCACTCTGTAGCCGTTTGCGCGTTGATGATTGCTTTAGCGCGCCAACTTCAACTCACTGACGAACAAGTGCAAAAAGCCGGTGTGGCAGGGTTGATGCATGATGTCGGTAAGATGATGATTGACGACAGTATTCTTAACAAGCCTGGGCGCTTGACTGATGAGGAGTTTGCTAAAGTTCGTTTGCACCCAGTGTATGGTGCAAAACTGCTGTTAAAAGGTGACTCTGCGATTGATGTCCATGTATATGATGTTTGTTTACATCATCATGAAAAGTATGATGGCACAGGGTATCCCAAAAAGATTATCGGTCGGCAAATCAGCTTGCTTTCACGTATGGCGGCAATATGTGATGTTTACGATGCCATAACCTCTGATCGACCGTATAAAAAAGGCTGGAGTCCTGCTGAGTCCTTGCAGCGTATGGCGCAGTGGCAAGGGCATTTTGACCTGTATATATTTCAAGCTTTTGTACGCATGATGGGGATTTACCCAGTTGGCTCGCTGGTGCGACTGAGCAGCGGTCGTTTAGCTGTTGTTACGGAGAAAAATGAGGAGCTTTTACTCAAGCCCAAAATCAAAGTATTTTTCTCTAGCAAATCACAAATGCCCATAGAGCAAGAAATGATTGATTTGGCGCAGGCGGGCTGCACCGAAAGTATCATCGCTCGCGAACCCATCGAAGACTGGGGTTTTTGCAATTTGGACACCCTTTGGCTTGATTAACTGCGTTAAGATACTCGCTTTAACGTAACGTTTTTGTGTGCTGCTAACCACAGCCATCGCTTGATTTATTTTACTGTGAGGACGCTATGCAGCCTTTTGTTATTGCACCATCTATTTTATCTGCCGACTTTGCTTGCTTAGGTGAGGACGTTGAGCGCGTGTTGGCCGCTGGTGCCGATACTGTGCACTTTGATGTGATGGATAACCATTACGTACCTAACTTAACGATTGGCCCGATGGTTTGTAGTGCTTTGCGCAAATATGGCATTACTGCGCCGATTGATGTGCATCTGATGGTGAAGCCGGTGGATCGCATGATTGGCGAATTTATTGATGCCGGTGCCAGCTATATTACCTTTCACCCTGAAGCCACTGAACATATTGACCGCTCTTTGCAGTTGATTAAGCAGGGTGGCTGTAAAGCTGGTTTAGTGTTTAACCCCGCCACACCATTGGATGTGCTCAAGTATGTCATGGATAAAGTCGATATGGTCTTGTTGATGAGTGTTAACCCAGGCTTTGGCGGACAGTCGTTTATTCCCGGTACGCTGGATAAGCTGCGTGAGGCACGCGAGTTAATTGATGCCAGTGGTTTGCCGATTCGCTTGCAAGTGGATGGCGGCGTTAACGTGCAGAATATTAAACAAATCGCTCAAGCAGGTGCCGATACTTTTGTTGCCGGTTCTGCAATTTTTAATGCGCCGGATTATGCTCAAGTTATTTCTGCAATGCGTGCAGAATTGGCAGGTGTCAAGCAGTGAAAACCTTATTAAGAGTGTTAGATGGGCAGCTACCAAAACTGGTGATGTTTGATTTAGATGGCACCCTTATCGACTCAGTGCCTGATTTAGCTGCAGCCACCGATAAAATGCTGCTGCAGTTAGGCCGGGCGCCTGCAGGCATGGATAAGGTGCGTAACTGGGTGGGAAACGGTGCGCCAGTTTTGGTACGGCGCGCACTGGCCGATAACTTTGATCATCAAGCGATCAGCGCGGAGCAAGAGGCTGAAGCGTTGGCTATTTTTATGCAGGCGTACGGCACGGGGCATGAGCTCACTACATTATATCCAGGCGCTCTAGATACCTTGGCATCATTACAAAAACTAGGTATTAAGTTGGGTTTGGTGACTAACAAGCCAGAACGTTTTTTACCTGAACTGTTGGCTGACACACAGATGGATGGTTTCTTTCAGTGGATTGTCGGTGGCGACACCTTTGTACAAAAAAAACCTGATCCAACTGGCTTGTTGTGGGTCATGCAGCAAGCAGGCGTAACGGCTGAGCAGTGCCTATTTGTCGGTGACTCGCGTAATGATGTGCACGCTGCACAAGCCGCGAAGGTCGCCTGTGTAGCTGTGACTTACGGTTATAACTATGGTGAGCCGATCAGTGCTGAAAATCCAGCCTTGGTGGTGGATGATTTGCGCGAGCTGTTTCTATAACTGCTCAATTATTAACTGCAGTAGAGAGGCTTGTTTATTCAGCGTGTTACAGCTTAGTGCAAGCTTGTTGCGTTGGATAAAACAGAGCTTGAGTGTGGTCGTCGTCTGCAAGCTCTGTAAAGCAATGGCAGTTGCTAGATTCATACCTATAAGGCACTGCCATTAAAAAATGCTATCACTGCAAAACAATGCCGCGCGCGTCTGCTGCTTTTACTGTTGCCGTGCGGGTGTATCATGCATATCTGAAAATAATGTAACTATTTAGGGATAAGTCGCTAGTGAACAAGCAGATGAGTCATCAGACGAGCAATCAGACGCCCGCCGCCACAATACGTTTAACCGAATACAGTCATGGCGCAGGCTGTGGCTGCAAAATATCTCCAAAAATACTTGATCGTATTTTGACATCCAGTCTGGCACTGCCCACCGATGCCAACTTGCTGGTGGGCAACAGCAGCAAAGATGATGCCGCTGCTTATGACATTGGCAACGGCCAGGTGATTCTCAGCACCACCGATTTCTTTATGCCGATTGCCGATGACCCTTTTGATTTTGGTCGCATCGCTGCCACCAATGCCATCAGTGATATTTACGCGATGGGCGGCAAACCCATTATGGCGATTGCCATTCTTGGCTGGCCGGTTAGCGTGCTAGCGCCGGAAGTCGCGCAACAAGTGATCGATGGTGGTCGCCAGGCCTGTGCTGAAGCTGGGATCATGTTGGCTGGCGGTCATAGCATCGACTCACCCGAACCCATCTTTGGTTTGGCCGTGACCGGCATCGTCAATAAAGATCAGTTAAAACAAAACAATACGGCCACAGCCGGTTGCCGACTCTATCTGACTAAACCGCTCGGTGTGGGCATTTTAACCACCGCGCAAAAGCAGAAAAAATTACGTAGCGAGCACGAGTTTTTAGCCCGTGATGTGATGTGCCAGATGAATAAAGTCGGCGCTGAAGTGGCGCACTTAGCTGGTGTTGAGGCTATTACTGATGTCACAGGTTTCGGTTTAATGGGGCATTTGTTGGAAGTCTGTGAGGGTAGTGGCGTCAATGCTGTATTGCATGAGCAACATATTCCTCTGCTGCCACCCGTGCGTGATTATATCGCCCAAGGCTGTTTGCCCGGCGGCACCACGCGTAACTTTGAATCCTACGGCGATAAGCTCGCGCCGCTAACTGATGAGCAGCGTGCACTGTTCTGTGACCCGCAAACCAGTGGTGGTTTATTAATTGCGGTGCAGCCAGAGCATGCGGCAGGATTAGAGCAAGTGCTCAGCGCGGCCGGTGTCTATGCGCAATCTATTGGTGAACTGATCGAGGCGCGCGCTGACTACCGTATCGAGGTGCAGGCATGAGCCGGGCCGATACTGAAGATTTTACCCGCCTGTTTCTAACTGATACACCGATGATGGATACCCGTGCGCCGCTGGAATTTACTAAGGGTGCATTTCCGCATGCGTTTAGTCTGCCATTAATGACCGATGATGAGCGTGCCGAAGTCGGTACCTGTTATAAACAAAAAGGACAGGCGGCGGCTCTTGCCTTGGGTCATCAGTTGGTGACAGGCAACACTAAACAGCAACGACTGGAGCAATGGCTGGCCTTTGCCCGCAATCATCCAGATGGTTATTTGTATTGTTTTCGTGGCGGTTTACGCAGTCAGATTGTGCAGCAATGGATGAAAGAGGCCGGCTGTGAGTATCCGCGTATTATTGGTGGCTACAAAGCCATGCGCCGTTTTTTAATTGATACACAAGAGCAGATTGTAGCAGCAAGCCGTTTTTGTATTTTAGCCGGACATACGGGTAGTGCTAAAACAGATTTACTCAATAGCCTAGACAACAGCATTGATTTGGAGGGTATTGCTCACCATCGTGGCAGTTCCTTTGGTAAACGCCCCGGCGGACAGCCCACACAAATTGATTTTGAAAATGCACTGGCGATTGCTTTTTTACGCCAACATCACGCACAGCCCAAGCAACGTATTCTACTTGAAGACGAAAGCCGACTTATTGGTCGTAGCGCCATTCCTCTGTACCTGCGCGAACGTATGACTGTGGCACCTATCGTTATCGTTACGGCAACCCTAGAGCAACGTGTTGAGAATAGTTTTCGTAATTATATTTTGTATAAATTGCAAGAATGGCAGCAGGCTGAAGGAATAGAGGCTGGATTTAAAGCCTTTAGCGATGACTTAAGGCATTCATTGCAGCACATAAAAAAACGTTTAGGTGGTGTGCAATATCAGAAAATTGATGCGCTACTGCAGCAAGCATTGGCTGAACATCAGCGCGGTGATAATAGCCTGCACCGAGAATGGATTAAAATTCTTTTAAGCGAGTATTATGACCCTATGTACGAATATCAGTTGCTGCATAAAGAATGCGTGATTGAATTCAGTGGCAGTGCAGTAGAAGTCCGCGAATATTTAATCGAATCAGCAAGTCATGTATAAAAGTAACAATCAAATAGATGGCGAACGTTTTTTGTAGGTGTTTCTGACATGAGTACGCGCTAGCTACGTCTGCGTAAAACGTCATCTAAACGCCATTCATAACATTGGTTATTGAGTGAAATAGTAAAAACTCGCATCTAGCGGTTGCGCGTTAACATAGCCTGCGCTAGTGTTATCTAATATTTCAGACCATCCCAAGGGACCCGCTCGTGGTTGTTGATCGCAAACTATTGATAGGCACATTACCAGCGGCATCAGGCCGTTGGCGTTGGCGCGTCTAATGCTTATTGGTCGCCATTTGGGGCGGCATTGTTTGTGTTTCTCCTTTTTTCCTCTTGCCACGAGGCTGATATGACCCACGAAGAATTTTTGCGCTTAGCTGCACAAGGCTACAACCGTATTCCTATGGCACGCGAAACGTTAGCCGATTTTGATACGCCGCTTTCGATTTATTTAAAACTGGCTGATGCACCGTACTCCTACCTGCTGGAGTCAGTGCAGGGCGGTGAGAAATGGGGACGTTTTTCTATTATTGGTTTGCCCAGCCGCACCCGTTTGCGTGTCGATGGTAAACGTGTGCGTGTGATTACTGATGAACGTGTGGTTGAAGATCTGGATGTGGATGATCCACTGGCTTTTGTCGAAAGCTTTAAAGCCCGTTATCAAGTGCCGACCTTGCCCGGATTGCCACGTTTTAATGGTGGTTTAGTTGGCTATTTTGGCTATGACAGCGTGCGTTATGTTGAACAGCGTTTAGCCGACTGCCCAAACCCCGACCCATTGGGCACGCCAGATATTTTATTGTTGGTGTCGGATGCAGTGGTGGTGTTCGATAATTTGTCCGGCAAGCTGCATTTGATTGTCTTAGCGGACCCCAGTAAGCTCGATGCGTACCAGCAAAGTTTGGTCGAGCTTGACCTGCTTAGCGCGCAGCTACGTAAGCCGTTAACACCGCGAGTTGGTGTGGATCTTAATGCGATTGATAATATTGAGCCGGACTTTACGTCCAGCTTCAGTCGTGAGGATTACCAGAAAGCAGTTTTACAAATTAAAGACTATATCGCCGCGGGTGACTGCATGCAGGTGGTGATCTCTCAGCGTATGTCAGTACCTTTTACCGCTGCACCCATTGATCTGTACCGTGCCCTGCGCTGCTTTAACCCAACGCCCTATATGTATTTCTTTAACTTTGCTGAGTTTCATGTGGTCGGCAGCTCGCCCGAGGTGTTAGTGCGGGTTGAAGATGGTTTAGTCACCGTGCGCCCGATTGCTGGTACGCGCCCGCGTGGCGCTACTGAAGAGCAAGATAACGCCCTTGAACAAGAACTGTTGGCGGATAAAAAAGAGCTGGCTGAGCACTTGATGCTGATTGATCTAGGGCGTAATGATGTTGGTAAAATTGCTGAGACTGGCAGTGTTAAAGTGACTGAGAAAATGATTGTTGAGCGTTATTCTAACGTGATGCATATCGTCTCCAATGTTACAGGTGAGTTAAGCAGCGGACTCAACTCCATGGATGCCTTGCGTGCGATTTTACCGGCAGGGACTTTGTCCGGCGCACCGAAAATACGCGCTATGGAAATCATTGATCAACTTGAACCGATCAAGCGTGGTGTGTATGGCGGCGCTGTAGGTTACTGGGCGTGGAATGGCAATATGGATACTGCGATTGCGATTCGTACGGCAGTGATTAAAAACGGTCAACTGCACGTGCAAGCTGGAGCTGGGATTGTTTCTGACTCACAGCCAGAGCTGGAGTGGGAGGAAACTCTGAATAAGCGCCGCGCTATGTTTAAAGCCGTTGCATTGGCTGAAAAAAGTAAGGCAATCAGCTGATTGCGTATTTAATTGTATTTATGTTTTAACTGTATAGGTAGGTCATTATGTCTCATCAAATCAGAGTAGCCATTGCCGGTTATGGCAATTTAGGACGTGGCGTTGAAGCTGCGTTAGCACAGAATCCAGATATGCGTTTGGTGGGCGTATTCAGTCGTCGTGATCCCGTTAGCGTGACCTTGCTTGATACAAGCGTGCCGGTGTATGCCATGGCTGATATTGAACAGTATCAAGAAGAAGTCGATGTGATGATTCTTTGCGGTGGTTCTAAGTCTGATCTTCCAGAGCAGGGACCTTACTTGGCACAGTTTTTTAATACTGTGGATAGCTTTGATACCCACGCTAAAGTACCTGAGTATTACTCTGCATTGGATCAGTCGGCACGTGATGCTGGTCGTGTGGCGTTATTGTCGGTGGGTTGGGACCCAGGTTTGTTCTCACTCAACCGCTTATATGGCGAAGCAATTTTACCAGAAGGCGAGACCTATACTTTCTGGGGTAAAGGCTTAAGCCAAGGTCATTCCGACGCAGTGCGTCGTGTCGCTGGCGTTAAGTCCGGTGTGCAATACACCTTGCCCTCCGAAGAGGCCATTGCGCGCGTGCGTAGTGGTGAGCGTCCTGAGTTGAGCACGCGTGAAAAGCATAAGCGTCAGTGCTTTATCGTGCTGGAGGAGGGTGCTGATGCAGATACTGTACGTGATACCATCGTGACCATGCCGGACTACTTTGCTGACTACGATACTGAAGTGAACTTCATTGATCAGGACATCTTTAAAAAAGAGCACAGCACTATGCCGCACGGTGGCTTTGTGATTCGCAGCGGTAATACCGGTGTTGATAGCAAGCAAACCATTGAGTATTCGCTGGCGCTGGATAGCAACCCAGAGTTTACTGCCAGCGTATTGGTGGCCTATGCACGTGCTGTGCATCGCTTGGCTCGGGTCAACGATATCGGTGCCAAAACTGTGTTTGATATTGCTCCTGGTTTGTTGTCGCCAAAAAGCCCAGCGCAGTTACGTAAAGAACTGCTGTAAGCCTATTTAATCTCGTCCCTTAATCGCCTTAGGACCACCTTGTATGCTGCTAATGATCGACAATTACGACTCTTTTACTTGGAATCTGGTGCAGTACTTTGCTGAGCTGGGTGCTGAGGTTAAGGTGGTACGTAACGATGAGTACACCGTATCAGAGCTATTGGCCATGCAGCCTGAGCGGGTGGTGATTTCGCCGGGACCTTGTACGCCGAATGAGGCTGGCGTATCAATGGAGGCGATTAAGGCGTTTGCTGGTTTAGTGCCCATCTTAGGGGTGTGCTTAGGCCATCAAAGTATTGGTCAAGCATTTGGTGGCAAGGTCGTGCGTGGGCAGCAGCCGATGCACGGTAAAACCAGTCCGGTCTATCACCGCAATCAAGGGGTGTTTGCCGAATTGAATAATCCACTGACGGCAACCCGCTACCATTCTTTGGTGCTGGCGCCGGACAGTTTACCTGACGATTTAGAGGTCACTGCTTGGACACAAACCGAGCAGGGTGCGCTGGAAGCGATTATGGGCGTGCAACATCGCACTTTAAATATTGAAGGGGTGCAGTTTCACCCTGAATCAATTTTGACTGAGCAAGGCCACGCCTTGTTAGCAAACTTTTTAAAACAAACGGGAGGACAGCGTTAGTGGACATTAAAGAAGCGCTGAATCGAGCGGTTGGTCAATTGGATCTAAGCACCGCAGAAATGCAAACGGTCATGCGACAGATCATGACTGGGCAGTGCACAGACGCACAAGTAGGCGGCTTTTTAGTGGCCATGCGCATGAAAAGTGAAAGCATTGATGAAATTGTTGGTGCCGTGCAAGTGCTGCGTGAGCTGGCCGAGCCAGTCACCATCGAAGGAGAGCATTTAGTCGATACGTGCGGTACTGGCGGCGATGGTATGAATATTTTTAATGTCTCTACTGCTGCTGCATTTGTGGTCGCCGCCGCCGGTGGTCAAGTGGCCAAGCACGGTAATCGCGCGGTATCGGGTAAAAGTGGTAGTGCTGATTTACTCGAAGCCGCAGGTGTCTATTTAGATTTAAGTGCTGAGCAAGTCAAACGTTGTATTGAAACCGTGGGAGTGGGTTTTATGTATGCGCCTGCGCACCATGGTGCGATGCGTCACGCCAGTGGTCCCCGCCGCGAGTTGGGTTTGCGTACTTTGTTTAATATTCTCGGCCCGATGAGTAATCCGGCGCAGGTAAAAAACCAAGTGATTGGTGTCTTTAGTAAGCAGTTGTGCCGTCCTTTGGCAGAAGTATTGCTGCGTTTAGGCAGCAAGCATGTCTTAGTGGTACATGCGCAAGATGGTATGGATGAAATCAGTTTAGGTGCACCGACCTTTGTTGCTGAGTTAAAAAATGGTGAGATCACTGAGTATCGAATTCAGCCGGAAGATTTTGGTATTAATAGCCAATCATTAATTGGTTTAGAGGTGGACGATGCTGGCGCTTCATACACCTTGATTCGTGATGCCTTAGGCAAACGTGAGTTACCTTATGCGCATAAAGCTGCAGAAATGATTGCGCTTAATGCAGGTGCCGCTTTGTATGCGGCAGGCGTCGCCAGCACCTTAAAAGAAGGTGTGGCGCGTGCACATGACACCATTTATACCGGTCTTGCTTTAGAAAAGCTGTCTGAGTTGGTGTCGTTTACTTCGGTGTTTAAGCAAGAGGCGACAATCGCATGAACATTCCAACGGTGTTAGAAAAAATTGTCGCGCGCAAACACGAAGAAGTCGCGCAGCGTCAACTTATAGTGAGTTTGAGCGAGTTGCACGCACAGGCCGCTCAGGCCTCTGCACCGCGTGGTTTTGCCCGAGCTTTACAAACGCAAGTGCAAAAGAAAAAACCTGCAGTGATCGCTGAGATCAAAAAAGCATCGCCCAGCAAAGGCGTGTTGCGCGAAGATTTTGTGCCCGAGTGGCTGGCGCAAAGCTATGAGCAAGGTGGTGCAACCTGTTTATCGGTGCTGACCGATATTGATTTCTTCCAAGGGGCGGACCGCTACTTACAAGAAGCACGTAACGCTTGTTCACTGCCGGTGATTCGTAAAGATTTTATGGTGGATCCCTACCAAATTATTGAGGCTCGCGCGCTGGGTGCAGATTGCATACTGTTGATCGCAGCGTGTTTAGATGATGGGCAAATGCTGGAACTGGCGGCAGCTGCCAAAGAGATGGGAATGGATGTCTTAGCAGAAGTGCATAATGGCGAAGAGCTTGATCGTGTCTTGACGCATTTAGATACGCCGTTGGTGGGCATTAACAACCGTAATCTGCATGATTTCGAAGTGTCGCTAGAAACCACTCTAGAATTATTGCCGCGCATTCCAGAAGGACGCTTGGTGATTACTGAAAGCGGAATTTTACAGCGTACTGATGTTGAGTTAATGGAAATTAATGATGTACATGCGTTTTTGGTTGGCGAAGCGTTTATGCGCGCCAATAACCCAGGTGCAGAGCTCAAGCGATTATTTTTTCCTAAGTAAGGGCTCTTGTAGGCGCATGCCCTGTATGAGCGGCTCATATGCCGCGATTGCGTCCTTGCAGCAGTTTAGGTGGCTTTATTTGAGCGCCTAGTCGCAGGCAATGTGGCCAGCTCATACAGAACACGTCATCACAGGCTGGGCTCGTCCTGAATAAGCTGGCTGTCGTGTGACTTAACCGCGCTGTATGTTGCGAATTAAATAGGATAGTGCTCGAGCCAAGTCTTGCGCCACTGGCTGATTGCGCACGATCGTCAGTATCACCGTTGTCTTATCTTCAGCGAAAATCATACAGCGCACGCCCTGTGTTGGGCAGGCATAGCTCACGAACGGGTCAATACCAAATACGTTAATATGGTTACTGCGGACTTCTAACGAGTTGTTTTGGCTGTTGCGGATTTCTTCTCGGATCACTAACTCGCCTTGCTTAACCACATTGACACTGTATAAAAAGTCTTGTGGATTGCTATAGCCAACCTGATAACCTGCGCGTAACGCATGTTGCGTGAGCAAACGGTTTACTTCAGCCAACAGCGCGGTACGTTCATGTGTAGTGGCATGTTGCTGTTTAAGTTGTTTAAGGTAATTGCTCTGTTCACTGCTTGTTAAAGCTGCTGGCTCAGCAAAACTAAAGGTAGAAATAAGCATAAGGCTTAATGCGAGCCAGCGTGCAGCAGACAAAGATCGGTAAAGGTGCAAGAGCATGTTTAAATCCCTATAAAATGGTTGAACTGAAATTTATCCTGTAGTTTCAGCCGCAAGTTTGTGCTGAAAATATAGGCATGAACGTCAGTTATGTTGGTGTTTAACCTGTAGCCTAGATTAACCGATAGAGGGTCTGGCTGGCTGTGATTCAGTTGCCAGCCTGTAAGAAAGTAGTCTGATAATAAAGTCATTAAATAATGGCAGGGTGTAACAGTCAATAAAGGGACAGCGTTGTGAGTAAACCATGGGTGTTAGGGCTGACCGGTGGTATTGGCAGTGGCAAAAGTGCCGCAGCGGATGCTTTCGCGCAGCTGGGCATTGAGACCATTGATGCCGATCACGCGGCGCGCTGGGTGGTCGAGCCGGGACGTCCGGCTTTGGCGAAAATAGTGGATCGCTTTGGTGATACGGTACTGCTTGATGATGGACAACTTAATCGAGCGACTTTGCGCGAGCGTATTTTTGCCGAGCCAGAACAGCGCCAATGGCTAGAGGCCTTGTTGCACCCGTTGATTCGCGAAGAAATTAGCCAGTTTTTAGACGCGGCACAGTCGCCTTACGCTATTTTAGTATCACCCTTACTGATTGAATCGGGTCAGTATAAAATCGTCCAGCGCGTATTGGTGGTGGATGTGCCGAGCGAGCTACAAATGGAGCGAGCGTTACAGCGTGATCAAGTCTCTGAGGCGCAGTTACGGGCGATTATGCAGGCGCAATTAACGCGTGATGAGCGTTTAAAGCATGCTGATGATGTCCTGTGTAATGCAGCAGATAAATCAGCTTTGCAGCGTGAGGTGTTACGCTTGCATGCCTACTATTTAACTCTGAAAGGAGGTCAAGCATGACTTCAGTAACAACGGTGGCGTGTCCCACCTGTGGAAAACTGGTGGAGTGGGGCGAACAAAGTCCGTCGCGTCCATTTTGCAGCGAGCGCTGTAAACTGATCGATTTAGGTGCTTGGGCATCAGAAGAGCATGCTATTCCAGGTGAGCCGGATTTGGATTCTATATTTTCTGATGAATTTAATCATTAAAAGCTGCTTTGTATGAGAAGGCCTGCGACACACTCAATAATATCAAGCATGATCTGTGTTTCCGAAGCACGGCATACAGCGTAGTTTGCTGTCATTCAAAATCAAAGACAGCAGAAATAATTGCGTATGCCGTACCGTGCAAGTGCCGTTCTTCCCTCAATGCGCCATCCTGGCGCAATTCGGGCGCTACGCCATCCATGGCTACGCTTGCCACGGCACCCGCACGGTACTTGTTGAGCATTGATGTTGTTTTCAAGTCTGTAGCCCGACTCTTTTAAAGCAGCTTTAACTTAAGCTGATGCGCGTAGATTCTTACTCTTAAGCGCTGCAATCATGTGAATAATCCACATGGCCAACTCCAACTTAAGAGCTTTCAGAAACAGACGAGCCCTATATCAATCGTGCTCACAGCGCCGTTGCTCAACGAGTGCTTCGGGGTTGGAGTGATGAGCGAGCCAGGGATGGCGCAGCGCCGGAGTTGAGCCCAGGATGGGCTCGTCGACGGAAAAACACCAATTGCGAAGCACGGCTTACATCGGTCATTCAGTCAGCCGTCAATCGAAAGCATTAAGCATGATTGGCGCATGCCGTACCGTGCAAGTGCCGTTCTTCCCTCAATGCGCCATCCTGGCGCAATTCGGGCGCTACGTCATCCATGGCTACGCTTGCCACGGCACCCGCACGGTACTCATTGATCATTGATGTTGTTTTCAAGTTTGTAGCCCGGCATACACTGCACTCGCCAGAAAATCCAAATAACAATCAGTGTGCTGCAGGCTTAGCTTCTGCTGGCGCACCCATAAAGCGTAATAATAGATTGAGCAGCAAACCATACAGAGGAATAAACAGCAGCAAGCTAATCAGGATTTTGATGATGTAGTCGACCACCGCAATTTCAATCCAATGCTCGGCCATAAAAGCGTTGCTGCTGTACCAAAAGGCAATTGAGAAAAATACAAAAGTATCCAGCATATTTCCTAGTACTGTTGATACCGTAGGTGCGATCCACCACTGCTTGAGCTGGCGCAAACGATCAAACACCTGAATATCGGCCAGCTGTCCTATGGCATAAGCGGTGAAACTGGCTAAAGAGATCCGCAAAATAAAGCTATTAAATACCAGCAGCGCTGCAACTCCGCGAAATATTCCTTCCTGAAACAAGACGGATACCACATAGGAAACCAATAACGCCGGCAGCATCACATAGGCGATCACTCGCCGAGCCGGCTGTTTACCGAGTAAGCGCACGGTGAGGTCGGTGGCTAAGAAAATAAAGGGAAAACTAAACGCCCCCCACGTGGTTTGCCAACCAAACAGTTGCATGGGGAATTGCACGAGGAAGTTACTGGCAATCACAATAAAGATGTGGAACGCGATCAGCGTTACCACCGCCACACGCTGACGTGGGCCGGATAGAGCAAACATAAGACACCTTTTTGAATGGGGTGAGGGAACCATAGACACCTGAGCGAGGTGTTGCGAGCGCGTATTGTACGCATAACGGTTGCCAATATGTAGGCTAAACCAACATGCTGCACTGTTATGCCAGTGGCGAGTCGAAGTAGCTATGGCTCAGTCGTGTCAGTTATGAGGACTCCCGACCTTGCCCTTGCTCTTCGTACGTGATGCCGTCACGTATATGGTACAAGCGTTTAAAGGTTGGGATGATTTTATCATCGTGGGTGACCACAATAACTGCAGTGTTATAGTCCCGCGCAATCTCATTGAGCATACGAATCACGGTTAACGCACGTACGCTATCTAGGGCTGCAGTCGGTTCATCGGCTAAGATCACTGGCGGACGATTAATCAGACCGCGCGCAATGGCGATACGTTGTTGCTCACCACCGGAGAGACGCGAAGGTAAAGCATGTGCGCGATGCTCGACTTGCAACATTGTTAATAAATTCAGTGCTTGCTGGCGTGCCTCTTTGTTGCTTTTTCCGGCCAGCATGGGCAGCAAGGCAACATTATCCAGCGTGCTCAAAAAAGGAATTAAATAGGGTGCTTGGAAGACAAAACCAATTTTATCGCGGCGCAGGGCGCGCAAATCAGATATTTTCCAAGCATTGTCATAAATCAGCTGCTCACCCAAATACATCTGTCCGGCACTGGGCTCGATAATCGCTCCCAAGCATTTCAATAGTGTGCTCTTGCCAGAGCCTGAGGGGCCGATTAGACCCACCACTTCACCGGGTGCGACCTGCATATTGACTTGTTTAAGCGCATGTACAGCAGTATCGCCGCGGCCAAATGATTTGCTTAGCTCGGAAATCTTAATCCCATACGACTGCATACACTAACCTCCCACGGCATCAGCAGGGTTGACGCGTAAGGCTGCATAAATGGCAACAAAACTCGCCAGCACACACATGCACAGCACCGCGATTAAGCCAGTGATTGTGTCCTGAGTGATCAACAAGACATATTTCGGAAAGAAAGGCGCCCACACCGTTGCGGCAATTTTGCCCACGATAAAACCGATCACACCTAAGGCTAACGCTTGCTGGATAATCATCGAAACAATGGTTTGATTGTGCGTGCCAATTAATTTAAGTACGGCAATTTCACGGATTTTACCCATGGTTAGGGTGTAGATAATAAAGGCCACAATCGCCGCGCTGACGACAGCTAGAATGACTAAAAACATTAAGATTTGCCGTGCTGAGGTGGCAATCAACTTGCCGACTAAAATGCCTACCATTTGCTCACGATCGTAGACTTGTAAGCGCAGCCAGCGCCGAATATCTTCTGCAACCAATTTAGGTTCGGCCTGTGCTTTGATCTGTACCAGTACTGCGTTGACTTGAGTGTTACTTTCTTGCAACTGCAGTACAGCATCCAGTACTTCAGGGTTGCGCGGGTTATTAAACACCGGGTTTTGCTTAATTCGGCGACGACTTTGCGCGATTGCATCGTTGCTTTTCAGAAATTGTGCTTGTTGGGCATCTAACAGGGGGATAAAAATCATCGGGTCGCCGCTGGAAGAGACCATGCGCTGGGTTAGACCGACAATCAGGTAGCTATTACGACGAATTTGAATACGCTCGTCCAGCTTAAAACCGCTGGCGATATCCGCCACCGCTTCGTAGTGGTTTTTACTAACTTGGCGGCCCGCTATTAAGCGCAATGGCCAGCCTGAAGATCCCGGTCCCGTATTGGCGATGCCGGTGACTAAGGCACGGGTATCGCCGCCAGCATGCGCCACTTGCATGGTTAAATAGGTCACATTAGAGGCACTGGCAACCCCGGGCATATTCGCTACTGCGCGCCAAGTATCATCCGGCAAATTGGAGGGTTCGGCATAAGGCCCAAGGGTGTCTTTTTGTACCACCCATAAGTCTGCGGCGCTGTTGTCGAGCAGAACCTGAGCATCATCGACCATACCGCGATAGACGCCAGCCATAGTTAGGGTAACGCCAATCAGTAAGCCTAAACCAATCCCAGTAAAGACAAACTTACCCCAAGCGTGAAGAATGTCGCGACCAGCCAAGCTGATCATGGCGTGTCAACCAAGTGTTTAACTTGCTTGATTCGACTGTTAGCGGTTAACGCTTTGCTGCTATAGAGCACCACCTGCTGGCCTGCGCTAAGTCCAGAGAGTATTTGCACATTGCCGGCTAAATCACTGCGGCCTATGTTAACTGGCTGAAAGAGCGGTTGTTGGTTATCCAATAACCACACGCCTAGACTGCCGTTCTGGCGAATAATAGCGGCATTGCTAATCACCGGGGTACTGGCTAACTGTGGCAGCTGTACTGTGACTTCAGCCAGCTCGCCAATACTGGGCGCTGGATCGGGTTGTTGTGTAAACATCACTTTTGCGCGTCGCTCTTCAGTCACCGCATCAGCTAACCATTCTAGACGTGCGACATTGCCGCTGTGTGGCTGCAACTCTTGTGAACGCAAGATAATCTGTGCTGGTTGTTGTTCTGCCAGCAACATTGAGCCGGCTTGATCAAAACGCACGTCAACCCATAATTGTTGAGGGTCAATCAATTCGAAGACAGTTTGTCCAGCCAATACAGTGGCACCTGGGTCAATATGCCGGGCGATAATCAAACCTGCGGCGGGTGCGCGCAAATAGCGATCCTCATTCATGGCTTGTAACGCCAAAAGCTCGGCTTGGGCGCGTGCTAATTCACTGCTGGCGCTTTGCACTTGGCTGCGGGCTAATGTCCATTCATGCTGCTTGTTGGCCTCCACTTCTTCGCTGACTGAGCGTGAAGGCAGTAGCTTTCTGTAGCGTTCAGCCAGTTTGCCTGTGTAATCTGAGCGCGCTTGCGCTTCTTTGAGCTGGGCCTGGTTACGCTTGATTAAAGCCGCTTGTGCATTGATTTTCTCATCAAGATCGACCACGTCAATACTGCCAAGAATATCTCCAGCCGCAACTGTATCGCCGACATCGACATTCAATGACACGGCGCGCCCTAGCGTGTTACTGGCCACACGGTAGGTATTGCGCGCCTGCACTGTGCCTATACCAAATAAGGAAGGTTCGAGACGTTGTTCTTGCACTTCTGAGACAACGATTCTTATTTTTGCCAGAGGACCAGAACTGAGTAGCACCCAAATAAAGGCTGCGGCCATTAGCGCTATGCTGGCAAATACAGCGAGTAGTTTTTTTTGTTTGAAAAAATCTGACATGGCTAGCGCGCCTCAATTGCGCGCTGATACAGCACGAAAATACCTTTAGCTGTTTGCAGTAGAGTGTCGCTATTGCCAAGCACAATGCTTTGCACGACTAAGCCTTGAATGCTGCCAATAAACAACATGGCTGCCGCCTCAACATCAAGTTCTGCATCAAGCTCTTGGTTTTGCTTGCCTTGCTCAAGCGTTTGTTGCAAGCGCTGATGGTATTGACTCAGCAAGGCATTCACGAGTTTTTTTGGTGTGCTATTTTCTTTGCGTTGTAACTCACCGAACAGCAGGCGTGGTACGCCTGGGTGCTCACTGATAAATTGGATATGGGTCATAAATGCCGCATGTAACGCAGCTATTGCTGTCTCTTGATCCTGCATGGCTTTATCAATACGAGTCAGTAAACGTTTGGCAACCCAGTTCATAACTGACTCTAAAATGGCTTCTTTATTAGCGAAATGTCGAAATAATGAGCCTTGAGTAACGTTCATATGCTTGGCGATCGCTGCGGTAGTGATCTCGCTTGGATTTTGTTGCGCAGCCAATTCAATAACAGCCTCAACTGTGACTGCACGACGTTCGTCTGCGGGTAAGTATTTACTGGGTGGTTGCATACATTGATCCATAAAAGATAGTAATTGATTGCTATCTTTGCAGAAGTGTATGCATTATGCAACTCTGCTAATAAGGCTTTGGTTAGAAATTGATTAAAAATAGTTTTAGCCGACTTGATGTTTTTAAGCTCTAGCTAAGCGCTGTGTTTAATGATTATTGTGATGCTGACAAATATTTGAAATGCATATTTAAACTACGGCACTGCATGTTTGCCGGGACAAATGAATGAGCTCTCATACGCACTATGTTGCAAGACTTTGCTAAACAGCGCGGTGCAGGGAACTTTTGTCGCGTACAAACGTTAATTAATAAGGCGCATGAATAAGGTGAGGATTGCACGGATGAGACAAGCAACAGACGATCACCTTATTGCGCAAACACGGCAAGGAGATCGAGTCGCTTTTGGTGAGTTAATTGCGCGCCATCAAGTGCAGGTGTATCACTTTTCACGGCGCTTATTAGGCAATGCCGAAGGTGCGCAAGATATAACTCAGGATGTTTTTATTAAGGCTTTTTTAGCATTGGATACATGGCGACCTGATGCGGCTTTTGCAGCGTGGTTGTTGCGCATTGCACGTAATGCTTGTCTGGATGTGTTGCGTGCCCAGCAACGTTACCCACAGGTATCGCTTGAAGCACAGACTGAGCAGCTGGTTGCACACTCGTCCAGCGCTGAGCAACATGCGATCCAAACGCAACGATTAGAACAACTTGAAGAGGCTTTATCTAAGTTGTCAGTCGAGCATCGAGAAATCTTGATTTTACGTGATATTGAAGGCTTTTCTTACCAAGAAATTGCTGAGCTTTTAGACATCAATACAGGCACGGTTCGATCACGACTATCCAGAGGGCGTGCAGCGCTAATACAACAGATTAATGGCGGAGCGACGAATGATTGAGCATATTGAAAAGCACTGGCTGTCAGCCTATCTCGATAAGCAGCTCAGTGCGGTACAGCAGCAGCGAGTACAAGAGCATTTAGCATCCTGCGCCACATGTCGAGCTTATCTGCTGGATTTACAGCACTTACAGGAGGACATGCAGAGGTTAAAAGTGGCTGATTCCGCGATTGATGTACGTGTGCAAACGTTGGCGTTATTACCAGCTTTAACGCCCTCCGATATGCAATCATCCGAGCGGTATAGTGCTTGGTCATTGTTTGAGTACGGTGCGGCGGTTGCCTCAGTTGTCTGTGGTTTGCTGATTGGTAATTGGATGATGCCAGCAGAACACAATATGCCATTGGATTTGGCTGTAGTGCAGGTGCTGGGTGCAGAGCCGCCGGGGTTCTTGTGCAGTACATCGACTTATTGTTATTTGGAGTCTAAGAAATGAGTCAACTTAAAAAGCGCAGATATTTTATTTTTCTCACTTTGCTTAATCTTGGTATTTTGTTGGCTATTGTCTGGGCAAGCTGGGGGACCACAAGTAAACCGCCGATTTTAGCCAATTATTTACAGTTGGATGCGGAGCAAGTCTTACACTGGCGTCAAGCTGAACAGGCATTTTTAGTCCAGCTTAAAAACAATGAAAACGCGATTAAACAGCAACGCAATGCCTTGATAGAGGCAGTTTTTGCTGATGATTTAAGCTTGGCTGATGTGGACTTGGCGCGCCAGTCTTTGGCGCAATTGCAAAATCAGCAGCAAGGAATTGTCGTTGAGCAGCTTTTAGACGAGCGTGCCATTTTAACCGCACGGCAGCGTGGTTTATTAAAAGAGTTGCTGATCCAACAGCCGATGCATGCCTCCCAGTATGAGCAATTGCATAAAAGTGAATGATTGAGGGAACAAAGCTCTAGGGTTAAACGTTATAGGTAGTGAGAGGCTCATTTTAGAGTTCTATTTATATATAAAAGGATAGCAAGATGAAAAAGTATTCATTTATGCAAGCTGCGACAGGCTTAGGTTTGGCTTTAGCTTTGAGTTTGACCACGCTGCCAGCTATGGCTGAAGAAGAACATGATCACGGTGATGTGCACAGTGCTGAATTGCAGCTTAATGCCGGTCAGAAATGGCAAACAGATGCGCCTTTACGTCAAGCTATGCGTGGAATTGGCGAAGCGGTAAACACCTCTTTAGATGCTATTCATAACAATAAGTTGGATGCTGCAGGTTATACGGCATTAGCTGGGGAAGTGAATCAGCAAGTGGCTTATATGGTTGAGAATTGCCAATTAGAACCAGCAGCTGATGCACAGTTGCATATTGTTATTGCACGCTTAATGGACAGTGCACAGGTTATGGAAAAAAATAGCGATCTACAGGAAAAGCGTAACGGCGCAGTCCAGTTGGTAGGTGCCTTGGATAGCTATGCGAAGTATTTCGAAGATGCCGATTTTGCTAAGCCAGTGCATTAATACGGGTTGTTGAATTGAGTTATGGTTTATGAGTGCAATGCTCATAAACCATAGATTTAAAGCCGTTTATAATTGCCTATACAACAACGCGGCGCTGATCAGCATAAATACACTAAACACAATTTTCAGGATAGGTTGCGGCAAACTGTGAGCAGCGCGTACTCCGTAACTAACGGTGAGGGTGCCGCCAATCGCCATGGCGATACCAGTGCTCCAATCGACTTGGTCGTGAGCACTGTAAATCGCTAAGGTGGCTGCGGTGGTAGGTACCGCAATCGCTAAAGACAATCCTTGCGCGACCACTTGGCTGGCACCGAAAAACATGGTGAGTACAGGGGTCGCAATCATTGCGCTGCCGTTGCCAAATAAGCCGCCGAGAAACCCAGAAATGCCACCTAAACCCGCAAAATAAGGCCAGGGTAATTGACGTAAGCCCGTGTTGGCACGCTTGCCGAGCAGTTGCATAAGATTCCACGCAGCAATGAAAAGTAAAAAGCTGATAAAAATCTCGCGCATCGTACGGTGGTCCAAATCAATCGCAATCAAAGCGCCAAACCATGATAAAGCAAAAGCACATAAGCCCAAGATAACGCCTATTTTCCAGTCGATCTTATTACGCTGATTGTATTTGTAGATGCCCAGAAGAATATTGGGTACGACCATGGCCAGCGCTGTGCCTTGCGCTAATTGTTGATCCAAACCATACAATACACTAAGAGTGGGAATCGCAAAGAGCCCACCACCGAGGCCGAGCAAGCCGCCAAACGCACCCAGTAAACCACCCAACACAATATTGATAATAAAGTCGATCACGATATTCAAGACCTTTTTAAGGTGACGGTTGAACTATAGAGGTAAACTGCGTGTTCTTTAGCGGGCAGAGTAGGGCGTTAGCTTAGTCTGTGTGCTGCTATTAAAGCGCGGGCTAGGTTTGCTTGCAGCATCATGACAAACTGTCTGGCGTTTTGTATATCTGCTTTAATTGAATGGGGTGTTAACTTTTGCTTAACGCTTGGAGCACGTTGCCATGCACTTTGACTTTGCTGATTTGCGGTTATTTATCAATATTTCTGAAGCACCGAGTATCACCCAAGCCGCGCGTAAGTCGTTTCTTTCTACTGCAGCGGCCAGTAACCGAATTAAAAAGCTTGAGGAGCAGGTCGGTATTCGTTTGCTGTATCGCGATTCACAGGGCGTTGAATTGACTTCAGCGGGCTCGACCTTGCTCAAGCATGCGCGGATTATTCTGCGTCAAGTGCAGTACTTGCAAAACGAACTCTCGGAATTTAGTGATCAGCAAGTCGGGCACATACGCATTTTTGCCAATACCACAGCGGTCACCGACTTTTTACCGGAAACCTTAGCTGTATTGATGGTGCAGCATCCACAGTTGACCATCGATTTACAGGAGCGAGTCAATCTTGAAGTGCTGCGTGGTGTGGCTGAAGGTGCCAGTGACATAGGGATTACCGCAGGTCCAATTAAAGCACAAGGTCTTGAGGTGATTCCCTTCAGTACCGATCGTTTAGTGCTAACCACCAATAGCACGCATCCTCTTGCGCATTTGCAGTCGATTCATTTAGAAGAGACCTTGGATTACCCGCATATTTGTTTGCAAGAAGGTACGAGCCTGTTGCGCTTTTTAAAGAATCAAGTCGGCAGTTTGCAGCGCGATATTAATGTGCGCATTCAAGTATTTGGCTATGAGTCGATGTGTCGAATGATTGAAGCCGGTGTGGGCATCGGTATCATGCCGGAGTCTTCGGCGTTACGGCACAAACAAACCATGAACCTTAAAACCATTCAGTTGAATGAACCTTGGGCATTGCGCGAGCGCAGTATTGTTGTGCGTGATTCACAAGCCTTGCCTGAATATGTGAAAACCTTGATTAAATTACTGGTTAAAAAGCAGCCTATTTAGGCCATACAGTAGCGCGCTGAGCATGCGCAATTCAGTAGTGTAGGTAAAGGGGGAGAAGCATGACATCGGCAAAACCACGCTGGCGCAATTTATTATGGCTGGCACTTTTTTTTATAACCTTGCTCTGGCCGATTCAGCGCTTGGTGGAACGCTATTATTTAGAAGGTTTGCAGCGTAAGAACGGGCAAACGCTGGACTTGTTTGCTGCCAACTTACTGGGCGCCTTACAGCGTTTTGAAGTATTACCGCAGATATTAGGTCGCTTGCCTGATGTGCAACAGGCCTTATTAGCACCAACTGAGCATCAAGCGCAGCACACGGCCAATCAATTGCTAAAGCGTATTCAGCTGCAAACGGGTGCTGATGTGATTTACCTGATGGATGCGCAGGGTTTAACTCTTGCAGCATCGAATTGGGACGCGGAACGCAGTTTTGTTGGTAACAACTTTGCCTTTCGTCCTTATTTTCGTAATGCGTTGCAGGGCGATACAGGGGTTTTTTTTGGTTTAGGTAATACCTCTTTTAAGCGCGGTTATTACTTTGGTAGTGCTGTATATGCCAATGATGTGGTGGTGGGCGTGATTGTGGTGAAAGTGGATTTGGATTTCACTGAAACCCTGTGGGGGCAGACACCTGAGCAGTTAGTGGTAACCGATAAAAATGGTGTGGTGATTCTGACGTCGCATGCTGATTGGCGTTTTACCGCCACGCGTCAGCTGAGCGCAGAAGAACAGCTCAGTGTGGCGGAGCACCAGCCGTATACTTCGATCTATCCGGCGAGTATGGATATCAAACAGCACGACTGGCTTGCCTTAGAAAAACCGCTCGATGAGATTGATTGGAAAGTCAGTATTTTAACCCCGCGACGTTTAATTAATGAGCCGGTGCGCACTGCGATGGCTGTGGCTACGGCATCATTACTGGCAGTGCTGCTTATTTTAGGTTTGTTGATGCAGCGCCGCCGCCATTATCTTGAGCGTATCGCCATGGATACGCATGCTAAAAGTGTTTTGGAAGAAAATGTGCGCACCCGTACTCAAGATTTACAAACGCTTAACAGTCGACTTAAGCAAGAGGTTTTGGAGCGTGAGTCGGCACAGCAAGAGCTTGTGCGCGCACAAGATGAGTTGGTGCAAGCGGGGAAACTCTCCGCGTTAGGGGTTATGTCGGCCAGTATCAGTCATGAGTTAAATCAGCCATTGGCGGCGATTCGCAGCTATACCGATAATGCAAAAATCTTACTGGATCAGCAGCGTACTCTTGAGGTGCGCAATAACTTAGATTTAGTCGCGCAACTCACCGAGCGCATGGCCTCGATTATTAGTCATTTGCGTGCCTTTGCGCGGCGTGACCGTCAAGCCTCAGAGCATGTGGCGCTGCAGCCAGCGATTGATGATGCCTTAGCGCTCAGCGCGAATCGCCAGCGCAGTTTACAGATCGACATTATTCGCGATATTCCTGATGCCACGCTGTGGGTGGAAGCTGGTGAGACACGCTTGCGTCAAGTGCTCAGTAATTTGCTGAGCAACGCCTTGGATGTGCTCAGCGAAAAGGGTACGCCGCGGCGGATCTGGCTCAATACTCAGGTGCAAGACGGCTGGGTTGTCTTGGTTTTGCGTGATAATGGTCCAGGTTTTAGTGAGGAGGCTTTGCAGCAAGCGTTCGAACCTTTTTATACAACCAAAACCAGCGCGCGTGGTTTAGGCTTGGGTTTAGCTATTTGCGCTACGCTGATGAAAGCGCTGCACGGACGCTTACTGTTGGCCAATCACTCTGACGGTGGTGCTGAAGTCACTTTATACCTACGCGAGATTCCATCCTCGATGAATTTACGCTCGAATGAGGACCGTTTTGAATGATGCAGATCAGCCATGAAACCGATGTAGTGTTGCTGGATGATGATGTTCATTTGCGCACGGCATTGTTGCAAACCTTTGACTTGGCAGGCTTGCGCGTCCAAGCCTACGGCAGTTCGCAAGGTATTCTTGAGGCCTTGCCGGTGCAGTGGCCGGGTGTGCTGGTGACTGATATTCGCATGCCGGGAATGAATGGGCTGGAGTTGTTGGAACAACTGCAGCAGCTTGATGGGCAGTTGCCGGTTTTGTTGATCACTGGGCATGGCGATGTACCGCTGGCGGTGCAAGCCATGCGTAATGGTGCCTATGACTTTTTACAAAAACCCTTTGCCAGCGAATTGCTGCTCGACAGTGTACGCCGAGCGCTAGAGGTGCGGCGTTTGGTCCTCGAAAACCGCTCTTTACGTCTTGCTTTGGCCGAGCAACGGGTGCTGGGAGAGCGACTGTTAGGCCACTCACCCAGTGTGCAGCGCTTACGTGAGCAGGTCAGTGCTTTGGCGACGATTCAGGCTGATGTGCTGATTTTAGGGGAAACGGGCAGCGGTAAAGAAGTGGTAGCGCGCGCACTGCATGATTTGTCTTCGCGTTGTGATGCGCCTTTTGTTGCGATTAACGCTGGCGCACTGGCTGAGACAGTGATTGAAAGCGAGCTATTTGGGCACGAGAGCGGTGCGTTTACCGGTGCGCAAAAGCGTCGTATCGGTAAGTTTGAATACGCCAATGGCGGCACCGTATTTCTTGATGAAATAGAAAGTATGGGCCTTGATGTACAGGTGAAATTACTGCGTTTATTGCAAGAGCGGGTGGTTGAGCGCGTGGGTTCCAATCAGCTGATTCCATTGGATATACGGGTGATTGCTGCCACCAAGGAAGATTTATTAGGCGCTGCTGATGCAGGCCGTTTTCGCGCAGATTTGTATTACCGTCTGAATGTTGCACAGATTAATATTCCAGCTTTACGCCAACGCAGCGAAGATATCTTGCCGTTGTTCCAGCACTTTGTCAGCGTCGCAAGTGAAAAGTACAGTATTGCCGAGCCGGTATTAACACCCAACATTCGCGCACTGCTCTTGGGGCATGAGTGGCCAGGCAATGTACGGGAGTTACAAAATGCCGCAGAGCGTTTTTCCTTAGGTCTTGATTTGGCGATTAGCTCAACCACGTTGGACTTAACGCTGCCTACGGGCGGCGTGCCTCTAAGTGAGCAGGTGGAAGCTTATGAGCGTAGTTTGATTGCCAGTGAGCTGCTCAATCCGCATCAATCGCTACGTGAAGTGGCGGAAGCGTTACAGCTCCCGCGCAAGACCCTGCACGATAAGTTACGCAAATACGGTTTAAATTTTGCCAGTGTTGGCGAAAGCTCGCCATCTTCCGAATAAATCTGGCGGATTCCCGCCAGATTGCAGTCAAAGCAGGCTTCTTTTGATGGTCTAATCCAGCTTTTAGAGAGTCCGAGTACAGTCGATATAGACTTTAGTCGTGTTTTTGATAGTTGGGTATGTAATTTGCTCTGTGTGTAGAGTGAATGAGAATTCTCATCGCCTACAAGACTACCTGTCGCACTGTGCGGCACTGACTATTATAAGAAAGAGGAAATTTTAATGCTTAAAATGACCGCTAAAGCACTGGTTTGTGCTGTTTCGTTGGGGCTGGCTGGCTTGGCTAATGCTGCCGAGCCGATTGTTATCAAGTTCTCTCATGTTGTAGCTGAGCACACGCCAAAAGGCCAAGGTGCACTGCTATTTAAAAAACTTGCTGAAGAGCGCCTGCCAGGTCAAGTTGAAGTTCAGGTGTACTCCAACTCGTCGTTGTTCGGTGACGGTAAAGAGATGGAAGCTTTATTGCTGGGCGATGTGCAATTGATTGCGCCTTCACTGGCTAAGTTTGAGCACTACTCTAAGCCGATTCAGATTTTTGACCTGCCATTCTTGTTTGACGATATTGACGCTGTTGATCGCTTTCAGAAAGGTCCTGTGGGACAAGAACTGTTGAGCAGCATGGAAGATAAAGGCATCACCGGTTTAGGCTACTGGCACAATGGTTTGAAGCAGTTGTCAGCCAACAAGGCACTGCGTATCCCGAAAGATGCACGAGGCTTAAAGTTCCGTGTGCAAGCCTCTGCAGTATTGGATGAGCAGTTTAAAGCGCTACGTGCTAATCCGCGTAAAATGAGCTTTGCTGAGGTGTACCAAGGCCTACAGACTGGTGTGGTGAATGGTGCAGAAAACCCATACTCCAATATTTACTCGCAAAAAATGCACGAAGTGCAAAAGTACATTACTGAGTCTAACCACGGTTTACTCGACTACATGGTCATCACCAACACCCAGTTCTGGAATGGCTTACCAGCGGATGTGCGCACTGAGCTGACTAAAATTATGGATGAAGTCACTGTTGAAGTGAACCTGCATGCTGAAGCAATTAACCAGCGTGATAAGCAGTCCATTATTGATAGCGGCAAAACCGAAATCATTACTTTGACTAAAGAGCAGCGTGACCAATGGCGCGATCAGGTTAAGTCTGTGTGGAAAATGTTCGAAAATGAAATTGGTGCAGAACGCATCAAAGCAGCAGAAGCCGCTAACCAGCAGTAATGGCTCGAGCTACCACGCAGCTGACGCTGCTGCGTGGTACTTGGCTGATAGCTGACAGCTGGCGTCTGGGTGTGCTATCCGTGTCGGGAGACTATTTTATGAATGCTATACGCCTGATCTGGGATCGCTTTGAGGAAGGTTTTATTGTTGTTCTGCTGACGCTGATGACGCTGGTAACCTTTGTTTATGTGATTTTTAATAACTTTTACACTTTTTTTTATAAAGTGGGTGAGTATTTTTCCGAGCGCTCTGAGGGCGTCTCTGAATTTTTTTATACGATTGGCGATTTTATTTTAGATATCGTGCAGACCATGACCTGGAGTAATGCTTTAACTAAAGCATTGTTTGCTTGGCTCATTTTCTTTGGTTTAGCCTATGGCGTGCGCATTGGTGGGCATATTGGTGTCGATGCTTTGGTTAAATTAGCCTCACGGCCTACGCAACGTATGATTGCGATCATCGCTTGCCTCTTTTGTTTGGGTTATGCAGGACTCATCAGTGTCGCCAGTTTTGAGTGGATTAGCACCTTAATGCAGGCCTCTATTGGTGCTGATGATTTAGGCCAGTTTGGCATTAAACAGTGGCATATTGCGGTGATTGTACCTATTGGTTTTACCATGGTGTTTATCCGCTTTGTGGAGATATTAGTACGCCTGATTCGCCACCAGCAAGTGGGCTTAGGCTTGGCTGATGAAGCCGCTGATGCAATGAAGTTATCCGAGACAGAGGAGTCTAAGTAATGACAATTCTGTTTCTGTTTTTAGCCTTATTTGCACTGATGTTTATTGGTGTGCCAGTGGCTGCATCACTGGGTTTAGCCGGTTCTGTGACCATTATTCTGTTCAGTCCTGACTCGGTACGTTCTTTAGCAATAAAACTGTTTGAAACCAGTGAACACTACACGTTACTCGCCATTCCATTCTTCTTGCTGGCTGGTTCATTTATGACCACTGGCGGTGTGGCACGGCGTCTAATTGATTTTGCCAATGCCAGTGTTGGTCATATCCGTGGTGGTTTAGCCATTGGTGCTGTCATGGCGTGTATGCTATTTGCGGCGCTATCTGGCTCAAGCCCTGCGACTGTTGCAGCAGTCGGATCGATTGCGATTGCTGGCATGGTGCGCTCAGGTTACCCGCAAGCCTTTGCTGCGGGGATTGTCACTAACGCGGGGACGCTGGGTATTTTGATCCCGCCATCGGTGGTGATGGTGGTGTATGCCGCTGCAACTGAAACCTCCGTGGGCACCTTGTTTATGGCCGGTGTGGTCCCCGGTTTTCTACTCGGTTTAGTGCTGATGGTGGCGATTTACATCATTGCTGTGAAGAAAAATTTACCCGCATTACCGCGTGCGACGTTTCGAGAGTGGATAAGTGCAGCACGCAAAGCCGTTTGGGGCTTGCTGTTGATGGTGATTATCCTTGGTGGAATTTACTCAGGGATGTTTACCCCGACTGAAGCCGCCGCAGTCGCTGCGGTCTATTCAGCCTTTATTGCGCTGTTTGTCTACAAAGACATGCGCATTACTGAAGCGCCTAAAGTGGTGTTGGAGTCGGCTAAGCTCACCATCATGCTGATGTTTATTATTGCCAACGCCATGTTGTTTGCACATGTGTTAACCACTGAGCAAATACCGCAGCAAATTACCGCGATGGTGTTAGAAGCAGGCTTGCAGCCATGGATGTTCTTATTGGTGGTGAATATTGTCCTGCTGATTGCTGGTGCATTTATGGAACCATCGGCAATTATCTTGATTCTGGCACCGATTCTCTTCCCGATTGCGGTGCAACTGGGGATTGATCCGATTCACCTGGGCATCATTATGGTGGTGAATATGGAGATCGGCTTGATCACACCGCCGGTGGGGCTCAACTTGTTTGTGACCTCTGCGGTCACTGGAATGCCGTTGTCAGACGTGATCCGCGCAGCTATGCCGTGGTTGATGATTCTGCTGGGCTTCTTGTTACTGGTGACTTATGTGCCGAGTATCTCGATGGGCTTACCTAACTTGCTGGGCATGTAAGCTACAGACTCGATTTACTCAACTGCGTTAAGGAAACGGCTGGCGACGTGATGCTCCAGCCGTTTTTTATTGGCTGATGTTTTCTCGTGCGGGTTTTACCTTGAACCTACAGGTTGCAGTTGCATAGCTACCGTGTGCGCTATAGTTGAACTGTCTTAGGGGCGCTGGGGTAAGAAGGCCGCCAATTATTGCAGCAACACAAAAGCGCAGCCGCTAACACTGTGCATAGCGGACTATTTAGATAGACTGTCGGGCGTGTTCAGCACATGCCTGTGATCACCGCTTAGCTAATGGAACATCAGGGCAGGCCTGAATGCTGAGTAGATGAGCATGACGTACTTATTCAAAAGGATGCTTAACGTGCAATACGCTTTCCCATTGCTGGCAGTCTTATTTTGGTCGGCCAATACCGTGGTCAATAAAATGACCGTGGGCGTGATTTTTCCCGCTGAAGTGGGCTTTTATCGTTGGCTGTTTGCTGGCGTGTTGTTTACCCCCTTTATCTTGCGTGCGGTGCTGCGCAACTGGAGCAGTATTCGTCCGCACCTCTTGAAGATTTTCGTGCTGGGCGTGCTGGGCATGGTGATTTATCAGAGCCTAGCCTACTTTGCCGCGCCGAAAACCTCGGCCACGCATATGGGCATTATTTTATCATTGATGCCGATGATGTCACTCGGTATGGCGATTGTGGCCTTGGGTCAGCGTTTGACTAGGGGCGCATTGCTGGGCGCTGTATGTTCTTTTTTAGGTGTGTTGCTGGTGGTCAGTCATGGTGATCTGCGCAACTTAACCGAGCAGGGCATCAATATGGGCGATGCCATGATGCTAATTGCGACCCTGGCCTATGCGTTGTACAGCACCTTGTTAAAGTATTGGCAGATGGATATTCCGGCGCTGCAGTTGCTGTATTTGCAAATACTGGTGGCGATTGTTGTGTTATTCCCGCTGTTTTGGTTTTCTGAAAAAGCCGGATTAAATAGCGCAAATTTACCTTTAGTGTTGTTTGCTTGTGTGTTTGCCTCGATCGCTGCACCCTTGGCGTGGATGCGCGCGATCCGCTCATTGGGCCCCAGCCGCACTGCGGTATTTTTTAACTTGATGCCTATTTTGACCATCATTATCGCTGCGCTGGTGCTGTCTGAGCGGTTGGCGCTCTATCATGCCGTGGGCGGTGGCTTGACGCTTTTCGGTGTGATTCTGTCAGAGCGTTGGACGCGGCCGCTACGCAATATAGAGTAATGTGTTCAAGCTTTAGCACTTAGCTATCAAGGTGCTGCGGGCTATCATCTTTTACTATTTAACGGGATGGTGTTATTGTATTTTGCTGCCGCGAATACAATAACAGGCAGTATTTGTGTCTCTTCCGGTCATATCCGGCTCATCGCTGCGGGATTTCACTTCCCAGATAACTTTGGCGATTTTTCAGCCAGCACTATGGTGCTGTGCTCTACATGCCTTAGCAGCACATCTTTTATGCACTCACTGGGCCAATCTTACGGGCCTTGTTGAGTAGCGCGATATCGCTGTGCGCAAAAAACACGTCTCGCTTATGACGTTCACGGCATAAGGAGTAAGAATGTTTCAGTTTACAACGAGTAGTGCGCTCTTGATTCTTTTGGGCTTCTACGGTGTCACCTTTCTCTTAACATTACGTATTGGCAAAAAACAAGAAAACGCAGATGGCTATATGACGGCTAATGGCTCTGTGGGCTATGGTATGTCGGCGGCCAGTATGACAGCGACATGGATTTGGGCCGCATCCTTTTATGCTGCAGCCAGTTCCGGCTATAAGTACGGCCTTTCCGGTGCTATCCATTACGGCTTTTGGGGTGCATTGATGATTCTATTCATCTATCCATTTGGTCGACGCTTTCGCAAGCTTGCCCCCAACGCGCATACCCTTGCGGAAATTATGCACGCTCGGCATGGCACCTCCAGTCAGATGATTTTAGCCGGCTCCAACGTGGTGGGCAGTGTCATCAGCTTAATGGTTAACTTTACTGCGGCAGGTGCATTGGTGAGTATTCTATCACCGTTGAGCTTTGTGCAAGGGGTGATGATTGCTGGTGTTGGGGTGCTGTCTTATACCCTGTGGTCAGGCTTTAGAGCATCGGTGTTTACTGATTTTGGCCAGTTGGTGGCGATGATTTTAGCTGCTGTGATTATTATTCCGATGATTTTCTTTAAGTTGGGTGGGCCTGAACTGTTTGAAACAGGCATGGTGAACCTGACGCTAGAGCAGCAAGATTTCTTTTCAACCACCGCAATATTAGAGCAGGGCGCACCGTTTTTTGTTGCGGTACTGGCCTATGCTATTGGTAACCAAACCATTGCCCAGCGCTTATTTGCCGTACGTGAAGACTTAATTAAATCCAGTTTTATAACCGCAACCATTGGTTATGGTTCGATTGTTATTGGTCTAGGAATGCTGGGCTTGCTGGCGTTGTTGGCTGGCGTTACGCCAATCGATGGCGATTTAAATAACCTGATCCCACAAATGGCCGCGACCTACTTGCCGCCGGTGATGGTGGCGATGTTGTTCATTATGGTGATTGGTTCATTGTCATCCACTGCAGACTCTGATTTGTCAGCGTTGGCAGCGATTGTGATGACGGATGTGTATGGCAAACAAATCGCAAAAAACAAACCTGACCCGTTAAAGATGATCTGGGTGGGCCGCTTTACCATGGTGATTGCCGCGACCTTGGGTGTGATTTTTGCCAGCTTAAAACTGGATATTTTAGCGATGCTGATCTTTGTTGGCGCGCTGTGGGGCTCGATTGTGTTCCCCGTGATCGCCAGTTTGTATTGGAGTCGCGTGACTAATGCTGCATTTACTGTGTCAGTAGTTGTCTCATTCTTGTTGTTTTTGGTGGTGCGTTTTAGCTGGTTACCCATTGACGGTGCGGTTGCGCTGTTCTTTGAATTGCTGGCGGCTGTGGGCGGTGGTGTGGTGATTGGCTTAATGACCTTTGGTTTTTTTGGTCGCATGGCCGGTTTAATCTTCGGCAGCATAGCGGCGCTGGTCTTAGTATTTTTCGCCGTCGGTTTCTTGCGTGACTATCCTGTCTTGCTCAGTTCATTAACGGCTTATGGTGCCAGCACAATTATTTGTACGTTGATAACCTTGCGCAGCAAAGCGCCCGATTTTAACTTCGCTACGATTGATGAACGTGTGATTGAATTTCATAAAGAAGCAGAAGCTTAAGGAGAATTAAAATGTCTACATTTGGATTAACTGTGTATGTATTGATTTGGCCGGTACTGTCCAGTTTGGTACTGCTGACCCTGTGCACTGCTTTGGTATTTGATATACGCAAAGCTAAGAAAGACGGCACCTCACTGGTCTAAAGTGTTCTATCAAACAGGCTCACAAGCAAACAGCCAGTTGTGATTAAAATGTTATGCTGTTGAGCTATAGAGCCCGCTCACCTAGAGGTGAAGCGGGTTTTTTATGGCTGTTTGATGGTGAAGGTCTTGCAATACACACAGTAACTCATAATTGGGCGTTGATTTCTCATCCGTAAATAAAATTTATTTTGTTAATATTATAAGTAGTTAGGTTTTAGCTCCAGTTCTTAATAGTAGGTTTATACAAGGGTATTTAAATTGACAGATAGTGATTCTGTGCCGGGTCTAGTTAAGCCTGAAGCGTCTAGCCCTAGAGTAGGACGCTTAGTTTTAAAGCGGTTTTTGGTTTTTTTCTTATTACTGATGGTTGTTTTTTTTGGCGTTAGCCTGCCGATTTATGTGCAGTACAAAGAGGGCGTGCAAGAGCAACTTCTAGCGAATGAAGAAATATCCGTTGCGTCTGCCGTGCAAATGTTTCAAAAAGAAATGTATGAGCAATTGCATATGCTGGACTTGATTATCCAGACTCAGGCTTTAAGGGAGTACCTCGCTGAAGGTACCGTAGAACAGCGTATACATGTTGAAAAGCTGTTTGAATCTATTGCAACGTCATTTCACCGTTTCGATCAAATTCGCTTGCTTGATAACACAGGGCTAGAAAAAATAAGGGTCAATTTAGTTGAGGGTAAAGGGCAGCCAGTAGCCCAAAAAGACTTGCAAAGTAAAGCTCAACGTTACTACTTCAAAGCCGTTCAAAATATGCAGCCCGGTCAAATCTATATTTCTACGATGGATTTAAATGTGGAAAATGGCGTTATAGAAGAACCGTATAAACCGACCCTACGCTTTTCTACGCCACTTAAAGATGCGCAAGGCAATCAAGCTGGTGTATTGGTGATTAACTACTTAGCGAAAGGAATGTTGGAGCGCTTCCGCCAATTCATGAGTCGGCGAGTGGACCAGCAAGGTATGCTGCTAGACAGTCAAGGCTATTGGCTGAGTAACCATGAGCGCAGCAACGAGTGGGGCGCTGATTTGGGTAGACCTGAGCACGGTTTTTCTCAGCTTTTTCCTAATGCCTGGCCAACAGTGGCCGCCAACGAGTCCGGAGTACTTGAAACCAAAAAAGGCGTATTCCGTTATCAAAGCGTCGAACCGCTGAACTTTTTAGATAACCAGCCAGCGCACTTCCGTATGGAGCATTATCCGCTCATTACACCAGAATCTTATGCCAATACAAATTGGAAACTGGTCGTTTTCCTTCCGCGAGATGTGATCGACTCTCACTCATTTTTGAATCAACCCTTGGGGCGCACTTTGCTGGCGCTGTTTATTTTAATGATAGCCAGTCTTGCGCTTTTAGGCGCTTACTTGGCTGTACATCGACAGTTACGCCTACAAAAAGAACAAGAGATTCGTGCGCTTCTAGAGAGGCAAGCAAGTATTGATGCTCTGACTGGCATACGCAATCGTCGAAGTTTTTATGAGTTAGGTGAAGGTGAGCTTAAACGAGCGTTTCGTTATAATGAGCCACTGACTGCATTAATGGTGGATGCTGATTATTTTAAAAAAATTAATGACACTTACGGGCATGCGGTGGGGGATTTAGTGCTTAAAGACCTCGCTAAAACGATGACTGAAACGTTGCGCGAAGTTGATTTACTGGGTCGTGTTGGTGGTGAGGAATTTGCTGTATTACTGCTGCAAATGACTTTGCCTGAGGCTTTGGATGTCGCTGAGCGCTTAAGGTTAGAAATAGCAGAACGTAAAGTGAGTTTGCCAGAAGGCGATAGTATTAGTTTTACCGTGTCTATTGGTTTGGCCATGCTAAGCGATCAAGATAAACAACTGGGCGACCTGTTCAAAAAAGCCGATCTTGCTTTGTATGAAGCGAAGAGGCTGGGACGTAACCGTGTGGTTAATTACACGGAAGACATGGCTAGGAGTTAAAGCCTAAACCTCTAGCCATGTTGATCGTGTACTCAGGCTGGCTTTTGATGGCCTGCGAGGTGCGCGTCCATACAAGGGGGTGCCACCAGACGGCCTTTAAGATCGATAACCTCATTATTAGCTTGAGGTAAGTTGTTGCCAATGGCCTGAATCACGCCCTTGTCGGCGAGAATCTCAGTGGCTGCGCTGTTGCGATAGATAGTGGCGGTTAATAAATATTTTCATTACTCCTTACAAGGTTCTTGATTAAGAGCTCAGGGTTTTCTGTGCCATAAAAGCAATAATTACGGCTGGAACAAAACAAAAGATGGATAAATAGACAATTCCGAACACGCCCACTTGCGGCATATGCACCAGAATTAATCCACCAACCCAGGTGGCCATCATGATGGAAAAGTTAAAGACACTGGATTGCACCGAAGTTGCTACGGCTTTGGCATGCTCAACTTGCTTGCTGACTGCTGCTTGATACATGGTCACTAGTAAGCGCCCTTAAATCAGCACCCTTGTAAACTAGGCACTTAGCTTAACCCAGTTCTACATTCCAGGGCAGCAGGGCTTCTAGTTTTTCTAATGTGTCAGCGACAGTTATGTGGTCAAGAATATGCTTGATGTAGCTTTGCGGATCGAGGTTGTTAGCTTTGGCGGTTTCTATCAGTGAGTAACAAGCGGCGCTGGCTTCTGCGCCTTTACGGGTGTCAGCAAACAACCAATTTTTGCGGCCAATGGCGAAGGGGCGGGTTGCGTTTTCTGCCATGATATTGCTAATCATCAGGTCGCCGCGTTCGCAATAGCCAATAAGGTATTGCCATTGGTTTAAGGTGTAGTCGATGGCTTTTCTCAGTGCGCCACCTTTCATCACTTTGCCAGCGTTTTTCTCAAGCCATTGTTTAAACTCGTTGAGTATTGGCAGGCTGATTTCTTGGCGTGCTTTTAAACGCTCTTCATCGGTTTTGTCAGCTATGTTGCTTTCTATGCGATAGAGTTTGCGGGTGTAAGTGAGCGCTACATCGGCTTTGCTTACGGTGCCTTTCTTGGTTTTAGCCTTGGGATTAGCGCCTTTATCTGCTTCAACAAACTTACGTCGTGCATGGTCCCAGCAGCCGATGCGCGTAATCGAGTTGGCTTTGCAGACCGCGCTATAACCAGAATAGCCATCAGCTTGCAGCACGCCTTCAAAATCATCCAGCAGGCGCACAGCCACACTGCCTGGGTCACTAGAGGGCCGAAGCGCCAGACCCCATAGAAAGAAAGCTAGGTGCGAAATGCCATTAGTGCCGCCGAAAAAAATAAACATTAGCATCGCGCCGACGCCGCAGGCCAACATACCGATGATCAAACTACGCAAGTAGGTATCAATAATTTTGGCCGACAGTATCACTGACACCACCGAGCCAATACCAAAAATTAGTAGCGCTAAACTGATGCCGCCCACGAACTCGAGGGTCTCAACCAGTAGAGTGATATAAGTGTAAGTACTGTAGTGTGCTACCACAGAAAGAAAGGTCAGCAGCAATACGATCAACACCGCCGGTATTTTGAGCACCGCCAGCGGCGAGTTGCTTTGCGTGAGTTTTTCACCTTTCACCGAAGGCAAGTATTTGGCTGCTAGTAGCGCGATCACAGCACCCATGACACCGAGCAATAAAAACGCTGTACGCCAACCCATCTCAGTACCGATAAATGTCATAAAGGGCAAGCCAAGGCTGACGCCAAACGTATTGCCGGCCATGATGATGGTAATCGCCTTACCGTGCTGATCCTTAGGCACCAGTGCTGTGCCGTAGGCTGCAATCATCGGCCACATAATGCCCGCACAGATCCCACCGATAACGCGCATGACGACGATAAGCGCGTATGAAGAGGTGAGGCCGACCACGATATTAGACACCGTAAACCCCGCTAACAAAACCAATAGCAGGGTTTTCCGATTGATCCATAAGGTCATACTGATCAGCGGAATGGCACAGACTGCCGAGGCCAGTGCATAGACACCGACCAGAAAGCCGACTTGGGTGTGTTCAATGCTTAGACCTTCGGTCATTTGCGGCAAAATACCGGACGGTACCAACTCGGAGAGAATACCGATAAAGGTGACACTGGCCATCAGGGAAAATATAAACCAAGACAGGTAGCTCTGCCCAGAGGGGCTATTCTTTGTAAGACTCGACACGCTAACTCCTGCTTGACCAAGGTATATGAAAGGTGATAGTGCACCTCCATGGCGTAATATATTTATTTTACCTGCTAAGGCGTGCGTAATATTTAGAACGCTACGCCTAACGGATTTAATTTAAATATATTATAAGATATGGGGTTTTGATTTTTTTTATTAATATTGATTCAATGCATTACTTAGAATTAGAGCGTCATGAGTAAGGCATAAGGTGCTGAGTGGAGTGAGCCTCTTAAGCAACGAGCCTGAGCCTAATGAGTAACACCAAGACAATAAGCAGAATTATTGTTGAGACTACACACTATCACCTGATGCAGGTATCTCACGATTAAGGGAGAATAAAATATTTGACAATGTATCCTGGTGTTTGTATAAAGAGAGACCGGTCGGTCTTGTCTTGTTCGAAGGTGTATTGCAGTGCTCAAAGAACGAATTATTCATGAGTCTATGAAACTCTTTTCTGTTAAGGGCTATACCAGCACTTCTACAACAGACATCATAAAAGCTGCGCAAACTTCGAAAGGTGGTTTTTACAATCACTTTAAATCTAAAGAGCAACTTTTTAATGAGGTGCTCAGTGAAGGCAGACACATTTGGCGTGAGCGTAATCTTTATCAGTTGGACGATATTTTGCGGCCATTGGCTAAGATTCAGAAACTGCTGGAAAATTATCGTGATCGCTACCTTGCTGATGCAGAATGTTTTCCGGGCGGTTGCCTGTTTGTAAATCTGGCTGTCGAACTCAACGATCAGTCCCCTGAGTTGGCAAACCGAATAAATGAAGGATTTGTCCGTCTGCAAGCAATGATTCAACGCTTGCTTGATGAAGAAAAAGAGCAGGGTGGCATTGCTCGAGAGGTCAATACTGCTGATGCGGCTGGCTTAGTCATGTCAGGTATTCTTGGGGCATGCGTGATGCATAGCTCTAATAAATCAAAAAAACAACTCAATGCAACGATCGCTGCATTGATCAGCTATTTACAAAGTTTAAGTACAAAGCACTGATATAACCGCGCAAAAATACGCTCAATATGTATTTGCGCCTTTAAAGGGAGACCGGCCGGTCTCAATGCAGGCATGAGGTTTAACATGAGTAATAAATCCTATACCGGATTAGTGGTCAGAGAAGTCGCAGAGAAACAGTTTGAATCCAAGTTGGAAACGCTCAAGATTAATGACTTGCCAGAAGGCGAGGTATTAATACGGGTGCAGTATTCGTCATTAAACTATAAGGACATGCTGTCAGCTTCTGGCAATCGCGGGGTGACAAAAAAATTCCCACATACGCCGGGTATTGATGCTGCTGGAGTCGTTGAGCATTGTGCGACCGCTGACTTCAAATCCGGTGATGAAGTGATTGTCACAGGCTTTGATCTCGGTATGAATGTATCTGGTGGGCTGGGTGAATATATTCGTGTACCTGCTGCCTGGGTGGTGAAAAAACCAGAAGGGCTATCGTTGCGTGAAAGCATGGTGTTTGGTACGGCTGGTTTTACTGCAGCGCTGTCTATTTTGCGCTTAAAAGACTTAGGGCTGGAAGACGCTGCAGATATTTTAGTGACCGGCAGTAGCGGTGGCGTGGGCAGTATTGCGGTTTCGATACTTTCACATTGTGGTTATGCGGTGACCGCATTGAACGGGCGTAAGGATGAACGAGAGTTTCTACAAAGTATCGGTGCACGCGACGTTATTGAAATAGATGCGCTGGTTGATGAAAGCAGTAGGCCGCTACTCAAGGAGCGATGGGACGCCTGTGTGGATTCGCTTGGCGGCAATATACTTACGTCAGCGATACGTTCAGTGCGTGCCAATGGTGCTGTCACCAGTTGCGGCAATGCCTTATCACCGGATCTGGCGCTGACTGTCTATCCTTTCATCTTGCGTGGCGTGACACTGTTTGGCATCGACTCACAGAACTGCCCAATGCTGCTGCGCGTTAGGGCTTGGCAGTTGTTGGCTAAAGAGTGGAAGTTCCCTTGGTTGGAAACACTGGCTCGGGAAGTTCAGCTTAAAGATGTGCCGACTGAGATGGCTAGAATTAAGAACGGAGAAAATCGCGGTAGAATCATCGTTAATCTGCAGTAGAAATACGGGTTTTATGCAGCCCTAGTGGCAAGGTCAAGATGGTGTTAGCTGCGCCATCTTGATTTAGAGGATCACAAAGCATGTACTGAATACTCGGCTGCTGCCCTTGTACACTTCGCGGCGAGTCTGCTGTGTAGGGTTAAACTTTGTGCTGTTGCTCGTGTTCTCGCGTTTAAAGCCACTTGGACACCTCGGTGATCACCGTTTGCACCCTGTTGGCTAAGGGTTTATCACGCCTGAGAGCCAGATACAGCGTTTCTGCAACAGGGTTGGTTAACTGGTGACTCTTGATTGATTCTGGGTTGTGAAAGCTCTCAACGGCATTGGCAGGTAATACAGTAAAGCCTAAACCCATGCTGACCGGTTGCAGGATTAGATCGATCTGATTTGAGAAGCCTTTTTTAGTCAACAAACTACTGTTTTGAAATTCAGGGTAATTTGCGCTAAGCAGCAGGCCAGCATGATGGGCTGCGTCGGGGTGATCTATAAAGCCCAGCGCGCAGAGTGCTGCCCAACTGGGCTTAACAGTATTGGCCGGTGTTACTAGCAAAAGCGCCTCCTTGCTAATAGGTTGGCAGCTGACGTCCGCGAGCAGCGAAACAGTGCTCATCAAACCTATATCCACGGTTGATTCAGCAATCGCTTGCTCAATCGTGGCGTTGGGTGCAAACCGATAGTCAATGATCAGTTTTGGCTGTTGTTGTTGTAGCGCGAGCAGTAGCGGGTAGAGTTTTAAGCCAACACTGCCTGGCGACATCACGCGTACTACACCTTCATAGGCCGGATCAGCGACGATCCGTTGTTCGAGGCTGGATAGCTCCGAAATGATATTGCGTGCTTCTATATAGAGGCGTTCACCAGCCTCTGTCAGCACGAACGTTTTGCCTTGCCGATCCAGTAAAGCTATTCCCAGTTGCTCTTCTAGTTTACGCACATGCTGACTGACGCCGGATTGGGTCATGTGCAAGCGCTCGGCGCTGCGGGTGAAGTGCTTGAGCTCAACCAAAGTGCAGAAGCTGCGCAGCCATAGGGTATTGATCATTACGTTTTGTACTCATGCTTATGATAATTGATAATTTTACGTAATCAGTCAGCTTTTGTAATCTGGTATCGACTTAAATACAGGAGCAGGTCATGAGTAATGTTTACCCTAGAAACTTTTCGCACATTGGCATTTCAGTACCTGATCTAGAGGCAGCGGTTAAGTTTTATACCGAAGTGATGGGCTGGTATTTGATTATGCAGCCAACAGAGATCGTTGAAGATAATAGTGCCATAGGTGAGATGTGTACCGAAGTATTTGGCCAAGGTTGGGGCAGTTTTCGCATTGCTCACTTATCCACCGGTGACCGTATTGGTGTGGAGATTTTTCAGTTTAAAAATCAAGTCAATCCTGAGAATAACTTTGAGTACTGGAAGACCGGTATTTTTCATTTTTGTGTGCAAGACCCGAACCTTGAAGAGTTGGCTGAGCGTATCGTAGTTGCAGGTGGTAAAAAACGTATGGAGAAACCGCGTTATTATTACCCCGGTGAGAAACCTTATCGGATGATTTATATGGAAGACCCATTTGGCAATATTGTCGAAATTTATAGCCATAGCTACGAATTGATTTATAGCGAAGGTGCCTACTAGGATGCTTGTTGCGAGGGGTGGGTATGTGCTGATTGGCTGACAGTCAGCACTGAAAAACAAGATGCTGCCCGAGAATATGAGTTCGCCGAGCAGTTTAGTATCTAGAAAAACGACACCTGAGCGTTACCTGAGAGTCGTTATTCTATTTTAAGCAGTAGAGCGGGGTTTAGTGCTTTGTTGCTGTAAGCCTTATGATACGTGGCTTTGAAGATGGTGGGCCTGCACGGACTTGAACCGTGGACCAAGGGATTATGAGTCCCCTGCTCTAACCAACTGAGCTACAGGCCCCAGTTGCAGCGAGTGATTATACTCGTGTGCTGCAAAGACGCAAACAAAAACCCCCGAAATTATCGGGGGTTGTTGGTTTTACTCATCAAGGAACGAGCGTAAATGCTCACTGCGTGATGGGTGGCGCAATTTGCGTAGCGCCTTGGCTTCAATTTGACGAATCCGTTCACGGGTTACATCAAACTGTTTACCGACTTCTTCGAGGGTATGGTCAGTATTCATATCAATACCGAAACGCATACGCAGTACTTTTGCTTCGCGCTCTGTAAGACCGCTGAGAACATCACGGGTGGACTCTTTGAGGCTCTCTACAGTGGCGATATCAATCGGTGACTGCATGGCGGCGTCTTCAATGAAATCACCCAAATGTGAGTCTTCATCATCACCAATCGGTGTTTCCATGGAGATTGGTTCTTTAGCAATCTTTAGGACTTTGCGCACACGATCTTCAGACATTTCCATGCGCTCGCCAAGCTCTTCAGGGGTGGGTTCGCGACCCATCTCTTGGAGCATTTGGCGTGAGATACGGTTGAGTTTATTTATAGTCTCAATCATATGCACAGGAATACGAATGGTGCGCGCTTGGTCTGCAATCGAGCGGGTGATGGCCTGACGAATCCACCAAGTGGCGTAGGTTGAGAATTTGTAACCACGACGGTATTCAAACTTATCAACGGCTTTCATCAGGCCGATATTACCTTCTTGGATTAAATCCAAGAATTGCAAACCACGGTTGGTGTATTTTTTGGCAATGGAAATCACTAAGCGCAGGTTGGCTTCAACCATTTCTTTCTTGGCGCGACCGGCTTTAGCTTCACCAATCGACATGCGACGGTTAATGTCTTTGATATCAGCAATACTTAATGCTGTTTCTGTTTCTAAATCAATCAAGGTTTGCTGGTGGCGCTGAATATCTTCAACCAGTGGTGCTAAAGCTGCTGCGTAGCGAGCTTTGCCTTCACTGAGTTTTACTGACCAGTCAAGGTCGGTTTCATTGCCAGGAAAGTGCTTCAAAAAGTCAGCACGAGGCATGCGTGCATCGCGAATGCATAACTGCATAATAGCGCGCTCTTGTCTGCGCAGGCGCAGTAGAGAATCACGCACGTGCAGAACTAAGGCATCGTACTGCTTAGGCACCAGCTTGATTGGCATAAACAGTTCTGCAAGTTCTTGCAGAGCAGTTGCTGCTTGTTTGCTGTTGCGCTTATGTTTGAGTAGAACTTTATCTGCAATGGCAAGCTTTTCAGCGACCGCACCAAAGCGTTGTTTGGCGAGCTCAGGATCAGGACCGCCGTCGCCAGCTTCCTCTTCTTCTTCCTCGGCTTCTTCCTCTTCGTCTTCGTCGTCATCATCAGTTGCTTTTTTGGCCGCAGCTGCCGCTGCAGTGCTTTTAGCCGCAGCAGCCGCAGCTGCAACAACGGCGGGTTGAGCAACTTCGTCGTCAGGGTCAATGTAACCGTTGAAGACGTCAGTCAGGCGGGTGCCGTCAGTGATGGCGCGATCAAAGCTATCAAGAATACTGGCTACAGTGCCTGGGAAGTGCGCGATAGCACCCATCACATCGCGAATACCTTCCTCAATACGCTTGGCGATTTCAATCTCGCCTTCGCGCGTGAGAAGTTCCACGGTGCCCATTTCGCGCATGTACATGCGCACAGGGTCGGTGGTGCGGCCAATGTCGGTTTCAACTGCAGCCAAGGCGGCAGCAGCCTCTTCAGCGGCTGCTTCATCAGTGTCGGCACCTGCTAATAGCAAGGCGTCAGCATCAGGAGCTGTTTCGAAAACATTAATTCCCATGTCGTTGATCATGCGAATAATATCTTCGACCTGTTCTGGATCAGAAATATCTTCAGGAAGGTGGTCGTTGACCTCAGCGTAAGTCAGGTATCCCTGCTCGCGACCGAGGGCGATGAGTTCTTTTAAACGAGATTGTTGTGCTTTTGCGGACATATCACCCTATCCATGAAAGGTCTGGGCCGAACGGCAATAAAGTGCATATTATACTGCATATGGCTGCTTAATTACCAGTTTGGCCGGTACTTGGTACATTGTTGTGTTGTTCAAACAATGTACGCAAGTGTTGTTTTTCTTCGCTAGAAAGCTCGTCGGAGCGGGCCTTGTTGAGTAATTGTTCAATAAGGCGCTCGCGTTGACGTGATGCTAAACGAGTTATGGTGTCGAAAAATTGTTGTTCAAGGTTATCTGCATCGATCAGCCATTCTTTCTCAGCCAATGCACGTAAAAGGTGGCCTTGTTCGGTGCCATGCCATCGTGCAATCAATTGTAGTGGGCTGAGGTTGGGGCTTTTCTGCAGCGCTTCGAGTAATGAGACGAGCAATTGCGCGTATAAGTCATCTTCTGCAGCAAGATTGCTTGCGGTGTCAACTTTTAAAGCTAGGTGTGGATGATGCAACAAGGTACGCAGAGCGGCCAAGTGCGGGGTTTCTACAGCGGCATTAGCACGGTTTGATTGGCGTGCTGGAGCGCTTTTAGGTTGCCATGAGTTTTCATTATGGCTGTGTTTTTTAAGTGACTGGGGCAGAGCCTGTGTTGGTATCTGCGTGTAGTCATTTGCGTGGAACTGATTGTACGCGTCAAGGTCAATTGACTCGTGATCGTAGTCGTCGCTTGCTGGCCAGTCTTGTGTTGGCGGCGGGCTGTTATCTTGGCTCGCTGCGCCGGATAGACCGGTCATTTGAGTCAGTTTTTGGCGCATTAAGGCGCGTAAGTTGGCGCCGGGAATGCGCTCGACCAGAGGCGCAGCAAGGGTCGCCATGTGCGCCTTGCCTTCCAGTGACTCAAGATTTACTTCTTCTGCTAAGTGCGTAAAGAAGTATTCGGTTAAGGGAACAGCTTGTTGTGTCATGCGCGCTTGAAAAGCATCGAGGCCTTCGCTGCGAATGAGGCTGTCAGGGTCTTCACCGTCGGGAACAAATAAAAATCGCGCTTGCTGACCGTCTTTTAAGTTGCTGAGGGTGGCTTCAAGTGCGCGCCAGGCGGCTTTGCGGCCGGCATTGTCGCCGTCAAAGCAAAATAAAATATTGGGCACCACTCTAAATAAGCGTTTAATGTGTTCTTCGCTGGTCGCTGTGCCGAGAGTAGCTACGGCGTTACGTAAGCCTTGTTGGGCGAGAGCGATTACATCCATATAGCCTTCAACGACAATAATCTCATTGAGTTGGCGGTTGTGTTTGCGTGCTTCGTAGAGGCCGTATAGCTCTTGGCCTTTATGGAAAACGGCAGTTTCAGGAGAGTTGAGATACTTGGGTTTATCGTCACCCAGTACGCGCCCACCAAAACCGATAATACGCCCGCGCGAGTCGTGGATCGGAAAAATAATCCGATCGCGGAAACGGTCATAGCGGCGTTTGCTCTCAGCATTTTCAGCCAGTAGGCCGGCATCCACCAGCGCTTTTTGTTGCAGGCTATCGCCACCTAGGTGCTTGCTTAGATTGTCCCAGCCTGGCGGGGCAAAGCCTAGAGCGAAATCGCGCGCAATTACGCCAGAGACACCGCGTTTTTTTAAATAGCTGACTGCAGCATCACGCTGAGGGTGGCTTTTCAGCGCCGCGCGATAGTAGTCGCTGGCCGCCGTCAGTAATGCGTAGAGTGGTGAGTCAACGGCTTGACGTGGCTTTTGTGGTGCACTGCTGTCTTCGTGTTCAATTTCAACGCCAGCGCGCTTGGCAAGTTCTTCGACCGCCTCAGGAAAATCAAGGTGATCGTGATCCATAATAAAACCAAGGGCATTACCGCCGGCACCGCAACCAAAACAGTAATAAAACTGTTTTTCATGATTGACGCTGAATGAGGGTGTTTTCTCTTGGTGGAAGGGGCAGCAGGCAGTGTAGTTTTTCCCAGATTTTTTTAATTGCACACGTGAACTCACCACTTCGACTATGTCGGTGCGGTTGAGTAAGTCATCAATAAAACCTTGTGCAATTAATCCAGCCATGGAGTCCTTACAATGCTTGATTTATGTTACTTCGATGCTGTTCGATTCAAGTATATCGGCACTCAAGCGCGTACCTGTATGACAGTTAACTGTTAGGTAAGTTTTGCAGAATTGAGTGTCTGAGTTGGGCTGTTGCAGACAAAGCAGGTGCCGCTTGGCTGTGCGGTGTCTTTAGTGTCGAACTGATTAGAAAAGTAAAATGATTGAAACGACAAAACCCGGACGAATCCGGGCTTTGTTACGCACTAAACCTATAAAACTTAATATAGGCGTTCGTGACGACGTTGTTCGCGTTGAACTTTTTTTGCATGACGCTTTACTGCAGCTGCTGCTTTACGCTTGCGTTCAGCAGTAGGCTTTTCATAAAATTCGCGACTGCGTATATCAGCAAGAACACCGGCTTTTTCGCAGGAGCGCTTGAAGCGACGCAGAGCAACGTCAAATGGTTCGTTGTCTTTAAGTTTGACAGTTGGCATCCGATTCGTACCTTCATCAATGACCGGGTGGTTTGACATACATCCAGTAAGAATATATATCGGTTTTCAAGGGTTGCGGATATTACCTGCTTTTTTCAGTAAAAGCAAAGGCATTGCTGAAAAGCATAGAACATCACCGCTAAGCCGCCTATGATGCGTGCATATTCTTTTTTTGTAAAGTTGGGCGGATAGATTAAATGTTGGTCTTAGGTCTAGAAACATCCTGCGATGAAACAGGCGTTGCGTTATATGACAGTCAACGTGGCCTGTTGGCGGATGCATTATTTAGTCAAATTGAATTGCATCGCCTGTATGGGGGTGTGGTTCCGGAGTTGGCTTCGCGTGATCATATTAAGCGCATGTTGCCATTGATTGAGCAGGTATTAGCGGATGCGCAGTGCTCTCCCAGTGATATTCAGGGCATCGCTTACACTGCAGGTCCAGGGTTGGTGGGCGCATTGTTGGTGGGTGCGTCTTGCGCACAAGCTTTGGCTTTTGCTTGGGATGTGCCATCCATTGGTGTGCACCATATGGAAGGCCACTTATTAGCACCGATGCTTGAAGAAACACCACCAAAGTTTCCTTTTGTCGCTTTATTAGTGTCTGGTGGGCACACCCAATTAGTCCGCGTGGACGGTATTGGTGAGTACCGTTTGTTGGGTGAGTCAATTGATGATGCCGCTGGTGAGGCCTTTGATAAAACTGCAAAAATGATGGGATTAAAGTATCCCGGTGGTCCTGAAATAGCGCGTGTTGCTGAGCAGGGGCAGCCCGGTCGTTTTACTTTGCCTAAGCCGATGACTGACCGCCCCGGCTTGCAGTTTAGTTTCAGTGGACTGAAAACCGCCACTTTGACCGCATGGAGCAAATGCATTGCCGCCGGTGATGACGGCGAACAAACGCGCGCTGATCTAGCGCATGCCTTTCAGGTGGCGGTGGTGTCAACGTTGACGATTAAATGCCAGCGCGCGCTTGAGCAAGAAAATTTAAAAACACTGGTGATTGCCGGTGGTGTGAGTGCTAATCAAGCGCTGCGCCGCTCATTAGAAAACATGCTGGCCAAGCGTCAAGGTGAGGTGTTTTATGCGCGTCCAGAATTCTGTACTGATAACGGGGCGATGATCGCCTATGCCGGTTGTCAGCGCTTGTTGGCGGGGCAAAAAGAAGGTCTTGCGATTAACGCTCGGGCACGCTGGCCAATGGAAGAGCTGCCGGCGCTGACTGCAAGCAATTAATCTTTAAAGCTGCGCTCGTTACCCTCCAGCAAATCTTTTAGATTTTTGCGGTGACGCCAGACCAGTAATACGCTGAGAACACTAACCGGTAATAAAGCTTGAGGCTGCTGCCAAGCCAGCAAAGGCAAGCACAACGGTACGCAGGCCAGAGCTGCGAGTGAGCTGATGCGTGTGAGGCTAAAGGTTAGCAACCAAGCAGCCAACGCTAGCAGTGCTGCTGGTGGGTATAAACCGAGCAACATGCCTGCAGTCGTAGCAACACCTTTGCCGCCGCGAAAGTTAAAATAAATAGGATATAAGTGACCAATAACCGCTGCTAAGCCGACCCAAGCCTGTTGTTGTTCGCTGAAACCTAGAGCTCTAGCAATTAAAATTGGCAGTAATCCTTTGCTCAGATCGCCGAGCAAGGTCAGAATAGCCAGACGTTTACCGGCAACACGTAACATATTAGTGGCACCCGGGTTGCCAGAACCTTGCTGGCGCGGGTCGTGATTACCGTAATAACGGCTCAGTACGATGGCAAATGAAAATGAGCCAATCAGATAAGCGCATACCAGTAGTAACTCAAACATTTGAACGATCCAAGGCCAGCGAGTCTTGATTCTAACGAGGCAGGAGCAAAGTGGACACGGTATTTATCAAAAGTCTCGAAGTAGAGACTGTTATTGGTGCTTATGATTGGGAACGCACAATTCGCCAAAACTTATTAGTGGATGTGCAAATGGGCTGGGATAATCGTCCCTGTGCTGCAGATGATGCATTACATTTGGCTTTAGATTACGCCGCTGTTTCTGGGCGTATTCAGCATTTTGCACACAATAGTAGCTTTGAATTAGTTGAAACTTTTGCCGAGCGCTTGGCCGCGCTGTTAATGCTTGAGTTCAATATCCCGTGGTTGCGCTTAAAAATCACTAAGCCTAGTGCGGTTGCCAGTGCATGCGGTGTCGGCGTGGAGATTGAACGCGGATGCCGTTAATCGACGTGTACTTGGGTTTAGGCAGTAATGTTGAGCGTGAAAAACATCTACATGCTGGGCTGGATGCACTATTTGAGCTGTTTGGTGATCTGCACTGCTCGCCGGTGTTTGAAAGCGAACCTGTGGGAATCCGCAGTGATTGTTTTTTAAATATGGTGGTACATGTTAAAACTCGCATGCCTTTACCAGAGTTGGATCAACATCTTAAACAGATTGAAGCGCTGAATGGTCGTTATGCTGTACCACGTAAAGGCTTACCGCTGGATATTGATGTGCTGTTATACGGCCAGCATGTTGGTGTATACGGCAATATCACTCTGCCGCGTGCTGAAATCTTAAAAAACGCTTTTGTCTTATGGCCATTGTCGCTACTGGCTGGACAGGTGCAGCATCCTGTTGCCCTGCAATCGTTTACGCAATTGTGGCAGCAGGCAAAGATTGAGCAAAACTTGTGGCCGGTGGCTTTTACTTGGCGTGAGCAGTTGCTAACGCCAGTAGGCTTACTAAAAGCGAGCGCGGTGTAAAGTACGTTCAGATCAAGAAATCCAAATCAATCAAGCACCACTGGGAGCAATATGCGGGTACTAATACTAGGTGCAGGTGTTGTAGGCGTGACCAGCGCGTACTATTTAGCTAAACAGGGCTACCAAGTGGTGGTGGTAGACCGTCAAACTGCTGTTGCGGAGGAAACCAGTTTTGCCAATGCTGGGCAAATCTCGCCGGGCCATGCATCGCCTTGGGCGGCTCCAGGCATCCCCTTCAAAGCAATAAAATGGATGATGCGAGCGCATTCGCCTTTTTCTGTACGTTTGCGTTCTGATATTTTCCAGTACCAGTGGATGGCGCAAATGCTACGCAATTGCACGCCAGCGCGTTATGTGGTGAATAAAGAGCGTATGGTTCGCCTTGCTGAATACAGCCGTGATTGCTTAGATGCGGTGCGCGCAGAGACGGGCATTGAGTATGAAGGTCGGCAAAAAGGTACCACGCAGTTGTTTCGTAGTCAGCAACAGTTTGATAGTACCGCGCAAGATATTGCTGTGTTAGAGCGCAATGGTGTGCCTTATGAGTTGATGGGCACGGCAGAGATTGCCCGTGTTGAACCGGCCTTAGCAGCTGTCTCTGATACGTTAGTTGGCGCTTTGCACCTGCCCAATGATCAAACCGGTGATTGTAATTTATTTACCCGTAATTTGGCCGCTAAAGCGCGTGATCTTGGTGTTGAGTTTCGTTTTGAGCAAAGCATAGAGAGCATCAGTTGCACGGGCGATCGCATCACCGGTGTCTATATCGATGGCGAGCTAGAAACAGCTGATCAGTATGTGGTCGCGCTGGGTAGTTATTCCCGTTTAATGCTTGAACCTTTGGGGATTAAAACCCCGATTTACCCATTAAAGGGCTATACGCTGACAGTGCCGATAACAGACCCTTTGATGGCACCTCGGTCAACCATTGTTGATGAAACCTATAAAGTGGCAGTGACCCGTTTTGATCAGCGCATGCGTGTCGGTGGTATGGCGCATATTAAGGGCTTTGATTTGACACTGAACCCCAAACACCGCGAAACACTAGAGTATGTGATGGGCTTGTTGTACCCGCATGCTGGTGATTTAACTCAGGCTGAGTTTTGGACTGGTTTACGTCCGGCGACACCTGACGGTACTCCAATTGTTGGCAAGACGGCCTACCGTAATTTGTTTTTAAATACAGGGCACGGCACTTTAGGCTGGACCATGTCCTGTGGCTCGGCGAGTTATCTGGCAGATATCATGAGCAAAAAAACTCCGCAGATCAGCTGTGAAGGCTTGGATATATTTCGTTATTGCTAAAGCGTAGTGGGTTGCTGTGGTTGCATTATCTGTATCGCGCGGCTACTAGGATGAGTCATGGTGAGTCGTTTTAATTTAGAAGGTGGATGGTTCATACGTCCAGCACGCGCGTTAATTGATTTACAAGTCTTGTGACATAACTATCGATTAGCGCGGCGCTTGTGCGCCGATAAAATCTTGGCGGTAACGTTGAGTTGTAGGGCGCGACGGTATCGGTTGATGAGGTGGGCGCGTGCGGGGACAAATTCCTTCGAGTTATTATGCAATGCAAGGCGTGTGCGCTATGAGTACTCAACTGATCACGCGTGAAAAAATGGCTATTGCTTATATTGTTCTGTTTGCCTGACGGCAGGGAGTGGTTATACTGTGTAGAGCTCGCAAAAGAGGTCTTGCGAGAATGACTTGCCATAAGAATAGAGGGTGTACTGTGAACCTGATGAGAAAAATTCTGGTAGCTCAAGCAACTGTCTTAGCCTTATGGGCTGTCAGTGCACAAGCGACCACTGATGAAGAAATTGCGCAACGCATTAAACCAGTCGGTGAAGTGTGCGTTCAAGGTCAAGAATGTGCGAACGCCCCAGTTGCTGCGGTGGCAAGCACTGATGCTGGAGCTGTTGCTTCAGCAGGGCGCAGTGGTGAGGACGTTTACAAACAGTATTGCACTGTTTGTCATTCAATAGGCTTACTTGAAGCACCTAAAACAGGTGACACTGCAGCATGGCAGGCACGTGCAGACGCTGTAGGCGGTTTAGATGGTTTATTGAAAACTGCAGTCAGCGGTCTTAATGCGATGCCGCCTAAAGGTACATGCAGCGATTGTACTGATGACGAGTTAATGAGTGCGATTAAGTCAATGTCTGGCTTGTAAGTCGAATATTGTTAAAAAAACCGCCGGCCGGCGGTTTTTTTATTGTCGATATGAAAATATAACGCGTCTCTATAGAACATATTTTGGAGTGTGAGTTGTGCTGCAAAGTTACACCAGTGGCGTGTTGATTGCGTTGGGATTGATTATGGCGATCGGCGCACAAAATGCTTTTGTCGTCTCGCAAGCGCTGCGTCGTGAGCATCACCTTTGGGTTGCTGGTGTCTGTGTCTTTTTTGATGTGCTGCTGATCACTTGTGGCGTTTATGGGCTGGCACAGGTTCTCACCAGTAGTCCTGTTTTGCTCACTATTGCGCGCTGGGGTGGGGTGCTGTTCCTATCATCCTATGGTGCATTAGCATTGCAGCGTGCTTTCCGTAGAAACACACTAACCACTGTTGTCGTGCATCCAGCTCAGTCATTGCGAGCGGTATTGATGACAACCTTGGCGGTTACTTTGCTCAACCCGCATGTGTATTTAGATACTGTCTTATTGATCGGCTCGCTCGGTGCGCAGCAAGTATCGCCGAGCGCTTATGTGCTAGGCGCAGCAACCGGTTCGCTATTGTGGTTTTTTAGTTTAGCGCTGGGTGCGGCAAAATTAGCACCTTGGCTGGCGCGGCCTATCACTTGGCGAGTGATTGATTTTTTAGTTGCTTTGATGATGTTCAGCGTGGCGGCACAATTAGTCCTTAATGGTTAAAGCCCTATAGATACTGCGTGGATAAGCAATCCTTGGGATGCTATAATGCATGACTTAAAGCAAGTCGGAACTGCTGGCAATTGAATCAGTTGTCCGTTAACTTGCTGACTGTGCCTCGTCTGATGTAACTGGAGAATAATCATGGCTTTTGAATTACCTGCACTTCCTTACGAAAAAAATGCACTAGAACCGCATATCTCTGCAGAAACTCTAGATTTTCACCACGGTAAGCACCACAACGCCTATGTTGTGAACTTAAATAACTTGGTTCCTGGTACAGAATTTGAAGGTAAAAGCTTAGAAGATATTATTAAAACTTCAAGCGGTGGCGTATTCAACAACGCTGCACAAGTTTGGAATCACACATTTTACTGGAACTGCTTAGCAGCTAATGCTGGCGGTGAGCCAACAGGTGCTTTAGCTGATGCTATTAATGCAACCTTCGGTTCATTTGCAGCGTTCAAAGAAGAGTTCACTAAAACTGCAATCGGTACATTCGGTTCAGGTTGGGCGTGGTTAGTTAAAAAAGCTGATGGCTCTTTAGCATTATCTAGCACCATTGGTGCAGGTTGCCCGTTAACCACTAACGATACAGCGCTGTTGACCTGTGATGTATGGGAGCATGCATATTACATTGATTACCGTAATGCGCGTCCTAAGTACGTTGAAGCGTTCTGGAATCTAGTGAACTGGGACTTTGTAGCGAAAAACTTCGCTGGCTAAGTGCTAGTAGAACTAAAGCATGCTTTATCAAAACCCCCAAACGTTGCATTGTCAGCGTTGGGGGTTTTTTGTAACGACTTGTTTTTGAAAAGGTGTTCTGTTTGTGTTTTATGGAGTATAAATAAGAGGTTTTGAGAGCAGGACAAACAGTCGGCTGCTAACAAAACATAATAAAAAGGCAGCTATTATTGAATATAGAGCGTAAAGACAGTTTATCGTTTAAGCTTTTGCGCTGGGTGGTTGGTGCGGCCTTGTTTGTGGGTATTGTCTTGAGTTTTCTGCAAATTGCCTATGACGTGCATCTAACCGAGCAACAGATCGAAAATGATGGTCAGCGTATATTGGCGATGTTTGAAGACCCTTCAACACAAGCGCTGTACAGTCTTGATGAGAGCGTGGGGCGGCAGGTTATCGAAGGCTTGCTGCATCATGAAGCTGTGCGTTTCGCCAGTATTGGTCACCCCAACGAAGCACTTTTGGCGCAAGCATCGCAAGATTTGCGGGTTTCGCAACGCCGTAATTTTACCGACTTGGTGTTTTCTCAAGAACGCTCTTTCAAAGTAGCTTTGGGCAGAGATGTAGACGATGGCGAGTATTACGGTGACTTAAGCATTGTGTTAGATACTGCGTTATATGGTGAGCGCTTACTAAAAAATGCTGTTGCGATTCTAATTTCAGGCGTACTCAGTGCATTGATTTTAGGCTTAGTACTGTATTTAATTTATCATACGCTGTTAACGCGGCCGCTAGAGAAAACCATTCGGCATTTAAATCGTATTAATCCCGATCGTCCGGCTGACCATCAGTTGCCGTTGCTTAAAGGGCATGAGAAAAATGAACTGGGTGTGTGGACACGCAAAGTGAATCAGTTATTAGCCGCTATTGAACGCAATACACACTTGCGGCGTGAAGCAGAAGACAGTTTATTGTTGATGTCGCAAATTGACTTTCTGACAGGGTTGCCCAATCGACAAGAGTTGCAACTGCAGCTGGATAAAATCATTGATGATGCGCGTGATAAACAGCAAGGCGTTGCAGTACTGTGTCTTGGGTTGGATGACTTTAAAAATATTAATGAACAGCACAACTATCAGATCGGCGACTGGTTATTACAAGGTGTTGCGCGACGTTTGCGGGTGCATGGTGAGCACGATGGTTGCTTGGCGCGTTTAGGTGGCGACCAGTTTGTGATTGTTAAGTCTGGTATTGATGAGCCTGAGCAAGCTGCTGAGTTGGCGCAAAATATTCTTGAAAGTCTCAAAGAACCCTTGGTCATGGCTCAGTCATACCGTTCTGAGCTTTTATCGGTACGATTGTATGCCACCATAGGTATTACCTTGTATCCAGATGATGGCGAGAGCACAGAGAGTCTGTCGCAGCAAGCTGAACAAACCATGCAGCTGGCTAAAAAAGATGCACGCAATCGCTATCAGTTTTTTATCGCCAGTATAGATTTAGAAATACGCAGACGGCGACGACTTAAAAAAGATCTTAAAGATGCAGTCAGCAATAATCAGTTGCATTTGGTCTACCAACAACAAATTAATTACAGCACCAAGAACGTCATTGGTGTAGAAGCATTGTTGCGCTGGACACACCCGGAACTGGGTATGATCTCGCCAGATGTGTTTATTCCGCTAGCAGAACAAAGCAGCCATATTATTGAACTAGGCGGCTGGGTATTGGACCAAGCATGCCAACAATTGCGTGAATGGCATGCTGAAGGCAAGACAGACTTAAGAATGGCGGTTAACTTATCAGCAGCACAGTTGCACCACGCAGACTTATTACGGCAAGTGAAAGAAAAGTTGGTGCTGTATAACTTGCAGCCAGACAGCTTAGAGCTGGAAGTTACCGAAACAGGTTTGATGGAAGATATTAGGGCTGCAGCCAGAAATTTACGCGGCTTGCGAGGTATGGGGGTGCGTGTAGCCATTGATGACTTTGGTACGGGTTATTCGTCGTTAAGTTATTTAAAAACGTTGCCGTTGGATAAGATAAAAATTGATAAAAGCTTTGTGCAAGATGTATTTGATAGTGAAGATAATGCCACTATTGTGAAAACGATCATTCAGTTGAGTAAAAATTTAGGGATGCAGGTCATCGCTGAAGGAGTTGAAACCCTTGAGCAAGAGCGCTTCCTTATTGCATTAGGCTGTGATGAAGGGCAAGGCTATTGGTACGGAAAACCGGTGACTGCAGTCGAGGCCAATGCAACGTTTCTAAACACAAGCTTAAGCTCTGCGCTGGTAAAATCCACTAAGTGATTATCGTCACTAGAAACCTTAAAAGTTGAATAGGTTTCTTGCTTGAGTAGCAAAGGTTAACACCCAGTCAGGATAAGAAGGCTTAAGCGCGTGTAAATAGTTACTCCCGCCCAGCTGCTGTACTTGACGACGAATCCAACGTGCACGTTGCTCAGTTGCTGGGCTAGGCTGGCTGGCGCTACGTTTTAATGGGCTGGGTAGTATTGCCGCCAGCAAGTAGGCTTGCTGGTTGGATAAATATGCTGCCCCAGTATTGAAATGATACTGTGCTGCAGCGTGTGCACCGAAAACTCCAGGTCCCCACTCGGCACTGTTTAAATACACTTCAAGAATGCGCTCTTTGCTCCAGAGCAGTTCAATCAACGCAGTGAACCACGCCTCTAAGATTTTTCGCGGCCAGCTGCGCGCTGACCATAAAAATGTGTTCTTAGCCACTTGCTGTGAAAGTGTGCTGGCGCCTCGTATACTATTGCCCTTTTGATTGAATGCTAGTGCCGCGCGAATGGCGGCGATATCAAAGCCGTAATGGCTGGAGAACTGTTGGTCTTCCGCAGCAATCACCGCCATTTTTAAATGGTCAGGTAAGGTATGCCAAGGCTGCCAGATGCGTTCAGCTGTATAGTTTTGTCCTGCTAGCCTCGCTTCGATCTGTCGTTCGATCATGAGCGTGCTAAACGGCAAGTTAACCCAGCGTAATAGCAATACCAGTACAATACTGAGCGCCATGCAGGCGAGTAGGGTGAGCAGTAGAGTGCGAGACAGTTTGCGTAGCATCGTTTTAACCTAAAAAAGCATAGCTAGCAGTATAACCAGCGTTTTAATAATGTGGAGAGTTGATCGTGCGTTATAGCGTATTCATCGCAGCAGTTTTTGGTGGTTTAGCGGTATTGTTGGGCGCATTTGCCGCGCACGGCTTGAAAAACACCTTGAGTGCAGAGTCTTTGGCTGTGCTACAGACAGGTGTGCAGTATCAGTTCATTCATGCATTGGCCTTGTTACTGGTCGCTCTGTTGGCGCAAAGCCGTCCTTCGCGGGCGCTATTGTTCGCGGCGATATTCTTTACAGTCGGTATTGTCTTATTTTCTGGTAGTTTGTATGTGCTAGTGTTGACGCCGTTTAAACTGGGCTTGATTACGCCAGTCGGCGGTAGCTTGTTAGTGCTGGGTTGGTTTAGTTTGGCGTGCGCTGCTTGGCGCAAAGCGTAAATATTTGGTGATCAGTGCTTGAACCCGCTAAAATAATGCCCCTTCGGAATTTCACGGTTGTGTTATGCATATTCAGTTGAATGGTGAGACCTACGCAGTAAGCGAGTCGCTCAGTGTGGCAGGTTTAATTGAGCATCTGCAGTTAGCAGGGCGCCGCGTTGCCGTCGAGTTAAACTTCGAAATTGTACCGCGCAGTATGTACGAAGCAACCCTGCTTAAAGAGGGCGATGCTGTTGAAATTGTACATGCGATTGGTGGTGGTTAGTTATAACTGACTGCTTTGACTTATATAAGAGAGGCTTTAGATGAATCTTGTGCGGACCGATCGGCCCTTTGTAATAGCGGGAAAAACGTACTCATCACGCTTATTGGTGGGAACGGGTAAATATAAAGACATGGAAGAAACGCGTTTAGCGATTGAAGCCTCTGGTGCTGAAATTGTGACTGTAGCAGTGCGCCGTACTAATATTGGTCAGAATAAAGATGAAGAAAATTTATTGGATGTGATCAGTCCTGATCGCTATACCATTTTGCCCAATACGGCTGGTTGCTATGACGCAGAGTCTGCGATTCGTACCTGTCGCTTAGCGCGAGAGTTATTGGGTGGTCGTAATTTGGTTAAGCTGGAAATTCTCGCTGATCAGAAAACCTTATTTCCTAACGTAGTAGAAACCCTAAAAGCCGCCAAAGTGCTGGTGGATGAAGGCTTTGAAGTGATGGTCTACACCAGCGATGATCCCATTATCGCCCGCGAACTTGAGGCGATTGGTTGTATTGCAGTGATGCCGTTAGCCGGATTGATTGGTACTGGCTTAGGTATTTGTAATCCGTACAATCTGCGTATTATTTTAGAAGAAGCAAAAGTGCCAGTGCTAGTGGATGCTGGAGTGGGGACCGCATCAGATGCCACTATTGCGATGGAAATGGGTTGCGCGGCAGTCCTTATGAACAGTGCAATTGCCAACGCACAGCAGCCTATTTTGATGGCACAAGCCATGCGCCATGCGATTGAAGCGGGGCGTTTGGCATACCTAGCAGGGCGTATGCCTAAGAGACTCTATGCCAGTGCCTCATCACCTCTTGACGGCATAATTGGCTAAACCGTAATTTAATTAAATGGCAGCGCTGACTCTGCGCTGCCATACAACTTATTTAGATAGGATTCCCATGACTGACGATCTGATCACGGATGAAGCGTTGCCTGTGCGCCGTCGTGAAATTAAAAGCTATGTGATGCGTGCTGGTCGTATGACTGATGGGCAGCAGCGTGGCTTGGATGAGGGATGGCCAAAATTTGGTATGTTGCTGGCTGATGGCTTACAAGATTTTAATAAAGTCTTTGCCAGACAAGCACCGCGTACCTTAGAGATTGGTTTTGGTATGGGGCAGTCGTTGCTAGAAATGGCGCAAGCTGCACCTGAGCAGGATTTTATCGGTATTGAAGTGCATCGTCCTGGCGTGGGTGCGTTGCTCAATGGCTTGCTGACAGAAAAAGTCAGCAACGTTCGCGTCTACAGTTGTGATGCGTTAGAAGTGTTAAAAAACTGTGTTGCCGATGCCAGTTTGGATCGTCTGATGTTGTTCTTTCCTGATCCATGGCATAAAAGTCGCCATCACAAACGTCGTATTGTGCAGCCTGAATTTGCACAGTTGGTGCGCAGCAAGCTGAAGGTGGGTGGCATATTTCATTTGGCGACAGACTGGGAACCCTATGCTGAATATATGCTAGAAGTGTTAAATGCGGCACCAGGTTTTGTCAATCTGTCTGAGGATCAGACCTGTGTGGAGCGTCCAGCGGAACGTCCTGTGACTAAATTTGAACGTCGTGGTGAACGTTTAGGTCATGGTGTTTGGGATTTGAAGTTTCAGCGTACGACTGACTAAATCGTGTTTAGTCTTTGGTTTTGGGTGCAGTACAGTAGGGATGACAGACTCTACTGTGCCGCTGTAAATGTAGCGTGTAGCGCAGTCATCTAGGTCTAGATAAAACCCTTTAGCAGCCCAACTGCTCCGGTCAGTTTCGGTCAGCTAAGACGCCAATCAGAATAAACACCATCAGCAGCACTGGCGCCAGCGTGTAGTTGTTGAGGTGCGCAAATGCAGTGACCAGCATCGGTGTCAGATAAATCATCGCCAAGCCAAAACCAATGGCGCAGACCAGTACAAAAATCAGCGTGCGTATGACAAAGTTTAAATGGCTGATCGAGCGTCGAACCCAGCTGATAAGCATTGGGCCAAATAGCACCAGCGCTGTGGCCATAATGGCCAAAGTAATATCATGTAGGTGCGTGCGGCTCCATTTAGATAGCGTCAAGATCAGGTCAACTAATACGTCCATATAACTCCCATTTTATTTGTGTCAGTTTAGCGCTGTGGTGTCAGAAAAATTTGCAGTAAATCATTTAAAAACAACTGCCCTTGTGCGCTGGCAGCCAAGCGTTCAGGCTCATCACTGAGCAGGCCGCGTTTATGGGCTTGTGTTACACCATCGAGCAGCACGTCAGTAGGCAGGCCTGTGCGCTCACTAAAGAGCTTGAGCTGTACGCCTTCAGTCAGCCTTAAGGCATTCATTAAAAACTCAAAAGGCAAGTCTTCTGCCGCGAGAACGGAGCTGCCAGCTAAGAAAGGCGTTTCAGAGTCTAAATAGTCACTGGGTTGGCGGGTTTTCCAGGTACGCTGAATACGCCCGTGAGGGTCACTGACCTTGCCGTGTGCGCCGGCACCAATACCAATAAAATCACCAAAGGACCAATAATTAACATTGTGCTGCGCCACTGCTTCTTTACGCGCATAGGCTGATACTTCATATTGGATAAACCCGTGCTGAGCCAGTAAAGCTTGCCCTGCTTCTTGAATATCCCAGAGCACATCATCTTCAGGTAACAGCGGTGGCTTGCTCCAAAATACTGTATTGGGTTCCATTGTCAGTTGGTACCAAGACAGATGACTGGGTGCTAAGTCGATAGCTGTTTGCAAGTCAGCGAGAGCTTCTTCGGGTGATTGGTCTGGCAGTCCATGCATTAAATCGAGATTGAAGTTATCGAAGCCGGCTTGGCGGGCCATTGCCACTGCACGAATCGCTTCGCCGGCTGAATGCACGCGGCCCAAAGCCTGTAACTTGCTGTCTTGAAAGCTTTGAATACCGATCGACAGGCGGTTAATCCCAAGTGCGCGGTAGGTGGCAAATTTCTCTTGCTCGAAAGTGCCAGGGTTGGCTTCCAAAGTGATTTCAATAGTGGGGCTAAAACATAGGCGCTGTTCAATACCCTCTAATAAAGTCTGTAACGCGTGCGCAGAAAATAAACTGGGCGTGCCGCCGCCAAAAAAAATAGATTCCAGTTGGCGACCGTGGGCATGCACTAAATCAAGATCCAAGTCGGCCAGTAACGCAGCAACGTAAGCGTGTTCAGGTAGCTCTGGTGTTGCCACATGTGAGTTGAAGTCGCAGTAAGGGCACTTGCGAATGCACCAAGGAATATGCACGTACAAGGCCAGTGGCGGCAACTTAAAGCCGTTTTCGAGTGAGCGTTGTACACTTAAATCGGAGGTGATCAGGCTCATAAAGACAGCTGTTGTTTAAGCAATCGCATGGCCTGTGCACGATGGCTGAGCTGGTTTTTCAGTGAGCTGGGCAGTTGTGCGCTGCTACAATCGTGTTCGGCGACATAAAACAAGGGATCATAGCCAAAACCATGCTCGCCCTCAGGCGCATGCAGAATACGGCCTTGCCAGCGTCCTTCACAGATGGACGGCAACGGATCGTTAGCGTGCTGCAATAAGGCTAAGACGCAAATAAACTGAGCACCACGCTGTGCGTCCGGCACACCATGCAGCGCAGCAAGCAATTTTTGGTTATTGCCAGCATCGCCACCGCTTTCACTGTAGCGTGCGGAGTAAATGCCCGGCGCGCCCTGCAGGTAATCAACAGTTAGGCCGGAGTCATCCGCTAGCGCCGGCAGGCCGGAAACTTGGCAGGCGTAGCGGGCTTTTAAAATAGCATTTTCAATAAAGGTCAAACCTGTTTCTTCTGGCTCAACCTTAGTGAACTCACTGATTGAGCGAATCACCACTGACTCGCCCAACAGTGCTTGCAGTTCGCGTAACTTGCCAGCGTTATGGCTGGCCAGAACCAGTTCTTTCATAGGTCTGGAAACACTTCTTGATTGAACTTTAATAGATGGGTTTTACCATCACTATCGCTCACCTGCAGTTCAAAACGCAGTAATTCTCGACCCGTAATGGCAAATTGAGCCAAGTAGTATACAGCGTCACCTTCATCAATTTCTTTAAAGGTCAGGACTTCTGTTTGTCCGAGTAGATTTTGAAAACTACCAGTGACGGCACCTTTTTGACCTTTACCGGATTTGACCATTGAAACATTGAGCACCGCTTGATTTTTGCTGCGATTTAACCCGACTGCTTTAGCGGTGTCAGGTTGTAAAAAAGTTGAGCTAAAAATGTTGTAGTGTACATCCAGCTCACCATAGCTTTGTTGTCGTTTAACCTCGGCATGCACTGTGAATGCCATAAAAAAACTTAAACTTAGAGCCAGTAAATAACGCATAGCGGTAAACTCCATCAGTTAACGAGCATTGGCACCGGTCACACGATAAATACCAATTTCACCGAGTAAATTGGGCCAGATTCGGTTGCCAATATTGTGGCGATGCTGGCGGTCTACAGCGAGACGATCCAAGACAGTCATTTGCATATCGCGACACAGCGCCTCAAAGTCAGCAAAGGTGCAAAAGTGAATGTTAGGTGTGTTGTACCATGTATAAGGCAAAAAGTCTGAGACTGGCATATGCCCTTTATGCGCCAAGTACCAGCGGCAGCGCCAATGCCCGAAGTTCGGGAAGGTGATAATACAGGTACGCCCAACACGCAACATTTCCTGCAGAATTTTATCAGGATAGTGGACCACTTGCAGTGCTTGCGTCATCACCACCACGTCAAAGCTGTTGCTGGCAAAATTGCCTAAACCCAAGTCAAGGTCTTGTTCGATGACATTGACGCCTTTCTCAATACAGGCCGCAATGTTATCGGCGTCGATTTCTAAGCCGTAGCCGCTGACATTTCTATTATCTTGCAGCCATGATAATAGCTCGCCATTACCACAGCCTAAATCCAACACGCGACTGTTGGTGGGAATCCATTGCTGGATAATTTCTAAATCTGCTCTCATAAGTGCCTCACACGCTGATGCGGTTCATGTAGCCACGAAATGCTTGCAGGTAACGTGGGATTGGAATCAAAAAAGCATCGTGACCTTGCGGCGCATCAATCTCTAAGTAGGCCACGTTCTTCTTAGCATCTATCAGGGCATCAACAATCTCGCGGGATCGGGCAGGTGAGAAGCGCCAATCTGTGGTGAAGGATATCAGTAAGAAATTGGCTTTCGCAGGACTAAAAGTTACCGCTAAGTCACCGTTGTGCTTGGCCGCGGGATCAAAATAGTCGAGAGCTTTGGTCATGAGTAAATAGGTGTTGGCATCAAATCGGGTTGAAAACTCTTCACCTTGATAACGCAAATAACTTTCAACCTGAAATTCAACGCTATGAAAATCATAGTTGAGTCGGTCTGTTTTTAACTCACGACCAAATTTTTGGCCCATGGCGTCATCTGATAAGTAGGTAATGTGGCCCACCATGCGCGCTAAAATCAGGCCGCGCTTAGGTACTTTACCTTCCTCAACAAAGTGTCCAGCGTGAAAGTCTGGGTCCGTCAAAATAGCTTGACGCGCGACTTCATTAAAACCAATGTTTTGCGCTGATAGCCGTGGTGCTGCAGCAATCGATACGCAGTGGCGTACGCGATCAGGATAGCTGATAGTCCATTGCATTGCTTGCATGCCGCCTAAGCTACCGCCAACCACTGCGGCCCATTGCGCAATACCTAACTGATCAGCCAGACGCGCTTGGCTGTGCACCCAGTCTTCGACGGTGACAACTGGGAAATCTGCGCCGTACACTCTGCCGGTTTTAGGATTACGACTGCTTGGGCCAGTAGAACCGTGGCAGCCGCCTAAATTATTCAGACTAACGACAAAAAACTTAGTGGTATCAATGGGTTTGCCAGGGCCAATGCAGGAGTCCCACCAGCCGGGCTTGCGGTCATCAATGTTGTGATAGCCCGCCGCGTGGTGAGTACCAGACAAAGCATGGCAGATCAGCACAGCATTGCTGGCTGTTGCATTGAGCTCGCCATAGGTTTCATAGATAAGTTCGTATTGATCTAGTGTGCGGCCGCAGGCTAAGTTTAGAGGCTCATCAAAATGAGCCACCTTAGGACTGACTAAACCGACAGAATCTGCAGGGAAAACGGAAGACACGGCAACTCTCTCTAAAGTAAGAGATGCAGTCTAAAGAGCCTAGGCAGTTGCGGCAAGGTGTATGCAGTATTCACTGCTCAATCTTTACCGACTGCTGTCGATGCTGTTCAGTTAGATGAACAGTAGGCTCCATCGTTTTAAATGATTAAATGTGCAAACTCAGGCCGTTCAGGAATCAGTTTTGGGTTGCTGATACGCAAACGCTTTTGTCTGCTGAGCTCGCCACTTTCTATCTGTATCGCGTTTTTAGGCACAGCAAAGGCCTTGCTTAGAAAAGCAATTAACTGGCTATTGGCTTTGCCGTCCACCGGCGGCGCATTTAAACGTATTTTAATGCGCTCACCGTGTAAGCCGACAAATTCACTGCGTTTTGCACCAGGCTGTAAATGACATAGTAAAATCAGGTCATTACCATCCTTGCGCACATAAGAAGTCATAGAAATGGACTGACCAGTGCGCGAATTGGGCCGATTAAACCAGTGCTCACTGCTAAGTTGGTAATCACCAAACGCTCCAGTAAATTTATCGCAATAAATGCAAAAATCGGCGAGAGATCTAAACCGCCTAAGCTGGGTAATAAATTGCGAATAGGCGCTAGCATCGGCTCACAAATCTGATGCGTCAGTTGAGCACCAGGGTTATGGCTACCAGGTGCAATCCAAGACAGAATAACGCTGATAATTAAAGCGAAGAAAAATATCTTTAAAAATAAACCGGCCACCGCAATTAAGGTCCATGCCAGAATGTTTGGCATAAGCTGTAGCACAGGAAATCCTGCAATTGCTAACACGCTGGTTATTAACACTAGTTGCAGTAGCAGTACGAGCACTAAGCCGGCCAGATCAATCCCGGCAACGCTAGGGATGATGCGACGCAATGGCGCGAGCAGCGGCTGGGTTGCTTTTACCGTGAACTGGCAGAGTGGATTATAAAAATCAGCACGCACCAGTTGTAGCACAAAGCGCAACAGCGCCACCAATAAGTAGAGTTGGCCTAGAGTTTGAATAATATAAATAAACGCTTCAGTAAGTCCTGACATGCAGCCCCCTTATGAACTTAATTGTTGAGCAAGCTCTTGTGAGCGTGATGCGGCGCTGCGCACAGCGGTGTCCACCAGTTCATTAAAACCACCTTTTTGAAACGCATCGATTGCTGCTTCTGTTGTGCCATTGGGAGATGTGACTTGCAGGCGCAGTTGGGTTGCATCCAGCGTACTTTGGCAGGCCATGGTTGATGCACCTTGCGCGGTATACTGAGCCAGTTGTGCTGCAGTATCTGCAGGTAAGCCCAGCTTTATCCCGGCAAGGGTCATGGCTTCAATCAGCAAGAAAAAGTAAGCAGGCCCACTGCCTGATACAGCAGTTACGGCATCAATCAATTCTTCTTTTTCCAGCCAAACCACCAAGCCTACAGCTGATAGTAAGCGTTCTGCTTGTTCACGCTGCTGTGTAGCAACATGCTCTGTTGCGTACAGGCCGCTGACACCCTGCTGTATTAATGCTGGTGTATTGGGCATGCAGCGGATAATAGTGTTAACACCTAACCAGCGGCTTAAACTTGTGCTGTTGATGCCGGCTGCAATTGAGATCAGCAATTGCTGTTCGGTAAGATGCGGTGCCAGTTGCTCACAGACTTGGCGCATCATTTGCGGCTTAACCGCGAGTACGATGATGTCAGCACCTTTAACCGCTACGCTGTTGTCAGTGAAGGTGTTAATAGCGTATTTATTATGCAGTGCTGCAAGTGTTTCTACACCTGGGTCGCTGGCGCGGATCTGCTCAGGGTTGACACCTTGATTGCATAAACCGCCAATTAAGCTGGCGGCCATATTGCCAGCGCCTATAAAAGTAATCTGTGTGTTGCCCACGTGGTTAGGCTCCTCTATCGCTGCTGCAGTTATGAAAATCATAGGTGCAGGGTACATAGCGTTGAAATAGTGTACGTAATGGTTAAGCGCAATTACAGGTTGTGTTTTACTCGACAGGTTTGCGACAAAATTGTCGTAGCGATGCGTATTTAAGCAATCACTGTGTGAATTTAATTTAGCAAATGCTGAAGAAATCCATAAAGCTGCAAGCGACTTCACAGCTTGTGATGGCAACTTTTGCATTATTGTCTGCTATCGTAGACAGTATTTATATCTAATTAAACCGTACAATAATACAACGGTATATTAACTGTTGGTTTGTGACTGGGGAATTGCATGGATATTACTGAACTGCTGGCATTTAGTGCTAAACAAGGTGCGTCTGATTTGCATCTATCAGCAGGCTTGCCGCCTATGATACGTGTCGATGGTGATGTACGCCGAATTAACTTGCCCGCCATGGAGCACAAGCAGGTTCATGCGCTGATTTACGATATTATGAATGATAGGCAGCGCAAAGATTTTGAGGAGTTTTTAGAAACTGACTTTTCCTTTGAAGTGCCGGGTGTGGCGCGTTTCCGGGTCAACGCCTTTAATCAGAACCGTGGTGCAGCAGCAGTATTTCGTACTATTCCTTCCAAAGTACTCACTATGGAAGACCTCGGTTTAGGTGAAGTATTTCGTAATATCTCTGATGCGCCACGTGGCTTAGTGCTGGTGACAGGGCCAACAGGTTCGGGTAAATCAACCACACTAGCCGCGTTGATAGATTATTTAAACGGCACCAAGTACCAGCATATTCTTACTGTTGAAGATCCCATCGAGTTCGTGCATGAGTCAAAAAAATGCCTGATTAACCAGCGTGAAGTGCACCGTGATACTCACGGTTTTAATGAGGCTTTGCGTTCTGCTTTACGTGAAGACCCGGATATTATCTTGGTCGGTGAGTTGCGAGATTTAGAAACCATACGTTTAGCGCTGACTGCTGCAGAAACCGGACACTTAGTGTTTGGCACATTGCACACCACTTCGGCAGCAAAAACCATTGACCGTATTGTGGATGTATTTCCTGGTGAAGAAAAATCCATGGTGCGCTCCATGTTATCCGAGTCGTTGCAGGCGGTGATCTCGCAAACGCTGTTGAAAAAAGTCGGTGGCGGCCGTGTGGCTGCGCATGAAATTATGTTGGGTACGCCGGCGATTCGAAATTTGATTCGAGAGGACAAGGTTGCGCAAATGTACTCAGCGATCCAAACCGGTGGTGCGTTAGGTATGCAGACACTGGATAGTTGTTTAAAAGGTTTATTAGCTAAGGGTTTGATTAACCGTGAAGGCGCGCGTGAAAAAGCTAAAACACCTGAAAACTTTTAAGCTTTTTAGCTCACTTTAGAGTGATATAGGATATGCCATGGAATTTGAAAAGCTTTTACGCTTAATGGTTGAAAAGGGTGCTTCTGACTTGTTTATCACCACAGGTGTCGCACCATCAATGAAAATTAACGGCAAAATTATGCCAGTCACCAAGACGCCGTTATCCCCAGAAATGACGCGCGAAATGGTCTTGGGTGCGATGAATGAACAGCAGCGTCGTGATTTTGCTAAGCAGTTGGAGTGCAACTTTGCAATCAGTGCGCGCGGTATAGGTCGATTTCGAGTCAGCGCATTTTATCAACGTAACTTGATTGGTATGGTGTTACGCCGTATTGAAACCAATATCCCGAGTCTAGATGACTTAAAGCTGCCTGAGATTCTGAAGAAACTGTCCATGACTAAGCGAGGATTGGTGCTGTTTGTTGGGGCAACAGGAACGGGTAAGTCGACGTCGCTGGCTGCTATGGTGGGGCATCGTAATAAAAACAGTTCTGGGCATATCATTTCGATTGAAGATCCGATTGAGTTTATTCATCAGCATCAAAACTGTATTGTCACTCAGCGTGAAGTGGGGATTGATACTGAATCATTTGAAGTGGCATTGAAAAATACTCTGCGACAAGCGCCTGATGTGATTTTAATTGGAGAGGTGCGTACTCGTGAAACCATGGATTATGCAGTGACCTTTGCCGAAACGGGTCACTTATGTCTGGCTACTTTGCACGCTAATAATGCTAACCAAGCATTAGACCGTATTATTAACTTCTTTCCTGCCGATCGTCAGCAGCAAGTGTGGATGGATTTATCGCTTAACTTGCGCGCCATTGTTGCTCAGCAGTTGCTGCCAACACCCGACGGTAAAGGTCGTCGAGCCGTAATTGAAGTGCTAATTAACACGCCACTTGCTGCAGACTTGATCCGCAAAGGCGATGTGCATGGGTTAAAACCCCTAATGAAACGCTCGACTGAGCTGGGCATGCAAACCTTTGATCAGGCACTGTATACGCTTTATACGCAAGGTGAAATAACCTATGAAAATGCTTTGGCACATGCGGACTCAGATAACGACTTGCGTTTAATGATTAAATTAGGCTCAGACGTGGCAGCTGATCATATGACCAGTATGCCATCTGGGTTATCGTTGGAAATGTCCGATGAGAACATAGACCGACGCATGCGCTAATCTAAAAAGGAGTTGAGGTCGATGGCAAAACAAGTACGAGTGTGGGATGCGCCGTTGCGTATATTCCATTGGTTATTAGTCGTCAGTGTCGTGGTGGGTTTATATACGGGCTGGCTCGGCGGAAGCTGGATAACTTGGCATGAGCGTGCAGGTCTCGTAATTGTAGGCTTGTTAAGTTTTCGCGTTGCCTGGATGTTACTGGGCTCAACCTACGCACGTCTGTCGACGTTGCTGTGTTCATTGTTGGCGCTACCGAGTTACTTTCGCGGAGAGTGGCGTCAACTAGGGCATAACCCGCTTGGTGTTTTGTCTGTTTTTGCAATGCTCGGTTTGCTCAGCTGGCAGGCTGTTAGTGGCTTGTTCACCACAGATGATATTGCTTTTACAGGACCACTGTACAGATTGGTGAGTAGCAGCTTAAGCAGTGATCTAACGCGTCTACATAAACTGGGTATGTGGTTTATTATTGGTTTAATTGTCTTGCATATATTGGCTATTATTGCCCATGCAATGCTTAAAAAACATAACTTAGTAAAGCCCATGCTCACGGGTAAAACCGAGCAGGAATTTGCAGAGCAAAAACCAGCCAAAGGGGGGCATTGGCTTGCCTTTGTGTTTGCTGTAACAATTGCTTTGGGTGGAGTGTATCTAGCTTCTGGTGAATGGCAAAGCAAGCCTCCACCAGCGCCGGCTGCTGCTCCAGCTTGGTAGTAAACAACAATAAAAAAGGTCGCCATAATGGCGACCTTTTTGCATAACGCATTAGCTAAGCGCAGGGCTTAGTCCATGCGGTATTTGTCGTGACAACCTTTGCAGCTATCACCGGTAGCGGCAAAGGCTTTAGCAATTTGTGCTTGGTCGCCATTTGCTGCAACTGCAGCCAATTCGTTAGCCGCTTTGTTAAACGCTATGGCAACTTTGGTGACGCCTTCAGCATCAGTAAAAAACTCTGGTTTAACAGCTGTTTTAGTGTCGCCAATGTTTTTCTCAGTGCCAGGACCAAAAAGTGCACCCATGCCAGAGTTCGCGGTTGCAGCGATGCTGTTAGCTGCCGCTTGTACTTGTGCTGGATCCCAGGCAACGCTTTCATCAATGGCCATGGCTTTAATTTTGCCCATGTTCCAACTCATAAAGCTGTAGCCAGCTTTACGGAATTTAATTTGGTCTTCAGGATCTACTTGTGCGCTTGCATTGAAGCTGGCAGTTAAAACAAGTGCAGCTAAGCTGCCAATCATTAGTTTTTTCATCGGTGTTTCTCCTTTTATAGCAACAATGCCCCAGCTGTTTTCTAGGTTGTTGCGGGTGCGGTGCGGTGAATATTTCCATCGCCAAGTCTGTATCTTAACGAGGCACCATTATATTGTCGTGTTCAGAGCACAAAGCCTGAATGGTTTCTTATAATGACATTGATTGGGTCATTAAATTCCGCCGTAATAATAACGCAATTAATGCTTAAAAGAATTATATAGAATAAAAATAGACCAATGTTGTAGTGAGGGGCGAGGGGGCGGTTGGCGATATAAATAACTATAATGCTGATTGTTCCTGGATCTCAGTTGACATCGCTTGTGTATAGTACGGCAGCTGACATTGCTTTACTTCGTATTTACATTATAGATGGTTGTTTTTTGCACAGAGAAAGCAGATCAATACAGCTCAACGTGTTAGCTTAGAGATAGACACCCTTTGTTAATCGTGTTTTGCAGTCATTGCCACACAATAAAATAACTAAATGTGCCATTACATCTTGAGTCCTGACGCAGACCTTGCCAGACTTCACATTGCGCGGCCAAGACGCGCATTTAGCCTGATTAACACAATGAATTAAAGGAGCTATGCGCGTGAAAAAAACCAAACATATACTATTGGCCGCCGCTGTAGGCATGGCTGTTATTGCTTCAGTTCAGGCTGAGCAGCGCGAACTCAATATCTACCATTGGTCTGATTATGTTGCGCCGAACACGATCAATGACTTTGAGAAACAGAGTGGCATCAAAGTGATCTTTGATGTCTATGATAGCAATGAAGTGCTTGAAGCCAAGCTGCTGTCGGGTGGCTCGGGTTACGATATTGTGGTGCCGTCAAATCCTTTTCTGGCCAAGCAAATAAAAGCAGGTGTGTATCAGAAACTGGATAAAGCCCAGTTACCACTGTGGGATAACCTCAATAAAGACTTGCTCAATACCCTTGAAGTCAGCGACCCAGGTAACCAGTACTCGATCCCTTATATGTGGGGTTCGATCGGCATGGGTTATAACGTCGATAAAGTAAAAGCCGTACTGGGTGATCAACCGGTTGACTCATGGGACTTGATTTTTAAGCCTGAAAATATCAGCAAGCTGCATGAGTGTGGTGTGGCTTTGTTGGATTCTCCGTCAGAAATCATTCCTACCGCGCTGCATTACTTAGGCTTGCCTGCTGACAGTATCAAACCTGAAGACTTAAAACAGGCAGAAGAGTTGTTGCTAAAAATTCGCCCTTATGTCACCTACTTTCACTCATCTAAGTACATTTCAGACTTAGCCAGTGGCAATATTTGCATGGCGGTGGGTTACTCGGGTGACCTGTATCAGAGCAAGGCGCGTGCTGAAGAAGCCGGCGGTAAGGTTAAAATTGACTACCAAATTCCGAACGAAGGCGCGGGTACCTTCTTTGATATGGTGGCGATTCCTAACGATGCTAAAAATGTGACTGAGGCCCATGAGTTTATTAACTACTTACTGCAGCCCCAAGTCATGGCTGATCTAACCAACTATTTGCAGTTCCCAAATGCCAACGATAAAGCTACCCCCTTAGTGGATGAGTCGATTCGTAATGATCCGGGTATTTATCCACCTGCAGAGGTGATGAGCAAGCTGTATACTTTCCCTGATGTTCCAGCCAAAACACAGCGTGTCATGACGCGCAGCTGGACCAAGATTAAATCAGGTCGTTAATCTTATTAGACTGCGCTGCTGTTCTACCGCTTGGGACGCAGCGCAGGCTCTAACCAAGTGTCCAATTAGGCTGCCTATAGCAGCCATTTTTTAAGATGAGGAGGACGGGCTATTGCCTAGATCGATACAGAGTGTTGTGCTGGCTGCGACTGCTAGCGTACTGATGAGCACTGCAGCGTTTGCAGATTCTAAAGTTCACGTTTATAACTGGTCTGACTATATCAGCAAGCCGGTGCTGGAAGACTTTACTGCGCAAACGCAAACGCAGGTCATCTACGATGTGTTTGATTCTAATGAGGCCTTAGAAGGTAAATTACTGGCCGGCGGCACGGGCTATGACGTGGTTGTACCGTCAGATCATTTTTTAGCGCGGCAAATTCAAGCCGGAGCGTTTGGCAAACTTGATAGAAGCTTGCTGCCCAATTGGGACAATTTAGAACCGCAGCTGATGCAACAGGTCGCCAGCAATGATCCTGGTAATCAATATGCGGTGCCCTATCTTTGGGGCACCAATGGTATTGGTTACAATGTTGATAAAGTAAAAGAAGTACTGGGCGTTGACCGTATTGATTCTTGGGCCGTGTTGTTTGAGCCTGAGAATATGGAAAAGCTCAGCAGTTGTGGCGTTGCCTTTCTTGATTCGGCTGATGAGATGATTCCAGCCATGCTTAATTATTTAGGTTTGAACCCCAACAGCCATAAGTCTGCAGATTATAAAAAAGCTGAAGAAAAACTGGCTGAGATTCGCCCGTATGTCACATATTTCCATTCATCGAAATATGTCGGTGATTTAGCCAATGGTAATATTTGTGTTGCGGCTGGCTTCTCAGGGGATGTGTTGCAAGCCGCTGACCGTGCTGATGAGGCAGGGCAAGGGGTGCGCGTGGCATACAGTATCCCCAAAGAAGGCGGCAATCTTTGGTTCGACATGTTGGCGATTCCCGCTGATGCTAAAAATGTCGAAGAAGCACATGCCTTTATCAACTACTTACTCGATCCAGCAGTGATTGCTCAAGTCAGTGATTATGTGGGGTATGCCAACCCCAATCGCTATGCATATGAGTTGATGGATGAAGATGTACGTAACAATCCTGCGGTCTATCCAGAGCAGGCGGTACTGGACAATCTGTTTGTTTCTCAGTCGTTACCCAGCACTGTGCAGCGCATAAAAACGCGCAGTTGGACACGCTTTAAATCTGGAAAATAATTATTTGTTAAGCTAAAAAGCTCAGCCGCAAGGCTGGGCTTTCTGCATTGGGAGAACCCTATGGCAATACCCTCAGGCGCGTACAAGAAAGCACTGGCTAACTTGCAAAAACCTAAAGAAGTGTTGGTTAAAATTGAGCGCGTCACTAAGTACTTTGATGACACCTTGGCGGTGGATGAAGTCTCGCTGAAAATTAATAAAGGCGAGATTTTTGCCCTGCTCGGTGGTTCGGGTTCTGGTAAGTCGACCTTGCTGCGCATGCTGGCTGGCTTTGAAACGCCAACCGAAGGCCGCATTATCCTCGATGGCGTAGACATTACCCACATGCCGCCCTATGAGCGTCAGATCAATATGATGTTCCAGTCCTATGCCTTGTTTCCGCACATGACGGTTGAGCAGAATATTGCCTTTGGCTTAAAGCAAGACCGTCTGGGCAAAGAAGAGATTGCCGAGCGCGTGAATGAAATGCTCAAGCTGGTGCATATGACCCAATACGCTAAGCGTAAGCCGCATCAGTTATCCGGTGGTCAGCGCCAGCGTGTGGCCTTGGCACGCTCTTTGGCTAAGCGTCCTAAATTGTTATTGCTGGACGAGCCGATGGGCGCTTTGGATAAAAAGCTGCGATCACAAATGCAACTTGAATTGGTGGAAATTATTGAGCGTGTCGGTGTGACCTGCGTAATGGTGACCCATGACCAAGAAGAAGCCATGACCATGGCTGAGCGTATCGCCATTATGCACCAAGGTTGGATTGCCCAAGTGGGTAGTCCAATGGATATCTATGAAACCCCAGCCAGCCGTTTAGTCTGCGAGTTTATTGGTAACGTCAATTTATTTGATGGTGAAATTATCACCGATGACTCTGATCACGCGGTCATTATCTGTCCTAAACTTGAGCGTCCCATTTACATTGGTCATGGTATTACCAGTCTGGCTGAAAACAAGCGCGTAACCTTTGCCTTGCGTCCCGAAAAGCTCTTACTGTGCAGCGCTAAGCCCGATGATCTTGAGCATGAAGACTACAACTGGGCCAAAGGCATTGTGCATGATATCGCCTACTTAGGTGGGCACTCGGTGTACTACGTTGAATTGGCCTCAGGCACTATTGTCCAGGCTTTTATTGCTAACTCAGAACGTAACGTTAAACGTCCAACTTGGGATGATGAGGTCTACGTGCACTGGGTGGACGACAGTGGCGTGGTGTTTCAATCATGACTGTACGCAATAAATTACTCGGGATGTTGCCCAAGGGCCGCCATGCAGTGATTGGCGTGCCGTTTTTTTGGATGTTGCTGTTCTTCTTATTACCCTTTGCCATCATTCTCAAAATTAGTTTTGCTGAAGCCGATATTGCCATCCCGCCTTACACCAGTCTGACCGAGTGGGTTGATAATCAACTGACGGTTTTGCTGAACTTTGGCAACTACGTCTTGCTCGGTGAAGATCAGCTCTATATTGCTGCGTACTTGGGCTCATTAAAAATAGCCTTAGTCAGTACGCTGTTGTGCCTGCTGGTGGGTTACCCGATGGCCTATGCCATTGCGCGATCCAGCAAGCAGATGCAGCCGGTGTGGTTGCTGCTGATTATGATGCCGACCTGGACTGCTTTGTTGATTCGTGTGTATGCCTGGATGGGGATTCTCAGCAATAACGGATTACTCAATAATGCCTTGCTGTGGCTGGGTGTGATCAGCGAGCCGCTGCAGATTCTGAATACCAATATTGCCGTGTATATCGGCATTGTCTATGCCTACTTGCCTTTTATGGTGCTGCCGTTGTACGCCAATTTGGTCAAGCATGATCTGTCGCTGCTAGAAGCTGCGGCTGATTTGGGTGCTAAAGGCCATAGTGCATTTTGGAAGATCACTGTGCCACTATCCAAAGGCGGGGTGATTACTGGCTGTATGTTGGTGTTTATTCCGGTGGTGGGTGAATTTGTTATTCCGGAACTGCTTGGTGGTCCAGAAACTTTGATGATTGGTAAGGTGCTGTGGCAAGAGTTCTTTAACAACCGTGACTGGCCAGTGGCCTCATCCTTGGCAGTGATTATGCTGTTGATTTTGATGATTCCGATTATCTTGTTTAATCGTAACCAAGCCCGTGAGTTGGAGGGCAAAGCATGAAGAACTTTAGATTCTCACGCTTTATGCTGATTGCTGGATTGCTGTTTATTTATCTGCCGATGTTGATTTTGGTGATTTACTCCTTTAACGCCTCTCGCTTAGTGACGGTTTGGGGCGGCTGGTCAACCAAGTGGTATGCAGGCTTATTGGATAACACTCAGCTGATGAATGCGCTGATGCGCTCATTGGAAATCGCTACCTACACGGCGATTGCGGCAACGGCATTGGGCACCTTAGCTGCGCTGGTATTGACCCGCGTTGGCCGCTTTCGTGGACGTACCCTGTTTGGTGGCATGGTCACTGCCCCGCTGGTGATGCCCGAGGTGATTACCGGTCTGTCCTTGCTGCTACTGTTTGTGGCCATGGCACAGCTGATTGGTTGGCCTATGGAACGTGGCCTGATCACCATTTGGATTGCGCATACCACCTTTTGTACGGCGTATGTAGCGGTTGTGGTGTCGTCACGGCTGCGCGAGATTGATCGCTCCATGGAAGAAGCAGCGATGGATCTGGGTGCGAAGCCATGGAAAGTATTTTTCCTGATTACCGTACCTATGATTGCCCCATCCTTAGCGGCAGGGGCGATGATGTCCTTTGCCTTGTCACTGGATGACTTGGTCTTGGCCAGTTTCGTTTCCGGACCGGGTTCGACCACCTTGCCGATGGAAATTTTCTCGGCGGTGCGCATGGGCGTTAAGCCAGAAATCAATGCGATTGCCAGTTTGATTTTGTTGTTTATTTCTCTAGTGACCTTCTTATTGTGGTTCTTTACTCGGCGCGCGGAAAAGCGTCGCAAAAAAGCCATGCAGCAGATTAAAGAACAAGAGCGTGCAGGTTTGCTCTAATGGCTGGGTCATAAAAAACGGCGCACTTTACCGAGGTAAGCTGCGCCGTTTTTGTTTTTGGTTGCGCCAATTAGCTGGACGGGTTATTGCCTGGACTAGCCTGTGCCCCAGCGGTGTTATCCAATAGGCTGCTGGTGGCGGCTTGAATATAGGCATTGAGTTGCTGTAGCCACTGTGCATCATCAACATGCTCTGCAGCTGGAGCGCTCTGTGGGTTAGCGCCTAATTGGTAGGTCCAGACACGGGCGTCGACATCCTTAGGCTTGATGATAATGCGCTCACCTTTAATTAAAGCCACGGTTTGATCGCTACCGGAAGGCTTGATAATCGCAAAACCTTGATCATCCGCAGGTAAGCTGATTAAGTCTCGCCCCCAGCACTGGTGCTGCACTTTATCACCTAGGCGGCCCATGATGGTCGGTACCATATCCACTTGGCTGGCAACAATTGAGTTTTCACTGCCAAGCTGCGCTTGAATACCCGGTGCAATCAGCAGCATCGGCACATGAAAGCGGTACAGATCCATCTCGGTCATTTGCTCCGGTGCACCAAAGCCGTGATCGCCAAGCACCACAAACAAGGTGTCCTTGTACCAAGACTGTTGCTTGGCTTGTTTGAAAAATTCGCCCAGAGCCCAATCGGAATAGCGCATCGCAGTCAGGTGTAAGTCTAAACTGCCGTGCCCTGTTATTTGCTCAGTGGGCAGTACGTCAGGCAGGGCGTAAGGGGTGTGATTGGAGAGGGTTTGCAGTAAGGCGTAAAAGGGTTTGTCGTCTTTGAGCTTATTGAGTTCAATGATGCTACGATCAAACATATCTTGATCGGATACGCCCCAAGTGGGATCGGAGACCACGGGATTCACATAATCATTACGGCCAACAAAATGAGTCATGCCTTGGTTACTAAAAAATCCTTGTTGATTATCCCAAGCAAAGTCGCCGTTATACACATAAGCATCTTGAAAATCGCGTGCACTTAACAGCTGCGGCAGGCCGGAGAATTGATTGCCACCTTCGGGGCTTTGCATTAAGTATTCAAAGGCTGGCAGATTAGGAAAGCAGGCCATACTGGCGAACATGCCTTGGTGAGTGTGGGTGCCGTTGGCAAAGAAGCGGGTGAACAATAAACCCTCTTGACTTAATTTATCAAACTCTGGGGTGATCTGATCTTTGCTGCCTAACGCACCAACATAACGCCCGGCGAAACTCTCCATCAGAATGACCACAACATTGCGTACCTGCAGTTGTGTCTCCGCAATGGGCGAGTTAATGCGACGAATGGCTGCGCTATCGGCATCGATGAGCTGATCATGTGCCGTGAGCACTAGATCACGCGCGATGTCTTGCGCCTCACTGGCAGGCAATGTGGCTTTCCAAATATTGTCACGGTGCTCAGAGAAGGTGGTCTTCGCGGCGTTGTACAAACTTAGGACGGGGTTTAAACCCAGGTGATTGGCAAACATCGAGTGGGTTGTATAAGCATCACCCCAGCGTAATGGTGAGCCTTGACGTAAAGTGCCACGGGCGGCAACTACACAAATCACGAGGCAGATCGAGAAGGTTATACCTTGCGTAAAATAGCTATAGCCTGTGTGAGTTGTGCTGTATATGCGGGTTTTTCGTTCTGCCCAAGAGAACAGAAAATACATCACTAAGGTACAAGTCAGCCATGTGCTGAGTAAGGTGATGACCGGAAAACCATGCCACAGCATACTGAGGACGGTGGCTGGGTCTTCATTCAAATATTGGAACACTAAACTGTTGAGGCGCTGGTGGAATTCACGATAAAAATCCAGTTCAACAATACCTAGCAAGATACTGAGTGCAGCAGCAAAGGCCATCCATGCCATCAGTAGGCGACGTTGATTCATCAACCAAGGGATGACAATGCCCAGCACTAATGGGATGCTGATATAGACGATTAAGCGCAGGTCAAAACGTACACCATTGACAAAGGCTTCAAATAAGTCTGCGCTACTGCTACTGCCAATCATTTCATGGTTGTAGGTTAAGAGTAAGCTACGCAGAGCAGTTAATAGCAGCAGCCATAACACAATACTGGAAGCAGTAAAGAATAGATGTGAGCCTAGGGTGACACGTTGTTGCGACATACTTGTGGTGTTAGCAGCCATAAAAGCGCCTATCTGACCTAGAAAGGGAAGAGCTACGCAGCGCAACTTTTTTGCGTAACAAAATTATGTAAGCTTAGTGCGTAACTTTGGGTTTAGGTTGCAGTAGTGTTGTAAGAACAACTGCCAATGCTCTTCCGGCATTCCACCGCGGTGGCGACCCAGTTGCTTGATATCATGTAAAGCTGCTCGGTGCGCAGGCCAGCGGCGACGTGCTTTTTCTAAATCCAGCAAGGCAACCTCAGGTGCTTGTTGCGGATGGGCTCTAATGAAAATATGTTTGGCGTAGCAGCAACTGTGTTGCCAGCCAGCGCGATGCATACGATATAGGGTGTTGGCGACTTGCTCTAATACAGACTCAATAATAGCGCTATCAATAGGTTGCGCACGTTGCAACTCGTACCACTCTTCTAGGCAGATAAAGTCAGTCAGTGCTTCTGTGACCAATAGCGCATGCCAGTCTTTTCCCCGTTTTTCTGCGCCATAAAAAACCAGTTTGGGCACTTGTACGCCCAAACGCTCCAAGCTTTGCATAGCATCTTTTTCACGCAAAACAGTGGGGCGGCCAAACGGGTAGCGCCAAGAGATAAATCGATGCCCCACTTGGCGTTTACTGTATAAGAGTGGTTGCCCTGCTGTGCTAGGAGCCAGTATTTGTACTCCGCTTTCTCCGCCGCGCCGTTGATTGGGTGCTTCGACCCATTCACCGGTGCGTGACCACCAAGCATTAAAGTTGGAGTGGAGAGCTCGCTCTACTGCACCCATGTACCTCTCTCCTTATTATTTAGCTGTTTATTTTACGTAATACATAAACCCGCCACATTGAGTAACCGGGTAGAAAATCAAGAGACGTTTGAATGCTAAATCCTGCTTGAATAAATTCTTGTTCGGCAGTTGCATGGTTTATTATAAAGCGATTGCTGCTTTTATAGCATGGATCCTCTGCTAAGCGCTGCTGTTCTAGTTTTTTGCGTCGCCATGCTTTGTAGTTGCCGTCCACCCAGAGGGAAATAATCACGCTGTCGCGTGTGGTGCGATGAAACTCTTTAAGAAGCGCTAAGCGATGCTCGGGCTTTTCAATATGGTGCAATAAACGCATACAGAAGATGCTATCAACTGAATTGTCCGGCAAATTAATAGCAAAGGCTGAGGTGTTTAGAGTGCGTACATGCTCGGTGATATGTTTTGGTTGCGCAGCTATAGCGGTTGCTAGCATATCTGCAGAGTTGTCCGCCGCTAAAATAATGCGATTGGGCTGCTCCGCTAAGGTGGACCAAAAGCGACCGGCGCCGCAGGGCAAATCCAACACCAAGTTGGGTTCGTCAGCCAAGGCTAGAGCGCGGCGAGCCAGCTGCTGATCGCGATAATGCGACAGTTTACGCGCGAAGCCCGTTTGATGCTTTTCTAGGTATTGCTGAGCATGGGCTTGATCGTATTTTTCAGAAAACTCTAATTTAATCGGTGTGTTCAACATTGCAGTAGCCCTATTGAGAGAAGGAGTACCGCATAGCTTAGTTAGGGCAAGATCAAACGAATGTTAAACCTATGTGAAAAATATGTGATTTGCTATCTGTTTTCGGCAATTGTTTTGCTATCTAAGCGCACACTAAAGCAACTGCCGTGAGGACTGCGGGCACTGACCTGAATCGACCAGCTTTGGTGAGTGCAAATACGTCGTACCAAGGATAAACCCAGTCCTAAACCTTCGCCGCGCGCGTTGTGCCCACGGGTAAAAGGCTCGAAAATACTCTTTTGAAAATCTGCAGGAATGCCAATGCCCGTGTCTTCTACGGTGAAGTGGTCTGCATGTAAAGTTAATTTAACCTCACCTTGCTCAGTGTAATGTAGGGCATTGCGTAGCAGGTTTGAAAGCACGGTGCGCAGAAAGGTGGCATTGTATAACGTCGCGTTGGGTGAATGGGCAATACACAGCTGCAAGTGAATCTGTTTGTCATTAAACATGGGTTGCCATAGCTCGATTTGTGCGTCAGCGATGCTTTGTAGTGTTGCTTGTCCGCCTAAAAAAGCTTCTTCAGGTTTGCTGCGTGCCAGAATTAAAAAAGTTTGTACGAGGTCGTGCATTTCTTCGCTGGCGCGCTTAATACGCTGCAAGTGAGTCGCTTCTTTCTCAGCTAGATTGGTTTCAGCGAGCAGTTCGCATGAAGTGGCGATGATCATTAACGGTGTGCGTAACTCATGGCTGACATCACTGGTAAACAGCTTTTCTCGTTCTAAACTGTTGCGTAATTTACTTAAAGTGCTATCAAAAGCAGCGGCTAAGTGACCAATTTCATCGTCGGCATATTCGGGGGCTAACGGCGGTGCCAGCGGTAACAGTTGATCGCGGTGGCGCACTTGTTGCGCTAGACGACTGACCGGTTGCATAATTTTTCGCGCCATTAGGCGTCCTAAAATCCATGCACCGATAATGCTTAAGATAAAACCAGCCAGCACCACATTAAATAAAGCTTGTTCGCGCTGTTCAAACTCATGTTGCTCTTGCACTAAAACATAACGCACGCCGTTAATATCTTGTGTATAGACATAGAAAGCTTCATCGCCATCAACCACCTCAGCAAAACCTGCTATTGGCTGATTAAATTGTGCAGGAATTGCAAACTCTTCTAGATTACTGGCATAGAAATGGGTGGCAGGATCAAGGCGTGGCGAGTGACCTTTAGGTAAGTCTTCATGCACTACCACGTGCAGTTGCTGGTCAAGGTCTTGTGAAACTAGATTTTCCTCAATGAAATGCACGATCGCAACAATACCTAATGAAAAGGTGCCACTAACCAGTAAGGTCATAAGGGTAAAAGCAATAATAATCCGTCGTTTTAAGGGCTGTTTAGTGCTCATGGGGCAGTTCCGTTAAACGAAAGCCGACACCGTGAATGGTATGCAGTAGATGGGTGGCGAAGGGCTTGTCAATGCTTTGTCGTAACTGATGAATATGGCTACGCAAACTGTCGCTGTCTGGCACATCGTCCCCCCATAGTTCAGCTTCGAGTATTTCACGGCGCAGCACTGCTGGGCTGCGTTGCATTAACACCGCCAGTAATTTAAGGCCAATAGGATTGAGTTTAAGCGGCTGACCGGCGCGGCTGACTTCCAGCGTTTCAAGGTTGTAGCGCAAGTCTGCCACTTCGAGTACGCGCTTATTCGCCCCAGAACTGCGGCGCAAGACCGCTTGAATACGTGCGACCAGCTCGGATAAAGCAAAGGGCTTCACCAGATAATCATCCGCGCCCGCATGCAGACCTTTGAGACGATCATCGAGCGTATCACGAGCAGTCAGCATAATAATTGGCGTGTTGATCCCTGCCTCTTGGCGCAACTTTTGACAGAGCTGATAGCCGTCCATACCGGGCAGCATAATGTCTAACACAATTAAATCATAAGGTTGGGTCAGCGCTAGGTGCATGCCGCTAAGACCATCTTGAGCACAGTCCACAGTAAAGCCTTTGAGCTCTAGGTAGTCCAAAATGTTGGCAAGAATATCCCGATTGTCTTCGATGACTAAAATTCGCATACACACTCACTTGATAAATCACGTATTTAACAGTTTTTTCACATTGGATTAACAAACGCCTCACGGGTATTTACGCACACTGCAGCCTTATTGGTCTCACCGAGAGCTGTCTTATGTTGCTGCTTAACTCTTCGCGTTGGCGCTATTTGGCGATGCTCAGTATCGCATGGCTAACATTATTTACTGTCACTCGCATCGTTTTATTGTGCGCTAGTTTTTCTGCTACTGACGTTAATATCGGGCAATTATTTTTAGTCTTTGCTCAAGGTGCAATCTACGATTTAGGTTTCTTGAGCTTTGTCAGCCTGCCATTAGCCTTGTATCTTGCTCTGTGTCCGCAGTGGCTGTGGGCAAAGAAATGGCATCAGTTATTTCTACGGGGTCTGTTTGCCGTAAGTTTGTTTGGCATGCTCTTTGTTGCCGTGTCTGAGTGGCTATTTTGGGATGAGTTCTCGGTACGCTTCAACTTTATTGCGGTTGACTACTTGGTGTATTCCAAAGAGGTGATTGACAATATTCTTGAGTCCTATCCGGTCTATCCATTACTGGCGGGGTTAGCGCTGCTGGCGACTGTGCTGACATTTATGCTCAGGAAACAGTTGGCTAGAGCCGTCTCTGTTCCCGCCAGTGGCTTGGCGTCTAGGCTGAGTGGCTTGGCCATGCTGGCTGTCGTAGCGGTCGTTGCTGGACTGGTGCTCAGTCAGGATTTTCCCCGTGGCAGCGGTGGTAATAGTTATCAGCGTGAACTCGCCGCCAATGGCCCTTACCAGTTTTTTGCCGCCTTTCGGAATAATGAACTGGATTATCCAAGTTTTTACGCCACTTTAGATGCGTCGCAAGTGGGGGAGTTATTGCGTGCCGAAGTCGTAGAAGACAATGCGCGCTTTGTTAGCGATAACCCGTTAAATATTCGTCGCGAAATCATCAATGCGGGTGCGCCGCGTCCTTTGAATATCGTGCTGGTCACTATTGAAAGCCTGTCGGCGAAGTATTTAGGCAGCTTTGGTGATACGCGTGGACTGACGCCTAACTTAGATAAATTACGCAGTGAAAGCTTAGCTTTTACTCATCTATATGCCACCGGTACCCGTACCGATCGCGGCTTAGAGGCGATTACCTTATCGGTGCCACCGACTCCAGGCCGTTCTTTGGTTAAACGTATTGGGCGTGAAAGTGGCTTTGCCAGCTTAGGTCAACAGCTGAATGCGCAAGGCTACGACAGTGTCTTTGTCTACGGCGGTCGCGGCTATTTTGACAATATGAATGCGTTTTTTTCCGGCAATGGTTATCGCATTGTTGATCAAAGCAGTGTGCCCGACAGTGAGATGAGCTTTACCAATGCGTGGGGCATGGCCGATGAGGATTTGTATGCACAGACTTTAAAACTGGCTGATGCAGATTATGCGCAAGGTAAGCCGTTTTTATTGCAGTTGATGACCACTTCCAATCACCGTCCTTATAGCTATCCGGATGGACGTATTGATATTCCCTCAGGTGAAGGCCGTGAAGGGGCAGTCAAGTACACCGACTATGCGATTGGTGAGTTTTTACGCCAAGCTCAAGCAAAACCTTGGTTTAACGATACAGTGTTTATTTTTGTCGCTGACCATACCGCCGGTAGTGCCGGTAAAGAAGATTTGCCGGTGAGTAACTACCATATCCCGATGTTTATCTATGCGCCGCAGCATATTCAGCCGCGCGAAATTGACACTCTGACCAGTCAAATTGATATTGCCCCGACCTTGCTTGGATTACTGAACATCTCCTATGAAAGCACCTTCTTTGGTCGTGACGTGCTGCGTTCTGAAGCGGCGCAGCGCGGACGTGCGTTATTAGGTAACTATCAACACTTAGGTCTGTTTGACGGTGGCGACTTGGCCATCCTCAGTCCTCGCAAAATGGTGCGTCGCCATGATGATGCCTTAGGTGTGAGCCATGAACGCCGTGCGGATAAAAATAGTGAATTGGTCCAGCGTGATATTGCCTATTACCAAGGTGCCAGCCAAGCGATTAGCCAAGGCTTATTGCAGTGGCAAGACCCTACGACGCTGAAGAAAGCTGCCTTGGCTCATCTGCAGGGGCAGCATTGATATGGCTACTTATGCAGTACGGCCGTTTAATTTTAAGGCGGCGTTTACTCTTCCCTTAGTGCTAATGGCGAGTTTGTTGATAGTTGAGCCCAGCGCTTTAGATCTGGGCTTGGCACGCTTGATGTATGCGCCAGGCAGTGGTTTTATCGGTGCCAAAAGCTTCTTTTTAGAAGATATTTTGCATGACCGTGCCAAGCAGTTGGTGATTGTGTTTGGCGTGCTGGCTATTGTCGGTTTTGTTTTAAGTTGTGTTTGGCCAAGACTCTATAGCTGGCGTGGCAGGTTGGGTTACTTGGTGTTGGCGCTGGGTGTCTCCACTGCTTTAGTCACGCCAGTTAAAACCCTAACTGGCGTGCAATGCCCATGGAGCTTAGAAGAGTTCGGTGGGCAAGAAGTCTATTCAGGCTTACTGGAACCGCGCCCAGCAACCGCTAAACCGGGTCGTTGCTGGCCGGGTGGCCATGCTTCAGCAGGCTTTTCTCTGATGGCCTTGTTCTTTGCCTTACGGGATCTTAAACCGCGTGCGGCGCGAGCTTGTTTGGTCTTTGCGATTGGCTTGGGGACAGTGTTTTCGCTGGGACGCATGCTACAAGGCGCACACTTTTTCTCGCATAATCTGTGGACCTTCTTATTTGATTGGCTGATCTGTACGTTTTTCTATTGGTTAATCCTCTATAGAAATAATAACCCAACACTGAGTCGTGCTGCTGTGCAGGTGGCGCGATGAAGCGTTATTTCTATATTGCTGTAGGGCTTATGTTGGGGGCACTTGCTACAGTGTTGTGGCAAAAATATACCTTCAAAGCTGCAGCAGATTTATCGGTGACAACTACACAGTGGGAGTCGCGCCCGGCGAATTGGGCACAATCGCTTGATCCTAGTTTTGTTTTGTACAAAATGAGCGACTCACTCTACCGCAGCGCCTTACCGCGCGAGCAAGATATTGAATGGTTACAGCAGAATAAGGTACAAACTGTGATTAATTTTTATCAAAAGTCGGACAGTCTTTGGTTGCACGATAGCAGTATTGAGCAAGTGCAGATTCCATTGCGTACAGACCGTATTGATGATGTTGATGTGTTACGGGTGCTACGCAAAAAGGTAACGTGCTGATGCATTGTAAGCATGGGCAAAATCGTACTGGCTTGATTGCCGCAATGTACCGCATCGTCTTTGAAGGATGGAGTAAAGCAGATGCTATGGCTGAAATGCAGCAAGGGTATGGTGGCGATGCGCGTATGGCAGGTGCAACCCGTTATTTAGAGAATGTCGATGTGGATGCCATCAAGCAGGCGTTGGCCAGCGGTGCCTGCAGTACTCAAACTTTAGCGTGGTGTCAGATCGCACAGTGGGTTGAAAAGCGTGCCGCTGATATATTCAAGGGCAGTGCAAAACACAGTGCGACATGGGTCGAGCAGCGGGAGAGTGCGTTGACTCCCGCCGGCATTTAGCGGCAATCACGCTAAGTGGTTAACTTCGCGTGATGATCTTGGCGTTTATTGCGGCAGTAAACGTAAGGTGCTGTGCGTATTTTGTTTAACATCTTCCTTGCCGAGGTGCTGCGGAAAGTACTGCCCTTGCATATAAGCTTCGGCTTGATCGGCATAGTGGCGATCGAAAGGCACACCACTTTGCCCCAAAGGGTTGATGCCCAATGATTTCCCCGGTGCAGCAAAGTCGATAATACGCCGGGTCGAGGGGCCGTATTGCACCGCCCAAGGCGCACTACTATAGCCCGCGGAGAAGTTGTTCGGCACCTCATGGCCACCGGGAGCGGCAAAACTGCCAATATTGAGCAGCGTATCTAAGGGGGCTTGCTGAGCCAATGGATGTTTGTGGGTCAGCGTATGCGCAGAGCCCCATAGCCAGTCGTTGGGATCAACGCCAAAGGTGGTACGCAAATGCAGTAGCGTGGCTTGCCAGGCTTGGGCCACCACCTGTTGCCGGGTCTGCTGTACGCCGTTGTTATGCTGATGCCACCAAGGTGAGTGCGGATCGGCGGCTAACAAAGGTAGGGCACTATCGATAATCCGCGTATTGAGCAGGTTATTAAAAACGCTGTCACCCAGTTCGTCGAGCATGGCGGCCTGCAGTAGCTGATAAGTGAACTCAGTAAAAATTGTCGGTAGATAGCTTTTGATCGAGTAATCGCCCGGCCACGCGCTGAGCTGCTGAATCAATTGTTTCTCTTCAGTACCGCGTGCAATGCTGCGTAAATCCTCAAGCAAAGGGCTGAGTAAGCGCTGTGCATAACCACTACGATCACCCTGCTGTACGGCTTGGCTGTTTTGTGTGTCCCATTTGACGTCAGTTTGGCTAATTTGCTCAATCAGCTCGGCACCGCGATCTGCTAAGTTGTAGTAACCGGGCAAAGGTACTTTCTTCGGTGAAGCGGGTAAAAAATTGGCCGAAACAATATAACCACGAGCGGGGTTTTCTTCTTGAGGATTTGCGCTAAAAGGATAAAAACCGTATTTTTTGCTGTTGGCTGCTTGGCTATCCAGAATAAACGACGGTTGTGCAGATTTATCACGAATCGGCATTTTCGCTGCTGCCCACCAGCCTATATCACCTTGGACATTGGCCCAGACAATATTAAGACCGGGGGCATGGATTTTACTGGATGCTTGGCGCGCTTTATCCAACGTATTGGCACGGTTCAACTCATAAAAAGCATCTAAAATAGGATTTTCAGTTTCTAAAAACGCCCACCACATGGCAATCGGTGTATCGCTGCTGTGCTCGCTGAGGATGCCATTAATAATGGGGCCGTAGGCCGAGTCATGCAGGATTAATTGTTGTGGATCTTGGTCTTTAACTACGATCCACTGGGTTTGCTTGACCAGTGTTTGCCATTCATTATTTTGCCAGACTTGCTCTGGGTCTTCAGGATTGCTCTTGAGTGCAACTAAATCTAAATCGTCATTTTGAAACATAGTGACTGACCAGCCAAATTCCTGATTATGACCGAGCAAGGCAAAGGGGTTCAGGGCTTGGAAGTACCCGTACAATTCAAAGTCAGGCGTTTGTAAATGAGCTTCGTACCACACTGCGGGGACTGAAAAACTAATATGCGGATCGCCGGCTAACAGTGGTTTGCCGCTAGCAGTTTTAGAGCCGTCTAGGACCCAAGCATTGCTACCCTCAAACTGCGGTAAGCCTGCGGCAAACAAGGCTTCTTGGCTCAGTTGCGCAATGCTGTGCAGAAGTGCCCAGTCGTCTGTACTCAGGCTGGGCTGGGCGGGGTATGGTAGTGCGCCAGTACTGGGGGTTTTAAGGTCGAAAATAGCTAAGTAGTCATCACCCAATTGTTGACGAATATAGCTCAAGGTCGGCTCGGTACGAAAAGCGGCAGCAAAACTATAGGCTAAGTAACCAGCAATGCTGACGGTGTCTTCCATGGTATACGGGCGTGGAGTAATCCCGAGTAAGTCAAATTCAATAGGCTTGGCACCCTGGGTTTGAAACTGGTTAATACCGTCAAGATATGCTTGCAAAGCTTGTGCTGGCGCAGCGCTTTGATCGATTGTTTGCACATACTGTTGAGCATGTTCATGTAAGCGTAAGGTGCGGAATAAACGATCGGTTTTAACGGTTTTCTCACCTAGAATTTCAGACAACTCGCCGCGCGCTAAACGACGCATGATTTCCATTTGGAATAAGCGATCTTGAGCTTGTACATAACCCAGCGCACGGTAGGCATCCAATTCATTCTGCGCTTGAATATGCGGTACGCCACGATCGTCGTAACGTACTTCAACGGCTGCGCTGAGTTCGGCTAAATGTAAGTTGCCGCTGCGTTGTGGCAGTTTATTTTGTACATACCAAGTTGCAGCCAGTGCACTGCAACCGATCAGCAGGCTTAAAATAATAATAAAACGTTTCATGGCGATTGAGCCTGCATAAAAGCTTGAATAAATGAGAAAAAACCAGCACTCAGCATGGCATAAAGTTGACTCTAGCGCTGCATAGCTAAAAGGGCGAAGAGGTTGTTGTCAAACTTATCAAATTAAAGTGATTAAAAGTTTAGTTTTTTTGTTACTGAGTCGATAAGTAATGTGAGTAAAGTCACATTTTTAAAACCTCGACTTATGGCCTATTAAGCTGCAAGATCGTAGCGATAAAGTCAGCTATAGATGACTCAGCAGTCATCTATAGCTGTACAGAATAATAAGAAATGCCAGGGGGTTGTTATGAGAATTTTGCTATATCCGGCTATTAAATTGATGAATCGTTTAAGTTTTGCGATGAAGTTTAGTTTGATTAGCGCATTATTTTTTTTACCGATGTTGGTTACCAGTTTTTATCTAGTGCGAGACTCTTATAAAGACTTTGTTCACACACAGGCCGAGGTGGATGGTTTACAGCTACTGGATAAGAGCTTAAAGGCGACAGTTCAGCTTGAAGATTGGCATGATTTATTGCAGATCAATGCAGTGATAGGCCAAGGTGGGGCAACCGATGATTTAGAGCAGCGTATTGAACGTTTACAGCAGTAAATTAGCAGTCAGTGGCAATCTTTACAGCTGTTGCAAGGTGACGAAGAGCAGCGTGCTGATTTTCTAGTTAAACGAGATCAATTGTTACAGCGCCTAACTGCAGTCCGTGGTGAAGCCTCTTTACACAGTAGCGCAGTTTTAGCCAGTGAACTGCTTGCCAGTGGCGTGTTGTTTAATCGTTTTATAGCCAGTCAGACCGGTTTGAGTCAAGACTCGCAGTTAGACGTGCGGCAGTTGGTGGCCTTGATCACTGAAGTAACGCCTGAGGTAACACAGCGTCTCGGCGAAGGACGTTCGGTCGCCAGTCTTTCTATGGCGCGTGGTTATCTGGACTCAACCAATAGCAATCGTTTGGATGACTTGCAATTGGGCCTTGAGAAGCTCAGCGCTGAATACGATATGAAGCTTAAAGAAGCGTTGTCGGGTAGTGAGACTGCCTTCCAAATGTTAAATACTTCTGCAGTTGAAAGTCGGGCAACATTGCTTGATGCGCTGCGCTTATTTGAGGATGAAGTCATTATGGCTGATTCTTTAGATAAACCTTGGCATGAGCTGTACCAAAATACCTCAGATTTAATCAATAAAACCCATCTGTTAAATAGCCAAACCGTGCGTTATTTAGATGAGTTGTTGGGCGAACGTTTAGTCACTTATCGTTTGCAGATGGTGTTGCTGATTAGTGCTCTTGCGGCAGTTTTTTTGTTGATAGGTTATCTGTATAGCGCCTTTTATGTGTCGACACTTGCCAGCTTACGTAGCCTAGGCCGCGTGATGGATAAAGTAGCCGCCGGTGATTTAACAGCACACTTCACAGTACAAAGTAGAGATGAGCTGGGCGAACTGGGTTGCGCATTTAACCAAACAGTGCAGCGTATTCATGGCTTACTGGGTCAGGTTAATAACACTGTTGTAGATGTTGAAGGTCAAGCTGCGCGGGTTGAACGTGTGTCTGCGCAAAGCAGTCAAGCGGTGGATCAGCAACGTGCGCAAATTGAGCAGGTGGCAACTGCTATGAATGAAATGTCAGTCACCTCACAAGAAGTGGCGAACAGTGCAGCTGCAGCGGTCAGTAATGCGCAAAGCGTCAACGATGAAACGGTTACGGGGCGTGCGCGTGTTGAGCAGCAAGTCAGCAGCATCCAAAAACTGGCAGAGGAAATTGATAGTTCTGTGCTGGTGATTAATCAGTTGGCCGCTAACAGCAAGTCGATTGGTCAGGTCTTGGCGGTGATTAAGTCGATTGCTGAGCAAACTAACTTATTGGCGCTCAATGCGGCGATTGAAGCGGCGCGCGCCGGTGAGCAAGGGCGAGGCTTTGCTGTGGTGGCGGATGAAGTGCGTAATTTAGCGCGGCGTACACAGCAGTCCACCGCAGAAATTGAACAGATGATCGGTCAGTTACATAGTGGCGTCAGTTCAGCAGTTCAAGCCATGAGCAGCAGCCATGTAATGGCTGATGAGACAGTGGCGCAGTCTGCCGATGTGCAGAGCGCATTAGAAAATATCTTGGCCGCTGTGGGGATGATTGTTGATCAAATTCAGCAGATTGCCGCTGCCGCTGAGCAACAGACTGCTGTGGCGCACGATATTGACCAAAATATTGTACAAATTAATCAAACCGGTGAGCTGACCGCTCAAGGTGCTGATGAAACGGCGCAGGCCAGTCAAGATATGAGTGTGCAAGTTGATCAGCTAAAAACTTTGATCAGCACCTTTAAAATGTAACTGAGCCAGCTGGGTTTAGCTGCTCCAGTTAAACAAGCGTTGCACGTTGTGCGTGGTACGTGCAGCAAAATCTTGCGCGTTAACGCCATAGGTCTGCGCTAGATGCTGACAAATCTGTGGCAAGTGTTCGGGACTGTTGCGTTGCCCTGCGAGCCATTCGGGGGGCATATCTGGGCTGTCTGTTTCTAAGACAATACTGTCCAGCGGCAGGCGTTTTAACACGGCCTGTAAGCGTGTCGCGCGCGACCAAGTCGCTGCGCCGCCAAAGCCCAGTAAGAAGCCCAGCTTGATATATTCCATTGCTTCTTCGTAACTACCAGAAAAGGCATGAATAATGCCTGCGCGCGGCAGCTTAGCTTCTTTTAAGCAGGCGGTGACTTGCGCATTGGCGCGCCTAGAATGAATGATGACAGGCAGGTTAAACTCAACCGCTACGTCAAGCTGGCGCTCAAATAAATCAATTTGCTGCGCACGGTCGAGGTCTTTTAAAAAGAAATCCAAGCCTATTTCACCCACCGCACAGAGCTTGGGATGCTCTTGGTAGCGGTGTAGCTGCTCAACTAACGCTTGTATATCTTGATCTTGATGTTCAGCGAGAAAGTAGGGATGCAGACCCAAAGCTGCATATAAGCCTGGTGTTTTCTCTACCGTGTTCCATAAGCGCGGCCAATGCTGGCGGGTGACACCGACGATAATCATTTTCTGCACGCCCAGCGCTTGGCTGCGAGCAATCACTGCCTCACGGTCGTGATCAAAGGCAGGGAAGTCCAAATGGCAATGGCTATCAATCAGTAACATGCTCTGCTCCGACAAAAAAGCGAAGGCATAACCTTCGCTTTTAGGATGAAACTCATGGCATTTAGCTTAGCGCATTTAGTGGGATTCGCGCGTGGCTAAAAACTTAATATCCGGCCAGCGCTCTTCCATAATGCTTAAGTTGACCCGAGTGGGAGCCAGATACGTCAGGTGGCCACCGCCATCAATGGAGAGGTTTTCATGCGCTTTATCTTTAAATTCTTGCAGCTTTTTCTTATCGCTGCATTCAATCCAGCGCGCTGACCAGACGTTGATATTCTCGTAAATACATTCCACTTTGTATTCTTCTTTAAGGCGGCTGGCGACCACATCAAACTGCAGTACACCAATGGCACCCAAGATAATATCGTTGTTGCGCTGCGGGAAGAATACCTGGGTTGCGCCTTCTTCAGCTAATTCTTGCAGACCTTGGCGCAGTTGCTTGGCACGCAGAGGGTCAGACAAACGCACGCGTCGGAACAATTCGGGCGCAAAGTGTGGAACACCGGTAAAGGACAGCTCTTCGCCATCAGTAAAGGTGTCACCAATTTGAATGGTGCCATGGTTGTGCAGGCCAATGATATCGCCACCATAGGCTTCTTCTAAACGCTCACGCTCACTGGAGAAGAAGGTCAGAGCATCGGCAATACGAATCTCTTTATTGATGCGCACATGACGCATTTTCATGCCTTGCTCATATTTACCGGAGCACACGCGCATAAAGGCAATACGGTCGCGGTGGCGCGGGTCCATATTGGCTTGAATTTTAAACACAAAGCCGCTGAATTTTTCGTCCTCTGGGCGTACTTCACGCTCCAGAGCCATACGCGGTTGTGGCGGTGGTGCCCAATCCACGAACGCATCGAGCACATGGTCGACCCCGAAGTTACCCAAAGCAGTACCGAAGAATACCGGCGTCATTTTGCCTTTCAGAAACTGGTCATGGTCAAACGCATGGCAAGCGCCTTGCACCAGTTCGAGGTCTTCGACAAAATCATCGTATAGGTCGCCGATATGCGCACGTGCCTCATCGCTATCGAGACCTTTAATTAGTTTCGCCTCAGTACGTTCATGGCCATGACCTGTGGTGTAGACATAAATCACGTCTTCGGTGAGGTGATACACGCCTTTAAATTCACGGTAGCAGCCAATCGGCCAAGTGATGGGCGCGGCTTTAATACCGAGTACCGCTTCAATTTCATCCAGCAACTCAATGGGGTCGCGAATATCGCGGTCCATTTTGTTGATAAAGCTGATAATCGGCGTATCACGCATACGACACACATTCATCAGGGCGATGGTGCGTGGCTCAACCCCTTTACCGCCGTCGATCATCATCAAGGCGCTGTCGACTGCAGTCAGAGTACGATAAGTATCTTCCGAGAAGTCTTCGTGACCTGGGGTGTCGAGCAGGTTGACCATATGTTTGCGGTAAGGAAACTGCATCACTGAGGTGGTAATCGAAATACCACGTTGTTGCTCCATGGCCATCCAGTCCGAGGTAGCGTGACGGTCAGATTTACGTGATTTAACCGTACCCGCGACAGTAATGGCCTGTCCCATCAGCAATAAGCGTTCGGTAATGGTGGTTTTACCGGCGTCCGGGTGGGCAATAATAGCGAACGTGCGACGTTTCGCAACTTCGGCAGCCTGTTTGCTCATGCTGATAGCGCCTCAAAAAAAGAGTTCAAAATTTAGCCAGTAATTATAGCGGACTTGCAGCCTCAGATGGAAATAGGCACGTTGATTCATTAATTAAATGCTGTCGACACGCGAACACGCAGTACTGATTGCTGATTAGGTTAGAATAAGCCGCTTATATGCAGCACGAGCCTATTGGTGCTGATTTTTTGTAAACAAGGACCTGTATGGCTTGGCTTGATTGGTTTGAACGGCGGATTAACCCCTATCCCGAGGCGCCGCTGACGCTGCAAAAGGTTACTGTTTCTCACTTTGTACGCGCCTGCGCGCGTGGCTCTGGACCTTGGTTGCTGGTGCTCGTGCTGCTCAATGCCGGTTTTGGTGTATTTGAAGCGGTACTGTTTCAAATGATGGGCATGATCGTTGACTGGATGAATCAATACGGTCCAGCGCAACTGTGGGCAGAAAAAAGCACGCCGCTGTTGGCAATGTTGCTGCTGATTGTACTGAGCCCACTGTGGGTGTTGCTTGCCAGTAATGTACGCTTTCAGACTCTGCAAGGTGTCTTACCTATGCGTCTGCGCTGGCAGTTTCACCAATTGATGCTCAGCCAAAGTATGCAGTTTTACCAAGATGAGTTTGCTGGGCGCATTTCTGCCAAGGTCATGCAAACCGCACTCGCAGTGCGTGACACCATTATGATCTGCGCAGAAATGTTGGTCTATGTGGCGATTTACTTCCTTACCACCAGTGTGATTTTGCTGAGTTTTGATGCGTGGTTGCTGTTGCCTTTTATGCTTTGGCTGCTGGTGTTTGCCTTGGTTTTATGGTTTTTTGTGCCGCGCATGGCTGAGTTAGCGCGCGGGCAAGCGGATGCGCGCTCAATGATGACAGGGCGCATTACCGATGCTTATTCCAATATCGCCACGGTCAAACTGTTTTCCCATGGTGGTCGTGAAGCACGTTATGCCAAGCAAGCGATGCAAGAGTTTATGGGTACAGTGCATGCGCAAATGCGTTGGGTCACCTACCTTGAACTGCTTAATCACACGTTAAATATGATTTTGGTTGGTGGCACCGCGGCGCTGAGTGTGTACTTGTGGCAGCAGGACTTGATTGGTGTCGGTGCAGTGGCCGCGGCGATTGCCATGGCGTTGCGTTTAATCGGTTTGTCGCATTGGATTATGTGGGAAGCCACTATGCTGTTTGAACACTTAGGTACGGTGCAAGATGGTATGAACACCATCAGTACACCGGTTAAACTCGCGGATGCAACCGATGCCACTGAACTTAAAGTAACGCAGGGTGAGGTCGAGTTTAGAGACTTGGGCTTTGCCTATTTAGACGGTAAGCCACTCATGAGCGACTTTAACTTGCAGATTAAAGCGGGTGAGAAAATCGGCTTAGTCGGTCGCTCGGGTGCAGGAAAATCCACTTTAGTGAATATTTTGCTGCGCTTTTATGATGTCAGCAGCGGTCAGATCTTGATTGATGGTCAAGACATAGCCAAGGTTACGCAGCAATCATTGCGCCAGCATATCGGCATGGTCACCCAAGATACCTCACTACTGCACCGCTCAGTGCGCGATAATATTGTCTACGGTCGCCCTGACGCTTCAGAAGAAGATTTATTGCAAGCTATAGAGCGCGCGCAAGCCGCAGAGTTTATTCCTTCATTATCCGATGCCAAAGGGCGTACGGGTTTGGATGCACATGTGGGAGATCGCGGGGTAAAGCTCTCTGGCGGTCAGCGCCAGCGCATTGCCATTGCTCGGGTGATGCTCAAAGATGCACCGATTCTGTTATTGGATGAAGCGACCAGCGCCTTGGATTCTGAAGTTGAAATGGCCATCCAAGAAAGCCTATATGAATTAATGGCCGATAAAACTGTAATTGCCATTGCGCACCGCTTATCAACGATTGCCGCGATGGACCGTTTGGTGGTGATGGATCAAGGGCAGATTGTCGAAGTGGGCAGCCACCAAGAACTATTGGCGAAGAACGGCCTGTATGCACGCCTATGGAATCGTCAGTCAGGTGGTTTTTTAGGCGAAGTGTAATAGGCGTGATGGGCCGTACCTAATAGAGTATAACTGCGGTTACATTGAGCAAACCATGTAACCGCAGTGCTGCTATTGCAGTTGGAGCGTGCCGGCCAAATTAAAGGGTTCTGCTAATGTTTTCCAGTGTGCTTCACCTAAGGCAAACTCAGCGTCGCTCAGCAAGCACTCGTTTAAATCGGTTTCGAGCTGATTAAAGTTAATATTTTGACCAATAAAAACCAGCTCTTGGCGGCAATCACCGACGTTATCTTGCCATTTTTCTTCGATCATTTTTAAACTCTCAGGATCTTTAGGCCAGTCGCTACGTGGCACACTTGCCCACCATTGGCCCGCATAGCTATAACGCATCATGCCGCCTGCTTGTGACCAACTGCCAACTAAATCAGGGCAGGGGGCAAGCCAAAAATAGCCTTTGGAGCGCAATAAGCGCCCATTGAGCCACTCTTGATTTAAAAACTGATAAAAACGCTCCGCATGCAGCGGGCGACGTGCCAGCCATGCATGCGAGGCAATGCCGTACTCATCGCTTTCAGGAATATGTTCACCGCGCATTTCTTTCAGCCAGCCGGGTGCTTGCGCTGCTTTAGCAAAATCAAAGGCATGAGTATTTAGAATTTCTGTCAGAGGGATATCACCCATGCGCATTGGTAAAATTTTAGCTTGAGTATTGAGTGAGCGTAAAATGGCGTGCAGTTCTTGATAGGCGACTTGGCTAATGAGGTCAGTTTTGCTAACTAAAACCACATCGGCAAACTCAATTTGTTCAATCAATAGGTCGGTAATAGCGCGCTCATCATCTTCTGCAATATCCTTTTCGCGCTCGCCAATCCATTGTGCAGCGTGATAATCAGTTAAAAAATTAACGCCATCCACCACAGTGACCATGGTATCGAGCCGCGTCAGGTCCGATAAACTATGGCCGGCTTCATCAGTAAAAGTGAAGGTTTCTGCCACAGGTAAAGGCTCTGAAATACCGGTGGATTCAATCAGCAAGTAATCAAAGCGCTTTTGCTGAGCCAGTGCTGCAACTTCCTTGAGTAAGTCTTCGCGCAAAGTGCAGCAAATGCAGCCATTACTCATTTCAATGAGTTGTTCGTCGGTGCGATTAAGTTCTACACCCTGTTGTGCGGCGGCGCCATCAATATTGATCTCGCTCATATCATTGACGATGACAGCCACACGTAAGCCTTCACGGTTTTTTAAAATATGATTAAGTAAGGTGGTTTTACCGGCGCCTAAAAAACCAGATAAAACGGTTACGGGAAGCAGGTGGGGCATGCTGTTCTCCTTAATGTTACGTGATATTTGCCATATCGATTAGGCAAAGGTGTGCAAAAGGTGGGTTTAAATGGATAAGTCGCGTGTTGTGGCTTGTTCTATGGAAGCGAGGGCATCGTGGGCGTGTAAACTTTCTAAGTGGCGTACAGATACCGAAAAGTCGGAATATCTTCCAGTTAGAGCGTGTTGAATTCGTCGCGCGGCATCTTCAACAAACATCAGGTTTTGACCGTTAAGGCGAGCAAATTCCTGCTCATCAATGCGCTTTACTGCTGTTTGTAGCGGCGTAGCGAGCGTCTCTTCGATGAGGTTAATCAAGGTTACTAAACCAAAGTCTGCACAGTTTTGTACTAACTCAACCTTAACTGTAGCTTGGCTGCGTTGGCTATGCGGTGTGGCAAAACTGCCATGCAGTTGCAGCCAATGGGCAACCTGCTCAACCTTGCAGTGTGTGTGGCTAGCGAAGGACTTCTTGAAGTGCTCTGCCAATAGCTGGCGCGCTAAAGCAGCAGAGCAAGGGCAGGTTGAAGAATAGCCAACTTTAACTTCTGCGCTGAGCTTAAATCCTACTGGTGATAACTGTGCATGCAGCTGTACAGGATAGCTTTTCCAGCCGCCTAGATTATTGCTTAATAATGCTGGACGTTGGAGTAATAGATTAAAACGTAAAATTAAACGTGCCTGTGAAGCGTAGGCTTCTTGTTGTTGGCTAATCGCTTTATGCAAAGTTGCTAAAAGGGTGTCTGCAGTGAGTGGCTGTACAGCTGCCAATTCGCCAAGCAACTGATATAGGCGCGACATGTGGATGCCTTTGGTTTTTGCGTTACCAATATCAACCTGAAAGCAGACAAGGACGGGTAACGCACTTTTTTCGTTATCGTGCGCCTTAATTAAATATAAAGGTAGATCAATGTTATCCATGCCGACCCAGTTGATTGGTGTATGGATATGGGCTTGTGTATCTAAAGAAATGTCAGGGAGAGAATGCGTCATGATTATCAAAAGTGGCTGCTAAGAATGTTATACTATAACAATTGCTATGCTGATAACAATACAAACTCTCTACTTGAGTACTTGAGTTAGTTTTGAATGCTAAACTTGTTGCTTTTTAGGTGCTGTACGCATGAGCTTTACAGTGTTAATTGCTTATATAGTTGCGATTGTTTTATTGATAGGTACACCTGGGCCGATTGTCGCGCTGGTAATCAATGCAGCATCTCGGCATGGTTTTAAGTACGCGCTGGTGACAGTGCTCGGCTCAAATCTAGCCTCACTTACCTTATTGGCCGCAGCCGCCTTGATTATTTCAGGAGTGATTGTCCTTGATGCGAGGATTTTGCAATGGATTAGCTTACTCGGCTGTGGCTTTATTGCTTGGATGGCTTTGCGAGGGCTACGGGCAGAGTGGGGTGGGCAAAGCAAGGTTAGTCAAGTGTCGTTAGTCCCGGGTAAGCATCATTCGGCTTTCTTCAATGGTTTTTTTCTGGGCGTTTCCAATCCAAAAGATATCGTTTTCTTTGTCGCCTTTTTCCCGCAATTCATTAGCGTAACAACAAGTTTTAAGTTGAGCCTAGTGATCTTGACGCTGATTTGGATGGTAGTAGATTTTCTGATTTTACTGAGTTATGCGCTACTGATGCGGGGTGGGTTTTTTCAACAATATCAACGGATAATCTCACTGCTTTCGTCGGCATTTTTGTTATTCATTGCCTTCTTTGCAGCAGTTTATACACTGGTTAGTTGGCAAGGCTAAGACCTAAATAAGCGGCATGCTGTTTTCTTTATACAAGCTAATAGTTTTTTGTGCGTATAATTATTGATATATATCAAGTTGCAATCGCTCGAAATATCGACATGTAATCCTGTTTACTCAACTGCTTAGGCTACTTAACTTAGCATATTGAGGGCATTGGTTAGTGCGGCCGGATAGAGAAATTGATTCAATACACATAACGCATGAGCAGCTCAAAATGACCGCTATGAACAAAAATCGACCCGTAACTGAGCGAGAGCAGCTCTTCTCTCCTGAAATGAAACTGATATCTACCACTGATTTAAAAGGTGTGATTACCCATTGCAACGATGATTTTGAGACTGTCAGCGGTTTTTCGCGTGATGAGCTAATTGGTCAGCCACACAATATTGTGCGCCACCCTGATATGCCTAAAGAAACCTTCGCAGTGATGTGGCAATATCTTAAAGCAGGTCGGCCATGGATGGGTTTGGTGAAAAATCGTTGCAAAAACGGCGATTATTATTGGGTTAATGCCTATGTCACGCCAGTCACGGAAAATGGCGCAGTCGTGGGCTATGAGTCGGTGCGCTCATGCCCTAAGCGCGTTGATGTTGAGCGCGCGCAAAAGCTTTATACGCGAATGCGCAGCAAGCGTCGTCAAATACAGTTACCGCGTTACTTAAAGCAGTTGATGATTGCGGTCGGCTTTATTATTCCGGCACTGATCTTAGCTTACAGCGTGTCAACCTTGGCCAGTACTCTATGGCTGGTTGCAGCGTTATTGGCTTTTGCTGGGCTTCAGAATTTACAGTACAAGCATGATTTGCAATTGATCCGCCATGAGTTGCAGGGCGTTTTTATGCACCCTTTAGCGGCGAATACTTACACCAATCAGCACGGTATGATAGGTGATGTTATCGTGGGGGTGATGAGTTTGCGTGCGCATTTAGATACGGTGCTGACCCGTATTGAGGAAGCTTCGTGGCAGGTGACAGAACAAGCACGACTTGGGTTAGCGTTGACCGAAACTGCCCGTGAAGAGATGCTTAATCAAAGCCAGCAAACTCATTTGGTTGCCACTGCGATGCGTGAGATGTCGTTGGCCATTCATGAGATCTCAGATAATGTGCAAAAAACAGCAGGTCAGGCTGAGCACTCCAGTAATTTGGCTGGGCAGGGCGTAAATATTGCGCAGGTGATGCGCTCGTCGATAGAACAATTGCGCGATACTGTATTAAACATTGGCCAGGCGGTACAACGCTTAACTGAGCAAACCGATGTCATTGCCCGTGCAGCGGCTTCGATTGAAAGCATTTCCGATCAAACCAACTTGCTCGCGTTGAATGCGGCGATTGAAGCAGCGCGTGCCGGAGAGCATGGTCGTGGCTTTTCTGTGGTAGCCGATGAAGTGCGTTTACTTGCCTCCAATACACGTGATTCTGCACAAAACATTGGACAGATTGTCAAAAACTTAAGTGCGCAAGCGGTGACTTCGGTGCAGGTTGCTGAAGAAGGTGCAGTGGATGCAGCAACGGGGCTGCAGCATGTCGTTGAATCTGAAAGTATGTTGGCGGGGATTGTTGAGGCTGTCAGTGAGATTTCCGCCATGTCTGAGCAGATGGCCACGGCAGTGGAAGAGCAAGCGATGGTGTCGCAAGAAGTTAATCGGCAAGTCATAGAGATCTCTGCATTGTCAGATCGCAGCTTGCAACGCACCGAAGAAAACGCTGAAAGCATCCGCACATCACAGCGGGTATCTGAGCAGTTATATGAGATGGTCAATCGGTTTAAGTCTTAGTAGGATGGTTGTAACAGACTGTTTTGAAAAGGTGTTGTGCCCTGCGCTCTTTCGGTGGTTAGGGTGTAACTGTATGCTTTTATTACCTGCTGGTTAAATATATAAAAAGCTTATAGTAAATTGATCTTAAAATTCACTTTTTAAGGTTGCTATCCCAGAGTCATAGCCCTAAAGTGCGCGCCTAGAACGCTCATGCTGAAACGATCCATCCGGCTCAAGTACTGACGACGAGAGGTTGATAGCGCTTAATGCTATAAATCCTCGGCGACATGCCTTGGGAAGTAGGCGAACCAAAGTGGGGAAACGGATTCGGCGTTCATGTTTAACCCCTTATTTTCTTGATTTTGCCCCGACTTGGAGATGAATCCTACGATGCCCATTAAAGTGGAAGACTATTTCGCGCCCGAAACTTTTAAAAAAATGAAGGCGTTTGCTGATCAACATGAAACCCCATTTGTGGTGATTGATACAGCGACCATTGAACGCGCTTACGATGAAATTGCAGACAATTTTCCTTACGCAAAAATTTATTATGCGGTGAAGGCCAATCCAGCAGTAGAAATTACTGAGCTGCTGAAAAACAAAGGCTCTAACTTTGATATTGCCTCGATCTATGAGCTCGATAAGGTGATGTCGTGTGGTGTAAAACCTGAGCAAATCAGCTTCGGTAACACCATTAAAAAAGCCCGTGATGTGCGTTACTTCTATGAGAAAGGTGTGCGTATATTTGCCACTGACTCCGAAGCAGATCTGCGTAACATCGCTAAAGCAGCGCCGGGATCTAAAGTCTATGTGCGTATTCTGACTGAAGGTTCTGGTTCTGCTGATTGGCCGCTGTCACGTAAATTCGGCTGCCAAACAGATATGGCCATGGATTTGCTGGTGCTGGCGCGAGAGTTAGGCCTAGTGCCTTATGGCGTGTCCTTCCACGTGGGCTCACAACAACGTGAAATTGGCTCTTGGGATGCGGCGATTGGTAAGGTGAAAATCATTTTTGAGCGCTTGCGTGATGAAGATGGTATTCACTTAAAGATGATCAATATGGGCGGTGGTTTTCCGGCCAACTATTTGAATCGCACCAACCCGTTGCAAGCTTACGCTGAAGAAATCACGCGTTTCTTGCAAGAAGATTTTGGTGATGATTTGCCTGAAATTATTCTTGAGCCGGGCCGTTCGTTGATTGCTAACGCTGGCGTTTTGGTTAGTGAAGTGGTGCTTGTTTCACGTAAATCACGCACAGCTGTTGAGCGTTGGGTGTTTACCGATGTGGGTAAATTCTCAGGGCTAATCGAAACCATGGATGAGTCGATTAAGTTCCCGATCTGGACTGAAAAAAAGGGTGAATTAGAGGACGTTGTGATTGCTGGTCCAACCTGTGACAGTGCCGATATTATGTATGAGGATTACAAGTACGGCTTACCTCTTAACTTGGCCAGCGGAGACCGCTTATATTGGTTGTCGACTGGTGCCTATACCACCAGCTACAGTTCGGTGGAGTTTAATGGCTTTCCACCGTTAAAATCCTACTTCGTATAATCCTGTGAAATTAAAAACCCCGTTAGCACAAGAGTGTTAGCGGGGTTTTTTATGGCCCTAAGTTTTAGAACTGATATGTGGCGGACATCCACAAACGACGTCCTTCCTCGATTGAGCCGGTGGTGGACTTACCCGAGTGGCTGTAGTCAGTACCGTAGGCAGTGTCGCCGCCACTGGTCAAGTACGCTTTACCTTTAACAAAGTCCTTATTCAGTAGGTTGTAAATAGTTGCGTTGAGTGTCAATGCGTCAGTGACTTGGTAAGAACCGCCTAAGTGGAATAGGGTATAGGCTTTGGTGTTGCTGCCTAGGGTGTCGTAAATGCTGGCATCTGTGCCGCTTAAGTTGGCATATTTACTGGTAAAGCGTGAACGCTTGCCGCGGTACTCAGTGTTGAGCCATAAATTAAGCTTGTCATTCGCCGTCCAGTTTAAGCTGGCGTTGGCTAGGTGGCGTGGCGTATTGGTTAATTGCGCCCCTTTGTCATCACCACTTTTTTGCTCGCTGTCGGTGTAGGTGTAGTTACCTTTAATGCTCCAGTCGTCAGTGAAGTACCATTGTGCAGCCAGTTCAAAGCCTTTAGTTACAGCGTCATCGATGTTGATAAGTTGTGAGCATTCACCGTTTGTATTGCCTGCACAGAGAGGGCTTTGGATAGGGTTGCCGCTGGAAATTTTGTCTTTAAATTTGTTATGGAACACTGTGGCGTTGGCATTGAAGCCGGCTAAGTTATCGTAATAGGCAGCCAGCTCAGTGCTGGTGCTTTTTTCTGGTTTTAAGTTTGGATTGCCAATCGTAATGACAGTGCCTTGACCAGTCACACCATTGATTCCGCTGTGTAGGTCATTCAGCCCAGGTGTTTTATAGCCTTTACTGACACCACCTTTCAGGGTCCAGTTATCCGTAGTATTCCAAACCAAGTAAGCACGGGGACTAAAGTGACCACCAAAGGCTTGGTGGCGGTCATAACGGCCACCTAAAGTCAGGGCTAAATCATCAATGATATGCCATTCGTTTTCGGCAAAAACAGCGGCTGACTCTTGTTTGAATTCATCGACGGCAATGCCATCTTCCAGTTTAGAGTGTGTGTATTGAGCGCCTAGAGTCGTGATGTTGTTGTCGCTAATGGGTGCAACAAACTTAGTATCTAAAATTAAATCTTTTGATTCTAATGTACGCGGATTACCACCAATAATATTTGGATAGCCTACGTAACTTGCGCCTATCGTGCCTGGGATTGTACGGCCAATCGTTTCAGTCATGTTGTAGGTTGCTGCGCTGTCTAGCGTGCCTAAGGCAAAGCGACCGGTGTGAGTTAAAGCATACTGCGTGCGTTCAAATTTAAGCTCATCGGCATAGCCATTTGCTTTGCTGGGAGCATCTACATCGCAACCGTCAGCAGAGTCGCCGCCTTTTTTACCGTCCAAATTACCCAGCTGGCAATTATCGTTATTATACTTCTGACGACCTTTTTCAAAGTCCAATGCAAAGTCATGATTAGCGTTGGGGGTAAAGTTTAAACGTGTACCTAGGTTAAAGTTTTGCGCCTCAACCGGTGATGGGCCGCGACGGTTAACATTGATACCATTACCATAACTTAGATCAGATTCTTGGCGGTCAAAGAAACGACCGCGAACATTTAAGCCTAATAATCCTTCCACTAAAGGGCCGCTGCTGTAAAAGCTTGTGCCGCCAGTGTCACCAAAATCACGTTCCTCTTGGTAGGTGTAGTCGGCAGTGACACTACCGGTCCATTCGCTGCCCACCTTTTTAGTGATGATGTTAATGACACCGCCCATAGCATCGGAACCATACAGTGTTGACATTGGGCCGCGGATGACTTCGATGCGTTCAATCGCTGACATCGGTGGCATAAAACTGGTAGAGGTTGAGTTGAAACCGTTAGGCGTGACGTTACCCGCTGGGTTTTGACGGCGGCCATCGATCAAAATCAAAGTGTAATCGCTGGGCATCCCACGAATGCTGATGTTCAAACCACCAGTTTTACCCGTGCCCTGTTTAATATCGATGCCTTCAACATCATCTAGGGCTTGGGCAAGGTTGCTGTAGCGTTTTTTCTGAAGATCAGCGTTGCTCACGACAGAAATACTGGCTGGCGCATCAGTGATTTTTTGTTCAAAACCTGATGCACTGACTACGGTTGAGCCGAGCTGTGCAGGTGCTTGATTGGCGAAGGCAAGGCTGCTGCTGAACACAGAGCAAGCGAGAAGAGAGTAGGTAAAAGGGATGCGCATGACAAGATCAACTCCAAGTAAGAAGATCGCGCATGCTATCTATTCTCATTTGTAATGTAAATAGTATTGTGAATTATTCTCATTTGAAGTGCTTGCTGATATTATCACAGCGGTTTGAACGCTGAGTTCATGCAGTCTTTTGCGTAAAATTATGACGGCTCAGTCATTTTGAGCCGTCGTAAAGTTTAGCTTTAATTAGGGTAGAGAAATTTCTATCACTCCGTCGGCAATAATACTCACTTGGCTGCTGCCTGCTTCAATGTCAGGTATCGAAGCTGCTTCATCAGACATCGCGGATGACAGCATTTTTGCTGAGCGAGCGTATATGGGCGGGCGTGAAAAACCGTTGCTATTTAAATTCAAATTAACAACTTTATAGCTTGTGCTGCCAAAAGCCTCACTGATCAATTTGGCTCGTGCTTGAAATGCGCTAATGGCGTCTTTAAGCAACTGGTCTTCACTTTTAATGCGGGTTTGCGGAGCAATACTGAACTGCATATTGGCCATTTTAAGTGTTTGCAGTAGCTCACCAGTGAGTGTGGATAATCCAGAGAAATCGGTACTTTCTAAACGAATTTCTGCACGTTCACGCCATGCTGTGACTTTTTGGCCTTTGTTGTCATGTACAGGGTAGCTTCTACGACTAGCCAGATTCACGCTGACTTTGGGGTGCTTGCGTGCTGTCTCTAGTGCGTGGTTGAGTGTTTGTGTGACCGTTCTGGCGAGACGAGCAGCATCTGTATCTTGTTCTTCTGTGTAAAGAGTAACCTGCATTTGGTCGTGAGCCACCTCTTGGTGAGCTTCTGCACGTAAAGAGATTTGATTGTAAACTTGTTCATTCGCCAAGACGGCTGTGCTTGTGAACAGGCCTGTAATAAATAGTGAGAGTGAGGCAGTGCGTAATAACGGGTTCATAATAACTCCATAAGCATACTGTGCAGAAAGAAAAGGATTGTATCGATAAGTGATAGTTCTTTGCATGGTGCTTGTGTGGCTATACGGCGCACCTTACAGTGATTAAGCATAGGGTCGTTATACTCTATATCAGAATAAGGGAAAGTTATGCTGGCACCCATACAGCTTTTATCTGCAAGTCGCCAGAATATGTGGCGGCTCACTTGGATTCGTCTTTTAGTGCTGACGGCCCAAGCCGCTACGCTTGGTTTTGCCTATCTAAGTGGTATGGTCACATTGGCTTGGCTGCCATTGTTGGTGTTATTAGCGTTATCGCTGAGCACGTGTGTTTTAACCAGTCTGCGTTTACGCTGTAGTTGGCCTGTGACTGAGTTAGAGTTTGCGCTGCATTTAGCTATGGATTTGTTTATTCATAGCAGTTTGTTGTATTACGTGGGTGGCTCGACCAACCCCTTTGTTGCCTATTACTTAGTGCCCTTGACCATTGCGGCGGCAACCTTACCCTGGCTGTACTCTGTTATGCTCAGTAGTTTGGCGCTGAGCGGCTACACTGTGTTATTGATCTGGTATCGACCCTTGCACTTGCAGGGTGAGTACGTTGATGAGTTGCTGATCAATCTACATTTGTTCGGTATGTGGTTGAATTTTGTATTATCTGCTGTGTTTATCACATTTTTTGTCTCGAAAATGTCGCAAGCAGTACGTGAGCAAGATCAATTACGTGCAGCGCGCCGTGAAGATAGTATGCGCGATCAGCAATTGCTTGCAGTAGCAACGCAAGCCGCGGGTGCCGCACATGAGCTGAGCACTCCACTATCTACCATGAGTGTGTTGTTAACCGAATTACGTCATGCTCACCGTGACGAAATAGAGCTACAAGACGATTTAACTTTGCTGCAAGAGCAGGTGAAACTCTGCAAAGGTACCTTGCAACAACTCGTGCGCGCAGCTGAAGCTGATCGTCGCCAAACGATTGAAGAACAAAGTGTAACGGGCTGGCTGGAAGGGGCTTTAAACCGCTGGCATCTGATGCGCCCAGAAGCCACGTTTAAGTATCACCTGCTTACCGAGGGTATTGCCCCCGCTATGTTGCCGCCAGTTGATTTGACACAAGCATTGCTTAATCTGCTGAATAACGCAGCGGATGCTTGCCCTGATAACTTAGTGATTCAGCTGCGCTGGGATCCACAGTGGATTATTATCACCATTCGTGATTATGGTGCAGGTGTGCCTTTGGCAATTGCAGAGCAATTGGGCAAACCTTTTTTTACGACTAAGGGCAAAGGTTTTGGCTTGGGACTTTTTTTAAGTCAGATAAGTGTTAGTCGTGCAGGCGGTACGGTAAAGTTATATAACCAAGATGGTGGTGGAACTCTAACTGAGTTACGTTTACCACGTATGCATACAGTGCTTTAAGCGAGGAGTTATAAGTGACTGACGAAAACCTATTTGAAGGTGAAGAGCAGCCGCATTTATTGCTGGTGGATGATGATGAAACCTTTACTCGGGTTATGGCGCGCGCTATGTCACGCAGAGGCTTGCGAGTGTCGATTGCTGGCTCTGCAGATGAAGGCTTAGCTCTAGCTAAAGCGGATTTGCCGGATTATGCTGTATTGGATTTGAAAATGGAGGGCGATTCAGGCCTCGTGCTTTTGCCGAAATTGCTCGAGCTGGATGCGCAGATGAAGGTGCTGATTTTAACTGGTTATTCCAGCATCACCACCGCTGTAGAGGCAATTAAGCGTGGTGCTTCAAACTATTTATGCAAGCCTGCCGATGGCGATGATGTATTGGCGGCGCTGTTATCTGATCATGCTGATTTAGAGACTTTGGTACCTGAAAACCCCATGTCAGTCGATCGCTTACAGTGGGAGCATATCCAGCGCGTGCTAGGTGAGCATGATGGTAATATATCTGCGACAGCGCGCGCTTTGGGTATGCATCGCCGCACCTTGCAGCGTAAATTGCAAAAGCGCCCAGTGCATCGTTAACAACATAAACGCCTGAGTAGATGACACAGGCGTTTATGTTGTTATTAAGGCGCTTTAGCGAGTACCAAAGACGACCATCGTTTTGCCTTTAACATCCACCAAGCCTTGCTCTTCTAGATTTTTTAGCACGCGGCCAACCATTTCACGTGAGCAGCCGACGATACGACCGATTTCTTGGCGAGTAATTTTGATTTGCATGCCGTCGGGGTGGGTCATCGCATCAGGCTCTTTGCACAGATCAAGTAAGGTTCTGGCAACACGCCCGGTCACATCTAAAAAAGCGAGATCACCTACTTTTCGTGTGGTATTGCGCAAGCGGTCAGCCATCTGATTGCCTAGGGCATACAGCATGTCAGGGTCTTTATCTGTCAGTTCACGAAATTTCGTGTAGCTGATTTCAGCAACCTCACATGTGGTTTTCGCGCGCACCCAAGCGCTACGTTCTTGCTCTCCATTACTGCAACTGAATAAGCCCATTTCGCCAAAGAAGTCGCCCTGATTTAAGTAGGCGATAATCATTTCTTTGCCGTCATCATCTTCAATTAGAATAGTGACAGAACCCTGCAAAATGAAAAATAATGAATCACAACGGTCTCCGGCAAAAATAATTGTGCTTTTGCTGGAAAATTCACGTTTATGACAGTGTTCGAGAATTTTGTTAATGTTTTTAATTTTTGGTGCAAGTGTAATAGCAACCATGCAATAACCCCAAGAGTGGAACAAGCCTGTTAAGAAGCAAAGCAAATAGTTTTCTTATTATTCTTTAAGTGTGCCGCACTTCTCATAAATAAAAGCCTACTTAATGCAAGGTTATTCAATAAGTGTGATGAATGTCACGTTTATGGGTGTTGGACTGCATCTTTTGTTGTTGTGCGAGAGGCTGCACGCTCTGTGTTAAACTCGCTGTTTTTCCACATTGAAGAGGGCAGCATGATGCAGGCACGGGTTAAATGGGTAGAGCAGGCTATGTTTTTAGCTGAGTCGGGTAGTGGCCATGCTGTAGTGATGGATGGACCGGAGCAGAGCGGTGGTCGCAATATAGGTGTTCGCCCAATGGAAATGCTGTTGATGGGCTTAGGTGGCTGCAGCACTTTTGATGTGGTTAGCATTTTGAAAAAATCCCGCCAAGACGTGCTGGACTGTGAAGTGCGTATTGATGCCGAGCGTGCCGAGGTTGAACCTAAAGTGTTCACTAAAATTGCTCTACATTTTATTGTGACGGGTAAAGCGTTGAAAGAAACGGTGGTCAAGCGTGCGGTTGATTTGTCGGCGGAAAAGTATTGTTCAGCTTCGATTATGCTGGGACGCGCAGGGGTGGAAATAAGCCATAGCTTTGAGATCGTTGAGAGCGCATAAGCCGCTGAGCAGAATATGCTGATGTGTTGCTGTTAAAGCTGGCATCTAAAGGGCTTGCTCTGCATAATGGCGCGCCCCTTTTTTACACAGCAAGTGGCTGTGTAAGGGAAGCCAGAATCGCATTGCGAAGAGGTGAAAACTGCCTTACGCAACTGTATTGATATAAATATGAATACAGTTGACCGGCGTGCAAGATAACGCGGCTGCGCCGCATCAATAAAAGAGACCCTTACGATGACCAGTAAACTCAAGCTCCATGGGTTCAATAATCTTACCAAGACCTTGAGCTTCAACATCTATGACATCAGTTATGCGCGAACCACGGATGATCAGCAAGCCTACGTGGGCTATATTAACGAACAATATGATGCTGAGCGCCTCACGCAAATACTGACGGATGTTGTCGACATCATCGGCGCTAATATTTTGAATATTGCGCGTCAAGACTACGAGCCACAAGGTGCGAGCGTGACGATTCTGATCTCAGAAGAGCCCGTTGAGCCGACCGCCAGTCAGATTGAGGAGTCACCGGGTCCGCTGCCTGAATTGATTTTGGCGCATTTAGATAAAAGTCATATTACTGTGCATACCTATCCGGAAATTCACCCAGTGGACGGCCTGTCGACATTCCGAGTGGATATTGATGTCTCAACTTGTGGTGTGATTTCACCGTTGAAAGCGTTGAATTACCTGATTCACCAGTTTGATTCTGACATTGTTACTATTGATTATCGTGTGCGCGGTTTTACCCGAGATGTTGAAGGGCGTAAGCACTTTATTGATCACGAAATTAACTCAATTCAGAACTACTTGTCTGAAGATACGCGTTCAGCTTATCAAATGACTGATGTGAACGTGTATCAAGAGCACTTATTTCATACCAAGATGCTGCTGAAAAATTTTGAACTGGATGATTACTTGTTTGGCGATGCCACGCGTAATTTATCTTACGAGCAGCGCCGTGATGTGGAAGAGCGTTTGCGACATGAAATGTTAGAAATATTTTACGGCCGCAATATGCCGAACAATATGCGTTAATAGCCACATGACGCAGAGTAAAAAGGCGCTGATTATCAGCGCCTTTTTTGTATCAATCGGACAAGTTGCTATGGGCTTAAATACGGTAAGTCGTACGGGTCATCACCTTGGCCATAAGGCTCATGCCAAATTTAATCGGTGCTGGAAAACGGTAGCCACCAGCATCTAATGCACTGATTGCATGCTCTTCTTCGTCGATGCGCATGTGCTCTAAAATGGCGCGCGACTTGCGATCGCTTTCCGGTATTTGCTGTAAGTGATCATCTAAGTGTTTGCACACTTGATTTTCAGTGGCGGCAACAAAGCCTAGACTGACTTTGTCGCTGATTGCACCAGCACTGGCACCAATGGCAAAAGATAAACCATAAAACAGTGGGTTGAGTAGACTGGGCTGACTACCGAGCTCACGAATACGCTGTTCACACCAGACTAAATGGTCAACCTCTTCTTCAGCAGCCTGTTCCATTTTCTCACGCACCTCTGGCAGGCTCGCAGTTAGCGCTTGGCCTTGATACAAGGCTTGCGCACAGACTTCGCCGCTGTGGTTGATGCGCATTAAACCGGCAATATGCCGTGTTTGCTGCGCGTCTAGGCTGCTTTGTGGTTCAAGCACTGCTGGTGATGGGCGGCTGGCATGGCTGCTATTAGGAATCAAAGTGCGCAGAGCCGTATCTGCTTGCAGCAGCAGGCGATCGATTGGCGAGTAGTGGCGCTGAGAGGGCATAGAAGACTCCTGTTAAATAGCCATAGTGCAGCTAGAGTAAATATTGTATTGCCTTGACCTGCTGTCTAGCCCGGCGGCCAACTCATTTGCCGTTGTCCCAGCACATGCATATGAATGTGATAGACCGTTTGGCCACCCAGTTTATCGGTGTTCATTGCCACACGAAAGCCTTCTTCACAGCCTTGCTCTTGAGCTAAACGTTGCGCGGTGTAAAGAATATGTCCTGCTAAAAAAGTATCATCAACACTCAGATCAGTCAGTTTGCTGATATGCTTTTTGGGGATAACTAAAAAATGTACTGGTGCTTGGGCGGCGATATCGTGGAAGGCCACGACATGCTCGTCTTCGTATAATTTGCGTGCAGGGATCTCACCGGCAACAATTTTGCAAAACAAACAATCCATAATACAGACCTCTGCTTGTTGTAAGATTATTGGAGTTTAGCTGGCTGTTCATGCAATCGCTAGCATTCGTCATATTTTGATAGGTTGGCATCATTTGAAAAATGATCTTAAAGATTTAAAATTGGTTTTAGATTCGCGTGTACGGCTGATTGTGATTGAGTCGTGGGATGAGTTACGCGTGCTGGAAACCTTGACCTCATTAGCTGTGCAGCGCGGCATGAATTTGCGCGTATGGTCCATCAGTGAAGGCCTGCAAGGTATGGCATTTGGTGCTGAGGCGCAGGATGACAGCCATATCCCCGAGAAAGCCTTGCGTCTAGTTAAGGCTGATCCACAAGCCGGACTGTATGTGTTTTTTGACCTGCATGCTTTTCTTGAAAACGATGCGCTCTTGGTGCGCTTAATCAAAGATATTGCTATGGCTACAGGGCCTGCTAAACCCACTCTGATTTTAGTCTCGCATGCGCTAAAGCTGCCGCCTGAAGTGCAGCGCTATGCGGCGCGCTTTAGTGTGTCATTGCCCAGTGAGGATCAATTGCTTGCGATCGTACGTGAAGAGGCCTTGCGCTGGAGCGAGGTCAATCGTGGCTTACGTGTACGTACGGACAACCGAACTTTGCAACAGGTGGTGAAAAATTTACGTGGCTTAAGCCATGCAGATGCGCGCTTGTTGGCACGCAGCTTAATCTGTGATGACGGCGCCATTACCCAAGAAGATTTGCCTGAGCTCAATAAAGCTAAATTTCAATTACTCGATCTTGATGGTGTGTTGGGTTATGAAGGCGATACTGCACACTTTGCTGATGTGGGCGGCCTGCATCATTTAAAGCAGTGGCTGGCTGAGCGTCAAGCGGCATTTCTTGCCGGTACAGCCAGTGACCTGCCGAAGGGAATGCTGTTATTAGGCGCGCAAGGCAGCGGTAAAAGTTTAGCGGCAAAAGCGGTTGCTGGTTTATGGGGGCTACCTTTGCTGCGCTTGGATTTTGCCAGCCTTTACAATAAGTACTTTGGTGAGACGGAGCGCAATTTACGCGAAGCCTTACTCATGGCTGAGCGCATGTCGCCTTGTGTGTTATGGATGGATGAAATTGAAAAAGGTTTAGCCACCGGCGATTTAGATAATGGTGTCAGCCAGCGCGTATTAGGTACCTTACTGACATGGATGGCTGAGCGTAAAGCACCGGTGTTTGTGGTCGCGACCGCCAATATCATTAAGCGTTTGCCACCTGAATTGATGCGCAAAGGGCGCTTTGATGAAATTTTCTTTGTTGATTTGCCAGCGTCTGCAGTGCGTGAAGATATCTTCAAAATTCATTTGGATAAGCGGGAGTTAGCTGTGGCTGAGTTTGATTTGACAGCTTTAGCGGCTGCCAGCGAAGGGTTTTCGGGGGCGGAAATTGAACAGGCTGTTGTGTCGGCCTTGTATGCGGCGCAAGCGCGGCAAGTGTTGGTAACGCAACCGTTAATGCTTGAGGCATTGCAGCGTACCGTACCTTTATCGGTGGTGATGTCAGAAGAGTTGGCTGGGCTGCGACATTGGGCCGCTGGGCGAACTGTGTCGGCTGGTTAAGGGTATGCTGGTCTAGCAAAAACAGGGTGAGATCTGCTTGTTTTAGCGGCACATACGGATATTTTTCTTGTGCGACTAAAGACTGATGTGTATCTTGGTCACTTTTTGGGCTGACCAAAATCACAGAATTCAATCGTGCAGTGCGCTGGATTGAGGCGTTGCGGATATTTTTTATGATACTAATGATGATATAGGAGCATGATAATGCGCGTAATTTTGTTAGGAGCGCCTGGGGCAGGAAAAGGCACACAAGCTGGATTTATCACTAAAAAATTTGCTATTCCACAAATCTCTACAGGTGACATGCTGCGTGCTGCTGTTAAAGCAGAAAGTCCGTTGGGATTAAAAGTGAAAAATGTGATGGAAACCGGCGGTTTAGTGTCCGATGATATTATTATCGACCTGATTAAAGAGCGTATCTTGGCGGATGACTGTGCCAAAGGCTTCTTGTTCGATGGGTTTCCACGTACCATTCCACAAGCTGAAGCGCTGCGTGATGCCGGTGTTGAAATCGATCACGTGATCGAAATTGCTGTTGACGATGAAGAGATCGTTGGCCGTATTGCCGGTCGCCGCATGCACCCAGCGTCAAGTCGTACCTATCACATTGAGCACAACCCGCCCAAAGTGGCTGGCAAAGACGATGAGACTGGCGAAGACTTGGTTCAACGTGACGATGATAAAGAAGAGACAGTGCGTCATCGCTTATCCGTTTATCACTCACAAACCAAGCCATTGATCGCTTTTTATCAAGATATGGCTGCTAGTCAGGGTACACCTAAGTACAGTGCTATTGCTGGTGTTGGTAGTGTTGAGCAGATTACCGCTAAGGTACTGGCTGCATTAAGTTAAACATCGATTCAGGAATACATTCGCGTTTGCAGTGAATTGCTCGGTGTAAGAGCGAATGTATTCTTGGTTGTTTGTTGCGCAGTATTCCCCTCTTAGCTGTGAGCCTGTTACACTTTCTTTTTTTAGCACTTGACGAAAAATCATGACTACCTTGCTGGCACTGGATACGGCCACTGAAGCGTGCTCTGTTGCGTTATTACACAATGGGCAGGTGTTTAGCCGTTACGCAGTGATCCCTCGTTTACACGCGCAACGCATTTTACCAATGATTAGCGAAGTTCTGGCTGAAGCCGGTATTACTAAAACAGCAGTAGAAGCGATTGCCTTTGGTCGTGGCCCCGGCGCTTTTACCGGTTTGCGTATTGCTGTGGGTGTCGTACAAGGCTTAGCTTTTGCTCTAGAACGCCCAGTATTGCCGGTATCTAACTTGGCCGCTATTGCTCAGCGCGCGTGTCGTGAGCATGCTGCCAAACAGGTTGCTGTAGCGATTGATGCGCGCATGGATGAGGTGTACTGGGGCTGTTATAGCCTAGTAGACGGAGAAGTTTGCTTGCAAGGGATAGAGGCGGTGCTGGCTCCAGATTGCGCAGAATTACCACGCGCAGCACAAGGCGACTGGTTTGCTGCTGGCACGGGCTGGGCGACCTATGGTGAGCGCATTGGCGTACCTGTTTATGCCCGTGACGCGCAATTATTGCCCCACGCAGAAGATATTTTAACCCTTGCGCAAGGTATGTGGCAGCGTGGCGAGGCGATTAGCGCACAGGATGCTCAACCGATTTATTTGCGTGATCAAGTGGCGACACCGAAGCAGCCTTAACACGATTGAACTCTGTGCTATGTGTGGTTAAAGTAGGCCAGTGTTTATAGGATTTTTAAACAATGCGTATTGACGGTTTCTCACCTGCTTATGTACCCACTCGGGCCACACGTCCAGATGCCAGTGCGCAGATGGATGATGCTGTACGTCAAGCAGAAAGCAAAACCCGTCAACAGCAGCCAGCTACGGCCTCTGATACCTTACGTTTGGATACGTACCAGGCGGTGCAGCGACCCTCTGCGCAGATGCAAATCCAGCAATATGAAGCACGTCAGGCCTTAAATAATCCGGCTCAGCAGTATCAAGCCAGCAAAGCCTTAGCCAGTTACAGCAATACCGCTACATTCAGTAATCAAGCTGAAGAAGCAAGCACTGTGCTTGGTCTTGATTTGTACGCTTAATGTCTGACTTCACTGTAATAAAATCACCTCTCATTCGTGTTGATGCCATAACAGTTGCCGATCAAGCTGCAGCTTTGCAATGGGCACAGGACTTAGATTTGCCGCTCGATGGTGATGCTGAATTTGCCTTGCAGGTCAGCGTGGATGGCTTGCAACTGCAGGAGCTTGGCCGCTCAGCACCTGGGCCGATTCGTGTTGACTTTATTGAAGGTGCATTAGCCCATCGTCGTCAGTTTGGTGGTGGCAGTGGGCAGATGATTGCCAAAGCGATTGGCATTCAAGCAGGCGTGCGTCCGACTGTTTTAGATGCAACCGCAGGGCTGGGCCGTGATGCCTTTGTTTTGGCCTGTTTAGGCTGTCACGTGCATATGATTGAGCGCAATCCCATTGTCGCTGCATTATTGGCGGATGGTTTGCGTCGTGCACGCCTTGATACTGAAGTGCTAGGCATTGTCCAGCGCATGCCCTTGCTGATCGGTGACGCCATTGAGTTGATGTCGGCATGGGCAGCAGAGGTGCCACAGGTGGTGCATCTTGATCCAATGTTCCCCAGTCGCGATAAAAGTGCTTTGGTGAAAAAAGAAATGCGCTTATTTAAGCCCTTGGTCGGTGCGGATGAGGATGCGCCAGACTTATTGCTCGCTGCTTTGACGCTCGCCTCGCACCGTGTGGTTGTCAAGCGCCCGCGTAAAGCCCCGGCAATTGCTGGCGTGGCGCCAACCTACAGTCTGGAAGGTAAATCCAGTCGTTACGATATTTATGCTAAGAAAAGTTTAAAACCTTAACTGAAAATAATCGTAAAAAAAGCTCGCTGAATAGTTTTCAGCGAGCTTTTTAATTACTGGATGCTGCTTAATTCACTAGAGTGCGCCACTCTGGGTAGGCATCAGTTTCGCCAGATACCAAATCAAAGTAGGCTTTTTGCAGTACTTCAGTGATTGGTCCGCGGCTACCAATACCAATTTGACGGCCGTCGAGCTCGCGAATCGGTGTCACTTCGGCTGCCGTGCCGGTAAAGAAGGCTTCATCAGCGATATAAACTTCGTCACGGGTAATACGTTTCTCAACGATATCGATACCGCGCTCACGGGCAAGGGTCAAAATAGTGCTGCGGGTGATGCCATTGAGGCAAGCGGTCACTTCTGGCGTATAAATCACACCGTTTTTAACAATAAAGATATTTTCGCCTGAACCCTCAGCTACATAACCTTCTGGATCAAGCAATAACGCTTCATCGGCGCCAGCTGATACGGCTTCTTGCAGGGCGAGCATTGAGTTGACATAGGCACCACTGGATTTTGCTCGAGTCATAGTGATGTTGACGTGGTGGCGAGTGAACGAGCTGGTGCGAATTTTAATGCCTGTTTTTAAGGCTTCTTCACCCATGTAAGCCCCCCAGTGCCATGCAGCGATAATCAGATGCACTTTGAGGTTGTCAGCACGGATTCCCATACCTTCGGAACCGTAAAATGCCAGAGGACGGATATAAGCACTATCCAGTTTATTGTCACGTACGGAAGCAATCACGGCTTGGTTGATTTCTTCTTTAGTGAAGGGGATTTTCATGCCCATGATATGCGCTGACTCAAACAAGCGGTCTGTGTGTGCCTCTAAGCGGAAAATTGCGGTACCATTTGGGGTCTTATAAGCGCGAATGCCTTCAAACACCCCCATGCCATAGTGCAATGAGTGGGTTAGAACATGGGTGGTTGCGTTACGCCATTCAACCATTTCACCGTCATACCAAATAACACCATCACGATCAGCCATCGACATTGTTACGTGCTCCTGAAAATAATATTTAAAAAATGACTATAGATAACTCAAGCCCAGCGCTTGCCAGACGCCCATCACTGCATGACGCTCGTCTGCAAATAAATTGCCTTCAACCACGCCTTGCTGCTTTTGCAGGGCCAGACGGTGAGCTGCAGCACGATAGGCCTTGTAAGCCTCCTGCAAAATATGGACGAGATCCACATCGAACAGGTTTTCTGCGCCGAGACCGTCAAGAATACGGATGTTGTCGGTATAGGTTGCCAGTTGCGGGTATTGCCATGACCACGCTAGGACGGCATATTGCACCAAAAACTCGATGTCAACAATACCACCAGCATCCTGCTTTAGGTCAAATTGCACATCGCTATTGAATGCATTCTGGCCTAAACCGCCTTGGGTAATCTGTGTGCCGTGATTATGCCGCATTTTGGCGCGCATTTCGCTGACTTCATCTTGCAATATCGGCAAACTGCGCTGGCGGCCTAAAACATTCAGTCGCACTTGATCAAATTGCTTAGAGAGCGTAGGGCTACCAACCAAGACTCGCGCGCGTACCAACGCTTGATGCTCCCAAGTCCAAGCTTGTTCTTCTTGATAACGTTCAAAGGCGCTGAGCGAGCTGGCCAGTAGACCTGAGTCACCACTGGGTCTTAAGCGCATATCAACATCATAAAGGCCGCCTGAGGTTGTGCGCGTGGTTAGCATGGAAATAATCCGCTGGCCCAGTCGCGTATAAAACTGTGCCCCATCCACTGGGCGCGGGCCATCCGTTTCAGCTTGTGGATCGCAGTCATAAATAAACACTAAATCAAGATCAGAGCCGTGCCCCAGCTCAATACCGCCCAGCTTGCCGTAAGCGACTACGACAAAATCGAGTTCACTGCGGCTGCCGTCCATACGCTGAGGTGCGCCGTGTTTACGTAGCATTTCGTGCCAGGTTAAATGCATGACTTGCTCAAGAATTGCTTCCGCCAGCCAGGTTAGGTAATCACTGACTTTCATCAACGGTAGCGTACCAGCAATTTCTGACGCAGCGACGCGTAAGCGGTGTGCTAGTTTAAAGTGACGCAGGGCATTCATGTGCTGTTCAAGGTCTTCTTCGGGAATGCGTAGCAAGAGTTCACGTAATTCGGCGGTGAGTTCCGGTGCTTGTGGTGGGCTGTATAAGCGTCCTTCATTGAGCAGTTCATCGAGCAAGGCAGGAAAACGTGTGAGTTGTTCGGCAATCCATGGGCTGGCAGCGCACAAATTGATCACACCTAAGAGCGCGCCAGGGTTCTCTGTCAGCAATACTAAATAGGCAGAGCGGCGTGCGACAGCTTCAATCAGTGGAATTACCCGTTCCAAGACTAAATCGGGGTTCTCGTGTTCTGTGGCTTGTGACAGAAAACGTGGCATAAAAGCATCCAAGCGCTCGCGTCCTAAGCGCTGCATGGTACGCACTTGACTACTTTCGCGTAACTGTATGATGCGTTGCCATGCAGCGTGACTGTCTTGATAGCCCGCTTCGTCCAGTTGTTGGTAAATACCGTCCAGTGTAATAGTGTCTTCCCACGCTGGGAGCCACTCACCGCCGATGCAGTCATCTTCATCCGTGTCAGGATCAGCAATAATATCGCGAAAATGATGTTCAATACGTTTACGCCAATACATCAACTGTCCGAAAAACGTCGGCCAGTCGTTAAAGCCCATAATAAAGGCAAGACGCGCTTGCTCTTGTTTGCTGTCGGGCAAGCTTTGTGTTTGCATATCAGCAACGGCTTGCAGCGCGTGTTCGGTATAACGTAAAAAACGGTAGGCATCTTTCAGTTCGGTGACATCGGCTGAGGGCATATAGCCCTGTGCTGCGAGGGTGTCTAAAATATTCAGTAAGGGCCGTTGTTGTAGGCTTAAATCACGACCACCATGAATCAATTGAAACGCTTGGGCAATAAACTCCACCTCACGAATACCGCCGGAGCCGAGTTTGATGTTGTCATCCATATCCTTGCGTCGCACTTCTTGTTGAATCAGCTGTTTCATCGAGCGCAGGGCTTCAATCGCGGAAAAGTCCAAATAGCGGCGATAGACAAAGGGGCGCAGAATTCTGAGTAAGCTCGACCCCGCATTCTGATCACCAGCGACGACACGCGCTTTAATCATTGCGTAGCGTTCCCAGTCGCGGCCTTGATTTTGATAATACTGCTCAATGGCGTTAAAACTAAATACTAGCGGCCCGCTGGAGCCATAGGGGCGCAGGCGCATATCAACACGAAAAGCAAAGCCATCGACAGTAATGGTATCCAGTGCTTTAATCAGTTTTTGTCCGAGGCGGGTGAAAAACTCTTGGTTGTCCAAACTGCGTTTTGCGCCTTCAGTCTCGCCACCTTCTGGGTAGGTGAAAATTAAGTCCACATCTGAGGATAGATTCAGTTCATAGGCCCCGAGCTTGCCCATACCGAGAATCACCAGTTGCTGTGGCTGTTTGCTGTAGCGCCCGATTGGCGTGCCAAACAGTTGGCAATGTTGCTGATACAACCAGTGGTAGGCTAGGTCTATGCAGGCATCAGCCATGGCGGATAAGTCGCGGCAGGTTTCACTGAGTTCGGCTTGGCGGGTTAAGTCGCGCCAAATAATGCGCACCTGTTGGCGATTGCGGTATTGGCGTAAATGCAACAATAAGCTCTCTTCATCAGCACAGTCGTGTAAACGCTCATTGAGCTGATGACGAATTTCACCGGGAATTAAGGTGCGGTTAAGTTGTCCTGATGCCACTAGATCAATCAGCATTTGCGGGTCACGGATGGCTTGGCTGAGGACAAAGTCGCTCAGGCTGCACACGCGAATAAAGGCTTGATAGCAGCTGTCAGACCATTGTGGATCACTGATCTGTTGCTCTTCTAGGGCATGTGCCCAGCCGCGTTGTGCTTTTTGTTGCAAGAGTAACAAACCAGTAGGAATCGTCGCCAAAAGAAGAGGGGTCATGCGCAGTCCTGAACAATATCACGCTAAGAGTGTGATAAAGATACCTTAAATTTACTTGGTATGGTGTACTCAAGAAAAGCACTTGTCCAAAAGACATAGCAAATATAAGCTGACTCGCACGTCATTATGTAGTAAAACTACATAATAAAAATAATATGGCTGTATTGTGTTATGGGTTGATTGTCCACAAGACATGAAGCACATATAGGTCCATCATCAAAAGGCCCATTAGTTCGGGAGTACAACATGCAAGATATTGACTCGGTAGAGACACAAGAATGGCTGGATGCATTGGAATCTGTCCAAGCGCATGAAGGCGAAGAGCGCGTGCATTATATTTTATCACGATTGGGCGAGCTGGCCAGTCGCAGTGGTACACGATTACCGCATGCGATAACGACACCATATCGCAACACCATCCCTGTTACGCATGAAGCGTTGATGCCTGGCGACTTATTTATGGAGCGCCGGATTCGCTCCTTAGTCCGCTGGAATGCCTTAGCCATGGTGATGCGCGCCAATCAGGCGGATCCAGATCTAGGTGGACATATTGCTACCTTTGCTTCGAGCGCCACGCTGTACGATATTGGCTTTAACTATTTCTTTAAAGCGCCAACCGAAGAACACGGTGGCGACTTAATTTATTTCCAAGGGCACGCTTCGCCCGGTGTGTATGCGCGTTCTTTTTTAGAAGGGCGTATCACTGAAGAGCAACTGGATAATTTCCGCCGAGAAACTGATGGTAAAGGTTTGTCATCCTACCCTCACCCATGGTTGATGCCGGACTATTGGCAGTTCCCAACAGTGTCGATGGGGTTGGGTCCAATCCAGGCCATTTATCAAGCACGTTTTATGAAATACCTTGAGCACCGTGGCTTTATTCAGCCCGGTAAGCAGAAGGTCTGGTGTTTCTTAGGTGATGGCGAAACTGATGAGCCTGAATCCTTAGGTGCAATCTCACTCGCGGGTCGTGAAAAGCTCGATAACTTGATTTTTGTTATCAACTGCAACTTACAGCGCTTAGATGGGCCGGTACGTGGTAATGGTAAAATCATTCAGGAGCTGGAAGGTAACTTCCGCGGCGCTGAATGGAACGTGATTAAAGTACTCTGGGGTCGCTTATGGGATCCGTTGTTTGCCAAAGATACTGAAGGTGTGATGCAGCGTCGCATGGATGAAGCGCTGGATGGTGACTATCAAAACTATAAAGCCCAAGACGGTGCGTTTGTCCGTAAAGATTTCTTTGGCGCTGATCCGCGTTTAGCCGAGATGGTTGAAGACATGTCAGATGCGGATATCTGGAACCTGAACCGTGGCGGCCATGACCCCTTTAAGGTGTACGCGGCATACCATGCTGCGGTGAACCATACAGGTCAGCCAACCGTTATCTTAGCGAAAACCATTAAAGGCTATGGCACCGGAACTGGTGAGGCACAAAATATTGCTCATAACGTTAAAAAGGTTGACCTAGAAAGCCTGAAAGGCTTTAGAGACCGTTTCGATATACCTGTGAGTGATGAGGATATCGAAAGCCTGCCGTTCTATCGTCCGGCAGAAAATAGCCCAGAGATACGCTATCTAAAAGAAATTGGTGAAAAACTTGGCGGCTTTGTTCCACAACGTCGCATGAAAAGCATGAGTATTCCAACACCATCGCTGGAGACCTTGAAAAATATTCTGGATGGCAGTGGTGAGCGTGAAGTTTCTACTACTATGGTGTTTGTGCGTATTCTCGCGCAGTTGTTGAAAGATAAAGACCTTGGTACGCGCATCGTACCAATCGTGCCGGATGAGGCGCGAACCTTTGGCATGGAAGGTATGTTCCGCCAGCTGGGCATTTACTCAGCTGTTGGTCAGCTGTATCAGCCAGTCGATCATGGTCAGGTGATGTACTACAAAGAGGAAAAGAAAGGTCAAATTCTCGAAGAAGGTATTACTGAAGCAGGTGCAATGTCGGCTTGGATTGCTGCAGCAACGGCTTACAGTAACCACAATCAACCGATGCTGCCGTTCTATGCGTTTTATTCAATGTTCGGCTTTCAGCGTATTGGTGATTTAGCTTGGGCTGCAGGTGATATTCATGCCCGTGGTTTCTTAATGGGCGGCACTGCAGGACGCACCACCCTGAACGGTGAAGGTCTGCAACATCAAGATGGCCATAGTCATATTCTCGCCGGCACTATTCCGAACTGTCATACTTATGATCCAGCCTACGGCTATGAAATGGCAGTGATTATTCGCGAAGGTGTGCATCAGATGTTGGAGTTGCAAGAAGATCGCTACTACTACATCACTATGATGAACGAGGCGTATGAACAGCCTGCAATGCCAGAGCGTGAAGGTATCGAGGACGATATTATTCGCGGTATGTATTTGCTCGAAGAAGACAAGCGCAGTAGCGACTTGCATGTACAGCTACTGGGTAGTGGTACGATTTTACTCGAAGTGCGTGAAGCGGCAAAAATTCTGCGTGATGAGTTTGGTGTGGGTGCTGATGTGTGGAGTGTCACCAGCTTCAACGAGTTACGTCGTGACTGTTTAGATGTTGAGCGTTGGAACCGTCTGCATCCGCGCGAAACCACACGCCTATCACATATTGAAAACTGCTTGCATGAGCGTCGTGGCCCAGTGGTTGCATCAACTGACTATATGAAACTCTATGCAGACCAAGTGCGCCAATGGGTGCCACAAGACCAATATAAAGTACTGGGTACTGATGGTTTTGGCCGCAGTGACTCACGTAAAAAATTACGTCACTTCTTTGAGGTGGACCGTCACTGGGTGGTGTTGGCTGCTTTAGAAGGCCTCGTTGCCCAAGGGCAAATGGATGCACAGGTGATGCTGGATGCTATGGATAAGTTTGGTATTGATGCCAATAAACCTAACCCACTGGACTGCTGAGGAGAGCGATAATGAGTGAATTAATTCGCGTACCCGACATCGGCAGCGGTGAGGGTGAGGTGATCGAACTATTTGTAAAAGTCGGTGATCGCATTGAGGTGGAACAAAGCCTGCTGACGCTTGAGTCGGATAAAGCCAGTATGGAAATTCCAGCACCGAAAGCTGGGGTGATTAAAAGCTTAGCGGTCAAACTGGGGGATCGACTCAAAGAAGGCGATGATTTATTAGAGTTGGAAGTGGATGAAGAATCTGCTGAAAAATCTGAACCTGCCGCGGCGGCTGTTGCAGAATCGACTGTGCCTGCAGCGCAAACTGAGGTTGCAGCGAGTGTCGCTACAGAAACTACAGAACCTACAGAAAGTGTGATCCAAGAGATCCATGTGCCTGATATTGGTTCGTCCGGTAAAGCACGGGTGATTGAGTTGATGGTGGCCGTGGGCGATCATATTACTGAAGAGCAATCGTTGTTGACCCTTGAGTCAGATAAAGCCAGCATGGAGATACCTTCACCCGTTAGCGGTGAAGTCGTTGAAGTTTTGGTACGTTTAGATGCTGATGTAGGCATGGGTGACTTGATTTTTAAGGTTAAAGTGGCGCAGACCGCCGCGAGCCAGCCTGTTGCAGAAGCTGTATCTGAGCAGCAGCCTGCACCTGAGGCGGCAGCGCCGGCAACCAAGCCAGGCGCAGCCGTATCGGTGGCGCCGCAGAGCGCACCGGCTCCAGATAAACGCAAAACCAGCGTGGTGCATGCCGGCCCTGCCGTGCGTAAACTAGCACGTGAGTTTGGTGTGGATCTGGGCTTAGTTACTGGCAGTGGTCCGCATAAACGTTTATTGAAAGAAGATGTACATGCCTATGTGCAGCAGGCACTGCGTAAGCAAGCAAGCAGTACGCCAGAGCAGGGCAGCGGTATTCCGTCGATTCCTGAAGTGGATTTTTCACGCTTTGGCGAGACCGAAGAAGTGGCAATGACGCGTTTGCAACAATTGGGCGCAATGAACCTGCATCGCAGTTGGTTGAATGTGCCGCATGTTACTCAGTTCGAGTCTGCTGATATTACTGAGCTGGAAACCTTCCGTGTGGGACAAAAAAAGGTTGCAGAAAAGGCTGGAGTCAAACTGACCATACTGCCGTTCTTGCTCAAAGCCTGCGCGCATTTGCTGCAAGAAATGCCGGATTTCAATAGCTCTTTAGCACCTAGCGGTAAAGCACTGATTCGTAAGAAGTATGTGCATCTGGCTTTTGCTGTGGATACGCCTGAAGGCTTATTGGTGCCGGTGATTCGTGATGTCAATCAGAAGAGCTTGTTGCAATTGGCTGCTGAAGCCGCTGAATTAGCGGATAAAGCACGCAATAAAAAGCTCAGTGCTGAGCAAATGCAAGGCGCTTGCTTCACTATTTCGAGCTTGGGGCATATTGGTGGTATCGGCTTTACACCGATTGTGAATACACCGGAAGTCGCAATCTTGGGTGTTTCACGTGCGACCATGCAACCAGTGTGGAATGGTAAGGATTTCGATCCACGCTTAATGCTACCCTTGTCACTATCCTATGACCACCGCGTCATCAATGGCGCAGCGGCGGCACAATTTACTCGACGATTGAGTGAGTTGTTAGCAGAAATACGTAGCTTATTGTTGTAACTCTGCGCTAAATCAAAAGGCCCCGCTCTGGTATTTGTACCTGGCGGGGTTTTTTATTACTGGGTGATAAAGCCAGATTGTCGCCAAGCTTCATATACGGCAATAGCAACCGTATTGGACAGGTTTAAACTGCGCGAGCCTTCGCGCATGGGTAAACGCACTAATTGCTCAGCCGGAATGCTATTGCGCACGTCTTCTGGTAAGCCGCGAGTTTCTGGGCCGAAAATAAAGGCATCGCCATCTTGATAGGCTACATCAACATAGCTGTGTGAGGCTTTGGTGCTAAAAGCAAATAAGCGAGGTTGCTGCAAAGCGCTTAAACAGTCTGTTAGATTGGCGTGGCGCTGCACATGGGCAAATTCTTGGTAATCAAGTCCTGCACGACGCAAGCGTTTGTCATCAAAGTCAAAGCCAAGCGGTTCAATTAAATGTAAGCTGCAGCCTACATTTGCGCACAAGCGAATAATATTACCGGTGTTTGGTGGGATTTCTGGCTCAAAGAGAATGACGTGAAACATGTTTGATCCTGACAATAAAATAGACGCCGATTCTACATGGGAATCTCCACCAAGACGGCAATGGATATTCAAGGTTTTTGCAAGTTTGGCTTTATTTGGTTTTTTAGTCGGCCTGATGTTGGGGCGTTTGCTTGAAGAGCCTACGACGCCACAAAACAGCAACACTATTGTGCAACTGCAGACTTACGTGGATGGTTTGGGCATATGCTTGTCTGAGCCTGCACAGGTGCAAGCATATGCAGAACAAGGTGTTTATCAATTGCTGTTATTGAATAGTAAGGGGCAGTCAGCGCACGGTGAATTTGCTTTAGCGGATGGTAAGCCTGTGCGTTGGCGGGTAGAGCCGCAGAAAGCAATGACGCGCATTGTCTTTATTGCTTTGCAGCCTGTGATCGGGCAATGGAGTGCGCGCCTCAGTGATGATTTGTGGTGCGTTGATGTACAGGTGAGCCTAGCACATACGTGGGCTAAGTAAGAAACGATCCTGGTCAGCTTCAGTTGCTTTTAAGGCGACGCAAATCGCCGATCACCGACTCCAGTGCGCGGTCAAACAGCAGCGCATTATCTAATAAGGTAATGGCATCATTTTTAAATTCAACAGCCAAGGACATACGGTTTTTTTCGAGAACTTTAACGCCGCTGCGATTAACAAAAATATAGCGTCCGGTAGGTTTTATAATTGCAGCTAATTTACAGCGCAACTTACGTTGGTCATCTTGAATAAACTCAATCCAGCTGCCCGTGTGCAGGCTGTCTACTTGCAATAACGCAGGATCATCATCATTGAGCACTATTTTGCTTGCTGAGTTGTCAATACTTTCCGCTTGATGTAAAACGATTTCCTCTTGAACCTCAACCATGACAGCAGGCTCTTGCTGTTTTTGTAGAGCTGATTCGTGTAATTCTTTTGGGAGTTCGTTAAGCGTGATATCGGCCTGGCTTGCTGCAATGCTTTCAGTCGTATTTTGAGATGCATCTTCGCGAGTAACTGCAACGCTTTGCTTATAGCGCTGGAAGGCTTGTACGTGCAGGGCTTCTAAGCGGCTAAAAAAATCATTGGCAGCAAAGGGGTCAATAGCTGCGTTGGAAAAACCAGTACGCAATTGACGCAGTAATGCAGGTACCACCTGCAATAGCTTTAAACGTGCCTCAGCGTCATCGTGAGGTTCAATGCTCCAGATTAAATCATCCATAGTGGCTAAGTTGTCACGCCATTCACTAGAGTCGTCACCATTTTTTAAATAGGACAGCAGTAAAACCTTACTCCATGCGTCCTGTAGCAGTTGGATAATCACTTCCGGGAGTGTTTTGCCCAGCAGGCGCGTATTGAGTTCTTGCTCAACACTTAAGCGTGCTATTTCAGCGCGTGCACGGCCCTCTTCAGCATCACGAGTGCGCTGTTCAAGTAATTCGCTACGACGTCGTTCGTTACCAGTAAAGGTAATAAAATCTGCCAGCAACTCATTGAATATATCAGGGTCATCAGTGAATTCAGTCAGTGTGCGCTGAACAGTATTTTCAATTTTTTGGTAAAGACTATCGCGCTGTTCGCTGTCATGATCGCTCCAACCCAAGGCTGCCGAAGCAATCTCATTGAGAAGTCTGCGTGCGGGATGGTTGCCCCGATTAAAAAATGTTTTATCCAGCACCGCAACTTTAAGTAACGGTATCTGTAAGCGTGCAATAAGAGCCTTGAGTGAGTCAGGAAGGTTGCGGTCATCTAAAATAAACTCAAACAGCATTGCAACTAGGTTGATAACGTCGTCATCGACTTGTCTAACAACGCGCGCCCCTTTACTGCTGCTGCTCGCGCGGGTCAGTAATTGATCGAGTTGTGCACGCAGGTCTTGATCCTGTATTGATTGGGCAGGTAAGTGCTGCTGCATATGCGAGAGCAAACGCATTAAATCATTGCTGGAAATAGGTACAGCATCAGCGGGTATATGCCGATCTGGAAATACATTACCGCGCAACTGTGACAGCATCCCCTGCAGTTCACTAAAAGCAATTTGTAATTGGTCAGAAGGAGTTGCAATGGTCGCCGCATCATGATCGCTATAGTCGCTGACTGGGTCACTCGAGCGATGCGCCGAGGGCGTGTGTTTTCTCTGTGTCGGGTGAGCGATTTTTAAGGAGGGTAAAATATCAGCGTCAATTAAAAGTATATTGATGTCTTGGTAGAGACTGTCGAGTTGATTGATGACGTGCTTTTCGAACAACTTAAGGATAATTAACTTGATATTGATCGAAAAATTGATGCTATTGCAGCTTTGTATAAAATTAGCTGCCAGTACATTTGGGCTTAGAGGATTGCTGTCTTCAGTTATCTTACGGCTTAACACGTGGTTAAAACGCGCGGTCAGTTGCAGTAGAGCCTGCTCGTCGCGGCGCTTTACTTTGGCGACCATGGTATCAATCGCCACTGACTCTTCAAGTTCATCATTTTGCACTAATGATAGCGACTCAAATGATGGCACCTCTAAGGTCGGCGACTGAGCTATGTGGTATTGATTTAACTGTGTGAAGGACGCGAGAAGTTGCTGTAAAAAGCTACGCTCAATGTTTGTACGCTTGAGGCGTAAATCGCGCATGGCTTCAAATAGACTATTTTGCTCGTTATTGCTGGTGGCGCGGTCTGCCATTTCGAACAGAGTGTCATCTGCGTTGGCAAACAGTTCTTGAACATAGCCTTTGAGTAAAGTAGAGGCTTTATCGCACACCTTGGCGAGTACTACGGGTAGTTTTCCTGAGGGTGCAGAAGGATGCTTGCTTTGACTGGCAAAGGGTACAATATTGGCATCATTCTTCATTGTGTGCTGCCTCCCATCGTGAGAACAACCCTAGTCCAAAAGCTCCTGGAGCGCTGAGAGTTAGATGTATACAAGTAAGGTTGATTATAAGCACTTATTGGCTAGAACCAAGCGGTATTTATTCGGTATTTGATATGAGTCATAGATGGCAGGGCTTTATTAACTTTATGTGTAGATTGGTAGGGCATACTACTAATACGCTGCTCAGCAACTATAATAAACACAATTCATTTAGGAGTGTAGCATGAGCAATATTTTACTTGAGCAGTTGACCGCAGAAATTCAAACCAGTGTACGGGCTGCTTTGGCAGAAGATGTCGGGTCGGGTGATATTACTGCACAGTTGATTCCTGCTGATCAGGTTGCCAGCGCACAGGTGATCACTCGTGAATCTGCTGTGATCAGTGGTGTTGCTTGGGTCAACGAGGTGTTTCGCCAAGTGGATAGCAACGTAGAAGTGCGTTGGTTGGTTGCTGATGGTCAACGTGTTCAGGCCAATGATGTTCTGTTTGAGTTGGAAGGTAATGCTCGAGCATTACTGACCGGTGAGCGCGCGGCGTTAAATTTTTTACAAACGTTGTCGGCTGTGGCGACACGTTGTCAGTACTTTGCCGATAGGGTTGCAGGTACGCCAGTAAAGCTTTTAGATACGCGGAAAACTTTGCCTGGTTTGCGTGTGGCACAGAAATACGCAGTGACTTGTGGTGGTTGTCATAATCACCGTATGGGTTTGTATGATGCGTTTTTAATTAAAGAAAACCATATTACCGCCTGTGGTGGTGTGGCTGCCACTGTGCAAGCTGCACACCGTATCGCGCCGGGGAAACTCGTCGAAGTCGAGGTGGAAAATCTTGATGAGTTGCGTGAAGCATTGGCCGCAGGTGCTGACATTATTATGTTGGATGAGTTAAGTCTGGAAGATATGCGCAGCGCCGTCGAAATTAATGCCTCTCAAGCCAAACTGGAAGCGTCTGGTGGCGTCAATGAGGAAACGATTCGTGCGATTGCTGAGACCGGTGTGGATTATATTTCGCTGGGCACGTTGACTAAGGATGTTAAAGCGGTTGATCTCTCCATGCGCTTAAGCTTGTAAGTGCAAAATTAACTTTAGTGGACACAGGCTGATTACTTGAGCGAGCAATCAGCTTACTGAGGTTTAGCGGCGACGTAAATTTGCCTCGATTTCTTTGTCGAGATCTGGTGGCAAAAAGTCGCTATCTGGATCGTAGTTAGGGTTTAAATAGATAGATAACGCTTGCAAATTATCAGGACTGAGAGTGCCTGCTGTTTGCTGTAAGCGTAGGTTGTTCAAAATGTAGTCATAGCGCGCATTATTGTAGTTACGCACAGCGGCATACAGCACGCGTTGCGCATCGAGTACATCAACAATGTTGCGCGTACCCACTTCGTAACCGATTTGTGTGGCCTCTACCGCGCTTTGGCTGGAAATAATCGCCTGCTTAAGCGCTTGCACTTGTTCTACATCGGTATTGACTGCACGGTAGAAGTTACGCGCATCCTGCACTGTCTTGCGGCGTAGACTTTCACGCATTTGCTCTGCTTGATCTAAGCGATACACGCCTTCACGTACTTGTGAGCTGGTCATACCGCCCGTGTACAACGGGATATTTAATTGTAAACCAATGCTGCTTTGCTCAGCGTTACCGTCATACCTTGGCATGCCTGTTATGCCGCTATTAATAAAGCCCATGCCATCGTTATCACCTTTTTGATATTGGGCAATAGCATCGACTGTCGGTGCATGACCAGATTTGCGTTGTTTGACACTCTCTTGAGCAGCTTGCACAGCAAAATTTATCGCTTGTAAGCCAAGATTTTGCTCGGTGGCAGTATTGACCCAAGCGGTGGCGTCGTTGGGCGTTGGCGCAAGAATCGGTAGGCTGTGCTTCACGCCTTCGAGGGCCGCAAAGTCAACATTGGTCAGGGTGCTCACTGCTTGAAAGGCATCGCTGACCATGCGTTCGGCAACCAGTCGATTGGCACGCGCAGCGTCATAGGCTGCTTGCGCTTGGAGGACATCGGTTTTATCAGATAAGCCCACATCAAAACGTTCATTAGCGAGATCGAACTGGCGCTTAAATGCGGATTCTTCTGCGCGACTCGCGGCTAGATTATCTTGTGCGCGTAGCACAGAAAAATACACTTCAGAGCTTTGTAAAATTAGGTTTTGTTCAATCGCGGAGAGCTCTAAAAATGATTGCTCATTACTGGCTTGCGCAGCCTGTAATTGATACCAGCGATCCAAACGGAACAGCGGTTGGCTGAGGCTGGCTTGGTAGATCAAGGCGCTGCGCGATGTTGTCATAGATCCCTGTGTGGTGTCTACTTTGCTGCGACTGCTTGAATTGCTGGCGCCAGCACCTATTTGTGGTAGCAAGCCTGAGCGCGCTTGCGGTACACGCTCACTCTGCGCTTGATAGTCAGCATGTGCTGCGGCTAAGTCTGCGTTGTTCTCAACGGCGAGCTGATAAACATCGAGCAGGTTAACTTTGTTTTGAGTAAAAGGCGCTGCATAAGTCGCCGAACTCAAAACTGTAGCTATAGCAAAAGTAAGCGACAGTAAACGCATCGTTAATATCCTAATTTTACAAAGAGAAATCTTGTCAAGGCTACGGTTGATCAGCAAAACGGTCAAGCGTGCTCTAACATTGTTTAAGATATTATACAGCTTAGCGTTTAGTCGCGTGTGCTTGCAGTCTGTATTGGCGATTGCGTACACTGCAGATTGTTTCTTGTCGGGGTGCTCTGAATAGAGCTGAGATCGGTTAAACCGGATCCCGTTGAACCTGATCGAGTTAATACTCGCGTAGGGAACAAGATAAGTTTGCCGTAAGGTAGGCCTGCCTTTGTCCATTGGTTCCCCGACACTTTTATCATGTGATTTGGAGAGCCAATAAAATGATTCAAACCCTATCGCAACATCTCAGTGATACCGCGCAAGTTGATCAGCAATCGATCCAGCCTTTTCCTAATTCCCGTAAGATTTATGTGCAAGGCTCACGTCCTGACATTCTTGTGCCGATGCGTGAAATCAGCTTAACGCCAACAGAAACTGATGATGGTGTTGAAAAAAATGCACCGGTGTTTGTCTACGACACCTCCGGACCTTATAGCGATCCCAGCGTTAAAATTGATGTGCGTAAAGGTTTGGCTGATGTACGCAGCAGTTGGATTGAAGAGCGTGGCGATACTGAAGTATTGAGTGGTTTAAGCTCGAGCTTTGGTCAAGAGCGTTTAGAGGATCCTGAATTGAAGAGCATGCGCTTTGCTTCAATACGTAATCCGCGTCGCGCTAAAGCCGGTAAAAACGTCACCCAAATGCACTATGCACGCCAAGGCATCATTACTCCGGAAATGGAGTATGTGGCGATCCGCGAAAATCTCAAGTTAGAAAAAGCTCGCGAAGCCGGTTTGCTTGACGGTCAGCATGCTGGGCAAAGCTTTGGCGCGAGTATTCCTAAGGAAATCACCCCAGAGTTTGTGCGCGCAGAAATTGCCCGCGGTCGCGCGATTATCCCCGCTAATATCAACCACACCGAACTTGAGCCGATGATTCTCGGGCGTAACTTCTTAGTCAAGATTAACGGCAATATTGGTAACAGCGCACTGGGCTCGTCGATTGAAGAAGAAGTGGCTAAACTGACTTGGGGTATTCGTTGGGGCTCCGACACCATTATGGATCTGTCCACCGGTAAAAATATCCATGAAACCCGCGAGTGGATTGTACGCAACTCACCGGTACCCGTAGGTACAGTGCCCATTTACCAAGCATTAGAAAAAGTGAATGGCGTTGCCGAAGATCTGACGTGGGAGTTGTTCCGCGATACCTTAATTGAGCAGGCTGAGCAAGGCATTGACTACTTTACGATTCACGCCGGTGTGCTGCTGCGCTATGTGCCGTTAACGGCTAAGCGAGTGACAGGTATTGTCTCGCGTGGGGGGTCGATTATGGCCAAGTGGTGTTTAGCGCATCACAAAGAAAATTTCCTCTATACGCACTTTGAAGATATCTGCGAGATCATGAAGGCCTACGATGTCAGCTTCTCGTTAGGTGATGGTCTGCGCCCCGGCTCGATTGCCGATGCCAACGATGCCGCTCAGTTTGCCGAGCTAGAAACTTTAGGCGAATTGACCAAGATTGCGTGGAAGCATGATGTGCAGTGCTTTATTGAAGGTCCAGGTCACGTGCCGATGCATATGATTAAAGAAAATATGGACAAACAACTGGAGTGCTGTGATGAAGCACCGTTCTATACGCTGGGTCCATTAACCACAGATATTGCGCCGGGTTACGATCACATCACCTCGGGTATCGGTGCAGCAATGATCGCTTGGTACGGCTGCGCCATGCTCTGTTACGTAACACCTAAAGAGCACTTGGGTTTACCGAATAAGGATGATGTGAAAACTGGGATTATCACTTATAAAATTGCTGCGCATGCGGCGGATTTGGCCAAAGGACATCCGGGTGCGCAACTGCGTGATGATGCGTTGAGTAAAGCGCGTTTTGAATTCCGTTGGGAAGATCAGTTTAACTTAGGTTTGGATCCTGATACTGCGCGCTCATTTCATGATGAAACCTTACCCAAGGATTCCGCCAAAGTAGCGCACTTTTGTTCGATGTGTGGGCCCAAATTCTGCTCCATGAAAATCAGTCAAGAAGTACGTCAGTACGCCAAAGATAACGATTTAACGGATGAGCAGCGTGCGATTGAGGCGGGCTTTAAAGAGCAATCTGAGCGTTTTCGTGAGGAAGGCTCGATAATCTACAAGCAGATTTAATCCTTTCAGTGGTATAAAAGGCGGCCTTAATGACCGCCTTTTTTATTGGAGAAGAACATGACTGAGCGTGTTTTGACGCGTGCAGACGATGTCGTCGTCGAGCAGCGAGAGCAGTGTTTTAAAGGTTTTTACCAGTTAGATCGAGTTCATCTAAAGCACCGCTTATTCGCTGGCAGTATGGGGCCGACTATTATTCGCGAGCTGTTTGTTCGACCAGATGCGGTGTGTGTATTGCCCTATGACCCGCATACCGATTCGGTGGTGCTAGTTGAACAGTTTCGCATTGGTGCTTTGGATAAAAGCTCGGAGCCGTGGTTGCTGGAAACAGTTGCAGGGTTAATTGATACAGACGAAGAACCGGCGCAGGTAGCGCGTCGTGAGGCGCGTGAAGAAGCGAACTTAGAGCTGCAAGAATTGTTACCCGTGATGACGTATTACCCATCACCCGGCGCTTCAGATGAGCGCGTGTATCTGTATGTAGGGCGCTGTTCTACGGTTGGAGTCGGTGGGGTATTTGGCCTGGCAGAAGAGGGTGAAGATATTCGTGTACACGTTTGGCCGCTAGAGGATGCGTTGCAGGCAGTCACAGAGGGGCGTATTAATAATGCTGCGAGCATTATTGCCTTGCAGTGGCTGGCATTAAATAAACAGCAGGTGCGGGCAGGCTGGCTGGCGCTTTAAGCCAGCCTTGGCTACGTCGAGCATGACGTAACCAAAACTACGTTGTACTTAACTACGTTGTACTTAACTACGTTGTACTTAACTACGTTGTACTTATAAGCCTGGTAAGCGCTTACGAATTTGACTGATGAGCGTATCTAGGGTGACAGCGTCATGGGTGTCGACGCGGTAGCTTTGCGCAACTTCGTCAGCACTTAGAGGCTCTAAGTTTTTGCGTTGTGCCAAGATGACATCCGCAGTGGCGTCTGAAGGGTCTAATCCCTTTGTTTGGCGTTTCTTTAGCCAAGTTAAAACCACCTCATCAGGGGCCTGGCAGTCAAGGATTAAGAATGGCGTACCTGTGCTTTCGGCAACCTGCCATGCGTCATGACGCTGTTCTGTTTTTAAGTAAGTGGCATCAATCACTACAGGGAAGCCTGCTTGCAAAGCCTCAGCTGCCAGCGCATGTAAACGTTGATAAGTTGCGGCACTGGCGTTGGGATTATAGATCCCTCCGCCTAAAGTATTTTGCTCGGCGCTGTCTTGTTCACCGAATAGGCGTTTGCGTTCAAAGTCGGAGCGGAAGCGCAGAGCACCTAATGCTTCGACTAAACGCATTGCTACATAGCTTTTACCGACGGCAGAAATACCGTGAGTAATGGCCAATAAACGCGATGGAATTGCACTGTAGTTTTCCGCTAAATTAGCGTAACTGCGGTATTGACGAACAATCACAGCGCGCTGTACTGGGTCAGATTCCTGTTCAAGACGGAATAAATTAACTTTGCCGCGCACCATGGCGCGATAGGCTTTGTAAAAGTTAATCAGTGGCATCGCTTGATAGTCGCCCGTCAGCTCTAACCAGCTATTAACAAAGCGGCGTGCAAGAGGCTTTAAGCCGCGATCTTCTAAGTCCATCGCTAGAAATGCGGCATCGGAAGCAACATCGATTAAGCGAAAAGGCTCGTTAAATTCAATACAGTCAAACAGCACCACTTCACCATCGAGCAAGGTGGCATTGCCGAGGTGAATATCACCATGGCATTCGCGAATTGAACCATTGTGACGACGCAACTCTAATAGCGGGAGTAAGCGGGTAAAACCGTCCTCGGTCCAGGCTTCTAGTGCATCCAGTTGTTGCAAATCAGCTGGATCACTGAGCAGTGGGCGGATTTGCTCAAAGTTTTGCCGAATCGGTGCCATAATTGCGTGCGGGTCACCCAGTGGGTGCTCTGCCGGTACGCGAGGTGCTTCATGGTGGAAGCGAGCGATTTGTTTGGCCAGTGCATCAATATGGATTTCGGAGAGTTCACCGCGTTTTTGCATATCACCGAGCAGCTGGGTTTGCGGAAATTGGCGCATTTTAACTGCGTATTCAATAACTGGACCGTCACCTTGCAGTTGTGGTGCCTCGATAGAGCCGGTAATGGCTACAACTTCGAGGTAGAGTCCGTCGGTTAAACGCTGATTCAGGCGCACTTCTTCAGTACAGAAGTGTTGGCGAGCAGCAAGGCCAGTAAAGTCTAAAAAGCCAAAGTTTACGGCTTTTTTAATTTTATAAGCATAGGGGCCGGTTAGGATGACCCAAGAAATATGCGTTTCGATAACCTGAAATTCTTCGACTGGGTGCGGAAAAATCTCAGGGTTTTGTAGGGCGGCAATCAGGGCTTGAGTCACGGGTGATCCTTAAGCGTAATAAAATAATGCCAGCATTATGGCAACTGTGGGCGACTGTGCAAACTATAACAACATGCATTTTGAACTGAAACAAACTGGGTATAATTAACAGCATGACTCAAAAATCAAAATCACGTTCTACTAAAAAGCCTACAAATCAACGTAAAGCAAAGACTTCAAGGCGTTGGCTGAGCTTGTTTATTAAGCTTTCTATCGTTGCTGTTGTGCTGCTTGCGGGTGTTCTTGTTTATCTGGATGCTGTGGTCCAAGAGAAATTTTCCGGTAAGCGCTGGACCGTGCCCGCTAAAGTTTATGCTCGGCCTTTAGAGTTGTTTGCGGGTCAAAAACTCAACAAGCAAGATTTTCTGACTGAATTAAGTGCTTTGGGCTACCGCAACGAGTCTTCTGCGAGCAGTTCTGGGTCTGTGGCGGTTAATGGTAATACCGTAGATTTGCATACACGTGGCTTTCAGTTTTATGAAGGTGCTGAGCCTGCACAAGCGCTGCGTGTACGTTTCTCTGGAAACAGTATTGCCAGTTTAGCGCAGAGTAATGGCCGTGCTTTGGCTGTTGCTCGTTTAGAGCCTTTATTGGTTGGAGGCTTATATCCGGCGCATCAAGAGGATCGAATCTTAATTCGCCTCGATCAAACGCCTGATTTATTGGCGCAAGCGCTGATCGCTGTAGAGGATCGAGACTTCTACACACACCATGGTGTTTCTCCCAAGTCGATTGTGCGAGCGTTGTGGGTCAACACCTCTTCAGGCTCTTTGCTTCAAGGCGGTAGTACGCTGACTCAGCAATTGGTGAAGAACTTCTTCCTCACTAATGAGCGCACGTTAACTCGTAAAGCCACAGAAGCACTGATGTCGGTACTGCTTGAGCTGCATTACAGCAAGCAAGATATTTTAGAAGCCTATCTCAATGAAGTCTTTCTTGGTCAAGATGGCCAGCGTGCGGTGCATGGTTTTGGTTTGGCCAGTCAATATTTTTTCAGCCAACCCTTATCTGAGCTGAAATTGCATCAAGTGGCATTGTTAGTTGGGATGGTGAAAGGTCCTTCTTATTATAATCCGCGTCGCCAGCCTGAACGTGCGCTTGAGCGGCGTAACTTAGTTATCGATTTACTCGCCGAACAGGGTACGGTTGATGAGGAGCACGCAGCGCAAGCTAAACAGCGTCCGCTGGGCATTACTAAGCGCGGTAGTCTTGCCAATAGTACTTACCCTGCTTTTATGGATTTAGTTAAACGTCAACTGCGTGAAGACTACCGTGATCAAGATTTGACTGAAGAAGGACTGAGCATCTTTACTAGTTTTGATCCAATCTTACAGCGCAAAGCAGAAGACATGCTGGAGCAAACCTATAAACAGTTAGCGGGACGCAAGGGGATTGATGAGGTTGAGGCGGCAATGGTCGTGAGTAATCCAGAGAGTGGAGAGGTGTTAGCCTTGCTCGGTAGTCGTTTGCCGCGTTACGCGGGGTTTAATCGCGCGTTAGATGCGGTGCGACCGATTGGCTCGTTGGTAAAGCCTGCGGTCTATCTTGCAGCTTTAGAGCAGCCTAGCCAGTATACTTTAACGCATTACATTGAAGATGCTTCCTTTTCAGTAAAAAGTCGCAGCGGTAAAGTGTGGACGCCACAAAATTATGACCGCAAAGAGCATGGTACGGTTTTCTTATACCAAGGGCTGGCGCAATCGTATAATCTTTCAACAGCTAAGCTGGGTTTAGAGATGGGTGTGCCACATGTCTTGAAAACTGTACGCAAATTGGGTATTGAGCGTGATTGGCCTGCTTACCCTTCTATGTTATTGGGCGCAGGAGGCTTGACCCCAATAGAAGTGGCAGACATGTATCAAACCATCGCTAATGGTGGTTTTAATACTCCGCTGCGCGCTATTCGTAGCGTGTTAAATGCGCAAGGAGAGCCTTTGGGGCGTTACCCATACACCATTGAGCAGCGTTTTGATGCTGGTGCTATTTACTTGACTCAAGAAGCGATGCGGCGGGTGATGACTGAAGGAACTGGCCGTTCAGTTTATAATCGCGTGCCTTCTTCTGTGGTGCTTGCGGGTAAAACAGGTACCAGTAATGATTTACGCGATAGTTGGTTTGCAGGCTTTGGTCAGGATTTACTTGCGGTGGTGTGGATGGGACGTGATGATAATGGTAAAACTCCGTTAACGGGTGCCAGTGGAGCGTTGCAGGTCTGGGCCAATTTTATGCAACAAGCGGCACCCAGTTCATTAAATATGACCCCTCCAAGTAATGTGATTATGGTGTGGGTGGATGCGTATTCCGGCCTAGGCAGTGCCGAAGACTGCCCTGGCGCGGTGCAAATGCCTTATATTCGAGGCAGTGAACCATTGCCTGGCGAGTCTTGTAATACACCGATCGCTTTGCCTGAACCGGTAGAGTCGGTTAAAAGCTGGATTCGCGGTTGGTTAAATTAATTTTTACGAGGAATACATGTGAGCAAACACGCAGTCATTTTAATTGCACTAGCAGCACTCTTAACCGGCTGTTCTGGTGCTCAGCATCGATCTATTCCCGTGGTTGATAGTGGTGGGCCGCTAACGCCAGGTGCTATGCGTGATAGCCGAGCACGTCAGTCTGGCGCGCAACAGCAGGTACAGCAGACTCAAGCGGCAGCGCGTGAGCAGGTTGCCACCTCAGACGTACAAGTTTATGCCGTGCCAAGTGCGCCGATTGGCGGTATTGAAACGTACAGCCCTAGCGCAACAACTGAGGTGCCTGCTATCCCTGTGGCATCGATGCCAATCGGCAATCAGGCACGCTTAACTGCAGATGAACAGCTGTCTGGGCCTGTGTTGGCATTGCTGACTACAGCAAAACAACAGCAGACAGGTGGCGATTTTAATGGTGCAGCATCAAGTCTCGAGCGTGCACAACGTATTGCCCCGCGGGAGCCGCAAGTGCTTTATCGCTTGGCTGAAGTGCGCTTAGCGCAGGGTAATCCAGGGCAGGCTGAGCAGTTAGCGCAACGCGGTTTAAGTTACAGTAATGGTCAACCTGCTTTGCAGGCGGGGCTATGGGAATTGATTGCGCGTGCTCGAGCGCAGCAAGGTAATACTGCAGGTGCAGAAGAAGCGCGGCGTCGCGCACGGGTTAACTTATAATGGCTCACGAAATTCGCTTGCACTTGAGGACGCTGTTATCCAGCTTAGAAAATGAGCTGCAACAACTTGGTTGGTGGCAGCAACAGGAGCCAAATATTGAGGCTTTGCAAAGTCAACAGCCGTTTTGTGTTGATACTCTAGAGTTTGCGCAGTGGTTGCAGTGGGTATTTGTACCGCGCATGCAAAGTATTTTGGATTCTGAGCATGCGCTGCCGAGCCAGTGTGCAATTTATGAAATGGCAGAAGTTGTATACCGTGAGCAACGCAATACGGTCGCAACCCTGCTGGATTGCTTAAAATGTATAGATGTAGCTATTATGACGCAGCATAGATTTAACTGATTCATTATAGGTAATGCGCTGCGCTGTTACTGGACGTTTGTGCAGCGCTCGAGAATAGCTTGTTTCATTTCTTTGATACGAGCTTGACGTTCTTCTTCACTGAGGCGCGTTGGTTTTCCATCTACCTCAGCTAAGACTCTGGGATTGTTTTCCAGTTGTGCAAGGTTATGCCGAACGTTTGCGCAGTACTTTTTAAGTGCAGCTGCTTCTTCTGCAACTTTCTTGCGAACGTCACGGTCTATTTGAGCTTGTTGTTTAGAGCTTGCTTGTTCAGCTTCTGCAGCCAATTGTTCTGCTGATTTTTCTGGCAGTGGTGGCTGGAAAGTGTTGGTACTAACTCGTTCTACTTGATGCCCGCTTGGCGGCTCTGATCCGAAGTGAGTAATACCTTGCGCATCGACCCATTTATAAATAGGTGCGGCGAGTGCTAAAGAGCTGAACAATAATAAAAGGCTGGCTGTGGTTATGAGGCGTCGCATGCTATTTCCTTATTATGTGTGAGTAAAAACTAAGCATGATTATACTGATAATGTAGTTAAATATACCTTAAAAACCTGAGTTGTAACCTTGTGGTTGCATACAGGGGCTATAAATATCTATCATAGTCGACTGGCAGCTTAGGAAATGAGAGAATTGTCTCCTAATGCATGAATTGCGACTGCTGAATCAGAATAATTCGTAAATTGCTGTAATGTTTGCCTCAAAAAGGTGCTTATAGCGTTAGTTCATGAGGTGCGTACCCGTGCCGCCCGCTATACCCGTATCGCGTTACCTCGCGCAGGGTGAGGAATCTTTAGACATTCGGGTTTCTCTATGCTGCTTAATTTAAGTGGCAGGGTAGTCGGCAATCACCGTTGCCCATGCTGCAATTAACAGCAACCTACAATCAGATTGCCCTTGATGAGGGGCTGTACTCTGGCGTTTTAGAGGTGTTACTGTGGAACTTTTATCCGGCGCAGAAATGCTCGTTCGCTCATTGCGAGACGAGGGCGTTAAATATATATATGGCTACCCTGGTGGAGCTATACTGCATATCTATGATGCATTATTCAAAGAGCCTGCTCTTACGCATATTTTAGTGCGTCATGAGCAAGCTGCCACGCATATGGCCGATGGTTATGCGCGTGCGACTGGTAAGGCAGGTGTTGTTTTTGTAACGTCGGGGCCGGGCGCTACCAATGCGGTGACCGGTATTGCGACTGCTTTTATGGACTCGATACCGATGGTGGTTATCTCAGGGCAAGTGCCGAGCGATATGGTTGGTACTGATGCATTCCAAGAAACTGATATGATTGGTATCTCACGTCCTATCGTTAAACATAGCTTTATGATTAAGCATCCCTCAGAAATTCCTGATGTGATCAAAAAGGCTTTCTATCTAGCTGAATCAGGTCGTCCGGGGCCAGTGGTTATTGATGTCCCTAAGGATATGACTAACCCGATCGACAAGTTTGAGTACAGCTATCCGAAAAAAGCTAAGTTGCGCTCCTATGCACCAGCAACCCGTGGCCATTCAGGGCAAATCCGTAAAGCCGCCGAGATGTTGTTAGCTGCTAAGCGTCCAGTTATCTATGCTGGTGGTGGCGTGATTTTGGGCGGTGCTTCATCGCAATTAACTGAGATTGCACAGCTGTTGAATGCGCCAGTGACTAATACTTTGATGGGGTTGGGTTGTTATCCAGGTGATGACCGTCAGTTTGTTGGTATGCTGGGGATGCACGGCAGTTACACAGCTAACCTAACGATGCACCATTGTGATGTATTGATTGCTGTCGGTGCGCGTTTTGACGACCGTGTAATTAATGGAGCAGCTAAGTTCTGTCCAAGCGCGAAAATTATCCATATTGATATTGATCCGGCGTCAATCTCTAAAACGATTAAAGCTGATATTCCAATTGTTGGACCAGTTGATAGCGTTTTAAATGATATGTTGGCCGCGTTAAAAGATATCGATACCAAGCCTAATCAGGATGTTGTTGCCAGTTGGTGGAAGCAGATCGATGAGTGGCGCGGCAATGGTAAAATGTTCCCGTACGACAGTGGCGACGGTAGTATCATTAAGCCGCAAACTGTTATTGAAACATTAAGTGAAGTGACTAAAGGGAATGCTTTCGTTACCTCTGATGTTGGTCAGCATCAAATGTTTGCTGCGCAATACTACCGCTTTAATAAGCCAAATCGCTGGATTAACTCTGGTGGTTTAGGCACGATGGGTTTTGGTTTTCCTGCAGCGATGGGCATTAAGTTAAGCTTTCCTGATGATGATGTCGCATGCGTCACTGGTGAAGGCAGTATTCAGATGAATATTCAAGAGCTTTCGACCTGCTTGCAATACGACCTTCCCGTTAAGATTATTAACTTGAATAATGGTGCGTTGGGCATGGTTCGCCAGTGGCAGGACATGGTTTACAATAGTCGTTATTCTCACTCTTATATGGAGTCGTTGCCTGACTTTGTTAAGTTGGTTGAGGCTTATGGGCATGTTGGTATGCGTATTACTGACTTGAAAGATCTCAAGCCGAAAATGGAAGAAGCCTTTGCGATGAAAAATCGCCTCGTATTCTTAGATATTCAAGTCGATACCAGTGAGCACGTGTACCCAATGCAGATTCGTGATGGTGCAATGCGCGATATGTGGCTCAGCAAAACGGAGCGGACATAATCATGAGACATATCATTTCCTTGTTGATGGAGAATGAACCAGGTGCTTTATCTCGTGTAATTGGTCTCTTTTCTCAACGTAACTACAATATTGAAAGTCTGACTGTTGCTGCGACAGAAGATCCAACGTTGTCGCGACTCACTCTAACTACGATCGGTAAAGAGGAGGTGATTGAGCAAATCACCAAGAATCTTAATAAGTTGATTGAAGTGGTGAAGTTGGTTGATTTGTCAGAAAGTGCACATATTGAGCGTGAATTGATGCTGGTTAAAGTTAAAGCCAGTGGTGCTCAGCGAGCAGAGATTAAACGTACCGCTGATATTTTCAGGGGGCAAATTGTGGATGTTTCACCAAGTCTATATACCGTACAGCTAACGGGAACAACTGATAAGCTGGATAGCTTTATCCAAGCTATTGGGCCAGCTTCTATTTTAGAGGTTGTACGCAGTGGTGTTACCGGTATTGCGCGTGGCGATAAAGTTTTAAGCCTTTGAATAAAACCTGAAAGGTACGAGCCTTTCAATATTAGGAGAATTTTATGAAAGTTTATTATGACAAAGATTGTGATTTATCGATTATCAAGGGCAAGAAAGTAGCCATTATAGGTTATGGCTCGCAAGGTCATGCGCACGCATGTAACCTGCAAGACTCAGGTGTTGATGTGACTGTTGGGCTGCGTACAGGATCTTCTTCAATTGCTAAAGCTGAAGCACATGGTTTGAAAGTGTCAGATGTTGCTTCTGCTGTTAAAGCGGCTGACATTGTTATGGTTCTGACGCCAGATGAGTTTCAGGGGCAGTTGTATAAAGAAGAGTTAGAGCCAAACCTGAAAAAAAGGTGCAACTTTAGCCTTTGCTCACGGTTTCTCAGTTCATTACAACCAAGTCACGCCACGTGCCGACCTTGACGTTATTATGATCGCGCCAAAAGCGCCAGGCCACACTGTACGTTCAGAATTTGTTAAAGGTGGTGGTATTCCAGATCTGATCGCTATTTATCAAGACGCGTCTGGTAATGCAAAGAATGTTGCGTTGTCGTATGCGAGTGGTGTGGGTGGTGGTCGTACTGGTATTATTGAAACCACATTTAAAGATGAAACTGAGACTGACTTGTTCGGCGAGCAGGCTGTTTTATGTGGTGGTACCGTTGAGCTGGTTAAAGCAGGCTTTGAGGTATTAGTTGAAGCAGGCTACGCGCCAGAAATGGCATACTTTGAGTGCCTGCATGAATTGAAATTGATCGTAGATCTGATGTTCGAAGGTGGTATTGCGAATATGAACTACTCGATTTCTAATAATGCTGAGTACGGTGAGTACGTTACTGGTCCAGAAGTGATTAACGATGAGTCGCGCGCTGCAATGCGTAATGCTCTGAAGCGTATTCAAAATGGCGAGTATGCGAAAATGTTTATCACTGAAGGCGCAACTAACTACCCTTCCATGACTGCGTACCGTCGTAATAATGCGGCGCATGGTATTGAAGTTGTGGGTGAGAAATTGCGTTCTATGATGCCGTGGATTTCTGCTAACAAAATTGTTGATAAATCAAAAAACTGATTTATCAACAATTGAAAAACGCGGCTTAGGCCGCGTTTTTCGTTTCTAGTGCTTGTTTAGTATAAAATAGCGGTCTAAATAGCTAGATTGGCTCATTACGTAAAAAGTTTTAAGGAAGACTATGAATAAGCGTCCTGAAGAGCATGGTGATGCATCATCCATTGAGAGTTTATTGCCTATAGATGAGCATATTGAAGAAGGTCATGATAACGAAGGTCGTAAGGTGCGGCACAAAGGTATTTACCTGCTGCCGAATTTATTTACCACTGCTAACTTGTTTGCTGGCTTTTATTCAATAATGTGCGCTATCAATGGAAATTTTACAGTTGCTGCTGCGACTGTTTTTGTTGCGATGGTGCTTGACGGTTTAGATGGACGTGTTGCGCGGATGACCAATACGCAAAGTGCTTTTGGTGCTGAGTATGATTCGTTGTCTGATATGGTCGCGTTTGGTTTGGCGCCTGCCATCATAGCTCATCAGTGGGTCTTGTCTGAGCTTGGTAATGTGGGGTTGATGATTGCGTTTATCTATGTGGCCTGTGCTGCTTTGCGATTGGCCCGCTTTAATACGCAAATAGGAGTGGTCGATAAGCGTTGGTTTATAGGTTTAGCAAGTCCAGCTGCGGCAGGTCTTGTGGCAGGTGTTGTATGGGCATTGAGTGATAACGGTGTTGTTGATTTGCCAGTTGCAGTGATTGTTCTATTTGCAATACTTGTGGCGTTAGCTGGCATGCTAATGGTGAGTAATATTAAGTATTACAGCTTTAAGGATCTGGATCTTAAAGGGCGAGTGCCGTTTGTGGCAATTCTTGTTGTTGTCTTGGCTTTTGCTGTGGTTTTTAGTGACCCGCCAAGAATTCTTCTGTTGTTGTTTTTGGTTTATGCTATATCGGGTCCGGTGCAATATGTATTGCGCTTGCGTAAGGGGCGGGGCAGGGAGTCGTAAGTGTTTTGACATGTTGTTGATTTATTTTTCGAATGTTGTTGACAGGTTGGTGTGGTGATGTAGAATGAGCGGCCTACCAACGAGGAACGTAAGAACCTCAGCGGTAACAAGAAGTTAGACGGAAACGAAAACAAAGTTTCCAGAAAATAAAACTTGACAGTTACTTAGGAGGATGTAGAATACGCCTCCTCGCTGAGACACTCAGCGAAACGTTCTTTAACAATTTGAATCAAGCAATTCGTGTGGGTGCTTGTGTTAGATGATTGATAGTCAGCAAGATTATCAGCAGCACAAGTTATTCAACGAATGAAAATTTGTAGAATTATTTTTGTCTTTTTTAGTTTACTAATAAAAGATATTTGCGATTGCTGAGCCAAGTTTAGGGTTTTCTCAAAACCCGATCAGTATATAACTGAAGAGTTTGATCATGGCTCAGATTGAACGCTGGCGGCAGGCTTAACACATGCAAGTCGAGCGGTAACAGAGAGTAGCTTACTATCTTTGCTGACGAGCGGCGGACGGGTGAGTAATGCCTAGGAATCTGCCTAGTAGTGGGGGATAACTTGCCGAAAGGTAAGCTAATACCGCATACGTCCTACGGGAGAAAGCAGGGGACTCTTCGGAGCCTTGCGCTATTAGATGAGCCTAGGTCGGATTAGTTAGTTGGTGAGGTAATGGCTCACCAAGACCGCGATCCGTAACTGGTCTGAGAGGATGATCAGTCACACTGGAACTGAGACACGGTCCAGACTCCTACGGGAGGCAGCAGTGGGGAATATTGGACAATGGGGGCAACCCTGATCCAGCCATGCCGCGTGTGTGAAGAAGGTCTTAGGATTGTAAAGCACTTTAAGTTGGGAGGAAGAGCAGTTAACTAATATTTGACTGTTTTGACGTTACCGACAGAATAAGCACCGGCTAACTTCGTGCCAGCAGCCGCGGTAATACGAAGGGTGCAAGCGTTAATCGGAATTACTGGGCGTAAAGCGCGCGTAGGTGGTTCGTTAAGTTAGGAGTGAAAGCCCCGGGCTCAACCTGGGAATTGCTTCTAAAACTGGCGAGCTAGAGTATGGTAGAGGGTGGTGGAATTTCCTGTGTAGCGGTGAAATGCGTAGATATAGGAAGGAACATCAGTGGCGAAGGCGACCACCTGGACTGATACTGACACTGAGGTGCGAAAGCGTGGGGAGCAAACAGGATTAGATACCCTGGTAGTCCACGCCGTAAACGATGTCAACTAGTTGTTGGGTTCCTTGAGGACTTAGTAACGCAGCTAACGCATTAAGTTGACCGCCTGGGGAGTACGGCCGCAAGGTTAAAACTCAAATGAATTGACGGGGGCCCGCACAAGCGGTGGAGCATGTGGTTTAATTCGAAGCAACGCGAAGAACCTTACCTGGCCTTGACATGCTGAGAACTTTCTAGAGATAGATTGGTGCCTTCGGGAGCTCAGACACAGGTGCTGCATGGCTGTCGTCAGCTCGTGTCGTGAGATGTTGGGTTAAGTCCCGTAACGAGCGCAACCCTTGTCCTTATTTACCAGCACGTAATGGTGGGCACTCTAAGGAGACTGCCGGTGACAAACCGGAGGAAGGTGGGGATGACGTCAAGTCATCATGGCCCTTACGGCCAGGGCTACACACGTGCTACAATGGTTGGTACAACGGGCTGCCAAGTCGCGAGACGGAGCTAATCCCATAAAACCAATCGTAGTCCGGATCGCAGTCTGCAACTCGACTGCGTGAAGTCGGAATCGCTAGTAATCGTGGATCAGAATGCCGCGGTGAATACGTTCCCGGGCCTTGTACACACCGCCCGTCACACCATGGGAGTGGGTTGCACCAGAAGTAGCTAGTCTAACCTTCGGGAGGACGGTTACCACGGTGTGATTCATGACTGGGGTGAAGTCGTAACAAGGTAGCCGTAGGGGAACCTGCGGCTGGATCACCTCCTTAATTGAAGACATCATCGTCTTCATAAGTATCCACACGAATTGCTTGATTCGATCTGTAGTAGCGATTGGGTTGTTAGGCCCTTGATAATTGGGTTTGCTTGGTTGGTTAGAGCGCACCCCCTGCCGTAAGGTAGAAAGTAGGGTGAGGTTTGACCGACTGACTGACCAAATGGTGGATTGACCTGTATGGGTCTGTAGCTCAGTTGGTTAGAGCGCACCCCTGATAAGGGTGAGGTCGGCAGTTCAACTCTGCCCAGACCCACCAATTTTGCGTAATGCTGCGTTATTTAAAGACTCGTTTAGTGGTACTAAACTTCGCCTTTAAATGCCTTGCCTTACACAAAATCAGTGAAAGAAATCAAAAGAGATTTTGGTTTAGATAGCTGGCAATTATCTGGGGTTTGAAGGTACCGTTTGAATGTTGCTTTTAAGTGACGTTTGAAAAGTATAACGACGGATTTTTTGCTGAATGCAAGGCGCACGCCGGAACGAACGAAGGAGCATACTTCTGTATGTGACTGAGTAAGTGACAAGTGCAACGTAGCAGTCAGTAAAAAAGACAAGTTAGACAATGGGGCCATAGCTCAGCTGGGAGAGCGCCTGCCTTGCACGCAGGAGGTCAGCGGTTCGATCCCGCTTGGCTCCACCATTATCCAATCGCGCAAAGTTCAGAAATGAATATTTAGATGCTCTCAAAGTAGAGGGTCGTTTGAATATTGATTTCTGGTCTTTACCAGAACTGTTCTTTAAAAATTTAGGCATGTGATAGAAGTAAAAATAGACTAGGTAGTTACTTTCACTGGTAATTATTTAGGCTAAGGTAAAAATTTGTGAGTTTTTTAATTGCGAATTTTCGGCGTAATATCGATCTTCACGTTATAGACAGTAACCAAATTGCTTGGGGTTATATGGTCAAGTGAAGAAGCGCATACGGTGGATGCCTTGGCAGTCAGAGGCGATGAAAGACGTTGTAGCCTGCGATAAGCTTTGGGGAGTCGGCAAACAGACTTTGATCCAGAGATCTCTGAATGGGGAAACCCACCCGATGTAAGTCGGGTATCTTATACTGAATACATAGGTATAAGAGGCGAACGCGGGGAACTGAAACATCTAAGTACCCGTAGGAAAAGAAATCAACCGAGATTCCCTTAGTAGTGGCGAGCGAACGGGGACTAGCCCTTAAGTGGCTTAGAGATTAGTAGAAGGCTCTGGAAAGTGCCGCCATAGTGGGTGATAGCCCTGTATACGAAAATCTCTTAGTCATGAAATCGAGTAGGACGGAGCACGAGAAACTTTGTCTGAATATGGGGGGACCATCCTCCAAGGCTAAATACTACTGACTGACCGATAGTGAACTAGTACCGTGAGGGAAAGGCGAAAAGAACCCCGGAGAGGGGAGTGAAATAGAACCTGAAACCGTATGCGTACAAGCAGTGGGAGCCTACTTTGTTAGGTGACTGCGTACCTTTTGTATAATGGGTCAGCGACTTATTTTCAGTGGCAAGCTTAACCGAATAGGGGAGGCGTAGCGAAAGCGAGTCTTAATAGGGCGACAGTCGCTGGGAATAGACCCGAAACCGGGCGATCTATCCATGGGCAGGTTGAAGGTTGGGTAACACTAACTGGAGGACCGAACCGACTATCGTTGAAAAGCTAGCGGATGACCTGTGGATCGGAGTGAAAGGCTAATCAAGCCCGGAGATAGCTGGTTCTCCTCGAAAGCTATTTAGGTAGCGCCTCGTGTATCACTGCTGGGGGTAGAGCACTGTTTTGGCTAGGGGGTCATCCCGACTTACCAACCCAATGCAAACTCCGAATACCAGCAAGTGCAAGCACGGGAGACACACTACGGGTGCTAACGTCCGTTGTGGAAAGGGAAACAACCCAGACCGTCAGCTAAGGTCCCAAAGTTATGGTTAAGTGGGAAACGATGTGGGAAGGCTTAGACAGCTAGGAAGTTGGCTTAGAAGCAGCCATCTTTTAAAGAAAGCGTAATAGCTCACTAGTCGAGTCGGCCTGCGCGGAAGATGTAACGGGGCTCAAACCATACACCGAAGCTACGGACATGTTCTTTGAACATGTGGTAGAGGAGCGTTGTGTAAGCCGTTGAAGGTGAGTTGAGAAGCTTGCTGGAGGTATCACAAGTGCGAATGCTGACATGAGTAACGATAATGAGTGTGAAAAACACTCACGCCGAAAAACCAAGGTTTCCTGCGCAACGTTAATCGACGCAGGGTGAGTCGGTCCCTAAGGCGAGACTGAAAAGTGTAGTCGATGGAAAACGGGTTAATATTCCCGTACTTCTAATTATTGCGATGGAGAGACGGAGAAGGCTAGGCCATCAGGGCGTTGGTTGTCCCTGTTTAAGGTGGTAGGCAGAGATCTTAGGTAAATCCGGGATCTTGTTAATGCCGAGAGCTGATGACGAGCGTTCTTTAGAATGCGAAGTGGTTGATGCCATGCTTCCAAGAAAATCTTCTAAGCTTCAGATAATTAGGAACCGTACCCCAAACCGACACAGGTGGTTGGGTAGAGAATACCAAGGCGCTTGAGAGAACTCGGGTGAAGGAACTAGGCAAAATGGCACCGTAACTTCGGGAGAAGGTGCGCTGGTGAGGGTGAAGTATTTACTACGTAAGCCTTTGCTAGTCGAAGATACCAGGCCGCTGCGACTGTTTATTAAAAACACAGGACTCTGCAAACACGAAAGTGGACGTATAGGGTCTGACGCCTGCCCGGTGCTGGAAGGTTAATTGATGGGGTTAGCGTAAGCGAAGCTCTTGATCGAAGCCCCAGTAAACGGCGGCCGTAACTATAACGGTCCTAAGGTAGCGAAATTCCTTGTCGGGTAAGTTCCGACCTGCACGAATGGCGTAACGATGGCGGCGCTGTCTCCACCCGAGACTCAGTGAAATTGAAATCGCTGTGAAGATGCAGTGTATCCGCGGCAAGACGGAAAGACCCCGTGAACCTTTACTATAGCTTTGCACTGGACTTTGAAGTTGTTTGTGTAGGATAGGTGGGAGGCTTTGAAGCTGTGACGCTAGTTGCAGTGGAGCCAACCTTGAAATACCACCCTGGCAACTTTGAGGTTCTAACTCTGGTCCGTTATCCGGATCGAGGACAGTGTATGGTGGGTAGTTTGACTGGGGCGGTCTCCTCCTAAAGAGTAACGGAGGAGTACGAAGGTGCGCTCAGACCGGTCGGAAATCGGTCGTAGAGTATAAAGGCAAAAGCGCGCTTAACTGCGAGACCAACAAGTCGAGCAGGTACGAAAGTAGGTCTTAGTGATCCGGTGGTTCTGTATGGAAGGGCCATCGCTCAACGGATAAAAGGTACTCCGGGGATAACAGGCTGATACCGCCCAAGAGTTCATATCGACGGCGGTGTTTGGCACCTCGATGTCGGCTCATCACATCCTGGGGCTGAAGCCGGTCCCAAGGGTACGGCTGTTCGCCGTTTAAAGTGGTACGCGAGCTGGGTTTAGAACGTCGTGAGACAGTTCGGTCCCTATCTGTCGTGGACGTTTGAGATTTGAGAGGGGCTGCTCCTAGTACGAGAGGACCGGAGTGGACGAACCTCTGGTGTTCCGGTTGTCACGCCAGTGGCATTGCCGGGTAGCTATGTTCGGAAGAGATAACCGCTGAAAGCATCTAAGCGGGAAGCTTGCCTCAAGATGAGATCTCACTGGAGCTTTAAGCTCCCTGAAGGGCCCTTGAAGACTACAAGGTTGATAGGTTGGGTGTGTAAGTGCTGTGAGGCATTGAGCTAACCAATACTAATTGCCCGTGAGGCTTGACCATATAACACCCAAACAATTTGGGAAGACGAATTGTGACCGAAAGTTTGCAAGACGCACAAATAAGCTGATACTATTACATGCCTAATTCGAGAAGACGATGATCACGAAAGTGAGAAACGGCTCCTCAGAAAGAATTGCTTGACGACCATAGAGCGTTGGAACCACCTGATCCCATCCCGAACTCAGAAGTGAAACGATGCATCGCCGATGGTAGTGTGGGGTTTCCCCATGTGAGAGTAGGTCATTGTCAAGCGCCAAATAAGAAAGGCTACCCTAATGGGTAGCCTTTTTTTTGGCTTATCCAAAATGAACTTCAGTCACTGTATAACGGGCGCGAAGCCCCATGTGACAAACGCGTCAGGAACGTGTTTGGACAGCTGCAGGCTGCCCGAAGGGTGGCACCATGGATGGTGCGAATCTGAGTAGGTCATTGTCAAGCTTAAACACAAAACCCTAGATCAGAAATGATCTGGGTTTTTTTTATGCTTGCAGTAAAGTAAATCGAATCGCGCGCAGTAGTCGTACGACCCTTGCGATGGAAGCAAGCTTGTAAGGAGTTGAGTCAGGCGTATTGCGTTATAGCTATTTTAGCCTTAAGGGTTTAATTGCGCTGCTACGCGAAATAAATAAGAAGCAGCTTAGTTTTAGATCGTTATGATGGGCGTACTCCTGAGTGAATGTTTATCCGTTGATGAGCTTGACTGGGGCTCAACTCCGGAGCTGCGCACTCCTGTCTTTGCGCACGATGCACGTCTAGAAGTATTTGTTGATCATTTGAAGTGTCTGCACTTTTGTAGCATCAGTGAGTTGAAGGCTGGATCTATCATTTTTAATTATCTGCTTTAGTAATGTTTGAATCGTTCTGAATACATGCATGCGGCCCGGACTGCTTCAAAATCCGTATAGTACGACCTGTGCATGAGCTTTGCGGTAAGTATTTTGTTAAGGATATAGCGTTGTATTACTTAGCTTTGCGCCTAACCTATAGTTTTACTGTTAAAATATGCCTATATTTTTAGCTGTGTAATTATAATTATGGATCCAAGAAGTCAGGTGCTGTTGCGCAATATTGATTTATTCAAAGGCAGGGTATTGTTAGCTGGTTTGCCAGCAGATGAGTTATTAAATGAGTTGCCGGATGCGCAAGGTTGGAGCTGGCATGCGGGAGAGTATCAGCAATTGTCGCAACGCTTTCCCGAGCGCTGCACATTCTCGACTCAATTACCCGCAGCTGATTACACCGCGGGTGTTTTATTTCTACCAAAATCACGTGAATTGACTGAATACCTGTTGCAAGAGCTTGCTGCAAAAATACCCAACAGTCTGTTGTTTTTAGTGGGTGAAAAGCGTGCCGGAGCAGAACGTGCTGCTAAACAACTGGCTGCATTCGGTAAAGCCAGCAAAGTGGATAGCGCTAGGCATTGTCAACTGTGGCGCTGTGAAGCGAGTGATAAGCCGCAAGCACCAGATTTAATTGCAACCAGTAAAGTGTTTAGTGTGGATGCTGCAGGGCAGTCGATCGAAGTGCACACAGTGCCAGGTGTGTTTAGTCATGGACGTTTGGATTTGGGTACTCAGCTACTCTTAGAGTGCTTAGAGGATTTGCCAAGTGGACATTATTTAGACTTTGGTTGCGGTGCTGGCGTGGTAGGTTCATTTTTGAAAAAACGCTATCCCGATGCTCAGATTAGTATGCTGGATGTCGATGCCTTTGCTGTATACAGTAGTCAATTAACCTTGGCAGCCAATGGACTGGAGGCTCACACTATTGCTGGCGATGGTATTCACGCTGCACCTAAGCAGTTAACCGCGATTATCAGTAACCCTCCGTTCCATCAAGGTGTGCATACGCAGTATCAAACAACTGAAACTTTATTGCGTGAAGCAGCAATGCACCTGCAGCCGGGTGGGGAGTTACGTATTGTCGCCAATAGTTTTTTAAAGTATCCACCGTTGATTGAACAGTATTTGGGCCCATGTACAGTATTAGCCGAACGCGATGGTTTTAAAGTCTATCGAGCAGTACGTCGTTAATGGCATCTTAAATCTGTAATTATTTTATAAAGGACATAACGTGACTGAGAATGCTTTGGTATTTGATGTGGCAGGTGTTGAGCAGTTCGAGCAACTGGTTGTGCAGAATTCAGCGCATAAGCCAGTTTTGGTCGATTTCTGGGCGCAATGGTGTGCGCCATGTAAAGTGCTGATGCCTTTGTTAGAGAAAATTGCCGCCAGTTATGCAGGTGAGTTGTTGCTGGCTAAAGTTGATTGCGATGCTGAGCAAGAAATTGTTGCGCGCTTAGGCGTGCAAAGTTTGCCGACGGTGGTGTTGTTTAAAGACGGTAAGCCGGTTGATGGCTTTACCGGTGCGCAAACTGAGTCGGATATTCGCACATTTCTAAGTAAGCACGTGGCTGAGCCTGTTGAGGCTGTAGAAGATCCGCTACATACTGCGCAAAGCTTATTTGATAACGATGAGTTTGCGCAGGCGGAAGCGTTACTTAAGCAATTATTGTCGAGTGATGATCAACAGCCTGCAGCGTTAGTGTTATATGCACGCTGCCTAGCTGAACGTGGAGCTTTAGCTGATGCAGAGGCAGTCTTAAATTCAGTCACTGATGATGAGCAAAAGCATGCAGTTGCTGCGGTACGTGCGCAGTTAGCTTTTTTACGGCAGGCGGCAGAATTACCGGATGTAGCCGAACTAAAAACCCGTTTAGCAAAAAATGCCAATGATGATGAGGCTGTGTTACAGCTCAGTATTCAACAGTTAGCGCGACAAAATTACGAACCTGCTTTAGAGAGCTTGTTACAGTTGTTTATTCGCAACCGCAGCTTTGCAGATGGTGCTGCACATAAAACACTACTGCAAGTATTTGAGTTGTTAGGCACCGAGCATCCGCTGGTCACCCTGTATCGTAGGCGTTTATATCAGGCACTGTATTGATTTGCCCTCGACCTAAACGAGGGCTTTGAGTCATGCAACGTTTATATGCCATGCTACTTGATGCGTGGCAGCATGCTGATACGCGCCGGCGCTTATTCGCTCTAGCTATACCGATGATCCTCAGTAATTTGTCTGTACCTTTAGTGGCACTGGTCGACAGTGCTGTGGTGGGACGCTTACCGCATGCCTATCAGCTGGGTGCTGTGGCGGTGGGTGGTAGTATCTATACCATGTTGGTATGGACCTGTGGCTTTTTACGCATGGGCAGCACGGGCTTTGCCGCGCAAGCAGCAGGACGTAATGATCAGCAAGCATTGCGTTATATTTTGTTGCAGAGCTTAATCTTGGTGGTTGTCTTAACAGTGCTGTGTTTGGCGATTGCCTTGCCATTGCTACCGCATGTTTTAGCTTGGATGGATACCTCGGGCGATCTGCAGGCCTTGGCGCAACAGTATGTGTTGATACGTCTCTATGGTCTGCCTGCTGCGTTAGTAATGCATGTGTTAGCTGGATGGTTGTTGGGTTTACAGAATGCGCGTGCGGCGTTGTGGATGTTACTCCTGGCTAACTCGGTCAATATCATTTTGGATATTTATTTTGTTTTTGGCTTGCACTGGGGCGTTGCTGGCGCTGCGCGCGCGTCGGTAATAGCTGAGTGGTCAGGTGCTGTGCTTGGGCTGGCCTTAGCTTGGCGTTATGTTGATAAAGGACCACTGCTCAATTTCTGGCAGCACTTGTTAGGTTGGAGTAATTGGCGGCCTTTACTGGCGGTCAATCGTGATATTTTGATTCGTAGCCTTGCCTTACAAGCTGTGTTCTTTACAGTCACCTTCCAAGGTGCGCGTTTGGGCGATAATACTGTTGCTGCCAATGCTTTATTGCTCAATGGCCTGCTGTTATGTTCCTATGCCTTAGATGGTTTAGCGCATGCACTAGAAGCGTTAACAGGACATGCTTTGGGACAAAAAGATCGTCGAGCACTACAAAGAGCTTTGTGCTTAGTCAGTGTCTATTCATTGCTGGCCAGCAGTGTTTTTGCACTGTTATTTTGGTTATTTGGTGACTTGTTTATTGCTTTACAAACTAACATTCAAAGTGTGCAAGAGACTGCGTCGGGCTATCTGATTTATTTGGCGCTCCTACCGCTGATTACAGTCTGGAGCTATGTTATGGATGGTCTGTTTATTGGGGCAACACGCGCACGAGAAATGCGTAATAGCATGCTCTTGGCGGTTTTAGTCTGTGCACCGATTGCTTGGCTACTACAGGGGCTGGGTAATCATGGCTTATGGATCTCATTCTTATTGTTTATGGCGCTGCGCGCAGGCTTTTTAGGCTTCACTGCGCGGCATCTTTCCAGCTGGTTTCATGAGCCTACGCGCTGACGTTTGTGCCGTAATACTGCCGCTATTAAGCATAGCGCGCAGAGTAATATTAACGGCCAAGATTGCCAACGTAAGTAAGGCGTTAGACCCTGCATAGGCACCACCGAGCCTCGCAATATGGCTTGTTGAAACTGTGGCACTGTGGCCGTGATTTTTCCACGGGGATCAATCAGTGCGCTGACACCATTATTAGTCGCGCGAATCATCCAGCGTCCAGCTTCCAATGCGCGCATTTGTGCCATTTGCAAGTGTTGCATCGGGCCAATCGAAGTACCAAACCAAGTATCATTACTGATGGTCAGCAAGATATCGCTTTGTGCTGCTAGCTCAGTGGCGAACTCTGGGTAGACGACTTCGTAACAAATGTAGGGTGCTATTTTATAGCCTTTGGCGGTGAGTGGTATTTGTTGGCTTGATCCGCGCGCAAAGTCAGACATCGGCAAGTCAAAGAAATCGATCAAGCCGCGTAGCAGGTCTTGCAGTGGCACATACTCGCCAAAGGGTACAAGTTTTTGCTTAAGGTATTCACCTTGGCTGTCGCCGAGTGTGGTGATGGCGTTGTAATAGCGTAAACTGCCGTTTTTATCATTTTGCCGCAAGGGTAAACCAGTGATGAGTGCGGAGTCTTGTCGGCTAATGATGCGATCCATGCTGTTTAAATAGCCTTGCGCTTGGTCTTTTAAAATCGGCACTGCTGTTTCTGGCCAGATAATCAAATCACTGGGAGCAGCATTTAAAGTGAGTGATTGGTACAGTAAAAGCTGTGCTTCAATTTGTGCGGGATCCCATTTTAAGTTTTGTTCGATATTGCCTTGGATTGTGGTAACGCTCAGTGGCTCGCCAGACGGCTGGGTCCATTCTAACGATTGTAGAGCAAAGCCTGATATCCAGATAACCGACAAGAGTAGAGCGGCAGCCAAGCGCGACGACCATTGCAGGCCCTTCCATAAAATGAGCAGCAAGACACTGCTAAGGGCCAACAGAAAGGAAACCAGCCACACGCCACCAAGGGGGGCAAAGCCGGCTAAGGGGCCATTTAGTTGGCTGTAACCAATATATAACCAAGGAAATCCAGTCAAAAACCAGCCACGAAAGACTTCAATAGCAACCCATAGAGCGGCAAAGGCTAAGGCATTGCTAATAGAGTGGTTGTTTTGACGGAAAAAACGAGCCCAGAGCCAGCCGAATAGCGCCAACAAGAGTGCTAGGCCAGCGACAAAAAATACTGTTAAGAAAAGGGCTAACGGAACTGAGGCTGCGCCGTAGTCATGAATGCTGACATACACCCAGCTGGTACCGCTGGCGAATAGGCCAAAGCCAAACCACCAGCTGCGTAAGGCGGCTTGGCGGGGGCTGAGTTCACTTAGGCTAAGATACAGCGCTAGGCAGGCAATGAGCGTCAGTGGCCAGATATCAAATGGTGCTAGGGTTAGCGTAATGAGTGCGCCGGCAATGAGCGCAATGCTATTGCCGATCCAGCCGTTGCGAGTCAAGCATTGCATGGAGAAGCATTCCTGTGGCCAGTCAATATACGGGCTAAGACATACCCCTTGTCGTTGTGCTTAGTCATCCTGCAGAGGTGTTTTGTCTAAGCGGGTGATGCGCAGCAAATGTAAGCGTCGGCTGTCAGCATTGAGAATGCGAAAACGCATACGATCCACTTCAATGGTTTCATTGCGTTTGGGCAAGTGACCGAAAGCGCTCATGACTACACCGCCGATGGTGTCAAATTCATCTTCAGAGAAGCCACTGTTAAAAAAATCATTAAAGTCATCAACAGGCGTCAGGGCTTTAACGATGTAATCACCTGTCGGTAGTGTCCGTATGTAGCTGTCTTCTTCGACATCATGCTCGTCTTCAATGTCGCCGACGATTTGTTCCAGTACATCTTCAATAGTCACTAGACCGGCAACGCCACCGTATTCATCAATTACTACCGCCATATGGTTATGGTTGGCGCGAAATTCTTTGAGTAGAACGTTGAGACGCTTAGATTCAGGCACGAAATTGCAGGGACGTAATGTGCTACGCAAATCAAAGGTGTCGTTATTTTTTAGAATCAGAGGCAATAAATCTTTAGCCAACAAGATACCTAACACTTCATCGTTATTTTCGCCGACAACCGGATAGCGTGAGTGTGCTGCATCAATAATCGATGGCAAAAACTCTTCAGGTCTTTGACAGGCTTTGATACTGATCATTTGCGAGCGCGGGATCATGATGTCACGCACTTGCAAGTCAGCTATTTGGATAGCGCCTTCAACAATGGCGAGGGCGTCATTATCCAGCAGTTTATTGCGGTTTGCTTCGCGGAGCAGTTCGAACAATTCTTGGCGTGTTTTGGGTTCTTGGGCAAAAGCCTGGGTCAATTTCTCCAGCCATGACTTATGCCCGTTGCTAGAATTATCTTCACTCATGATTATATTAAATCCGTATATTGATTGTCGCGATAAGGGTCAGGGTAACCAATTTCAGCCAGTAACTGGCGTTCTAAATCTTCCATTTCTTCAGCTTCAACCTCGTCAATATGGTCATAACCCAATAAGTGTAAACAGCCATGCATGACTAAGTGCGCCCAGTGTGCCCTTAGTTGTTTATGTTGCTCTGCTGCTTCTTTTTCAACAACAGGTACGCAAATGACTAAATCACCCAGCAATGGGATATCCAGTAAACCATCAGGGATGTCTGCCGGAAACGACAGCACATTGGTTGGGTAGTCTTTTGCTCGCCAAGTTGAATTGAGCTGCAGACCTTCTTCAGCGTCAACCAAGCGGATAGTTAGCTCAGAGGCATTGCTGCGTTGGCGCAAAGCCAAGCTGCACCAAGCTAAAAAATCTGCATGAGTGGGAAGCGAGTCAGTGGCGCTGGCAATTTGTAGATCAAGTTCGATCAAGAGCGTAGTTCTCTAACAGGTTCAGTACGTGCAATTGAGTCATAGTTTTCATAAGCCTCAACGATGCGTTGCACAAGAGGATGGCGTACTACATCGCTCGATTTGAAAAATGTAAAGCCAATACCAGGAATATCCTGCAAAACCTTGGCTACATGAATAAGGCCTGAGGCTGTACCGCGAGGTAAGTCAACTTGGGTTATATCTCCGGTAATTACCGCGGTTGAGCCAAAACCAATACGGGTTAAGAACATTTTCATTTGCTCTACCGTGGTATTTTGACTTTCATCTAAGATAATAAAACTATTGCTCAATGTACGGCCACGCATATAAGCCAAAGGTGCGACTTCAATCACTTGCTTTTCAATCAGGCGAGTAACGTGCTCAAAGCCAAGCATTTCATATAAAGCATCATATAAAGGGCGTAAATACGGGTCAATTTTTTGTGCTAAGTCGCCGGGAAGAAAGCCTAATTTTTCACCGGCTTCGACAGCTGGACGTACCAGTAAAATACGTTGCACCAGTTCACGCTCAAGCGCATCCACGGCGCAGGCTACCGCGAGAAAGGTTTTACCTGTTCCCGCAGGACCAATGCCGAAGTTGATGTCATGCGCTAGAATTGACTTAACATAATTCTGTTGGTTTTCACCGCGTGGACGAATAACTCCCTTGCGGGTACGCAAGGTTACAGTATGGCTATTGACTGCTGCAGGGTTGGCCAGCTCTTGCATACTCGACTCTTGTAAAAAGAGATGCACGGTATCTGGCGTCAGATCAGCCTGTTTAGTTTCTCGATACAAACGGCGCAGCAGTTGTTCGGCTGCACGTGTCTGTTCGCGAGGGCCGAGCAGTTCAAATTGCTCGCCGCGATTGCGGATGGTGATATTTAATCGTTGCTCGATTAAACGTAAATGCTCGTCATATTGGCCGCACAGATTTGCAAAACGTGCCGCCTCAAAGGAATCGAGGGTAAAACGATGGGTATCAGTTGATGTGTTCAAGAGTACAAAAAATGCCTACTTAACTAATTTAAGTGCCTAGGATACCGCTGCAAATGCAAAGCGGGAAGCGCTAAAAAGGCTGAGTGTTTGCTTGCTCAGCCAAAGCGGCCTCAAAGTCGTCGCTTTACCGACAGTTATACAATTTTTGACAGGCTATTTTGCGTGATTAGCACAGATCTGCGCCAACGCTTGTGCCCAGTGTTGTTGGGCATTTAAGCAGGGGATAAGGACGAGTTCTTCGCCGCCTGCGGCTAGAAATTCTTCGCGTCCTTCAATGCCGAGCTCTTCTAGGGTCTCGATACAATCTGCAACAAATGCAGGTGACATTACCAGTAGTTTTTTAACGCCGCGGGCAGCAAGCGCTTCTAAGGTGGCATCGGTGTAGGGTTCGATCCATTTATTACGGCCCAGACGTGATTGAAATGAGACCGACCACTGATCAGGGCGTAGGCCTGCTTCGTGCGCAAACAGTTCAGCACTGCGCAGGCATTGTGCTCGGTAGCAGGTGTCCAGCACGGCTTTGGGAGCCGTTTCGCAGCACGACTTGTCACTGAGACAGTGTGAGCCAGTTGGATCAAGCTTTTTTAAGTGGCTTTCAGGTAAACCGTGGAAACTTAATAAAAGATGGTCAAAGTCTTTTTGCAGCTGTGCTTCAGCGCTTTTGGCCAGCGCTTTGATATACATCGGATCAGCATAAAAAGGCCTGACGATATTTAACTTAAGCGCTAAGTTGTGTTTCTTGATGCATTGCTCAGCTTCTTTGATGGCTGTGGTTGTGGTGCTATCTGCAAACTGTGGGTATAGCGGAGCAAAGGTAACGGTTTTCACACCTTGCTTGGCAAATTCTAGTAAGCGCGTGCTAATCGAGGGCTCACCGTAGCGCATAGCTAATGTCACTGGGCCGTGGGGCCATAAAGGACGTACTGCTTCGGTTAACTGTTCACTGATTACCACGAGCGGTGAGCCTTCTGGCCACCAGATTGAGGCGTAAGCTTCGGCTGATTTGGCGGGGCGGTTGATCAAAATTAAACCTACTAACAAGCGCCGCAGCGGCCAAGCTATGTCAATCACGTAGGGGTCCATTAAAAACTGGTTCAGGTAACGACGTACATCGCTCACAGAGGTTGAGCGCGGCGAGCCGAGATTCGCGAGCAGGAGAGCGTGATCAGACATGTGATGTACCTAATTATCGAAATGCAAAGTGCGTATTGTAAAGGCTTGTTGCTTAAAAAGAACTCTTTTAGACCGCCTGCTGCAATACATACGATTACGTTCAATTGCTGTTTGTGTTGGGGGCTTTATCGCTTGAGTTGATAGACTTTAATAAATAAATCAACAACATCTTCGACATGTTTGTGCGCCTGCACTGATGCCTGCTCAGGCTGATAACCGACCAGTAACTGCAAGTTGCGAGCGCCTTTGAGCAAACTAAAAAAGTGCTCTGCAGCTTGCTTGGGGTGTGCAATATTGAGTTGTTTGGCTTTATCGATAGTGATCAGCAATTGTTCCATTTTATTGATAATGCGTAGCGCTGTTGCCTCGTAAAACAATAAAGATAGCGCTGGGTTGCTGAGCGCATGGCCAATAATTAAACGGTGCATTGCCAATGACTCTGGGCTTTCCACTAAAGCTTGGAAACTATGGCCAATACCGAGTAAAAACTCGCGTAAGTTGCGCGGTGGGATATCTGTGGAACTGACAAATAACGGCGTTAGTTGTGTTTCGCATTTGGCTTCAATGGCTGCACAAAAGAGGGTTTCTTTATCAGTAAAGTGATTGTAAACCGTTAGTTTTGAAACACCTGCTTCTTGCGCAATGGCATCCATGCTGCTGCCGTCATAGCCATGACGTAAAAATAAAACCTGCGCTGCATCAAGAATGGCTGCACGTTTTATTAGGTTTTTCGGGCGGCCAGGGCCGACTGTAGGTAAAGTTTTAGGCATATTAAATAAATAGTGAACTCATCAGTGTAGTATTTTACTATACTTCTCTTGCCATGTATTCCAGCAGCCGCTGCTAAAGGTCAAATTGTTATGTCGCACCGTATTTTCTATCTATGTATGTACCTGTCATTGGCACTGCTTGGCGCCTGCAGTGAGGACGCACCTGTTATCAATAGTACGCGTCCGGTGATGGTGGTAAAGCCGCTGCCATCCAAGGATATAACTGTCGCCTTTCCCGGCGAAGTGCGCGCACGCTTAGAACCGGAGTTGGCATTTCGTTTGGGCGGTAAAGTCACTGAACGGTTGGTTGATGTCGGCACTCAGGTGACAACAGATCAAGTGTTAGCACGGCTCGATCCCGAGGATGTGCGCTTGCATCTAGATGCGATGCAGGCGCAGGTATCCGCCGCGCAAGCTAATCTACAGCTGGTGAAAGCTGAGCGTGATCGTTATAAAAAATTGCTGGATAGACAGTTACTCAGTCATTCGCATTATGACACGGCGCAAAGCCAGTTTAAGGCAGGCACAGCGCGCTTGCGTCAGGCCCAAGCAGAATTGGAAGCGGCAAAGAATCAAGCGGACTACACTGAGTTGCGCGCGCCTTACTTTGGCGTGATTTCTCAAGCGCGGGTTGAAGCTGGGCAGGTTGTAGCGGCTGGGCAAACAGTGTTTGTCTTGGCGGTAGATGGTCAACGCGAAGTGGCGATTAATCTACCTGAGCACAGTATTGAGCGTTTTAAAGTTGGGCAGGCGGTTGAAGTGTCCTTATGGTCGCAACCGAATCGACGATTTGCTGGTGAGATTCGTGAAATTTCGCCTTCAGCTGATTCGCGCTCGCGCACCTATGCTGCGCGAGTTGCTTTTAGTACGCTGACTATCGCTGCAGAACTTGGACAAAGCGCTAGGGTGTATGTGCATTCCAGTACAGGCACTGAATACGCAGTACCCTTGTCGGCGGTGACTGCAGAGGCAGGTGAACCTTATGTTTGGGTGGTGGATCCAGCAACCTCGCAGGTGCGCAAGCGTAACGTACAACTTGGCGCATTTGGACAAGAGCAGGTGCCTGTTGTGCAAGGTTTGCAGGGTGATGAGTGGGTTGTGGTAGCAGGGGTGCATCTCTTGTTAGAGGGGCAAGATGTGCGGCCGGTTGATCGCGCCAATCAACCTGTAGCATTAAGCGCTAAGGAGTAATGCAAATGCGCTTTAATCTTTCTGCTTGGGCGCTCAATAACCGTCCGTTGGTGTTATTTAGCATGGTGTTGCTGGCGATTATTGGCAGCATGTCTTACAGCACATTAGGACAGAGTGAAGATCCGCCTTTTACCTTTAAAGCCATGGTGGTTAATACCATTTGGCCTGGCGCGACTGCTGAAGAAATGGCGCAGCAAGTGACTGAGCGTATTGAAAAAAAGCTGATGGAAACCGGAGAGTTTGACAAGGTTGTCTCATTCTCACGGCCCGGCGAATCACAAGTGACTTTTGTAGCGCGCGATACTTTGAATTCTAAACAAGTTCCAGAACTATGGTATCAAATAAGGAAGAAAATCAGTGATATCAAGCATACGTTACCGCCTGGCGTGCAGGGCCCATTCTTTAATGATGAGTTTGGTACCACCTTTGGCAATATTTATGCGTTGACTGGGCAAGGCTTTGATTATGCGGTTTTAAAGGACTATGCCGATCGTGTGCAGTTGCAATTACAACGCGTTAAAGATGTCGGTAAGGTTGATATTCTAGGTTTACAAGACGAGAAAATTTGGGTTGAACTGTCCAATACCCGCTTGGCCAGCTTGGGTTTGCCGCTTAAGGCTGTACAGCAAGCCTTAGCTGAGCAAAATAGCGTATCCGCCGCCGGTTTTTTTGAAACAGCAACCGATCGTGTACAGCTACGGGTTAGCGGCCGTTTTGATACGGTTAAAGAAATCCGTGAGTTTCCCATTCGTGTTGGCGAGCGCACCTTTCGTTTAGGTGATATCGCGGAAGTGCGCCGTGGCTTTAATGACCCAGCCGCGCCGCGCGTACGCTTTATGAGTGAAAACGCTTTAGCCATTGCTGTAGCAATGCGTGATGGTGGTGATATTTTAGTATTGGGTGAGGCTTTAGAGCTTGAATTTGCCCGCTTGCAAGCAACCTTGCCGATTGGTATGCAGTTGCGCAAAGTCTCTGATCAGCCAGCGGCGGTGAAGGAAAGTGTCGGCGAGTTTGTGCAGGTGTTGATTGAAGCGTTGGGTATTGTCTTGTTGGTATGTTTCTTCTCGCTGGGTTTTCGTACCGGCCTAGTGGTGGCATTTTCCATCCCGCTGGTGTTGGCGATGACGTTTGCCTTAATGAATTATTTCGGTATTGGTCTGCATAAGATCTCTCTGGGCGCTTTAGTTCTAGCGCTGGGTTTAATGGTCGATGATGCGATTATCGCTGTAGAGATGATGGCGATAAAAATGGAGCAGGGTATGGATCGCTTTAGCGCCGCCGGCTTTGCTTGGACCAGTACCGCCTTTCCAATGCTCACCGGCACCCTGATTACGGCTGCAGGTTTCTTGCCCATCGCCACTGCGCAGTCCAGTGTCGGTGAGTACACGCGTTCTATTTTCCAAGTAGTAGGCATTGCGCTGATCGTGTCGTGGATTGCTGCTGTAGTTTTTGTGCCCTATCTGGGTGATAAATTATTACCCGACTTAGCCAAGCTTAAAGCGGTCAAACATGGCAGTAAGGATGGCGAGCATGACCCCTATGCCACGCCTTTATACCGGCGTATTCGTGCGGTGATTACTTGGTGTGTTAGTCATCGAGCTGCGGTCATTCTAGTGACGCTATTGTTATTTGCTGGTTCTATTTATACCTTCCGCTTTGTACCTAAGCAGTTCTTTGCTGACTCCAATCGTTTAGAGCTCTTGTTGGACATTAAGCTGGCTGAAGGTGCTTCCTTAAAAGCTACACAAGCGCATGTTGAAAGCATTGAAAGCTTACTCAAAGACCGTGCAGGCATTGAGAACTATGTAGCCTACATTGGTTCAGGTTCGCCACGCTTTTACTTGCCGCTCGATCAACAGTTACCCGCGACCAGCTTTGCCCAGATTGTGATGATCACTGAAAATCTAGAGCAGCGTGAAATTGTTCGAGCATGGTTAATAGAGACCCTGCAGAAGCAGTTTCCAGAGTTACGTTCACGTATTATCCGTTTGGAAAATGGCCCACCGGTCGGTTATCCGGTGCAGTTTCGGGTTACGGGTGAGCATATCCAGCAAGTGCGCCTGTTAGCGCGACAAGTGGCAACTGTGGTGCGTGATAATCGGCATGTCAGTAATGTCCACTTGGATTGGGAAGAACCCAGTAAGGTTGTGTATTTGCAAATTGACCAAGATCGTGCCCGTGCGCTGGGTGTCAGTACGGCCAGTGTTTCACAGTTTTTGCGTGGAGCCTTGTCGGGCGCAAGTGTGGGGCAGTTTCGTGAAGGTAATGAGCTGATTGAAATTTTACAGCGCGGTACTTTAGATGACCGTGAAGATCTGGCCAGCTTGGGTAGTTTGGCTATTCCAACCGAACATGGCAGCAGTGTGTCTCTGTCACAGGTTGCTAATCTAGAGTACGGTTTTGAAGAAGGTGTGATTTGGCATCGTAACCGCTTGCCCAGTGTTACTGTCCGCGCTGATATTTATGGTCAGCGCCAAGCAGTGGATGTTGTGCAAGAGATTTTGCCGCACTTACAGACGGTGCGCGATGCTTTACCTGATGGTTATTTGCTAGAGACTGGCGGTACTGTAGAGGATTCTAATCGCGGTCAGCGTTCAGTGATTGCTGGTATGCCATTGTTCTTGCTGGTGGTGCTGTCGTTATTGATGATTCAGCTGCGTAGCTTCTCACGTTCAGTGCTAGTGTTTTTAACCGCGCCGCTGGGTTTAATTGGCGTGACTCTGTTTCTACTGCTGTTTAATCAGCCGTTCGGTTTTGTCGCGATGCTCGGTACTATTGCGCTAACTGGGATGATCATGCGTAACTCAGTGATCTTAGTCGATCAAATTGAGACTGACATCAGTCTTGGTCACAGCCCTTGGCAGGCCGTGATTGATGCGACGGTACGCCGCTTTAGGCCGATAATGCTCACCGCCTTAGCGGCAATCTTAGCCATGATCCCATTGTCGCGCAGTGTGTTTTTTGGCCCGATGGCAGTGGCAATTATGGGTGGGCTGATGATCGCTACGGTGTTGACCTTGCTGTTTTTGCCGGCGCTCTATGCTGCATGGTTTCGTGTGCGCAAAGAATAAAATACCGACAAGTGTGCGCATTTTTTATGCCAACACTTGCCGCGCCTGCTCAGATGCTTGAAACTCTGCACTATGAATATATTGATTATAGGCCCAAGTTGGGTCGGCGACATGGTGATGGCGCAGACACTTTTTATGTGTTTGCAGCAGCAGCACCCTGATTGCAACATTGATGTGTTAGCGCCGGACTGGAGTCGGCCTATCTTGCAACGTATGCCTGAAGTGCGCCAAGCACTGAGTTTTCCGCTGGGGCATGGTGTGCTGGATTTGGCTGCGCGGCGTAAAATTGGCAAGCAGCTTAAAGGCCAGTATCAGCAAGCCATTTTACTGCCCAACTCTTTGAAATCGGCGTTAACTCCATTTTTTGCCGGTATTCCTCTGCGCACGGGCTGGAAAGGTGAAATGCGCTATGGTTTGCTCAATGACTTGCGCGTACTGGATAAACAGCGTTATCCATTAATGATCGAGCGTTTTATGGCGTTGGCCTATCCGCCCGGTACTGATCTGCCTAAGCCGTATCCACGCCCCAGTTTACAGATTGATCAGGTTGAGCGTGACAGTGCCTTAACTGTATTTGCACTACAGTTGGGTGATCGGCCTGTGCTGGCGCTGTGCCCAGGAGCCGAGTTTGGTGATGCTAAGCGTTGGCCAGCCAAGCATTATGCTGAAGTGGCTGAAGCAAAAATTCGTGAAGGCTGGCAAGTATGGATTTTTGGCTCGAAAAATGATCATCCCGGCGGCGAAGAGATTCGTGAGTATTTGATCCCAGGTTTGCGCGAAGAAGTGTATAACCTTGCTGGTGAAACCTCATTGGCGCAGGCGATTGATTTGATGTCCTGCGCGACTGCAGTGGTTTCTAATGATTCGGGTTTAATGCATGTTGCCGCCGCGCTGAATCTGCCGTTAGTTGCTGTGTATGGCTCGACCTCGCCAGAGTTTACCCCGCCCTTAGCCGAAAAAGTTGCTATGGTGCGCACCGGTATTGACTGCAGCCCATGTTTTGACCGCACTTGTCGCTTTGGTCATTACGATTGTTTACGCTTGCTCAAGCCGTCATTGGTGATTGATGCTTTAACTGAACTGGTTGGTACTCCTCTCTCATTGCAAGAGTCGGTAATCTAGTGCGTGTATTGTTAATTAAAACCTCATCGCTGGGGGATGTGATCCATACTTTGCCGGCACTGACGGATGCGCTGCGTGCCCATCCCGAGATTTGCTTTGATTGGGTGGTGGAAGAAGGTTTTGCGGAAATCCCACGCTGGCATCCGGCGGTGGATCAAGTCATTCCTGTGGCGATTCGGCGTTGGCGTAAAAATCTGCTGCAAACATGGCGCAGTGGTGAGTGGCGGGATTTTAAAAAGCGTGTGCATCAGCAAAAATATGACTTGGTGATTGATGCGCAAGGATTATTAAAAAGTGCTTGGCTGACCCGTGGCTTTAAAGTGCCGGTTGCCGGATTGAGCCGTAAGTGCGCTCGCGAGCCGATTGCCAGTTATTTCTATGATCGTCAGATCACCGTTGCTCCAGGCTTGCATGCAGTTGAGCGTACTCGTCAGTTATTTGCCCAAGCGCTGAATTACCCAGTGCCAGAGCAGATGGGTGAATACAGTTTGAGTCGTGAGCGTTTAGCGCCTGTCGAGGCGCAAACGCCTTATGTTTTATTCTTGCATGGCACCACCTGGCCGAGTAAACACTGGCCAGAACACGCCTGGCGTACGCTGGCTGAACAGTTGGCGGCCGCTCACGTCAGCGTGCGCATCCCTTGGGGTAATGCCGTAGAGGAGCAGCGTGCGCAGATGATTGCCAAGGGTTTGCCCCATGTCCAAGTATTGCCACAGCTTAATTTAACTGGCGTCGCTGCGCAGATCGCTGGCGCGCAAGCCTGCGTTGCCGTGGATACCGGTTTAGGTCATTTAGCCGCTGCGTTAGATGTGCCCTGTGTGTCCTTATACGGGCCAACCTTGCCTGGGCGCGTTGGTGCGTACGGGCAAGGGCAAGTGCACTTGTGCGCGACAGGGCCAAATGCGGGATTGGGTGATCGCCATTTACCGTGTTTTGATGAGCTTGGTGTAGAGCAGGTGCTTGCGGTTTTGAAACCACTGCTGGCTGCAGATACCTCTACTGCACAAACACACCAAGAGAGTGCAGAGCAGGCCGTGCTTAATAAGGACGCACACTGATGCAGCTGGCCTTTATTCTTTATAAGTATTTTCCGTTTGGCGGTTTGCAGCGTGATTTTATGCGCATCGCTTTAGAGTGCCAGCAGCGTGGCCATCAGATTCGTGTGTATACGCTGATTTGGGAGGGTGATATTCCAGAAGGTTTTGATGTGCGCATTGGACCGATTAAAGCTTTCTCCAATCACCGCCGCAACACCAAGTTTTATCACTGGTTGCAAGCCGATATGCAGCAGCAGCCGGTTGCTCGGGTGATCGGCTTTAATAAGATGCCAGGTCTGGATGTGTATTATGCCGCAGATGGCTGTTATGAAGACAAAGCACAAACCCTGCGTAACCCTCTGTACCGTTTCAGTAATCGTTACCGTCACTTTGCTGGCTATGAGCGTGCGGTATTTGCACCTGAGTCATCCACACAGATTTTAATGATCTCTGAAGTACAGCAGCCGTTATTTGTAAAGCATTACCAGACGCCAGCAGAGCGCTTTCATTTGCTGCCGCCGGGGATAGCTAAAGATCGCCAAGCACCGAGCAATGCACAAGAGATTCGTGCTGAATTTCGTACTGAGTTTAATCTGCGCGATGATCAGTATCTACTTTTGCAGGTGGGTTCGGGGTTTAAAACTAAAGGCTTGGCACGCACGCTAAAAGCGCTGGCCAGTTTGCCGACGCAGCAGCGTGAGCGAACGCAGTTGATCGTCATTGGTCAAGATGATCCTAAGCCATTTTTGGTGCAGGCTGCGACCTTAGGTGTGTCAAAGCAAGTGCGTATTTTTAAAGGGCGCAGTGATATACCACGTTTTTTATTGGGTGCTGATTTGCTGATGCATCCAGCCTACAATGAAAACACTGGTACGGTGTTATTAGAGGCTTTAGTTTCAGGTTTGCCGGTGCTGGTCACAGATATTTGCGGTTATGCGCATTATATTGAAGACGCCAATTGTGGCGAAGTGTTGGCGAGTCCATTTCAGCAGAAACAGTTGGGTCAGGTTTTGAGTCGAGTGTTAGGCGATCCAGCATTGCGCGCGCGTTGGTCGGAAAATGCGCTTCATTATGCCAAAACGGCTGATCTGTATTCGATGCCAGAGCGTGCAGCCGATATTATTTTAGCGGAGTCACCATGAAACTTAAGTTAGACGAACCCTTTGCCAGCCTATGGGCGGGGCAAGATGCGTTTGTCGCTGTTGAGCAATTACAAGGTGAGGTGTACCGCGAGTTGGAAGCACGGCGCACGCTGCGTACTGAAGTGGCGGGGCGCGGTTATTTTGTCAAAATTCACCGTGGCGTAGGCTGGGCAGAAATCTTTAAAAACTGGTTGACCGCAAAGGCACCTGTGCTTGGTGCTGAGCAAGAGCTCATCGCCATCAAACGCTTACAGCAACACAATATTGACACCATGACAGCTGTAGGCTTTGGTATGCGCGGCAGTAACCCCGCGCAGCAGCACTCATTTATTATCACGGAAGAGCTCGCACCCACGATCAGTTTAGAGGATTACTCGGTCGACTGGCGTACGCAGCCACCACCGCCACGTTTAAAGTGGGCGTTGATTGCTCGTGTTGCACAAATGGTTGGTGCTATGCACCGTGCAGGGGTTAATCATCGCGATTGTTATATCTGTCATTTTTTATTGCACACTGATCAGTCCGTTAATGCAGACTCTTTTCGTTTATCGGTGATTGATTTGCACCGTGCGCAAACCCGTGAACAGACGCCAAAACGCTGGCGCAATAAAGACTTAGCTGCGTTGTATTTTTCCGCACTGGATATTGGTTTAACTCAGCGTGATAAATTGCGTTTTTTGCGTGAGTATTTTCAACAGCCATTGCTGGAAATTTTACACGATGAGGCTGAGTTGTTAGCGTTGTTAGAGAGCAAGGCCGCCAAACTTTATGCACGCAAAGTGCGTTATGGAGATGCGTTGTAATGTCGAGATGGCAGTTGGCAGACGCTTATCAAACGCTACAGGCAGATTTTGGCAGCCTTGAGCAGGTATTTGCTCTGCAAGGTGAGCGTATTACCCATGACCCTTTATCTGAACTGATTCGCGTCAATCGCCAAGGCATTGATTACTACGTGAAGCGTTACCGCAATGCCGGTAAAGGTTTGCGTCGTTATGCTGCGCGTCCACGAGTTAAAGCGGAATGGCAAAACCTCAAACGCTTCGCCAAGTGGGGTATACCCACTGCCGAAGTGATAGCGCAAGGTTTAGAGCGCAAAGGTGGCGCTTTTGTACGTGGGGCGATGATTACTCGTGAAATTCCTGATAGCCGCGACTTAGCTGATTTAGCCAATCAGGGCAGTCCATTACTAGAGGATCGGTTGTGGGTTAAGCAGGTCAGTGCGCAAGTCGCCGATGCTGCGCGTATTATGCACAGCCATAAATTTACCCATAATGATTTAAAATGGCGCAACTTGCTGGTTGATGAGCAACTCAAAGTGTACTTGATTGATTGCCCTGCTGGCACCTTTTGGTGGGGGCCAATGCTGCGTTATCGGATTATTAAAGATTTAGCCTGTTTAGATAAAGTGGCTAAATATCACCTGAGCAACACTCAGCGTTTGCGCTTTTACTTGCAGTACTGTCAGCGTGCTCGGCTCAATGCCTACGATAAAAAACAAATCGGAAAAATTGTGCGATTTTTTGAGGGGCGCGAATGAACGACTTTATTGACCCAAGTATTGCTGATCTGCTGGCGCAGCACCGACTCGATAGCTTTACAGCACTATGGGATTTAGAGTTGGATGCAGTGGATGAGCCCAATACCGAGCGTGGTGGCTGGAGCAGTGTTGCATTGTTAACGCTAGGAGAGCGCCATTTTTTTCTAAAGCGACAAATCAATCATATGACGCGCAGTATCTTGCGTCCTTTAGGTGAGCCCACCTTTGCTCGAGAAATGCGTAATATTCAACGCTACCAGAAATTAGGGATTCCAGCTGTGCGTGCTGCATATTTTGCTCAGCGTAAAGTAGCAGATAAGCAGCACGCTATTTTAATGACCCATGCTCTAGATAACTGGCAGGATTTAGATTATTGGCTACAACAGTGGCCAAAGCTCTCTAATGAACAGCAGCAGAGTATTATTCAAGCCTGCGCTAAACTTGCGAAAACCTTGCACCAAGCAGGACAAATGCACGGTTGTTTCTATCCCAAGCATATTTTCTTACAAAAACAGGCACTTGGTTTTACTGCTCAGCTGATAGATCTTGAGAAAAATCGTCCACTGTTGTTGGGGCGGCGTGACTGCATTAAAGATTTAGAGCCTCTATTCCGCCGCTCACGGCATGTCTGGGGGCGCGAGCAGGTGCAGTTGTTTTTACAAAACTATTTGGACACGCCTGAGCATATTCCCTATTGGGTTGAGCGCTTAAACGCGCGCCGTATCGACAAGGAAACACGCCGGTGAAGCTCAACCAATTAAGCGGGCGTGCGCCTGCGTTGCCGCTGAACTTGGTATTGGAGAATGGTCAAACTCTGATTGTTGAGCAGTGGCTGAGAGTTTTACCTGAGCAGCGCTATGTCGGCAAAGCACAATGGCAAGGGCGCAGTGTCTTGGTCAAAGTTCTGCTTGGTAATAAAGCTGCACGCCAATATCAGCGCGAACTGTCTGGCGCGCAGTTACTGTCTGAGCAAAAAATTCCCAACGCAGAAATGCTTGATGCTCAACAGCAAAGCGATGGCAGTGCTTATCTATTGTTTGAGTTTATCGATGATGCACAAAGTTTGGCCGCGGCTTGGCAAGCGTGCAGTGCTGATCTGCCGCTCAGTGAGCAGCAAACTGAGGTGCTGGCTCGTGCGCTCAATGCAGTAGCACACATGCATTTACGCGGTCTTTGGCAAAGTGATTTACATCTGGATAATTTACTGCAGAAGGGTGAGCAAGTTTATGTGGTGGATGGTGGTGGCGTGCAGAGTGAACAGGCGGGGCAGCCTCTATCACAAGAGAAAGCGGTTGCCAATTTAGCGGTTTTTTTTGCGCAGTTACCCAGCGCCTTTGATGTTCATCTTGAAGAGTTACTGATTCATTATTTATTGGCCAATGGCGAGCATGCGCTGCGTTTAGAAAAGCTGCACAAACACATTCTGAGTATTCGTCAGTGGCGAGTAAAAGATTATTTAAATAAATCCGGGCGCGAGTGCAGTCTATTCAGCGTCAAAGCTAACTTGTTTGGCTTGCGAGCAGTATGGCGTGCGGCACAAGATAAACTTGAGCCTTTATTAGCAGACCCCAATACTGCTATTGCTGGCGGCCATATCTATAAGACGGGTGGTGCCGCTACGGTAGCTCGCGTTGAGCACGGTCAGCGCTCGCTGGTGATTAAGCGTTATAACATTAAAAATGTATTGCATTGGTGCAAGCGCTTTTGGCGTCCTAGTCGCGCTTGGCACAGCTGGCGTGAAGGTCATCGCTTGAGCATATTGGGTATTGCCACGCCACAGCCTTTGGCTGTTATCGAAAACAGATGGTGTGGTTTGCGTGGCAGTGCGTGGTTAATTAGTGAATATTGCGGTGAGCAGGATATAATTGCCCGCTTGGCGACCTATCAAGGTAAGAGCGTAGTGCCCGAGGCTGAAATAAACGCGTTAGTTGAATTGTTGAATGCGCTTATTCGTGAAAAAATCAGCCATGGTGATTTAAAAGGCCACAATATTTTATGGCATCAACAGCGCTGTTATTTAATTGATTTAGATGCCATGCAGCAGCATCAAAGCATGCGCAGTTTCACCCGTGCGTATTTGAAAGACCGCACCCGTTTATTACGCAATTGGCCGCTAGATAGCCCGTTGTATATATTGCTTGATCAGCGTTTACCGCAGTTGCCCAGCAGCTGCCTTGAAGACTAAGAGGCAAAAAGACCCATGGCATTGACCATTCTCGGCCTATCTGGCGCACTCAGCCATGATGCATCGGCAGCGTTATATATTGATGGCAAATTGATTGCTGCTGTTGAGGAAGAGCGTTTAGTACGCGACAAGCATGCAAAAAACCGCATGCCCTACGAGTCTGCTAAGTTTTGTTTGGAGCAGGCCGGTATTACTCCTGCTGATGTAGATGTGGTGGCTATTCCTTTTGCGCCTATCAGCATTTTAGAGAAAGCGCGCTGGTCTTACGCCAAACGCTATTGGTATGCTCCTGAGCGTTCATTAGATGCGATTTTAGTCGGCAACCGCCGTTTTCAGCGTTATTACAAGAAAATTCAATGGTGCTTAGTGCAACTGGGTTTTGATTTAAAGAAAGTCAAAATTGAGCCGGTCGAGCACCACTTAGCGCACGCTGCCAGTGCCTATTTGTGCTCAGGATTCCAAGAAAAAACCGCCATTATGGGTATCGATGGTAAAGGTGAGTACGCCACCACCTTCTTTGGTTACGGTGAAAACGGCAAGATTCATAAAATTAAAGAGTTTTATGATCCAGACTCGCTTGGCGGCCTTTACGGGGCTATGACCGAGTTTTTAGGCTTTGAAATGCTCGATGGTGAGTTCAAAGTGATGGGTATGGCACCTTACGGTGATCCTGATCTCTATGACTTATCGCGCTTAGCTAAATTTGAAGATGGCGAACTGGTGGTTAACACTGATTACGTCAACGTTGTTGGTCTGCGCCGCTACAAAGAGAAGGGCAAAGGCTATTACTTCTCGCCTAAACTGATTGAATGGTTAGGGCCTAAGCGTGAAGGTGATATCGCTGACGACCCTTACATCCACTACGCTGCCAGCGTACAAGCGTTGTTTGAAAAGCTGTCGTTGGAAATGATGGACTACTACCTCGGTGATATCATTAAAGAAACTGGCCGTATTGCCTTTGCTGGTGGTAGCGCGCTGAACGTTAAGCTTAATCAGAAAATTATTGCTCGCGATGAAGTTAAAGAACTGTTCGTGCAACCTGCAGCCGGTGATGCCGGTACCGCAGTGGGTGCTGCAGCCTATATTTCACAGCAGCGCGGTGTACCTGTGGAGAGGATGGAGCATGTCTATCTTGGTCCTGAATACAGCAACGAAGACGTGATCGCTGCGTGTGCTAAACACCCCGGGCAGCCGCAGTGGCAAAAAATTGATAATGTGCCAGAGCATATTGCCAAAATCATGGTGGATGGCAATCCTGTGGCTTGGTTCCAGGGCCGTATGGAGTTTGGCCCACGTGCATTAGGTGGCCGCTCAATTATTGGTTGTCCAAGCATACCCAATGTCGCTGATCGGATTAATGCGCAAATTAAATTCCGCGAACGCTGGCGCCCATTCTGTCCCTCCATGCTTGACACTGTCGCGACGCAGATGCTGAAAGTCGACCACCCATCACCTTTTATGACCTTTACCTTTGAAGTCAGTGATGAGTGGAAAGAGCGTGTGCCTGAAGTGGTCCACGAAGATGGCACGTCGCGTGCGCAAGTACTGGAGCGTCAATACAACCCGCGTTGGTACGACTTGATGGTTGAGTTGGAAAAATTGACGGGCAACGGCGTCTCCTTGAATACATCGCTTAATCGTCGCGGTGAAGCCATGGTGTGCTCACCGAAAGATGCTTTGGATATGTTCTATGGATCTGACCTGCAGTATCTGATTATGGAGGATATTTTGGTGGTTAAGGGCGATGCTACATGAATAGCTACACCCAAAATCCAACTGTACAAGGGATTAAAGACTATTTAAGTTATGGCTCGATAGTTATTGTAGCAGTACTATTGTTTGCACTGCTTGCTGATAGTAATAAGTGGTTTGCTAATTTTGTTTATGTTTTTTGCTTGCTGCCAAGTCTGTTTTTAATACGTAAAAACTATGTGGCATTTAAAAATACTTGGTCCGTTCTGGGCATGCTTTTTTTGTATGCTTTTTATTCAGCATGTGTGCTGTTTTTTTATAAATCAGGAGCTGATCATTTAAAGTTTTTTTTATTCTTATTGCTTTTTTATATATTTGTTTTTATAAATTTTAATACTGATAAGAGAATATTTGGATTATTTTTTAGTATTTTAATAGTTAGTGTTGTTTTCTTAACGTATGGCGCCTTTGATGCAGAAAATTTAGGCGTGCAAAGGTATGGTTTTGGAAATATTAATGAAAACAGATTAACAATTTTGTTTGCTTTGCCTTTTGCTTGGCTTGGTTGGCATTGCTCATTAAAAGATAATACTTATAAATATGCCGCTTGGCTTTTGTTTTTTATGTATGTGACGTTTAATTTTTATTTATTGGGCAGTAGATCAATACTGTTTTTAGTAGGAACTTATCTCGCTTTTTTTATTTATGAATTTAGACGTGAATTAAAAATCAAAGAAATTGTTTTTATATTCTCTTTGATTTTTATATTGAGCTGTTTTTTTGTTTTTTATGATCCTTTATATGAAAAGTTGATAGCAAGAGGCTCAAGCTATCGTATGGAGATCTGGATTGATGTTGTTAATCGAATGGCTGACAAGCAGTGCTTTTTGTTTGGTTGTGGTAAAACTGATACTTATAAGTTTTTAGGTATATTCGATAATCCTCATGGGGTTTTTATATCGAGTTTTTATTATTATGGTTCAGTTGGGTTTCTGTTACTTCTAACTTTTTTAACTGTTTGTTTTCTAAAGTTAGAAGGCTTCTATAGAGCTTGGTTTGTTGCTTGTCTCGCTTTCTTTGTTTTTACTCATGTAGAACTTATAAGAAAACCATCTGTTATATGGATATATTTTTGGTTGCCATTATTTATGGGTCTTATTAACAAAAAAAAGGCTGAAGATGTTTAATATTCTTCAGGTAATGATGAGTCCAGCGGACTCAACTGCTTTTGTTGGTAATTTGATATCTAAAGAAATTAAAAGATTTAAATTCACTAATTGTTACTTGCATGGTGATGCTCAAGATAAGGCTGTTTATTTTCGATTTAAAAAAAGAACCACCAGTGGTTTTTTTAGATATTTATCAGTTTTGTCTATTTACTTTAAATTTGTTAAGTCTAAGCCGGACTTGATAATTGCCCACAGATTTAAATGTGTGGATATCTCAATATTTCTTGCAAATATGTATAAGTGTCCCCTCGTGATAGTTGTCCACGGCGTTGGTGAATACGAAAGACCGTATAGAAAAAGAAGGCTGATCAGAGCACTTAAAGCAGGAGCTACAATTGTTTGCGTATCAAAATATGTTGAGATGTATATTAAGGAAAAAATATATGAGAATACATTTCAATTTAATAATCAAATAGTAACGATTGAGAACTCAATTAGTTTCGATGATATTTCTGAAAAACAACTGTCCAAGTCTGAAGCGCTTGAGGAAATTGGCTTTTTAGGCGAAAAGAAAATGCTTATTGGTTATGTGGGAAGATTAGCCAATGTAAAAGGTGTTGTTGATTTTGTGCGTGCAGCTTGTATGAGCGAAGGTAAAAACTATCATTTTATTGTTGTTGGCGATGGTCCACTCAGGGTAAAGCTTGAGGATATGGTAAAAAATCATGGTGGTATTGTATCCATCAGTTTTTTAGGTTTTACCCCTTCAGCCTTTAGGATTTTTAGAGCCTTTGATTTTATGATTTTTCCATCTCGATCGGAAGGGTTCCCGCTCGCACTGCTAGAGGCAGTGGCTTCTAAAACGCCATTTATTTCAACAGATATTGACATTTATAAAGAAATTATTGGCGAGGATGGTGTTTTTTATAAGCCTGAAGATATAAGTGAGTTATGTCATAAAATCTCATTTTTTGAAAGCTTGTATGATAAAGATGCCCTTGTGGAATATGGTGAGGCCCAAGCAATAGAAATAAATAAAAAATATCCTTATGAGAACTTCATAAGCGGTTATGAACAGTTGCTATTGGAAAAGTTGTCATGAAAAAGTATGCATTAGAGTATTCTGGTTATAAATTTGATTACTTTTTTAATCTGGGGGATGAAATTCAAACTTTAGCAGCTGTTAGGTTGCTTGATGGTGTTGATGGCTATGTATCTAGAGAGTTTCTAAACCATGCAAACATTCCAGGATTGGTTTCTTTAAATGGCTTTTTTATGGGCTCAGATAACTGGCCACCCCATGAGTCTATTATTCCTGTTATTTACTCTTTTCATTTAGATAAGAAATACGAATCTATTATTTGCTCTGCGGCGGGCGTGGAGTATCTAAAGAAGCATGAGCCTATAGGCTGTCGTGATGCAGGGACAGCTAAAGTGCTTAGTAAGTATGGTATTGATGCGTTTTATAGCGGCTGTTTGACCTTAACTTTTCCTAAGCGTGAAAATGCAAATAGTGCCGTGGCAAAAGAAATATTTATAGTTGGTGTTGATAATGACCTTGAAAGTGCCATACCAAAATCAATTAGGAAAAAAGCTATTCGTATCAATCAATCTAGCTTAAGGCTTCCTGAGATTAGCTGTCGATTAAAAAGAGAAATGGCACAGGAACTGTTAGACGGATATGCTAAAAATGCTAAGTTAATTATTACGTCTAAAATACATTGTGCAATGCCATGCTTGGCTATGGGAATTCCTGTTGTTTTCTTATATCCTGCAGATAAAAAAGATGATTATAGAGTTCATTTAATAGAAGATTTAATACCGATAAACTATATTAATAGATCTTCAGTTGTGCGCCGATTAGGTTTGCAAAGAGTCTTCTCTGATAAAGTCAATTGGAATCCGTTAGAAGCTGATTTTGAAGATAGAAAAAAAGAAATAGAAAAGGGTTATTTTAAAGCTATTGAGAAGGCGAAAAGCAGAAGCATAAAGGGGCCTTAATAGTACGTGTTTTAATTAAGGAGTATTGTTATGATAAGGAAAGCTTGAGTTGGCGGATTGATTGAGGGGTTTAAATGTTAGCTAGTCATAAAGTACCAGCAGCACAGGAAATAAAAGATAGAGTAATTAACGTTGTATATTACTCACGTATGTTTCAAGCTGTTCCGCATCTGGCGCAAGCATTTACAGAGTTGCCGGGGACTTTTGTGACAAGCAGAAGATCAACTCTGAAAGCAGCGCAACGACTGTACCCTCATATGCCAGCAGCAAAAACCTCTAAATTCTTCGGTGGCTTATCAAGAGGCAATCGCGCATTAAAAAATGCTGATGTGATAGTTACAGGGTCTCCTTATAAAAAAGTCCTTGAGCCTTTTTCGGCAAAGAAGTGCAATGTGTTTCACGGTACTTATATGATGTTCAGCCGTGAAGCATTATTGAGTAATGCCCACTATGATTTATTGTGTGTGACAGGGCCTCGCATGCAACAGATGATCGAGCGTCATACTGATGAGATACCTGTTAATACAGTGCAAACAGGTTTCTTACCTTTTTCCGAGTTTCCTGTAAAAAGTGACGCATTTACACAGAGCACATTAGAAAGATTAAATTTAAATCCAGAGTATAAAACTATTTTATATACGCCGAGCCGTCGGGGAGTTGGCTCGTGGGGCTATGCAGCTGAACAGTTAATAAATACCTTACCTAAGCATTTTAATTTGATTTTAAGACCACATCCGAGTCAAGCAATTACACCGCGGCACAATGATCGTGTGAGCTTTAATAAGATAAAGAAAATGGCTGAAAAAAGAGGCCATACGATTGTTGATTTAACATCATTGCCTTTGTCACACCTGCAATGCATTACAGATTTGATTATATCGGATGGTAACTCGCCGGCAGAAGAGTCATTGTTTTATGATGTGCCACAGTTGTTTATTGAAACTAAGAATTACTCTAGAGGTTTTTTAGTGGATTTAGCAACTAAAGAGCATATGCATAAAGATGATATGGAAAAGCTACTAACGCTGTATGAAATTGGTGAAAGTGTTTATTTGAAAGATAATTTATTTGACTTCAGTGATGTAGTTGAAAAAGTTTTATTTAGTTCAGCAGACTTCCTTGAAAAACGAGAAGAGTATTTCTCTTGGGTGTTTGGGGTTAGGGATAGGTTGGCCGGAAAAAGGGTAGCCGAACAAATTTATAAATTAATGTAAGGTGAGATATGTTTAATAATAAAACTATTCTAATCACAGGCGGCACTGGCTCTTTCGGTAATATCTTTGTTCCAATGACACTTGAGAATTACAATCCAAAGAAAATTATCATATTTTCTCGTGATGAAATGAAACAATGGGATATGGCAAAAAAATTCGTGGGCGACGATCGCGTACGTTTTTTTATTGGTGATGTACGTGATAAAGAGCGCTTATATCGTGCGCTAGATGGCGTTGATTACGTAGTGCATGCCGCAGCAACTAAGATTGTGCCTACTGCTGAATATAATCCGTTTGAGTGTGTAAAAACCAATATCAATGGTGCTATGAACCTGATTGATGCCTGTATTGATAAAGGTGTTCTGGGCGTTGTGGCTTTATCGACTGATAAAGCGAGCAGTCCTATTAACCTATACGGCGCAACTAAGTTGGCCTCTGATAAATTGTTTGTAGCAGGAAACTCATACTCTGGTGAGCATGGTACTAAGTTTTCGGTGGTGCGCTACGGTAATGTGATGGGCTCGCGGGGTTCTGTTATTCCATTTTTTATGTCGATAAAAGATACGGGTGTATTACCTATTACGGATGATCGAATGACCCGCTTTATGATTTCATTAGAAGAGGGAGTCAAACTGGTATGGCATGCTTTTGAAGACATGATTGGTGGGGAAATTTACGTTAAAAAAATCCCATCAATGAAAATGACTGATTTAGCGCGCGTTGTTGCCCCTGAAGCTAAGCAAGAGATAATCGGCATCCGTCCAGGTGAAAAACTACACGAACAAATGATCAGTGCTGAGGATGCGTATTACACCTATGAATACCCCGAGCATTTTAAGATTTTGCCTACGATTTATGGTTGGGCAACCTGTAAGAATCGAATTAAAGACGGCAAAAAAGTGCCTGAGGGCTTTGTGTATGCCAGTAATAATAATTCTGAATGGATGACGGATGCAGAGTTACAAAGCTGGCTTAATAGCAACGCTGATAAAATAGGACGTATCTAGATGATTCCTTATGGTCGCCAAGATATAACTCAGGCTGATATCGATGCAGTGACCGCTGTTTTGACATCGTCAAACCTCACTCAAGGGCCGCAAATACCTTTGTTTGAAGATTCAGTGCTGCAAGCTTGCGATGCTAAATATGCAGTCGCTGTTAACAGTGCTACCTCAGCTTTGCATATTGCTTGTTTAGCACTGGGCTTAGGTCCTGGTGATTGGCTCTGGACTACGCCTAACACCTTTGTTGCTTCAGCAAACTGCGGTTTGTACTGTGGTGCGCAAGTTGACTTTGTTGATATCGATCCGCGCACCTATAATCTTTGCGCGGTAGAGTTGGAGCAGAAACTGATTGCGGCAGAAAAGATAAGTAAGCTACCTAAAGTTGTTATTCCAGTTCACTTTAGCGGGCAACCCTGCGATATGCAGGCAATACATGCCCTAGCACAAAAATACGGTTTTAAAATTATTGAAGATGCTTCCCATGCGATTGGCGGTAAGTACCAAGGCGAACCTATTGGAAATTGCCGCTACAGCGATATTACTGTGTTCAGTTTTCACCCCGTCAAAATTGTCACCACTGCTGAAGGCGGTATGGCATTGACGAATAGTTCAGAGCTGGCAGAAAAACTCGGCTTGCTGCGCAGTCATGGCATTACTCGTGATACACATTTGATGACTAAGCCTATGGATGGCCCTTGGTATTATCAGCAAGTTGATTTGGGTTTTAACTACCGAATGACAGATTTGCAAGCCGCTTTAGGTGTTTCGCAAATGCAACGCTTAGACGCTTATGTTGCCAAGCGCCATGAGTTAGCACAGCGCTATGATGTTTTACTTAAAGATTTGCCAGTGACTCTACCTTGGCAGCATCCAGACAGTTATTCAGGCTTGCACCTGTATGTCATTCGCTTGCAATTAAATAAAATCAGTAAAACCCATTTGGAGGTTTTTCAGGGTATGCGTGACGCTGGGATTTTAGTCAACTTGCATTATATTCCTGTTCATACTCAACCTTTTTATCAAACAATGGGTTTTAAAGACGGTCAATTCCCACAGGCTGAACAGTATTATCAAGAAGCTATTAGTATTCCGATGTTTCCAATAATGACTCAAAAGCAACAGGATGAAGTTGTTGCTGTGTTAAAAAAACTTGTTAAATGAGTATTATTAACAGCCAGCGTCTTTTGCTTCGTCCCTTAGAAGAAGCCGATGCTAATCAAACATATGCAGACTGGTTGAATGACCCAGAAGTAAATCAGTACTTAGAAACACGCCACAGGCTACAAACGATTGAGTCGTGCAAGGCTTTTATAAGCCAATGCAACGCTGATAGTTGCTCTCACTTGTTTGGTGTTTTTTTAAAAGAAACAGAACAACATATCGGAAATGCAAAGATTGGCTTTATAAATAATATTTATAAGCGAGGCCAGCTCAGTCTTTTTATTGGTGAGAAACAGCATTGGGGAAAAGGTTATTCCAGTGAGTTGGTGCAAGCAGTTACACAGTATGGGTTTGAAGTTTTAGGCTTACATCGAATAGAAGCGGGTTGTTATGAAGATAATCTCGCATCTTTAAGGGTTTTTTTGAAAGCAGGCTATACCGTAGAAGGCTTTCAGCGTGATCAGGTCTGTTTGAATGGCAAGTATATGGGATGCTTCTGGCTAGGGGCTCTAAAACATGAATATATCAAAAAGATTTGAAAAGCTTGCTTTGGGTACAGTCCAGTTTGGATTACCTTACGGTATAGCTAACCAGCAAGGGCAGGTTGCAGAGTCTGAAGCCCGTGCAATTCTTGATTTAGCACGAAGCAATGGCATTCGAACGTTAGACACCGCGGTTGCTTATGGAGAAAGTGAGCGCGTTTTAGGTGGAATGTCACTCGATAGCTTTGAGATTGTGACTAAATTACCGGCAGTGCCTGATGGCTGTAAAGATATTGCTGGGTGGGTTAATAGCGAACTCGAAGGCTCACTGTCACGGCTCCATGTTGCTAAGATAAATGCCTTGCTACTCCACCGTCCTGATCAGCTTTTTAGCCCAATTGGTCCTGCACTGTACCAAGCTTTAGCGGAAAAGAAGACTCAAGGCACTGTTCAGCGAATTGGCGTATCAATTTACTCTCCTGATGAGTTAACTGCTCTGACTGAAAACTATCAGTTTGATTTAATTCAAGCTCCATTCAATATCATTGACGGTCGTTTACAAGAGTCAGGGTGGTTTGAAAAACTTGCTTTATCAGGCACCCAAGTGCACGTGCGCTCAGTCTTTATGCAAGGCTTGTTACTTATGTCTACTGCTTCGCGGCCCGAGAAGTTTAATAGATGGTCTGCTGTATGGTCTTTATGGGATCAGTGGTTGGCAGAGAGTGGTATAACACCTTTGCAAGCATGCCTTCGTTACGCATTGTCTATTCCACAAATAGAAAAAGTTGTTGTAGGTGTTGATAGCTCGACACAATTAAATGAGATTTTGCGTGCTGCAGAAGGGGAGTGTCCTTTCCCTCCTAAAGAACTGATCTGTTCTGATATTGAATTGTTGAATCCATCTCTTTGGAGTCGTTTATGAAAGTAGTTGCTATCGTACAGGCTCGGATGGGGTCAACTAGACTACCAAATAAAGTGATGAAATCTATTGTCGGTATACCAATGATAGAGTTACTGTTGAAGCGCTTAGCTAAGGCTAAGGAAATTAACCAAATAGTAGTAGCAACATCTATTGATCCTCGCAACCAGCCACTTGTTGAGCATGTAATACAGTTAGGTTATGCCTGTGAACAGGGCAGTGAACATGATGTTTTAGGTCGTTATTTGCAAGCTGCAGACGCAAATAATGCAGATGTAGTTGTCCGCATTACAGGCGACTGTCCGCTGGTTGATCCTGAGCTGGTTGATAAAGCTATTTCTACTTTTAAAGCACAGTCTGTAGATTATTTTAATAACGTAGAACCAGCCACTTATCCAGATGGTTTAGATATTGAGGTCTTTACGCGGCATGCTTTAGCGCGTGCTGAAAAAGAAAGCACCAGTGAATTTGATCACGAACACGTAACACCTTATATGCGCAACGAACCGACTATAACCAAAGGATCAATGCAGCATGATGAAGACTTGTCTCATTTGCGCTGGACTGTGGATGAGCCAGAAGATTTGCAGGTGGTTACAAGTGTTTTTGAGCACTTCTCACCTGAGATTTATTTTAGTTGGCGGCAGGTGTTGGATCTACAGAGAACACAACCAAATTTGTTCAAAAGCAACCAGCTTTTAAAACGTAATGAAGGAGCTACCATGGGTACCGGTCAAAAACTTTGGAAGCGAGCGAAGAAAGTGATACCAGGTGGCAATATGTTGCTGTCCAAGCGTGCAGAAATGTTTTTGCCCGAGCTGTGGCCTGCTTACTTTAGTAAGGTAAAGGGCTGCACAGTATGGGACATGGACGGCAATGAGTTTACCGATATGTGCATTATGGGCATCGGCACTAATATTTTAGGCTATGGCAATGAAGAGGTTGATGCCGCTGTGCGTTCGGTTGTTGATACAGGCAATATGTCAACGCTAAACGCTCCAGAAGAAGTGTATTTAGCGGAAAAGCTGATTGAGCTACACCCCTGGGCTGACATGGTTCGCTTTGCTCGTTCTGGTGGCGAGGCTAATGCTATCGCAATCAGAATCGCTCGTGCAGCCTCGGGTAAAGATAAAGTTGCTGTATGCGGTTATCACGGATGGCATGACTGGTACTTGTCAGCCAACTTAGGTGATGATGAAAATCTTGCTGGACACTTGTTGCCGGGCCTTAGCCCTAAAGGTGTACCTGAGAATCTAAAGGGTACGGTTTTTCCTTTTAACTACAATAATTTTGCGGAACTAGAAAGCCTAGTCAATAAGCATGATATTGGTGTTATTAAGATGGAAGTCGTCCGCAATATGGGGCCAGAGGACAATTTTTTACATAAAGTTAGAAAGCTGGCAACGGATAAGGGCATTGTTCTTATTTTTGATGAATGCACGTCAGGCTTCCGTGAAACGTTTGGTGGGTTACATAAAAAGTACGGCGTAGAGCCAGATATGGCGATGTTCGGTAAAGCCTTGGGTAATGGTTATGCGGTAACAGCCACTATAGGCAAGAAAGAAGTGATGGAAGCTGCGCAGTCAACATTTATCAGTAGCACGTTTTGGACTGAGCGTATCGGCTCTGTTGCAGGGCTAAAAACCTTAGAAGTAATGGAGCGAGTTAAATCATGGGAGAGCATTACTCAAACTGGCTTAAATATTCGCACTGGGTGGCAGGCATTAGCGGATAAGCATGAATTAGCTATTACCCATTTCGGCCTTCCCGCACTGACTGGCTTTTCTTTTGCCAGCGAAAACAACTTATTTTATAAAACTTTAATCACACAAGAAATGCTAAGTAAAGGTTATTTAGCCAGTAACGCGGTGTACGTGTGCACTGAGCACACTAAGCCAATAGTGGATGCTTATTTGCATGAACTGGATCTTATTTTTGCTTTAATTAAAGAGTGTGAAGAGGGACGCTCAGTCGAAAAGCTATTAAAAGGTCCTGTGTGTCATGGTGGCTTCAAACGATTAAATTAATTAGATGAAAATCGCCTTTCGCGCTGATGCGTCTATCCAAATAGGTACAGGGCATGTAATGCGCTGCTTAACTTTGGCTGATGCATTAGCAGCGCAAGATATTGAGTGTTACTTCATCTGCCGCGAGCATCCAGGACACTTGCTTGAAGTGATTAAACAGCGAGGTCATAAGGTCTATAGCCTGCCCCTTGCAGAGGCATTACAGGCGGAAGTAAAGGATGAGCAAAAACTCGCTCATTCTGACTGGCTTGGCGCGACACAGCTGCAAGATGCTGAGCTATGTAGTGAAATACTTCAAGAATTACAGCTAGATTGGCTTGTTGTGGATCATTATGGACTTGATGTTCGTTGGGAAAAAAAGCTGCGCTCACATTGCTCAAAGCTGATGGTGATTGATGATCTAGCGGACCGACAACACGATTGCGATCTTCTACTCGATCAAACTTTTAGGCGTGATAGCCAAGATTACATTGCTTTAGTGCCTAAATACTGCCAAGTGCTATGCGGCTCAGAGTATGCTTTGCTGCGGCCAGAATTTGCACAGTGGCGAAGCTACAGCCTTAAACATCGTGAAAAAGGCCGGCTTGAACACTTACTTATTAACTTGGGTGGTGTTGATAAGGACAATATTACTACTCAAATACTTAAAAGTTTAGTTGACTGCTCTCTACCTTTGTCTTGTCATATCACCGTGGTAATGGGAGCAACTGCGCCTTGCATAGCGCAGGTTCAGCAGCAGGCTAAACGTATGCCTTGGCTCACAGAGGTTAAAGTTGGTGTAAGTAACATGGCAGAGCTGATGGCTAATAGTGACTTGGCAATAGGCGCTGCAGGTGCAACCTCATGGGAGCGCTGTTGTCTGGGGTTGCCAACCATCATGATTGTACTTGCAGAAAATCAGAAACGAATTGCTAGTGAGCTCGAAGCAGCAGGCGCTGCACTGTTTATGAAAAAGCAACAAATTGGGCAACAAGAGCTATCTACTATTGTTGTATCACTAAGCAATTCACCAGAAAAGCTCAAGAGAATAGGCACACTAGCAGCGGTCATTGTTGATGGAGATGGGGTCAATACTATTTTGAAAAAGATGGGGATATAAATGTTTGATATGCAAACCTGCAGAGTACGCAAGATGGAAATGTCCGAACTTGAGCGAGTGCTTGAGTGGCGGAATCATCCTGATGTACGTAAGTATATGTATACACAGCATAAAATCTCATTAGAAGAACATTCAAAATGGTTTCAAACAGCTTCATGTGATGATAAGCGCCATTTACTTATATTTGAGAATATTGAAGAGCCTTTAGGGTTTATCAATATCACTGAAGTGAAACATGGTGGCATTGCTGACTGGGGGTTTTACTTGTCACCTGATGCACCTAAAGGTACTGGACAAGCGTTAGGTAAGTCAGCCTTAGATTACGCATTCCAAAAAGCTGGTTTTTATAAAGTGTGTGGGCAGGCTTTAGGCTTTAATCAGCGCTCTATAGATTTTCATTTAAAGTTAGATTTTAAGCAGGAAGGCATACTTCGCGATCAACACTTTGATGGTCAAAATTATCACGATGTGGTGTGCTTTGGTCTGCTTGCTAGCGAATGGCACACATAAATTTGAGATTTAAATATGATTAGTATCCCAAGTATAAAGATTGCTGGTCGACGTATTGCTGCTGACGAACCGCCATATATCATTGCAGAGTTATCAGCCAATCATAATGGCAAGCTTGCAACAGCGCTAAAAATTATAGAAGAAGCTAAAAAATGTGGTGCTGATGCGGTTAAGTTGCAAACCTATACAGCCGATACCATTACTTTAAATAGTGATGCTGAAGAATTTCAGATCAAGGGTGGTTTGTGGGATGGACGCGCACTTTATGATCTCTACCAAGAAGCGCATATGCCTTGGGATTGGCATAAGCCGCTATTTGAGTACGCGCGCACACTTGATATTACAATCTTCAGCTCTCCTTTTGATAACACCGCTGTTGATCTTTTAGAAGATCTTAATGCGCCAGCGTATAAAATTGCTTCCTTTGAGGCGATTGATTTACCGTTGATTAAGTACGTTGCGAACACCGGTAAGCCAATGATTATTTCTACTGGTATGGCTGATGCCGAGGAAATTCAAGAAGCTATTGCCGCGGCACAAGAGGGTGGTTGTAAAGAGCTGGCTATATTGCATTGCGTGAGTGGCTATCCAGCACCTGCAGCAGATTATAATCTACGCACTATACCTAACATGATGCAGCGTTACGGTTTGGTAACTGGCCTGTCTGATCATACTCTGGATAATACAACAGCTATTGCAAGTGTTGTTCTTGGCTCATCTATAATTGAAAAGCATTTCACACTTGACCGCAGTGGTGGCGGACCTGACGATAGTTTTTCCCTTGAGCCTGCAGAGTTAGCTGCCTTATGCCGTGATACTAAAACAGCATGGAAAGCGCTTGGTAGTGTGAACTATGGCCGCAAATCCAGTGAGTTGGCTAATGCACAGTTCCGTCGATCACTCTATTTTGTAAAAAATTTAAAAGCGGGCGATATTATTACCACAGATGCGGTGCGCAGTGTTCGGCCAGGCTTTGGTTTGGCGCCTAAGTATCTTGATGAGATCGTAGGTAAGCGTCTTGCTAAGGATGTTGAATTTGCTCAGGCAACTGATTGGGATTGTATTGTAAAGTGAGTTTAGAAAGAAATGTCTTTATTAAGCGACAATTACCTTGGCCGGTCTAGCGACAACTATCTTGGCCGGTTGATCTGATAATGTTCGACGCAGCAGAACGGAGGGTTCGCTGTGTCGGGTAATAAAATCACCGATCAACAGGTCAAGAGATATATGAAGTTTAGACAGACTGAAAATCAAGCAGCGGCTGCTGCCAAAGCCGGCATATCCGAACGCTCTGCTCGACGCATCGACAAACACGAGTTACATCCAAAAACTGAAGAAAGGTCTTGGCGTACGCGATCCGATCCATTGGCTGAAGTGTGGGAAGGCATCGTTGTTCCAATGCTTCAGAGGGACAATGAGATCACGCCTGTAGGCATCTTCGATCACCTTTGCGAGTTCCATTCAGACCTTTTTACAGCAAGCTCACGGCGCACTCTTGAGCGGCGCATTGGCAAGTGGCGTCATCTATATGGCCCATCCAAAGATGTAGTGTTTTTACAGACGCATCATTATGGTGAGCTGGGTATTGCTGATTTTACGCATATTAAATCGCCGGTAACGATTGCCGGCGAACCGCTAAAACACATGCTTTTTCACTATCGTATGCCAGCCAGTGGCTGGGCTTTTGCTCAAGTTATTTACGGTGGAGAAAGCTTTGCAGCTTTCTCTGATGGCCTGCAAAACGCTTTTATAGCCGCTCAAGGCGTTCCGCAAAAGCTACGCACTGATAGCTTGAGTGCCGCTTATAAAAACGAATCAAACAAAGACGATTTCACTGACCGTTTCGCTGAACTTGCACAACATTATGGATTTACAGCAACGCGTAATAACCGGGGCATCGCCCATGAAAATGGTGCGATTGAAAGCCCTCACGGGCACCTTAAAGCGCAGCTTGAACAAGCCCTGAGAATACGCGGCTCCTATGACTTTAAAACCCGTGATGAATACGAGACGTTTATTTACGAACTGGTTGACCGAGCGCCGTAATCGTCGCGTGAGCGACAAATACAAACTGGAGCAGCGACAACTACAACCGTTGCCTCGAAATACGAGCGTCAATTACTCTGAGCTCTACGTCACGGTGACGCGCACAAGCACCATTGTGATCAAGCGCGTCACCTATACTGTGCCGTCCCGGTTGATTCAAAGTCGCTTGTTGGTTCGTGTTTACGACAATCGTTTAACGCTCTTTTTAGGCCATGAGCAGGTGCTTAAAACTTGAGCGTGTCTACAGCACAAGAAATAGCCGTGCACGCAGCGTTAACTACCAACATGTTATTGACGCACTGGTGAAAAAAGCCCCGTGCTTTTAGGCAATCTCAGTTACGTGACGACTTACTTCCCAACGACAATTACAAGGCCATCTGGCAGCATGTTGATGAGGTTTTACCGGCTGACGAAGCCTGTTTTTACATCGTTAAGCTGTTGCACTTAGCCAAGCAAAGCGGCCGTGAGCGTCAATTAGAACAGTATGTTTTAGAAGGTATTAACCAGCGACAATTACCGTCCATCCGTGACTGTGAATCAAGGTTTTTAGTTGTCGTCCCAATCCTTCCCACGCTCAAAGTTACCCAGCATTCCTTGCATGCTTACAGCTGCATGATTCCAGGAGGCCTGCATGGATAATCAAACAGCATCCATCCCTCTCATGCTTAAGCAGCTACGCTTAGCAACCATGGCGCAGAGCTGGGGTATGTTAGGAAAAAAGGCTGTTAAAGAGCAGTGGAGTCCGCAGCAGTACCTGTCTGAGCTTTGCCATATTGAACTGAGTTCTCGTGAAGATAAGCGCTTACAGCGCTTATTAAAAGACGCAAAACTACCTACTGGGAAAAGCTTAAATAACTTTGATTTTGATGCTGTTGAGGGTGTAACCCGACCACAAGTCTATGGCCTTATTAACCAAGCTGATTGGCTCAAGCGTGGCGCTAACATACTGCTGTTTGGTGCTAGCGGCCTTGGTAAAACGCACATTGCCAGCAGCATCGGCTACGGCCTCGTTGAGCAAGGACATAGGGTTAAGTTCGTTGCAGCGCTAGCCTTGGTGCAGCAGCTTCAGCTGGCTAAACAAAGCTTCAAACTGCAAGACGAATTAATCAAGCTCGATAAGTACAGCCTGCTGATCGTTGATGACGTGGGCTATGTTCGAAAAACTGAGCAAGAGACCAGCGTGTTGTTCGAACTGATCGCACACCGTTATGAGCGTCACAGCCTGATCATCACATCGAATAAGTCGTTTGAAGACTGGGATGAGCTCTTTGATGACACGACAATGACCATCGCTGCGATCGACCGCTTGGTGCATCACGCCACCATAATTCACTGTGAAGGAGAGAGTTATCGTCGAAAAGCTGCAATGCAGAACATTAAGTAGAAATATCCGCGTCAACCGGCCAAGGTAATTGACGCTGAACCGGCCAAGATAGTTGACGCTCTATAAATGTCTTTACGAAACTTGGGCAGAGCGCGCTATATTTTTAACTTTTTATTATTGATTTACTGGCCGTTGTATCTTGCTCTATCGTAAGCGCCCTTAAATCAGCATCTTTTAAATAGATAGCCTTTTTGAGGCGCGCAGGCTGTGCAAGTAGCCCGCGCTTCTTACTGAGACTAAGTTTGATTCTAACTGCCGCGTGCTCTATTAATTACTGCGCTTAACCCACTCTCTATCCCTTTCATCCCTAACCATATGCTCAAAATTCCTCTTGCGCTGCCACTGGCTTAAGGGTCTGTTGAAAATCTTCATATCCGAAATATCAATCAAACCAATTTCACCCTCAGGAGTGAGCACCACATTACCCAAATGAATCGAGCGAAAATACACGCCGAGGTCTTGGATATGTTCGACAAATTTTAAAAAGCGCTCGCGTAGATCATCAGCGTATTCAATATCGCCACGGTAGATATCACGTAAAGTACGGCCAGGCAGTGGGTGGTAGTGCACGGCGTCACGCTCAATGCTAGGAATGCGGTATACCTGAATTATTTTCGGGCAGGGAATGCCTAATGCTTTTAATTTTTTTGCATTATCAGCAAAGCGCTGTGCATAAGGCCAGATAGCGGCTGAGGTAATCAAGCGCTTGCGGCGAAACAGTTTTAAAAACGTGCCGTCTTGCAAGATCATGACTTTATCGCCAAAACCATCTTGCTCAATGACTTTGCAGTTTTCACGCAGGGCTAAATAGTCTTTGTGGTCAAGCTTATGCATGCAATGGCCTTAATAGTTGAGCTGGGATCTTACCTGAAACAATATTATTGAGTATCTTTGAGTGCGCCTAACATTAGGCTTAGCTCACTTTTCCAGTCGCTTTGCGCAATTTTTAGTTGCTGGCTAAGTTTTGTATTGTCTAAAACAGAATAAGCAGGGCGTTGTGCTGGCGTGGGGTAGTCGCTGGTGCTGATTGGCTTTAGTCTCAGGTGCTTTGACAATTAACTGTAGCGCTGCAGCTTGCGCTAAAAATCTCTTCCGCAAAGTCGTACCAACTGCAGGTTGGCGCGCCACTGAAGTGATAGGTGCCCCAAGAGCATGTGCCATTGTTTTGATAGTGCTGGGCGATCTGCCACAGGGCTTGGGCGATACTGCGTGCGGATGTGGGGCCGCCGACTTGATCGTTAACGATGCTTAGCGTATCGCGCTCTTGAGCCAGGCGCAACATGGTCTTCACAAAGTTATTACCATGCAGGCCAAATACCCAGCTGGTACGTAAAATGATGTGTTGGGTGCAAAGCTCATTAATTGCTTGCTCGCCCAGCCACTTGCTTTCACCGTACACGCTATTAGGTGCAGGGGTATCTTGCTCTGCATAAGGCTGCGTGTGTTCACCGGAAAAAACGTAATCGGTGGAGATGTGTAGCAGCGGGCAGTCCAAGTTCTGCGCGGCTTTGGCAAGGTTTTCAGCACCAAGATGATTGACAGCATGGGCACATGCGCTATCAGTTTCAGCTTTATCCACGGCTGTATAAGCAGCCGCATTAATAATCAGTTGTGGTTGCAGTGCTTGCACGCTTGCCATCACTTGGCTGGCATCAGATATATCCAGTTCGCTTGAGCCAAGGCCGTGCACGTCCCAGAGAGGTGGTGCAGAACGCATCAATTCCTGGCCAACTTGGCCCTGTGCTCCAGTGATTAAAACCCGCATACAAACCTAGCCCCTATAAATGAAGTGTTCAGCATGCAAAAGCCAATCTGCTGATAAATGATCAAGCAGTTTAACAGAGCGTTAGGCTATGAAGATAGATTGGCGAGTGATCCGCGCAGGCCTCTCGGTTGCCTGTGCTAGAATTAACTTATTATTGTGCGGCTGGAGCCATTGGGATTATGTTGAGCTATTTTCGTCTGTACCGTGAGCGTGGCTGGCATCCCATCAGTGCTGAAGAGTATCGCGCAGCTTGGTTGCGTTGGGGTGGTAGTGTCGCCACACATCCTGATGTGGTGGAACGTTTATCGGATTTGGCAGGTATTGCGGTACGTTATTTGGGCTGTTCTGAGCAGGGTGAACTGCAGGCTGCTGTGCCGACGTGGGGACGTCATATAGCGCTCTCGAAAGCTGTGCTTAAGCAGCAGAGAAAACGTGGCGTGTTTGACTTAGGCAATGCTGAAATTATTCTTCCACAAGCGCCAGACGCGTCTATCGCGTTACGCCATAAAGCACGCTATGTCTCTGAGTTGCATGCGCAGCGGATTTCCACGCTTAAAGAGCAAAAAGAAGGTTTAGCGCTGGCCCGTGAGCCTGAGCAGTACAGCAAGAAGTTTCGCTATAACCAGCGTCGCGAACAGCGCTTGCTTGAAGAGCAGGGCGGAGTGATAACGCCGATTGGCGCACTCACGCCGGCTGAGCAGGCGCAGGTGTATACCACTTTGTTTGAAAAACGCTGGGGTTTTGCGGTGCCAGGAAAAGATTATCTCGCCGAAGTGTTTATTTTATTAGCTCAGTTTATGACCGGCAGTTTTATTACGATTAACGATGTTCCGATAGCGTTTCAAGTGTTGTACCGCGTTGAAGCGCCAGAATGGATCAGTCTTGAATACATCAATGGTGGCGTTGATACTGATTACAACTCGCTCAGTCCCGGTAGCGTTTTGAGTTTTGTAAATACGCAAAATGAATGGCAGCATGCGCGCGAGATAAACAAGCCGTTGCGCTATTCCTTTGGTCGTGCTGATCGTGAATATAAAGACCGCTGGTGTAATCGCGTTGCTGTGTATGAGGTGTCCTGATGTCGGTGCGTAAACAGCACTTACTTAAACAACACCGCCGCAATAAACGCGTAGCAATGCTGGTGATTGTTATGTGCTTGGTGGTGCTTGGATTGACTGTGCCGTTCTGGCTGTTGCCGCTGGCATTATTACTGTTATGGATTGTGCATGAAGCATGGTTTGCTGATCATTTGTTTTATGCGCCGCAAGATGACTACCAATACCGTTTTCCAGAGCATATTGAGCCGGTTAGTCTGCGCGCTGTTAACAGTCGCTGGCAGCTGGATGCTGGGTCAGTGCCGCATCAGCAGACGACTGTGGTTGCCAAAGTACAGATCAAAAGTTCTTGGTTGGGACGCTGGTTTGATCCAAGTATTTGCGTGGGTAATGATCAACAAACCTTTGAGCGCGGCGCGCAAGGTGTGCGTTATCTCAATCTAACTGGACAGGTTGAAGCTTTAGTGGCTGAAGGCCTACCGGTGCAGGGGCGTTTTTGCAGTGTTGCTAACGATGTTGAATTGTATGTATTCGCGCAATCGAGTCCGGTGACTGAAAATATTATGATCCTCGCGCCGCATGCTGATGATGCTGAGTTGGCGGCGTTTGGCCTGTACAGCAGTGCCGAAAATGTCAGCATTGTCACCTTGACCCAAGGCGAGATAGAGGCGGAGCATTATCAGACATTAGGCTTATCACAACAGCACGCCGCGCAGTTAAAAGGGCGTTTGCGTAGCTGGGATAGCATGGCAATTCCCCTGTGGGGTGGTGTGCCGCAAATCAATTGTGTGCAGTTGGGCTATTACTGCATGCAGTTACCGAATATGGCCAAGCAGCCGGATGTGCCCTTTGCATCCAAACAGTCAGGTGATGCGGATATTCGCAGTGCACGTCAATTCAATGCGCTGCAATTACCGGCAGATGCCACAGGACTGCCGACTTGGCAGAATTTGGTTGCTGATTTAGCTGCCTGTCTCATGCATTTCAAACCTGATGTGGTGGTGATGCCGCACCCAGAGTTGGATCCGCATGCGGATCATATCGCCACCACGCAGGCGTTGTTTCAAGCGCTGGAGCAGAGCGACTGGCAACCTAAGCGACTGTTTTTGTATGCCAATCATTTACATGACAATGACCGCTGGCCGATGGGCAACGCCAATACGGGTGTGGCGCTGCCACCAGCAATGCTTGAGCTGCCGGCCGATGAGTTATTCAGTTTTGTCTTGAGCGAACAGCAGCAACTGGATAAAGCCATGGCGTTATTGATGCAGCATGATTTACAACCAGCGCAACCGTTTAAAAAGCGTGTGCGCCGACTGATTCAGCAACTGTTAACCGGACGGCGCTGGCCAAAGACTGGTGAGAATGAGTTTCTGCGTAAAGCGGTGCGCCGCCATGAACTGTTCTGGGTGCGCGAGTTTTAAGCAGGCGTCTGTAAGCGCTGCCGAGATTTAGAGTGTGTTAAGAGTCTGTTGTAGCAACTGCCCATCAAAACCCAATTGATCGATCCAATACACATGATGCATTAAAACAATCAGCCAAAACACAGCTTGATATGAGGCTTTTTTGGTTTTGTGGCGTAGCAGTTGTTGGGCTAATAGAGCACCGGGCCAGCCACCGAATAACTCAACCGCATGTAGCTGGTTTTCTGAGATGCGCCAAACGCCCGTTTGCGCGTTGTGCTTATCGCGTGAGTATTGCCAGATACTCAATAAACTCATGCTGATGTAGAGCAGTAATGGCCAGAATACAGCATTGTGTGCAAAAACATGCCAGGCGCCCATAACGGGAATTGCACAGACGGCAATCAACAAGATGGCTGTTGCTTTGTAGTTAGTAGAGGACTGATGCCGCTGTCTGTGTCTGGATTTGCTAGGCTGTGCTGCGTCGTTAGTTGGTACGCTGTTAGGTTTACGGCGAATAGCTGGGCGGTCAATGCTTAGTTCAGCGCTGCGCATATGCTGCGCACGCAAACGGCCTTTTTCATCTTTACCGCTTACAAAGTAAACGGCCTCGCCCTGCAATGGACGGCGTTCACCGCGTACGCTGGAAATATGTACAAAGAAATCACTGTTGTCCGCACGAATAAAACCAAAGCCTTTATCGTCATTCCAGCTGCGTAATATGCCTTTTTGCTCCATGAATTCTGCCTTAGTCCACTGCGCCAGTAACGCGCACACGGCGACTCACGGCAGGTTCGGCAGCGACTGTTTTGCTAGCAATATGCTCTGCATAGTACAGATCGATCCAGTTTTTTAAGGCAATCAAGAGGCCTAAGGCTAAAAATGCACCGGGCGGTAAAATCGCCAATAAAAAGCCTTTGTAATCCTCGAAGACAATAATTTGCCAGTGCTCAGCGATACTGCCAAACAATAAGTGCATATTGGTAAATAGCATACCCGTGCCGAGCAGTTCGCGGGTTGCGCCGATCATGACGAGAACTAAAGCAAAACCAACACCCATCACCAGGCCGTCATAGCTTGCGCGCGCTATCGAGTTTTTTGCGGCAAAGGCTTCAGCACGGCCGAGGATCACGCAGTTGGTGGTAATCAGTGGAATAAAAATACCGAGAATTTGAAACAACTCATAGGTGAACGCTTGCATCAGTAATTCAATGCAGGTGGTCAGCGCAGCAATAATCATCACAAAGACAGGTAAGCGCACAGCATTGGTCACGGCATTACGAATCAGTGAAACAGCAGCGTTGGAACAAATCAGTACCAGTGCTGTAGCGATGCCTAAACCCAGTGCGTTGACCGTTGAGTTACTGGTGCCAAGCAACGGGCATAAGCCGAGTAATTGCACCAGACCAGGATTGTTTTTCCATAAACCATTGACCGTAATGTCGCGAAATGATGGACTCATTGCTCTGCCTCCGTTGCAGTTAATGGCGCAAAAAGTTGCGCATGCTGCTGGTCAAAATACTGTAGCGCCTTATGCACGGCAGTCACCACGGCGCGCGGGGTAATGGTTGCACCAGCAAACTGATCAAAGTCGCCATGATCTTTTTTTACTGCCCAGCCGCGCTCTTCTGGATTATTCAAGCTTTTACCATCAAAACTGCTGATCCATGGGCTTTTTGCCAGATCAATACGATCGCCTAAACCGGGTGTTTCTTTATGCTGAATAACCCGCACAGCGCTGAGTGTACCGTCGGCCATAATGCCGACCAATAACTGGATGGTACCGCTGTAACCGTCTGGGGCATTGGCTTGCAAAATTACCGCTGCAGGTTCACCGCCTAGACTGGCTAGATAAGCTGGGGTGTCTTTGCGATGGCCCAATAATGACTCGTTTAAGTAGATGACATTATCGAGTAGCGCATTATCGTAGCTGTGCGGCGGTAAGATTTCGCCCAGTGTACGAATTTGTGCTTCGCGCTCTGCTTCGGCAATACGTGTTTCGGTCGATTGCTGGGTGATGGCAACCACGGCAACGGTTACTGCCGCAAACAAGGCTAACACCAAACTGTTTTTAAGCACTGACCGACTGATTTCTGGCAGCATTTTATTCTCCCGTCTTAAAACCGCGCTTGGCGGTTGCGTGACCATAGGTGCGTGGCCGGGTGAAATAATCAATGGTAGGCGCACAGAGATTCATCAGCAGGATGGCAAAGGCCACGCCATCAGGGTAGCCACCCCAAGCGCGGATGATGTAAATCAAAATGCCCACGCCGATGCCAAAAATCAAGCGACCTAGCACGCTGGTGGCGCTGCTGACGGGGTCAGTGACAATAAAGAATGCGCCCAGCATGGTCGCACCACTAAGCAAGTGAAACAGTGGTGAGCCATGAGAGTCAGAGCCACTGCCATTCCAAAAAATTAAACTCATAAGAAGCAGTGCAGCAAGCATACCGACGGGTGCGTGCCAGCTGAAGAGTTTTTTGTGTAAGAGGAATAGTCCACCCAGTAAAAAGGCGAGATTGACCCACTCGCTGCTATAACCGGCAAACATACCAAATGCGGGATTATTGCTCCATAGCTCTTTAATCGTTAGGCTAGAGTTGGTTTTCAGGGCATCCAGAACAGTGGCTTGGCTCCATGCATCGGGAAACGCTTGGCCAAAAAAAAACATGCTGTATGCCGGCAGCAATATCAATGCTGTGCGCCGCTGGCCAAATCGTCATATCGACTGGGAAGGACACCAGAACCACAACATAACCGAGCATGGCCGGGTTGAATGGGTTCTGCCCCAGCCCTCCAAACAGTTGTTTGCCAAACACCACAGCAAAGCCCACGGCGACGGCGATCAACCACCACGAAGAATAGGGCGGTAAAGCTAGAGCTAAGAGTAAGCCTGTGACCAAAACACTGCAGTCTTTAACAAAGAACATGACAGGGCGTTTACGTAGCGCTAGGATAGCGGCTTCAAATAACACAGCAAAACCACAAGCCAAAGCAATATTAAGCAGCACGCCGATGCCAAAGAAGTAGCTCAGAGTAAGAATGCCAGGCACAGTGGCGGCCATCACCAGCAGCATAACGCGCTGTGTGCGATTGGCACCCTTAGCGTGTGGTGATGTAATGCGGGGCAGAGTCATCGGTACTCCAAAATAGTGCAAAAGCTAAACGTTATACGTCAGCTTTTTCGGTTTGATTAAGTGTGTCCAGTTCTTGTTCTGCTTGGCTCAGCTCAGCTTGCAATGCGCTTAACGTCTCTGCGTCTGCTTCAGCACGCTCGGCTTTACGTAGCGCAGCACGCTTCATTGCAGTCTCAATTTTAGCTTTTTTTATAGCTTGCTCAGTGGCGCTGAGTTCTGGTTTAGCAGGTTTTTTAGCGGCGTCAGGCGCACGTGTCGCTGCCTCTAAAGCCTGCTGGGCTTGTTCGGCGCTGACACGCAGTTGCTCAACCTGTGCTTGCAGCTCTTCTGTGCCATGCGTATCCAGCTGTTTTTGTGCTTTAGTCAGTGCAACTCGAGCCATGCTTGATGCTATTTTTAAGCGTTTCAGCTCATCATCTGCTGAGATGCTTGCCGCTTTGGAGGACGACGCTGCAGTCGCACTGGCTAACGCTTCTTTAGCCTGTTCTGCGCTAAGGCTCAGCTGTTCAACCTGCGCCTGTAATTCTGCAGTACCATGAATCTCCAACTGTTTCTGTGCTTTACGCAAGGCCACTTGCGCCATGCTCGCGGCAATCTTTAAGCGCTTAATTTCATCCTCTGATGCCCCGGTAGAGCTGTTGATATCAGCCTTTGGCGCTTGCGCTGCTTTTTTAGCCTGCTCGGCTTTAGTTTTCGCTAAACGCTCTGCTCGGGCTTTGCGTTCAGCGTCTTTACGTTCTTCTTCAAGGCGTAAACGTTCTTGGCGAAATTCAAAACGCTCTTTGGCATGCTCGGCTTTAGCGAGTTTTTTAGCCTGCTCACGAATGTCTGCTTTTGCTGAGCGGTAATATTGCACTAAAGGAATGCTAGACGGACACACGTAGGCGCAGGCACCGCATTCAATGCAGTCAAATAAGTTGTGTGCTTGCAGTTGTGCGTGATCTTCACCTAAGGCATAAAAATGCAATTGCTGTGGCAGTAAATTCGCAGGGCAAACTTCAGCACAGTCGCCACAGCGAATGCAGGGCATGGCCGGTGGTGGCGCAGGCAGCTCTTCAGCGCTAGCGGCTAATAGGCAGTTACTGGTTTTAATCACTGGCACATCCAGCGACGGCAAGGTAAAGCCCATCATCGGGCCGCCAGCAATCAAGCGGTTCATTTTATTTTTTTGCAGTCCAGCAAACTCAAGCAGATTGATCGCAGGGGTGCCGATCAGGCATTCAACATTCATCGGGTTGTGCAATGCCTCCCCAGTGAGTGTAGTAATCCGCGAAATAAGAGGCTTGCCTTCAACAACCGCGTCATGCACGGCCACGACGGTACCGACGTTTTGACAGAGAATGCCCAATTGAGCAGGTATTTTTGCTGAGGGAACTTCTTGTCCTGTAAGAATTTGGATCAGCTGGCGCTCGCCACCGGATGGGTAAATAGTCGGCAGAACAACCACGTGGTAACTGCGTGCATTGAGAGCACCACGTACAGCAGTAATGGCTTCGGGCTTATTATCTTCAATCGCAATCAGTACATTTTCAGGCTGTAGAATACGCGCCAAAATATCGATACCGAGCATCAATTGCGCAGTTTTTTCACGCATTAATACATCATCAGCAGTGATATACGGCTCGCACTCTGTGCCATTGATAATCAGTGTCTTAATCGGCTGATTAGCGGCTGGAGATAGTTTAATCACGGTAGGGAAACCGGCACCACCCAAGCCGCTAATACCGGCTAGGCGGATTTTATCTAGTAACTCTGTAGCGCTGGCTGTACGGAAATCAGCGAGTGGTTCGAGTGGGCACCATTTGTCTAAACCATCGGTATCAATGACGATAGCATCCATTAATTGGCCGGATGTATGCGGATAAGGTTGCGGGCCAATAAAACTGATAATGCCAGAGCTGGGGGCATGTATTGGCGCACTGATCAGGTTGGCTGAGTCGGCAATCAATTGGCCTTTGAGCACATAATCACCGACGCCAACATGCGCATCGGTTGGGCTACCAAGGTGCTGCAACAACGGCACGATCAATTGCTTAGCTAAGGGCGCGCGCTGTATAGGCTGCTGGTTAGACAAGGTTTTACATTGCGGCGGATGTACTCCGCCGCGTAAGGGGTGAATAGGCCAAGTGCTCATGACAAAGACTCCCGGTCAGTCGCGATCAAAGTGCCGGGCGGCAAAGGATGCTCCCACTTCCAGCTTTGCAAGGTCTGCGCAACAGGGATCATATCGATGCAATCCACAGGGCAGGGCTCAACGCAGAGGTCGCAACCGGTGCATTCGTTAGCAATCACGGTATGCATCTGTTTGGCTGCGCCTAAGATTGCATCGACGGGGCAGGCTTGAATGCATTTTGTGCAACCAATGCATTCTGCTTCGCGAATAAAAGCCACCATTTGTGGCTTTTCGCCTTCCACTGCATCCAGCGGTTCGGGCTCCACATCAAGTAATTCAGCCAGCGCTTGAATCGTGGCTTCCCCGCCGGGGGGGCATTTGTTGATTTTATCGCCTGCGGCAATCGCTTCTGCATAGGGTTTGCAGCCTGGATAACCACATTGGCCACATTGAGTTTGTGGGAGTAGTGCATTGACTTGTTCAGCAATGGGGTTGCCTTCCACACGAAAGCGAACGGCAGCAAAGCCTAAGATGGCGCCGAAGATTAAACTGAGTCCGACTAGAGCGATGACTGAGATGAATACCATGCTCATAGCTTGATCAAACCACTAAAGCCCATAAAGGCAAGTGACATCAGACCGGCTGTTAGCATACCAATAGCCGCACCTTGGAAGGGCTTAGGCACATCCGCGATGGCAATTCGTTCACGCATGGCGGCAAACAACACCAGCACTAAAGAAAAACCTAGGCCAGCAGCAAAACCATTCACACTGGCTTGAATAAATGTGTATTCGCTGCGATTTGCATTCAAGAGTGCCACGCCGAGGACGATACAGTTAGTAGTGATTAGAGGTAAGAAAATCCCGAGTACACGGTAGAGTATCGGGCTGGTTTTATTGACTACCATTTCGGTGAATTGCACTACCACAGCAATGACTAAAATAAAGCTGATGGTGCGTAAGAACTCTATATCAAAGGGTTTGAGGATATAGTGTTGAACTAAGTAGCTGCAGATGGATGCTAAGGTCAGAACAAATGTCGTGGCCAGCGATAAGCCTATGGCTGTTTCAACTTTTTTTGAGACACCCATAAATGGGCATAGGCCAAGAAACTGAACCAATACAAAATTGTTCACCAGTATGGCGCTGACCAAAATAAGTAAGAGTTCGCTCATAGGGAATAAGTAGGGGCGTAGGCCGTTGTGAGTAAGGTGTTCATTATCGTGCAGGTCGATATAGCGTACAAGTAGGCTTTCTGTCTTCTTTAAGTTCTTTTTGATCTAAGGCTATGGTTTCTTGGCTAAAATGCCTAGAAACATAGTGTTTACAGGTAAACTGTGACGTTATGACGCGTTAATTAGGTGATTGTTCTGGGTCGGCATACTGCTGATAAGCCTGCCTAGGTTAATATGTTTCCAGAGATATTCTAACATTAAAATTTGAATCGGGGCGCTGCAAAACGGCAGCTAAGGAAAATGCATGCTTAATAAAATATCTCTTAAAGCGCGGCTCATACTGCTCACAGCTATTGCTGTTGTGTTGATTGTGATTGTAGCCGCTGTTGGGTTGATGGGTATTCGTACACTCAATAAAACACTAGAGGATGTTTATAAAGAAAATATGGTGCCAGTGAAATTGTTGGATAATGTTTTTGCTGACATAAACGCCTCCCGTACTCAGTTGTTATTGGCTTTGCAGCACGCACCGGATTCATCATTTTTAGATTTGCATGATCATCCCGTTAGCCTCCACCTTGAGACTATTAGAGAAGGCCAGGCGCGCAACCAAATAGCTTGGGATAAGTTGGATGCATTCGGCTTTATGGGCACAGAGCAACAGATGTTAAATACGTTAAAAGCACGAGTGCGAGTGTTGCGTAAAGAGTCGGTTGATCTCGTAGTGCAGGCGATTAAGGAGCAAGACTATTATTACGCTAACCAAGTTATTTTAACCAAGGTTAACCCTGCTGTGACCGATGTGCGTGAGGCAATGACGGATTTGTCTAATCAGTTAATGGGGCATGCACAAGACGCATTTAATCAAGGTGAACTACGTTATGAGCAAAGCCTTAAGCTGTTCGCCTTTGTGCTGATTATTGGTGGCGCGTTAGTTTTGCTTTTAGCAATACGGGTTGTTTGCAGCATTCAAGATGCGGTTAAACTGTTGCGTGAAGCCTCTGAAAAACTGGCGGCAGGCGACACCACTGTGCGCGTTGAGTATCACAGCAATGATGAGTTGCGTGCTGTGGCGCAAGCCTTTAATCACATGGGTGAGCGTTTCCAGTCTGCGCTGCGTGATGTTGACCGCTCTGCTGAGCAGCTGGCCGCAGCCAGTGAAGAAACCTCAGTGGTGACGGTGAATACCAGTGAGAGCATGGGCAAGCAGCAAAGTGAGATTTCTCAAGTGGCGACGGCTATGAATGAGATGCATGCAACAGCCAGCGAGGTGGCACGCAGTGCCAGTTTAGCCGCAGATGCTGCACATCATGCAGACGAAGAAGCAGTGGTTGGGCGCGATGTATCGCTGCAGACCATTGAAGCAATTGAAAGTTTAGCGGCGGCAGTTGAGCATGCCACTGGTGTGATTGAATCGTTGGCGCGAGACAGTGAAGAAATTGGCAGTGTGCTTGATGTGATTAAGGCTATTGCGGAGCAGACTAACTTGCTTGCACTGAATGCGGCTATTGAAGCGGCGCGAGCGGGTGAGGCGGGTCGTGGTTTTGCTGTGGTTGCTGATGAGGTGCGCACTCTGGCTTCGCGTACACAGAAATCTACACAAGAAATCAATGACACGGTTGAGCGTTTGCAGCGTGGTGCATCACAAGCTGTTGATGCTATGGAAGCAGGGCGTGCGCAGGCGCGGTCCGGTGTTGAGCAAACGTTAAAAACGACTGCCTGTTTAGAGTCGATTGTGAAGGCCATCAGCACAATCAATGATATGAACGTGCAAATTGCTAGTGCAGCAGAAGAGCAGAGCGCGGTGAGTGAAGAGATTACGCGCTCGGTTGTAGCCATTAATGATCTAACCACTGAGACAACAGAGGGTGCGTTACAAACAACAGAAGCCAGTCAGGAAGTGGCGCGCTTGGCCAGTGCTTTACAAGAAATGCTGCGTCATTTCAAAACCTAAAAGTCCAGTTTTTCTGTCGCTCAGCGCTGTGAATGTATGCAGCACTGAGCGCGTCTCTGTTTAAGCCCTAAGCCTGGCAGGCAATAAAAGATCACCACAGTCGTGATAAATCGACACAAATAATACTGCAACACAAAGTGATTTAATTTGCAGTAATGATAATCATTGCTATTTGTAGGGTGTTTTGGTAATTTAGCTGCACTTGATTTATCACTCAGGAAATACCATGAAAAATTTACTTAAAGGGGCGGTGTTTGCCGTTAGCTTGGCAGTTGCAGGTGGCGCTGTTGCAGAGGATCGACCTAGTCATTTTAAAGGCCAGGCGGCCCCCGATTTAAACACTGCAGTGGCTAATTTCTCTGAATACAATAATCGTTTGGAGAAGATATTGGCGGGTGAACTCACGGATGCTGACCTTGCGACTGTCCATGAACTTACTTACACCCTAGAAAATGCGTTAGAGAAGATCAATATCGATTTAGAAGAGCTGGCTGAGATATTAGAGAAAGTCCACATCGCTTCAGAAACTGCTAATCGTGATGCCCTTAAAGAGGCAGGTCCTGTGTATCTAAGTACTGCGCGTACTGTCATTAAGTAATATTTGTTATACGTTCACCTTATGTTTTATACGACATAAGGTGAAGGTTCTTATCTGTTAGCTTGTTTTTTTATGGGTATACTTAGTCAGCTATCGAATAGCTTGGAGACTACGTAGCCATGTATGAACAGCACCGCTTTGGCATGCAACTGACGCATTTATCGCGAGCGTGGCGTGCTGAGCTGGATCGGCGCTTAGCTCAGCTCGGCTTGTCACAGGCGCGCTGGCAAGTTTTGCTGCATCTGTCACGTGATAAAAAACTACCGACGCAAGGTGAGTTAGCCAGCAGTGTCGGAGTCGAAAACCCTACCCTTGCTCGATTGTTAGATGCTCTAGAGGCGCAGCAGCTAATTGAGCGTCAGCCTGATCAGACAGATCGTCGCGTCAAAAACATTGCACTCACAGATAAGGCACTGGGCATTATTGAAGAAATTGAGAGCATTGCCACGACCTTACGTAAAGAAGTCTTTGCTGGCCTATCCGCACAAGATATTCAGTATTGCCAAGATATTCATTTACGTATGCTGGCTAATTTAGAAAAAAACCATGAAACGTGATCTAGCGAGTTTAAATGCACGCTTTGGTGCGCTTTATCGAGTTTGGTTGCTGGGCGTATTGATGCTTGGCAGTATGGTGATGGTGCTGTCATCGACCAGTATTAACGTCGCGCTGCCAGCGATTATGGACGAGTTTGCTATGGGCCTGCCGCTGGCGCAATGGCTTGCCACTGGTTTTTTAGCGGCAATGACAGCAGGGCTTTTATTGGCGGCTTGGGCGCAAGCTAAATTTGGTTCGAGATTGACAGTACAAGTCAGCATTGGTTTGTTTGTATTGTGTTCAATTGCTGCATTGGTGGCCACGGAAGGCTGGCAGCTGATTGTTTTACGTGTTTTGCAAGGCACCAGTGCGGGGATTATTCAGCCGTTAGCAACTGTATTGATTTTCCGTGTCTATGCCGGTGGTGGGCGTGGTGCTGCGTTAGGCGTTTATGGCTTAGGCTTGATGATTGCGCCGAGTATCGGGCCTACCATCGGTGGTTATTTGGTTGATCATTTTGGCTGGGCATCAGCGTTTTGGTTGCCGCTGCCGGTTTGTTTTGTATTGATGGCGGCAGGGCACTGGTTGTTGCCCGACGAGCGTAATGCAAATGCTAAGCGCTTGGATGTACGCTCATTTATTTTGCTAACTGTGGCAATCTTTGCTGGTCTGGGTGCCATCTCAGAAGCGCAACGGTATGCTTGGAATGATTGGCATGTGATAACGCTCGCATTATTAACTGTCATCTGTACTCGCGTTTTTTTTGTGCGCACACTAAACAGTAACCGACCTATTTTATCCTTACGTTTATGGCGTTTAGCTGCATTTCGACGGGCCAGTTGGGTTGCCCTAGCTTTAGGCCTAGGCTTGTACGGTTCGACCTATTTAATTCCGTTATTTTTACAGACAGTTAAAGGTTACAGCGCTGGTCATTCCGGGGTTTTGTTGCTGCCGGCAGGTATCTTGTTAGGCTTGGCTTCGTTTGCCAGTGGCTGGTTATGTGATCGAATAGCGATTGTTTGGCTGTTGTGTATTGGTTTGTTTTTATTTGCCGTTTCTTCTGTCTGGTACGGTATTTGGGGCGCCAGTAGTGGCTTTTTATGGCTGTGCATCATTGCGAGTATAGGGCGTATAGGTATTGGTTTAATCATGCCGGCGCTGAGTATCGCTTCGCTGAACAGTTTAACTGTTGATGAACTGCCCTACGGTGCTGGCGCGGTAACCTTTGTGCGCCAGCTGGGTGGTGCTTTTGGTATTAACTTACTGACAGTTTTTCTTGATTGGCAGCACCAATCACTCGGTGCTAACTTTGCAGCTGAAACACAAGCATTTGAGCGAACCTTTATCTTGTTAGGTCTGGCGTTTATGCTGGCGCTCTGGCCTGCTTGGCGCTTGCGTAAGTTTCCTAAACTTAAGAAAAAAGCCCCATCGAGCGCTGCTTAATCAAGCTGAACGGCACCGCAATACGAGTACTGCATCCGTGGTTGATTCGCTCAGACAGGTCTGTTCTTATTATTTGAATAATGGTCCTGAGCGGGTGTTTAAACCTTTGGCTAAACGATCGTAGAGCACCACATTGACCGTGGCCGCTAAGTTCATACAGCCATGGGTTGGCACATACACCACGTCTTCACACCAGTCACGAATCTCTTTATCCAGTGAGCCATCTTCTGGGCCGAAAATATACAACGCTCGATCAGGGTGGGTGTACTCGGGTAAGGCGCGCGCGCCTGCAACCAGCTCTATGGCTACTGGTACGCAACCCAAAGGTAAAATCTTACGCAAATCGTCGATGTTGATCAGTGGTACATCTTGATGGACTTTCTTAGTGTCAGTAATAAAGTCTTTCGCACGATCATAACGCGTGCCGGTATAGAACACGCTGTTAACACCGTAACAGCCGGCGGCGCGCATAATTGAGCCGACATTGGTTGGTGATTTGGGGTTGCTTAAAGCAATGCAGCTGTAACGACGATTGGCCACGATACACTCGCTAGGTTTTATATGGATACCACGGTACGGATGCTATGTGCACATGGTATGTATTACACAGATAAATAAAAAGGCCGAGAACTGAGTCTCGGCCTGATCGCTAGATTAACATAAGGGTTGTGAGATTATTAAATCTCAATCGCTAAGTTGTCTGCAATTTTCTGCTTCCATACGGCAGGGCCGGTGATATGTACAGACTCACCGAGGGTGTCGACAGCAACAGTCACAGGCATGTCCTTCACTTCAAACTCATAGATGGCTTCCATACCCAGCTCTGCAAAAGCCACTACACGTGACTTTTTAATGGCTTGCGCAACCAAGTAAGCAGCGCCACCAACGGCCATCAAATACACTGCTTTGTTATCTTTAATAGCTTCAATAGCAATTGGGCCGCGTTCGGATTTACCGATCATACCCAGCAAACCTGTGCTTTCGAGAATCTGGCGGGTGAATTTATCCATACGGGTAGCAGTTGTTGGGCCTGCAGGTCCAACAACTTCGTCGCCAACCGGATCAACTGGGCCAACGTAGTAAATAAAACGACCTTTAAGATCAACGGGTAGCTCTTCGCCTTTATTCAGCATATCGACCATACGCTTGTGTGCAGCGTCGCGACCCGTGAGCATTTTACCGTTGAGTAAAACGGTTTCGCCTGGCTTCCAGCTTTTTACGTCTTCTGGCGTTAAAGTATCTAGATTGACGCGACGCGCTGAAGGGCCAGCTTCCCAGACGATATCTGGGTAGGCATCCAGTGATGGTGCTTCTAATGTCGCAGGGCCTGAACCGTCTAAAACAAAGTGAGCGTGACGTGTTGCTGCACAGTTAGGAATAATACAAACCGGTAATGAAGCAGCGTGGGTTGGGTAGTCCATGATTTTTACATCAAGTACTGTGGTTAAGCCGCCCAAGCCTTGCGCGCCAATACCCAGTTGGTTTACTTTTTCAAACAGCTCTAGGCGTAATTCTTCGATGCGGTTTTGTGGGCCACGCGCTTGCAGTTCATGGATATCAACGGGCTCCATTAGAACCTCTTTGGCCATTACCGCCGCTTTTTCTGCGGTACCGCCAATACCTATACCGAGCATACCTGGCGGACACCAACCTGCACCCATTTCTGGGACAGTTTTGAGCACCCAATCCACGATAGAGTCGGATGGGTTGAGCATAGCCATTTTCGTTTTGTTTTCTGATCCACCACCTTTGGCTGCTACATCAAACTCAATAGTGTTGCCAGGAACAATAGAGTAGTGAATTACGGCTGGGGTGTTGTCTTTAGTGTTGCGGCGGGCACCCGCTGGATCAGCTAAGATAGATGCGCGCAGAACGTTTTCTGGCAGTTTGTAAGCGCGACGTACACCCTCGTTGATCATGTCGTCAAGGCTCATAGTGGCGCCATCCCAGCGTACATCCATGCCGACACGGACAAACACGGTAACAATGCCGGTATCTTGGCACAGGGGGCGGTGTCCGGTGGCACTCATACGTGAGTTAATGAGAATTTGCGCCATAGCATCTTTAGCCGATGCAGACTCTTCACGTAAGTAAGCCTCGTGCATGGCTTCAATAAAATCGAGTGGGTGGTAATAGGAAATAAACTGTAAGGCGTCGGCAACGCTTTGGATCAAATCATCTTGCTTAATAACGGTCATGAAACGCTCCTCTAAAGTGACGGGAACATCAAGTGCTTTTAACCAGCAGACTCGGTGTGGATGAGCAAATAGTGGGTACGCTAAAACAGGCTTAACGCACAATGCATGTGCTTTTTAAGTCGTCAAGTATAGCGCGCATCAGTGTCAGGCGAACAGTCGCGCGCTATCGACTATGGTGGCAAATAGGCTGCTAGTGCGTTTGTTTAATGCGCTCAGCGTCCTTCAGTTGTGCCAACACTTGGTCTTTTTCTAGCCACAGTTGGTTGACCCACTCTTGAAACTGCGCGCGGTAATCCATGTCTTGGTCATAACTTTGCCCAATAAACTGTTGCGGAATCGGCACAATTTGAACGCGCATGACAATGTGTTTAATTTGTCCACTGAGTAAATCCCAAAGTTTGGGGCGGCCTTCTGGATAATACAGTGTGACATTAACCAAGCCGTGTAATTGTTCGCCCATAGCATCCAGAACAAAGGCAATGCCGCCGGCTTTGGGTTTCAGCAAATGCTGGAAGGGTGAGTTTTGCTGGTTATGTTTTTCTGGAGTGAAGCGCGTGCCTTCGAGGAAGTTAAATACTGACACTGGATTGGTTTTATAACGCTCACAGGCTTTGCGTGTGGTAGCAAGGTCTTGTCCTTGCTTCTCTGGGTGTTTGGCTAAATACGCTTTGCTGTAGCGCTTCATAAATGGAAACTCTAACGCCCACCAGCACAGACCAATCACGGGCACCCAAATCAATTCTTTTTTTTAAAAAAAACTTGAGAAAGGGTAGACGACGGTTGAATTGGTATTGCAGGGCAAGAATATCCACCCAACTTTGGTGGTTGCTGGTCACTAGCCATGAGTGTGTTAAATCAAGCTGTTCTAGGCCTTCAACGTCCCACTTAATCGGCTGGACAAGACGCATCCAGAAAGAATTTACCGCAATCCAAGATTCAGCAATCCAGTGCATGGCAAAGCGCAGGCTGCGTTGTACAGGTGGGAAAGGTAGAACAAGTTTGACTAATGCGAGAATAAATAAAGGCCAGCACCAAAACAAAGTATTAATAAACAGTAATGTCGAAGCAATGATGCCACGTAATAGCGGAGGGAGAATGTGCAGCATAGAAGCAATACCCCAAAATAATGCGCTGAGCGCAGCAGAAATGGATGCTGTTTACGTATTATGGTTATCGTTTATGCGTAGGAGTGCAAGTATTGCGTGAGACTTAAGAGCCACAGCGCAGGACGCGACGATGACTCTTAAGGTCGATATTACTTAGGCATGTTCGCCGCTTGGATCGCAGTTAGAGCAATGGTGAAGACGATATCATCAACCAAAGCACCGCGTGACAGATCGTTTACCGGCTTGCGCAGACCTTGCAGCATTGGACCAACGCTGATTACGTTAGCACTGCGCTGTACCGCTTTATAGGTGGTGTTACCGGTGTTTAAATCAGGGAAAATAAACACGGTAGCGCGACCAGCAACCAAGCTGTCTGGTGCTTTTGAGCGACCAACGCTTTCGATACTGGCAGCATCGTATTGTAATGGGCCGTCAATCGGCATAGACGGATTACGCTCTTGAGCTATGCGTGTTGCTTCACGCACTTTCTCTACTTCTGCGCCGGATCCTGAGTCGCCAGTTGAGTAGCTGATCATTGCCACTCGCGGATCGATTCCGAACGCTTGTGCAGACTCAGCACTTTGTAAGGCAATTTCTGCCAATTCGGTAGCGTTAGGATCAGGGTTCACTGCACAGTCACCGTAGACCAAGACTTGATCAGGCAGCAGCATAAAGAATACGGATGATACTAAATTGTAGCCCGGTGCAGTTTTGAGTAACTGCAAGGCCGGCCGAATGGTGCTAGCAGTGGTATGTACTGCACCAGAAACCAAACCGTCTACTTCATCTTCAGCCAGCATCATGGTGGCTAAAACAACCGTGTCTTCCAGTTGCACGGCAGCCAATTGTGGCGTTAAGCCTTTGCTTTTACGCAGCTCAACCATAGGTGCAATAAAACGCTGACGGATAGATGCGGGATCAATGATTTCTAAGTCGGTTGGCAATTCTATGCCTTGCGCCTTGGCAATGGCATGCACTTCTTCAGGTTTAGCCAATAGCACGCAGCGCGCGATACCGCGTTTTTGACAAATAGCCGCTGCTTGAATGGTGCGCGGTTCATTGCCTTCGGGTAGCACAATACGTTTGTTCGCGGCTTGCGCGCGCTTGACCAGTTGATGGCGGAACGCAGGCGGTGATAATAACAATTGACGCGTGGTTTTGCAGCGAGCGCTCAACCAGTCTTGATCTAAGTTGCCCGCTATATAGTCGGTGACTGCTTTAGCGCGCTCGGTATCGCTGATCGGAATGCCTTTGTACAAGCGAGTCAGATTGTAAGCCGTATCGTATGATCCGGTTGGGACGCTCATCACTGGCAAACTGCCTTGCAGTGCGCGTTCACCAATATCCATGATGCTTGGGTTGGGTGTCAGATCGCCGGTTAACAATAAACCAGCCAGCAGTACGCCATTCATTTCAGCCAAACTGGTGGCCAAAATAATATCGTCACGATCGCCAGGGCATACGACTAACACGCCTGGTTGCAGCAATGGCACAATGTTAGCCACAGTGCGTGAGCATAAAATAACTTTTTGTACACGACGCTGTGCAATATCACCGGCGTTGTGCACTTTGGCTTTTATGAGTTCAGCAAAATCACTGGTACGGGCATTGTTGAGTTCATCATTTTTAGCAATGCAGCCAATCAGATGTAAATCACCTTTGCGTAATGCCGGTAAGTGGCTTTTTAAGCGCTCAACAAAGCCAGCAATCGGCGCGTCTTCCACCTTGTTAATAATAACGCCAAGAACCTTTAGGGTCTTTGGTGCCACCAAACAGCTGGGCTTGCATTTCAATACGATCTGACAACTCGTTGAGGTCATCGCTGCTGGGTGCGCTAACTAAAATAACTTCAGCATCTAACGTTTTAGAAAGGTAGGCATTGATCCGCTCAGCATAGTTTGCTTGGCGTGATGGCGTCATACCTTCGACAATAATAATGTCGTACTCGGTTTGGATTTGCTGGTGCATACTGACGATTTCTTCCATCAGTTCATCCAGTTGACCATTACCAATCAGGCGCTCAACGTAAGCCAATGACAGTGCTTTGGGCTGACTAATACCGTGTGTGGCTTGCATCAGAGCGCTTGAGCGCTCTGGGCCTGTGTCATCAGGGTGCGGTTGTGCTATGGGTTTGAAGAAACCGACTTTTAAGCCAGAGCGCAAGAGGCTTTGAACAACACCCAAGCTAACAGATGCTAAACCAACACCAAAGCCGGTTGGGGCAAGTAAAAATGTATGCATGAATCAGGCGTCCTGTATTAAGCGTTAGCGTCGATCAATTCCAGTGTTTCAACAGCAATTTGACGTTCTTCGTTGGTTGGAATAACCAATACGCGTGGGTGGTTTTCGGCACTGATAATGCCACCTTGTCCACGAGTGCACTTCAGGTTTGCTGCATAGTCAAGCTTGAAATTGAGTAAGCGCATGTAGTCTAGAGTTTTGCTACGCACTAAACTGGCGTTTTCACCGATACCACCGGTAAAAATCAGGCCGTCTAGCTTAGGCAGGGCACAACCCATAGCAGCCAGTGATTTGGCTAAACGGTAGCAGAATACTTCAATTGCTAGGGTGGCGCGTTCATGGCCTTCTTCGCGAGCTTCGATTAGGGTACGCATATCATTAGACAAGCCTGACAGGCCTAGCAGCCCACTTTCTTTGGTCAGCATGTCTTCAACACGCTGAGCATTCCAGCCGAGTGTCCGAGCTAAGTGACTGTGCAAGCTTGGGTCAACATCACCACTACGGGTGCCCATGACTACGCCTTCTAGAGGTGTTAAGCCCATGCTGGTGTCTAAGCTTTCGCCATTTACTACAGCACTGGTTGAACAACCATTACCTAAGTGGGCGACGAGCCAGCAGCTGTCTTCTACCGGCAAGTCAGTCATTTCAGCAGCTTTGCGGCTGACATACATATGGCTGGTACCGTGGAAGCCATAGCGACGCACATGGTGATCGGTATACAGGTACTCTGGTACCGCATAGCGATAGGCATGTGCTGGCATGGTTTGGTGGAAAGCAGTATCAAATACAGCGACATGAGTTAAATCAGGGTACAGCGCCTTAGCGGCTTTAATGCCAATCAAGCCGGCAGGGTTGTGCAGCGGAGCGAGTACTGCTGCGCGATTAATAACATCAATCACTTCGGGAGTCAGTGTCGAAGCTTTAGTAAAGTGTGCGCCACCATGAACAATGCGGTGACCAATGCCTAACAGCTTACCATCGCTGGCTTTTTGCACTAGAGGTAGCAATCGAGCAAAGGCTTCTTCGTGGCCAGCGCCGCTGATTTGATCGGTATGCTTTTCACCGTTCATTTCCCAGTTCAGAACTGCATGTAGGCTGCCTAAACGTTCTGCAAGGCCTTGGATAAGAAAATCTTCGCGGTCTTCATCTACGAGTGCAAATTTAATAGAAGAGCTACCGCTGTTAATAACCAATATATTTCGAGACGACATTTAGGATCCTTTTAGTACATAAGAGAAAGTCGGATGCGGTCTAGCTGTGTTGCATGAAGGCCGGATCATTTACCTCCAATCTTCGTGTGCTAGGTGGAGTCAGGTCAAGTTAGCAATGGTCTATTTATTCTAAAGTCGCATTACGTCTCATGAGTAGGTAAACTTTAAGACACATACATTTTGATAAAGGTTTATATTTTATGCTGATTGCTGACCAACACGTTGTCGCCATTGATTACACGCTTACAAACGACGCTGGCGAAGTGATTGACAGTTCTGCAGGTTCAGAACCGTTGGTTTATTTGCATGGTGCAGGCAATATTGTTCCTGGTTTAGAAAATGCCTTGACCGGTAAAGTTGCTGATGATGAGTTGGACGTTAGTATTGAGCCAGAAGATGCGTATGGCGAATACAGTGCTGAACTGATCACTACCATCGGTCGTGAGATGTTTGAAGGTGTTGATGAGCTGCAAGTGGGTATGCAGTTTCATGCGTCAGCGCCTGATGGTGGGATGCAGATTGTGACGATTCGCGATATTGATGGCGAGGACGTGACCATCGATGGCAATCATCCATTAGCCGGCCAACAGCTTAATTTTAAAGTTAAAGTTGTTAGCGTGCGCGCAGCGAGTGAAGAAGAAGTGGCTCACGGTCATGTGCACGGTGAGGGTGGTCATCAACACTGATAACTCGATTAAGTGCATAAACACAACAAAGGCACTTTTAAGGTGCCTTTGTTGTTTAAAGGGCTGGATAAAAGGTCGCACTGTTCTGTGCCTCGGGTCTGTTTCTCTATTGGGTGTCAGCTCTGACAATGCTATATTGCTCTGCTGATTGCATACGTAATGGTATGTGGGTGCCTAATGATCCAAAAACTAATCTTATTTAGCGGGAGTTTAGATGTCAGTTGAGGATACTTTCGCCGTAGAACTAAAAGGCCTGACCTTTCGACATGGCTCACGGAAGATTTTCGATCGCGTCGATATCCGTTTTCCGCGCGGTAAAGTCACTGGAGTCATGGGGCCGTCTGGTTGCGGCAAAACGACATTGCTACGTTTGATGGCTGCTCAGCTGAAACCGGAACAAGGTGAGGTTTGGGTTAACGGGCAAAACTTACCTGATTTGTCGCGCAGTGATTTATTTGATATGCGTAAACAGTTCGGTGTGCTGTTTCAAAGCGGTGCGTTATTTACCGACTTAAATGTATTTGAAAACGTCGCCTTTCCATTGCGTGTGCACACCAAACTGCCAGAAGAAATGATTCGCGATATTGTCTTAATGAAATTACAGGCAGTTGGTTTACGCGGTGCCATTGATTTAATGCCCGATGAGTTGTCGGGAGGGATGAAGCGCCGTGTTGCCTTGGCGAGGGCGGTTGCTTTAGATCCTGATATTTTATTGTATGACGAGCCTTTTGTTGGCCAAGACCCAATTGCTAAAGGCGTCTTAGTGCGTTTGATTCGTTTGCTCAACGATGCCTTGGGTATCACGAGTGTGGTGGTCTCGCATGACTTGGCGGAAACGGCGAGTATTTCTGATTATTTGTATGTCATAGGTGATGGCCAGGTGTTAGGTCAGGGCCAGCCGGACGATTTGATGAACTCAGATAATCCGCGCATTCGTCAGTTTATGCAGGGTATTCCTGATGGTCCGGTGCCGTTTCATTTTGATGCACCTGACTATCGTGACGACTTATTAGGAGGTCGTTAAATGGCGAGCAAGTCGTTACTGGATCGTATTGCATTATTCGGCCGCTCTGGGTTGGATGTTGTGCAGGCCATGGGTCGATCACTGCTTTTTTTATGGCATGTGTTAGTCGGTCGCGGCGGTGCTGGAACAGGGGTGCACTTACTGGTCAAACAATTGTATTCAGTGGGTGTGTTATCGCTGGCAATTATTGTTGTCTCCGGTCTATTTATAGGCATGGTATTGGCGCTGCAAGGCTATAGCATTTTAGTTGATTTTGGTTCTGAGCAGGCAGTGGGGCAGATGGTCGCTTTGACCTTGCTACGCGAGCTTGGACCTGTGGTCACCGCGCTGCTCTTTGCTGGACGTGCTGGTTCTGCTTTGACTGCTGAAATTGGCAATATGAAATCCACCGAGCAGCTGTCGAGCCTTGAGATGATTGGTGTTGACCCACTTAAGTACATTATTGCGCCACGCCTCTGGGCCGGTTTTATTTCGATGCCTTTATTGGCGGCGATATTCTCCGTTGTTGGTATTTGGGGCGGGGCGATGGTTGCTGTGGACTGGTTGGGCGTGTATGACGGCTCCTACTGGGGCAATATGCTCAATAGTGTCGATTTTTACGATGATGTGCTCAATGGTGTTATTAAGAGTGTGGTGTTTGCTTTTGTGGTGACTTGGATCGCTGTCTTCCAAGGCTATGATTGCGAGGCCACCTCAGAAGGTATCAGTCGCGCGACAACGCGAACGGTGGTGTACGCCTCGTTAGCAGTGTTGGGTTTGGACTTTATTTTGACTGCTTTAATGTTTGGAGACTTCTGATGCGAATCCGCGCCGTAGAGATTAGTGTAGGTGTGTTTTTATTGCTGGGCATTGTCGCGTTATTGTTATTGGCTTTACGAGTCAGTGGCCTAACTGTTGCCAGTAGTACAGATACCTATAAGTTAACTGCACATTTTGACAATATTGCCGGTTTAACCACGCGAGCTAAAGTCACCATGGCAGGAGTTGCTGTAGGTAAAGTAGTGAGTATAGATTTCGATACTGAAACCTATACGGGTAAGGTCGTTATGGAAGTGCAGCGTCAGGTGAATAACTTGCCAACAGATACCACCGCATCGATTTTGACTGCTGGTTTACTGGGTGAGAAATATATTAGTTTTAGCGTTGGCGGTGAAGAAGATGTCTTAGTCGACGGCGATATAATTTATGACACGCAATCCTCTTTGGTACTCGAAGAGCTGATTGGTAAGTTTTTAATGAACACAGTTAATCAGGAATAATCATTATGTTTGCAAAGTTACGTTATGGTTTTTTATGCACCCTGTTAGCATTCAGCGGTTTGACTGCAGCTGCAACCGATGCACGTACGGTAGTGGAGCAAACGACTCAGGAGTTGCTTGGCGATCTAGCTGCTAACAAAGAGCTGTACCGAGCTGACCCAACAGCTTTTTATAATGCGATGGATAATATTCTAGGCGACGTTGTTGATGCTGACGGCATTTCTAGAAGTGTGATGACGGTACGTTATTCACGTCGTGCCACGCCTGAGCAAATGCAGCGTTTCCAAGAAAACTTTAAACGCAGCTTGATGCGGTTTTATGGCAATGCTCTGCTTGAGTACAATAATCAAGGTATCCGCGTATTGCCAGATGAGAGGGCTCAAGGTGATAACCGAAGCGAAGTGCGCATGGAAGTCACTGATCAAAAAGGCGTGATTTACCCCGTGTCCTATACCATGGTTAAAATCAATAATCAGTGGCGCATGCGCAATGTGATTATTAATGGGATTAATTTAGGTAAGTTGTTCCGTGATCAGTTTGCTGAAGCGATGCAACGTAATGCACAAGATTTAGACCGAGTCATTGATACTTGGGTCGATACGGTGGCTAAAACGCGCACTACTGAGGAGGACGTGTGAGTAAAGCCAGTGTAACTCTAGACCCTTCCGGTATTGTCTACATTAAAGGTGTCTTAGATCATGATAGCGGCCCGCTTTTACGAGAGCAAGGTCAGGTTTTGATCCGAGATAGCGCCAGTAAAACCTTACAACTAAACTGTGCTGAAGTGGAAAAGTCGAGCAGTGTGGGTTTGGCTTTGTTATTGGCCTTTATGCGTGATGGGCAGCAATATGGGAAAGTAATTGAACTGGTTCAGTTACCTGAGGATATGCGTAAAATTGCCCAAGTATGTGGCTTAACCGAGATTCTCGGTATTGAGTCCAGCGCTATTGAAAACAATACATATTGAATAAATGCTAATGTAGCGGCCGCAAACAATGCTGGCCGTTGTAAATGAGGTTAACTATGCAAGCTGTAGCAGTAAAGCAATTGTTGGAAGAAAAACTATCCAATACCCAAGTTGAAGTTGAAGGCGAAGGCTGCAATTTTCAGCTTAATATTATTAGCGATGAATTAGCGGCATTAGGTCCAGTTAAACGTCAACAACAGATATACGCAGTGATTAACCCATGGATTGCTGATGGCAGCATGCATGCGGTGACGATGAAGTTCTATACTCGCACGGCTTGGGCCGCACGCTCTTAAAGCAACCAAACGAGACTCTAATGGATAAGCTAATTATTAGTGGGGGTCACCGTTTAGACGGTGAGATCCGTATTTCAGGCGCAAAAAACGCTGCATTACCGATTCTTGCAGCAACTTTATTGGCCAGCGCGCCTGTGACAGTGTGCAACTTACCGCACCTGCATGATATTACGACGATGATTGAGCTGTTTGGTCGCATGGGTATTGAGCCAATTATTGATGAAAAACTCAGTGTGGAAATCGATCCGCGCACTATCAAAACGCTGATTGCACCCTATGATTTAGTGAAAACCATGCGTGCGTCTATTTTAGTGTTGGGGCCGATGGTGGCGCACTTTGGTCAGGCTGAAGTGGCCTTGCCAGGTGGCTGTGCGATTGGTTCGCGTCCGGTTGATTTACATATCCGTGGCTTGGAAGCCTTAGGTGCAGAAATTACGGTTGAAGATGGCTACATTAAAGCTAAAGCACCTGAAGGTGGTTTACGTGGTGGCAACTTCTTTTTTGATATTGTCAGCGTGACTGGCACCGAAAATATCCTAATGGCAGCAACCTTAGCCAAAGGCCGTACTACCCTAGAGAATGCTGCGCGCGAGCCAGAAATTGTTGACTTGGCCAACTGTTTGATTGCCATGGGTGCGAAAATACAAGGCGCGGGTACGGATACCATTATTATTGATGGTGTTGAAAAACTCGGTAGCGCGCGTTACGTAGTGATGCCTGACCGTATTGAAACTGGCACCTATTTGGTTGCTGCTGCCGTGACCGGTGGTCGCGTTAAGTTAAAAGATACTGATCCAACGATTCTTGAGGCGGTGCTGTCTAAGCTGCAAGAAGCCGGTGCGGAAATCACCACCGGTGAAGATTGGATTGAGCTGAATATGCACGGCAAACGTCCTACCGCAGTGAATGTGCGCACCGCGCCATACCCCGCTTTCCCAACCGATATGCAAGCGCAGTTTATTGCTTTGAATGCGCTGGCTGAAGGTACCGGTACTGTTATTGAAACCATCTTTGAAAACCGCTTTATGCACGCATTAGAAATGCAACGCATGGGCGCGAAAATTCAAATTGAAGGTAACACTGCAATTGTTACAGGTATTGCGCAGCTTAAAGCCGCGCCAGTCATGGCCACTGACCTACGCGCTTCAGCGAGCTTGGTGATTGCCGCATTAATGGCTGAAGGTGACACCCTGATTGACCGCATTTATCACATTGATCGCGGTTACGAATGTATTGAGGAAAAAATGCAACTCCTTGGTGCGAAAATCCGTCGAGTACCGGGCTAGTTTTATGTTAACTATTGCACTGTCAAAAGGTCGAATTTTAGATGATACCCTGCCGCTTCTAGAGCAAGCAGGTATTGTGCCGACCGAAAACCCAGAAAAAAGTCGTAAGCTGATTATTCCTACCACCCGTGATGATGTGCGTTTACTGATCGTGCGCGCTACTGATGTGCCCACTTATGTTGAATTGGGGGCCGCAGATTTAGGTGTGGCGGGAAAAGATGTATTGCTTGAATACGGTGGTCAAGGTTTGTATGAGCCGCTCGACTTGCAGATTGCTCAATGCAAATTGATGACTGCAGGCCCAGTTGATACGCCTGAGCCAAACGGCCGTTTACGCGTGGCGACAAAATTCGTCAATGTGGCTAAACGTTACTATGCCGAGCAAGGTCGTCAGGTTGATATCATTAAACTCTATGGTTCGATGGAGCTGGCGCCATTAGTTGGGCTGGCTGATAAAATCATTGATGTGGTCGATACCGGCAACACTTTGCGTGCCAATGGTTTAGAGCCGCAAGAGTTGATCGCACACATCAGCTCACGCTTAATCGTCAATCGTGCTTCAATGAAGATGAAACATGCTGATATTCAAGCGCTGATTGACACTTTAAGTGCTGCGGTAAACGCACGACACTGATTGTAAAGTGTGCCGGTGTGTTGATGCACGCTGCCTATCTGCGTCATAGCCGAATTGATCGGGTGCCCGCGCAGAAGGATTGTTAGTCTGGCGGCGCCCGAATGCTTGTTTATTATTGAGGCCCGCTATGACTGCAGCGACTATTGTTCGACGTTTAAATGCTCAAGATGCAGATTTTAATACCCAGCTTGATCAACTGCTGAGTTGGGAAAGTGTGTCTGACGCTGATATCAATCTGCGCGTACTGGATATCATCGATAACGTGCGTAAGCGCGGTGATGCAGCGCTGATTGATTACACCCGCCAATTTGACGGTCTTGATGTCGCGCAAATGAGCGATTTGATTCTGCCGCGTGAGCGTCTGGAATTGGCATTGACGCGAATTACTCCTGAACAACGCACAGCTTTAGAAACCGCAGCACATCGTGTGCGCGAATATCACGAGCATCAAGTGCAGGACTCATGGCGTTATACAGAAGCAGATGGCACTGTGCTGGGTCAGAAAGTTACGCCATTGGATCGTGCCGGCCTCTACGTGCCAGGTGGCAAAGCATCCTACCCGTCCTCTGTTTTAATGAACGCCATTCCTGCGAAAGTAGCAGGTGTTCGTGAAGTGGTGATGGTGGTGCCAACCCCGCGTGGTGAAATCAACGAGTTGGTGCTGGCTGCTGCGGCGATTGCTGGTGTGGATCGCGTGTTTACCATTGGTGGTGCACAAGCGGTTGCTGCATTGGCCTACGGCACAGAAAGCGTACCTCCGGTGGATAAAATTGTTGGGCCAGGCAATATCTATGTCGCCACCGCTAAACGCCATGTGTTCGGTAAAGTCGGCATTGATATGATTGCTGGTCCTTCTGAGATCCTTGTGATCTGTGATGGCAAAACTGATCCGGATTGGATTGCCATGGACTTATTCTCACAAGCCGAGCACGATGAAGACGCACAGTCGATTTTACTCAGCCCTGATGCGGACTTCTTAGACCGTGTTGAAGAGAGTATGCAGCGTTTACTGCCAACGCTAGAGCGTGAAGCAATCGCGCGCGTTTCAATGCGTGAGCGCGGTGCCTTGATCCTTGTTGCCGATATGGAACAGGCTATTGAGGTAGCCAACCGTATTGCTCCAGAGCACTTGGAACTGTCGGTGGAAAATCCAGATGAATTACTGCCGCAGATTCGTCATGCTGGCGCGATCTTTATGGGGCGTTACACCGCTGAAGCCTTGGGCGATTATTGCGCTGGGCCCAACCACGTACTGCCAACCTCGGGTACCGCACGTTTTTCATCACCGCTTGGGGTGTATGATTTCCAAAAACGCTCATCAATTATCTACTGTAGCCCCGAGGGTGCTTCAGAGTTAGGTAAAGTGGCATCGGTGTTGGCGCGTGGTGAGTCTTTGACCGCGCATGCACGATCTGCAGAGTACCGCATTAAAACCGATTAGAATGATACAGAAGCTGCTGCAATCAGCGGTGGTGAGTATTTACATCGTTGCGCAGGGCGTGGCGATTGACTCAGTTTAGGAGCGCAACACGTGAGTAAGTTTTGGAGTCCTTTTGTTAAAAACCTAGTGCCGTATGTGCCAGGTGAGCAACCGAAGATTGAGCGTTTAATTAAACTCAATACCAACGAGAACCCTTATGGGCCATCGCCCAAAGCGATAGCTGCGATGCAGGCACAACTCAGCGATGACTTGCGTTTATATCCTGACCCGAACTGTGATCTACTTAAACATGCGGTCGCCGACTATTACTCAGTTGGTCCGCAGTATGTGTTTGTCGGTAATGGCTCCGATGAAGTGTTGGCGCATGCTTTTCATGGTTTGTTTCAACATGGCAAACCATTATTGTTTCCCGATATCAGCTACAGCTTTTATCCAGTGTATTGCGGTTTGTATGGCATTGAGCAACAACAAGTGCCGCTTGATGATGACTTTCAAATTCGAGCTGAAGACTACCAACAGCCGAACGGCGGTATTATATTCCCGAACCCCAATGCGCCAACCGGTTGTTTGTTAGAGTTAGACAAAATTGAACTGATTGTAAAAGCTAATCCTGACTCAGTGGTGTTGGTGGATGAAGCCTATATTGATTTCGGTGGCGATTCTGCGATCAGTTTGGTGAAAAAATACGACAACGTGCTGGTCACACAAACACTCTCAAAATCGCGCTCTTTAGCGGGTTTGCGCGTGGGTATTGCTGTTGGCCATCCTGATTTAATTGAAGGCTTGGAGCGCATCAAAAACAGCTTTAACTCCTACCCGTTAGACCGTGCTGCGATTGCTGGCGCAGCAGCAGCTTTTGCCGATGCTGATCACTTTCACCATACGCGCAATAAAGTCATTGCCAGCCGTGAGTGGGTGACTGAAGCCTTGACTGCGTTGGGTTTTGAAGTGCTACCTTCTGCAGCGAACTTTGTTTTTGCGCGTCATAGCAGTCGTGATGGCCAAGAGTTGGCTGCGCAGTTGCGAGAGCAGGGTGTATTGGTGCGTCACTTTAAGCAACCGCGTATTGATCAGTTTCTGCGCATTAGCATCGGCACCGAAGAGCAGAACCAAACATTAATTGATGTGTTGAAGCGTTGTATCTAACGACCAGTGTTTAACTGCAATAAGACGCTTTATAACCCTGAGGTGAGCCATGTACAGTGCACAAAACTTAATTTGGATTGATTTGGAAATGACCGGTTTAGATACTGATAATGACCTGATCATTGAAATGGCCACTATTGTTACCGATAGTCAGCTTAATATTCTTGCTGAGGGCCCTGTGCTGGCAATTCATCAGTCGGATGAAGTGTTGGCCGGTATGGATGAGTGGAATACCCGCCAACATGGCGGTAGTGGTTTAACCCAGCGTGTGCGTGATAGTCGTATCAATGAAGCTGAAGCAGAGGCGCAGACTATCGCTTTTTTAGAAAAGTGGTTGCCTGCTGGTGCCTCACCTATCTGCGGTAATAGTATTTGCCAAGACCGCCGTTTTTTATACCGCCATATGCCCAAGTTAGAAGCCTATTTCCATTATCGCAATCTCGATGTTTCAACGGTTAAAGAGTTAGCCGCACGTTGGGCTCCGGAGATTCGTGATGGCTTTAAAAAAGGGGAAGTGCATTTAGCTCTGGCTGATATTCAAGATTCAATTGCTGAATTGCAATATTATCGCGAGCACTTTATTCGCTACTGATATGCTTTCGCGGAATTTTTGGGTAAAAATCAGAATTTTGTGACCAATATAAGACCTTTGGCTAAGTTTTCTGTACTATAGGTCTTAATTTGTAAGACAAAACACATCAGTACATACTGCTTGTGAGTACTTGCGTAGAAATGAGGGCGGGGTTTTATGGTATTCAAGTGGCCGCTCAGTCATGGATTAGCAAGTTACACAGCACTACTATAATAAAGAAATAGGATCGCAAATGATGGCTGCCTATGAAATATTGATTGCAGACGACCACCCTCTGTTTCGCAGTGCGCTGCGCCAAGCGTTAACGCTCAGCTTGGGTAGTAATGTGCGTTTAGTTGAAGCTGAAAATATTGCCGAATTAGAAATGAACCTGCAAGAAAAATCAGACTGGGACTTGGTGTTGCTGGATTTAAATATGCCGGGCGCGCATGGTTTTTCTGGGTTGGTGTTATTGCGGGGGCAATACCCACAGATTCCAGTGGTAATGATTTCAGCACAAGAAGAATCAATGGTAATGGCGCGTGCGCGTGAGTTTGGTGCCAGCGGTTTTATTCCAAAATCCAGCCCACTGGAAGATATTCAACAAGCAGTACAAGTGGTGCTGGATGGTGACGTGTGGTGGCCTGCACAAACTGCCGCAACTGCCGCAGTCACCGCAGAAGAAAAGGCTGCCAGCGCTGGTTTAGCCAGCTTAACTCCGCAGCAGTTTCGTGTGTTGACGATGGTTTGTGATGGTTTGCTGAATAAGCAAATTGCCTACGACTTAAATGTCTCTGAAGCAACTGTCAAAGCGCACGTAACAGCGATCTTCCGTAAGCTGAATGTGCGTACCCGTACTCAAGCAGCATTGCTGTTGCAGCAAATGGAATCGATTCCGCAAAACGAATAAACCTTGTGTTAGCAGTATGGCTGGCGTGTTGAAAGCTGTACTGTTGACTGTGTTGGTAAAATAACTACGCAACAGGTATTTATGTCCCCATTCAAAGGCCAGCGTGGTGTGCGCCGTATCATTAATGCTACTGGCTATTCGCTGGCCGGTTTGCGTGCCGCATTTGTTGGCGAAGCCGCTTTTCGTCAACTATTGTTACTCAGTGCTGTATTAATCCCGATGAGTTTCTTGCTTGACGTCTCACGTGGCGAACGTGCTTTGATGGTGGCGGTGTGTTTACTGTCGTTGATTATTGAGCTGTTCAATTCAGCGATTGAGGCAGCGATCGACCGTATTTCTTTAGAGCGGCATCCACTCTCTAAAAATGCTAAAGATATGGGCAGTGCTGCGCAAATGGTCGGTATGACAATGATTGCAGCGGTCTGGGCCATTATCTTGCTTGGCTAAGCACACCTTTCTAATCTTATTCTTTTACCACACTCACGCCCGCCAAAGTGGTAAATGACGTGTCTTTGGCGGTCAGTAAGAAGTCCTTCATAAAGGCAGCATCGAGCATATCGGTACGCACTGCCGCATACAGTGTGGAAAATAAGCCTTCCTTACCTAAACGGCGGGCGCTGACATAGCCTTTTGAGCTGTATTCATGCATCGCCCAGTTGGGCAAACAACACACGCCTCGGCCACTGGCCACCAACTGCATCATCATCACTGTTAGCTCAGCCGTGCGTACTTGTGCTGGCTCAATATCAGCCGGCTCTAGAAAGTGATTAAAAATATCCAAGCGATCATGCTCGACAGGGTAGGTTATCAGCACCTCGTTACGCAGATCCTCCGGCTCGACATAGGCTTTTTGCGCGAGCGGATGCTGTTTTGCCACGGCTAACAAAGCTTCATAAGTAAACAAAGGAATGTAGCTGATACCAGTGAGTTCAATGGGATCAGCAGTGACCACTAAATCTAAGTCACCACGCGCTAGCGCTGGCAAGGGTGCAAAAGAAAAGCCTGAGGCTAGATCCAATTCCACTTCTGGCCAGGCATCACGAAACTGGTCAATGGTTGGCATCAACCACTGAAAGCAACTGTGGCATTCAATCGCCATATGCAAACGCCCAGCCGAACCTCCCTGCAAGCGCACAATATCACGTTCAGCACCGCGCATCAGTGGCAGCACTTCATCGGCTAACCTGAGCAAACGTAACCCTGCGCTGGTAAAACGCACCGGCTTAGTTTTACGTACAAATAGTTGCATATCGAGACGATCTTCCATCTCTTTAAATTGATGGGATAAGGCGGACTGAGTGAGGTGCAGGCGTTCTGCAGCATCCACTAAACTGCCTGCATCACGCAATGCACCCAGTGTTTTTAAATGGCGAATATCTAGCATGTAAAATCCTTACGCTATCAACATGAGAAAAACTGTTGATGATCAATAATATTTTTAGTTTGTCTCATTATGGCTGGGTGATGACAATAGCGCTATTCATTTTAAAGGAGAGCATCCCGTGGCCGTAGCACATAACTTAGGTTTCCCTCGTATTGGCGCTGATCGTGAATTAAAAAAAGCAGTCGAGGCCTACTGGAAAGGCGACATTACTGAAGACAACCTGTGCCAAGTGGGTCGTGAGTTACGCGCTAAACATTGGCAATTGCAGAAAGATGCCGGTATTGATTTAGTGCCCGTGGGTGACTTTGCTTGGTACGACCAAGTACTGACCCACTCTTTGACCTTTGGTGTGGTGCCAGAGCGTTTTGCTAAAGCAGGCAAAAAGCCAACAATTGATACCTTATTTGCCATGGGCCGTGGTGTGGTTGAAAGCAGCTGCTGCGGCGGTGCGCACGCACAAGAAATGACCAAATGGTTTGACACCAACTACCACTACTTAGTCCCTGAGCTGACTGCGGACCTTGAGTTCTCACTGAGCTGGGAGCAGTTATTTGAGGAAGTCGACGAAGCGCTGGCGCTGGGTCACACGGTTAAGCCTGTGGTGATTGGTCCACTGACTTGGTTGTGGCTCGGTAAAGTTAAAGGCGAGGAGTTTAACAAGTTAGACTTGCTCGACAAATTACTGCCTATTTACGGTGAGATTTTCCAACGCCTAGCTGCACAAGGTGTGGAATGGGTACAAATTGATGAACCGATTCTGAGTCTTGATTTACCACAAGAATGGAAAAATGCCTTTGAGCGCGCCTACAACTTGCTGCAACGTGAGCCGGTGAAAAAGCTGGTTGCCACATATTTTGCTGGCTTAGAAGATAACCTCGGTTTAGCTGCAGGCTTGCCAGTGGATGGTTTGCACATTGATCTTGTGCGTGCACCAGAACAGTACCCAACCATTCTTGATCGCCTACCTGCATACAAAGTGCTATCACTGGGCGTGGTCAATGGCCGTAATGTCTGGCGGTGTGATCTGGAGACAATCCTCGAAACCCTCAAGCATGCCCACGAGCGTTTAGGTGAGCGTTTATGGGTTGCGCCATCCTGCTCACTACTGCACAGCCCTGTGGATTTAGAGCGCGAAGATCAGCTCGATGAAGAACTGAAAAGCTGGCTTGCCTTTGCCGTACAGAAATCTGCAGAAGTGGCGATCTTAGCTGAGGCGTTAAACAACCCAGACAGCGCTAAAGTTAAAGCAGCATTGGCTGAGAGCCGTAAGATACAAGAAAGTCGCGCCAACTCACCACGTATTCACAAAGCTGAAGTACAGGCGCGCCTCGCCGCAGTGACTGCACAAGACAGCCAGCGTACATCAGTATTTGCTGAGCGCATCAAGCTGCAACGTGCGCGCTTGGACTTGCCACTGTTCCCGACCACCACCATTGGCTCGTTCCCACAGACCACAGAAATACGTGCGGCACGCTTAGCTTTCCGTCAGGGCAAACTCAGCGAGGTAGATTATCAAAAAGCCATGCAGGCGGAAATCCAGCACGCCGTGCAAGTGCAAGAAGACTTGGATCTCGATGTATTGGTGCACGGTGAAGCCGAGCGTAACGACATGGTGGAGTACTTTGCCGAGCAACTGGACGGTTACCTGTTCACCCGCTTTGGTTGGGTACAAAGCTACGGTTCACGTTGTGTGAAGCCAGCGGTGATCTTCGGCGATTTAACCCGCCCAAAAGCCATGACCGTGGAGTGGATTGAATACGCCCAGCAGCAGACCAACAAAATCATGAAAGGCATGCTGACTGGCCCTGTGACCATGCTGATGTGGTCGTTCCCGCGTGAAGACGTTTCACGTGAAGAACAAGCCCGCCAATTGGCGCTGGCGATTCGTGATGAAGTGGTGGATCTGGAAGCGGCTGGGATCAAAATCATTCAGATTGACGAAGCTGCATTCCGTGAAGGTTTACCTCTGCGCCGTGCACAGTGGCAGAGCTACTTGGATTGGGCCACTGAAGCCTTCCGCCTGACCGCCAGCGGTGTGCGTGATGAAACCCAGATCCATACTCACATGTGCTACAGCGAGTTTAACGATGTGATCGACTCCATCGCTGCCATGGATGCAGACGTGATCACCATTGAGACTTCACGCTCAGATATGGAGTTATTAGAGGCCTTTGAAACCTTCCATTATCCAAATGATATTGGCCCAGGTGTGTATGACATTCACTCGCCACGGGTGCCAGGCAGCGAAGAAATGGCCAACTTACTGCGTAAAGCCGCCAAACGAATCCCTGTTGAACATTTGTGGGTCAACCCAGACTGCGGCCTAAAAACCCGCGCCTGGCCAGAAACCAAAAGTGCGCTGGAGCATATGGTGAAAGCAGCTAAGCAGTTACGTGAAGAGTACAAAAAAGCAGCGGCTTAAGTTGCAAGGCTCAATAAACTAAGTCAAATGGATGTACAAAATAACACGCAGACTCGAAAGGGCTGCGCGTTATTTGCATGTTGAGTACGAGTTTGGGGCTGGTAGTCGCTTTACAAATTATGCTGTGTACGAGGATTGCAGGCTGTCTCGATTTTTAAAAAGGCTGGAAGCTTAAATACTAAATGCTTATATCGACAAAGCCGCCCATGCCGCTGATGTTGCCTGTTTCAATATGCTCAGCTGGCGCCGCTTCTGGGGAATGGGAGGTGAGCGCATCTTTTTTGAGGGACTGATCTAAGGTATCTAGATCGCGTTCAATGCTAGCAAACAGCTTGCGCGACTCTTTGTCATCTATTTGGTGCTTGGCTTTAAGCAGGCTCACCACTTCTTTGAGCGTTTTCCTGGCTTCAGTGAGGATGGCACGCAGCGATTTATCGTCAGCATCTTCACTTTGGTGCAGACCGGCTATGCGCGGTTTACTCAGTTTAGAATCGTGCTGCTCATCAGCTTTAGCGTCAGCCTCCCGCTCCACTTCTTGTGACAGATTAGCAGCTTGCTGTGCTTCTGCTTCCGCTTCCGCTGTCTTGGTCGCCTGTTCTGCAGTGGCTTGCGCCTCGACTGCAGCGCTTAACTCTGCAGTAACGTCTATATCAGGCATACTGTTGGCGAGGTCTGTGCTTGCGTCTAGCTCTGCGATTTCCTCGCTACTGCTGTCAGCCATAACGTCGCCTAAAGCCACCGACATAGAAGGCATATTGCCCAAGCTACCGCCGGAGTTGCCCAGCTTCTTGCCCAGCGCAGCCAGCTCCTTAGCAATTTGCTTAAGCTCCTGTACCAGCACCTTGTAATTGCCGGGCGGCAATTTTGCCATGATGGATTTCAAGGTATCCAGTCGCTGTTTCAGCAAGGCGGCTCGCTGGCTGGCCATATTTTTAGCGGAAGAGTTTTTCTGCAGCTCCTGCATCTTGGTCAGCGCTGTTTGCATATCTTGCGTTTGCTTTTTACGTCGCTCGAACAGCACATTGCCTGTGCGACTTTCGTTCTGCCCGCCCAAAGCTGTCTGCTGGGCTTGGCCAGTCAGTATATCCCTTGAGGCAAAGGAAGGCAGGCTTGGTTTAATCTGCATGTCGTGGCGTACTCCAATCAAAAGAAGTTAGCCTGTTATGTTGGCTAGCTTATCTACTCCGTTGTATCGGTTACTGGCGTGGAAGCTTGAGTGTTGGGGCCTCAGCATGCCAAGGCTAAACAGAACTATTTATCTAATCTTGCTGATTGATAAGGAGCGCCAAACCATCAACAGGGCTGGTTGTGCCAGCAAAGTGCTGACCTAAAACATGCGTATAAATTTGCGTCGTTTTAACATCGGTATGACCTAGCAACTCTTGTACAGTACGAATGTCACGCCCAGCTTGTAATAGATGTGTGGCAAATGAGTGTCGAAAAGTATGGCAGGTGACGCGTTTATTGACGATACCAGCCTTATGTACCGCTGCTTTGAGCGCCTTTCTAGCCACTGAATCATGCAGATGATGGCGACATAGCTTGCCGTTGTATGGATGCTGGCACAGCGTAGTCGAGGGGAAGATAAACATCCATGCGGGCTGCCGATAAGCAGCGGGGTATTTACGATCTAAAGCGAAAGGCAGGGATGGCCCAACACCTTGCGCATTATCCTCTAGCTGAATAGCCAGCGCTTGCTCGATTAATTGCTTAATAGCTGGAACTAGCCGAGCAGGAAGCAGACTGTTTCTACTTTTACCACCTTTTCCGTCATGTATGGCTATGCAGCCATTGTCAAAGTCGAAATCTTTAACCCGTAAGCGCAAACATTCATTAATGCGTAACCCTGCGCCATACAGCAGCGCAAACATGACTTGGTTGCGAGTATCCATAACTTGCAAAATGCGCTGTACTTCATTTGCAGACATAACAGAGGGTAGCTTTCTAGGTTTGCTAGCTGGAATATAATCAATATCACCCAAAGGTTGCTGCAGAAACTTGTTGTACAAAAAAGCTAGAGCATTTAAAGCGATTTTTTGTGTATTTACGGCAACATGTTTGTCATTCGCGAGGCTGGATAAAAACTGCCGTACTTCTTCGCTGCCCATGGTCTGCGGGTGACGCTTTTGTTGGAAAAGAATAAAACGCATTAATCCAATGCAGGTAGGTTTTTTCAGTTTTAAGCGCATAACCCTTTTGCCGCATATCCATGCGAATTGATCTTAAAAATGGACTGTTAGACATAGGACCTTCCTTTATTTAACTGGCTATCCATACAGTATATTTTAGCTGGATTTAAAAAATGTGCTCGTTTTAAAGTTGAACGGTGCTCATTTACCTGCTGGCTTTAAATTTAAAGATATGAAAAACAAGAGGTTACAGGCGTTGCGGGCAGAATAGCGTGCGCGCCATTAGCAAGATAGGCGGCATGCTCGAATTGTAGCCTGAGAGCATCTTGCTTTTAGTGATAAAGGCTTTACTATTCATGCACTTATATTAATTTAAAGAAGGCAAGCTCAAGCAGCAAAGCGAGCATGCCTACTAATAAGCTGTTAGGCCTCAGGGGAGACATCGTGTGGAGCTGACACAACTGGAAGCATTGCGCGCTTACGCGCGCTGACTGAACACTCTCACGGTAGAGCCACTCGAACCATTGCTCGCCGACGACTTCACTTATGAGTCGCAGAGCGTTTTTTCCGCCTTGGAGTCGAAAGAAGATTTCCTGAACTACTTTCGGCCAAAACTTCAAACCATTGCAGCATCGGGTTCGGCTGTTTTCGCAGAGATGGGGACGGTTTCAGCCTATGGCGGGCTCCAGCCCTGTGTCGTGCTTGCCCAGGGCGAAAGAGAAAGCCTTGTTGGTCTTGTACTCGCCAAGGTGCAAGACGGTATGCTGAAGCGCCTAGACCTTTGCATTGTGCCGCCGCCTCAATCGGCAGAGCGCAGCGGAGAGTACCCGGCCTGAGGCCTAACAATTCGTTCAAGCCGAACTTGCTTCGCTACACCAACAACGTGGCGGGTAAAGCTTGCCACGTTGTCGGCTACGCTACGCAAGTCGGCTTAAGGAGCCTCTGAATAACTCCCCACTTTTTGCGATAATAGCCGCATCGACCATTTTTTAGCCCAGCGAGCCGAATCATGAGCCAGTTGACTTTTGCCGAAGCAGAATACCAGAACAAAAGGCGTAAGCGCGTCGTGAGATTTTCTTGGAAAAAATGGATGCCATTATTCCTTGGAAGCGCTTGGAGAATCGCGCCGCTAAGCATTACCCAAAAGGTGAAATGGGGCGTCCCCCTTATCCGCTCAGTGTGATGCTGCGAGTGCACTGTTTGCAGTTGTTCTACAACCTCAGCGATCCGGCTCTGGAAGATTCGCTGTATGAAATTGAATCAATGCGCCGCTTTGCAGGACTGCGTTTATCAGACAATATTCCTGATGAAACAACAATTTTAAACTTCCGTCACTTCCTTGAAAAGCATGGGTTAGGCAAGCTGTTTCTGAAGGAAATTAACAAGCACTTGCAGCATCAAGGCTTGCTGTTTCGCGAAGGCACCATTGTGGATGCCAGCATTTTTCCGCACCGAGCTCAACGAAAAATCAAAGCCGCAAGCGCGACCCAGAAATGCATTCCAGCAAGAAAGGCAACCAATGGCACTTTGGCATGAAGATGCATATCGGCGTGGATGATGTCACAGGTATGATTCATAGCGTGGAAAGTACGGCTGCCAATGTGCACGACGTAACCATGACTGCAAGCCTTCTACATGGCGAAGAAAAGCGTGTATTTGGTGATGCTGGATACCTAGGTGTTGAAAAACGCAGGGAAAACAAAGAGCGCAAAAATCTTGCCTGGCTGATCAGTGCTCGAATCAGTAAGCGTAAAACCATGACCGAAAATGAGCAGGAAATTGAAAAAATGAAAGCCAAGCTACGCGCTAAAGTTGAGCATCCGTTTCGCTACATCAAGTGCGTATTTGGCTATAACAAAGTTCGTTACAAAGGGCTTGATAAAAACCATAACCGTTTGTGCCTGCTGGCGGGGCTAACGAACCTCATGATCGGTAGGAAATACTTGCTGGCTTAGGGTTAGTGCGCCCTTAATCCGCCAAAACGGCGAATTAAGGGCTAAAAGAGGTGGTTTTACCTCGAAAACGGCCTTTTTTAGCTGTTTTTTTGAGTTTTCGAGTTATTTTCTGAAAAGCTAATAATAAGCTGAGATTTTCAGAGGTTCCTTAACTCAGGCGTTAAGCACAATACCCAAAGGGTTAGCGAATGTATGTTTTCAGAATACACATCAGCCGCAAGGTGGCATCGCCTCCATGAAGGAAACATTTGATTATTGTCTTGAGAATAAATTTTAGGTGTAGGTTGGCAGGTAAACTCAACGAATAACCAGAAGCTGGGAAGAATACTTGAGAGAGGCAGAGGAGATTATGGAAATTTAATGTTTGCAAGTATATTAAAAAATGGGTTTCAGAAGGTGATCTGGTATGGACAAGGAGTGACGAGGGAAAATACTTTTTAGCTAAGGTTCAATCCGGTTGGGAATATTGGATTTCTGAAAGTGCGGTCAAGAGAGATATTGATCTAGCAAATATATTTAGAGTAAAACTTTTTCCCGTTGAATCTGATGCAGTTCCAGGGAAAGTAGTTGCCTGTTTTCGAGCACCTAGAACAATAAAGAAATTGCAAGCAAGCCTGCTATAGAGTATTCAAAGTATCTGTGGAATAGGCTTTCAAAAACTAACGACTATGAGATTGATCAAGGTCATGCATCTGACATTTTTGAAATGCTAGATGATGAAGAAACAGAAGATATGGTATTTATGTATCTACAGTATATGGGTTGGGTCTTGATTCCAAATTCAGAAAAAAAGACAAATGGACTATGAGTTTTTAGCGGTAAATCCAAAAACCGGAGAAAGAGCAGTTCTCAAGTAAAGACCGGTAATTCAGAAATAAATATTGAAAATTTTTCTTCATATAAAGAAAAAGTATTTCTTTTCCAATCGAATGAATTGCGCAGGAATAAAAAGTGAGAATGCTGTTTTCCTATCAAGAAAAGAAATACTTGAGTTTATCGGACAAGCAAAGGACTGGCTGCCAAGTACTATTCAAAACAAGATTAATCTGGTTAAGTTAATCAGCAGTACTAATAGCGCTTAACAAACGCAAGCACATTCGCCAGCAAGCTGGCTGGACTCGTCGCTTTGCTCCTCTCCTGTGTTGCGGGCGTTATGTTTCGTCAGCAATAAACACCCGAGTATATTTGTGAGATATTTTAATGATTGAAGTCTTAATTTTGGCAGTAGCACTGAGCATGGACGCATTTGCGGTTTCTATAGGGCTTGGATCAAAGCGTGTCAAGAAGACAAAGTCGCTAGCTATAATTGCTGCAATATATTTCGGGTTATTCCAAGCGCTAATGCCATTTATAGGCTACTTTGGTGGAAAAGGTGTGCTCGGCTGGGTTGAGAATTATGCACATTGGATTGCATTCTTCCTTCTTATAACAGTTGGAGGAAAAATGATTTATGAAGCCATTAGCGAGGGTGTTGAAGAAGATATTGCACAAATCACTCATAAAGTGATGCTTATTTTAGCTATTGCTACGAGTATAGATGCAATGGCTGCTGGGTTTACATTAAATCTACTCGAAGTCAACCCGATAGTTGCTTGCGGAATCATTGGTGTTACGACATTTATATTCAGCTTGGTTGGTGTGTTTATTGGTGCTAGAAGTGGGACATGGCTAGAAAGCAAGGCAGAGCTTTTGGGCGGTATAATACTCATTATAATTGGGTTGAAATTTCTGGTATTTTGAGACTCTGCAGTGAAGCCAAAAACACATAACAATCGCAGTCACAGCGACGGCTTTTTCGTTGCGGCTTCGCCTCCACTACAAAGCCGCGCGTGCTGCGGGCGTTAGACAATTCAAAAAAGAGGAAACTATGCGTGAAGTAAAAAACAAGGAATTGAACCTCAAAGAAACACTGAGAATCCTGTGGTGAGGGCTCATAATAAGCGTGGCATCAGTGCTTGCGGCGTTAGCTAAAAGGAACAAATAAATGGGTGTACTTACGATAATGGTGATTGCATTCTTCGGCGGAGCGATGATTCAGCTTTTATTCCGGTGCTTGCTTGTTTCTATTGTAGTACCAACTATTGCATTGTCTTTATGGATTCTATTCACTGAGTTCCTACAGCCTTATAAAGGTGGTGGTGCATCTATGTGGCCTATTGCACTGTTTTTTGTCATCACGTACTCGGCCATTGGTGCTGGTGGTGGAGCGCAGCTTATAGCTGTGATTACCAAGACAGGCAAACCCAAATAGATATTTATTTAATACGTGCAATTTTAAATTTAATATATGCATTTTCGGAGGCGGTATCTGGTAATGCGGCTCAGTACTTGAGCGGAATTATCACAGTGTAGCGCCACAAGTTTCTAACAAGGCCAGGCACGGCGACGCCTTTTTCGTTGAGGCTTTGCCTTCACTACAAAGCCGCGCATGCTGGCGGCGTTATGGTTTTCCAAGCTGCAATTCAACATCCATGCTTTTATGAAGAATACGAATAATAAAAACGGAGTGATCTTTATTTTCATAAAATATTGTATGGCTTTTATGGGAGTGCTTTCTTAAGCCAGAAATTATATAGTCACAAGGAGTGCCAGACATTGGGTTTTCTGCTAAAAATAAGAAGGTTAGATCGAGATCTTTTATATAAGTTCTGCGTTGCTCAGCACCCCATGTCTTTTGTGTGTATGCAGCTATATTTTTTAAGTCTGCACGTGCAGCCCTTGAAACAGAAAACAAACTCATTTACCAAGCTCGTTATCAAGTTCTGCCATCAAGCCATCATAACTATATTGGGCAGTGCCACTGGCTATACCTTCTTGTATAAGCGCGCGCAGTGTTTCAAGCTTTTGGCTATCATCCTCAAGTTTACGCAGCCCAGCACGAATCACTTCGCTAGCAGAGCCATAACGCCCTTCAGCCACTTGTCGAGCAATAAACTGATCAAAATGTTTACCCAAGCTAACACTTGTATTTTTAGCCATACATCACCCCAGAAGTACCAATATTTATTATATTTTGGTATAAAAGCCATAACAAGTCAAAGCACTCGGACACAGCAAAGCTGTACCGGTGTTTGAGGCGTTATGTTTTACGAATGTTCAAGCGCAGTCATTGACTGGGCTTGGCGCATGACCGCCAAGGTTGCTGCTTCCTCAAGACTGGCGGAAATAAAAAAAGCAGCAAAAGTCTGGACGATCCCGTCCTTGGCATTATGAAAGACTGGGGTCATGTTAATAGAGGGGTGCCTATGGCAAAACCTGAATTAACGAGTTCAGCAAGCTTGCATCTGAAGTTAGGTGCATTCGGTGTTTTGTTTACAGCTTTAGCTGTTTCATTCACACCTATGACTGCGTTCTCGCTCGCAATGGTGGCATCGGTTGTCCTAGCCAAGCTGTAAAAGCTTAGGTGTGTATTCAGTTCGGCTGGCACACCGACCTTTATCAACATAACAAAGTGCTGTAGTCGCTGCGCTGGGACCTCCGTTACGCTGCGCTTCACTACGGCCCCTAAGCACGGCGTTGCACATAGCCGCTTCGCGGCAGAGTATTAAAATTAGAGTTGTGTATATAACAACTGAGGACAAAGGATATGTCCAGTCGAGCCATACAAAATCTGTTTGCTTGTTACTCTGAACAACTAAAGAATACTAAGCAACCGCTTAAAAACCTCAAAGCGATTGATGCATTAACCCATTGCCGTACACGTGCGCTGGGTGCCAGTTATTACCGCTGCAAGTTAAACCATGCCGAGATTGAGCAGCTGCACTCGTGTCGCCATCGCAGCTGTTATGTCTGCGCCCATAAACAACGTCTTGATTGGGTTGAGAGGCAAAAGGCGCGCTTGCTCGACGTGCCGCACTTCCATGTAATTTTCACCTTGCCCCATGAGTACTTACCGCTGTGGCGTTATAACGAAGCACTATTTGCGCGGATTCTATTTAAAGCCAGCCAAGAAACATTACTGCAACTACTCGCGCAGCAGCGACATGGCGGTGTTACGCCTGGGATTTTAATAGCGCTGCATACGTGGGGACGACAGCTCACACTTCACCCACATACCCACTGCTTGGTGACAGCGGGTGGCCTTGACTCAAACAATGACTGGAAGGCGCTGGGGGATTACCTCGTGCCCAGCGCGGTGATTCGTTCGGTCTATCGTGGCAAGCTGCAGTCGTTTATTAAGGCGGCGTTTGATGCGGGAGAGTTGATCTTGCCACCAACGATGTCGGCGACGCAGTTTTGGTTGGTGTACCGGAGTCTGTACAAAAAGCATTGGTGTGTGCGTATTGAAGAGCGCTATGCGCATGGCAAAGGCGTAGTGCTTTACCTAGCCCGTTACTGTAAAGGCGGGCCTGTTGATCCGCGACAGTTAAAGCAGGTTACCGCCGATGTGGTGACGATGAGTTATCTGGATCACCGTGATAAGCGCATTAAGCAACAGCGACTCAAGCCGATGGATTTTATAAGTCGGCTACTTCAGCATGTGCCGCCCAAAGGTTTGCATACCATTCGCTATTACGGTCTGTATGCTTCGGCAAGTACGCTACGGTATGAGCGATGCCGGCAACAATGCGGAACGGTCGAGTCTATGCCGCATGCAAGTAGTGTCGATAGGCTATCCATGGTAGTTTATTGCAAAACCTGTGGCGGGCCAGCGCAGTTAAGTCGTCGCTGGTGGTCACGACGCTCAAAAGGAATTTCCATTAATAAAGAAGCGCTGAACATTTGTGTCAGCGGCTCTGTACAACAAGTCGATGAACCGCTCCTTGCGGGTGGTTTTTACAATACGTCCTAAGGCTCCGAATGGATCTTTTTTTTGGTGAAGCAAGGACGGTTATCTAAGCGTTATACATAACAAGTGCATTAAATTTGTTCCGGCACGATGGACCTCCACCTGACGCCCGAGTTGGGCGCCGTTTATGCAGGCGTGAGCTGCGATTGTCTCGCCCGGAAAGTGATACTATAGTGTCACTATCATTTCGGGTCGGGGTGAGTCCATGAAAGTTGAACTTGTTACAAACCTTAAGCGCCAAGCTACAAAAATCTTGGCAGACCTGCGTTTGACCAAAGAGCCAGTACTTATCACGGAACATGGCCAACCATCGGCTTATCTTGTTGATGTGCAGGATTACGAGTTCATGCAGCATCGACTTGAACTGCTTGAGGGGCTCTCGCGGGGAGAGCGCGCTGTACTTGAGGGAAGAACGTACAGCCAAAGTGAGGCCAGGGAGAAAATGAGTAAATGGCTGAAGTAATCTGGACTGATCCGGCACTTCAAGAGTTAAACGCAATCGCAGAGTATATTGCTTTGGATAATCCTGCCGCCGCAAGCCGCCTGGTAGAAGAGGTTTTCGACAAAACCGACCGATTGGAAGATTTTCCAAAATCCGGACGGATACCCCCAGAACTCCCTAATTCGGTATATAGGGAAGTGGTGGTTCTACCGTGTCGCATATTTTATCGTGTAGATGAGAGGCGGGTTTTTATTCTATATATCATGCGAGATGAGCGGCAGCTTCGTGCGTACACGCTTGAGGGCAGCTAATCAGGCGCGTGACTCGGATGCCCTTGTCTTCGCTTCGCTACGTCAAGGCCACCGGTGCGCTCAGCTTAGGCGAACAGAGATAGGACTATGACCCAACTGTCTCAGGCGCAATAGTTGGCGCAGTCGCTAGTGTTTCCGGAGCTGTTATTGGCGCAGTGCTCGGATACGCACTTGCCAACAGAAGTGCAGATTTGTCGGTATTTGCCAATTACAGAATAGACATGTACTACTTGAAATGTCTGTACTGGAAAAAGTTCTAGCTTGTCCGTATCCATAGCCCTCTTAAACTCGCACGAGGTTTGTTAATGTTTTCTATAAATAGATTCCGTTTGATTGTACTCATGCTCTTGCCGTTTTTTAATATGAGCGCGAGTGCTGAGGTGTCGCCCAAAGCTGTTTTGATGGCGCAGGGGTTGAGTCAGCCTTGGGGGATGGCTCAGGTCTCAGATAAGCATTTATTGATCACGCAGAAGGGCGGGGCTTTAGTGCTGTTTGATATGGAGTCCGAGGCGCAAACATCAGTGAGCGGCGCGCCGCAGGTGGTGGTCATGGGCCAAGGCGGCTTATTAGATGTTGCCGTGCCTGTGGACTATAAACAAGGTGATCAGCAAGCGGATTGGATTTACTTTACCTATGTTGCACCGATTGCAAAGGATGGCAAAAAAAGATTGGGCGCAACAGCATTAGGACGGGCGAAGTTGAATACGTCTTTATCGGCACTGCACGATTGGCAAACATTATTGGTCAGCCAGTCTGCAAGTGATAAAGGCCAGCATTTTGGCAGCCGCATCGCTTTTATTGACGATTATGTGTTTTTTGGTGTGGGTGATCGTGGTCATCGAGCGAACGGTCAAGACCTCACTACCCATGCTGGGACGATTATGCGGCTGCATCGCGATGGGCGTGTGCCGCACGACAATCCCTTTGTCGGCCGCAGTAAGGTTTTGCCAGAAATATGGAGTTACGGTCATCGTAATCCGCAAGGCTTGGCGGTGCGCAAAGGGCAGCTGTGGGCAAGCGAACATGGGCCGCGCGGCGGTGATGAACTGAATCTGATCGAGAGGGGCGGCAATTACGGTTGGGCTGAGGTGTCTTTGGGTAAAGAATATTGGGGGCCGGTGGACGTTGGCGTGGCGTCTAAGCCCGAAATGATCGACGCTAAAAAGGTGTACATTCCGTCCATTGCGCCAAGCAGTCTGCTCGCGGTTAAGCACAATAAGTATGGCTGGCAGGATGATTTTTTATTGGGTGCGCTGAAGTTGCAGCATCTTAATCGTTTACTGATGAGTGATCAGCAGGTGACTCAGGAAAAGCGCTATTTAGAAAATGAGAAACAACGCTTGCGTGCCTTGTTGGAAGATTCGCAAGGCCGCATGTGGATAGCAACTGACTCAGGGGAGTTGTGGCAGTTGCAGTAAGTTAACGTGACTGGCAGTGATGTTGGCGCCAGTATGAGCCTGCCAAAACGAATGGTCTGCAACCTAGTTCTCGCGTCGCGATTCTGTTTAAGAAACTACAGTGTATTAGATATGGCGATAGCATTGACCAATTGCTAGCCTTGGCTAGTAGGCACATAAAATATATAATATGGGGAGGTGCTGCTTGTTAGCTCGATGTTATACCGCACATGCTGCAGTATGCGTTGCACCTAGGGACGAAAATAAAAGCTCTGCGAATCTTCACTATTGAGCAGCACTCGGTACCTGTTCACTCTATATGCGAACGTTAAGTTTCTTGTGCATTTACATGATGATCCTTACTAGCTTTTGAGGTGGAAACAGAATTTAATTTTTATAAATGAACTTTAAAATGATTAAAAGTGCTATTTTTAGTTCTAGTTAAACAGAGATATTGCTTATCGCAAGCCAAGTGTTTTTTATTGACGTTGAGAAAACTTCTGATGCGGGCATAGACTGTGAAATATAAAATTAATAATGTACAAAACTAAGTGGAATGGGATCAAGTGTCCTGCATGCAGGCTGCTTTGTATTAGTATGGCTATGTATGCTGTTCCCGTAGCTGCCGCAGATTCTTCTTATGAAGTTTGGTGATTCAGGCCAGATCTGGGAACTCCGCACCTTTATTATCTTGGTTCGAACAGAATCGCGAGCAGCTTGCTGCAAGTATGCGCGCCGATTGGCTGCAGGTAGCCAACTGGGCTGGAGATGATCAGCAAGTAGTCTTGGTTGGGAAGGTTTGTCGCAAGCAGCCCGCAACAGCATTCCCGAGCGCGGCGTGTTAGCTGTCGCCCGTTCTTATCGAAATCTAAAACAATGGCAGAATGCTTTAGCCATCTGGCAGGAGTTACTGCGCAGTAACCCACAACAGCAAGATGCCCGTGCCGGTTGGATTATGAGCCTTGCTGATGCGGGCCAACAAAATCTGGCTCGTCAGAACGCGGATCGTTTTGTGCTTGAAAACGGCAGTTTTCTTAGTCATAGGTGCTTATTTATGTCATCAAAAGATACGGCAACCTTTGGGACGAGCTTTTTGCCTTAACTCGGCTAAAGGATCTGATTAGATGCTGGTCAGACTAAAATCGTCGATGCTGATGTATGCCAGGCCGCCGTGCAGGTGTCCGCACTGCATGAGCTATGGACAACGACTTGCACGGACGCTGCGGTGCTACGCAAGCTGGAGCTGGATAAACTGCCGAGCTGGTGCGTGTCGCTCATACCGACAGCCGTGGCGAGCAGGAGCAGTACTGGATTGCAGATCGCGCCCTCGAGCGCTATATGAATTACGCAGCGTGGGAAGGGCAGACAGGCACTGAGGCCGATATCCTGCATGCGCGGATTGATCGTCTCGGTGCCTATCAAGCACGCAACCGTCATACCGATGTGATTGACGAATACGAAAGCCTGCAAGAACAAGGGATTTGGTACCCCCTTATGCCAAGCGCTGGGTCGCCAGCGCTTACCTATCAAATCGTAGCCGGATACGGCCTACCGTATCCTTAGTAAACTATTTATGGCATCCGGCTTTAAGCGCCGCCGGAAGATTCGCAAGAGTTGTTCTTTGCAGCTGTGGAGAGCGAACGTATTGCCGAGGGTGGACAGGTCGTACGGGATATCATTACCGAGACTCCCTATAACCGCTACTACCACGGCTCGCAGGCGCCGCAACCCAATGATAATTGGCTGTCTGGTAAGTACTACAAGGGCATTATCTACAAAAAGTTAATCGCCTAGATGCGGCCGAGCTGCATAACTTGAAATTGAGTGATACCGGACCAGGCAACCAAGGCTTGCGTATTAACCTAGCAGAAACCTTGTTAGCTCGCGGTCTGCCAAGAGCCGCTGAGCGACAGCTGAAAATTGGCGAGGTGCTGGATCCGACTAACCTGATGCTAGAGCGCCAGCAAGCTTATGTTGCGCAGGATCTGCAAGAGTGGCGTCAGTTTGATCTGTTGGTTGAAGATGTCGTGCAACGTAGTGCTCCTCAACCCGCTACGCAGCAATTGGTGCGTGCTCATAGGTTGAAAATTTGAGTGAATTCAGACTTGGTGGCAGCAAGGGTATTTCCTCTGGCAACCCCGTAGCGGTGCGCATGACCTGAACTGTATTGGCGTTGTATGGTCCGCGCCAGTATGAACATTGGCGGCCCTTTATTGGTTTTGACTATTCTACAGGTCGTTTTGACGAGGGTAAGGGCACTCAGCGTATCCAAGCGCTAGGGGTAGAGTACAGCAGTCGTGATAACTGGGCGGAGTTAGAGTTGTCCAACCATCGTGTACGCGGCGGCAATAAAACCGGCGTGCGGTTTTCCTACTGGCATGACTTCAATGATCACTGGCGACTGGGTACTGACCTTGAGCGGCTATCACGTGATACGCCACTGCGTGCGATTCGTAGTGGCGTGACGTCCGACCAAGCGGGTGGCTATGTGCGTTGGTATGAGAACGAGCGTCGCGAATACCAGTTCAGCCTAGCAGCAAGTCGTTTTTCCGACGGTAACAATCGGCTTAGCTATGCTATTAGCGGTAAGGAGCGTCTGCTCACACGCCCTTATCTGACGATCGATCTACTGCCCTCGGTTGCGATGAGTAGCAACAGTAAGCAGGATGGCGCCTATTACAGCCCTAAACGCGACCTGCATATTGCGCCCACCTTATTTGCTGATCATGTTCTGTACCGCCATTATGAAGAAGTCTGGCGGCAACAATTTTTGCTGGGCACTGGCCTTTACTGGCAGCAAGGCAACGGTAGCGGCATGAGCAATACCCTGGGCTACGGACAGCGTTATGCGACCAATCAAGTATTTGATGCTGGTGCGATGTTGATCTGGAGTAAGCAGCCATACGATGGCAAGCGCGAACATGATTTAAGCCTAGTATTTGATATTAACTATAGGTTTTGAGGCTGACATGAAGAAATATATCTTACAAGTTGCTGCCGTTGTGTTTGCATTGTTCTCAATCCTTACTTCTGCTCAGGCAGTGGATTTTTTGCCGCCACAACAGCGTCCGTTGCTAAATATGGACAAGCCTTGGCCAAAGAACCATTTTCTAGCACTCTGTTATCACGATGTTAGGATGATTTAGCTGATGAACGTTATCTGGCAGTCAGAACCAGCGCCCTGAACGATCAGATGGCTTGGCTGCAAGATAACGGCTACAGTGCCATTAGCGTGCAACAAGTTCTCGATGCCCACAACGGTGGCAAGCCCTTGCCAGACAAGGCGGTATTGTTGAGTTTTGATGACGGTTTTAGCAGTTTTTATACTCGAGTCTACCCTCTACTCAAGGCTTATAACTGGCCAGCCCTTTGGGCACCCGTAGGTAGTGGTTGGCCACGCCAGCCGATAAACCTGTGGATTTTGGTGGCTTGCTAACCGAACGCAAACTGTTTTCTGATGGGAGATCGTGCGTGAAATTAAGACTCCCCTTTGGTCGAGATTGGTTCGCACACTTGGGATTCACACTTTGGTGCTCAGGCCAATCCAGAAGGCAGTCAGAAGCCGGTTATGGCGAATCGACTGTACGATCCGGTAAAAGCAGCCTATGAAAGCGAGGAAGAATTCCGCCAGAGGCTCGAGACGGATGTGCGAAAAATAACCGAAAAAATCAAAGAGGCGTCCGGTAAGTCGCCCATTGCATGGGTCTGGCCTTACGGTGCGGCGAACGGAACTGCGCTGTCGATTATCAAAGATTACGGCTATAAAATGGCTTTTACCCTGCAAAAGGTGGCTAATGTTGAGGATTTAAGTAGCATTCAGGGTACTGATCTTGGTAACCCTAGATTGACGTCTTGAGTAGGTCCAGTTGAAGAGAAAGGGCCGACACGTGTGATGCACGTCGATTTAGATTATGTCTATGATAGTGTCCCGTGAGCAGGGTAAAAACATCGATACTCTGATAAGAGTGTACGACATGAAACTACCCATGTTTTTTGAGGCGTATGCTGATCCGCAAGGCGATGGAACTGTAAAGGACTGTATTTCCCCAACCGCTGGCTGCCAATGCGCGCTGATCTGTTCAACTATATCTTTGGCAACTGCAAACTGGGTAATGCAAAGTTATGCTTGGATGCAGTGTTAGCTTTTGACTTGGATAAGAAAATTCCTGTGTGCAAAGCTGGTCTGCTGACGGTACTATGCAGAACCAGCACAATACCAACGTGTTTCACCTTGGAGTCCAGTAGCTCGCCAGCAGATTACCGAAATCTACGAGGTCTGGCAAGTCACGCCGTATTCCACGGCATCCTCTTTCATGATGATGCTCTATTGTCGGATTTTGAAGCGCTGGTAGCGATGCGCTTGCGGCCTATCAGGCTGCCGGGTTAGGCAATGACATCGCTAGCATTCGCAGCTCTCCTGAGCAACTCCAAGCATGGAGTCGTTACAAGTCAAAATTCCTTATTGATTTCACCAAGGAACTCACCCAAGCGGTGCGCAAGATTCGCGGACCTCAAGTGAAGACTGCACGCAATATCTACGCCAAACCGATACTTAAGCCTCAGCCGAAGAATGGTTGCGCAGGATTTTACGACTTTTTGCAGACCTATGACTGGACTGCAGTGATGGCTATGCCATTGATGGAGGGGGTGTCGCTGAAACAGAGCAATAAGTGGCTTAAGCAACTGGTCGAAACCACAATGGAGCACGAGGGCGCGCGAAATAAAGTGTTATTTGAGCTGCAAACCCTAGACTGGAGCAAGGATGGTGGTCACACAGCGATCCCTTCTAGCCAGCTGGCCGAGTGGATGTACCAGCTACAAATGAGCGGTGCGCGTCACTATGGCTACTATCCTGATGATTTTCTGAGCAACCATCCCAATCTGAAAACCATCCGCCCTGCATTTTCGTCTTACTGGTCCCAAGCCATGATTGATCGAATATTTGCTTTTCTAGTTTATGTATTGTCCTCAGCATACCGCTGGGCGTCGCCAGCATATTTACTGGTCAATGTGCTTATTTTGTTTTTTTCTGGCCGTTGTTTATGTAGGCCTGTGGATCATGGGTGGTATTTATTTCTGGTTTTATCGCGAGCGCCACTGGCCTTGGGGCGAGGGTGTTGCGCCACCTGAACTGACTGGTAATCCACTGGTTTCAATCTTGATCCCCTGCTTTAACGAGGGCGTTAATGTCAGAGAAACCATAGCTGCAGCAATGGCGCAGCGTTATGAGAATATCGAGGTCATTGCCATTAATGATGGCTCTTCTGACAACACTGGCGAGATACTGGATCAGCTCACAGAGGAATACCCTCGTTTGCGCGTCATTATTTGGCGGCTAATCAGGGCAAGGCGATGGCGTTGAACACCGGCGCCATGGCGGCACGCAGCGACTTGCTGGTATGTATTGATGGTGATGCGATGCTTGATCGGGATGCAGCGGCCTACATGGTGGTGCCATTGTTAGAAAACCCACGTGTGGGTGCAGTTACTGGTAACCCGCGTATTCGTACACGCTCAACGCTGGTTGGTCGAGTACAGGTCGGCGAGTTTTCATCAATTATTGGTTTAATTAAGCGCACTCAGCGCATTTATGGACAGGTTTTTCTGTGTCGGGCGTGATTGCCGCTTTTCGTAGCGCGCATTGGCTGAAGTTGGCTTTTGGAGCAACGACATGGCGACCGAAGATATTGATATCAGTTGGAAATTGCAGCTCCAACACTGGACGTCTTTTTGAGCCGCGAGCATTGTGCTGGATCTTGATGCCCGAAACCCTAACCGGACTTTGGAAGCAGCGTTTGCGCTGGGCACAAGGCGGCGCTGAGGTATTTCTCAAGAATATTCGAATATCTGGGTGGGGCGTAACCGCCGATGTGGCGCTGATTGCTGAGTTTTCTTCAAAATTTGGGATTTCTATTTTTGATATTTTTATTTGTGTGGCTGTTTGTAGTTTTCCGGGAGGCTTAAATGTACCGCAAATTTTCCCGCCGCCTTCGCTGGACTCTACTGGGCATTGTTTGCTTGTTACAGTTCTCGATTAGTTTACTGATTGAGCGACGGTACGAGCAAGTCTGACACGCTCGTTTTCTGGATTTCTGGTTCCCAGTGGTGTACTGGATGCTAAGCCTATTTCCACTCTGGTGGCCTTTACCCGAGTCATGTTTAACGGTCGTAATAAACGAGCACGCTGGGTTGCCTGCCGTGGTATTGGGAGGGTCGCACGATGAGTCATCCATTAATTTTTACCGAACGTCGTTTCTGCCAGACTGTTTGATAGTCTGTTGACCTTATGTTGGGTTGGATTTTCTGGCTGATTTTCCGGCCTTGTGTCTACTTGCATCTCAACAGAGGAGGGGATAATTTGCTAAGACCGAGCGTTGGTAGTCGCCATTTATGATTGTATTGGTAATGTTTTTTTTGTTTATATGGGAAAGTATAATCAGCTACGCTTTACTAGTGAGGAGCGTCGTACTCGGGGAAGAGCCTGATGAGAGTTGCCATCCACTTTGGGCTGACAAGGAAACAGGTAAAATTACAACGAAATAGGGTGGTTAGTTACGACAAAGAAGGCAAGTGGCGGGTGTAAGGTTAAGGTTAGTTGGTCGTCTTCGCTGTAGTAAAGCGTTGCTGTTTAGGTAGGTTTTGCTAGTGTTAAGGCTTTGATTGGCTGCTCGTAGTCAGTAATAAATAAGACGTGTAGCTTCGAGAGGGCTGCGGTTTTTAATGCTCTTTGATAAGTATGCAGTCCATCCGAAGACTGATGTGCAGAGAACGTGATCTAAGATAGGCGTTATATGTGTGTGGTTTTAGTGGGTTGATATACGAAATTAAATTAATTAGGTCTGAAGGGCCCGTCCGAGCCGGACGGTGCCTATGAGACGTTCGAAAAGGTAACTGAATTGCTTAAAAGAAAGTAAAAGGTGGTTTCGTAGTATAATTAGTGTTTTTCCGATTTGTTAGTTAAAGGAAACGGAATAAAACAATCAAACGCCATCCATGCGGATTTAAAATTCAGTTTAAATTTCAACTTCAGGGCCATAAAAAATTTTATCAGCAGTTTTACCCGTTTGCTGCTTTTCCGGGCTTCGGTTTTTAGGCGGATTTTCCCGCCAACGGCATACACGTCGACAAAAGGTGCAAGGAAAGGTTGGTGGGCTGTGCAGCCGGTGGTGCGGGCAAAGTGCCGACGTAAAGGGTGCTCAACCGGCGCGTTCCGGCTCCGGTGCAGTTGACCCCTGTGCCGCTAGGGCCGCGCCTGGCGTGGCTCCCCCCCCCATATCCCTCCCGTTGCGCCCCAGATAACAGAATCACCGTATACGCTGTTCGCCGTGTGAAAGATGGTTGGTTACGTGTGCACGTTGGCCGAGTGGTGACAGTGTATGCACAAACGTAGCCGATCAGCACGATATGAGTTTCATGCAAAGTATCTGATTGCCTTCTTAGTGGGCGCATTCCGGATCACGGCTTTTACTTATTCTTGGTGGAAGGTGGTGCGGAATAATTGTGCGTCACCACCGTGCCTTCCTTGAGGTAGCCTTGTGCAGCTGGTAATTGCCGCAGAAAAATTTGTTGAGTCAGGCCGTGAGTTTCCAGCAGACGACGAAAACGCAAAAAGTGGTCGCTCCGGCACGGCATCACGCCCAAGATCAATACCCATAAAAGCTGAATTGTGCGCTGTCATAAACGGCTCCTCAGTTCCTTATCGGAAAACCCCATGACTGCTGTAGGATGTACATACGTAACATGCGAGAAAGCCCATAGTCGGACGACCTGGGTAGATTTCGGATAGTACGGCTCAATCATGATTCCAGAACAGACCAAGGCACAGAGTTTCCAGATCCATCAACAGTCGATCCCGAGGGTTTGCTTCTTTTTGCTGACGACTCGGCTTCGGCGAAAGTGATTTGCATGACTGTGGACTCGATATAATTAGGATTGGATATTTTACCAAAGGCTGCAGCCCGTTGGGATTTGTTCAGTGTTTCCTAAAATATTATATTAATAAAGGCAAGGTGAATGCGGTACGATTCATCAATGGTGACGGTTTATCTGAGCTAGCGCGGATTGTACTTGCCAAAAGAAATCAGTATCAAATCACAATGATAGTGCCGGATACAGAAAATGACCAACTGAGCGTTGCTTGAATCAGGGCTGTTAGGTGATTGCGAATATCCAGTTGTTTGCTTTAAACGGGTTAAAAGTTGTGGCTGGATCTGCGCCTGCACTCGCGGCATACTGCTTGTACTAAACTCATCACATTCGGAGGGCCGCTATGAATATTTCATCTGTTGGCCATTCTTTTGCAACTCACTCTTTTGCGGGCCGTCCCGAACAGAACGGGGCCGATCAGCAAGATGGCAAAAAATTGCACGGTGATGCAATGCTTTTGCCGGAGCAAATCAAGCAAGTGGAGCAGCTGAAAGCACGCGATCGTGAAGTTCGTGTTCATGAAATGGCGCATTTGGCCGCTGCTGGTGGGCTGGCTACGTCTGGTGCGACCTACAGCTACCAGCAGGGTCCAGATGGTGTCAGCTATGCAATTGGCGGTGAGGTCAAGATTGATACCTCAAGCGGCAATAACCCTGAAGAAACCATCCGTAAAGCACAAGCTATCCGCGCTGCTGCCTTAGCACCAGCAGAACCATCCGGACAGGATCATGCCGTGGCTGCTCAAGCCTCGCAAATGGAGGCGCAAGCTCGGGCAGAGCAGGTTGCTGAAGGCCGGAATGAGGAGCAGGGAGAGAACAAGGATGAGGAGGAACAGCTCGCTGATGCTGAGAGTGTCTCGGAGCAAAGCAGTGAAAGCCAAAAAGCCGCGGTACAGCAGTACCAGAACGTAGCGGCTGATTTTGATAATGGATCGCGGCTGAATCTGCAGGTATAAGACAGAACAGTTACAATCCGACTTAGCGCGCTGGATACCCCAGAAAAACCTGCTCTAAAATAAGCGCATAATGTTTTCGTATTCACGCCTCATTTGTACGCCTTTCGCTGTTGTCCTGACACGATACGTCGACTCGATATTCTGTTTGTGGTGCTGGGGGTGGGCTTTAAATGATGGTTAGAGATAAAGAATATCAATGTATAACGGCGGCAAGGCAAGCAAGAGTTGCATCAGCACAACGTCGCTTGGATGATTTGTATGACAACGGTAAGCCTTTTGATAATCCTCTGGGCGGTGTGTCTTGGGATTTAGATGAGGATGGCGCAGCACGAAATAAGATAAAGAAAATCCTGTTGCTACCTGTAGCTGTACTGCTTATTGCTTTTTCAACACTGCTAGTGGTTCCTATCGCTTATCTTGCACACCGATGGGATATATATAAGCAAAAACAAACGCTGAAAAGAGAGGTTGCCGATGAAAAAACTAGGCCTAGTGACACAGAACTACCAGCCCTAAAGACATTGGATGCTTTATGGCAACTACACGGGCTTCTAGAGTCGAAGTACAGTTCTGATGAGCGTCTTGATCTTTTATCTCAATGGCTTGAAATTCTTTATGGGACAGACGTAGCGGAAGATTTGGCTATCAAACATAGAGTCGATGCTATCGGAGCTAGGCATCTAAAAGCTAACCGGTCTTATCATGAGTATCAATATGGAGCCGCGCATTTTAACTTTGCTGCAGCAGTAGAGTCTTTAATTAGACAGCTGTCTGATGAATTATTTGAGTATGACGTTTCCTAACAAAGGTTGCTATGTCTAGTGTGTGCCGCACCCTGTCTACTCAACGCGAGCTGGGCAGCATTGTTGGCGGTGCCTGTTATTCTTTTGTCGATACAGCTTTACCAAAACGAGCAGTTACCGTGTATGAAATGGTTTTTTTATTGCTTTTACCCAGGTTATTTATTGGCATTGCTGCTGATAAAGAAGCTTGCTGGGGCTAAGCGCTGTAATTGGATTAAAAGAGATCGAGTTGTACTGACCAGTAGTTTAAACCTTGCTTGATCTAGGGATGACTCTTATTATGAGATTGATTCTCAATAAGGAAACTCAATTATGCAGGGTGAAGTGATGCACGGCGAATATAAAGTACCTGGCGGTAAGTTAGTGGTTGCCGATGTAGAGGTGCAAGATGATTGTTTAAGCCAAGTGAGTATTTCTGGTGACTTTTTCTTAGAGCCTGAGACAGCTTTAACCCTTATTAATAACGCTCTGATTGGCTTGTCCAGTACGGCCAGTCAGCAAGTTTTAACTGCTGCTATTGCAGAAGCACTCGATGACGATGTGGTCATGTTTGGCTTCTCAGCAGAGGCTGTCGCTATCGCCGTGCGGCGTGCTTTAGGTAAGGCGAGCAGTTGGCTTGATCATCAATTTTCTCTTATTCCTCCGGTTACTTTACCAGCCGTAATGCATGTTGCTTTAGACGATGTGCTAGCTCAGTCTGTGGCGAAAGGCTTGCGCGGACCAACCTTAAGGTTTTGGGATTGGGATGATTCTGTCGTGGTGATCGGTTGTTTCCAGTCAGTCAAAAATGAAGTGGAGATGGCCGCTGCGCAAGAGGCTGGGGTACAAGTGGTGCGGCGTATTACCGGCGGCGGTGCTATGTTTATGGAGCCGGGTAACTGCATTACCTATTCGTTAACGGTACCCACCTCGATTGTGGATGGCATGAGCATCGAAGCGTCGTATCAGTTTTTAGATGCTTGGGTGTTGGCAGCATTAGCTGAGGTCGGCATTCAAGCCCACTATAAGCCATTAAACGATATTACCTCGGCTCAAGGCAAAATAGGTGGCGCGGCACAAAAACGCTTTGGCACTGGGGTGTTGGTGCACCATGCGACCCTCGCTTACGATATTGATGCCGACAAAATGCTGCACGTGTTACGTACCGGTCGAGAGAAAATCTCTGACAAAGGTATTACCAGTGCGAATAAGCGGGTCGATCCCATACGTCGTCAGACGGGGCTTAGCAGGGCTGCGATTATCGATGCCTTTATCAGCCACTTTTCTAAAGCTTACCAAGCCGCACCAGGGGGTTATTTAGCAGAAGAACTCACCATTGCCAAAATATTAGTGGCCGAGAAATTCTTAATGGACAAATGGCTCTATAAAGTAAAATAAAAGCCAGCAAAGACGTATAGCCTGCCCAGCTGTCCCGAAATGTCAGCAAGGTTGCTTGCAGGTTGTGATCCCGCCTAATTCAGCAAACAAATCCTATAATTAACAAGGTGAGTGATTCGGCAGTATTTACCTAAGGGTGCAGACTTTTCGGTTCACTCTCAGGCTGATCTGGACGTGACTGCCTATCAGTTCAATCGATGTGCTTAGCCTTCAGCGTCTTTTATATGCACCTCTCGCATCGTTTTGGCGACACCTTAAAACTTTCTTTTTATCGTATAAGGTAATACTTAGGTAGCCTCATGTTTGCATTTTAGCTCTATGGGGTCCACGCTCTAAATTAAGGGGGTTAGATAAACAACTGAATAAATTTTAAAGATTATCTCACTTTGCCCGCAGGAGGCTGCCATGAATATATTTGAACGTTATGAATCTAATGTGCGCGGTTATTGCCGAGTTTGGCCTGTAGTGTTTGATACTGCTCGTAACGCCAAGCAGTGGGATGTGGACGGCAATGAATATATTGATTTCTTCAGTGGTGCTGGGGTGCTTAACTTTGGGCATAACAACCCTAAGCTGCGTAAAGCCATGATCAGTTATCTTGAAGCCGAAGGCGTTAGCCACAGCTTAGATATGTACAGCCGTTCAAAAAAAGAATTTATTGAACGTTTTGTGGAAGTGATCCTTAAGCCCCGAGGACTAGAATATAAGCTGCAGTTCACCGGGCCCACAGGAACCAACGTGGTGGAAGCTGCGCTAAAGCTCGCACGCAAGGTGACTGGCCGGCGCGATGTCGTGGCCTTTACCGATGGTTTTCACGGTATGACGCTGGGCGCATTAGCCTGTACTGGCAATCAAAAATTTCATCAAGCTGCGGGGGTCGATTTAAACAATATTATCCGTGTGCCTTTTGATGGTTACTTAGGTGAAGGAGTCGATACTCTAGAGCCCTTGCGTCGCGCTTTACAAGATCCTTCCAGCGGTATCAAAGCGCCTGCTGCTTTTATTTTAGAAACCATCCAAGCCGAAGGTGGCATCAATGTGGCGCGCAAAGAATGGTTACAGGACGTTCAGAAGTTAGCACGTGAGCACGGTAGCCTGTTGATTGTCGATGATATTCAAGTGTCGGTAGGGCGCACCGGCAGTTACTTTAGCTTTGAAAACCTTGGTATTGAACCTGACTTGGTATGTTTAGCGAAAGGGATTGGTGGTTACGGTATTCCCTTGGGCGTTCTGCTCATTAAGCCCGAACTCGATCAGTGGCAGCCGGGCGAGCATACGGGCACCTTCCGCGGGCAGAACCTTTCTTTTGTTGCAGGTACAGCGGCATTGGACTACTTTGAAAATGATGAATTTCTTGCCGAGGTGAGACGCAAAGGAGCGCTCACTGAAGAGCGGCTAGCGGATATCATTCAACGAACGGGTGCTGAGATTGAATTACGCGGTTGCGGCATGGTTCATGGCTTAGATATGGGCACGGGTGAAAAAGCTAGCGCTGTAGTTGCCAGTGCGTTCCAAGAAAACTTAATTATTCCTACATGTGGTCCAAATGGTCGAGTGGTGAAAGTGATGCCGCCATTAACCATCGAAGATGATGTACTGAATGAAGGCTTAGATCGGTTAGAAAAAGCGATCGTTAATTCATGAAAACACCGCAAAGATAGAAGCGGGCGCATTTGCTCGCTTCGACAAAAAGGAGCCTGCTATGCGCGATAATCCTTCTCTGTGCTTTCCATTGGCTGAATATGAACGCCGTTTAAAAGAACTGCGTGAACGTATGCAAGAGCGTTTGCTCGATGCTGTAGTGATCTCAGACCCAGAAAATCTTTTTTACCTGACTGGGCATCAAACTACGGGCTATTCTTATTTTCAAGCATTGGTTGTGCCGCTTGATGGTGAGCCTGTTTCTATTACTCGTGAGCTTGAAGCATCCAATATAGAACATAGAACTTGGGTCGAGATAGCACGCTGTTACACCGATACCGGTGATGCTATTCAGGAGCTATTTAATACTATTAAGGATTTAGGCTTAGAAAATAAATATATAGGCTATGAGCGCAATAGCTATTTTTTTTCCAGCCTACCAGCAAGACCGTTTTCATTGTCACATGCAAGCGGGTGAAGGGAATTTGCTCGATTGTTACGGCATTGTCGAAGAAGGCCGTATTTGCAAATCTAAAGTGGAAATTGAATTGATGCGGCAAGCAGCAAAGGCTACTGAAGCTGGAATGCAAGCTGGCATTGATGCTGTGCAGGTCGGTGCTACAGAAAATGATGTGGCTGCGGCAGCGTGCGCAGCTATGTTTCGTGCAGGTAGTGATTACCCAGCGGTATTGCCTTATGTAACCTCAGGCCCGCGCACTATGATCGGTCACGCGACGTGGGAGGGGCGCACTATTCAGCCTGGCGAGCATGTGTTTTTAGAAATGGCTGGCTGTATGCGTCGTTATCACACGGCTATGATGCGCACTGTGGTGTTAGGTGAGCAAAGCGCAGCAATGCAAAGCGCCGAAGCGACCATGCTGGAAGCGTTGGATGCAGTGCATGATTTGGTGCGCCCAGGGGTGATGGTGACTGATGTGGAGAAATGCGTACGCGACATTGTTAGCCATAATGATGTGGGTGCAAAGTTGATTACTCGTGTAGGTTATTCCATTGGTATCGCTTTTGCACCGAGCTGGGATGAAGGCTACATCATGAGCTTAAAGCAGGGTGATGAAACCGTGCTTAGGCCCGGGATGACCTTCCATTTAATTCCTTGGATGTGGGGTGTGGAAGGCAATAAAACCTGTGGCATTTCTGACACTATTTTAGTAACTGAAGAAGGGTGCGAGTCCTTTTTCACCCTGCCTAAAGAAATGACTGTGGTTTAGCAGTCACAAGGGGAGCGGTCTACTCCCCTTGCCATACCTGCTGTGCATTAACAAACTCACGGATGCCATGCGGTCCGAGCTCTTTGCCGTAACCAGAGCGTTTGATGCCGCCCGATGGTAGGCGCGGGTCACTTTTAACGATGCCATTAATGGCCACTTGGCCAGACTCAAATCGAGCCGCCAGTTGAGCGCCGCGCTCGGACTGCGTCCAAATACTGGCGCCCAGGCCATAAGCGCTATCATTAGCAATTGCAAAAGCCTCTTCAACATCTTTAACTGCACGTACTGCTGCTACGGGGCCCAAGGTCTCTTCAGTAAAAGCGGCAGCATCTAAAGGTACATCAGTTAATAAAGTCACCGGATAAAAAGAACCGGGTCCTTTGGGTAGCGTGCCACCCATAAGGCATTTAGCACCAGCAGCAATCGAACGGGTGACTTGATCATGCAATACATCGCGTAATTGTGCCCGTGCGATGGGACCAATATCGGTATCCTCTTGAGTGGGATCGCCGACCTTGAGGCTGGCTAAACGCTTGCTGAATTTTTCGACAAACTCAGCATAGATCGATTCTTCGATTAACAGCCTTTTAGCGGCAATGCAGGATTGTCCGGCGCAAATAAAACGTGAGGTGGTTAAAACATCCACAGCTTTATCAATATCTGCATCGGCTAAGACGATGGCAGGGTCAGAACCGCCAAGCTCTAACACGGCGGGTTTAATTTCCGCGGCGGCAATAGCAGCAACCTTACTGCCACCAGCTGTGGAACCAGTGAAGGATATTGCGCTAATGCGTGGATCGCGGATCATTTTTTCTGTGGCGCTGTGATTTGCGATAACAGTTTGCAATACACCTTTGGGGACACCGGCATCAGCAAAAGCTTGCTCAAGGGCTGCAGCACAGCCTGGCACATGCGAGTCATGTTTTATTATGACTGTATTGCCCGCCATTAAAGCCGGTGCAAACACGCGAGTGGCTAACCAGTAAGGGGAGTTCCAAGGCAGGATGCCAAGTACCGTACCTAACGGTAGAAATTGAACCCAGCTTCTTTTGGCATCGGATGGGATGTCTTGTGGCGCCAAATACTGTTGGGCACAGTCAGCGTAATGCTCACAGCCACTGGCGGACTTTTCCACTTCCCCGCGAGCCTCGACAATAGGTTTGCCCATCTCCTCAGTCATTAAAGCACTGTGTTGCGGGCTGTTATCACGTAATACAGAGGCAACTTTACGCAAATACTGAGCCCGTTCAGCAAAGCTCAGCGCGCGCCATTGCGGGTAAGCTTGGGCGGCGTTTTCTAGTTTTTGTTCTAAGCCGTTGTCGTCGCACCATTGATATTGGCGGATCACTTGACCTGTGGCAGGGTTGATAACATCGAGCATAGTTGCCTCCTTGGCTGTGGGTGCAGCATGAAAAGCGTGCTACAGCGGTTGTTTAAGCAAAGTACCTGATTTCCATACATGGGTAATATTTTTTGTGTTTAGTAATACCGTTATGTCGTTGGCTGGGTTTTCTGTGACTGCACATAAATCGGCATCCCAGCCCGCTTTGATTTGTCCTGTTTTGGGCGCTTGTGGGCCCAGCGTTAAGGGTGCTGTGGCGGTGGCTGACTCGATGGCTTGTAACGGTGTCATGCCATCATCCACTAACAATTTGAGCTCTAAAGCATGCTCGCCCCAGCGCAGGGGTGTGTCATCGCCTGAAGTAAGCGTGTCTGTACCTGCAGCAATGATGACGCCTTTTTCAATAGCCAAGGAGACCGCTTCGCGATGCCGATCTGCGGTCATTAGCAGCTTTTTCCAAGCGTAATCGGGTAAGCCGTGGGTCTTGGCGTATTGCATATTGCGAATCTTAACCGAGCGCGTGGTGACCAGAATTGCACCGGCTTCTAGCATGGCATCTGCGGCTTCTTCATCCAAAAAGGTGCCGTGCTCAATGGTTTTCACTCCATTGCGTAGGGCTGCCATAATCCCAGCTTTGCCATGGCAGTGTGCTGCGACGATACGTTCTGCTCGAGCGGCTTCTTCCACCATCGTGCGGATTTCTATATCGCTAAACTGCTGATGCATAGGGTCATCGTACTCGGTTAGAGTGCCACCCGAGGCGCAAATCTTAATGAGTTTGGCATTTTTACGCAGTTGTAAACGCACCGCACGTAAAGCGCCGGTTACGCCATCACAGGTGTGCAGCCAGCCATCTCGTGCGGCTAAATCTGCCACGCAGCCTAAAGAGTAGTTATGCAAGTCAGCATGGCCACCGGTTGGCGAGATTAAATCTCCTGCAGCATAAACATGCGGGCCAATGGCGTTGCCTTCGTTGATAACACGGGCGAGGTAGACGCCAAAGCCACCCACTTCACGAACACTGGTAAAACCTGCGTCAATGGCACGTTGAGCATCAGCCACTGAGCGTGCGGCTGCCACAGGAACAGGTATGTCCATGGCCGCGGAAAGTGTAGGGGTTTGCATGCCGGTGAAGTGCGTGTGGCAATCCCACATACCCGGCATCAGCACTGGCACCTGCATATCAACACCTGTCACCTGTGGTGCTTGTTGTTGTGGCCCTACCCATTCAATGATGCCGTCTGCAATAACAACAGCCATATTGGTGGTAGGTTCACCTACACCAGGAATCAAGATGTCTGCAAAAATACGTTGTTTGTTATTAGTCATACAGTCACCTTAGCTTTAGAGTGAGGAAGAAACAAGGGAACTTGGTGCCAAATTGTTATGAATGGATAGCGCCTTTGCTACTGAATTAAACATGTCAGCGCTGGACGCTGGCTGGGGTCGATTAAAAACTTTTAGTTTTTTCTTAACATTGGTTTAGAACAAAATTTAATCCTGTTGTGCCGCGTCTTATAGCTGATGCTTAATATATTAGTAACTTACTGACATTAATCTCAAAAACTAAAGGGTTATTATGACCGTTGATCTAAATAGCCGTTACGGCTTAAATCCTGCGCACAGTGAAGTGGTAGAAGCGTGCAAAATTATTGAACCATGCACTGCCTTAGACATGGGCTGCTCCAATGGACGAAACGCCTTATACCTGAGCCAGCTTGGCTTTAACGTCACCGCAGTGGATAACAACCCCAACGCCATTGCAATGCTGCAGCAGGTTATCGGCGCAGAGGGGATTAGCAACCTTAAGGCTCAGATGTACGACATCAATAGTGCGGCGCTTGCTGAGGAGTATGGTTTTATTGCCTGCACCGTCACCCTCATGTTTCTCGATCCCGCGCGTGTTGCTGCGGTAATTGCCGATATGCAAGCGCATACGCTGCCCGGTGGTTATAACCTGATTGTGTGCGCGATGAGCACTGCCGAGCTGCCCTCGCCAATGCGCTTCCCCTTTACCCTAAAAGCAGGGCAGTTGTCTGAGGCTTACCAAGGTTGGGAGCTGATTAAGTACAACGAAGATGTAGGTACCATGCACAATGGCGCGCAATTGCAGTTTGCCACTCTTTTAGCACGTAAGCCGAGCGAATAAACTCAATGATTAAGGCCGCTGTTAGCTCAGCGGCCTCTATAACCACATCAAGAGTTAATAGGCAGCGCCATAGCCGGCACCGTTGCACGTTAGGCCCTCCACAGAAAAGATGAAAAATGACCAGACTAAGTCGTTGCTGTCTATTGTGGCTTTCGAGTGTTATTTTGATCAGGCGCTCTCTGTAACTCACTCTGAATTCGATCGTAGAGTACTCCTCCCTTTAGCTTTCGGGCGTACTGCAGGTAGCCTTTTAATATAAAATTAAAAGAGTTATAGGTTTCTTATGGCACCAGTCGATTATAAAAGCGGTATTTATAAAGCATTGTTAATAGTTGCAGCGTTGTTTGTTGTGCTTGCAGGACTAAAAACTGCGGCTAATATTTTAGTGCCGTTTTTATTGTCTTTATTTATAGCAATAATTTGTGCTCCAATCGTCAAGAAAATAGAAAGTTTTAAAATTCCTAAGCCACTAGCTGTTGTTGCGGTGATTGTCGTTTTTGTTACCCTTGTCGTGTATATAGCAGGTTTGGTTGGTAAGTCGTTAATTGAGTTATCACAACTTCTTCCAGACTATCTGGAGCAGTTGAAAGTCGAATTGTCTTGGGTTATTGAAAATCTAGCAAAGTTTAATATTGTTCTTACAAGAGAGCTCATTGCAGAATATTTTAATCCTGCTGTGGCAATGAGGCTGGCAGCGGATATGCTGAGCGGCTTAGGTGGTGTAATGACCAACTTGTTCCTTATTACCGTCACAGTTGTTTTTATGCTGTTTGAAGCATCTTCTTTACCTAAAAAAATCTACCTGGCGCTCGATGAACCTGAAATTAAAATGCAACAAATTCATCGTTTCTTATCATCTGTCAACCATTACTTGGCGATCAAAACATTAGTCAGTATGGCTACTGGTGCCAGTGTGACGCTGATGCTTTGGGCTGTGGGGCTAGATTTTTATTTGCTATGGGGGGTTTTGGCTTTTTTACTGAATTACATCCCTAACATTGGTTCAATCATTGCTGCAGTACCGGCAATACTATTAGCGATTTTACAATTGGGCTTGGGGCCTGCGAGTTTTATTGGCTTAGGTTACTTAGCTATCAATGTGATAATGGCGAATCTAATTGAGCCCCGATATTTAGGCAGAGGATTAGGGATATCAACATTAGTGGTGTTTTTATCGTTAGTATTCTGGGGGTGGTTGTTAGGTAGCGCCGGAATGCTACTGTCAGTGTTGTTAACTATGGTTATTAAAATAGCTCTAGAGAACTCACAAGATGGTAAGTGGTTGGCAATTTTATTATCAGGTGATGTCGAAGAAAAGCGCAGCGATGACGCTTAGGAAACCTCTGAATAACTACCTGCATAGCTAGCACTGCGTTAAAAACGTGCTCAAAATGCTCATTTACTCGCTGTAAACTGCGCTTTATCGCCCATTTTTGCCTTGTGCTAGCGTCCTCGCTAACGTAATTCAGAGGCTCCTTAGAGTTTCTGCTGCGTGCAGGGGAGGTTTTGGAACGGTAGATAATACCAAGGAAGAGCAGGCATGGTCAGAATTGGACGAGCAGTACTGCTTTTGTTTTTTTCGGTATTCTCGCCGGGTGTGATGAGCGGCAGTTTGGCTTGCAAGCGCAGACCAGTCTTAGTCTGCAGATACCAACACACCAGTGTTTTAGCTTGCATGCGGAGTTTTCAGTTCATACAATATGATATTTCTGTCCGGGATGTTTATTTGGTTTTTGAAAAGCAAAGAACAGTTTGAAATATATGTCACGAATAATGAGTTTTATAGTTACCATCCCGTTTTTAAAGAGTGGTGTTTTAGTGTTAATCCAAAAGATATTTTGGAAATAGAGCATCAGCTTAGCATGGGTGCAGGATCTATGACACATATAAATGTTCACTTAAGTGATGGTCAAAAACGACAGATATGTCAAAACTATTCTTTTTCACGTCAAGATTTATATTCTGCGCTGCAAAGGGTTAATCAAAATATTAAACTACCAGATGACGCTAATGTATTTAAGCATAAATTGAGCAGGGCAGAAGATGAATATATATCAAGTCGATTCCCTATCACTACAAAAATAATTAAGTCTGTATTTAAAATGCGACCTAATAAAACAGATTCATCCGACGATAGTAATCGGCGCGGCTGATTTGTGGTGTTATGTGATAAGGAATGCTTGAATCTATGACAACAGGGGTTGGTTAAACGCTAACAGGGTATGCTAGGGAGTATTTATGCAAGCCATTAAACGACCAGTTAATTCTCATCAGGCCTATCATGCACATGTCTATTTTGAGCAAGAGACATTGGCCTTTGCGACCTCTTTATGCGAGCAAGCGGGTAAAAAGTTTGCTCTCAAAGTGGGTCGCGTTCATCAGCAGAAGGTGGGGCCTCACCCAAAGTGGAGTTGCCAGATTATATTTGCTGCAGAGCATTTTGATCGACTGCTCCCTTGGCTTGAATCAAATAGGCAGGGGCTCTCTATTCTAATCCATGCTTTATCCGGTGATGATTTAGCAGACCACACAACCTATGCGTATTGGCTAGGAGATAGTCATGCGCTTGATGTATCCATGTTTGGAGGCTAATTAATTCAGGTCAGTCATGCGGCTGTGTGGCAGGGTAGGTTGACGCGCGTTGCTGATTGAGGCGCTAGATGATGATGCTCCTTTGAGCTTTATTGCGCATGCAGGAGGTGTGAAAAATGATTGCTGTGATTTTTGAGGTTTATCCCGCAGAAGGGAAAACGCAGGAGTATTTAGATATTGCTGCTGAGTTAAAGCCGTTATTAAAAAATATTGATGGTTTTATTTCAATAGAGCGCTTTTCAAGCCTTGCGCAAGAAGGAAAAGTATTATCACTGTCATTTTGGCGTGATGAGCAAGCAATCGAAGCGTGGCGTAACTTAGAGAAACACCGTCTCGCGCAAAGCAAAGGGCGTGATTCCGTTTTTACTGATTACCGGATACGCGTGGCCAGTGTCACTCGAGACTACTCAATGGACTCTCGTGAAGAAACGCCAGCAGACAGCAAAATAACCCACGATAAACAAGAGTAAGTAAGCTGCTATGCAGCTTAAAGTTCTGGAGTGGTGAACACCATGCTTACCTGTGATCAGCATGACTACATAGAAATCGTCTGTACCTTTCGTTATCCCATTAAATTGACGATGAAGTCGGGTGCGGTGATTGAGTGTGTGGCCCTTGATACAGCACGCAACGAAAACAGCGATGAGAACATGAAGGTTGATGTGAGTGGCAGTGAACGTTGGAAGTCGTGTTTGATAGCCAAGCCAACCCGAGGGTATTGGCTATTCTCACACTCTAATCCACGACCTGCGGTGCGCAACTTTATAGATTGGGTGGTTGCAGAGGTTGATCGTTGAGCGCTAAGTTCAGATATACGCTTTGTGCGACTAGAAGCAGGGTCGCTTTTATTTTTTCTGAGCTGTGCACTCTTATTTTTGAAAAAAACTCTGAAGCTGTGGCTGACTCATATTTACACTTGAAGAGGGAGTGGGGTGCAATTCGATAAGCTGTTTAAGTGCTTTTCTGGCCTAACGATCATCCTTCGTATGCTCGTTAGTGGCATCGTTTAGCTTAAAGCTCGGCCTCTTCAAGCACTGGCATTGATTTCTAAAAAGCCACTTATACAGAGCTTAGAGTTTTGCATGCCGCACGCGGATCAAATCGTGCTTTAATGGTCAAAGCCTCGTTTACTCAGACGCCTTGGGTGCTGAGGTTTGAACAGGTAATCAAGGAGTTCACGAAATGAACACAATTAAAGTTTTTGCGCTTGCTCTGATCGTTGTCGGTACGCTCGGCCTTGCCTATGGTGGGTTTAGCTATACAAAAGATACGACTGTGGTCAAGCTGGGGTCCGTTGAGCTAACTGCAAAAGAAAAAGAAAATGTGAACATTCCAATGTGGGCCGGAATTGCAGCAATCTTTGCCGGTGGCTTACTGCTTGTAGCGGGAGGCCGAAAGTAGAGCGGGTCATGCATCCTGCAAGCACCTCGCACATTTAGTGAGAGTCGCAGTTATATTGATTTTATGCCATCAAGAGCACTTCTGATTTCTCAGAGCAGGTGTTCTTGCTTGGTTATCACCTTCGCACCTTTATGTGCCTCACTAATCGTCCAGCGGAGTTCTTAGCGATGGCCGTTTGTTGAGCTGGTTGATGTGACAGGCTATCTCAATGGGTAGCATTTCTAATGAGTATGGTTATTGGTCAATACAGCAGGCAGTAATACAATTATGTTAAGACTTACAGATATTAAATTACCTTTAGATCACTCTAGTCGTGCACTAAAACAGGAAGTTATCAGAAAACTAGAGTTGCAAGAGCATGAACTCCTTGAACTTTCAGTTTTTAAACGAAGCCATGACGCACGAAAGTCAGATTCAATTTTATTGATTTATAGCTTAGACGTAGCGCTCACAGCTGAAGCTGAAGCGCGTTGTCTTGCACAGTTTGCGGGTAAGGGTAGTGTTAAGCCGAGCCCAGATATGCAGTATAAGTTTGTTACCGAGAAGCTGACTAATTTTCCTCAAGCTGAACAACAACGCCCGGTGATTGTCGGTTTTGGTCCCTGTGGTATTTTAGCGGCGTTACTTTTGGCGCAAATGGGCTTGAAACCGATTGTGATTGAGCGCGGCCAAGATGTAAGGCAGCGTACTAAAGATACCTGGGGTTTGTGGCGCGATAGACAGCTTAATGAAGAATCGAATGTGCAATACGGTGAGGGCGGCGCAGGGACTTTTTCTGACGGAAAACTCTATACGCAAATCAAAGATCCCAAGTTTTATGGTCGTAAGGTCTTAACTGAGTTTGCTAAAGCCGGTGCGCCTGAAGAAATCCTTTATGTCAGTAAACCGCACATTGGTACCTTTAAATTAGTCAAAATGATGGAAAATATCCGCGCAGAGATTATCGCCTTAGGTGGTGAGATCCGCTTTGGGGAAAAGCTGGAGCACTTAAATATTGTTGACCAGCAAGTCGAAGGACTGACCTTAAGTTCGGGCGAGGTGATCAAGACTCAGCATGTTATTTTAGCCATCGGCCACAGTGCTCGGGATACATTCCAGACGTTGTTAGAGGATGGAGTTTATATCGAGGCGAAGCCGTTCTCGATTGGTTTAAGAATAGAGCATCCGCAGTCTGTGATTGATAAAGCACGCTTTGGTGAGCATGCGGGCAATGAGATTTTAGGCGCGGCTGACTATAAATTAGTCCATCACTGTAAAGACGGTCGCAGTGTCTACAGTTTTTGCATGTGCCCAGGTGGTACTGTGGTGGCGGCCGCGTCGGAGCCGGGTAAGTTAGTGATTAATGGCATGAGCGAATATTCACGCAATGAGCGTAATGCCAACTCAGCCATTGTGGTTGATGTGAATCCTGAAACAGACTATCCACAACACCCTTTAGCCGGTATTGATTTACAGCGTCAGTTGGAAGAAAAAGCCTATGCAATGGGCGGCTCAAATTACAACGCGCCGATGCAATTGGTGGGTGATTTCTTGGCCGGTAAAGCCTCTGAAAAAATAGGTAGCGTAACGCCGTCTTATAAACCTGGGGTGACGCTCAGCGATTTGAGTCAGTTGTTGCCTGCTTTCGCAGTACGCGCCATCAGAGAAGCGATTCCTGCATTTGAGCGGCAGATTAAAGGTTTTTCTATGTATGATGCGGTTTTAACTGGGGTTGAAACACGCACCTCATCGCCCATCTGTATTAAACGCGACAAAATCAGCTTCAACAGTATCAGCACTAAGGGTTTATACCCTGCGGGCGAAGGGGCGGGCTATGCCGGCGGCATCTTGTCAGCGGGCGTTGATGGGATAAAAGTCGCTGAAGCTTTAGCCATGGACTTGTTACACTAAACACAGAAGGTGTATGTCGTAAATCATCTAAGCGGCCAAATTGAGGTGGGGCATCTCGTATGAGTACAGCATGACCGTAGGTTGTGCTAAACTTTACACCGCAGATGAGTGGTGACCAGAGTTCCTTTGCTATCAATGCTCAGATGGTGCTATCAGCCTGCAAGCTTAGCGTTGGGCAAGAGTTTTTGCTCGTCCAGAAAGTCAAAAATCCGCTGCTGTTTTTTATGGGCAGCGTGGTGCGGGCGTTTAAGTAAGATTTTATAGAACTCGACAAACGCTCATACATTCGGTATGATTCTTGGCAGCTAGAAAGAAGTACCTTATTTACATCCTACATTTCGTTGTATTACTCGTAATTCCCGTCCTGCAGTTTTTAAGTCCAAGTCTACAAATTTCATGCTATTCAAGCCTCTTGAAGGCACCGTTATATATATGATTACAGGATATTATTATGTCTAATACAACTACAGGAACCGTTAAGTGGTTCAATGACGCTAAAGGTTTTGGTTTTATCGAGCAAGAATCTGGTCCCGATGTTTTTGCTCATTTTAGTGCAATTATTAGCGAAGGTTTTAAAACTCTAGTCGAAGGACAGCGTGTGCAATTTGTTGTCACTGAGGGCCAAAAAGGTCTGCAAGCTGAGAGTATTGTAGCTATTTAATAAATAGTTAGTTTTATGCAAAGGGTAAGTCTTTCGGGACTTACCCTTTTTTTTTCCTGTAAAATAGCCGTTATACAGGATAACCCGGGGATTTGATCATGGATTCACCAATTGCCAGCGGCCTACAAATGTTAGCAAAGGCCGTGGTTGGGTCCAGCAATAGCCCAGCGCTTCGGCCGACTATCGGCTTGGCGTTGGGCTCCGGTGGTGCCAGTGGTTTGGCTCATATCGCTATCCTGCAGGTGTTTGATGAGCTGGGTATTGTGCCGGATCGCATCGTTGGTAGTAGTATCGGCGCAGTGATCGGCGGGTTGTATGCCGCAGGGCTCTCTGCTAAACAGATTCAGAACATCTTTGATGCTGTTGCTGGCTCGCCGTTGGATGCTCTGTCAGGCTTGGCCAAGTCGAATGTGAGACTGGCGGATCTCGTGCGGTTCAGGCGGCGTGGTGCGGGATTGTTCGACTCTCGTGGTTTTATGCGATTTCTGGCGACTCATACCGAAGTGAGGTTTTTCGAAGAACTGCGTACGTCGCTTTCGGTGGTAGCCACCGACTATTGGACAGCGGATAGTGTGACTCTTAGCGAGGGCGATCTGTTCGCAGCGATAGAGGCGAGTATGGCGGTGCCTGGGCTGTTCATGCCTGTACGCCGAGGTGAGCATCTGTTGATCGATGGCGGTACCTCCAATCCATTACCTTTCGATCTATTGCAAGGTGAGGTTGATTTGGTCATTGCCGTGGACGTTTCGGGCAATCATCAGTCTGACCATGGTCAGGACATCGGATTGAGCGATATGCTGTTTAACAGTTTTAAAATCATGCAGCAGGCAATCACCCGTCAAGCGCTGCGTCATCAGCCCCCTGATATTCTTCTCAGTCCGCAAGCCCCAGGCGTACGTTTGCTGCACTTTCATCGCATTAACGAGATACTAACCCACGCTGAGCCCACCGCCGCAACGCTACGCGAGTTACTTGAGGGTTCGCTGGCCAGCGTGCGTAGCGACTCAGGGTGTGAGCAGACAGTTGTCTAAGTAAGGCTGACCGAATGCTTTTTGAGCAAGAATATGAGTGGCGCGAACAGGCCTTCAATGATAGGCACAGCATCTCATTATCGCCGTAGCGCTAATCAAGATTACGACGCTGATTAATCGTTACTAGCGTGCCTTCGTCGTCAATCTCCAATAGTTGTTGCCGGCCAGCCAGTAATGCCATAGATGCAGCGAAGGCCAGAATCAACAGCAATAACCAAGTGATGCCTTGGATACTAATATCAGCATTAATCATTAGCCCAACAACCAGAGGCCCCATCGCCGCAAGGGTGTAACCACCACCTTGGACTAGTGCTGACAGCTCACCGGCGATCTTGGCATTACCACTGCGCAGTACAATTAATGTCAGGGCGAGGCTAAATGAACCACCCTGACCTAGGCCGAGCAGTATTGCACCAAGCCAGCTGAATGAAGCAGGGCCGAGCAATAACACCCACAAACCTATGCCAACCAAGCTAAGTATGATGATAAGTGCGGGCCGTTGATCTTTACTCATACGTGCAAACCAAGGTGCAGCAATAGCGGAGACTAACTGTACCAATATTGATGCAGCCATCAACCAACCCGCTTCGTGTTCACTGTAACCTTGTCTAACCAATAGCGTGGGTAACCAACCGAATACGATATAAGCAAGAGAGGACTGGCTGCCCATCAGCAACATGACTTGCCAAGCAAGTGGCTGGCCCAATAACGCACGAGCATGCCCTTTTGAGGCCTTGTGTTGACGATTGGGTACCGGTTGCGGCATCACCCACCACCACGCAACCAGTGCAGTTAGGGCAAAACTTGTCCACGACATTAAACTGAGTGACCAGCTGCCCAGTGCGTCGGCCAATGGAATGCTGAGCCCTGCCCCCAGAGCACCCCCAAGACAGAGCGCCATGGTATACACTCCGGTCATTAAATCAGCACTTTCGGCCAGCTCACGCTTAACCAGAGCGGGTAATAAAGTACCAACAATACCGATGGCGGCACCAATCAGTAGCGTGCCGATAAAAAGTGTCGATGCACTGCTCAATCCCCGTAGAGCGAGGCCTGCACTGAGGATAATAAGGCCCAGCGCTAGGCTACGTTCCATGCCCAGTCGTCGAGCGAGCCAAGGTGCAAATGGAGCAAACAGGCCAAGGCAAAGTACCGGCAAAGTGGTCAATAATGAAAGAATCAGTACCGATAGCTCACCTTCCTTTTCTATCCGTGGCAGCAGCGGGGCGAGCGATGATAGAGCAGGACGTAAATTGAGCCCGACCAGTATCATTAAAAGAATAAACTTTAGACGGTTTGGGTTTTTGCGGCTGTGAGTGATGGGCAACATACGGATCTATTAGCGCCTTATTCTATTTGAGCGATTGGGCAAAGCGTTCAAGTCAGTGTGCAACTGAGCTTGGCCTTAGCACTGTACTACAGGGGACGTGTTCATTGTGTAGCGCATCAAACCTATTAGGGCTAACTGACTTGGCTACTGGTGACTGTAGTGTTGACTTAAAACTCGACCTTGCCTCGTAATGACTTTGTCATGCCGCGTTGGGTCTTTTGATCGGTGCGTTTGCGTCGAGCATTTTTGCTTGGTTTAGTGGGTCTGCGGGCTTTGCTAATGTACGTGGCTTCTATTATGAATTTTTGTAAACGCTCAAAAGCATCGATTTTATTTTTTTCTTGGGTGCGAAACTGCTGAGCTTTAATGATTAGCACGCCATCCTTCGTGATACGACTGTCTTTGCTTTCCAATAAAAGTTGTTTATAAAAGTCGCTCAGGCTTGAAGCGTTGATATCAAAGCGTAGATGAAGGCAGAGGATACTTTATTAACGTTTTGCCCGCCTGCACCTTGCGAGCGTATCGCACTTATCTCTACCTCACTGTCATCAAGGCTGATGGTATCGCTGATAAAAATCATGGCAGGTCTTTGCGTAAAAAGTCAGTATAGGTTGTTCATCATAAGCCATAATAAAAAAGACTGTTAGTATGAGGTCTGGCGCGAAGTCAGCAATGATGAGCATAAGAGCTCGTTATTCTGAAGTTTTGACAAGAACTTAAATCGTTACGCAGGTGAAAGCCCTATATTCAGATGCTTCTGGCTACACATTAAAAGCAGGAAGCACTCTTAAGAGTGTTTATCGTAGCATACTTTTAGAGGTAAATATGATCGTGAAACTCACTCAAAACGCGATAGATACTTCGCTGCAAGCGCTTAACCAAGATGCTGATACACTGTGGAGCATTAGAGAAGGAAAATTATTCAAGGAGTTTAAGTTTTCTAACTTTATTACAGCCTTTGGCTTTATGACGCAAGTCGCCATGTTGGCAGAGCGGGCGAATCATCATCCAGAATGGTTCAATGTGTATAACAAAGTTGCTATAAGCCTCACCACGCATGATGTTAGTGGTATCTCGAAGAGAGATTTTGATCTAGCCAAAGAAATTGCACAATTAATTTAATAAATAATTTATTCCGAAAGATTGACTATGAATACATGTGTTTTTTAAATATTTTAATATTTAAGGAAACGCTGAATAAAACCAATCAAACCAGCCAATCCATGCGGATTTAAAATTCAGCTCTTAAATTTCAACTTCAGGGCCATAAAAAACCTTTTTATCAGCAGTTTTACCCGTTTTTGCTGCTTTTCCCGGCAGCTTACCGGTTTTTAGGCGGATTTATCCCGCCAACGGCATACATCGCTTCGACAAAAACAGGTTTGCCAAGGCAAACAGGCTATAGAGATGGGCTGTGTTTTTCGCCAAGCCACGGTAGCGAGTCTTGCGGTGACCAAAGTGCACTTTGACCCAGTAAAAGGGATGCTCAACCTTGGCGCGTATCCGGCTCTTTAATTTTTCGATTTTGTCAGCCAGTTGACCTTCTTCTGTGCCGCTATCGCGCAGCTTTCGACGCTTTCCATGGCGCATGGCTACCACCCACTCCACATCTTTATCCTTATTTTCTTCCCGTTTGTCAGCCCCCAGATAACCAGAATCACCGTATACCTGCTGTTCCTCGCCGTGTAGCAAAGCATGAGCTTGGTTCACGTCGTGCACGTTGGCCGCAGTGGTGACCAGTGTGTGCACCAAACCGCTAGCCGCATCAGCACCGATGTGAGCTTTCATGCCAAAGTAATACTGATTGCCTTTCTTAGTGGAGCGCATTTGCGGATCACGGCTTTTACTCTTATTCTTGGTGGAAGGTGGTGCGGCAATAATTGTAGCGTCAACCACCGTGCCTTCCTTGAGGTACAAGCCCTTGCTCGACAGTTGGTAATTGACCGCAGCAAAAATTTGTTGAGTCAGGCTGTGAGTTTCCAGCAGACGACGAAAACGCAACAAAGTGGTCGCATCCGGCACGGCATCACGCCCAAGATCAATACCCATAAACAGCTGAATTGCTGCGCTGTCATAAACGGCATCCTCAGTTCCTTCATCGGAAAACCCCATGACCTGCTGTAGGATGTACATACGTAACATGCGAGAAAGCCCCATAGTCGGACGACCTCGTTTGCCGTCAGATTTCGGATAGTACGGCTCAATCACTGATTCCAGAACAGACCAAGGCACCAGAGTTTCCAGATCCATCAACAGTCGATCCCGACGGGTTTGCTTCTTTTTGCTGACGAACTCGGCTTCGGCGAAAGTGATTTGCATGACTGTGGACTCGATACTAATTACGGATTGGACTATTTTACCAAAGGCTGCAGCCCGCTTGGGATTTGTTCAGTGTTTCCTTAAATTTAAGATGTTGTTTTGTTGTAGCGTAAGCGCCCTTAAATCAGCATCTTTTAAGCCAACCTATACAGCTTCACACTAATACCTGTCTTTTTCAAAGAGGTATTAGCGATGAAATCACAAGAACGTCAGCAGTTTTGGCAGCAGCATGTTGATGCTTGGCAGGCATCGGATTTATCCGGTGCTGCGTTTTGCAAGCAGCATGATTTGAATTATGCACAATTTAATTATTGGCGTAGAAAGTTTCAGCCGGTAGACGCGGCTGCAAAGTCTGCTGGCTTTGCTCAGGTTACGCAGCTAGCTACCTCTGCTAGCAGTGCTGATGGGTTGGCCGTTCATCTGCCCAGCGGCATAAGTTTTTCTGGAGTGAATGCAGGTAATCTCGATGTAGTACTGGCGATGCTGAGGCAGTTGTAATGAAGGTGCGTTATTTACGGCCAGCCAAGCAGATGCCGGAAATTTATCTGTACCGTGCGCCGGTGGATTTTAGGAAGCAAGCCAATGGCTTGGCTTTGCTGGTTGAGCAAGAACTTGGCCACAATCCGTTCAGTGGTGCGCTGTATGCCTTTACCAATCGCCAGCGTAATAAAATCAAGTGCGTGATGTGGGAAGACAACGGTTTTGTCATGTATTACAAGGCATTGGCAGAAGAGAAGTTTAAGTGGCCTAAGCCCGCTGATGAGTTACTGTCTTTAACCGGTGAGCAAATAAATTGGCTGTTAGATGGCTACGATATTAGTCTGTTTAAAGGCCATAAAAAACTACAATACGATAGCTTAGGATAGCTTGATTTTACTGGGTTTTAGCTGCTTTTAAGGGTGCTTTTGATGGTGGGTTTTGCTATAATTTCGGCATGAAAAAACAGCCTAAAACCACCATAAAAACCCCTGATTTAAGCGGCCTTAGTGCCGCTGAATTACGTTTGGTTGTGGCACAGTTTCAAGCTGTTATTGATGAGCAGAACACTGCTTTGCAAGATGCCCATCGCCGTATCGAACTACTGGAAGAAATGAACCGCCTGCTGAAAACACAAAAGTTCAGTGCCAGCAGCGAAAAGTCTAAGTTTCAGCTCAACCTCTTTGATGAATCCGAGCTCGAAGCCCAGCTCGATGAATTGTTTGATACTTTGCCTGAAACGTCTGATGAAGGTGAAGGCATTGCTCAGCACCGTAAAGAGCGCCAGACACGTAAACGTGGTTTTTCTGCAAGCCTTGTGCGTGAACGCATTGAACACAAGCTCACTGAGCTGGAAAAAGCCGGTGCTAGTAAAACCTTCTTCACTAAAGTAAAAGAAGAACTGCACTACATTCCAGCGCAACTCAAAGTGCTGGAGCACTGGCAAGAAAAAGCCGTGTTCACGGCTGAAACTGATACACAAGACGAGCAGATGGTAGCCGCACAGCGCCCCGTACATCCTTTTGGCAAGTGCTCAGTTACCACCGCCTTGATTGCCCACGTTATTGTCGATAAATACCAGTACGGTATGCCGCTATATCGCCAAGAAAGTAAATTTAAAGGCTTAGGCCAACCGGTTTACCGCAACAACATGGCGCAGTGGTGTATACGCTTTGGTGGTGCAGCCAAACCCTTGCTGCAGCTGATGCGTGAGGTGCAAAATAGCGGTAATTACTTGCAAGCGGACGAAACCCGTCTGCAAGTGCTTAAAGAAGACGGTAAAACAGCGCAATCGGATAAATGGATGTGGGTTATCCGCGGCGGACCACCCGATCAACTCAGCGTGCTATTTGAATACGATCCCTCACGCGCAGGCAGTGTGGCTGTGCGCCTGCTGGATGATTTTGAAGGCGTGCTGCAAGCTGATGGCTATTCTGGTTATAGCGCGGTCTGCAAAGCCAACTCGATTACGCGCATCGGCTGCTGGGACCATGCACGACGTAAGTTTGTTGAAGCAGATAAAGGCGCTAATCCCAAGGCTAAAACCAAGAAAGGCACCGTAAGCAAAGCCGATGTAGCGCTCAGTTACATCCGCAAACTCTATCGCATAGAAAGCAACATAGCTGACAAAACCGATGAAGAGCGTTTAAAAGCACGCCAAGAAATCAGCCTGCCAATACTCAACGAGTTTAAACAATGGCTTGAGAAAAACGCTGGCAAAGTGATGAAAGGTGGCGCACTGAGAAAAGCCATCGACTACACCTTAAACCAATGGCAATACCTTATTGGCTATTGCGAACGCGGCGACCTGATGATTAGCAATATCATGGCAGAAAACGCAATCCGCCCCTTCGCCATTGGCCGCAAAAATTGGTTGTTTGCTGACACCCGTAAAGGCGCAGAAGCCAGCGCCGCTTGTTACTCACTGATAGAAACCGCCAAAGCTAACAACCTCGATCCGCAAAGCTACATCAAGCATATTCTTGACCACATAACTGTCGCTGACACATTAGAAAAACTAGAAGCCCTGCTGCCCTGGAATGTAGAACTGGGTTAAGCTAAGTGCCTAGTTTACAAGGGTGCTGATTTAAGGGCGCTTACGTTGTAGCTCATTGTTTTGCGATCAATCTGAGCAACACCGATGAGCTGTAAATTCTAGTTGCCGAGAGCTGTAGAAAAACTATTGGACCAGAGAAGTCTTAAAGTTGGCCTGAAAGCATATAATTAATATTAAATAAATTACCTAGGAGAGAGGCACATGGATATTGTTGGATTTCAGGTTAACGAGATTGCTGTGGATATATTTGGGTCCTGTACTGCAGACGAAAAGCTTGGCTTAGTATCAGCGCTCGATCTATTGAAAAAATATTTCCCACAAGCTGATATATACAGCGCTATTTTAGGCGGCTATAAAAATATTGTTGCTGTTGGTAAAAAACCTATTGGGCCTTATCAGGCTCGGCCATTTCTTGCCTTCTACCCTAAAGCGTCTAGCAAACTGGATGAGAAACCAGTGCGTATTGAGCTTCGAAGTGAAGATAGCAAGTTTAAGCAAAAGGTCAGCGATGAATTGGGTATTGAGTGGGATGTTCTGAAAAAACGCAGCTTTGAGCTTGCTACATTATCTAAAGACGCAAGCGAGTTATCTGATTTTCTTCACTTATTAAGCCGGTCAGTATCTATTCAGCAAAGGGCTGAAGGTAAAGGTTATCTACCTGATGATTATGAACAGCTAAGTAAGCCCTTAACCAGTGACAGTTTAAATGAGGATACGATACTTGTGTCGATAAAGACGCGTCGTGGTCAGCCTGAATTTAGAAAGCGCTTATTTGCGAAGTACGGCAGTCAATGCTGTATAAGTGGAAGTAAAGTCGCTGATGTTCTTGAAGCCGCACATATAGTACCTCATTGCGTCGGTACAGATTATTCGATAGATAATGGCCTACTCCTGAGGGCTGATTTGCACACCCTGTACGATCTAAGACTTATCGAAATAGGGGATGATGGTGTGGTGAGTGTAACTGAGCAGCTTTATGGCAGTGAGTATGAGAGCTACGCAGGGAACACCATATCTGGCATGACGCCTGAGCTTGTTAAAAATCTGAGACAGCGGCGCTTAAGTGCTGTTGAGCTGGGAGCAGAGAGCTGTTAAGCAAGCCTTTAGTGAGCAGGGCGTTGCACACTATAGGCTCTACAAAGCACTTAAAGTAGGCTCAGTTTTATCACAGGGCAGGGCTTTTTCGACTAACATCCTAAGTGAGTGTGATTATCAAAAAAATTCCTGGAACTGAAATAACCTGCTCCAACTGCCGGGCTTGCTGCTGCCGTTTAGAGGTGATGATCATCAGTGATACCGGTGTTCCTGACGAGCATATTGCTGTTGATAAATGGGGTGCCGAAACCATGCTGCGCTTAGATGATGGCTGGTGCTCGGCGATCGATCGCGAAACCTTTATGTGTACGATTTATGAAAACCGTCCGTGGATTTGTCGTGAGTTCGAAATGGGTTCCTATGAATGCCGTGATGAAAGAGTCGAGCTGATTCGCCTGCAATCATAAAAACCTTTATTTTTTTAACTTCAATCAATTCTTGCCATACCATACACAGTGTTTGTCAGCGTTAAGTATGCTTGGCTTTTATTTGGGTTTATAGTTGACTGAAATACTGTGCTATTGGAGGCGATATGATAAAAGAAGACGATTCAGGCAGAAAATACTCGGCTATTTTGGTCGATGGTATTCAAAAAGCACCCGCTCGTTCGATGTTGCGGGCTGTCGGTTTTGAAGACGCAGATTTTAAACGCTCGCAAGTCGGTATTGCCTCCACGGGCAGTCAAGTCACGCCCTGTAATATGCATATCAATGGCTTAGCTGAAGAAGTCGCTAAAGGTGTGTATTTGGCTGATGCGAAACCTATTATTTTTAATACCATTACTATTTCTGATGGTATTGCCAATGGTTACCAAGGCATGAAGTATTCCTTGGTGTCGCGTGAGGTGATTGCCGATTCCATTGAAACGGTATCCGGCTGCCAAGGCCATGACGCGTTGATTGCTATTGGTGGTTGCGATAAAAATATGCCTGGCTGCTTAATTGCTATGGCGCGCCTCAATCGACCGTCATTGTTTATTTACGGCGGTACCATTCAGCCGGGTAAAAACCACACTGATATTGTTTCGGTATTTGAGGCGGTGGGTGCCAATGCGCGTGGCGATTTAACTGAAGCAGAAGTGATCGCCATTGAAAAGACTGCCATTCCCGGCCCCGGTTCCTGTGGTGGTATGTACACGGCCAATACCATGGCGACAGCGATTGAAGCCTTAGGCATGAGCTTGCCCGGTAGCTCCGCGCAAGAAGCGATTTCCCCAGAAAAACGTGATGATTGTCGACATGCAGGGCAGGCGATTCGCTGGCTGCTTGATAATGATATTAAGCCCAGCGATATCATGACGCGCAAAGCCTTTGAAAATGCTATTACTGTAGTGATTGCCTTCGGTGGCTCGACTAACGCAGTGCTGCATTTATTAGCCATGGCTGATGCAGTAGGCGTGGAATTGAACATTGATGATTTCACCGAGATCGGCACGCGTGTGCCTGTTTTGGCAGACTTGCGTCCATCTGGCAAATACCTGATGTCCGATCTGATTAAGATTGGCGGTATTGCCCCTTTAATGAAGCGCTTACTGGACAAGGGTTTACTGCATGGTGACTGCTTAACCGTTAACGGTAAAACACTTGCGCAGAACCTAGCCGATGTAACAGACTATCCGGCTGGGCAAGACATTATTATGCCATTTGAGAAGCCGCTTAAGGCTGATAGTCATCTGCGCATCTTGCGCGGCAGCATTGCCCCAGAGGGAGCAGTGGCTAAAATCAGTGGTCAAGAAGGCACTCAGTTTACCGGTCAGGCGCGGGTGTTTAACTCCGAAGAAGACTGCATGGCGGCTATCTTAGACGGCACTGTCGTGGCCGGTGACGTACTGGTTATTCGTTACGAAGGTCCAAAAGGCGGGCCGGGTATGCGTGAAATGCTCTCACCAACCTCAGCCATTATGGGGCGCGGTCTAGGTAACGATGTTGCGTTAATTACCGATGGTCGTTTCTCCGGTGGCAGTCATGGTTTTGTGGTCGGGCACATCACCCCAGAAGCGATGGTGGGCGGGCCTATAGCGATTATCGAAGACGGCGATACCATTACGATTGATGCTGAAAACAATGAAATAAACCTAGGTGTCGCAGACGCAGAGATTCAGCAACGTTTGCGCGCATGGACGGCACCGGAGCCGAATGTGAAACGTGGCGTGTTAGCCAAATACGCTAAAACTGTGGGTTCTGCCTCTGAAGGTGCGATTACTGACAGGTTTTAACAAGTCTAAGGCATAGACAAGCGGGTGTTGCTGTTATTACTGCTCGGTTAACATAAGTTAAGCGCAATAAGCGTAGTCGCTGAAAGGACTGCGCTTTTTTACTACTGAGGCGAGCTGGAAACTATGGACTACTTAACAGAAGAAACAGTTCATTGCCCATACTGCGGCGAACCGATTTCAGTGCTCCTTGATCCGCAAGAGGCAGGGCAGCAATATACTGAAGATTGTCAGGTATGCTGCAAGCCTATTTTATTTAGTGTCGCAGTGGATTCCATGGGGCATTTATCTGTGTCGGTGCGTGATGAAAATGAAACGTATTAGCTGTCACTATGCTCAGCATGATCTGGAAAATATATGAAAGATGTATCTCAATTAGGTGACTCAATGAGCGACGAAGCTATTGTTCTAGCTGTACGCAGGTGGGTTGAAACCTTTGTGGTAGGCATGAATCTCTGTCCATTCGCCAAGCGTGAGCTGGTTAAGAACCGCGTGCGCTTTGTAACGACAGCCGCGACCACGCAAGAACAATTGCTGATGGTTTTGCAGGCTGAGTTGGAATTGCTTAATACTGACCCGTCAGTGGAAACAACACTGCTGATTCACGCCAAGGTGTTGCAGGACTTTTACGATTTTAACGATTTTCTGAGTATTGCTGATAGCTTGTTGGTGGATATGGAACTGGAAGGCATTTATCAAATTGCCAGTTTTCACCCTGATTATCAGTTTGGCGGTACCCAACCTAGCGATGCAGAGAACTATACCAACCGTGCGCCTTATCCGGTTTTGCATCTTTTGCGCGAGGAGAGCCTCGAGCGCGTTATTGCCGATTACCCTGATGTCGATGACATTCCAGAGCGAAATATAAAGTTAATGAATGATTTGGGGCCGGATAAGCTGCAGACACTATTGAAGTTGTGCTTAAGCGATTAAGGTATTTACTTGGCGCTAGGGTGTTAGCGCTATATTCACGTCTACACTGTTCGAATAAGCGATGCAGATGATTGAACTGAGCGCCGTGCGTGCTAAAACAATGCCGCATAAGCGCTAGAATTGACGCATAATAGCCGCTTTTTAAGCTGCTGACTGAGCTTCACCGTACCATTGCTCGGCGGCCAAAGTAGGTGAATGCGTGAAGAACAGTGCCTTTGGAAGTACCTTTATTGTCGCTGGCACTGCCTTAGGCGCAGGGATGTTGGCGATGCCGCTAGCGACTGCTGGGATTGGCTTTACCAGCGCTATGTTGCTGTTATTTGGCCTGTGGGTCATCATGGGGTATACCGCGTTACTACTGGTTGAAGCCTACCAGCACAACGATGCAACGATGGGTCTTAGCTCTATAGCTTACAAATATTTAGGCCGCTCTGGGCGTCTGCTCACCAGTCTCGCGATGCCGTTTTTGATGTACTCATTGATCGCTGCCTACTTAGCGGGCGGTGGTGAAATTATTAGAGAATCCTTAAATAGCCTGCTGGGTTTGCAGCTGCCAAGTTATGTTGGCGTATTGTCGTTTGCTGTGATTGGTGGGGGTGTGGTGTGTTTTGGCACGCACTCGGTGGATTTGATTAACCGTTGTTTATTTGCGACTAAAATTTTCTTTTTAGCCACTATGTTGATCTTGCTGCTACCGCATGTGCAGCAGGTGAATTTGTTGAGCATGCCGGTTAAGCAGGCATTGTTGTTGTCAGCGATTCCGATTGTGTTTACCTCGTTTGGTTTCCACGGTAGCGTACCAAGCATCGTCAGCTACATGCGCGGTGATACGGCTCAGTTGCGCAAGATATTTATCATTGGCAGTGCTATTCCGTTACTGGTGTATGTTTTTTGGCAAGTCGCAACCTTGGGCACTATAGGTTCCGGTACCTTTATCGGCATTCTGGCCGATGAAAGTGGCTTAAATGGTTTGTTGGTGGCAGTCAAAGCAGTGGTAGGCACTGCGCGGGTTGAGATGGCGGTGCGTCTGTTTGCGGCCTTGGCGTTGGCCACTTCGTTCTTAGGCGTGTCGTTGGGTTTATTTGACTTTTTGGCCGACTTTTTCAAACTGAAAAACACCGTTAATGGTCGCCTGCAAACAGGCGTTATTACCTTTGTACCGCCGCTGCTGTTTTCACTGTTTTATCCGAAAGGTTTTATTTTTGCCTTAGGTTTTGCCGCCATTGCTTTGTCGATTTTGTCTTTGTTGTTACCCGCTTTATTGGTGCGGAAAACGCGCAAACAGCATGCTGGTGGTTACCGCGTTTTTGGTGGTCAATTGGGGCTGCTGTTGGTGTTTGTCTTGGGTATTGCCATTATTGCTATTCAGCTGACAATGGTCGCCGGTCATTTGCCAAGCGTAGGTTAGGTCGAGTTGTTAGGGCGTGTTAGCGCATCATCACCCAGCTTGGTACTGCCAGAATAGTTGGCGTAGCCACAGTGGTAAAGCCGAAGCGCGCATAGAGCTCTACGTTACTTAACTTATCTGTTTCCAAGTAGAGCGTGTCGTCCGAGCATTTGCTAAAAGCGAACTCAATCATCTGCGTACCCACCCCTTGACGTTGCCATGCCGGTGCTATGGCCAGCGGGCCTAAGTGCCAGTGCGGTGCGGTTGGGTCTATTTTCGCCCAAGTACCCAGCCAGATGGCTAAACGTACTGTGCCCAGTGGATTGTGCGAGGTTAGCAGTCTTGGTAGCAGGCGTAAAAAATCACCAAACGACGGTTTGCATGTTTTTGGTGGCAGCATACCTAATACGCCAATTAAGTTGTCGTCAGTGAAAACACCATACAGACTGCCTTTGCGGTGAACATAGCCGAGCAGTGCTGGGAACAAACGCTTGAGTCGGCGTTTGCGCAGGGCGGGATCAGAGCCGAATACTTTAATGTGAATCGGGTTGTCATGCATGGCCTCAGCGCAAATATCTGCAGCTGCTAACAGGTCGCTTTTACGCAAAGGGTGAATGGCATAACTCTTCGTGTTCACTGCATCAGCCCGCCCTATAAATGAAATGCCCAGCATGCTGCTGTCTCTGAGTCTAATGCATAGCATCCTGACTGCAATAGACACTTAAGCGTGCTGTTATGAGCTTGTCTTTGCTTATCGTACTGATCGCGCAAGGACGCGACTAAACTATGTATGAAAGTCGGTGATTTTAATAGATCGCCTTCACTTTGATGATATGCAGATGCCTTTCAGAGCGCGGCACGTGCTGTACATGAATGGCATAAGGGCAGACGGTAATGCCTTCCTTACGCATCTGCTCGCGGTTTCCGCTCAGCAATGGGTGCCATGCGGGCAGTGCTTCACCTCTATGGATGCGCCGATAGGTACAGGACTCAGGTAGCCAATCAAATTTAGGAACATTCTCTGGTGTGAGCTGACTGCAGTAGGGCACTTTACTGAGGCGGTTAGCGTAATCACTGCACCGACTTTGCTCTAAATCGAGTAGACCACAGGCAATATTAAAGACGGTGACCTGATCAGACTCCACCTCGCGCACCAAGCAGCATTGTCCGCAACCATCACACAGAGCTTCCCACTCTTTGGCGCTCATTTCAGCCAGTTCGTAATGTTTCCAGAATTCTTCGCGCATGCTTCTTGCTCCTCTAGTTGAGTCATTAAGTGTGATGTTAGACGATTATTGCTACATTTAATTGATTTTGCTGTTTGTTTTGTCTTTTGAGTCATTGTTGAATCATTCAGAGCTAACGGCAGCGAGAGGTGCTGCTGTTTCTGGGTTGTCGATGACTACAGACGGTCAGCTCGGCAAAAGCTTATAAATAAATTTAGAAATACAACGCTTGAGTTTGTTTAACAATAAATACGTACCCGTTTCTTGCTGTCATCCTGCAGCACACTGTCTGAAGGAGGATTTGAGGATTTTTCTGAGCGCTGGATAAATATCCTATAAGCTGCAAATCTATTGTGCGTTGATGGTAATCGCACAGATGTGCCGCCAAGACTATTAAGAATAATTATAAAGAGTGTTTGTATGGTCAGTATTGAGCAGATGGCGTTGGTGTTAGATGCGTTGCCAGATCCTGTTTTTGTTTTGTCGCGCAGTGGTCGATATGTTGCGGTATTCGGCGGCCATGATGCGCGCTATTACCATGATGGCAAGGCGCTTGTCGGTTTGAACATTCGTGATGTGGTGACGGCAGATAAAGCCGATTGGTTTCTTGAGCAGATTGAGTTGGCGCTGGACAGTAAGCAGCTAGTGATCAAAGAATACGAGTTGAGTAACACAGATGTAGACGGTGTTCCTGATGAAGGCCCTGATCAGCCTATTTGGTTTGAAGGCCGTGTTCAGGCCCTAGATTTTATGGTGTCGGGTGAGGATGTAGTGTTATGGGTGGCGAGCAATATCGCAGAGCGCCATGAGTTGGAGCTCAAGCTGCGTGAACTCAGTGATACTGATCAGCTCACGGGGCTGTACAGTCGTAGAAAGTTTGAGAGTGATTTAAGCTTGTACTATGAAGCATTTTCACGGCATGGGATTTACACGTCTGTTTTAATGTTTGATCTCGACAATTTGAAGACGGTGAATGACACTCTTGGTCATTACGCCGGCGATGAAATTATTCTAGCAGTAGGGGATGTTTGCCGCGCTGAGCTCAGAAAAAATGATGTGGCCTGCCGCTTTGGTGGCGATGAGTTTGTGGTTGCGCTGCCTAATACAGCATCGGACGAAGCGCTGCAGTTCGCCGACCGGTTGCGACAGTGTTTTGAGTCTGAGTTGGCTCGTTTCTCGATTGATGGCGTTGCCGTCACTGTTAGTATGGGTGTTGCAACGATGGAGCTTGCTGACGCCGCTTACCAAGATACGCTTAAACGTGCCGACAATGCTTTGTATAAGGCGAAGCGCAGCGGTAAAAATCGAGTTTCATTGGCCTGATCAATCGTGTAGACCTTTACTGTGCCAATGTGATGATTGAGCTCGCTCTCTAAAAGGGATTAAACTCTTTGGCAGGCCTAGTCCTATCATGCTGTAATACGACATATTTAAAAATATTTAAGGATGCATAATGAGCGTCATGACGGCCCGTTTACCCACGAAAGTTAAGCAGTGCTTAAAGTTAGTGGGCGCAGCAACTCAAAAGAAGGGTGTTTACACCTGTATAGGCTTGCTTTCGGCTTTCGCACTCACCGCTTGCACGCCTACGACTGAACAAGAAAGAAACCTATCGACAGCGATTGCGCATTTTTCTGATCAGAAATATCCAGCATTTAAGTACATGTTTGTAAACTTAAATAATGATGGCGTGGATGATGCCATTGTTTTGCTGCAGGGCGCGAGTTGGTGCGCTGCAGATGGCTGTGTGATGCTGGTTTTGAGAGGTCTGGGCACAGGGTTTAGAGTCCTATCGAAGAGCACCGCCACGCTGGAGAATATTCGAGTCTCTACATCACACAGCAACGGCTGGTTAGATATCATTGTGCACAGTGATGGAGCAGAGCGATTGTTGCAGTTTGACGGAATGGATTATCCGCCAGATCCGTCTATCTTACCTGTGGCGTCACAAGCACAGGTTGATGCGGCGAAGATCGTTTTACCCCGCAGTTAATGATGAATTGTTAGCTTTAAAAAGCGCTCGCACGTTCTAGTCGCGAAAACCTCAGTAGATTGAGCAGGCGCTTTGTAGCTATCCCTGTGCGTGCAGTCTTGTATGCAGTAAAAATATAATTATGGCAAGACCTGCTGTATCTGCATAAGCGTTGTGTGTATTTAGTTGCCAGAAAAACCATCATTAGCAAGAGTGCTGAGCGTGTCCAGTCATTGTTTGCATTTTATAGTTATTGCCAAATAAACAGTCTTAGTCTACTACTGCAGTTATGGATCGGCAGGAGTGCAATGACTATGAACAGCACAATACAAGCCCCTTATTATCCCATTATCTATGTGCGTGGCTTTGCCGCGACAATGTCGGAAATCGACGAGACCACAGCTGACCCTTATATGGGTTTCAACCGAGGCTCAAGTGTTCTGCGTCAAGATCATCAGCGCAAGCCGGTGTCCTTTATCTTCGAGTCACCACTGCTGCGACTGATCAAAGACCATAACTATATTGATGCGTTTCAGGGTGGTGGCTATCTTGATGATCCGGGCAGGGTTCCAGCGCGGTCGGTCTGGGTATTTCGCTACTATGAGCGAGCCTCCAGTCTGCTGGGCAATGGCGAACGCGTGAGCATGGAGCAATTTGCGTTGGATTTGCGACGTTTTATCTTGCAGGTGCGTGACGCGACTTGTGCTGATGATCCAGCCCGTAAGGCTGACTTTAAGGTGCACTTGGTTGCCCATTCAATGGGCGGCTTAGTCAGTCGTTGCTATTTGCAAAATATCTGTCGTCATGGCGTGCCAGCAGGTTACGACGGTGAGGGTCTAGAATTAACTGAAGGCGCTGCTAGCCCGCATTATGTGGATAAGTTATTTACTTATGGTACGCCTCATAACGGCATTGATGTGCTGGGTATAAATGTGCCTGATCTGGGGCCGATTGATAAGTTTCATATCTCCAACTTTGCGCAAAAACGTATGCGTGAGTATTTGAAGATTAGCAAAAAATCAGTTGCGGTAAATTCGTTGGATGGCGCTCTAGATCCTGATAAGTGCTTCTGCTTTATTGGTTCAGATTATAAAGATTATGACGCTTTCTTTAAGCTGTCCAAACAGGTCACAGGGCCAGCCAGCGATGGCTTAGTGATGATGGCCAATGCGTATGTGGATAATGCATCACGAGCGGTGAGTTACCGTAGTCACTCTGGGCATTTCGGCTTAGTAAACTCAGAGGCGGGTTATCAGAATCTCAGGCGGTTTTTGTTTGGCTCGTTGCGGGTCACTGCCATGCTGCATGTCAAACAAGTGGATTTTCCGCCCGGCGTACAGGCGAAGTATGACAATAAAAATGAGGTTAGAGGGTCGTATTATTTTGATACAGTGACGCGCGTGCGAGCTGGGCCAAACTACGTGTTAAATGAGCGGCGCTATGAGCACAGCTCGGCGTTATTGCGTACTTATGATGAGTTGATTAAGGATCAGAAATCGGTTTATTTATTCACTGGCTACCTTACTGAAATGGCGAGGAATGCTAGTGATTATGCGCTAATGTTTAGCATCGATGTGGGCGTGCGTGTTCCGCTCTTCGAAGTCAATCGTAAGTTCTGGTTTGATGAGCATTTCGAAGGCTTTATGTATCAAGAACAAGTCACCTTGGCAATACGCGATAAGACAATTCGTTATGGACTTTCTTTGAAGGATGGTATTGGTAATGCGCCACGCCAAGCTGAGATTACTAAGGATAAGGGCAAGCGGCGGATTCATATAGCGCTGGGTACTGCAGCCAATGCACGGCCTGGATTTCAGGGGCAACTGGAGTTGATTGTTGATGATTGGTGCTAAAGATGATTGCTCGGTGGGGTTGTCCTGCGAGCGAGTCTTGGCAGTGCTGGTTAAGTGTAAGTATTTAGACAAGGTGTTGACTTATTATCCGCAACTGCCAATCACATAGTGAAGCTGATTACCCCTTGACGACGGCCAAAGGCTGCAACTCAATTTGTACCTCGACCAAGTTTTTCTGGTTGTTCATTACTTCATCGATGTCTTTATACGAGCCTGGCGCTTCATCGAGATCTTTACGGCTACGGATGGCGTGCAAGATACCTTGATCTTTAAGCGCTTTGACTTCGTCTTTTACGTCTAATTTTTTGCGAGCTTGGGCGCGACTCATAATACGTCCGGCGCCATGAGCGCAGGACTGAAACGATTGTGCTTCACCTTTGCCTTTGACTAAAAAAGATCGCGTGCCTTGCGAGCCGGGAATCATGCCCCATTCGCCTTTGCGTGCGCGCGTCGCACCTTTGCGGTGCACGATAACTGTCTCACCAAAATGCTCCTCTTCGGCGGCAAAGTTATGAGGTTTGTTGATAAAATCGGCAAATTCAACATGAGGTAATACCTCGTTAAATGCCTGCTTGACCCGCTCCATCATCAGGCTGCGATTGGCTAGAGCGAATTCTAAGCAGTAATTCATTTCATTTCTGTATAGCTCGAAGAACTCAGACGATTCTGGCAAGTAGGCCAGGTCATTTGAGGTATCTTCACCGGCTGCTTTATTGAGCGCTTTTGCTACGTCATGGTAATGATTGGCGACGGTAAAGCCGAGATTGCGTGAACCGGAGTGAACCATAATCCAGATATAGCCATCGGAGCCTTTTTGAATCTCGATAAAATGGTTGCCACTACCCAGAGTGCCGACTTGATAGAGAGCGTTGTCGTACTCTTGATTGACGATGGGCAAATGCCCTGTTCTTTTTGGCATCCAGGCTTCATCTTGCCGAGATTTATGACTGTTGCAGCCGACAGGGATGGTTTCACGAATGATCTTTATAATGTCTTTAAGATCGTCCGTGTCGATATCGGTCAGAGTGGTGCGTAACGAACACATGCCACAGCCAATATCCACACCCACCGCATTAGGAATAATTACGCCTTTGGTGGCGAGGATAGCGCCGATCGGCATGCCGTAGCCTTGATGGGTATCAGGCATAATAGCGATGTGTTTAAACGCAAAAGGCAGGTTAGCAAGATTGCGTGCTTGCTGCAGGGCTCCCTCATCCATTTGCTCTTTTTTGAGCCAGAGCTTTATGGGCAGTCTCTCTGTTTTAATGGTCACTTTTCCGTTAGTGCGCATATCATCTCCGTGTGAAAGTGCTTGGTGACAAAGCAAGACTTGTCGCGGTTGCTTGTAACCCATTACGACACCAGTAAAGGGTTTGGGTTCAATGCTTGCTGTTATGAGGTCGCAGCGTTTTTATGTATCCAACTTTACTGTTTTTCTCGGTGAGTGGGTACTGCGGTCAGCTAAGTTTTGCTTTGCGCATAACTGTATTTTATAGGTGATCACTGAGCGTTGGACTTGGTTAAAAAAGCTGTCTATGCTCATGAGACTCCTAAAGAATTGGATTGCACTTTTTCCGATTGCTATTGATGAGTAACAGAAGTCAATTTCTTTTTGGGAGTAAGCCGTGCTGATACGCGGTGTGCAGCTTGTATTTTAGCGCCGTCAATTTTTTTCACATGAGGTGAATTATGCAGATACCTTTGGAAATTACTTTTAGAAACGCTAAGCGTTCTGATCCAGTGGAAGCGGTTGTGCGTGAGCGAGTTGATAAGTTAAAGCGGTATTTCGATCATATTATAGCGTGCCGGGTGACCTTGGATGTTCCCAATCGGACTCCTGGCTACGATGTTCTTAACCACTTGGTAAACATTGAAATCAGCGTTCCAGGTGAAGAGTTGGTGGTCTCACGTGAACCGAATGAGCATGATAATTTCAATGATATTTATGTGACTATTCGTGATGCCTTCGATGCGGCAGAGCAACAGTTGCGTGGCTACGTGGGCCGTCTACAAGAGACGCGAGTGGATCTTGAAGAAACACCTTATGCGGTCGTCAATAAGGTGTTTGACGAAAAGGGTTATGGCTTTTTAATGACGCCGGATGGACGTGAAATCTACTTTCATGAAAACAGCGTAGTGCATCCAGGTTTTGATAAGCTGACTAAGGGCGATACTGTGCGCTTTGTTGAAGCGCAAGGGGATGAAGGGCCGCAAGCGAGTATGGTTAAAGGCTTGGGACGTGATACTGCGAATATTTACCCATCCCCTAAACCAGAGTTACTCCAATAACAGAGATCTATGGTGTCAGGTAATCGCATCAAATCCCTGACCTATAGTTAGGGGTTTGCTACGCAATCTACCAGCATGCTGGTTGGACCATCATAACAACTGCGCTCAGTCCTAACTGTTTCCAGTATCTCAACGCATCATCAAGCATGACCAGCGTTGCGTGGTTTAGAGTGCCGTATCTGACACTTAGCTTTGCAGGCTTTCTCTCTGCGAATTAAGTGCGCTGCTGAATGGAGAAGCACCATGAATCGTGGTACCCAGATCAATCTTTGGTATGTTCTTTTTGCTGTGATGGGCGTGGTTTTTTTACGTGATATTTGGGTGCAGACCCAAACTGTTGAGTCGATTCCTTACAGTCAGTTTGAAACCTATCTTGCACAAAATGCGGTCGAAAGTGTCACGGTTGGCAGCACTTCAATTCGCGGCACCTTCAAGTCAGTACAAAATGGAAAAACGGGCTTTGTCACCACACCGGTTGCGCCTGAGTTGGCTGATCGTTTGAATGAAACGGGTGTGACCTATGCTGGTGCGGTTGAAAACACATGGTTTACAGCGTTGTTGTCTTGGGTTTTGCCTGCGTTGATTTTTGTCGGCATCTGGCTGTTCCTGATTCGCCGAATGGGTTCTAAAGGCGGTATGGGCGGAATGATGTCCATTGGCAAAAGCAAGGCTAAGGTGTATATCGAAAGCGATACCAATGTGACCTTCGCTGATGTGGCGGGTGTCGATGAGGCCAAGGCTGAACTGCAAGAGGTGATCGACTTTTTGCAAAACCCCAAAGAGTACGGCAGCCTCGGAGCGCGCATGCCCAAGGGTATTTTACTGGTTGGGCCACCGGGTACTGGTAAAACGCTGCTGGCGCGTGCAGTTGCAGGTGAAGCTGGCGTACCGTTCTTTTCTATTTCTGGCTCTGAGTTTGTTGAGATGTTTGTTGGTGTCGGCGCGGCACGGGTGCGTGATTTGTTCGAGCAGGCGCGCAAGGCTGCACCGGCGATTATTTTTATTGATGAGTTGGATGCACTGGGTCGTGCGCGCGGGGCAGCCACAGTGCAGGGTGGCAATGAGGAGCGCGAGCAGACACTCAACCAATTATTGTCTGAACTCGATGGTTTTGATCCGGGTGAAGGCGTGGTGTTGCTAGCGGCGACTAACCGTCCAGAAATCCTTGATCCGGCATTGTTACGTGCTGGGCGTTTTGATCGTCAGGTGTTGGTCGATCGTCCCGATCGTGCTGGCAGGGTGCAGATCTTAAAAGTGCACATGAAAAAAATTGTACTCGCTCCTGAGATGGCGTTAGAAGATATTGCTGCGCTGACCACTGGGTTTTCCGGCGCTGATTTAGCTAATCTAGTCAATGAGGCGGCTTTATTGGCGACGCGTCGACGTGGCAAAGTCGTGACTATGGACGATTTCACTCATGCGATCGAGCGGATTGTTGCTGGCCTAGAAAAACGTAATCGTCTGATTAACCCGCGCGAACGCAAGATTGTTGCTTATCATGAGATGGGGCATGCGTTAGTCAGTATGGCGCTGCCAGGCGTGGACAAAGTGCATAAGGTTTCGATTATCCCGCGTGGTATTGGTGCGCTGGGTTACACCATTCAGCGTCCAACTGAAGACCGTTTTTTGATGACTGAAGCTGAACTGCGCGACAAGATTGCTGTGCTGATGGGTGGGCGCGCAGCAGAAAAACTGGTGTTTGATCATTTCTCTACCGGAGCGGCAGACGATCTGGCACGTGCCACTGATATAGCGCGCTCGATGGTGGCCCGTTACGGCATGGATGCAAGTCTTGGAGGCGTCAGTTATGAAACGGATAAGCAGAGTTTTCTGGGTGGGCACAGTACTCCTGCATATTTTGAACGTCGCTACAGTGAAGCAACGGCGGAGGCGATGGATGCTGCAGTGCGCGCTTTACTGCAGGAGGTATCGACGCAAGCGCTGGACATTCTTACCAACAATCGTGATGTTTTGGAAAAAACTGCAAACCGCTTGCTGGAAGTAGAAACGCTGGATGAAACTGCCCTGTACGAACTGACTCAAAGTTTACGTCAAGCAGAGTACCGGCAAGCAGGCGCGCAATAAGCACTGCTGAGTGTGGATATGTTGTCCGCTAGGGATTGTGACAGGCGAGGATGTAAGCGACGAAATTGTCCCGCTGACAAGGTGCGTTAGTCTGTTTAAGCTTAAATCACATTGACTCTTGACCCAACTCCGCTGTTTGTTATTTCAGATCTGGTACAGTGGAGACTCATTATCTTGCAGGAGGCTTTTTATGTATTACGTTGATATGCCAAGTGCCGATGAAATCGGTAACCTCAATCTCGTTCGCTCGGATGCGTGTGTTTCCATTTACCTGCCAACGACGCCGATCAGTCGTGAGACAGAGCAGAGTCGCACCAATCTCGGCAACCTTGTTAAAAAGGCTGTTGCTCAGTTGGAGGCTGCCGGTCTTGATAAAAAATCTATTGCATCCTTGCAGGAACAGTTTAATGATTTGTTAGACGATGATGATTTTTGGAATCATCAGGCTAACAGTCTAGCTATTCTGGCAACGCCGGATTCGCTGCGCACCTACCGTATGGCGAGTCAGTTAAGCGATATTGTTGAGGTGTCTGACCGTTTCCATCTTAAACCGTTATTGCGAGCAATTACTTTCCCGCATGCTGCACATATTTTAGCGCTGTCAGAAAACACTGTGCGCTTGATTGAAGTGTCTGCAGATTTACCCGCACGTGAGATTAGCGTGCAGAATATGCCAACCGATGCAGCCACTGCTGGCGGCAAGGCAACCAATAAAGATTACACAGGTACCGGCCACCGACATGGTTCGCAAGGCCAAAATTTTTACCTTGCACGTTTTGTGCGTAAGGTTGATGCGGTGTTACGTCCTGTGCTGGCAGGTTCGGATTTGCCTCTTATCCTAGCGACTACCAAACCTTTGGAAGCTTTGTTTCGCTCGCTGAGCGTGATTCCTGTGTTGTCTGGTACTATTGTTGGTAATCCGGAGCGCTTGACTGAAGCCGATTTGGCCAGTGCTGCCAGACCCGTGCTGGATGCCCACTACGCGGATCAGGTGAAAGACTTCCACCGTTTGTTTGAACAGCGTACTGGTCAGCAGCGCACCACCACGGATATTACCGATGCTGCACGTCTAGCCACTTTTGGTGGTATCGACCAGTTGCTGGTTGATATTGACGGGGTGATTGGCGGCACTATTGATGATGAGACCGGTATAGTGTCTTTTGCTGCTGAAGGTAATGCGGTGAACTATGGCATCGTTGATGAAATTACTGGTCGTGCACTGCGCACTGGCGCCAAGGTTATGGCTGTGCGTAAGGCGGACATTCCTGGTGGAAACGATTTGGCGGTGATCTCGCGTTATCCGATCTAAGCACAATTTAAATAGTTGAAATGTTCTTGGGTCCTGTCTTTTACGACTTTGTGAAATGGCAGGGCTCAAGCAGAGTACGCCCTCACAACAGCTTCCTTTCTACGATTCAATCGCCTGCAGCTAAGTCTCATACATGAGCATAAGCTGCTAGACGCAGCGGTGATGAGCACCTTTGAGATTCGTTCTGTACAAGATAAATACAGCTGAAAAGCATGGCTATAGAATCTAAAGTCCCAGTTACTTTAGTCTATAAATCTTTTGTATCGCTGCGAAATTGGTTGCAGTTTTGCTAGGGTGAGTGAATTAAATGTGCTGATAGGAGTTTGCCATGACAACAATAAAAACCTCCCCTGAACTCGCAAGCTGGCTGATTGAACAATCGCCTGATGCAACGATTTATTCAGATAAAGAAGGCCTCATTCGCTTGTGGAACACAGCAGCGGAAAAAATGTTTGGTTTTTCTGCCGAGCAAGCTTTAGGGCAGAGCTTGGATATTATTATTCCCGAAACATTACGCAAAATGCATTGGCGTGGTTTTGATGCAGCCATAGCGGCCGGCGTGACCAAACATAGCGGCAAGCCCATGGCAACCAAAGCGTTGCGCGCCGATGGCAGTGAGTTTTACACCGAAATGGGTTTTGCCTTGGTTTTTAATGAGCAAGGCGAAGTTGTAGGGACAATGGCACAAGCTCGGGACATTAGCGAACGTTATGAAAAAGAACGTGCTGATCGTTTGCGTCTTCGTGAACTGGAAAAGCAAGCTGCCGATAAAGCTTGAAGGCACTTATTGATACCTTGTGTGGCTGACGATACGCACAACTGTACTTATTAAAAGACGCTTGCCCGCTTTTGCTCAATCTGTATTGAGGACTTTTAAAAGCGAGTTGTTTTCTATGATTGTGTCTGTGGCGCTGGCGCAGCGTCAGGCTCTGGAAGAAAGTCTGCGTGCGACCCAACGATGGTATAGCCAGGCCAGAGTCGGGCGGATCACCGGCAAAGCAATCAACCATGCCAGTGGTTTGAGCACGGGCACGCGAGACATCAGTAAGATATAAGCATCCATTTCGCGGTGCACCTGACCGTCAGCATCTCTGACATGCAGTTCGCGTAAAGCTTTTTCCGGATCAATGCCTTGCTGGAGCAGTTCATCATCACGTCCGGTAATATCCAACCATTCAACAGAGTTCTCTGTTTTACCTTCTAGTTTTTCATACCAACGTCGATCGCGGACGCAAATAGGGCAAGCCCCATCATAAAAAACTGTCAGCTTTCCTGAAAATATATTCATAAAACACCTCTTGAGATACAGAGCGCTTTATACAAACCCTAGCATAAAGCAGTCGCTTCAACCGGTTTAGGGTTAGACAATTTTGAGCTGCTCGACCCTTCGTCTTCTCAAACTCAGGCGTTGAATTACGTTCGAGTCGCTGCAGATGGCAGTAATCATGCTGCATATAAAGAAGGCAGTAAGTGCTCAAGTTACATGTATTTTCAAGGCGCTAATAATGGCTGCCAGCTCTTTCCATAGAAAAGTGTTGAGCCTGAAGGTTGGTGCCAGTCTTGGCTTCAGAAGCCTTAATCAGTTTTAACCCATAGTTAACAAAAGGAGGCCGAGGCAGGTTAGCTGTTCAGTCTCGCCTAGTTTTATTTTTCTTTCTATCAATGATAGCAAATTCTGTTGGAGTCTTTTGACGCGGAACTCTAAGACACTAGGAGCCCCCTCGGTCTTAATAATATCGGGGCAGATCTACGGGTATCGCAGCCTCGTTTTTAATTGATAGCGCTGTGCTCTAAAGGCTAGCTAGGCCGGCAAAGTATTCTCACAGCAGTGTCAGCCATGCGGTGCTTAGAATAGAGCAACTTCTGCTGTTGTAAGAACGCGGTACTCACCTGGTGCAAGATCAGCATCGAGCTTTAGCGCTCCGACTTGCTCGCGATGTAGTTTTTCTACTTTATTGCCCACCGCAGCAAACATGCGGCGCACTTGGTGATAGCGGCCTTCATGCACATGCACTAGGGCTTCGCGCTGATTAATGATTTCAAGGACTGCTGGCGCGGTTAAGGCTGTTTCACCATGCAGTTGTAAACCAGCAGCAAAGGCGTTGACAGCGCTGGGGCTAAGCGGCTCGGCCAACCAAGCATGGTAAATTTTCGGACATTGGCGCTTGGGTGCGGTAATGCGGTGCGACCACTTGCCATCGTCAGTTATTAATAATAATCCAGAGGTGTCGAGATCAAGGCGTCCAACCGTATGCAGTTTGTCGAGGTTAGGCAGGTCTAAATAGGAAAATACGGTTCTGTGTATGGCGTCATCATTGGCGCAAACACAGTCGAGAGGCTTGTGCATCATCAGGTAGGTTGGCCCTGTAAGTTCAAGGCGCTCGTTGTCCCACAGAACTTCAGCCCCTGCGGGCACTTGAAACGCCCCTTTTTTTTGCACAACACCGTTTACGCTCACTTCTTCGCGGTGCAGTGCCCGGGTGGCTTCTTTACGGCTCATGCCTGTTGCTTCAGATAAAAATCGATCAAGTCGCATGGAATAACGGGTCTTCTAAAGTTTATAGTGCCCATATTGTAGCGTACTCAGTCTGTGCTTATCAGTTAGTGGCTCACAGTAAAGGTTCTTATCCGGTACTTATCCGGTACTTTTCTGTAACGACGGCCTGCCTAGTGAGTGCGTGGTTACAGCGTAAACGATAGGATCAGATTGTCAGTATTTTCCATAGTTGAATTTTAGCCAAGCGCTGCTGTGGGTGGCAGTCATAGACTACAGATACTTTTCAGCGGTGCTTTAGCGCTCATTGTGTTAAACTTGAGTCTTTTAATTGGGCGCATGTTATGCAGAAAACTAAGCTATTGGGTGTCGGTGTATGTGCCGCTCTGTTGTTGAGTTCAAACCTGTCGGCCAGCGAACAGCACATCGAACAAGTGCGCGAGCGTTTGCTGCAGATACAGCCAGATCTATCCATTGAAACAGTTGCGCCCAGTGCAATGCCTGAGTTGTATCAAGTGCAGTTGCGCGGTGGTCGCATTTTGTATGTGAATGCCAGCGCTGAGTTTATTTTTCAAGGGCAGTTGCTGCAGGTGCAAGATGGAGTGCCGGTTAATTTAACTGAGCAGGCTGAACGTAAAGCGTTAGTTGAGCAGATGCAGGGCTTAAATACACAAGAGATGGTGGTTTTTCCTGCGCACACCGCGCAAACCGCTATCACTGTATTTACCGATACCGATTGTGGTTACTGTCAGAAACTGCACAGCGAAGTACCTGAGTTAAATGGTGCAGGCGTAGACGTGCGCTACTTGGCCTTTCCGCGTGGCGGATTGGCTGGTCCCGCGTATGACAGCTTAGTCAGTGTTTGGTGTGCAGATGACCGTCTAGAGGCAATGACGCAGGCTAAACAACGCAAGAAAATAGCTCAGAAGACATGTAGAAACCCTGTTGAAAAACACTTTGCTCTAGGGCAGGCGATTGGCGTGCGAGGTACACCAACTATAGTGCTAGCCAATGGGGAAATCATTCCTGGCTACCAGCCAGCCAAGCAATTGGCTGCTCAGGCATTAAAAGCGCAGAAGCAGATAGACCAGCACTTATAGGCTTCGTACAGTGCAGTATTTTTGCCGCTCATACTTTTTGTGCGGTTTTATTTTATTTGATAGTGGGGACGATGCAGCGTGAAACCAGTAAAAGTAGGGATCTGTGGTTTAGGCACCGTTGGCGGTGGTACGTTTAATGTTCTTAAGCGTAATGCTGAAGAAATATCACGGCGTGCAGGCCGTTCGATTGAGGTTGTGCAAGTTGCTGCGCGCTCAATTAACTCGCAGTGCGATACCAGTACCACTGAAATGACTGATGACGTGTTTGACGTTGTTAACAATCCTGAAATTGATGTGGTGATAGAGCTGATTGGTGGCGATACCGTTGCTAAAGAGGTTGTGCTGCGTGCCATTGAAAATGGCAAGCATGTGGTTACTGCCAATAAAGCATTAATTGCTGTGCACGGTAATGAAATTTTTGCCCGTGCCCGTGAAAAAGGCGTCATGGTTGGTTTTGAAGCTGCTGTGGCTGGTGGTATCCCTGTGATTAAAGCCATTCGTGAAGGTTTGGCGGCGAATCGCATCAACTGGCTGGCCGGTATTATCAACGGAACGGGTAACTTTATTCTCAGCGAAATGCGTGAGAAGGGGCGTACCTTTGAAGATGTACTGCAAGAAGCACAAGAACTTGGCTATGCCGAAGCCGATCCAACCTTTGATGTTGAAGGCATTGATGCGGCACATAAGTTGACTATTTTGGCTTCGATTGCCTTTGGTATTCCTTTGCAGTTTGAAAAAGCCTACACCGAAGGCATTACTGAGCTGACCACTGCTGATGTGAATTATGCAGAAGCGTTGGGCTATCGTATTAAGCACTTGGGTATGGCGCGCCGTACTGATTTAGGTATTGAGTTGCGTGTGCACCCAACCCTTATCCCATCGGATCGTTTGATTGCTAACGTTAATGGCGTGATGAATGCTGTCATGGTTAATGGTGATGCAGTAGGCAGCACGCTTTACTACGGTGCTGGCGCTGGTATGGAGCCAACCGCATCATCCGTGATTGCAGACATTATTGATGTTGCGCGCTCAATGACGTCTGTCCCTGCGGATCAAGTACCGGCATTAGGGTTTCAGTCTTGGGCGTTGTCCGAGCACCCGATTTTGGCAATTGATCAGTGTGAAAGCGCTTATTATTTGCGCATTCAAGCGAAAGACCATCCCGGTGTCTTGGCGCAAGTAGCAAGTATTTTCTCGGTGCGTGGGATTAATATTCAATCCATTATCCAAAAAGAAGCAGAAGAGCTGGATGGTTCAATCCCCATCATTCTGCTGACCCACCGTGTGCAAGAGCAGCGTATCAATGATGCTATTATTGCTCTGGAAGCATTGGATGCTTTACAAGCCCCCGTTGTGCGTATCCGTGTTGAGCAGTTGGGTTAATTTCAAGTTAAGCGACTCTGATAAAGGTTGTTACTTATGCGATATATAAGCACGCGCGGCCAAGCCCCAGCGTTGAATTTTGAAGATGTATTGTTAGCCGGTTTAGCCAGCGATGGCGGTTTGTATGTGCCAGAAAACTTGCCACGTTTTACCGTGGAAGAAATCGCTTCTTGGGCTGACTTGCCTTATCACGAATTAGCTTTTCGCGTGATGCGCCCCTTTGTTGCGGGCTGCATTGACGATGCTGATTTTAAAACGATCCTAAAAGACACCTACGGCGTGTTTGAGCACAGTGCCGTGGCGCCGTTGCGTCAACTGGACGGTAATGAGTGGGTGCTGGAGTTATTCCACGGCCCGACCTTGGCCTTTAAAGATTTTGCTTTGCAGCTGCTCGGGCGTTTATTAGATCACTTCCTCACCAAGCGCAATGAGCGCGTGGTGATTATGGGTGCGACCTCTGGTGATACCGGTTCAGCGGCGATTGAAGGCTGCCGCCGTTGCGAGAATGTTGATATCTTTATTTTGCACCCGCATCAGCGTGTGTCAGAAGTACAGCGTCGACAGATGACCAGCGCGCTAAGCGATAACATTCACAATATCGCCATCGAAGGTAACTTTGATGATTGCCAAGAGATGGTTAAAGCCAGCTTTGCTGATCAGTCGTTCCTCAAAGGTACGCGTCTGGTTGCGGTGAACTCGATCAACTGGGCGCGCATCATGGCGCAGATCGTCTACTACTTTCATGCTGCGATTCAGTTGGGTGGCCCACAGCGTTCGATTGCCTTCTCAGTGCCGACCGGTAACTTTGGCGATATTTTTGCCGGCTACTTAGCGCGCAATATGGGCCTGCCAATTAATCAGCTGATTGTGGCCACCAATCGTAACGATATTTTGCACCGCTTTATGAGCGGCAACCGTTACGATAAAGATACCCTGCATCCAACCTTGTCACCTTCGATGGATATTATGGTGTCATCCAACTTTGAGCGCTTGCTGTTTGATATGCATGGCCGTGACGGCGCTAAAGTGGCTGAACTGATGGATAACTTCCGCGCTACGGGTGAGATGAGTGTCGATGATGAGCGCTGGACCGAAACCCGTAAGCTATTTGACTCGTTGGCGGTAGATGATGAGCAAACTTGTGCGACCATTGCTAAAGTGTATAAAGACACCGGAGAACTGCTCGATCCGCATACGGCTATCGGTGTGCATGCCGCGCGTGAGTGCCGCCGTAGTTTAGCCACGCCGATGGTGACGCTCGGTACTGCACATCCAGTTAAGTTCCCTGAGGCAGTAGAGAGGGCCGTGCCTGAAGCCAGTCCGCGTCTACCAGCGCATATGGCTGATTTGTTTGAGCGTGAAGAACGCTGCACAGTATTAGCCAATGACTTGGCGACAGTGCAGGGCTTTGTCAGTCAGCACGGTAACCGCGGTAAGCCTTTGTAAGCGCTTATTCAATGGTTAGATAAGACCCGAGTCTTGCGAGAGACTCGGGTTTTTTATTGTGTTTGCTGTCGCCATTGACGCGGAGCTACGCCACTCCAACGTTTAAAAGCGCGGGAAAAAGCCGTTTCATTGGCATAACCTAAACTCAAGGCTAGATCAGTGAGGTTGATAGCGCTGTGGCTCAGTTGCAGCCGTGCTTCGTTAAAACGCACCTCATCGAGTAATTCACGAAAGCTCCTGCCAGCTTGCCGTAGCTGCGTTTGCAATTGTCTTGGATGGATATTCAGTAGACTGGCAACCACAGGCAAAGTCGCTTCACCTGTGGCTAAGACCGACTGAATAATCATTTTTGTATGCGCCACGTAGTCTTCGCGGGCGTAACCTTGTTGCGAGGCGAATTGCTCAATCAGATGGTTTTTAAGCTGTGAGCGTTGTTCGCTGGGCTGCAAGTGCAATATCGCTGCGTCAGCATAGAGCGCGGTCAGCGGCTGCGAAAACAGCACAGGCGCTTGGAAGAAATCCAGATAAAACTGGCTGTTACTGGGTTCTGGGTGGGTGAAAGTCACTTTACTCAGTTGCCATGCCTCTTTAAATAAAGCCTGCGCAGCACGATAAACAACGCCCATACCGAGCTCGATAAGCTGTTGTAAATCGACATTCTTGCTCAACTGCAGACGGTACTCTAACGCTACTTGATCACCGAGTAGATGTTCTTGTAATTGAATGCCCGGTGCGTGCAAATGGGAGTATTTATTGGTGATACGCAATAAGTCTTGAACGCTTTCTGCTTGAGATAGCATGAGGCCAAAGGCCCCAAACACTAAATAGTTACGTTGCTGACTCAGCTCAATAGCAAACTGTTGATTGCCTGACTCGCGCGCAGCCAGGCTGAGTACCTCAGCCACCCGCGCATAATCCACCCATAAATCACTGCGGCGTAGCACCAGAGGATCAATGCCGCAGCGCTGTAAAAGTTGATGGGGATTGAGCTGGTTTTTCCGGCACAGAGATTCAAAACCAATGAATACGGCGCTACGGGCGCGTTCGAGCATGCGGGTTACCTATTCGTGAAATGTCAGGTTATCGTTCGTAATATGTCAGGTATTCTGCACGTTGTCTGCGCTAGTCTAAGAAGGTAAATAATAATAACGAGTGCACTGCTATGAGTGACTTTGCTTATAAAGTAGATACCTTGGTAATCGGCGCTGGTTTGGCGGGCATTTGCACCGCGTTAGAGTTACTAAATAATGGCCGCTCGGTGCTGTTATTGGACGCCTGCGAACAGCAGCGTTTTGGTGGGCAGGCCAAGGAAGCCTTTGGCGGTATGCTGCTCAATAATACCCCAGAGCAGCGACGCAACGGCATTGCTGACTCAAGCGAGCTGTTTTGGCAAGATTGGCAGCAAGCCGCGCAATTTCAGCCAAACAGCCTGTGGGCGCAACGTTGGGCACAGGCGTATTGCGAGCATAATCGCAGTGAAATTTATGATTGGCTGCAGGGTTATGGCATTGGCTTTTTTCCCGTTGTGCAATGGCCGGAACGCGGCAATTACGCTGATGGTAATTCGCTGCCGCGTTATCATATCGCTTGGGGGTGCGGGCAGGGCATTATCCGCAGTCTAGTTCAGCAGCTGCTAAAGCACGCCAACGCTAAGCGCTTGCGCTGTCTGTTTTCCCATAAAGTCAGTGCTTTAGACTACCGCGATAACCGTGTGGTTGGCTGTCACGGCACTCAGCCGGATGGTGCTTTTTCGGTGCAGGCTGACAATACAGTGATTTGCGCTGGCGGTATCAACGGCAATTTGGACAAGGTGCGTGAGCACTGGGATCCTGTGTACGGTGCGCCGCCCGATAACTTGCTCAGCGGTGCACATCCCAGTGCCGATGGCGCACTGCATGATTGTGTGCAAAGTGTTGGTGGGCAGGTTAACAATCTACATTATATGTGGAATTACGCTGCCGGGATTGCACACCCACAGCCGCAGTTCCCGCAGCATGGCTTAAGCTTAATACCGCCACGCTCGGCGTTGTGGATGGATTGCTATGGTCGACGCATTGGCCCAAAGCCTATGGTGACCGGCTTTGATACCCATGATTTATGTAAAACGACGGGTCATCTGCCAGAGCAATATACCTGGCAGATTATGAACAAACGTATCGCCGATAAAGAGCTGGCGATTTCTGGCAGTGATAGCAACCCGCATTTTCGCGATAAAAAACTGCTGAAAGTGATCTGGCAAGCCTTGCGTGGTAATGCACAGCAAACCCAGTGGTTGATTGATCATTGCCCTGATGTAGCCAGCGGCAATAGCTTGGGTGAGCTGGCTATACAGATGCAGCGCATTGCTCCAGAGATAGCGCTTGATGTTGCGGGTATGGGTGCTGATATAGCGCGCTATGATGCCATGCTCAAGGGGCCGCACGGATTACACAATGATGATCAAATTCGCCGTGTTCAGCAGTTGCGCCAGTGGCGTGGGGATCGTGCGCGCACTTGTAAGTTGCAACCTATTATTGATCGTAAACAGATGCCGTTGATTGCCATCCGTCTGCGTTTAATCAGTCGCAAAAGCATGGGCGGTATGCTGACTGATCTGGAATCGCGTGTGCTGGATGCGCAAGGTGTGCCTATTACTGGGCTGTATGCGGCAGGAGAAGCGGCTGGTTTTGGCGGTGCGGGAATTTCCGGAATACGTTCGTTAGAGGGTACGTTTTTATCCAACTGCGTTTTTAATGCTCGCCGTGCGGCACGCAGCATTGTCGCCGGTTAACTTCTTCACGCTGATTCAATAACTTCGAATAAAATAGCAGGAGCTTAGTACGATGAAAAAGACAGGCGCAGCATTGGCGCGTTTTGCCTTAGAACAATTGGGCGTGCGTTATACCTTTGGTATTCCGGGTGTGCATAACACTGAGTTATATGACGAGCTCAATAGCTCGGAGCAGATTCAGCCTGTTTTGGTCACCCATGAATGTGGTGGGGCATTTATGGCCGATGCCATCAGTCGCACCGGTGATAGCATCGGAACTTTGCTGATTGTTCCGGCTGCTGGCGTCACCCATGCGTCCAGTGGTATCGGTGAGGCCTATTTAGCGGGTATCCCGATGCTGGTTATTTGCGGTGGTATCCATACTGAGAGCGGCCATCGTTATCAGTTGCATGAAATGGATCAGCACACTTTGTTGTCGCCCATCACTAAGGGCAGTTTTCATATTAAATCTCATGCTGAGGTAATCCCAACGCTGTATGCCGCGTATCAGTTGGCGATGCGCGGTGAGCCGGGACCTGTGTTTATTGAATTGCCTTATAATATTGGTAATTTTTTAGGTGAAGTGGATGCCATGCCGACTTTCGCCGGTCTAGAGCCGCGGATCATCTTTGATCGCGCTTTAGTTAAGCAAGCTGCGCAACTGTTGGTGCAAACCAAGCAAGTGGGCTTTTTTCTGGGTTGGGGTGCTGTTGATTGTCAGGCTGAGTTAATTGAACTGGCTGAATTGCTGAATGCGCCGGTGGCCACTACACTGCAAGGTTTGAGCTCTTTTCCAGGTGATCACCCTCTGCATACAGGTATGGGCTTTGGTGGTTACTCTGTCCCAGCAGGGCAAAAAGCGTTTGCTCAATGTGATGCAGTGCTGGCAATCGGTACTCGATTTGCTGAGATCCCTACCGGAAGTTTTAGCATGCAGGTGCCAGAGGATTTAATTCATATTGATATAAATCCACAGGTATTCAGCGCCAACTACCCAGCAAAAATCGCTGTAGAAGGTGATGCGCGCTGTATTGTGCCAGCGCTTTTAAGTGAAGTGCGCGCTCTACAAACGCAAGCAAAAGGAGGTGCTATGACGCAGCAGATTAAACAGGATAAAGCTGCATATCAGCAGCAGTGGCTGGCGCATAAAAGCGGCGAGCGGGTTAATCCGGCTCAGTTTTTCCAGGCACTGCGTGCGCAGTTAAGCGATAACACTATTGTGGTGGCCGATGATGGTAATCACACTTATTTGGTTGCAGAGTTGCTGCCTATTTTAGGCGCGCGTAACTATATTTCACCGACTGATTTTAATGCCATGGGCTACTGCGTACCGGCAGTGATTGGAGCAAAATTTGCCAATCCGCAAAGGCCGGTGATTGGTATTGTGGGTGATGGTGCGCTCTTGATGACTGGCATGGAAATGCTCACCGCCGTGCGTCATCAGCTCGGTGTGGTGGTGTTTATTTTTAATGATGGTGAGTTGTCGCAAATTGCTCAGGCGCAGGAGATTCCTTATAACCGTAAAACCTGTACGGTGCTGCATGGCATCAATATGCAGTCATTAGCGGCCACTGTTGGTGCAGAGTTTGTTTCAATTCAAAGCGAGGCTGATATCGAAACGGGTATTCGCCAAGCCTTGCAGTTTGCGGCAAATAATCAGCCGGTGTATGTCGATGTGAATATTGATTATTCAAAACCTACGCGCTTTACCCAAGGCATTGTTAAAGCCACACTAAAACGTTTTACGCCGCAGGATAAATTTCGCGTGATCAGTCGCGCCTTGATTCGTAAGGTGACTCGTTAGCTGACTATAAATTCTAGACAATAAAAAACCGGCCTAAGCCGGTTCCTTATTAAACATGCTGTCGCAATTAAGCGGCTGCTTCACCAAGCGCTTTAACACGCTTGTTTAGGCGGCTCTTGTTGCGAGCAGCTTTGTTCTTATGAATGATGCCTTTATCGGCCATACGGTCGATAACAGGAACAGCTAATTTGTAAGCAGCTTGTGCTTTTTCTAAATCTTTAGCTTCGACGGCTTTAACTACATTTTTGATGTAGGTACGCACCATAGAACGCATGCTTGCGTTATGGTTGCTACGCTTCGCAGCCTGTTTAGCTCGTTTGATGGCAGAAGGGCTGTTGGCCACGTCGTACTCCTCGAAAACTTTTAGTGGAATGAATCAAAATAGGCCGCGAATTATGCAGCCAAATCATTAGTTTGTCAAGATGCTGTGAAGGGATAATAACATAAGCATTTTACAATGCTTTATTTCACTCAAACAGCACGTTACCGCGCGCAGTATACGCAGGCGAAAAGAAGAATGCATGCTTTCTCTGCAATCTTTATGGCATCCCCTTGGGCAAGCGACTAAACTTGTGCGCTGAATTTGGAAGAGTGCACCATGAGCGACGCTGCTGAAACACCAACAAAGCTTAAACCCTCCAGCCTTTTGCGCTCCAGTGCAGTGGTCAGCGTGATGACGTTGCTCTCGCGTGTGCTGGGTATGGTGCGCGATATGGTGGTTGCCAGCTACTTCGGTTCAGGCTCTGCTGCGGATGCTTTTTTTGTTGCTTTTAAGATCCCTAACTTCTTACGCCGCTTATTTGCCGAAGGTGCCTTTGCTCAAGCTTTTGTACCGGTGTTGTCGGAATATCGAGAAAAACGCTCGTTTGCTGATGTAAAACAGTTGGTTAATCGCACCGCTGGTATGCTGGGTTTGATTCTCACTGCATTGACTGCGCTGGGTGTGGTGATGTCGCCTTACCTGATTATGCTGTTTGCTCCGGGCTTTCATAATGAGCCGAGTAAGATGGCGCTGGCCGGTGAACTACTGCGTATTACTTTTCCTTATCTATTACTGATTTCTTTAACTGCATTCTGTGGTGGCATCCTCAATAGTTATGGACGCTTTGCCGTACCGGCCTTTACCCCTGTACTGTTGAACGTGTCAATGATTGCCTCGACGGTATTCTTAACCCCGTTTTTTGACGAGCCGGTGATGGCCTTGGCTTGGGGTGTGTTTATTGCTGGTGTTGCACAGTTATTATTCCAGATGCCATTTTTGTGGAAAATGCGTTTATTGCCGCGGCCACGGGTGGTCGCCAATGATCCGGGCGTTAAACGCATTATGCTGCTGATGTTGCCGGCGCTATTTGGCGTATCTGTCAGTCAAATTAACTTGCTGTTGGACACTGTATTGGCCTCTTTTCTGCAAACAGGTAGTGTCTCTTGGCTGTATTATGCTGACCGTTTGTCCGAATTACCTTTGGGAGCATTTGGCATTGCCATTGGTACAGTAATCTTGCCGGCTTTGTCGCGTCATCATTCCACGGAAAAACCAGAAGAGTTTTCTGCCACCATTGATTGGGCATTGCGTATGGTGTTGTTGGTGGGTGTCCCTGCAGCGCTGGCTTTGGCTATTTTAGCTGAGCCATTGATCGCAACATTATTCCTCTATGGCGCAATGACAGCGACTGATGTTATTCAGGCCGCAGCAGCATTGCAGGCGTACTCATTGGGCGTGCTGACCTTTATGTTGATTAAAGTATTAGCCCCCGGTTTTTTTGCGCGCCAAGATTTAAAAACGCCGGTACGTATTGCGATTATTTGCATGGTGGTCAATATGGCGCTTAACTTGTTACTGATTTGGCCGCTACAGCATGTGGGCTTAGCTTTAGCGACATCGTTGGCAAGTATGCTCAATACCGGATTGTTATTGCGCGGCTTGTATCGTGTTGGAGTATACAAACCAGCGTCAGGCTGGTGGTTGTTTGTCCTGCGTTTGGTAGCGGCCTGTGCTGCTATGGTAGCGCTAGTGCTGTGGCTTAATGCGCCAAGCAGTGAATGGTTTGCGTGGCAGTGGCAGCGCCGCGTGTGGGAGGTGACGTTGTTGGTGTGTGGCGGTATTTTTGTGTTTGCTGGTACCTTGTTTGCCAGTGGTCTCAGAATGCGTCATCTGCGTCGTTAAGTTGGCTAAAGGTGCTCTAATGCTTTAGCTGTGGTTATAATCAGAGTCTTTTCTGGCAAGATATTAAATATGCAGTTGGTTCGCGGTTTGCACAATGTACGTCCATCACATCATGGGTGCGTTGCTACTATTGGTAATTTTGATGGTGTTCATCTTGGGCATCAGGCGATATTAACGCGCCTGCGTGAAAGTGCAGCACGCCTGAATGTACCCAGTTGCGTGATTGTTTTTGAGCCACAGCCTCGGGAGTTTTTTAATCCTGATACGGCCCCGGTGCGCTTAACTCGATTGCGCGATAAACTGCAGTTGTTTGCTGCGGCGGGCATTGATCAAGTCTTGTGTATTGCCTTTAATAAACGCTTTCGTCAGCTCAGTGCTGCAGAGTTTGTGCAGACCGTGCTGATCGACGCTTTAGGTGTTAAACACTTAAAAGTCGGCGATGACTTTCGTTTTGGCTGTGATCGCATGGGCGATTTTACTTTCTTGCAAGACGCAGGGCAGCGTTTTGGCTTTAGCGTAGAACCGACGACAACCATAGAAATTGATGGCCAGCGGGTCAGTAGTACTTGGTTACGCACGGCCTTGGCCGATGCTGATTTTAGTTTGGCACGCCGTTTGCTGGGTCGGCCTTACAGTATTAGTGGCCGTGTTATGCACGGTAAGAAGCTCGGCCGCACCTTAAATGCACCAACTGCTAATGTGCAACTCAAGCGCCATCGAGCACCTTTGCAAGGTGTGTACTTGGTCTCTGTGCGGTTGCACAGTGGGCGGCAGGTGCCGGGTGTTGCTAATATAGGCACGCGCCCCACTGTGGACAGTACGCAACAGGCACTTTTAGAAGTGCATTTATTAAATTTCTCTGGTGATTTATATGGCCAGGACTTGGCAGTAACTTTTCATAAGAAAATTCGCGATGAGCAACGTTTTGAATCGTTGCCGCAGCTACAAGAAGCAATCGCTGCAGATATCGCACAAGCACATACACTTTGGCAGCACTTTCACACCCTTTAATGAGTGACTTGGAACCAACATGACCGATTATAAAATGACGCTTAACCTGCCGAACACGGCATTTCCGATGCGAGCAGGCCTTCCCACCCGTGAACCACAGATGCTGGCGCACTGGGATAGCATTAACTTGTATCAGAGAATGCGTCAGATTGGCGAAGGTCGGCCGCGTTTTATTCTGCATGATGGCCCTCCCTACGCCAACGGCAATATTCATATCGGTCATGCGGTGAATAAAGTCATTAAAGATATGATTGTGCGCAGCAAAACCTTGGCCGGCTTTGATGCGCCTTATGTGCCTGGTTGGGACTGTCATGGTTTGCCGATTGAACATAGGGTCGAAATTAAACACGGTAAAAACTTGCCTGCCGATAAAGTGCGTGAACTATGTCGCGCCTATGCTGAAGAACAAATTGAAGGCCAGAAGGCGGAGTTTATCCGCTTAGGAGTGGTCGGTGACTGGGATAATCCGTATAAAACCATGGACTTTGCCAACGAAGCCGGTGAAGTGCGTGCGTTAGCTAAAATGGTTGAGGGTGGGTTTGTCTTTAAAGGCCTAAAGCCGGTGAACTGGTGTTTTGATTGCGGCTCGGCCTTAGCTGAAGCAGAAGTTGAATACCAAGACAAACGCTCCGAAGCCATTGATGTCGGCTTTAACAGCACTGATCTGGTTAAGTTGGCGCAGGCCTTTGCGCTGCCAGAGATCACTAAAAACGTACAAATCGTGATTTGGACCACCACACCCTGGACCATTCCCGGCAACCAAGCGCTGAACGTGCATCCAGAAGCGATTTATGCGCTGGTGGATGTCGGCGATAAAATTCTGCTGTTGGCGGAAACACTGGTGGCCGACTGCTTAGCGCGTTACGAGCTCGAAGGTGAGATCATTGCCCGCTGCAACGGTGATGCATTGGAGCATTTAGAATTTAGTCACCCATTCTATGAGCGTGTTGCGCCGGTTTATTTAGCGGATTATGTTGAGCTGGATGCCGGTACCGGTATCGTCCACTCAGCGCCGGCCTATGGTGAGGATGACTTCTATACCTGCAAGCGTTATGGCATGAGCAATGATGACATTATCAGCCCGGTACAAAGTAACGGTGTCTATGTCGATGATCTACCGTTTTTCGGCGGACAGTTTATCTGGAAAGCCAATGCCAACATCGTAGCTAAGTTGGAAGAAGTCGGTGCGCTGCTCAAGTATGAGCCGATTGAACACAGCTACATGCATTGCTGGCGCCATAAAACCCCGTTGATTTACCGTGCCACCGCGCAGTGGTTTGTCGGTATGGATAAACAGCCTGAGCAAGGTCAGCCACTGCGTGAGCGCGCTTTGCAGGCCATCGAACACACAACCTTTACCCCCGCCTGGGGTAAGGCGCGTTTGCACGGCATGATTGCTGGCCGTCCAGACTGGTGTATCTCACGCCAGCGCAACTGGGGTGTGCCGATTCCATTCTTCTTGCATAAGGCGAGTGGTGATTTGCATCCGCGTACAATCGAGCTGGTGGAAGAGGTAGCGCAGCGCATTGAGAAAGAAGGTATCGAGGCGTGGTTTAAGCTAGATCCAGTTGAGTTGCTCGGCGCAGAAGCGGCTGACTACGATAAAGTGACTGACACTTTGGATGTTTGGTTTGACTCAGGTACCACGCATTGGCATGTGCTGCGCGGCTCACACCCATTAGGGCACAGTGAAGGCCCCCGCGCTGATTTGTACTTGGAAGGTTCGGATCAACACCGTGGCTGGTTCCACTCATCCTTGCTCACCGGTTGTGCGATTGATGGCCACGCGCCGTATCGCGGTTTGCTCACCCATGGTTTTACCGTGGATGAGAAGGGTCGCAAGATGTCCAAATCATTGGGTAATGTGGTTGCTCCGCAGACGGTTACCAATAGTTTGGGGGCGGATATTTTGCGCTTGTGGGCTTCATCGGCCGACTACTCAAGCGAAATGGCGGTATCTGATACTATTTTGCAACGCAGTGCCGATGCCTACCGTCGTATCCGTAATACCGCACGGTTCTTACTGTCAAACTTGGATGGCTTTGATCCAGCCACCGATTGCGTACCCGCGGAGCAAATGATTGAGTTAGACCGATGGGTGGTTGATGCTGCAGCGCGTCTGCAGGATGAAGTGACCCAAGCCTACAGTGAATATCGCTTCCATAATGTGTATCAAAAAGTACACAACTTCTGCGTGCAAGAGTTGGGTAGTTTTTATCTGGATATCATTAAGGATCGTCAATACACCACGGGCGCTGACAGCTTGCCACGTCGATCCTGCCAGACTGCGTTGTACCACATTGCCGAAGCGCTGGTGCGCTGGATTGCACCGATCTTGGTGTTTACTGCCGATGAGATTTGGCAGCACTTGCCGGGTGAGCGTAACGAGTCAGTGATTTTCAATACCTGGTATGAAGGCTTATCGCGTTTACCTGCTGACAGCACTTTAAGCAGTGACTACTGGACTGAACTGATGGCGGTCAAAGTTGCGGTGAACAAAGAGTTGGAAAACCAACGCAATGCGAAAGTTATCGGTGGTAACTTGCAGGCGCAAGTCACGCTGTATGTTGACTCAAGCTTAGCTGAAAAACTCAATCGCTTGGGTGATGAGTTGCGTTTTGTCTTGATCACTTCAACGGCGCAAGTGGCTGATTTAGCACAAGCACCAGCGGATGCCGTGAGTACTGAGTTGGAAGGTTTGAAGTTGCACATTAGTAAATCTGCAGAGCCTAAGTGTGCCCGTTGCTGGCATCACCGCGCTGATGTGGGGTCAGTGGCAGCGCACCCAGAAGTTTGCGCGCGCTGTGCGGATAACTTAGATGGTGAAGGTGAAGTGCGCCACTATGCGTAAAAAATCAGCGCAAAACCGCCTGTGCACCCGATCTGCAGTGTTGCGCGGTTCTCGCACGCTCGCCTATCTCGATGAGATGTCTCGCGTGCTGGGTTCCGGGCGACCTGCAGTTCATCGTGCGCGGTTGGTTTTTCAGCGATTGTCTAACGCCTTTATGATGGATAGGAGTGCAGGCTAATGGCTGCGCGTTTTGGCAAGCTGACTTGGCTATGGTTGAGCATTATAGTGATTGCTGCCGATCAGATCAGCAAACACTGGTTTGTTGCTAACTTTAATTTGTATGAGCACATGCAGGTGATCCCTGATTTGTTCAGCTGGACGCTGGCCTATAACCGTGGTGCTGCCTTTAGCTTCTTAGCCAATGAAGCAGGCTGGCAGCGTTGGTTTTTTGCCATTATTGCATTAGCGGTCAGCCTTGTGCTGGTGGTGTGGCTTAAGCGCCTTAAAGCCAATGAAACTTGGCTTGCCATTGCTTTAGCATTGGTGCTGGGTGGTGCGATTGGTAACCTCTATGATCGCGTTGTTTTGGGCCACGTGGTTGATTTTATTTTAGTACACTGGAAAGACCAGTGGTACTTCCCAGCTTTTAACATTGCCGATAGTGCGATTACAGTCGGTGCAGTGATGCTGGCGTTAGATATGTTTCGTGGCAATAAAGCAGACAATAGCAGAGCAACTGGAGCGCAGAACAATGAGTGAGCAGCGTATTGGGCAAAATAGCACGGTGACCCTGCATTTTGCTTTGAAATTCGATAATGGCGATGTGATTGATAGTAATTTTGAAAAAGATCCTGCTACTTTTACTATCGGCGATAGCAGTTTGTTGCCGGGGTTTGAAAGAAGTTTGTTTGGATTGAAAGCTGGCGATGAACGAGGCTTTAAAATCTATCCAGAGCAAGGTTTTGGTACCCCCAATGAGCAGAACGTGCAGGTGATGCCGCGCAGTCAGTTCGACGACATGGAGCTTGATCACGGTGTGTTGGTGATCTTTAAAGATGCTGCCGGTGGTGAAATGCCTGGCGTGGTCAAAGCCTTTGATGATAAACAAGTGACTGTTGATTTTAATCACCCGTTAGCAGGAAAAGTCATCACTTTTGAAGTGAAAATTATTAAGGTGCAGAACAGCACTCTGTAAAAATGAGGCGGTATTGATGCGCATTAAACTAGCAAATCCACGTGGTTTTTGTGCCGGTGTTGATCGTGCGATTGAAATTGTGAACCGTGCGTTAGAGGTTTTTCAGCCGCCCATTTACGTGCGTCATGAAGTGGTGCATAACAAGTTTGTGGTGGAAGATTTGCGCGCGCGTGGCGCTGTATTTGTCGAAGAGTTACACCAAGTGCCGGACGATAATATCGTTATTTTTAGTGCGCACGGTGTTTCTAAAACAGTGCGCGATGAAGCCGATCGACGCGGTCTGAAAGTCTTTGATGCCACCTGTCCTTTGGTGACTAAAGTCCACTTAGAAGTGGTGCGTTATAGCAATGATGGCCGCGAATGCGTGCTGATTGGTCATGCCGGTCACCCTGAAGTGGAAGGCACCATGGGGCAATACGATGAGCGTCATGGTGGGCATATCTACCTCGTGGAAAATGAGGACGATGTAGCGACTTTGCAAGTTAAAGCACCCGATAGCTTGGCGTTTGTTACCCAGACCACCTTGTCAATGGATGATACCAGTCGCGTGATTGATGCTTTGAAAACACGTTTTCCTGCAATCAGCGGCCCGCGTAAAGATGATATTTGCTACGCCACACAAAATCGCCAAGATGCAGTGAAGCAATTAGCTGCTGCTTGCAATGTTGTCCTTGTGGTCGGCAGTCCTAATAGTTCCAACTCCAATCGGCTGCGTGAGCTGTCTGATCGTATGGGTACGCCGGCGTATCTCGTGGATGGTGCAGAAGATTTACAGCACCAATGGTTTACTACTGGTTCTGTGATTGGTGTTACGGCTGGTGCATCTGCTCCGGAAGTGTTGGTGCAAGGCGTGATTGATCGCTTACAGAGCTGGGGCGCGCAAATGGCTGAAGAGTTAGAAGGGCGGCCAGAAAATGTTACGTTCTCGATGCCTAAAGAGTTACGTGTTCTCGCTATTGATTAGCCAGCGCAAGCATGTTTTGGTATGGATCGCGCTTGTTAAGCAGCCAGTCTATTTTGATAGACATATTGCTTAGCTGCTAGAGGTGTTCAAGCCTAGATAGGCTGGCCCATACTGTATTTTAATTGAATAAGTGTTGCCTGCAGGTGTTGGGCAGCGTCAACACAGCCGCATGTTGCGCGGCTTATGTAGAGGATTTACCGTGAAGAAAGTTGTAATCAGTGGTACAGGCCTATATACACCTGCCCAAAGCATTTCCAATGACGAGTTGGTTGAGGCGTTTAATGCGTGGTCGCAACAGTTTAATGCCGAGCACGCTGCAGAGATTGCCAGTGGTGCAATTGAAGCCAAGCCAGAATCAAGTTCAGCCTTTATTGAAAAAGCTTCGGGGATTAAAAGCCGTTTTGTGATTGATAAAGCTGGCATTTTAGATCCGCAACGTATGGCACCCAGCATTCCTGAGCGCTCTAACGATGAGTGGGGCATTCTCTGCGAAATGGCTATGGTCGCTGCTCAAGAAGCACTGCAACGCTCTGGGCGCAGCGCCGCTGACATTGATGGTGTGATTGTTGCGTGTTCAAACTTGCAGCGCGCCTATCCTGCCGTAGCTATTGAAGTGCAGGCCGCTTTAGGTATCGAAGGTTTTGCTTATGATATGAACGTGGCCTGCTCTTCAGCGACCTTCGGTATTCAAGCTGCGGTCAATGCCATTCAGGCCGGTCAAGCGCGTGCTATTTTGATGGTTAATCCGGAAATCTGTACTGGGCACCTCAATTTCACTGATCGTGACAGTCACTTTATTTTTGGTGATGCCTGCACAGCAGTCATTTTAGAAGATGCTGAGTCAGCAGTATCTAAGCATCAGCTTGAAGTGGTGAGTACTAAGCTCTTTACCCAGTTTTCTAACAGTATTCGTAACAACTTTGGCTACCTTAATCGTTGTGCTGAAGAAGGTATTGGTGCTGAGGATAAATTGTTTGTGCAAGAAGGCCGCAAGGTGTTCCGCGAGGTCTGCCCAAAAGTTGCCAGCCTCATAGCTGAGCACTTAGACAGTAACCAAATTGATGTGCAAGATGTGCAGCGCTTTTGGTTACACCAAGCCAACCTTAATATGAATCTGTTGATTACCCGTAAGCTGCTCGGCCGTGATGCTACTGCAGCAGAGGCGCCTGTTATTTTAGATACTTACGCGAACACCAGTTCAGCTGGCTCTGTCATTGCGTTGCACTTGCATCAAGATGACCTGCCTGTTGGCGCAGTAGGTGTATTGAGTTCCTTTGGTGCGGGTTACTCAATTGGTAGTGTTATCTTGCGTAAGTGCTAGGCGATAGTGCAGCGTATGCGGTATGCATTATCACCTGCGCTGCACTTATAAATGGCACGTTTAAATGCTTTGTTTGATGCGCTTAGCTACAAACCTTTGAATGTAGGGTGCGCCAAGCCAGGTCAAGGTAAAAGCAATCGGAAAAGCAATATAAAAAGAACGAAACCAGCGCAATAGAAAACCGCTGTCCATTCCCGTATTTGCCCACGTAATTACAAATGTCATCGCTGTAACCATATAAAGTGACATCAAAGTAGAGAAAACCAGTGGTACAAAGCGTGGTGTAATCACGAGCAAGTGTTCCTTTCAGTATAAAATTCATTTAATTGATGAGCGTTCTTGGTGAATACTCATCAATCACTTATGGAGTTAGATGAGGATATACAGTGTACACCTTAACTTTTTACGTGCCTGAGAGTCATCTTGACACTGTCAAAAATGCTGTCTTTGCTGCGGGAGCTGGCGCTATTGGAGATTATAAAAACTGTTGCTGGCAGGTATTAGGCCAAGGGCAGTTTCAACCAATGGCAGGCAGCCAGCCATTTATCGGCCAGCAAGGACAGCTTGAGGAAGTCGCTGAGTGGCGTGTTGAAATGGTGGTTGCTGCCGCACATATTGAGTCAACAGTGGCGGTACTTAAGGCTGCGCATCCTTATGAAGAACCTGCGTATACCGTGTACCGTTTAGAACGCTTTTAGTTCGACTGTCACTCAAACTTCATCGTGTTGTCACCTCGCTGTCACCCGTATTCGTCAGTATTCCCTGCAACATCAGTGTGTTCAAAAGCACTGTGTTTTTGCCAATATTAAGGGGAATTATCAATGATGAGTTCGCAAAAAAAACCAGTAACTTGTACAGCTTTTGCTGCTAGTGCTTTAGCGTTAGTGGTTTCAGCGCAGGCCATGGCCGGTACTGTAACGACAGATGGTCCTGATATTACCATCAAAACTAAAGGTGGTTTTGAGGCGGCAGCGGTCGATAAGTCTTTTTCATTTAAACTGGGTGGTCGTATTCAAGCGGACTTTGACCAGTTTGATGGTGTGTATACGAAAAACGGTAAAAGTGCGAACGAGGCGTATTTTAGGCGTGCGATTTTAGAGTTGTCCGGTACTGTCTACCATGATTGGAAATATGTCTTTAATCTTAATTTTGCTGAGGACGGCAGCAGTAAATGGGATCAGGCGTCCATTACCTATACGGGATTTAAGCCAGTTAATGTGAAAATTGGTCGTTTTGACCCTGATTTTGGTTTAGAAAAAGCTACCAGTTCTAAGTGGATTAGCACCATTGAGCGCTCAATTATTTATGATGCTGGTGACTGGGTCAACGACAAGAAAGACGGAATGGGTGTTCAGGTTAGCGGCACCACTGGTATGTTTTACGGTTCTGCCGGTATCAACCGGGCTAAAGGTAATGAAGATAACAACGGTAGCAATAACAATACCTACAACATGCGTGCAGTCGTTGCACCCATGGCTGAAGCCGGTAATGTGCTGCACTTCGGTCTCAACTATGCTAAGCGCAGCACCGAAGATTTTGATGGGCGTATTCGCTCACGTTTAGGTGTGCGCGGTACAACAGAAGACTCTAAAAATGGTAACCGTCCAACCTTTGCCGCTAGCCAAGCGGGGCAGTTTGATAGTGATAGCGCTTGGGGCTTAGAAGCGGCCTATGCAATGGGACCGTTTTCGGTACAAAGTGAGTATTTGCGTCGAAACATTGATGCTAAATCAGGTTCGGCCATGAAAGATCGCCAGGTAGACGGCTATAACGTACAACTGGCTTATACTTTAACTGGTGAAGCACGTGGTTATAAGTTGAATGGAGGTAAGTTTGACGGTATCAAACCGACCAACAAGCAAATAGGTGCTTGGGAAATGGTTTACCGTTACGACAACTTAACCGTGACTGATGCAGATATGGATGGGACCGGTCGTTTTTACGATACTAAAGCCAAGGTGCACACTGTAGGTGTGAACTGGTATGCCAATAATGCAATTAAAGTATCAGCTAACTATCTGAAAGCTACAACCGATAAGGTGGCAAACACCGCTAATGATGACAGTGGTGATGCAATAAGTTTACGTGTGCAATACGTCTTCTAACGGCGCAATGATGTTGTAGTCTGAAATGCTCCTTTAACCCTGCTTCGGCGGGGTTTTTTTTATTTAGATCAATAAAATCTGTTTTTTTATATGCAATTGCTGACAATGCCTGCAAGAATAGGCATATTCGTCTTTAATATTTTTAGCTCAGGATTTTGGATGGCTTCTTTTCTAGTTTTGCATGGCCCTAATTTAAACTTATTAGGTACGCGCGAGCCCGATGTCTATGGTGCAACAACGCTTGAGCAGATTAATCAAGGTTTACTTGGGCAGGCGCAGGCTGCAGGCCATCAGCTTTGTTACTTACAAAGTAATGCGGAACATGTGTTGATTGAGCGTATTCATGCCGCTCGAGAGGAAAATGTCGACTGTATTATTATCAATCCTGCTGCTTTTACTCATACCAGTGTCGCATTGCGTGACGCGTTGCTTGCTGTGAGCATCCCATTCTTTGAAGTACATCTTTCTAATGTGCATAAACGAGAACAATTTCGTCATCACTCCTACTTCTCTGATGTAGCGGTGGGTGTGATTTGTGGTCTAGGCGCTAACGGTTACCGTTTCGCTTTAGACGCAGCATTTGAACATATTCAATAATAACCTCTTAATTTTGGAGTCATGGTCTATGGATATTCGTAAAGTTAAAAAACTCATTGAACTGCTAGAAGAGTCTGGCATTGATGAACTAGAAATCCATGAAGGCGAAGAATCCGTTCGTATCAGCCGTCACAGCAAGCAAGTGGCTCAACAGCCTATGTATGCGCCAGCACCACAAGCGCCTGAACCTGCTCCTGCGCCTGCTCCCGTTGCAGCTGATGCAGCGCCTTCTTGCCCTAAATATAATGGCACAGTAGCGCGCTCACCCATGGTTGGTACTTTCTACCGCGCAGGATCACCCGATTCTGAGGATTTTGTTACTGTTGGTCAGACGATTAAAAAAGGCGATGTGTTATGCATCGTTGAAGCAATGAAAATGATGAACCACATTGAAGCGGAAGTTGGTGGCGTGATTGAGTCTATCCTAGTCGACAATGGCCAGCCGGTTGAATACGACCAGCCTCTATTCACCATTGTCTAACGACTTAGGAGTGTACAATGTTGGAAAAAGTCCTGATCGCTAATCGCGGTGAAATTGCTTTACGCGTTTTGCGTGCGTGCAAAGAACTCGGTATTAAAACAGTTGCAGTGCACTCCACTGCAGATTCTGAATTAATGCATTTATCTTTAGCAGATGAGTCTGTTTGTATCGGTCCAGCGCCGAGTGCACAATCGTATTTGCATATTCCTGCGATTATTGCTGCAGCTGAAGTGACTGGTGCAACAGCCATTCATCCAGGTTATGGTTTCTTGGCTGAAAATGCTGATTTCGCTGAACAAGTGGAAAACTCAGGCTTTACCTTTGTGGGTCCGAGTGCTGCAGTGATTCGTATGATGGGTGACAAGGTCGCTGCTAAAGCAGCGATGATCGCAGCTGGTGTACCAGTGGTACCGGGTTCTGATGGTGCGTTACCGCGAGATGAAGAGCAAGCGTTAGCAATTGCCCGTGAAGTGGGTTATCCGGTTATCATCAAAGCTGCTGGCGGTGGTGGTGGACGTGGTATGCGTGTGGTTCATCAAGAAGAAGATTTGATTCGTGCGGCGGTCTTAACCCGTAATGAAGCGGCGCAAATTTTTGGTAACCCTGTGGTGTATTTGGAAAAATACCTCGGTAATCCACGTCACGTAGAAATTCAAGTGTTGGCTGATGGCCAAGGTAATGCGATTCACTTAGGTGACCGTGATTGTTCGTTGCAACGTCGTCACCAAAAAGTGATCGAAGAAGCACCTGCACCTTATATCGATGAAGAAGCACGTCAACGTGTGTATGCACGTTGTGTTAAAGCCTGTATCGATATTGGCTATCGCGGTGCCGGTACTTTTGAATTCTTGTATGAAGATGGTCATTTCTACTTTATTGAAATGAATACCCGTATCCAAGTTGAACACCCGATTACTGAAATGATTACAGGTGTTGATCTGGTTAAAGAAATGCTTAGTATTGCAGGGGGTAATAAGCTGTCGATTAAGCAAGAAGATATCGTGATGCGTGGTCACTCGATTGAGTGCCGTATTAATGCTGAAGACCCCGATAATTTTATGCCAAGTCCAGGCTTAGTGAAACACTTCCATGCGCCAGGTGGTAATGGTGTGCGGGTTGATTCTCACCTGTATAGCGGTTACATAGTGCCACCTAATTATGATTCTCTGATTGGCAAAATCATTACGTGGGGTGCGACACGTGAAGAGTCGATGGCGCGCATGCGTAATGCTTTAGATGAAATCATTATTGATGGCATTAAAAGTAATGTGCCGTTGCACCGTGATTTACTCAATGACAAAGGTTTCTGTAAGGGCGGTGTAAATATCCACTACCTTGAGAAGAAACTGGGCATGTCGTAAGTCCGCTGTTTGTTTTAACTAAAAAGCCGATCTTAAGATCGGCTTTTTAGTGTTTGTTCGATGATTACCTGATGTGCTGTTGCTCAGAGCTTTATCAGCGGCCGCGCAAGAACAGCTTGTCGAGCTCATCCATACCCAGTTGCGTCCATGTAGGGCGGCCGTGATTGCATTGTCCGCTACGTTCGGTGACTTCCATATCCCTAAGTAAGGCATTCATTTCAATCAGCGTTAGACGACGGTTAGCGCGCACAGCTCCATGGCATGACATGGTGGCCAGCAGCTCGTTAGTGTGTGCTTGAATTCGGTCGCTACTGCCATAGTCCATTAAATCAGATAAAACATCACGCACCAGCTCTGCTGCGTCAGCTTGTTTGAGTAGAGCAGGAATCTGACGAATGGCTAGGCTTTCTGGGCCTAAGCCTTGCAGCTCAAAGCCAAGGTGAGTAAACCACTGGGCGTGTTGTTCTGCGCAATCGACTTCACGTTCACTGAGGCTGAGGGTTTCTGGGACTAAAAGAGGCTGGCCGCGTAAACCTTCGTCGGCCATTGCTAATTTAAGGCGCTCGTACATCACCCGTTCGTGGGCGGCGTGCATATCAACCAGTACCAGTCCCTGCTGGTTCTCGGCCAAAATATAAATGCCTTTGAGTTGGGCAATGGCAAAGCCTAATGGCGGGATTTCTTCCTGTGCTGATTCGGCTAAATTGGCTAAAGGCTCAGCAAAAGCTTGATAGGCATCTTGATAATTAGCAGGCGCCTGTGTGGGCTGGCGTGGAGCTTGACCAAAGCTGCTTTTATTAAAACTGGCTGGTTGTGTATTGGGCTGGAACACTGCTTGTGTGCTGGCTGTATTACTCAGCGGAATATGGCCTTGTGGGCCAAACTCGCCAGCTTCTAAGCCACTTACTACGGGTTGCGAGTGTAAGTGCAAGGTGTTGGCAGGTTCGAGCTTATCTTCAGGGCGCACATCGGCTATGGCGCGGTGCAGTGAGCTGTATAAAAAGTCATGCACACTGCGGTTTTCGCGAAAGCGCACTTCGTGTTTGGTCGGGTGCACGTTGACATCAACGGTGGCTGGATCAAGCTCAAGAAATAATACAAAAGCAGGGTGGCGGCCGCCGTACATCACATCACGGTAGGCTTGACGTACGGCGTGGGCAACCAGTCTGTCGCTGACCACACGGCCATTGACGTAAAAGTGCTGCATATCTGCTTTGCTACGTGAGAACGTAGGCAAACCGACCCAGCCCCACAGGTGCAAGCCATTGCGCTCCACATTGATCGGCATGGCTTGTTCGAGAAAAGCATCACCGCATACGGCAGCAATGCGCCGCGCTTGTGAGATTTGATCGTGTGCAGGATGCAGGGCAAGAATCGTCTTGCCATTATGGCGTAGATGAAAGCCCACATCAAAGCGTGCCAGCGCCATGCGTTTGATCACATCTTGCAGGTGATCGAACTCAGTCTTTTCGGTACGTAAAAACTTGCGCCGTGCCGGTGTGTTAAAAAATAAATCACAGACCTCGACAGTGGTGCCGATTGGATGCGCGGCAGGTTGTACACGCGGCTGCATGTCACGACCTTCAGCTTCCACTTGCCATGCTTGCTCAGCAGCGGCGGTGCGCGAGGTCAGGGTTAAGCGTGATACTGAGCTGATAGAGGCGAGAGCTTCACCGCGAAAACCTAAACTGGCGACACCTTCGAGGTCTTCTAAGATGGCAATCTTGCTGGTGGCATGCCGGGCTAGAGCCAGTGGCAGTTGATCGGCAGCTATGCCATGGCCATCGTCACGGATCTGTAGGCGTTTAACACCGCCTTGTTCGACATCAATATCGATGCGTGTAGCGCCGGCATCAAGGCAGTTTTCTAGGAGTTCTTTGGCGACCGATGAAGGTCTTTCAACCACTTCACCCGCTGCAATTTGGTTTGCTAAGCGTGGGCTGAGTAGATGAATGGCGCGTACGTCAGTCATTATTGTCCTGCTAAAGTTGTGGCTGGCACTACCAGTATTTGACCAATTTTAAGCATATCGCTTTTCAGTTTGTTAGCGCTGCGCAGTTGTGCTGGGGTTATTTGATAACGCTGTGCCAGCAACGACACGCTTTCGCCTGAACGCACCACGTGCTCACGTGGGCCAATAGCAAGTTTGCCAGAGTCACGCAGCCAGGCAACATAGCTGCCGGGTGGTGGGTTTTGTTGGAAAAACTGGCGTACACCGGAGTGGATCGAGCGGGCTAGGGCTTGTTGATGCGAGCTATTGGCTAGCTTTTTTGATTCACCAGGGTTACTGATAAAACCTGTTTCAACAAGAATTGAAGGCATGTCGGGTGATTTAAGCACCATAAAACCAGCTTGCTCCACACGCTTTTTATGCAGTGGGGTAATACGCCCCATATTGCTCAGGACTTTTTGGCCAACATCGAGACTGGATGACAGTGATGCCGTCATCGATAAGTCGAGTAGTACACCTGCGAGCATGGCGTCTTTATCATCGAGTTTGACATTACCGGCACCGCCAATTAAATCTGAACGGTTTTCACTGTCAGCTAGCCAGCGCGCAGTTTCTGAGGTAGCGCCACTATCGGACAAGGCGTATACCGATGCACCAAATGCTGATGAACGAGGTGCTGCATCGGCATGAATAGAAACAAACATGTCAGCACCTTTTTTGCGAGCAATGTCAGTACGGCGGCGCAGGGGAATAAAGTAATCACCGGTGCGTATCAGTTCTGCACGAAAGCCTTTTTCTGCGTTGATCTGGCGTTGCAGTTCTTTGGCAATGTTTAACACAATATCTTTTTCACGTATGCCGCCAGGGCCGATAGCTCCAGGATCTTCACCACCATGCCCAGCATCAATGGCAACCACAATGTCACGTTTAGTTGAAGCGGGTAGGTTGGATAGTTTGGGCTTTCGTGTATTGATAATCGCTGTGGTAGTCGGCTGTGCGCTTGGTTTATTAGTACTGCTACTTGTTGCATTATCGAATAAATCGACTACAAGACGGTGGCCATACTGTTGATTAGGGGTCAGAGTGAAACTCTTTGGCGTGACTTGTTCGGCGATCTCTAAAACGATACGCAGTTCATCTGCTTCACGGTTGCCGGTGCGCACCTCAGTGATTGGTGATTTGCCACCGGTTAAGCCTTTAAGTTCTGTCGATAGCTTGGTTTGTTTGATATCAATAACGATACGATCGGGTGCACTTAAGGTGAAAACGCTATGTTCCACTGGTCCAGTGAGGTCAAAAACTAGGCGTGTATTATCCGGTGCACGCCATAGGCGCACACTGTTAATCTGTGTCATTGCAAAGGCTTGTAAAGGCAAAACAATGCAGAGAGCTAAAGCAGTTATTAACGATTGTAGGCGCACGGATAACCTCGCTATGTCTTTAAGTTAGAGTGGCCAAAGCAACACACCAAATTTCACCGCGTGCGCTATAGGGCAATAGTCGCACAATTCGTCCATCATTATGAGCTTTTATAATGATTTCTAGATCAGGCTGTGGCAAATAGCCTTTTCCTTGTTGCGGCCATTCAATTAAGCACAGATCATCATCAGCAAAATAGTCGCGAATACCTAAATACTCCAATTCTTCTGGGTCAGTTAAGCGGTACAAATCAAAGTGCCAGACGCGCAGGCCGTTTATTTCATAGGGCTCAACTAAGGTGAAGGTTGGGCTCTTGACGGGGCCAGCATGGCCCAAGCCATGAATAATACCGCGCGATAAAGTGGTTTTTCCAGCACCTAAGTCACCTTGTAAAAATACAATACCGTGCCCTGCAGTCTGTTGTGCAAGCGCATGCCCCAAACCTGTCATGGCGGCTTCATCTTTTATATATAATTCTACGCCTGGCATGGGCTGTGCTCCTCAAATAATAAGTGAATGCGCTCGCATAGAGCGCTGGCTGCGCCACCACGTACCTGGCTGGTTAGGCGCTTGCCATCCCAAGCACGCCAAGCGACTAGACGGAAAACTCCAAAGTGCAGTGCAGCTTGCGCGCTGAATAAGCCATCACCCTCTTTGGCTACATCGCCAGCAGTTACTAGGATGCAGCGCAGTTGACCTTTATGAGTGTTAGCTGCGCGTGATGCGAGGCATGTAAGGTTGTCAGTATGTATACTGCGCATAGGTTTATCATCAGTCATCATGGTCTGTACCCCATGCTTGAATATTAAGTAATAGTATAACTATCTTTTAGAGGGATAGCGTTGAATGTCATCTGAGCCGCTTGATTTGCTTGCATTAACCGCGTCGATTCGAGACTGGGCGGCCGAATTGGGTTTTCAACAGCTGGGAATTACCGATATTGATTTAAGCGAAGATGCGCAGCGTTTGGATGCGTATTTGGCTGCTGGCTATCACGGTGAGATGGCGTATATGGCCAGTCATGGCACGATGCGTTCACGCCCCGATGAACTGGTACCCGGTACGGTACGGGTGATATCAGTGCGTATGGATTATCTGCCGGAAGATACGCAAATGGCGCAAGTATTGGCACAACCAGAGCAGGCTTATATTTCCCGTTATGCTTTGGGGCGTGATTACCATAAGTTGATTCGTAAGCGCTTGCAGCAGTTGGCCGATAAAATTACTCAGGCGATTGGGCCGTTTGGTCATCGAGCCTTTGTTGACAGCGCGCCAGTTTTAGAAAAGCCACTGGCGCGCAAAGCAGGCCTCGGCTGGGTGGGCAAAAATACTTTAATCTTAAACCGTAAGGCCGGCAGCTGGTTCTTTTTGGGTGAGCTGTTGGTTGATTTACCTTTACCGCTTGATGCGCCTAATGACCGTGATCATTGTGGTAAATGTACGGCGTGTTTGGAGGTGTGCCCGACGCAAGCTTTTGTTGGTGAGCGCGTCTTGGATGCGCGGCGCTGTATTTCCTATCTAACCATTGAATTAAAAGATGCGATTCCAGAAGAGTTACGGCCTTTGATTGGTAATCGGGTGTTTGGTTGCGATGATTGCCAACTGGTCTGCCCATGGAACCGTTTTGCTAAAACTACGCAAGAGGATGATTTTCAGCCGCGCCATCGTTTGGATAACAGCAGCTTAGCCGAGTTGTTTATGTGGACTGAAGAGCAGTTTTTAACCCGCACGCAAGGCTCGCCCATACGGCGTACCGGCTATGAGCGTTGGTTGCGTAATCTGGCGGTGGGCTTAGGTAATGCGCCAAGCACTATTCCTGTGCTGCAAGCCCTGAAGGCGCGCCTTGAGTACCCTTCAGAGATGGTGCGTGAGCATGTGCGCTGGGCGTTGCAACAGCATCAATAGGCCGCTGTTATTGGCACATTACTGTTTCTTTAGAGTAACGCGTGGCGTATATCAGAATTGAATGTGTAGGGATGCTGCACACTCAAGCGAAATGCTGTAAAAATCGCTATGATATGCACTCCTATTGACCCTCTAGTGTTTTAAATATCATGACAGAAAGTGATTATCAGTTGGCTTGGGGCATGTATGCCGTTTCTGCTTTAGGCTGCTTGTTGGTATGGTTTTACTTTACCAGCTGGATGTGGCGCTATTTACGCGAACCGTTGCGGGTGGTCGCCGCGGTTATGTTATTTACACCAACCGTGGTGGATCCTGCGCGCGATTTTTATGCACCGGCGATTGCCATAACAGTGATGGATTTGTTGTTTAAGGTCAGTAATGACGCTTGGCGTTCTGTGGCTGATTTGGTGATGTATGGCGCAATGTTATTTGCAGTCTATCTCGTATTTGTCTTAGTACGTTGGCTGGTTACTCGTAATAAGCGCAGTGCTCGACAGGTCGCTCGGCGTCAAGCTGCAAAAACTGCGGAGGAGGAGCCAGACTCTACGTTAACTTTGCAGCAGATGCTTGATTTAGAAAAAGACAGTCAGGAATCTGGCCTGGTCGCGCGCCGCTAAGGGAGATTGCTATGTGTGAATTGCTGGGGATGAGCGCTAATGTGCCCACCGATGTGGTGTTTAGTTTCACCGGGTTGATGCAGCGTGGTGGGCGTACCGGTCCACATCGTGATGGCTGGGGGATTGGTTTTTATGAAGGGCGTGGTTTGCGTTTATTCCAAGACCCGCAAGCCAGCGTTGATTCGGAAATTGCTCGTCTGGTGCAGCGTTACCCGATTAAAAGTGAAACGGTGATTGGTCATATTCGTCAGGCCAATGTTGGTGCGGTCAGCTTAGCCAATACCCATCCTTTTATGCGTGAAATGTGGGGGCGTAACTGGTGTTTTGCCCACAATGGACAGTTGGCTGACTTTACTCCGAAAAAAGGAATGTACCAGCCCGTAGGTGATACTGACAGTGAGGCGGCTTTTTGTGATCTGTTAAATCGCTTACGTGAATTCTGCACTGAGCAATGCAGTATTGAGCAGTTTTTGCCAGTGATTGTTGCCGCGTGCCAAGAGTACCGTAGCAAAGGTGTATTCAATGGTTTGTTGAGTAATGGTGATTGGTTATTTAGTTTTTGCAGCACGAAGTTGGCACATATCACTCGACGTGCGCCCTTTGGGCCAGCGACGCTGAAAGATGCTGATGTCAGTGTGGATTTTCATGCGGAAACTACGCCCAATGATGTAGTGACTGTGTTGGCGACTGAGCCGTTGACTGATAATGAGCGCTGGAATGTGTATGCGCCGGGCGAATGGCGGCTCTGGCGTGGTGGTGAGATGATTGCGCAAGGTCATAGTGATTAGATTTTGACCACGGGCTACTAGATTGCAATCGCTAATGGTGCGCAGTTTTTGCCTGAATAGGCCAGCAAGCAAAATCGACAAGCAGATTGTGCGTATGCCCCAGCGCGCTAGTATCGTTCTTCCCTCAACGGGTCTTCCTGACCCGATTCGGGCGCTGCGCCATCCGTGGCGCGCTTGCCACGAAACCAGCGCACTGTGTCTCGAGCATTGATGTTGTTTTCTAATCAGTAGCAGATAATCCTAAAAGCAGAGCAGGTACGTCATTTCTACGTAAACCATTAAGTAAAAGCATCAAGCAGATTGTGCGTATGCCCCAGCGCGCTAGTATCGTTCTTCCCTCAACGGGTCTTCCTGACCCGATTCGGGCGCTGCGCCATCCGTGGCGCGCTTGCCACGAAACCAGCGCACTGTGTCTCGAGCATTGATGTTGTTTTCTAATCAGTAGCAGATAATCCTAAAAGCAGAGCAGGTACGTCATTTCTACGTAAACCATTAAGCAAAAGCATCAAGCAGATTGTGCGTATGACTCAGCGCGCTGGTGTCGTTCTTCCCTCAACGGGTCTTCCTGACCCGATTCGGGCGTTGCGCCATCCGTGGCGCGCTTGCCACGAAACCAGCGCACTGTGTCTCGACCAATGATGTGGTGTGCCAGTTAGTAGCAGATGGCCAAAAGAGTGTCTTTACTGTTTGAGGCGTGTGCTGTTGCTCTAATGATTCAAGCGAGGCGAGTGATAAATTTTACACAGGGTCAATGATTGCTTCGGGGTGGGTGTGACGAGCGAGCCATGGATGGCGTAGCGCCGGAGTTGAACCCAGGATGGGTTCATCGACGGATTAACACCTGCCCCGGAGCACGGCCTGTGCTGAGTTTTCTAACGATCGTCCTTTTCTGGATGTTAACTTAGCACAAGCGCAACGCTTTTTACCGGCTACCGAGTGTCTCTTCAGCCAAAGTTGCTGCCAGCTGTTCACTGACCTGATCCCAAGCACTTGCTAAGGCACGTACTAGAGCGGGGTAACCGTCTGCAGGTAAGGGCTGCTCAATCCTAAAGTTGTGCTGCTTGAGCAATTGGCCTTGTTCGTCTAACAGTAGCCATTGGCCTTGAACGATTGCGTTGCCGCTATAGCTCCCCTGAAACGCATTGATCCTGACTCTGACTTCGCGCTGAGGCAGGCCAGCGTGCAGTGGCTGCCCTTTAGCGACAATTTGCGCCTGCGGCAGGCTTAAGCTGAGACGCTGCTGCAGTTGCTGTTGTAGTTGCACGTCAATGTCTTCGGCCCACAGATGATGGCGTGCTTGATGCACTTCAATATCATTGAGCTCCATCACGATGCCTTGGTTGTCCAGTAAGCCGGAGAGGCGGATAGGGGCGATGGCCACAGCTAAGGCGTTGGAATAGTGTTGCTCTGGAGTGCTAGCGGGCAACATGTAGCTGCTAGTTTGTACGGTTTTGTTGGCACAGCCCGCCATCAACAATAGGGTGGCGCCTACGAGTAGCGTGCGCGTGCCAGTCAATGCGGCTCGGTTCATCAATGCAGAAAAACTCATGGTTTAGCCCTCGGCTGTGGGTCTTCGCTTAGTTGCTTATTGAAAATAAGCGCGTTGGGTTGATCGCTTAAGGTACGGATCACCGGTTGCATCTCTTGCATCAGTTTTTCGAGGCGCGATAAGGTTTGCGTGAGCTCGTTATAGCCTTGTGAATCAGGTGAGAATCCGTGCAAGGTGTCACGCAGTTGACGCATGGCCGCATCGATATTATTGGGCATCTGACCGATGGCTGGATCTGCGAGCAGTTGATCGACTGAGGCAGCGATGCTGTTGACCTTTTCCATGGTCTGTTGCGTGCTAACCAGTGTTTTGTCGAGCGAAGCGACAACCGGCTCGATTTTTAGATTATTAAGCTTATCCAGTAAATTAGAGACCTTTTGCTCAATTTGTGCGAAACCGGCAGAAATGGTCGGGAAAACTGGGACTTCGGCAAAACTGACTGGCTTAAACGGCTCTGCATCTTTATAGAAATTAAGATCGACAAATAAAGCGCCGGTCAGCAGATTGCCGGATTTAAGCGTAGCGCGCATGCCATAGCCTACCAACCTATCGAAGCGCTTGGTCCATGCTGCTAGATCAGTGTCCTGCGAGGCATCACTTTCAAGGCGTTGAGGCTCAATGCGGATCAGTACCGGAATCGCAAAGCGGTTACCGGAGTCGGGTTGGGGGGCAGAAAAATTCCATGGCACGCTAATTACCGTACCAATACGCAAACCACGGTACTCGACCGGAGCATTATTGCTTAAGCCGCGCACCGTATCGTCAACCAGCAACACATAGTCGAGGTAATCGTCAAATTGGCCTTCTTGAGCACTTTTTCCGTCGTTAAATAAGACATACTCAGCATCTTCTTTGGCTTTCTTGCCGGCTGGAGAATTGTTGGGGACACCGAAGGTAATACCGCCACTGACCAAGGATTCTAAGGAGCCCATGTTGACGCTAAAGCCTTGCGAGTCTAATGAGATATTTAGACCTGAAGCGGCCCAGAAACGCGTGTTAGTGGTGACCAGCATTTCATAAGGCGATTTGATATACAGGCGGTGGTGCATTTCTCGTTGCTCAGGATCAAAACGGCTCTCTTCCACGCGACCAACAGTGAAACCTTGATAAGACACCGGGTCACCAATACGTACTGAGCTACCGATCTGGCTGGTCAAATTGATGCGCAGACCAGGCGCATCTGTGGGCGTAATGGGGGGTTGTTCAAGGATGGTAAACTCATCTTGTTGAACTGTACTGTTGCCCGGTAAGAGCTGAATATAAGCACCGGATAGCACTGTTCCTAAACCACTCACGCCTTCAAGACCAATGCGCGGTTTCTCCACCCAAAATAGCGTGTCTTTATTGAGCATCGCTTCGGCTTGTGGACTCATGCGGGCAATCAACACTGCGCTTTTCAGATCTTGCGAGAGGCTGACTTTTTCGATTTTACCCACTTCCACATTACGGGTTTTTATTAGAGTCTTACCGGCCTCGATGCCTTCTGCCGTTGCTACCGTCAGAGTAATGGTCGGACCTAAGCGGCTGATGCTGTCATAAAGCATCCAAGCGCCGATCAATAAGGCGACGATCGGTACAATCCAGATGGGCGAAAAGGAGCGCTGGGTCCGCCTTAGAGCATGAGTAGGTTGCGACATTATAGCTGTTCCTTGGGTAAAGAATGAGGCGATGTAATTGGAGTCGTGACTAGCGAAGCAGAGTTGCTGGCGTTGGCTTGCCAAATGCTACGCGGATCAAACATCATCGCCGCTAACATGGTTAAGATCACCACCGTGGTAAAGGCCAGTGCCGCCGGACCAGGAGCGATGGATATTAAGTCGCCACTATGGATCAGCGCCACCATAATCGCTACGACAAACACATCGACCATCGACCAGCGTCCAATAAACTCAGTCATCCGGTATAAGCGGTTGCGGGTTAAGCGTCCCATAGACTGTTGTTGCTGGCGCTGCACCACAAAACATAACCACAATAAAACCAGCATTTTTCCGACTGGCACAAAGATACTGGCAATCAGAATCACTAAGGCAATGGGCCAGTCACCGTGTTGAAAAAACATCAGCACACCTTGCAAAATTGTTGCTGGTTCTGTGCTGCCTAACGAAGTGGTAATCATAATCGGATATAAATTAGCCGGTAGAAACATCAGCATGGCGGCGCTGAGCAAGGCTAAGGTGGTTTGCGTGTTGACACCCTTGTAGGGATGCAGTGGTTCGTCGCAGCGCTCACAACGTCCCCCTTTGGTTATTGGGTTAACCAAGCCGCAGGTGTTACAGCCGGTGAGTCCTTGTGCAGCGGCGGCTTGACCTAATTGGCCGCCGGCGGGCGCCATGCTTTTTGAGTCGAGCGCTTGCCATAACCAATCCCGGTCTACGGATTGGCTGGTGAATAATAGCAATAGCGCATAACCGCACAGCGTCCAAAACGATAATCCAAGCTCAACCTCGGCCATACCGATAATTTTTATCATGCTCACCAGTGTGCCGATCACAAAGACATCGGCCATCATCCACGGCGTGACATGCTTTAAAGTGCGTGCTAGCAGTGGGCTCTGCGGCAATGGCTGGCCGCGGATAATACCAACACACAGCCAGCACAGTGCGCTTAAGTACAGCAGCGGTAACACCAGCACGGTAAGCAAGATAATCAAAGCGACCAAGGGCTGCTCAAAGACCACCAAGGACGACACCGTCTCCGTGAGCGCAATACCATTGCCGAGCCCTTGCAGGCTAAAACCCAGAAAAGGGAAGGACAGCGATAACCCGAGCATGATTAAAGTAGCAATGGCCAAGGCGAGGCTGCGCTCAGCGGCGTTGGCTTGGCGGCGTACTAAGGTGTGATTGCAACGCGGGCAGTCGGCTTTTTCCCCAGTTTTCAGCACGGGTAAGGCCAGCAGTAAATCACATTCGTGACACACTCTGAGTCGGCGCCGAGAAACGCTGCTCGAATCGGCAGGCTCTGTAGGGCAGGCGAGCATGTCGTCTGTTAACAAAGGGTTAGTCAATAGTGCGATTCCAGAGAATGGGCAGAGAGTACAGCGTATTAGCCAAGCTTCACCCTGCACTTTAGCTGCGCAGGTTTTTTATACTGCGATTATTACTAAACCAACAAGCAAAAGCGACAAGCAGAATGTGCGTATGACGCAGCGCGCTAGTATCGTTCTTCCCTCAACGGGTCTTCCTGACCCGATTCGGGCGCTGCGCCATCCGTGGCGCGCTTGCCACGAAACCAGCGCACTGTGTCTCGATCATTGATGTGGTTTGCCAGTCTGTAGCAGATAGTCAGCAGAGTACCTCTAATATCTGAAACATATGCTGTTGCTCTAATGATTCAAGCTGCGCTAGTGAAAAGTTTTATAGATGATCAGCCAGTGCTTCGGGGTGGGTGTGACGAGCGAGCCATGGATGGCGTAGCGCCGGAGTTGAACCCAGGATGGGTTCATCGACGGATTAACGCCTGCTCCGGAGTACTGCATGCAGATGATTCTCCATATAAGCCAACATGCAAAAGTGACAAGCAGGCTGTGCGCATGACCCAGCGCGCTAGTGTCGTTCTTCCCTCAACGGGTCTTCCTGACCCGATTCGGGCGCTGTGCCATCCTTGGCGCGCTTGCCACGAAACCAGCGCACTGTGTCTCAACCATTGATATTGTTTTCTAGTCAGCAGCAGATGGCCAAAAGAGTATCTCTACTATCTAAAATATAAATACAAAATAAATTACTTAGCCAAATAGCGCATGCCCTCTTCAAGCCCTTCAATGCTCATCGGGTACATTTGATCCTCAACCAACTCGCGAATCATCGACGTTGACTGGGTGTATTCCCAAGCATGTTTGGGGTATGGGTTAAGCCAAATAATCTTTTTAAACTTCTGCATAAAGCGCTGCATCCACACATAGCCCGGCTCATCATTCCAATGCTCAACACTGCCACCAGGCTGAGCAATTTCATAAGGTGACATGGAGGCATCGCCAACAAAAATCACTTTATAGTCATCGCCGTAGGTATGCAGAATATCCTGCGTGGAAATGCGCTCATTGTGGCGGCGCGCGTTATTTTTCCATAAGCCTTCATAGATAAAATTATGGAAATAGTAATATTGCATATGTTTGAATTCGGTTTTACAGGCAGAAAATAATTCTTCACTGATTTTGATGTGTTCATCCATTGAGCCGCCAATATCAAATAAAATCAGCAGCTTGACCGTATTACGGCGCTCGGGGCGCATCTGAATATTCAGTAAGCCGCCGTCGCGCGCGGTGTGGTCAATGGTGCTGCTTAGGTCAAATTCATCCTCAGCACCCGCGCGGGCAAATTTGCGCAAGCGGCGCAGAGCCACTTTAATATTACGCGTGCCAATTTCGACTTGATCATCCAGATCTTTGTAGTCGCGTTGCTCCCAGACCTTAACTGCCTTACCTTGGCGCTCGCCATCATTGCCGAGACGAAAGCCTTCTGGATTATAGCCACCGGAACCAAAGGGGCTGGTGCCGCCAGTGCCAATCCACTTGCTCCCGCCTTTATGCTTGCCTTTCTGCTCTTCGAGGCGTTGCTTAAAGGCTTCAATCAGCTTATCGAGACCACCGAGCGATTCGATTTGTGCGCGTTCTTCAGCGCTTAATGAGCGCTCAAACTCACGGCGCAGCCATTCATCCGGAATTAAAGCCTCAATATGCTGGTCGAGGTTTTCAATGCCTTTAAAATAGGCGGCAAAAGCGCGGTCAAACTTATCGTAATGGCGCTCGTCTTTGACCAGAATCGCCCGCGATAAGTAATAGAACTCATCCATATCGGCAAACACCACGTTGTGTTTGAGCGCATTAATTAAGTCCAACAGTTCGCGCAGCGAAACCGGTACTTTGGCGGCACGCATTTCATTAAATAAATTCAGCAGCATGGCTACAGACCTCTTCGGTAAAAGGTGCAACGGGATGCTTGCTACAGCTCTAAGACTATCCCGTGCAGCACATGGTGTTAGCGGTTGCTGCGACGGCTCATAAAGGCCAAACGCTCAAGCAGCATCACATCTTGTTCGTTTTTCACTAAAGCGCCGGCCAGCGGCGGGATGGCTTTGGTCACATCACGCTCACGCAGTACGGCTTCACCAATGTTGTCGGCCATCAACAGTTTTAACCAATCAACCAGTTCGCTGGTGGAGGGCTTTTTCTTTAAGCCAGGAACTTTGCGCACATCAAAAAATACATCCAATGCTTCGCTAACCAATGACTGGCTGATATTGGGGTAGTGCACATCAACGATTTTTTGCAGAGTAGTGCGATCGGGGAAGGCAATGTAATGGAAGAAGCAGCGGCGCAAAAAGGCATCCGGCAGCTCTTTTTCGTTATTGGAGGTGATGATAATAATGGGGCGGTGTTTAGCCTTAATGGTTTCATCGGTCTCGTAAACGTAGAACTCCATTTTGTCGATTTCTTGCAACAAATCATTAGGGAACTCAATGTCGGCTTTGTCGATTTCATCAATCAGCAGAATTACGCGCTCGTCCGACTCAAAGGCTTCCCACAATTTACCTTTATTGATGTAGTTGCGTACGTCGTGGACTTTGTCGGCATTAAGCTGCGAGTCACGCAAACGGCTGACGGCATCGTACTCATACAAACCTTGGTGCGCTTTGGTGGTGGATTTGATGTGCCAAGTAATCAAGCGTGCGCCAAAGGATTCAGCCAATTGCTCCGCCAGCATGGTTTTACCGGTGCCGGGCTCGCCTTTAACCAATAAAGGGCGTTCCAAGGTTATAGCAGCGTTGACCGCCAGTTTTAGATCGTCAGTGGCAACGTACGATTGAGTGCCGGAAAATTTCATATAAAACCTCAGTAAGACCTGCGTGTTATTGTTTTAAGTAAAGTAGATGAATAGCATCTAGATGCGGCTTACTATACCTTGCTGGCCTTGTGTTTGTGAACGAAAAGGCCTTTTCAGTCATTATGTGTGCAATGTTTTCTGAAGATCAGACTGGACGCTAAGCGCGCTGGGCTTTAGGCTCACAGTAATAAAATAATGATTAGCTGAGGATCTTTAAATGAGCCGTATTTATGTCGACAATGCGCAGAGTGTAGGTAACACACCTTTAGTGCAAATCAACCGTTTAGGCCCAAAAGGTGTCACAATTCTTGCGAAGATTGAGTCACGCAACCCTGCTGGCTCAGTTAAGTGCCGTATTGCTGTCGGCATGGTACAGGCGGCTGAAGCGTCCGGAGCGCTGAAGCCAGGCATAACCATGGTCGAGCCAACCTCTGGCAATACCGGTATTGGTCTTGCCTTTGTCGCTGCTGCACGCGGTTATAAATTAATCTTAACCATGCCGTCGTCGATGAGTTTAGAGCGCCGTAAGATTCTTAAAGCATTGGGCGCCGAGTTGGTGTTGACTGAGCCGGCTAAAGGCATGAAGGGTGCAATTGCAAAAGCCAATGAAATTGCCGCAGCTGACCCGAGTAAGTATCTCGTGCTGCAGCAATTTGATAATCCTGCTAACCCTGATGTGCATGAGAAAACCACAGGTCCGGAAATCTGGCAGGATACTGATGGCGCTATTGATATTTTAGTCAGCGGTATTGGTACGGGTGGCACACTGACAGGGGTGTCGCGCTATATTAAAAACACCTGTGGCAAACCGATTCTATCTGTGGGTGTAGAGCCAACTACTTCGCCAGTGATCAGCCAAGTTTTGGCAGGGCAGGAAGAGGCGCCTGCACCGCATAAAATACAAGGTATAGGCGCTGGTTTTGTACCTAAAAATCTTGACTTGGCGATGCTTGATCAAGTTGAACAGGTGAGCGACGAAGAATCCAAGCTGATGGCGCTACGCTTAATGCGTGAAGAGGGTATTCTGTGTGGTATTTCCTGCGGTGCAGCCATGGCCGCCGCGGTACGCTTAGCTCAGCAACCCAGCATGCAAGGAAAAACTATAGTGGTGATTCTGCCAGACTCAGGTGAGCGTTATTTATCTAGCATGCTGTTTGATGGTTTGTTTACCGAGCAGGAGTTGGCTCAGTAAAATTGGCGTTGGATTGATACCTACAGACGGATGGCCGTTTGTAGGTGCGCTGTAAATCTATTGATGGAGTATATTCAATGGTTGTTGATTTCCCTGCTGTGGCCATTGCGCGACAGATTTTAGATAGTTTTGATAGCTATCGTGAGCAGTTTCGAACAATCACTAATTTAGGTCGTGAGCGCTTTGAGAAAGCCCAGTGGCAAGAAATTCAAAATGCATCTGCAGCGCGCATCCAATTGTATAAAATACGCGCTGCTTTGGCGCGCAAAGAGCTTTTAGCCGCGTATGGTGCGGATGTGTTGCTCGATATTAAGAGCTGGCCGCACATCAAGCGATCTTATATTGGTCAAATTGATTTGCGTCTTGATGCTGAGTTATCGGAAACTTGGTTTAACTCGATTTTTAACAGTATCTTCAATCATGATTTGATCACTGATGAGTGTATGTTTGTGCACAGTACGCGCCCTGCGTTGCGCGAGCTCGATGCGCCCATGCAGATACGTATATATCGCCCACATGGTGATTTGGCTGCTGTATTACGGCAAATCAGTGAGGACTACCGCTTTTCTGTGCCATACGCAGATCAAGATGCTGATTTAGCTCGCCTTGAACAACAATTGCGCGCCAGCTTGCCGGATTGGGTGTGCAAAGACCCTGACTTATGTATTGAACTGTACAGTTCGCGCTTATACCGTAATAAGGGTGCTTATTTAGTTGGGCGCGTTTTTACTCAGGATGAGCAGTGGCCTTTGGTGATACCTGTACTCAATCGTGAAGGGCAAGGTATTCGCATGGATGCGGTGATTATTGATGAAGCGGAAGTGTCGACTATCTTCTCCTTTACGCGCTCTTACTTTATGGTGCGCGTCGCCTATCCTGCTGAGTTTATTAGTTTCTTGCGGCGTATCTTGCCACGCAAGCATATTTCCGAGCTATACACCTCGATTGGTTTTTATAAGCAAGGTAAAACAGAGTTCTATCGTGCGCTAATTAAACATTTGAAAACCACGGATGATAAGTTTGTGATGGCCGATGGGGTGCGCGGCATGGTGATGAGTGTATTTACCCTACCAGGCTTTAATACCGTATTTAAAATTATTAAAGATCGTTTTTCGCCGTCCAAAAGCGTGACACGAGAGACGGTAGTTGATCGCTACCGCATGGTGAAATATGTTGACCGTGTTGGGCGCTTAGCCGATACCCAGGAATTTGCTGACTTTCGCTTTCCTGTGGCTAATTTTGATCCTGAATGTTTGCGAGAACTGTTGGAGGTTGCCGAGTCGACTGTTGAAGTGCAGGGCGATGAGGTGCTGATTCGACACTGCTGGACTGAGCGGCGCATGATACCGCTGAATATTTACTTAGATTCGGCTAATGAGCAGCAAGTGCTCGATGCTTTAGAAGAGTATGGCTTGGCGATTAAGCAGCTGGCTGCGGCCAATATTTTCCCAGGCGATATGTTGTTGAAAAACTTCGGTGTCACCCGTCACGGACGTGTAGTGTTTTATGATTATGATGAGATCAGTTATTTGACCGAAGTGAACTTTCGCAATATTCCTGAGGCGCGTTTTCCAGAAGATGAAATGTCAGCAGAACCATGGTATTCAGTGGGCCCGCATGATGTTTTTCCAGAAGAGTTTCCGCGTTTTTTGTTCACTGATCCCAAGCAGCGCAAATTGTTTAAAGAGGTGCATGGCGATTTATTTAAAGCCTCATACTGGCAAGGTCTGCAGGACGCTATTCGTGCAGGTAAGGTTATTGATGTCTATCCGTATAAGCGTAAAGACATAGAGTAATTGAACGGCTGATTAGGGGTTGTGCTACGTTTATGTGTTTAGCCATTGAGAAGCCAAACGTTGCGCGGTATAATACCGCGCTTCCATTTTTCCCGTTCGGGAGCGTGCAAATATGCTGCGTATCAGCCAAGAAGCTCTGACCTTTGATGATGTATTGTTAACCCCCGGTTACTCCGAAGTGTTACCAAAAGATGTCAGCTTAAAAACCCGTCTTACTCGTAATATCGAACTCAATATTCCATTGTTGTCTGCGGCGATGGACACTGTGACTGAAGCCCGTTTGGCCATTGCTATGGCGCAAGAAGGCGGCATCGGTATTATTCATAAAAACATGACAGTCGAACAGCAAGCGACCGAAGTGCGCAAAGTTAAGCGCCATGAAACAGCCATCGTGCATGATCCTGTCACTGTCACTCCAGACATGAAAATCTTTAATTTGCTCAAGCGTGCTGACGAGCTTGGTTTCTCAGGCTTTCCTGTGCTTGATTCAGACCAGCAATTAGTGGGTATCGTTACAGGGCGTGATCTGCGTTACACACCCAATGCTGGCGATACTGTTGCGGCGATTATGACGCCAAAAGAGCAGCTGGTGACTGTGCAAGAAGGCACTGGTTTAGAAGAAATTAAAACCAAGTTGTATGAGCACCGTATTGAAAAAATGCTAGTGGTCAATGATAAATTTCAGCTGCGCGGCATGGTGACCTTCCGCGATATTGAAAAAGCTAAAAGCTATCCCTTTGCCTCGAAAGATGATCAAGGGCGTTTGCGTGTCGGTGCAGCTGTTGGTACCGGTGCTGATACTGAAGAGCGTATCACTGCGTTAGCTGCAGCTGGTATTGATGTTATTGTTGTCGATACTGCGCATGGTCATTCTAAAGGTGTTTTAGAGCGTGTACGTTGGGTCAAAGATAACTTTCCAGACGTGCAGGTGATTGGCGGCAATATTGCCACTGGCGAAGCAGCTTTGGCTCTGGTAGCCGCTGGTGCTGATGCGGTTAAAGTCGGCATTGGTCCAGGTTCAATCTGCACCACGCGCATTGTTGCGGGTGTTGGTGTGCCGCAGATTTCTGCAATTGCTAATGTGTCTGCTGCTTTGCAAGGCACTGGCGTGCCGATGATTGCTGATGGCGGTATTCGCTTCTCTGGCGATTTATCGAAAGCCATTGTGGCGGGTGCAGATGCAGTGATGATGGGTTCAATGTTTGCCGGTACTGAAGAGTCGCCGGGTGAAATTGAATTGTTCCAAGGTCGCTCGTATAAGTCGTACCGCGGTATGGGCTCATTGGGTGCCATGGCGCAAGCGCAAGGTTCATCCGATCGTTACTTCCAAGACACCAGCGGTGGTACAGAGAAGCTCGTACCTGAGGGCATTGAAGGCCGCGTACCTTATAAGGGCACGTTGTCAGCTATTGTTCATCAGTTAATGGGTGGCTTGCGTGCGTCAATGGGCTACACCGGGTGTGCGACGATTGAAGAGATGCGCACCAAGCCTGAGTTTGTACGTATTACAGGTGCAGGGATGGCAGAATCTCATGTGCATGATGTACAAATCACCAAAGAAGCTCCGAACTATCGGGTCAGCTAAGCTGGACTCATATTCGTTAGACAAACCGCCGTACTGAGGCGGTTTGTCTTTTCATAAGTTTATAAATTGCTACCGAGACTTATCCCATGGCTGCTCAAGATATTCATGCCCACCGCATTTTAGTTTTAGATTTCGGCTCACAGTACACGCAGTTGATCGCGCGCCGTATTCGTGGCATTGGCGTGTTCTGCGAAATACATCCCTTTGATGTCAGTGAAGATGTTATTCGTGCGTTTAATCCGCGCGGCATCATTTTGTCTGGTGGCCCTGAGTCTGTGCATGCGGATAGCAGTCCGCGCGCGCCGCAGCTGGTGTTTGACCTCGGTATTCCTCTGCTTGGTGTGTGCTACGGCATGCAGACCATGGCACAGCAGTTGGGTGGCCAAGTGCAGGGCTCTAATCTGCGTGAGTTTGGTTCGGCGCGAGTTAATGTGCTGGCAGACAGTCCTTTGCTGGATGGCTTGCGTGATGCGGCCACAGCGGCCTCGCCGAGCGGTTTAGATGTGTGGATGAGCCATGGTGATAAAGTCACTGTGCTGCCAGAAGGTTTTACCGCGATTGCCGGCACGGGTAGCTGCCCAATAGCCGGTATGGCCGATACGGCACGTCAATACTACGGCGTGCAGTTTCACCCAGAAGTGACCCACACCACGCAAGGCGCACAGATTCTGAGTCGCTTTGTCTTGGATATTTGTGCCTGTGAAGCGCTGTGGACGCCAGCCAATATTGTTGACGATGCCATTGCCACTGTGCGTGCCCAAGTTGGTGATCGTAAAGTATTGCTGGGTTTGTCCGGCGGTGTGGATTCATCTGTAGTGGCCGCGTTATTGCACAAAGCCATTGGTGACCAGTTGACCTGCGTATTTGTTGATCATGGCTTGTTGCGCTTGCACGAAGGCGATCAAGTGATGCGTATGTTTGCTGACAACATGGGCGTTAAAGTCATCCGTGTGGATGCGGAGCAACGCTACTTAGATTTACTCAAAGGCGAGACTGATCCAGAAGCGAAACGTAAAATTATTGGCCGTACCTTTATTGAAGTGTTTGATGAAGAAGCGAGCAAGTTAGAAGGCATTGATTTCCTTGCGCAGGGTACGATTTACCCCGATGTGATTGAATCAGCAGCGATTAAAAACGGTAAAGCTCATGTGATTAAATCACACCACAACGTGGGTGGCTTACCAGAAGATATGAAGTTTGAGCTGGTCGAACCACTGCGTGAGCTGTTTAAAGATGAAGTGCGCAAGCTGGGTGTTGAATTGGGTCTGCCGCACGATATGGTCTACCGTCACCCGTTCCCAGGTCCGGGTTTAGGTGTGCGTATCCTTGGTGAAGTGACCAAAGAATATGCTGATCTGTTACGTCAAGCCGATCATATTTTTATTGAAGAGCTGCGTAAATCCGGTTGGTACGATAAAACCAGCCAAGCCTTTACTGTGTTCTTGCCGGTCAAATCAGTGGGTGTAGTGGGTGATGCACGCCGTTATGCCTGGGTTGTCTCGCTGCGCGCAGTCGAAACCATCGACTTTATGACTGCACGCTGGGCGCATTTGCCTTACGATTTACTGGAAACAGTATCAGGGCGGATTATCAATGAAATCGAAGGCATTTCTCGCGTGGTTTATGATGTGTCAAGCAAGCCGCCAGCGACCATTGAGTGGGAGTAATTCAGTTGTAGCAATAGCTAACGACTGAAATATTAAGCGGCGAACCACAGAGATGCGGTTCGCCGTTTTTACATCTGGAGAGTGTGATGGCAGAGCATGAGACGGTACAGGTGCACGATGAGCGCTTTATGCGTGAAGCCTTGCAGTTGGCGCAGCAGGGCGCTGCATTAGGTGAAGTGCCGGTTGGCGCGGTGCTGGTGCAGGATGGCGAGATTATTGGACGGGGTTTTAACAGTCCAATCAGCTTAAATGATCCTAGCGCGCATGCCGAGGTGCAAGCGATACGAGATGCCGCTGCGCGTCTGCAAAACTATCGTCTGCCCGAGACCACGCTGTATGTCACTTTGGAGCCGTGTCATATGTGTGCGGGGTTAATTGTGCATGCACGCATTGCTCGCGTGGTGTTTGCCGCCAATGAGCCGCGTGCCGGTGCAGTAGAAAGCCAAGGTTGCTTCTTTTCTCAGACGTTTTTGAATCATCGCGTCGAGATCAAGGGTGGGGTGTTAGCGGACGACTCCGCGCAGATGCTCAAAGCTTTTTTTAAAGCACGTCGAGCGGCTAAAACTACTGAGTTGTAATCGCAGGGTCGACTGCATCTAGCGCGCCGTTATTGGGCGTGAAGCCTGGAATATGGGTTGTGCCGCTAGCAATGCTGGTGCCTTCGATTTGCGGCTGAGTGACCCAGGTTAAAATATCGTAATAACGGCGAATATTATTGACGAAATGCACGGGTTCACCGCCGCGCGCATAACCGTAGCGGGTTTTGCTGTACCACTGTTTTTGCGCTAAACGTGGCAGAATGGTTTTTACATCCAGCCATTTATTGGGATCGAGCCCTTCTGCGGCGGTCAGCTTGCGCGCATCTTCCAGGTGACCCATACCAACGTTATAGGAGGCGAGGGCAAACCAAAGGCGGTCTGCTTCGTGAATGCCCTCGGGCAGTTGCTCGATCAATTTGGCAATGTAGCGTGCGCCGCCTTGAATGCTTTGTTTAGGGTCAAGGCGATTGCTCACCCCCATGGCTTTTGCTGTGCGCTGGGTCAACATCATTAAGCCACGTACACCTGTTTTGGACGTTGCCGTGGGCAGCCAGTGTGATTCTTGGTAGCCCATTGCAGCCAGGAGGCGCCAGTCGATGGCGTACTTTTTTGCCGCATCACGAAATGACGCTTCATAGCTGGGTAGACGTTGCTGCAGATGTCTGGCAAAGGCGTAAGCACCAACATAACCAAGGGTATCAACATGACCGTAATAACGTTCAGTGAGGTGCAGCAGCAGGCCTGACTTTTTGGCGTTGGCTAAAAAGCGATTGATTTCATTGAGTAGGCTGACGTCATCACCTGCAGCAATGGCCCAACGCTGCTGGTGGCTGTCTTGCAAGGTAAACGCGACGCGGATATTAGGAAAGTATACTTGGTTCATCGCCACTTGGTTGGAGTTGACCAGTGTTAGGTCAATCTGTTGTTCGTCCACCATGCGTAGTAAATCAACACTTTCAACTTGATCCGATACGTCGTAGCTCAGTTCTGGCAAGTCTGCCTGCAGTGCGCTGAGGTCGTTTGCATGAATGCTACCTTTAAGTACCAGCAGACTTTTATCGATTAAGTCCTTGGGTTGTTTGGGGCGCGTATTGTTACGGTTATAAATAACTTGTGAAGAAACCTCTAGGTAGGGGTCGGAGAAGCGTACATGTGCTGCGCGCTCGGGGCTTGAGATCAAAGCTGCTGCGGCCAATACTGGGCCCTCCGCAGAGGCCAAGCGGGTAAACAGCTGATCAATGTTGTCAGCTGTTTCGATTTTCAACTCAACGCCGAGTTGATCAGCAAAGCGCTTAACCAGTTCGTATTCAAAACCGGTATCACCGTTGCGATCCTGAAAGTAGGTGGAGGGGCTGTTGCGTGTAATGACGTGCAAAACTCCTTGCTGTTGAATGCGTTCAAGGGTCGTGGGTGGCTTACCACAACCGTTGAGCATCGCGAGCAAGTTGGCTGCACAGCAAAAGAGTAGGCAGCGAAGCGGAGTAAAGGTCAGAAAATGCATACGGGCATTATACGCAAATGCCGCTTGTTCCAGCAAAGAAAAGCAACATGCTGTTGGTCGAGTTACTTAAAGATACAGCTTGGTGTCTCTGATAAATGCTCAAATGATAGATTGGGATGGTTATTTATTGCTATGGGCACTAGAATATCCGCCCATTTCATACAATTTTTTGAGGCTGTCACGACGATGCTGATCTTGCGCGGCGCACCTGCCCTTTCTGCTTTTCGCCATGAGAAACTTTTTGAACAGTTATGCCAGAAGGTTCCCTCTGTCAGCGGTTTGTACGCTGAGTTTGCTCATTTTATTGAGGTTTCAGCTGCCTTAAGCAGTGAAGAAGGCCAAGTCCTTAGCCGTTTGCTCAAGTATGGCCCAAGTGTGCCTAGCCAAGAGCCCAGCGGACGCCTATTTTTAGTAGTGCCACGTTTTGGCACAATCTCACCGTGGTCCAGTAAAGCCACTGATATTGCCAAAAACTGTGGGCTTGAAAAAGTACAGCGCATTGAGCGCGGTATGGCCTATTACATCACCGGTGATTACAGTGATGCTGACGCCCAATTAATTGCTGCTGCGTTGCATGACCGCATGACCCAGTTGGTACTCGGCACCATGGAAGAGGCGTCGGCATTATTTAGCCATGCACAGCCGCGCCCGTTAGCAGTAGTTGATGTTTTGCAGGGTGGCGTTGATAGCCTGATAAAAGCCAATATTGAGCTTGGTTTGGCACTGGCAGAGGATGAGATTGAATACCTCGACAGCAGCTTTAAAAAGCTCGGCCGTAATCCGCATGATATCGAATTGATGATGTTTGCTCAGGCCAATTCTGAGCATTGCCGTCATAAAATATTTAACGCCAGCTGGGATGTTGATGGGCAGGCGCAAGAAAAATCTTTATTTGCGATGATCAAAAATACCTTTGCGATGAACAGCGAAGGTGTTTTGTCAGCCTATAGTGATAACGCTTCAGTGATTGAAGGCTTTACTGCAGGGCGCTTTTTTTCCTGACCCTGTCACCGGTGAGTATGCTGCGCATCAAGAGCCAATTCATATCTTGATGAAAGTTGAAACCCACAATCACCCAACTGCGATTGCGCCGTTCCCCGGTGCTTCTACTGGTTCTGGTGGTGAGATTCGTGACGAAGGTGCGACTGGCCGCGGCTCTAAACCTAAAGCAGGTTTAACTGGCTTTACCGTTTTCTAACCTCAATATCCCTGGCTACATCCAGCCGTGGGAAGTGCCATACGGCAAACCTGAGCGCATTGTGACGGCACTGGATATTATGATTGAAGGCCCACTGGGTGGCGCGGCGTTTAATAATGAGTTTGGTCGTCCGGCGATTACTGGCTATTTCCGTACTTTTGAGCAAGCGATTACTACGCCACGTGGTGAAGAAGTCCGTGGTTACCACAAGCCCATTATGCTGGCCGGTGGTTTGGGTAATATCCGTGCTGAGCACGTACAAAAAGATGATATTGCTGTTGGCAGTAAGCTGATTGTCCTCGGCGGGCCCGCTATGTTAATTGGTTTAGGTGGTGGTGCAGCGTCGTCAATGGCGACCGGTGCTTCATCGGCTGATTTAGACTTTGCTTCAGTGCAGCGCGAAAACCCAGAAATGGAGCGCCGCTGCCAAGAAGTGATCGACCGTTGCTGGCAGTTGGGTGCCGATAATCCGATCAGCTTTATTCATGACGTCGGTGCCGGGGGTTTATCCAACGCCTTCCCCGAGTTGGTCAATGATGCTGGGCGTGGTGGTATCTTTAACTTGCGTAACATTCCCAATGACGAGCCGGGCATGAGTCCGCTGGAAATCTGGTGTAATGAGTCACAAGAGCGCTACGTGATGGCGGTCAAACCAGAAAATCTCGAACGTTTTGCTGCGATTTGTGAGCGTGAGCGTTGTCCGTTTGCGGTGGTTGGTGAAGCGACTGAAGAGCGCCATTTGACTGTCGCTGACAGTCACTTTGATAACAAACCTGTGGACATGCCACTGGATGTGCAAAGGTGGATGAAGCCTTGGTGCGCCGGCTCCACCGCGGCGACTTCATCGCGGCTGCTCACAACGTCGTCCTGATCGGCGGGCCGGGCACCGGCAAAACGCATCTGGCGACTGCGATCGGCATCGAGGCGATCCAGCATCTGGGGTAAAACGCGTGCGTTTCTTCTCGACGGTGGAGTTGGTCAACGCCTTGGAGCAGGAGAAAGCCCACGGCAAGGCGGGGCAGCTCGCCTACCGGCTGCTCTACGTTGACCTGGTGATTCTCGACGAGCTTGGCTACCTGCCGTTCAGCCAGGCTGGTGGCGCCTTGCTCTTCCACCTTCTGTCAAAACTCTACGAGCACACCAGTGTGATGATCACGACCAACCTGTCGTTTGCCGAGTGGGACAGCGTCTTTGGCGACGCGAAGATGACCACCGCCATGCTCGACCGTCTGACCCACCACTGCCACAT
>JAUCCC010000024.1:0-6718 GCA_034676485.1 Pseudomonas sp.
TATGCCTGCAGAATGAGCCGCTATCTCTTTGCTATAATGCAGTGGTGTATCGCTGGTCGTTGACTGGCACACGCCCAAAGCCTCTGTACACCACGAAACATGAGACGCTCATTTGAGCTGGTGTTCACTTTACCCACCCTTACGGAGAAACCATTCTCCGTAAGGGATAAGTCTGACGAAAGACAGCTCAACCTTATCGCAAACAAATCAACCACCCAAACTCCATACAGGGCGGCTGTCCGCAAGCTGACCGTGTCTCTTTTTTTGAATAAACCACATAAAAGCCTGCTGTTGCGGGCTTATGTGTCATGTGATTAATAGACTATATAGATGTTTGAAATTTGAACATAACATTCTAATTTTAGGCTCTGCTAAACAGCAAAGCTTTATATCGCCGCCAAAATCTGCTGCCTAACATTCACCGCCCCCTCTTGCATCATGTTTTACCGCCATAAGAAACAAGCATTTACCGTTACTCAGTTTGCGCCCATTTATTGCCCACTTCTCGTTTTTCTGTTGAGTCATCATTGCTGGCATACACGTCACCTTTGTATTCCACCACCAGCATGCGGCCATCATTCAATTCACAGACAAAATCAGGGTAAAACTTGCTATGCGCCAAAGGCAACCAAAACGAAGCGTGATCACGGCGCACTAGATTACGAATCCAGTATTTTATTTGCGGTAGGCTTTCAATCGCTTTAGCGCACTCGAACTCTTCGCCTGTGGACTTTAGGTCTTCAATCAAATTCTGCGGGAAAAAATGTTTCGTGAAATTGAAAATTACCCGTAGAATACGGTGGGCGTGATGGAATATTTATCGGGCTTGAAAACTCATACAAAAACTCATCAGACAAGCAGGCGGTACTGCTGCTATCAAAAACAGAGAGTGCTGGTAGCTATTTTTTTGCGCCTTAGCACGGTACATGCCGATTAAATCGCGAATGGCACGCGCCAATGGAAACTTATTACGCACCAAAGCCGTTAATGTGATATCGCATTTCTGCAGTAAATTCTTTACCAGCACCGCGATAAAGCCTGTCAACTGCTGCTGCACAACATCAGTTTGACGCAGCTCTTTATCCAGCCAACGAATAAGATCTTGCTCAGTCAGATCCAGAAAACCTTGATTAAAAGGTACAGCATCTTTTTGTTCGGAAATCTTATAAATGACTTTTTTGCCATCAAAATCAATAGCAAAACTGCTGCTGGTTTCATGCAAAGTAAAGTTTTTCAGCTCAGCAGGATAGTCAAGCAAGTTCCAATTACAGGCATGCAACAACACCTCAGACTCAATCAGTTCAAGCTGTCCTTGTTGCATCATGCACAGTTGCGGTAGCGCAGCAAACACTTCGCCACGTTCAGAAGGCGCTTTGCGGGCTTGAATCGTTTGGTTATGCACACGCACATTGCGTTCAAATACTTGCCGATCTTTGCCCGCCTTAACCTGCTTCGTTAACGCCTGCTGGATGTTCTCTGTGACTTCTCCTGTGATTTTTATCACTGTGGTTTGGCTGGCAGTATCTGTGGTGGTGGTGATTTGTTGTTTTTCTACATCGGATAACGCAGAAAAATCTGGCAGCTCACCAACCTCCACTACTAATGCGGGTGCGACCACTGGGCGTGGCTGCGCTGGTGCATTATTACCAAACAAATCATCTTGTTGCGGATGTGCGGCTTGCTCGCGTAAAAACGCGGCAATTTCCATTTCTTCAAAACCCATAGCAATCAGGGTATCGGATAGCTCTTGCGCTGCGCGGCTAAATTTACTCGTCGCTAGGTGCGCATAGGCACGGTTTAGATCTTCAATCATGCGGCGTTTTGCATAAGGCATCCGCAATACGCGCCCTAACAATTGCTCAGCGTCTTTGCTGGATGACACTTGTTTCACCGAGCAAAACACATAAGCAAAGGAGCAGTCCCAGCCTTCTTTTAACGCCTCAATGGTGATGATGTATTCAATAGGACAACTGCGTTCAAACAGGTTGATGCCATCCAGCTCGCGCTGATTGCCGGTCACCACAGCAATTTTATTTTCTTCGATTTTCAGCTGTTCAATCAGATGTTTTTTTTAATACTTCAACCGTCACTTCAGCATTTCTATTTTCCGCTTGAAACAGCGCAATGGGGCGAATGTAATCTTCATCTTTTTGCGCATCAATGGCTAATTTGTTGCGCGTAATAACGGCATCTTGTATAGCATCTTGCCAGTTTTGATACTCAGTCAGCACAATCGGCAGTTTAATCATTTCTTCCGCTTTTAACTCAGCAGCGGAAACATGAAATAGCACATTACTGCCATTGGTATTAGTTGTATTAGGTGTGGCAGTTAACTCAATAATCACTGCGGGATGCACGCGATGCAAAGTGTCAAAGGTTAAACTGGTGCGCGCATTATGCGCTTCATCCACGATGACGATTGGACGGTACACTGCCAGCAAGTTGGCGAAGGAAAACTTCACTTTCCCCAGTTCAGCCTTGGTTAAACCGTTTTCTTGCAGATCGCTTTCAGTAACACGCTCTAATAGTGACCATGAAGGGTGGTTATTATTAATTTTGGCAAAGTGCGGTTCAAAGTTTTCGTGGTAAGCATAGACTTTGCGCCCCGAGGTATCATTAACGCGCAAGTTCGCCAGTGTGGAAACCACAACAATGGCTTTGCTGCCAATATCTTGTGGGCGAATCTGCGTGACTTCATCAATATCCAGCACCAACACTTGGCGATTAAAAGCGCGATCAAGATTTTGCCGGTAACGGGTGGCGAGGTGTTTTCAGCGCCTCAACGGTTTGCTGACGAATGGTGATGCTGGGCACCAGCCATAGAGTAATAGGTGCATCGGTTTCTAAGTAATACTGCGCTGCCACTTCTACCGCATAAGAGCCGAGTACGGTTTTACCGCCACCAGTTGGAATGCGCAAGCAAAAATAAGGTGTTTGACCAAAGCTGTATTCTTGGTAAGCATGCGCGGGTAAATCTTGTTAAGCCAGTGCTGCGCTATACGCCTCAGCAACCGAATTGGCCTGCACACAACGCGATAAAAACGATTGCATGACATCGACAGCACGCTGCTGATAGCCCTTTAATTTAAACATTTGAGTAGTCCTTACTTAAAGCATACCGACGTCATAGGGAATTTGTTTAAAGGTGATATTGGCTTGCTGCAAACGTGCAGCACCCAGACGGCAAGATTCACCATAAATCACAATTTTTTTCTGGTTCTGAATATCAGGTAACTCATTCAGCACGGCACTGGTGAGCACATTGCCACCTTGTGGCCGGCGATCACCTAAAATACCGTTATACAACAGGTAGTACGCTGTACCGTTATTAACACCCAGTAACGGGCTATCCGCTTGGCCTTGCAGCGGTGTTTTGTTTTCTAAATACCAAATATGTGCCGCTAAGGTCGGGAATTTAATATCGCTATTCAGGCTACCGTACTCATCAAATACCGCCTCGCCCAATTTAAAGAAGCGAAAGCCACCGCCTCCTTGCCAATCAACGGCTGTGGATATGCCACCTTGTTCGCCATCAACGACTTTCTGTAAGCGGGTTTGGCAATGGGTTTTCGCGTGCTCACCCATTTCGATACCGATATAACGGCGGTTCATCTTGTGTGCAACGGCGGCGGTGGTGCCTGAGCCGAGGAAAGAGTCGAGAACTAGATCTTGGGGTTGAGTTGCCACTTGAAAAACTCGCTCCATCAAACGCTCTGGCTTAGGTGTTGAAAATGGAGTATCTGAGAACAGCTCTAATGCTTCAGTTCTGGACTCTTGATTATGACCAACTTCAGAATTAATCCAAATTGACCTTGGAACAACAGGTTTCGCATCCTGCAAAAATTTCTTGATTCGAGGCGATTTAGATAACCCATCTTTACCCCAATAAATCATTTTATTTGCACAATGCTGCTCATGGCTATCTTTACCGTATGCCCAAACTCGAGTTTTTTTAGGCCAAATTTCTTTCCACCTGTATTCGGTTGTAAAATCGGATAATAAAGATTGGGACGCTCAGCTGATGATTTTGCGCAAGTATATGCGGCAGAGTTCCAAGGACCGCGAAAACATCATTATCGGGATTCGTATAGTTTTCAGATTGCATTTTATTTAAAGGCAATCTGTATGGACGCCACACTTTCTTGTTTTTTGAGTAAACAATTATGTTGTCATGGTCTTTACTGAAATAAATAGCATCATTAGCCGGAGAAGTTCTTTTTTGCCAAATAATATTTCCGACAAAATTAGCTCTTCCAAAAACCTCATCGCACATCACTTTCAAATAATGCGCTTCGTGGTCGTCAATGGTGATCCAAATACTGCCATCTTCTGACAAAAGCTCCCGCAGCAACTCCAAGCGCGGGTACATCAACGACAGCCATTTGCTATGCTCTGGGTTATCGTCGTAATGCTCAAAGGCTGATTGAGTGTTATAAGGCGGGTCAATAAAAACACACTTCACTTTGCCAGCATAAAAAGGAATCAATGCTTTTAAGGCTTCAAGGTTGTCACCCTGAACTAGCAGATTTTCATTATCTGTATCACCATAGGACAGCTCAGGCACTTCCTCAAGCAAACGATAGGTTGACTTCTGCGCGGCAGTTACCGCTTGGTCTTTATTGAGCCAATGAAGAATAGGCATGATTTTCCTTAAAATATCCGTAGCTTGCGATGCAATCATCACCCTTTATAAATGAGCGCAATGTGGCATGCGAATTAAAATTGGCAACTAAGCATGGTCAAAGCTGCTATCAGATGTAGAAAGTTCTACTCTAATTCTCCAGCCTAACTCCGAATGCCCCGAAAGAACTAACCTTGTTCTATAGAATTTTTTCAGTTACATGGGCAGGGTTTTCCGGATAACCCACTCTTGTTAGTGAGGCGTTCAGGGTTACTCGTGATACGCCGAAATGCTTAGCAACTTCCGTCTTAGTGATTGATGGATCTTTTAACATGGCTGCTGCTTTTTTTATGTCTGCCGCTGTCATCTTCGGCTTACGACCACCTTTACGCCCTCTAGCTCTTGCTGCTGCTAACCCGGCCTTTGTTCTATCCGAAATCAAATTGCGCTCAAACTCGGCCAAAGCTCCAAACAAGTGAAACACCAACCGGCCACCAGCACTGGTTGTATCTATGCTTTCAGTTAGAGACTTAAATCCTATTTCTCTTTCCTCAAGCCCATTAACTATTTCCACAAGGTCCTTTAACGAACGTCCAAGCCTGTCTAATCTCCAAACAATCAAGGTGTCACCTTTACGCAAAGCGCGTAAACAGGCATCTAGCTCTGTCCGCTGAAGGGTGCTGCCTCTTTTTTTCATGAAACACCTGCTCACAGCCTGCTTGCTTTAACGCATCAAGCTGGAGATCTGTATTTTGGTCTTGGGTTGAAACTCTTGCGTAGCCTATATGCACAACAATCGCACCTTTACTGTACGTTGATAACTTTACATAATTTCTTTACACAAAACAAACGAATTGAGACGGATTTTAGCACTGAGATAAATTCGTACATAAAACGGTCGTTATCTTTACAGAGCTGTTTACTTTCAATAATAGCTATCAGATGGCAAAGAGACTACCAATGACAGAAGTGATAGAAGCGAGGGATTACTGTAAAATGATTGCAAAAATCATCAAAGTACATTTTGCCAACTCCAATACCGATTGGCTTTGAGCGGCGCTCAAGTTATCGTAACAGATGAATCTGCATATAAATAAAGGAGTAAAAATGCAGCCTAAAAAGGGGAAGTATGGCCTGTGGTATGTTGACGGGGTCGCGTTTGGTTTTGGAACGCCAGAAGAGGCATTTGAGCATGCTCGTCAAGCAGTGCAAGCATCCCAAATAACAGAAGACCTAAAAACTGAAGTAGAAAAAACGGAAGCTAGAGTTCGCGCCATTGAGAAAAGGGAGCAATTTCAGTTTCTGGGCTATGGCCGTTTTGAGTGGGCTTTTTCAAGTATTATTGGAATAGTTTTTTTATCATTCTTGTTTTGGTGGAATAGTGATCCATCGCCTAACGAGCTAGCTAAGCGTGCAGAACAACAGGCTGTAAATACAGAGCAGCGTAAAGAGCTCGATTGCAAAAGCGAAACGATGCACCACGTCATGTCAGATCAGCTAATAAAAGAACGACTGAAATCGCCAAGCACTGCGAAGTTCAGCTCTTACGGTGAAAGCAAAACAGTTTACCTTGGAGACTGCCGTGTTCAGCACACAGGCTATGTGGACGCTCAAAATGGCTTTGGCGCAACAGTTAGAAGTCAATACGTCTCTGTAACCATATACAACCAAGCAAATGGACAATACAGGCTAGAGTCCCTAGATATGTAAACCCTAGTAAGTTAGGAGTTACAAGCTGCTTAAAAAGAGTGAGGAGGCGACAGCTCCCTCACCTTAGACCCTGTTTTCTAAACCTGACTCCGAATACCCTGAGAGAACCAGTCTTGTTTCTATAAAAACTTCTCAGCTATTGAGCGCTTACCCTTTGGGCTAGACGCTTCTAAAACTCCGCTTTCAGTGTAGTAATAACCTGTTACAACTAAGTCAGAACCGCCAATTACTACCTCAACATGAAGCTCTGTACTGTCATCCCATGTATCTCGAACTTTTGCTTTACATGCCTCACCGCACAACTCAAAGTCAAATTCTTCTCTTGCATCGCGGTAGTTGGCGACAGCAGCCATAATCAAGGTTCTTGCAATCGTATCTCTTTTTTTC
>JAUCCC010000025.1:0-11292 GCA_034676485.1 Pseudomonas sp.
AGACTGACCTAGATGCGATAGCCTATCAGCTCAATATCTGATCTTACGGAAAACGCTTTGATTTTCGCTGTCCAATTGAAGTGATAACCGATGTAGTATTATCAGCTAATATTAATGAAGAGCAAAAGCACGAGGCGTTACGCTCAGAGTCTGCAACCGCCCATCGTTTCATTATCAGAAACGTAATCGAATACTGAAAATGATGAAGCCAACTCCTTATCTAGCCGCTGTTTAGCAGCTTTCGATACGCTTAAGTAGTACTCCATGCTATTAAAAAATGACTGTAATTCAGCAGTATTACTCCCTATCAGAACCGATACATTACTCATTGCCATCCCCCTCAATTATTGCTTTTTCTGCGTACAACAATGAAACCTCAGTTGCCTGCAGTTCGGGCCATATAAAAACAGCACATTTAAACTGAGCGCTTTTATCAGTATATTTTGATATAGCATCACACAGACGCTGAAACTCATCCACACTAAGGTCATCTTTACTGGCTATATACGCAAGAATATAAGGTGAGCTAACTAAGCTAGGGAACCTCTGAATAACTCCCCACTTTTTGCGATAATAGCCACGTCGTCCATTTTTTAGCCCAGCGAGCCGAATCATGAGCCAGTTGACCTTTGCCGAAGCAGAATACCAGAACAAAAAGCGTAAGACGCGTCGTGAGATTTTCTTGGAAAAAATGGATGCCATTATTCCTTGGAGGCGCTTGGAGAATCGCGCCGCTAAGCATTACCCAAAAGGTGAAATGGGGCCTCCCCCTTATCCGCTTAGTGTGATGCTGCGTGTGCATTGTTTACAGTTATTCTACAACCTCAGCGATCCGGCTCTGGAAGATTCTCTGTATGAAATTGAATCAATGCGCCGCTTTGCAGGACTGCGTTTATCAGACAATATTCCTGATGAAACGACGATTTTAAACTTCCGTCACTTCCTTGAAAAGCATGGGCTGGGCAAGCTGTTTCTGAAGGAAATTAACAAGCACTTGCAGCATCAAGGCCTGCTGTTTCGCGAAGGCACCATTGTGGATGCCAGCATTATTTCTGCACCGAGCTCAACCAAAAATCAAAGCCGCAAGCGCGACCCAGAAATGCATTCCAGCAAGAAAGGCAACCAATGGCACTTTGGCATGAAGATGCATATCGGCGTGGATGATGCATATCGGCGTGGATGATGTCACAGGTATGATTCATAGCGTGGAGAGTACGGCTGCCAATGTGCACGACGTAACCATGACTGCAAGCCTCCTACATGGCGAAGAAAAGCGTGTATTTGGTGATGCTGGATACGTAGGTGTTGAAAAACGCAGAGAAAACAAAGAGCGTAAAAACCTTGCCTGGCTGATCAGTGCTCGAATCAGTAAGCGTAAAACCATGACCGAAAATGAGCAGGAAATTGAAAAAATGAAAGCCAAGCTACGCGCTAAAGTTGAGCATCCGTTTCGCTACATCAAGTGCGTATTTGGCTATAACAAAGTCCGTTACAAGGGGCTTGATAAAAACCATAACCGTTTGTGCCTGCTAGCAGGACTAACGAACCTCATGATCGGCAGAAAATACTTGCTGGCTTAGGGTTAGTGCGCCCTTAATCCGCCAAAACGGCGAATTAAGGGCCAAAAGAGGTGATTTTACCTCGAAAACGGCCTTTTTTAGATCTTTTTTGAGTTTTTTACTCGTTTCTAGAAAAACTCAACAATAAGCTGAGTTTCTCAGAGGTTCCTTATGTCTTTTTTTTATTGTGGCGCCATGATTATTTGGTGATTAGTGGAGATGTGTTAAGTTTTGGGCCAGAAGAAGGCGGAAGTTTATTTGGCTCTTCTGGAAGGCAAATTCCTGGAGAGAGGGCAGATAGAGCATGTGTTTCTGTTTGTTCAGATGATAAGTTTGATAAATATGTTTACGAGGTATTTAGTATTATAGGTTATCCTAGTTATTGTTTAATTGCCTTTAAGGGAACTCCTCAGTATGCAAGGGGTGAAAGAAACTGTCAAACATGGGTTGATAGTATACTGGAGGTGGCGATATCTAGCTATTTAGCTAAAGAGCAGTGCCCGCCGGAGTGCTTTAATTAATGTATGAATTGTTGAAGATTATTATTTTTGGATCGGCTATATGGGTTACGCCTCAGCCAATTGATTTGTATTCTAATGAACCAATATTTATGTTTGTAAATATATCTGCAATTAATGATAATGCAAGCTTTTCACTTGATGTTACTGACTTGATAGAAATAAAATCCAATTCATTGGATTATAATAAGCGTGGATTTGCAGAGTTTTTTGATGGTTATGATGTTTTTGTTGACGCATATTATGAAGACGGACTGGTTAGATTTTATTATAATGGTGATTTTTCGTATAATTACCAGTTTATTAGAATGTCGTTAATGGCAGAAGAATCAGTAGTTGGAAAGAAATTTAAAAAAATAAAGTTGGTTTCGAATAAGCGCTTATCGGGAGTTAAGCTGTTATGGTCTAACAGCAGTCTTTAAGAGATAACTGGGCCTGTGTTACGCATTTTCATTGAAGCAGGCTACCGCTACGACCTATTTAGAAGGCGAATCTCTAAAACAGTTACACAAAAGCGCAATCAGCAAGAGTAGTACGATTTGGTTTATTTACAGTGAGCAAGGCGTATGGCTTTAATCCTGTAGCGGCTCAGCAAGGGTTGTGGAGCACAGACCCTATTTGGCAGGCTAACGTAGCGGACAATCAATTAAACAGCACAGAAACAACGTATCACTATCTGCACACCGATCACTTGTACACCCCGATACTGACCACTAACAAAGAAGGCAGTATCACGTGGAAGGCCGTGCAAGAAGCCTTTGGAGCCTTGAGTGCACTACAAAGCCAGAGCCGCATCAGCATGAATTTGCGCTTTCCGGGGCAGTATTATGATGCGGAAACGGGTACGCATTACAACTTCCATCGGGACTACAGGCCGAATGCAGGGAGGTATGTGCAGAGTGATCCGATTGGGTTAGAGGGTGGTATAAATTTATTTTCTTATGCGAAAAATAACTCGCTAATCAATACTGATTCGCTTGGACTGTTGGTTAAGTGGAGTGGGGCAATGCATTCATTTGGGGCTGCGGCGGGCATTGGAGGCCAGCTTTCATACTATAGTTTAGTATCTGAATGCAAGTGCAATAAACAATATGAGATTCAAGGGTTTGCCTCGTTTGTGATACTAGGAGTGGGATTAAAAACAGTTTCAGGTGATCTTGGGGTTCAAGTGGTGGAGTAACACTAGAGGATAACTCGCGTGACTGCCCAGATCCATATGCTGCAAATGGTCCCGCATGGACATCTGGAATAAATTTGATCTTTGGTAAGGGGAAAAGTTTTTTAACAGCTCTGCATCTTGGACGTTTAAAAAGTCGAGAACTTAGTAGCGGCCCATCGTACTAGACAGGATTAGACATCTCTGCTATTTCTACACTTTATGGACATAGTGCAGTCATAGATGTAAACGAAATGGAGTGTTGTAGTGAGTAAGGTTATCGGTATATTGACTAGGCTTCGTAAGCGCCCTTAAATCAGCACCCTTGTAAACTAGGCACTTAGCTTAACCCAGTTCTACATTCCAGGGCAGCAGGGCTTCTAGTTTTTCTAATGTGTCAGCGACAGTTATGTGGTCAAGAATGTACTTGATGTAGCTTTGCGGATCGAGGTTGTTAGCTTTGGCTGTTTCTATCAGTGAGTAACAAGCGGCGCTGGCTTCTGCGCCTTTACGGGTGTCAGCAAACAACCAGTTTTTACGGCCAATAGCGAAGGGACGGATGGCATTTTCGGCCATGATATTGCTGATCATCAGGTCGCCGCGTTCGCAGTAGCCAATGAGGTATTGCCATTGGTTTAAGGTGTAGTCGATGGCTTTTCTGAGCGCGCTACCTTTCATCACTTTGCCAGCGTTTTTCTCAAGCCATTGTTTAAACTCGTTGAGTATTGGCAGGCTGATTTCTTGCCGTGCCTTTAAACGCTCTTCATCGGTTTTGTCAGCTATGTTGCTTTCTATGCGATAGAGTTTGCGGATGTAACTGAGCGCTACATTGGCTTTACTTACGGTGCCTTTCTTGGTTTTAACCTTGGGATTAGCACCTTTATCTGCTTCAACAAACTTACGCCGTGCATGGTCCCAGCAGCCGATGCGCGTAATCGAGTTGGCTTTGCATACTGCGTTATAACCAGAAAAACCATCGGCTTGCAGCACGCCTTTAAAATCATCGAGCAGGCGCACAGCCACACTGCCTGCTCGCGAAGGATCGTATTCAAATAGCACGCTGAGTTGATCGGGTGGCCCGCCGCGGATAACCCACATCCATTTATCGGATTGCGCTGTTTTACCGTCTTCTTTAAGCACCTGCAGACGGGTTTCATCCGCTTGCAAGTAATTACCGCTATTTTGCACCTCACGTATCAGCTGCAGCAAGGGTTTGGCTGCATCACCAAAGCGTATACACCACTGCGCCATGTTGTTGCGGTAAACCGGTTGGCCTAAGCCTTTAAATTTACTTTCTTGGCGATATAGCGGCATACCGTACTGGTATTTATCGACAATAACGTGGGCAATCAAGGTGGTGGTAACTGAGCACTTGCCAAAAGGATGTACGGGGCGCTGTGCGGCTACCATCTGCTCGTCTTGTGTATCGGTTTCAGCGGTGAACACGGCTTTTTCTTGCCAGTGCTCCAGCACTTTGAGTTGCGCTGGAATGTAGTGCAGTTCTTCTTTTACTTTAGTGAAGAAGGTTTTACTAGCACCGGCTTTTTCTAGTTCAGTGAGCTTGTGTTCAATGCGTTCACGCACAAGGCTTGCAGAAAAACCACGTTTACGTGTCTGGCGCTCTTTACGGTGCTGAGCAATGCCTTCACCTTCATCAGACGTTTCAGGCAAAGTATCAAACAATTCATCGAGCTGGGCTTCGAGTTCGGATTCATCAAAGAGGTTGAGCTGAAACTTAGACTTTTCGCTGCTGGCACTGAACTTTTGTGTTTTCAGCAGGCGGTTCATTTCTTCCAGTAGTTCGATACGGCGATGGGCATCTTGCAAAGCAGTGTTCTGCTCATCAATAACAGCTTGAAACTGTGCCACAACCAAACGTAATTCAGCGGCACTAAGGCCGCTTAAATCAGGGGTTTTTATGGTGGTTTTAGGCTGTTTTTTCATGCCGAAATTATAGCAAAACCCACCATCAAAAGCACCCTTAAAAGCAGCTAAAACCCAATAAAATCAAGCTATCCAAGGCTGTCATAGTGCAGTTTTTTATGACCTTTAAACAGGCTGATATCGTAGCCATCTAACAGCCAATTTATTTGCTCACCGGTTAAAGACAGTAACTCATCAGCGGGCTTAGGCCACTTAAACTTCTCTTCTGCCAATGCCTTGTAATACATGACAAAACCATTGTCTTCCCACATCACACATTTGATTTTATTGCGCTGGCGATTAGTGAAGGCATACAACGCACCACTGAACGGATTGTGGCCAAGTTCTTGCTCAACCAGCAAAGCCAAGCCATTGGCTTGCTTCCTAAAATCCACCGGCGCACGGTACAGATAAATTTCCGGCATCTGCTTGGCTGGCCGTAAATAACGCACCTTCATTACAACTGCCTCAGCATCGCCACAGCGACATCCAAGTTGCCCGCGGTAATGCCTGACAAGCGCATACCGCTGGGCAAATGCAATGCAAGCCCATCTTGTACTGAGCTAGTCGCCAGCTGAGTAACTCTTGTAAACCCAGCAGGCCTTGAATCAGGCGCAGAAGCAACAAGCTTCTTACGCCAATAATTAAACTGCGCATAGTTCAGCTCATGCTGTTTACAAAAAGCCGCACCGGATAAACCTGAACCTTGCCAGGCCACCATATGCTGCTGCCAAAACTCATAACGCTCGCGCGAACTCGTAGAACTCATAACCAGTACCTCCAAAAAAGACGAGGACTAGTTTGAAGCGGTATAATGCAAGATAAAAGATGCTGATTTAAGGGCGCTTACTAGGCTTCAGGCAGTTGCTGTTCTAGGAGCGATAACTGGACTTATTTTGATAGTTATACAAGTATTTTACCCACAATTTGATATTTTTAGTTATTGGCTAAAATCGGACTGGCTTATATGGTTACAGTCGGTTGTTTATTGGTTCTTATCCCCTTGTTTTTTGAGGTTTATGGGTTATAAGTAGTGTCTGTAGTCGTATTGTAGTTGTACAAGTTAATTGTAACGTATTGCAAGGGTTAGGAATTGAAGGTTCCGTATATATGGATGATTTTATGATGCTGTGGATATAGGGCCTCAGCTTGCTATATCTTATGACTTGTGTTGAGTGCACGTTTTAAGTTGTTCTAATCAGCCTTGTGAATGTGAGTAGTTTTTATGAGTAAAATGAAAATAATTTTTCATTTGTTTTTCTCTTGTTCTGTTTTTTATTGTGCTGCTAAATACTTCTTTGATGTAAAGATTATTCTGTATATCTCTATCGTATATTTTTTCTCAGTAAATATATGGCTTGCTCTTATTGGGTATGTGAATGTCCATAGAAAATAATTTTATGATTTTTATGAACTAAGTAAGTGATAGTAAACAGACAGCATTCTAAAACTAGTCGAAATGTTTACCGCGGCTCATCTTTTTTTGTTGTTTCTAATTACTCCAAAATGGGCTCAAGCAGATGTTAGTCAACCCACTCAACAGGAAATTAAGGAACCTCTGAGAAACTCAGCTTATTGTTGAACTTTTCTGGAAACGAGTAAAAAACTCAAAAAAGACCTAAAAAAGGCCGTTTTCGAGGTAAAATCACCTCTTTTGGCCCTTAATTCGCCGTTTTGGCGGATTAAGGGCGCACTAACCCTAAGCCAGCAAGTATTTTCTGCCGATCATGAGGTTCGTTAGTCCTGCTAGCAGGCACAAACGGTTATGGTTTTTATCAAGCCCCTTGTAACGGACTTTGTTATAGCCAAATACGCACTTGATGTAGCGAAACGGATGCTCAACTTTAGCGCGTAGCTTGGCTTTCATTTTTTCAATTTCCTGCTCATTTTCGGTCATGGTTTTACGCTTACTGATTCGAGCACTGATCAGCCAGGCAAGGTACGCTCTTTGTTTTCTCTGCGTTTTTCAACACCTACGTATCCAGCATCACCAAATACACGCTTTTCTTCGCCATGTAGAAGGCTTGCAGTCATGGTTACGTCGTGCACATTGGCAGCCGTACTTTCCACGCTATGAATCATACCTGTGACATCATCCACGCCGATATGCATCTTCATGCCAAAGTGCCATTGGTTGCCTTTCTTGCTGGAATGCATTTCTGGGTCGCGCTTGCGGCTTTGATTTTTCGTTGAGCTCGGTGCGGAAATAATGCTGGCATCCACAATGGTGCCTTCGCGAAACAGCAAGCCTTGATGCTGCAAGTGCTTGTTAATTTCCTTCAGAAATAGCTTGCCCAGCCCATGCTTTTCAAGGAAGTGACGGAAGTTTAAAATTGTTGTTTCATCAGGAATATTGTCTGATAAACGCAATCCTGCAAAGCGGCGCATTGATTCAATTTCATACAGCGAATCTTCCAGAGCCGGATCGCTAAGGTTGTAGAACAACTGCAAACAGTGCACTCGCAGCATCACACTGAGCGGATAAGGGGGACGCCCCATTTCACCTTTTGGGTAATGCTTAGCGGCGCGATTCTCCAAGCGCTTCCAAGGAATAATGGCATCCATTTTTTCCAAGAAAATCTCACGACGCGTCTTACGCTTTTTGTTCTGGTACTCTGCTTCGGCAAAGGTCAGTTGGCTCATGATTCGGCTCGCTGGGCTAAAAAATGGACGACGTGGCTATTATCGCAAAAAGTGGGGAGTTATTCAGAGGTTCCTTAAGAATAAGGATGTTAGTCAAATGCAAAACAATTCCGAGACATCATTTACTTTAATTGATGAGACAAACAGGGCTGTAGCGTTGTTGCAACGGTTGCTGCTGCCAGCTTTCTTCCTGTTGTTTCTGTTATCTCTACTGGGATCCTCTTGGGCTCAAGCCGGTGTCAGTCAATCGGTACGCTTGCCCAACCAAGAATATACCGAGAGCAGTGAAGATATTAAAGTGAAGGTGTTGGGTGGGCATGTCCGCATCAACCGCAGCTGGGTTGCTGGTCAGTGGTATTTGAATCCGGCATGGGCCAATTTACGCTTTTTGCCTGATCCACTGGGCGGGGTATTAGCGATTGACCGTGCTGGCAGCATGTACAAGCGTACTGCTGGGGGTACCGATACTGATATTTATGCCTTTGGTCCAGACAACTTCATTGCTCGACACGATACTGGCTGGCGTTGGCACGACCGTCAGGGTCATAGCGTCAATTACGATGAACAAGGCCGCATTATGTCGTATGTCGACATGGCTGGCGTTACGGTCAATTTTTCTTACGATAGTAATGGCATGCTAAACGGCGTGCTCGACCACCACGGCCAGCCTGCGCTGAACATTGAAACCGATGCCCAAGGCCGCGTTATTCAAGTCAGCGATGCGCGAGAGCCCAGCCGTAAAGTCAGATACAACTGGAGCGGCAATGGTTCAGCGAGCTTGCTGGCTGAGGTCACCGACCTGCTAGGTCATACTTGGAGCTACACTTACAACAGTCACGGTCAGATCACTCAACGTACTGATCCGCTTGGTGCGACTATTCAACTGACCTATATGAGTAATCCGGGCAGCATCCCGAGCTCCCCAGGGTTTGCTGGTATGGGGGCGGGAGGTACTCATCAAGGTGGCTCAGCGGTACCCGTCAGTAGCGGTAGTACCAAAGTCACTGGCCCGAAAGTGGCCCGCGTGGCGAGCTACACCAATGAAGCAGGGGCTATTACCAACTATCGTGTGGAATGGGATCGCACCCGTCAACAATATACCTTGTATACACAAGAGCCGAACGGCCTTGAGCGCACCACTGTTTACGATAAGGACGGTCTTGTTCTACGCAGTCGTGCCGGGGGACTGGTTGATAACGTACGTAGCATCGATAGCAAAACGCAGGAGCGTATTACAGATGCTCGTGGTTTGGTCACAACCTACCAATACAACACTGCTCGTCAGCCGCTGAAAATTATTTACCCAGATGGCAGCAGCGAAAGCTACGCTTACGACAGCCATGGTCGTAAAACTAAACACATCAATGCATTGGGTGTGACTCAGAGCTGGGCCTATAACACTCAAGGCCATGTCACGCAGTATGTTGAAGCCCTAGGACTGCCTGAACAGCGCACGACCCTCAGCACCTACGATCAATACGGTCAATTGATCAGCCAAAGTATCGGAGCAGGCGCCGGCAGTGGTGCAGGTGCAGTGAGTTACAGCTTTGCCTACGACGGTCACGGTAATCAGACCAAAAGTACCAACCCGCTGGGGCATAGCACCGAGCTTCGCTATAACACTCAGGGTTTGCCATTGAGCCAAACTGATGCATTGCAAAGCAGCCGATATGGCTATGATGCGGCTGGGCATCTGCTCACCGCCACCAATCCACTCAATGAAACGGCGAGTCAAGCCTATGATGCCCGTGGGCGTAATATCACAACCACCAGCGCTGAGGGGCGAGTGCAAACGACTCGCTATGATACTGCTGGGCGTGTGATTGAAATCATCGCTCCAGGTCAAACTCAAGGTCAGGGTACACGCATTGAGTATGACAGCGTCGGCCGTCCGGCCAAAACCATCAGCCCCAGCGGCTTGATTAGCAGTACAGAGTTTGATCAATTGGGTCGGATGGTCAAAACCATAGATCCCGCGGGTAACAGTATTCGTTATGAATATGGCGCGTCTGATGCCCCGTTGGCCGGCCTACTGACGACGGTGTATTACCCAACTTACAAGGAAACCTATCAATACGACCAGCGTGGTCGCCAGACGGGTATAACTCAGCATTTGGGCGGTAATCAAACGCGTACTCAGCGCCAAAGTTATGATGCTAGCGGTCAGACCGTCAGCAGCACGGATCCTGCCGGCAAAACCACTTTATACCAGTACGATGCCCTAGGCCGTTTAACTAAAACTACCAATGCGTTAGCTCAAGCCACAGAACAGACTTGGGATGCTCAGGATAATTTGCTCAGCCTGACTGACGCGGCCGGTAACACGCATCGTTTTGAATACGATACGGCCAGCCAGTTGCTCAAGGAAACAAGGCCGTTGGGTGGAGTCACTCAATATGCTTACAACGAAATAGGTCAGCTCACGCAAAGAGTCGATGCGGGCAATCACACAAGAGACTACACCTATGATGCTGTTGGACGTTTGGTTGAAGAGGCGCACAAACTAGGCGGTAGCACACTGGATCAACGCATCCGTTACCAGTTCAACAAAGATCGGCCAGCTGACCAGTTATGAACAAACCGATGGCAGCAACCAGCTGATCAGCAGTGCCAGCTATACACTGGACGAGCAGGGTCGAACGGCCAGCAGTAACGTGACCTACGGTAAAACGAGTAGTGTTGACGACTTCAGCTTTAGTACAGGGCAAGGCTTTAACGCGGACGGTCAACTGCAAAGCCACACTTATCCTGATGGCAGTCAGCAGCGCTACGTTTACACGCAAGGTCAGCTCAGTACAATCACGTTGCCTAACCAAAGTGAAATCACTTACGAGAACTATAACTGGGTGATGCCGGAACACATCAACACACCTGGAGCCAGTAAAACGCTGACGTATGATGCGCTGCTCAGACCTGTGCGTATTGAAATTAAAAACCAGCAGGCGCACCTATTGGCTCAACGTTTGTATCAGTACGATGCCACCGGCAATATCAGCCAGATAGAGTCTGACCTTGGTGTCACCGATTACGGCTACGACAAACTGGATCGTTTAATCCAAGCGAACCCCAGCACTGCACTGCAAGCCTTAAATCTGCCACAAGAGCAGTACAGCTATGATCCGGTCGGCAACCGCACGGTCAGCGCTCATCAACCGGGCAACTGGACATATAACGCCGACAACCAATTAACACAGTACCCGAGCCTGAAGCCCTTCAGTCTCGGTGCCAGCCCTGTGGAAACTCAGGTCAGTTATAGCCCGCAGGGCCATACACAACAGGAAACCAACGCTCAAGGAACAAAAGATTATCGCTACAACGCCGCTGAGCGCTTGATCCGCTCTACCAATACCTTGCAAGGCCAAAGCGAGCCCAGCATTGAAGCGCACTACCGCTACGACCCGTTTGGAAGAAGAATTTCAAAAACCGTTACACAAAATGCAAGCAATAACAGCAGCACGGTTTGGTTTATTTACAGTGAACAGGGCTTAATGGG
>JAUCCC010000026.1:0-251155 GCA_034676485.1 Pseudomonas sp.
GGTGCTATTAAAAATAGCTGATCGTATTGAGGAGAATCTAGAATTATTAGCTGTAGCAGAAACATGGGATAACGGTAAGCCCATCCGTGAAACATTGGCTGTGGACGTGCCCTTATCGGCTGATCACTTCCGTTATTTTGCTGGCTGTATTCGTGCACAAGAAGGCGGCGCCGCAGAAATTGATAGCGACACCGCCGCCTATCACTTTCATGAGCCCTTGGGCGTGGTGGGTCAAATTATCCCTTGGAACTTCCCTCTTCTGATGGCGTCTTGGAAGCTCGCACCGGCCTTAGCCGCCGGCAACACAGTTATTCTTAAGCCGGCAGAGCAAACGCCATTGTCCATTACCGTACTTATGGAACTGATCGGTGACTTATTGCCGCCCGGCGTTTTAAACGTAGTGCATGGTTTTGGTCGTGAAGCCGGAGAAGCATTAGCCAGCAGTAAACGTATTGCCAAAATTGCTTTCACCGGCTCGACTGCTACTGGCCGTCATATCATGCAACACGCAGCCGCTAATATTATCCCCAGCACCATGGAGTTGGGCGGCAAATCACCGAATATCTTCTTTGCTGACATTATGCAGGCCGAGCCTGAGTTTATTGAAAAAGCCGCTGAAGGCTTAGTTATGGGCTTCTTTAATCAAGGCGAAGTTTGCACCTGTCCTTCTCGAGCACTGATTCAAGAATCCATGTACGAGCCTTTTATGGCTCAAGTGATGAAGAAGATTAAAGCCATTAAACGTGGCAATCCACTGGATACAGAAACCATGCTGGGCGCGCAAGCATCAGCCCAACAGTTTGAAAAAGTTATGTCTTATATGGATATCGCCCAAGCAGAAGGTGCTGAGATCCTCACCGGTGGCGCAATTGAGCAACTCAGCGGTGATTTGAGCTCTGGATTTTATATTCAGCCCACCCTGCTCAAAGGCCATAACAAGATGCGCGTTTTCCAAGAAGAAATTTTTGGCCCCGTGGTCTCAGTCACCACCTTTAAGGATGAAGCTGAAGCCTTAGCTATTGCCAATGACACCGAATACGGCCTCGCCGCTGGGGTCTGGACCCGCGATATTAACTTAGCCTACCGCATGGGACGTGCGATTAAAGCCGGTCGTGTTTGGACCAACTGCTACGGTTTACACCCTGCTCACGCTGCTTTTGGCGGCTATAAGCAATCTGGGGTGGGCCGTGAAACCCATAAAATGATGCTGGATCATTACCAACAAACTAAGAATTTACTGGTCAGCTACAGCAGCAAACCCATGGGCTTCTTTTAGTTCTAATCTGAGCATCTAAGTGTTTAATTTAAGAGGTTTTTATCATGCGTTTTTACGACTATCTATTACCGAGCGTTAACTTTTTCGGTCCTAATTCCATTTCGGTCTTAGGTGAGCGCTGTCAATTACTCGGCGGCAAGCATGCTTTAATTGTCACCGACCCGTTTTTAGCCACTCTTAAAGATGGCGCTGTTGAGCAGGCAGTTCGCTATTTAAAGGAAGCTGGCATCAAAACCACGATTTTCTCAGAGGTGCAAGCCAACCCCAAAGATACCGATGTGACGGCGGGTCTTGCCTGCTACCAAGACAATCACTGCGATATGTTGGTCACCGTTGGCGGTGGCTCACCCCATGACTGCGGTAAAGCCATCGGCATTATGGCCACCCATCCCGGCAAGATTGGCGACTATGCCGGCATCGACACTTTAACCAACCCGCTGCCGCCGATTGTTGCCGTCAACACCACCGCAGGCACGGCCAGTGAAATCACACGCCACTGCGTGATTACGGATACTAAAAGCCATTTAAAGTATGTGATTGTCAGCTGGCGTAACCTGCCTTTGGTGTCGATTAATGACCCCATATTAATGCTAGGTAAACCGCGTGCATTAACGGCCGCCACCGGTATGGATGCCTTGACCCATGCTATCGAGGCTTATGTCTCAGTGGATGCCAACCCAGTCACCGATGCTGCAGCGATTCAAGCAATTAAACTTATTGCGAAAAACTTACGCATTGCTGTGGCCAACGGTGCCGATCTTAAAGCCCGCGAAAATATGGCCTATGCCTCTTTGCTGGCGGGTATGGCCTTTAACAATGGCAACTTAGGCTATGTGCATGCCATGGCTCACCAATTGGGCGGACTCTACGATATGGCTCACGGCGTGGCTAATGCCATGCTGCTGCCACACGTGTGTCGCTACAACTTGATTGCCAACCCACAAAAATTTGCTGATATTGCCGAGTTTATGGGTGAGAACATTCAAGGCATTTCTGTACTGGAGGCTGCAGACAAAGCCATTGATGCGATATTTAGATTATCTGCAGAACTCTCCATTCCAGCGCACTTAAGTGAAATGGGTGTTAAGGAAGCTGATTTTGAACTGATGGCAGACAATGCATTAAAAGATGGCAACGCCTTTAGTAACCCTCGCAAAGGTACTCAAGACGACATTATTGCGATTTTTAAAGCCGCTTATTAACTCAAACCAAGCCAGGCTTAATATCAGCCCTTATCCATTTCAGTGGATAAGGGCTTTTTTATGTTCAAAGCAAGACCAAAGTTATAAAAAAACCATTTGCAAAATCACAAGATATCTATAATGATAAGAATCGTATCGTTATAGATAATAAAACAAAAAAGGTAACGCATTATGGTTGGATTATTTGGCATTCTTCTCTCGCTCGGCTTACTGATGTATTTAGCCTATCGAGGCATAACCGTATTAATTTTGGCGCCTATTTTGGCGCTCGTCGCGGTCATTTTTAGTGGAGAAGGTGCAGTACTGTTGGGCACCTACACTCAAGTGTTTATGCAAAGCCTAGGTGGCTATGTGATTAAGTACTTTCCGCTTTTCTTGCTCGGCGCAGTATTTGGCAAGTTAATGGATGACTCTGGTGCAGCACGCAGTATTGCACGTTGGTTGGTGGCTAAATTAGGCAAGCAGCGCTCCTTGCTGGCGATTGTCTTAGCCTGCGGTATTTTGACCTATGGTGGTGTTTCTTTATTTGTCGTGGGGTTTGCCGTCTACCCCATTGCTGCGGCCTTGTTTCGTGAGGCGAGCCTGCCTAAACGCTTTATTCCCGGCGCCATTGCTTTAGGCGCACTGACTTTTACCATGACCGCACTGCCCGGTACGCCTGCGATTCAAAACGCGATTCCAATGCCATTTTTTAGCACTGATGCATTTGCTGCGCCCTTTCTAGGCATTATTGGTGGCTTAATTATGTTACTTGGCGGGATGTGGTGGCTCAGCTACCGAGTCAACAATGCCACCGCTGCAGGTGAAGGCTACGGCAACCATCAAGACGAAATTATAGATATTGATACTGCAAATGACCCCAGTATCAGCATTGCTTTGTTGCCCATTATTTTGGTGATCAGTACCAACTTTGTATTATCAAAATACTTATTACCATTATTGGATACAACCTATTTAGCTGATGCGAAATATGGCGCAACCTCTCTCAATTCAGTGATCGGCACCTGGGCCATTATTTGTGCGCTGGTAATCGCCTGCATGGTTCTGATCTTGTCCAACTGGAAACGCTGGAAAGACCTTAAAAACACCATCAATAAAGGTACTTTAGGCTCTTTACTGCCGATTTTTAATACCGCATCTGAAGTGGGATACGGATCAGTGATTGCTTCTTTGGCTGCTTTTATAGTTGTACGAGATTTTTTAGTGGGTTTATCGCCGAACAACCCTCTTATCTCTGAAGCAATCGTCGTCAACGTCTTAGCAGGTATTACCGGATCGGCATCGGGTGGTTTAAGTATTGCGCTAAATACCATGGGTGACACCTATTTAAACCTGGGAACACAATTCAATATTTCTCCAGAGCTCTTACACCGCATTGCATCAATGGCTTCTGGTGGATTTGATGCACTACCACATAATGGCGCAGTGATTACCCTGCTGGTAATTTGCGGCTTAAGTCATCGTGAGTCATACCCTGATATTGGCATGGTTGCGGTGGTTATTCCTTTGGTTGCACTCGCTGCTGTGATTACTTTAGGTACGCTCTTTGGTTCCTTTTAACCCATAAAAACAACACTTTAATTCATCAAGGAAACACTTATGTCCATAGCAGTCGTTTTACCTCGAATCATGGAAATTGGCGCTGGAGCCATCAATAAACTACCCAGCATTGTGCAGTCGTTAGGTGGCAGTAAACCGTTGATCATTACCGACAAAATGATGGTGCAACTGGGTTATATCCAGCAAATACAGGATTTATTATCTGCAGAAGGTTTTAGAGCCGATGTGTTTGACGGTACTGAGCCTGAGCCCACTGCCGCATCCATTGAAGCTGGCCTGCAGTGTGTGCTGGACAACAATTACGATGTGATTATTGCTTTAGGTGGCGGCAGCCCCATTGATAGCGCTAAAGCCATCGCTATCTTAGGCAAGCATGGCGGCAATATTCGGGATTATAAATTTCCGCGGCAAGTCAATGAGGTCGGCATTCCAATTATTGCCATTCCGACCACCGCTGGCACGGGTACCGAAGTCACGCGATTTACCATCATTACCGATGAAAAAAACGATGAGAAAATGCTCTGCGTCGGTATTGGTTTTATGCCACTGGCGGCGATTGTCGATGTCAATTTAACCTTAGGCTTACCGCCACGTATCACCGCTGATACCGGCATTGACGCCTTAACCCACGCCATTGAAGCCTACGTTAGCCAAAAAGCCAGTCCATTCAGTGACAGTCAGGCTTTATCGGCAATGCGTTTAATTGGCCCGCACCTCAAACGTGCCTATGTCGACGGCAGTGATGTTGAAGCACGAGAAGCGATGATGTTGGGTTCAACTTTAGCTGGTATTGCTTTTTCCAGTGCCTCGGTGGCTTTAGTGCATGGCATGAGCCGCCCGATTGGTGCCTTTTTTCATGTGCCGCACGGTTTATCCAATGCCATGTTGCTGCCCAGTGTCACCGCATTTTCAATTCCAGCAGCACCTGAACGCTACGCCGATTGCGCGCGAGCGATTGGCGTAGCCAGTGCCGCAGATAGCACAGAACTGGCTAATCAAAAATTACTGACTGCTCTCGAAACCTTTAATCGCGAATTGCAGGTGCCGAGCTTGGCCGCGTTTGGAGCCGACCGAGCACGCTTTGACAGCTTGCTCGAAACCATGGCTGAGCAGGCCTTAGCCTCAGGCTCACCCAGTAATAACCCACGCGTCCCCAGCATTGCGCAAATGGTCAGCATCTACCAACAACTGTGGGCCTAAACACTTAATTATCTATATCAGAGGATAACAGCATGAACTTAATTGGACACTTCATTAACGGACAAAGCGTGAGCGATCATGTACGCACTCAAGCGGTATTTAACCCTGCGACAGGCCAAGCCACAAAAGAGGTTGCCTTGGCCGGCAAGCAAACAGTTGAGCAAGCCATCGCCGCAGCCCAGCACGCCTTTCCAGAATGGCGCAATACCCCGGTGATCAAACGTGCGCGAGTGATGTTTCGCTTTAAAGAATTACTGGAAAAAAATGCTGATGAAATCTGCCGATTGATCGGTGAAGAGCACGGTAAAATTCTGCACGACGCAGCGGGCGAACTGCAGCGCGGTATCGAAAATGTCGAGTACGCTTGTGGTGCACCGGAGTTTCTCAAAGGTGAATTCAGTAAAAATGCCGGCCCGGATATTGATTCCTGGAGCGAATTTCAACCTTTAGGCGTGGTTGCGGGGATTACCCCCTTTAACTTCCCGGCCATGGTACCGCTGTGGATGTACCCTATGGCCATTGTCTGCGGTAACTGCTTTATTTTGAAACCCTCTGAGCGCGACCCAAGCTCAACCTTATTTATTGCGCAACTGCTCAAAGAGGCCGGCCTGCCTGATGGCGTGATGAATGTGGTCAATGGTGATAAAGAAGCGGTTGATACCTTACTGCACGACCCGCGCATTCAAGCGGTGAGTTTTGTCGGTTCAACCCCTATTGCTGAGTACATTTACTCCACCGCTGCAGCCAATGGCAAGCGCTGCCAAGCCCTCGGTGGTGCGAAAAATCACGCCATTGTGATGCCAGACGCCGACTTGGATAATGTGGTGAATTCCTTACTCGGCGCAGCCTTTGGCTCATCGGGCGAACGCTGCATGGCACTGTCCGTGGCTGTTGCCGTGGGTGATGAGGTTGCTGAGCAATTGATTGAACGCATGCAAGTGGCCATGCAAGGCTTGAAAGTTGGCGTTTACTCAGAAATGAGCAATGATTTTGGCCCGGTGATCACCCAGCAGCATAAAGAAAAAGTCGTTGGTTATATTGATAGTGCTGAGCAACAAGGGGCAAAAATCGTGGTCGATGGCCGCCATTTACAACCCGCGGGCTACGAGCAAGGCTTTTTTGTGGGCGCAACCTTAATTGACCAAGTTACAGCCGAGATGACCAGCTATCAAGAAGAAATTTTTGGTCCAGTCTTGCAGGTCATGCGCGTGCAAAGCATGGAGCAAGCCATGCAACTGATCAATGACCATGAGTATGGAAACGGCACCTGCATTTACACCCGTGACGGTGAAGCCGCGCGTTACTTTACTGATCATATTAGGGTCGGCATGGTCGGCGTTAACGTGCCCTTACCCGTGCCTGTGGCGTACCATAGCTTTGGTGGCTGGAAGCGCTCGCTGTTTGGCGATTTATATGCCTATGGTCCAGACGGCGTGCGTTTTTACACCCGCCGTAAAACCATTACCCAACGCTGGCCTAGCGCCAATGTGCGTGAAGGCGCGCAATTCTCAATGCCGACACTAAACTAAGTTAAGCCTGATAGAAAAACGGCCCACTGCAATGGGCCGTTTTTTATTGTGGGTCTAAAACCGTGGCCTCTTTTAACAAGAGACTCAACTCTTGTGCTGCCGCCTGCAGCTGTGGCACAAAAGTGAGCAGATCAGCTAATGTTTTGCGCACTGTCGGCGCATGGGTAAATAAGCTGGCGAAATACTGTCCATCAGGGCTTAAAATTGGTACAGAACAGGCAACCATCCCCGCAATAAACTCTTCGTTATCTACGCCTACACCGGTTTTTGCAATTTGTTCTAAACTGGCTTCCAACTGCGCCTTATCCACCAAGGTATTATTAGTGAGTGCCTGTAACGGCATATTGTTAAGCAAACGCTTACGCTGCGCTTGAGGCAGCGAACTTAAATACAATTTACCACCGGAAGTGCACCACACAGGGACGTTGCCACCAATGGGTAAATAAATCTGTAAGGGCCAGTTACTTTGCACGCGGTCGGTGTACATCATTTCTAAATTATTCGGGATAGCAATGCCGCAGGTTTCGCCCACCTCTGCGGCTAAGCGTTGCAAGACAGATAAGCGCAAACTTTCGAGTGAGTGACTGCTTAATACGCCCACAGCCGTTTTCACCAATCGAGCACTCGGAACAATCAAACCGCGCCAGTCCGTCTGCACAAAACCATCCGCTTCTAACTGCTGCAGCAAGCGATGGATGCTCGGTTTGGGAATATCTAAACTAAACGCTAAATCTGCAGGTGAAAGAGGGCGCTCACTGATAGACACCAACTCAATAATCTCTAATACACGATTGATTGAAGAACCTTTGCTACGTTTAGCTGAATCGCTCATGAGGGCTTAAATCCATCTGATAAATATAAAATACACTGCAAGGCGTTTCCGAAAGATTGATTACTGAGCTGAGTAACAAGCAGATCCGGCGTAAGTACGCATCTAACAATAGCAAATTTAGGGATAATTAGCAGCTTGATGACGTAAGGCTTAAAGCGGATCTCAAACGGATTGAAGAGGAGTATGGCTCTAAAAAGGTTGTATGCTTTTCCAAGCAGCTCGGCTAAGGTGCGGGCTTCCCATCTTTATAGATAGCCTACACTCTCGTTGAGGTTTCCTTTCCTTTATTCTCAACAGATATAAGTGAAACTGGCCTTAAAATAACACAACCGAGGCTATTGTTGCTCATCTAGTATTGACATTGTTGCGCTGCAAAAATTTGTTTTTAGATGCGGCTGCAGCAACTGGAGAGGCTTTTCTCGCATAATGTCATGAGCGCTGCTGAACTATGATCAAATCGATATAAATGCATTTGAAAGTCGTGTTGGACGGGTGTTTCAGTGGCTTGGTTTAGCAAACCGCCGTCAATCTTTTCGCAAGAACAGTACGCTATGAGTTTATCCCCGCTGGGTCGTGCTTTATACCCTTAGCGCGAGTAAAGTAAGCGCCTGTTGTGTGCTGATGAAACACTCTAAGACGTGTTCAGTGAAGAGCAGCTGCGCGGCGTACGTTACGCTATACGAATACAATGATCACCCAACAGCTTAGAAGAGGCGGTGACGCAATGGATCTACTGCAGGGCTTTATTACCATTACGGCTATTCATATTTTAGCCGCAGCATCACCGGGACCGGATTTTGTCATGGTCTCGCAACAGTCACTCACCAACGGACGACGCGCAGGAGTTCTGTGCAGTCTGGGAATCGCGCTGGGCTTATCGGTACACATTATTTATTCTTCGATTGGGATGGCGGCGCTGGTCAGTGAGTCGGCTTATGTACTGAGTGTGCTGAAGTTGCTAGCGGCTTTTTACCTTATATATTTGGGTATAAAAGGCTTGAGGAGTAAGCCGGTAACTGTGGATGCGGCAGACGTAACAGGTGCTAAAAGGCTGTCGTCGCTCAAATTGGTGTCACTAGGTTTTGTGTGCAATGCATTGAACCCTAAAGCGCCGCTGTATTTTCTATCGGTGTTCACTCTGGTTTTATCGCCGCAAATGCCAGCCTATCAGCTTTTTTTAATGGGGGCTTGGATGATGATTGTGCAGTTTTCTTGGTTTAGCTTAGTTGCTTTACTATTATCAAAGCCTGCAGTTAAAAATAAGTTTCGCGCGGTGGGGCATTGGGTCGATCGTACGATGGGTATGATTATGCTGGCGTTCGGGCTTCGGCTATTAATCTCAAAATTCACTGATTGATCTGTTCAGCATCTGCTGCGGTGTGTAGATATTATAGGAAGACTCTAGTAATAGTAAAAAAATATGCTGTGCAGTGTGTTTTAGTGGCGTATTTTGGACTCCATTATGCCCCGCAAAAGTATTGATTTAATAGTCTTTAGCGGGGAATTAAAATACAGCAGTATTTAACTCAATATAACGGCTCTGCAAATGTTTAATTAATTTCAATTTCGCATAAAGATGCAGTAGCGCTTAAATTTTCGCTGAGTTGGCTATTTAAATCATCAGTATTTAAATTAAATCTTTCAGCGTATGTAACTAGCGAAGTAATGTGCGTCTTTATGTAGCGTGAATACAACTTGCAGCCAATAGGTTTGTTGTCTTCAGCTAGCTCTGTATTATTACGCAATGCGAAAAAAGCGTTGGTGTAATGTAAAAATGCATCGACATAACACGCTTTATAGGCATGTTGAGCCTCATTGTTAACATCCTTACCTTGAGATACCATTTTTGTTGCAGTATTTATCACGCTACCGCACTCATAAATAGGAAGTTCGCCTTCAGCTGCTTTATTCCATACGGCTTGGAAGCTGTTTTGATATGTTGCAGATAAGTTTGGCTTGATCGTATCAGTGGCTTGACTCACCCCGCTGATTGCGAAACTGAAAATCAAGATTAATAGCGTTTTGCTTTTCATAAGGTTTACCTGTTTTATCAAAATTATTCAGTTTGTTTACAGTACAAAGACGAGAACAGCCGAAAATACATTTGCTTATAAAAGCTGCTTTAAGAATACAAACTGGCTCTTCATAAGGCCAGATCACGCTTGCCATGTGTACTTTACGTGCGCTTAAAACCCTTTTTATTTTGAGCGGACTGTTTGCTATACAGTGCTGCCTCATTTGGTGCGTCTCTATGTGCCCAGTGACTACTGTGCTGACGGTATAAGATTTAAATTTTACTCCTTCTTCTAACAAAAAAGTCGTGATGCGTCACTCTGTCGCCCCACTCCTCTTGTGCGCAATACAACAATTTTAAGGCGTTTATGCGACTTGTAATGAGCGGCAGGCTCAATCATTTGTGTGCGCAATATGACTGTACCTGTCAGAGGTTATTTTGCTAAGACGGTCTGCAGTTATCGATTCTCTTAGAGACCCCATGGCGTGACTATATGTGTTTTTGTATGACTTGGTTGGGTGGTTAATTGCTATGAATATGCCCAGCTACGAATTGGCATATAAAGTGCTGATTATAAATAAGTGTTATAGTAAAGAGCGTTCTATATCATTGGAGAGTAATTTGAATAAGAAAAAGATAGCTATTTTAGGTGCAGGACCAAGTGGTTTGGCGCAATTACGTGCATTTGAAGCAGCACGTTTAGCGGGGGTTAAAGACCTGCCAGAAGTTATATGTTATGAGAAGCAAAATGCCATTGGTGGCATGTGGAATTATACATGGCGCACAGGACTAGACCGTAACGGTGAGCCAGTTCACGGTAGCATGTATCGTTATTTATGGTCCAATGGCCCCAAAGAATGTTTAGAGTTTGCTGATTACTCGTTTGAAGAGCATTTTGGTGAACCCATCCCGTCCTATCCGCCACGTGAAGTCTTGAAAGACTACATTATGGGTCGAATTGACAAGCAAGATATCCACAAGTACATCCGTTTTGAGTGCCCTGTACGTTGGGTGACCTTTGACGAAGATACAAAAAAATTCACTGTGACTGTGATGAACCATAAAAGTGGTGAGCAGGAGACCAATGAGTTTGATTATGTGGTGGTGGCTACCGGTCACTTCTCAACACCGAATATGCCGTACTTTGAAGGTTTGGAAGAATTCCCAGGGCGCGTTCTGCATGCGCATGATTTCCGTGATGCGTTAGAGTTTAAAGATAAAGACATTCTGCTCGTGGGTAGCAGCTACTCTGCCGAAGACATTGGCACGCAATGCTATAAGTATGGCACCAAGTCAGTGACCATCAGTTACCGCAGCCAAGCGCTGGGTTATGACTGGCCTGAAGGCATTAAAGAAGTGCCATTAATTACTCATTTTGAAGGCGATGTAGCGTATTTTGCCGATGGCACCAGCCAAGCTTTTGATGCAGTGATTATGTGTACGGGCTATTTATTCCACTTCCCGTTTCTGCCTGATGAGTTGCGCTTACAAACACATAACTGTTTGTACCCGGCGAATCTATATAAAGGTATTTTCTGGCAGCCTAATCCGCAGTTGGTGTACTTAGGCATGCAAGACCAATATTTCACCTTCAATATGTTTGATGCGCAGGCTTGGTACGTGCGCGACGTGATCTTAGATCAAATTCAGCTGCCTGAGCTCGCTGCACGCGAAGCAGATGAGCAAAAGTGGTTGGCTGAATATGAGCAAGTGAGCGATGTGTGTGGCGATATCGAATTTCAAGCCAAGTATATTCGTGACCTGACTAATGCCACTGATTACCCTGAGTTTGCTGTAGAGAAGCAGGGTGATATCTTGAAGCAATGGCAGAAAGATAAAGTAGCAAACATTATGGGTTTTAGAGAAAAAGCCTATACATCGACGCTGACCAATACTCTAGCGCCTGAGCTGCCAGAGCCTTGGTTAGATATTTTAGATGATTCGTTAGAGCACTTTTTGAACCTGTCTTTTGTGAAAAGCAAAAAGACAAAAGCAGCCAGCTAATGATATAAAGTGACTTCAAGAAACGGCGCCGGATGTGTATCTCGCGCCGTTTTTTTATATGTGCGTTTGGATTGTCATATGGCCGCACTTCAGCGTTTAGAGCTAAGCACGAAAACGTGCAATGAGTTGCCTCAAATGATCCATCTGAGCATGGATCTCAGTTGCTGCATGCACAGTTTCTGTGGCATCAGACAAGGTTTTTTCAGCAATGCCGGTAATGTTGGTAATGGATCTATCCATTTCCATCGCCACCTGACTTTGCTCTTCAGCAGCAGTTGCAATTTGTTGGCTCATATCTGTAATCATAGTGACCGAGTCAACAATACGGTTGAGTACGCTATCGGCTGCGGCGGTTTCTGATACGGCAGACTGCGCACGTTGTTGGCTGTCCTGCATCATGTCTGCCGCTTTGCTGGACTGTGATTGTAAGCGTTCGATAATAGCGCGTATTTCTTCGGTCGATTTTTGTGTGCGTTGTGCCAAGCTGCGTACTTCATCGGCAACCACGGCAAAACCACGGCCTTGTTCACCGGCGCGGGCAGCCTCAATAGCAGCATTGAGGGCCAATAAGTTGGTTTGCTCGGCAATGCTGCTGATTACAGTCATCACTTGTCCAACTTCATAACTGTCTTGCTTGAGCAGTGACATCACCTCTACAGCTTCTTCCACTTGTTGGGCCAGCGCGCTGATGCTGTTGATGCTCTGTGTCACTATTGCACGGCCATTAATCGCTTCTTCGCGAGCTTGCTTGGCTGAGTCTGCCGTCTGCACGGTGTTTTGTGCGACTTCTTGGACGGTTGCCGCCATCTCGTTCATGGCTGTTGCGACTTGATCAATTTCTAGATGTTGGCGTTCAACACCCTGCACGGTTTCTTCTAAACGGTGGGCAATGTTATCAATATTGTTGCTGACGTCTGCGCTTGAGCGGGTCACGCCGCTAATAATCTCGCCAACATGAACAAGCATATTGTTATACGCGGTAAACATTTTTCCCACTTCGTTGTCAGGGTTGTTAATGTTTAGTTTATGCGAGAAATCGCCATTACCCACAGCTTCAAGGTGCTCTTGTAAGCAACTCACTTGTTGCATGAGTACAGTCATGCCAAACATACGGCCGAGGGTGACCAGAATTAATACAATCACAGATGCGCTGGCGGCCAGTAACAGTTGCGATTGGCTTTCGCTATGCGCTTGCGCTTCCATCATTAAGACTGCCGCGTTCATTTCTTTTAGGATAATAGGCGAGCGCTCATGCAGCGCTTGCAGGTATGCAGTATTAGAGGGGTTATCCAGATAGTTCAAGATGGCCTGTTTATAGTCTGTCCACAACTGTTCAACGTGCTGTAATTGGCTGCGTGTTTGCTGATCGCTTATTGCGGCAATACCTTGCTGCGCATTGCCGTTGAGTAGCGCATGGTGCGCGCCCTCAAACTGAGTCATGGTCGCCTGTACGGTTTCTTTGCTACCTAAGCCTTGTCCTGCCAGTAAAGCTTCTTTGGCCACTTTTTGGCTGAGCATGCGTTGTGCCCCAGCTGTGTTAATGCCAGCTGCATCGTTGCTAAAGGATAAGAATAAATGGATAGCCACCACAGAAGTGAAAGCAGCGATTAAGCAGTAAGAAAACAAAAACTGTTTATCAATGCTGCGGATGCCAATGCTCTGCAATATCCACTGAATGATGTTAGCGATTGATTGCCTCATTGTCATAAAACCTCGGATTGCACCCAGCATTTACTTATTTAGCGCAGAGTGGTGATAGATTTAGTTGTCATTATCATCAGCTCTATCGGCCGCAACGCGCTTTACGATAGGGCTAATGTATTAAAAGCTGAGCTGGTATGTCATACGTTATGGATGCTATGCCTTGGCCGTGACTACTTGACATGATCTTGGTTTAGAAGTGTGAAAAAAAAAAGTGTGCTTCAGCTGCTATCCCAACAGACTCTATTTTGAGGCCTGCAGTGGCAGCCTAGTTACTATTGCTAGTTCTAAAGCGGTGTTGCTAGTATGTTTGGGTTAGATGTGTGCAGTGATATGTATGCACTCTGGCGTGTTATCTGGTTTTAAGCGGCGCTGTAGGTAGGCACCTTCGTGAGTCGCGATCAGTGTATCGGATTGTGGCACTATGATTTTTGCGACAGTGACATTATCGATCACATGCGTTTGGATAGTTACCGCTAATGAAGGGTGTGTCTGCGAGGCAATTAGTGCTGCTAAATGAGCGGTGTTGCGGTGTTTTCTGTGTAGGCCGCTGGCTGAACCGTCGTCTTCTACGCCAAGCCACAGCTCGCCACCTAGAGTGTTAGCCAAGCAGGTGAGTGCTTCGATGAGTTCTCGATCAGGGTAGCCGTTGCGATCACTTTTGAACTCAACGGTAAGGTTTTCTGCAGAGGGAAGGACGACAGACACAGCATCCACCTTATATGTCATGTGCTACAAAGCGCGTTAGTTGTAAGCATGAAGAATAGCAAAAATTAACATATTATTTGCTACTCGCAGAGTAAATCAGTCTTGCTATGCTTAGTTTTCTGCGCATTAAGCGTATGTCATGCAATATGCTTGATATTTTTGGGAGTGTACCATGCATCAAATTAATCCTAAAAAACTGTTACATAGCAAATGGACAGCTGTCAGCCCAGTTAATAAAGAAAAGCATTTTTTGCTGACAGAGTTAAAGTTTGATGAGGCAGGCAATGTTATTCATTGTTTGCTAGAGGCGGTGATATCCAATCGAGAGGCGTCTATTGATTGGCGGGAATTAAAAAACACAGCGCATTGGCGACAAGGTTGGAAATAAGTTGCTGTGCATACTTCAGACTGAATGAGTTCCAGCCTATTAAGGGGCCTATGCGCCTGAGCAGCAGGTGTTTCAGAGTGATGCTTTGTGAGAGTCAATGATGCGCCATCGCGTTTTTACTTATATCACTCGCGCCGATCAACTGCTTATTCTAGAGTATGTTGATGGGCGTTATGCGCGGCCACAGATTCCTGGTGGAACTGTCAAGGTGGGTGAGCTTGCGACACAGGCGGCGCTACGCGAAGCGCAAGAAGAAACGGGTTTAACAAGGTTACAGTTGGTTAAATGTTTAGGTAGCTTTGAGCGCAATTTAACTGATATTGGCCGTGACGAAACTATTGTAGCTTGGTTTTTTCATTTGCATACCGATGAGTCTACGCCAGTGTCTTGGCGGCATTTTGAGTGTGATTCATCTGAAGGCTTTGGCCCTATTGAATTTTCGCTATCTTGGGTGCCACTAGAGAATATCCCCATGCTGGGCGGGATTGATCACGCTATGTTGCCGGAACTGTATGACTCTGTCATAGAGCAGCGCAATAAATAGAGTGCTTTTTTCGCACTGTATTTGCAGGGCGATAACTTAGCTTATTCAGTAGTAACGACAGCCTTACTACATTATACTTAATTGCTAACTGTTTGCAGTCGCACATGCCTAGCATGCGCTGCAGTTTATAAAGTATGAGGTGCGTATGAAAATTGCTGTCACCAGTCAAAACCGCAAAATAATTACTGAGCATGCCGGTCGCTGTCGAAAATCCTGGATATTTACTGTTGATGATAATCAGATTATCGATAAGCAATTGTTGGAATTAGGTAAAGAGCAATCATTCCATGAGAGTTCTGTGCATGAACCGCATCCGCTCGATGATATTGATCTATTAATTACTGCAGGGATGGGCAGTGGTATGGTGCGGCGTCTTGGACGTAAAAGAATCAAAGGTTTGATTACTAAAGAAGAGGATCCAGAGACGGCAGTGACATTGTATTTAAAGGGAGAGCTTAAAGCCGAAGAGGCGAACTCACACGATACTCATGACCACGCTCATACGCATTGAGCATTCAAAACGTGATTGCGCAAGCCTGTTCTGGTTGAACCGAGGCGGTGTCATGCTGAACTCTCGGTTGGCTTTAGCTCTTGATCAAATACCTGTAGGCTGCTGCTGAATATGCTTTACTTAGCTGCTTGAAGCCACTGACTCATCTCAACTGTTAATAGTTGAGATGAGTCAGTGGCTTGATTATCTGTGGTTATTGAATGTGCGGGTAAAGCTTGGCTGATTAAAACAAGAGGTGTGTTATGCAATTAACGGAAGCTTTGCAGCGTCGTTACGCAACTAAGGCGTTTGATAGTGCGAAAAAATTGCCAGAGGATGTGGTCGAACAGTTATTTGCCTTGCTGCGCTTGAGTCCATCAAGTACGAATATTCAGCCATGGCATTTTATTGTCGCCAGCACTGACGAAGGCAAGGCGCGTTTAGCTAAGGGGGCAGGCGGTAATTACAGCTATAACGCAAGCAAAATTCTCAACGCCTCACATGTTGTGCTATTTTGCGCACGCACGCAGATTGACGATGCACATTTACAAAAAGTGTTGGCTGCTGAAGAGCATGATGGGCGTTTTACCGCTAAACCAGAGGTCAAAGCCGCAGCGCACAGCACTCGCTTGGCGTATTTAAATGAACATAAATTCAGCAAGAAAGATGTGCCGCATTGGCTGGAAAAACAGATCTATTTGAACTTGGGCAGCTTTTTGCTGGGCGCAGGTTTGTTAGGAATTGATGCGGTGCCGATGGAGGGGATCGATCAAGCAGTATTGGATGCTGAGTTTGGCTTAAATGAACGTGACCTGACCGCTGTGGCTGCGGTAGCGCTGGGGTATCGAGCAGATACGGACTTTAATGCTTCACTGCCTAAGTCGCGTTTAGCTGCAGATGATATTTTCACGCTGATTTAACCGATGCGCATTCTCAAAGCGGCACACAGCTACCAAGAGGAAATTCGCAAGAGTCGTTTTCTTGCGCAAGCGGTTTTTTTGCCGCAAGCAGAGCAAGCGGCAGAGCTTATTGCGCAACTCAGTACAGCGCATGCAACACATAATTGCTGGGCGTGGCGCTGTGGACAGCAGTACCGTTTTCACGATGATGGTGAACCGAGCGGCACAGCAGGTCGGCCTATTTTAGCGGCGATTGAAAACCAGCAGTTTGATCAAGTGTTGATTGTGGTGACGCGCTGGTACGGCGGAATCCAGCTGGGCACCGGTGGTTTAGCTCGCGCCTATGGCGGCTGTGCTACCCAGGTGCTGCAGAACGCGCCCAGCGAAATTTTGCTGCCGCGTATCACTGTGACGGGGCATTGTCCGTATAGCTATTTGGATATTTTCAAAGTGCGCATTGCTGAAGCTGGCGCTGTACTTAATAGCGAAGAATTTGATGCAGAAGGTGCTTGGCTTAATCTGGCTGTGCCGGATGCCGAACTGGCGGGGTTGCAAGAAGCCCTGAGTCAGGCCACGCGCGGTGCCAATCACTTGCAAGAAGTTGACCTGTCGTAAATTAAGCGACTCCAAAAACCAACAAACCGCCCTAAAGGCGGCTTGTTGTGGTCGTACTTAAGCGTTTAACGCCAGCCCGCACGGTCCATTAAACGAATGGCTTCAGCTTGACGCTTGCCCGCCACTTCCACTGGAATGGTGTCAGCTTTGAACTCGCCCCAGGCTGCTACTTCTGCAGAAGGTGCAACGCTTGGGTTGGCTGGAAACTCTTGGTTTACTCCAGCAAAGATGCTTTGCGCTTCACCTGTTGTCATCCACTCTAAAAGCTTACGTGCTGCGTCAGCATTCGGTGCATATTTAGTGATACCAGCACCGGATAAGTTGACGTGAACACCACGGTCTTCTTGGTTGGGCCAGTACAGTTTTACTTTTAGATCAGGCTCTTGTTTGTGTAAACGACCGAAGTAATAGCTGTTGACGATACCCACATCACACTGCCCAGCGTTGATCGCTTGCAGTAAAGCAGTGTCATCAGAGAACACATCAGTGGCTAAGTTGTTAACCCAAGACTTAACCAGTTTCTCCGTGTTTTCAGCGCCGTGTGTTTCAATCAGAGTAGCGGTTAATGATTGGTTGTACACTTTTTTACTGGTGCGCAAACACAGGCGGCCTTCCCAGTTCTCATTAGCTAAGGCTTCATAGGTGCTCAGTTCGTCTGTTGTCACACGCTCGGTGGAGTAGGCAATGGTTCGTGCGCGTAATGATAAACCTGTCCAGTAGTCATTGCTGGAGCGGTATTGCGCAGGAATATTGGCTTTGATTTTTTCAGAATTGAGCGGTTGTAAAATGCCCATTTGCTCTGCTTGCCAGAGGTTACCAGCATCAACCGTGATCAGAATATCAGCAGGGGTATTGCCACCTTCGGCTTTTAGGCGAGCCATCAATGGTGCTTCTTTATCGGTAATGAATTTAATCTTTACGCCGGTTTGTTCGGTGTACTTATCAAATACAGGTTTAATCAACTCGTCGATACGTGATGAATAAACGATGATATCGTCTGCTGCTTGTACATGACCTGCCATAACGCTTAAAGCAAGAGCGGCTAGAATGGGTTTACGAATTGACATAACAACCTCGGGTTGGGTGAAATTTGCGTAAATGATAGTTACTTGCATTTAGATAGTCAACTAAATACACACGCAAGTTGCTGGTTCTTGCGCTGAGTCAATGGTACGGGCACTGACTTAAACATGAGCAAAAGTGGTGTGCACAGGCACCGGCTGACTGAGTGTCTGCACAAGCGGCTTTAAGGTTTGGCTAAATCAGGTAAGTCGCTGCCTAACCCTAACGCTTGGCGAATAAATACAGCTTTTGCTTCGCTGAGACTGTCAACCATTTTCAGGCCACTGTTGCGCAGCCAACGTGCGGCTAAAGCGTCTGCTTGGAACAGGTGCTGAAAACCTTCCATCGCCGCCATCATGGCTAAATTGTGTGGCATGCGGCGTCGTTCAAAACGACTGAGCACGCGCTCGCTGGCGATATCTTCACCGCGTTGTAGGGCATGCAGGAGTTCTTCAGCCAAGACCGCTGTATCCAAAAAGCCCAAGTTGACGCCTTGTCCCGCCAGTGGATGAATGCTGTGTGCAGCGTCACCAATCAGGGCTAAGCCGGGTGCAACATAACGCTTGGCATGGCGCTGGCGCAGGGGAATACGGTAGCGCCGATCAGCGTGCTCGATTGTACCTAAGCGCTGCTCGCAAGCCTGACTAAGTGCTTGGCAAAACGCTGCATCGTCTAATGCCATAATCTGCTGAGCTTGCTCCTCTGGCACTGACCAGACAATCGAGCACCAGTTTTTTCCGTCATTGTGTTTGAGCGGCAGTAACGCCAGCGGGCCATCATCAGTAAAGCGCTGCCAAGCTGTTTGTTGGTGTGGCTTTTCACAGCGCACGCTGGTGACAATGGCGTGATGCAGATAATCCCATTCTCGGGTGGCGCAACCTGCGAGGCGACGCACCGCTGAGTTGGCACCATCGGCGGCAATAATTAAACGGCTACGAAGTTCGCTGCCATTTTCTAATTGCAGCAGCCAGCCATCACCCGAGCGCCGTAATTGTTCGACTTTGGCATGCGCGAGTAGATCGATTTCAGATTCGTGCAGTTGCTCTAGTAACGCATCTTGCACGATACGGTTTTCAACAATATGCCCGAGCACATCGGCATGCACGCTACTGGCAGAAAAATCAATCTTGCCGGTGCCTGAGCCATCCCAGACATGCATATCGCGATAAGGGCTGGCACGGCGCTGGACAATGCCCGGCCATGCGCCAACGCGCTCTAGAATCCGTTGGCTGGCCAGCGATAAAGCACTGACACGAGGCTCAAAGGCTTGCTCTGGGCTGAATGGCGCAACGCTGAGCGGGCTGCCGTCTACCAATAGAATGTTGAGGCCGCTGTCTTTCAGTGCTAAAGCGAGGGTGCTACCCACCATGCCGGCACCAACGATGATTAAATCTGCGTGCATATTCAAATCCTACTGTTTAGCGTCAGCAAGCTGCGCTTCAGGTTTACGACGGATATATAAAGTTTTTTCTACTCGTGCGACTAGAGTGCCCTGATCATCGCGTACCTCAACATGGTATTTTGGCAAGTACTTGTCGCCATTAGCGGTGTGTTCACGGATTGTCTTGAGCATGGCTTCATCAATCTTAAATTCAGCGTGTACTGTGCCTTTGCCGGGGCTAACAAACTCAATGTGCGCCGCCTTATCCCAAACAATGTAGTCGCGGCCAAGGTTTTGCATCAGCATTAACATATAAAAAGGGTCGGTCATCGAGTACAGTGAGCCACCAAACTGGGTGCGTACATAGTTACGGTTGTACCAGGTTAAACCCATGCTGACCCGTGCTTGACGAAAATCTGCGCTGATCTGACGTACCTTAATGCCCGCACCTAAATAGGGCGGGTAGAGGTTCATCAGCCAGCGTAAAGTGCGCGCTTTGCGTGCCATTTTTTTATTTTGCATGATCAGTTCTTATCCTGCTCGGTGCGCACGCCGAGCCCCATGGCTTGCCGAGCAAACCAGTGTTTGGCTGGCGGTATAAGGTCCAATCCAAGTAAGCCTAAATTGCGCCCGCTGGCTAACAGCGGTTTGCCGTTGGAAAACAAACGCGTGACGCGATCAGAAAAGCCAATGGTCAGCTCTTGATCACGTTGCTGGTTGTTTTGAAAACGCTGCAAAGTAGCTAAATCGCCCGGTGTGTCAGGCCCCCTGAGTAAGCAGTCAGCCAGTCCCATACTGTCGCGCAGAGAGAGGTTGTAACCTTGTCCGGCAACGGGGTGTAGGCTGTGGGCGGCATTACCCAACACCACTAAATGGCTGCGTACTTGCTCGCTGCTCTCGATCAAACTCAGTGGGTATAAATGTCGGCTACCAACTTGCTGCATGGCACCTAAGCGGTAGCCAAAACAAGCCTGCAGCTCTTCTAAAAATTGCTTATCCGGCAAGGCATACAAGCGTTGTGCTTCACTGGGTTCGCGGGTCCAGATCAGTACGCAGCGATTATCAGGTAAGGGCAATAAAGCCATGGGGCCAGCATCGGTAAAACGTTCAAACGCCGTGCCTTGGTGTGCTATGGCGCTGCTGATATTGCTGATCAGAGCTGTTTGTCCGTAGGGCGTATTATGTGCGTGAATACCGAGTTTTTCACGCAGGCCTGAGCGGCCACCATCAGCTAAAATCGCTAAATCACAATCAAGGCTGCTGCCGTCATCTAGATCAAGACGGTAGCCATCGCTGAGTGTCTGCATCTGCTCGACACGTGCCGGGCAGCGCCATTCCACTACATCGCTGTCCAAAGCTGCCCAGAGGCAATGACCGAGCCAAGCGTTTTCAACGACATAACCCAAAGCGGGTACGCCTTCTGCGCTGGCGCTGATGCGTGCTGCAGCAAAGCGGCCGCGGTCAGAAATATGAATATCGTCAATGGCTTCAGCGCGCGGTGCGATAGCGTCCCACAAGCCTAAGCGCTGATAAATTTGTTGGCTGCCATAGGACAGTGCTGAAGCGCGTGCATCATAGCTGGGTTGGTAGCTGTTGCCGGGTGCATAGGGTTCAATCAGCACAATCTTCCATTGCCGCTCCCGTGCGCCAGCTTGCAGAGCCAGCGCCAAACTGGCGCCAACTAAGCCCCCACCAATAATTGCGATCTGCACTCGGCTCATTAATTAAGCTCCTGCTTGCTGTGCGGCGGCCATTAATGCTTCAATTTCTTCGATTGTCTTCGGAACGGCATTGGTCAGAACCTGGCAGCCATTTTCGGTAACCACAACATCATCTTCAATGCGTACACCAATGCCACGCCATTGTACCGGCACATCAAGGTTGTCCACGGCAATATAAATGCCTGGCTCGACGGTCATGGTCATACCTGCTTCTAGCGCACGCCACTGGCTATTGATCTTGTAATCGCCGACATCATGTACGTCTAAACCCAGCCAGTGTCCAGCGCGGTGCATATAAAAAGGTTTGTAGGCTTCGTTTTCGATCAACTGATCCAATTCGCCTTGCAGTAAGCCGAGTTCTAATAAGCCGGCGGTAATCACGCGCACAGTAGCGACATGAGCATCATTCCAGCAATGCTTGGGTGAAATATAATTCATTGCCTCTAGATTGGCTTTGAGGACGATTTCATAAATGGCTTTTTGCTCAGAACTGAAGCGACCATTGACGGGAAAGGTGCGAGTGATATCACTGGCGTAGCAGTCAATTTCGCAACCGGCATCAATCAACACTAAATCACCGTCCTGTAGCGGCGCGTTGTTTTCTGTGTAATGCAAAATGCAGGCGTTTTTACCGCTGGCAACAATCGATGAGTAAGCGGCTAAACGAGCGCCGCCTTTACGAAACTCGTAGTCCAGCTCCGCTTCCAGATGGTACTCATACAGTCCAACTTTGGCGGCTTGCATAGCGCGGATGTGCGCACGGCAGGAAATGTCGGCGGCGCGTTGCATAGTGGCGATTTCCACAGGGCTTTTGTACAGGCGCGCATCGTGTAGGAGGTGATCAAGCACCACGAACTCTTTCGGTGGTTGTGCACCCATGCGTGCTTTGCTGCGAATGCTATTGAGCCACTCCATCATTTGTTGATCAAACTCTGGGTTGTTGCCAATCGAGTAATAGACGCGCTCACGGCCTTCAATCAGACCGGGTAAGATGTCATCAATGTCGTTGATCGGGAAGGCATCATCGGCGTGATAGTCAGCGATTGCACCTTCTTGGCCAGCACGCAGGCCGTCCCAGAGTTCGCGCTCAGGGTTGCGCTCACGGCAAAAAATAATGAACTCACCGTGCTCACGCTTTGGAATTAACACCAGCACGGCTTCTGGCTCAGCAAAGCCTGATAAGTAAAAAAAATCGCTGTGTTGTCGATACGGGTATTCAACGCTGTTGTTGCGGATACTGGTTGCTGCAGCGGGCAGAATCGCAATGCTATTGGGCGTCATTCGTTGCATCAGTTGTTGGCGGCGTTGTGCGTATTCAGACAGGCTGATTGAGCGCATGTGTGGTGGCTCCTTTGATTAATGTACGGCGGGTTCTTCTTCGCTATCAGCGAGCGGTGCTGTGTAGTTGGCGTATTCACTAAATAAGAATAAAGGCGCAACGCGTAAGTATTCGCTAATCTCCATATAGGCCACTTCGCCTTCTTCGTCTTCCTCTTCATCGGCTTGGATTTGCGCGATAGAAATGAAGTCTTCAAGAATTTCACGTGCTTCTTTAGACAATTCGGTATTGCCAATATTGCCACCGAAACCGCTTAGAAAGCCTTGTGCCCACTGACCGATTGCCGTGGTACGTAGGCTTAATGCTTCGTCGTCGCTGGGCAGTAATAGCGTTAACGAAACACTGCTTTCAGCCAATAGTTCTGCTTTGACCATTTCTTGCAGGCCTAACAATGCCGCATGCAAGTTGCTCGGTACTTCATTGTCAAATAAGTCTTGGGCTTCTTCGAGCCAGCCTTCAGCAGTAAATCCTGCGCCGGCACAGCAGCGACCGAGCAATAAACCTTGCAGCTCGGCAGGTGAAACAGGCGCGCCGCTGGTGTTGAGTAGTGTTGCAAATGAGGTGTAAGCAGATTGAGATTGAGGCATGAAAAATCCGAAGTAATGGAACTGTTAACTGGTGATGATGGTCATTGTTGCAATAGGCGTGAGTATATCGCGTTGTTGAGTATGGCGCTAAAAACTGATGTTTGCAGCTTGTCTGTCTGTGTTCTTGTTGATGACGGTCTAGTGTTGTTGTAAACATAGGTGTCTATTTAGAGTTTATATGGATGATGTAAGTCGCTTGTCGGAAATTCTTAAACTTATTTCTTAGATGTGCTGGATAGCACTGTGCCTTATGGTGTGTGGGCGCTAGAATAACAACATAATGACTGTGTCATGTGATGACTGGAGGGCTCGTGCAAAGTACTGATTTACAAGCCTTGGTGCAGGCCGTTGAGCAGTTGATTCAACGTAATGCTGACCTTAGAACACAGAATAAAACCTTGCGCGAAGAGCGCGGGCAGTTACTAGAAAAAAACGAAATAGCACAACAGAAAATTGTCGCTATGATTTCTCGTCTTAAAGCGTTGGAGCAAGATTCATGACTGAATCCCAGACAGTGACTGTACGCATCCTCGACAAGGATTACCATATTGCTTGTCCTGCTTCAGAGAGTGCCAATCTCGAGCGTGCAGCGGCTTATCTTGATAAGAAAATGCGTGATATTCGACGCTCAGGAAAGGTCATAGGCACTGAGCGCATTGCTGTGATGGCAGCGCTAAATATCACTTACGAGCTGCATAATAAACAGCAAAATGTAGCGGAGAGTAGTGAGAACGCTGCGCAGGTCACGCAATTACTGATGCGCGTGCAGCAGAGTTTGGGTGACAGCGAGTGACACAGACTTGAGGCGCTTAAAGATCTGTGTATACTAAAGACGTCTCCCTCGAGTGTCTGCCAGTTGACTACGTCCCTGAGCCGATTCTTACCACACCGGGGATTACAATTTAGATTGGTGTGCATGTCCGCTCGCGGAAAGCCTAAAGGTCTGACGTAATCTCCACCTTGAACTTTCGGGTTCAAGGGCTATGCCGACAGCGTCACCTCTGGGGAGTCTTTTTAATACATGCAAGTTGATATACCTCTATCTCGCGCTTTGTTACGTTCAGAGCTACGTAAGAAGCGACGCAGTCTTTCTCCTCTTCAGCAAGTACAAGCGGCACAGCAGTTGTATCGACAGCTGGCTCAGCATCCGCTGTTTCGACGTGCGCGACATATTGCTTTTTACCATGCCAGTGACGGTGAAATTGATCCACACTTATTGATGCATGAGGCATGGCGGCGCGGAAAGAGCGTTTATTTGCCAGTGCTGCCAGCTTGGCCTAGAACTACGCTGCTATTTCAGCGTGTACGACCGATTCAGCAGTGGGAAAAAAACCGTTTTGGTATTCTACAGCCACGTTGGTGTGTAGCTGATCAGCGTGTTCCCTGGGCTTTGGATGTGGTTTTCTTGCCCCTGGTGGGGTTTGATCAGCAGGGTGGGCGTTTGGGTATGGGCGGTGGTTTTTATGATCGCTGTTTTGCGCAATTGTGCCAGCGTAATCATTTGATCACGCCACAGCGTATAGGTTTAGCGCATGAGTGTCAGCGCGTTGAACGGCTACCATTGGCGGGGTGGGATGTGCCATTAAATACAGTTGTTACTGATCAGGCTTGGTATGGGGTGCGAGCATAGTTTGTGTTTTATAAGTGCTGGCAGGACCGTCTGCAGCGGAGCGTTCCCAGAGGCTCTGTGTATAGCCTGTGGTGACCACGCCTAGGCCGAAGATAATCACTAAAATCCACATTAAATCAGGTTTACGTTTCATTGATGCTTTGCTCTCCGGCAAATTTAAGCAGCACTGTGTCAGGCTGTTTTGCTAAAAGATATTAAAAATAGCGCAAGTTGTTGCGCAACGCCGATGCACATTATTAGATATATGAGTGCGATAATCAGACAAGGTTCAATTTTATTAATAATTCTGTTGTTTTTTATTGTAGCGCATCTTTTGATAATCGATTAGATCTGCTGAACAGCCCAGTTGATTGAGCGTTTTATTTAGCCTTGCTTGGGCAATCTTGCTGGGTCCGGTTAAACGAGGACTTTGCCCGCTGTATTGTTAGACGCTAGGCGACTGATTTATGAATGTGCCAGGGTATCTAGACGTAATAGCTAGGCAGCGTACAATAGTCTTATGCTTTTTGAGTATTGCAAAACTAAAAATACTAAAATTAGCTTCTGGTTGAAGTCATATAATTTGCAGTGCGGCGTATTAAAGCACTGTTATCACGTATTAGGAGCATGAATGTCTACGGATAAAAAGCCATCACGTTTATTTATTGCCCCACTGTTAATAGCCTTGCTTGCTGCCGGTGGTTTTGGTTATTGGAAGTCTTTGCAGGATCGTTTGCCTGAAGGGATTTATGAAGCCAATGGTCGTCTTGAGGCAACAGAAGTTCAGGTGGCGACTAAATACCCAGGTCGACTTGCCGAAGTGTTGGTTGCAGAGGGCGATAACGTGGTAAGCGGACAACTATTGGCGCGCATTGACACGCGCACTTTAGAAGCACAGCGGGCACAAGCACAGTCAGAAGTGGTGCGTGCCCGTGAAAATGTTGCTTCTGTGCAAGCCACTGTGCACTTGCGTGAAAGCGAGCGCCGTTTAGCTCTGCAAGATTTAGTACGTTTTCGTGAATTGTATGCCCGTGGCCATTCCAGTGGGCAGCAAATTGATCAGCAGCAAGCACGCTTTGATACAGCCTCCGCCGCATTAGAGGCGGCGAAAGCACAAGTACAAGCTGCACAAGCCGCGATTGCTACTGCAGAAGCGATGGTTGCGCAATTGTCTAGCGAGATTGACGACAGCAGTTTGCGCGCACCAATGAACGGTATTGTGCAGCTGCGTCTGGCTGAGCCCGGCGAAGTATTGGGTGCGGGCGGACGCGTATTTTTACTGATTGATCCCTCTGATCAATATATGAACGTCTACTTACCTTCAGCTGTCGCTGGGCGTTTAGCCGCAGCCGATCAGGCGCGTATTGTGTTGGATGCATTACCTGAGCAGCCATTACCTGCACAAGTCGCTTTTGTTGCAGCCAAAGCGCAGTTCACACCAAAAGAAGTTGAAACCCGTGATGAGCGTCAGAAGTTGGTGTTTCGTGTGAAACTGCGTCTCACTGACCCTGCTGCCATGCCGCAAGCTAAGCCAGGCATGCCTGGTTCAGCGTATGTACGCCGTGATGCCACTGTTGAGTGGCCTGAAATATTACAATAGAAGTAGCTGTACGCAGTGGTGGGTGGACTGTACCGGCAAGACTGGGTCAGTGGATAGGACAAGCAGTAAGGTAAACAATGAGTACGCAAGCAATCGGTGGCGCGCATATTTATCATCGCTACGGTAAACAACAGGCATTAGAAGATGTTAGTTTTAGTTTGCCGGTTGGCAGTCGCTGCGGTTTGATTGGCCCTGATGGTGCGGGTAAATCCAGTTTGCTGGGGTTGATCGCCGGGGTGAAAATTCTGCAGCAGGGTGAGCTGGATGTTTTAGGCGGGCCTATTAATAAGCGTCGCCATCGTGCCTCTTTATACCAACGCATTGCTTTTATGCCGCAAGGATTGGGGCATAACCTCTATCCTGATTTATCCATTGCCGAGAATATCCGTTTCTTTGCTGATTTATTTGGTTTAAATCGTGCTGAGCGTGAAGTACGCATGGCTGGCCTGCTGGAAGCCACGGATCTTAGCGAGTTTGTTGATCGTCCAGCGGGCAAGCTATCCGGTGGTATGAAACAAAAGCTTGGCCTCTGTTGTGCGCTGATTCATGACCCTGATTTACTGATCTTGGATGAGCCGACCACCGGGGTTGACCCTTTAGCGCGGCGCCACTTTTGGGAATTGATTGAGCGCGTGCGTAGTGATCGCCCGCAGCTGACCTTGTTGGTGGCGACCGCTTATATGGAAGAGGCGGAGCAATTTGAGCAGTGTTTGATGATGGATCGCGGACGCTTGATTGCCTCAGGTTTAACTCAAGCGTTAGCTGCAGCAACGCCCAGCGGCAAACTGGATGATGCTTTTACCTATTACCAAGGGGCTGGCGCGACCCAGGTCGAACCGTTGCAGATCACGCCTTTTGCGCCTGAATATCATGAAATTGTGATTAAAGCCACCGATCTAACCCTGCGCTTCGGTGATTTTACTGCGGTAAAAAATGTTAGCTTTGAGATTGAGCGCGGAGAGATCTTTGGTTTTCTTGGCTCCAACGGCTGCGGAAAAACCACCACAATGAAAGTGTTGACCGGTTTGTTGCCGGCTACAGAGGGTGAGGCTTGGTTGCTCGGCCAGCCGGTGGACGCCAATGATTTAGCCACTCGTAAGCGGGTGGGCTTTATGTCGCAAAGTTTTTCCTTGTATGGCGAACTGACGGTTTTACAAAATCTTGAGCTGCATGCGCATTTATTTGATATTCCCAAGGCGGTTGGTGCGCAGCGTGCCCAGGAATTAATTACACGCTTTGATTTAAATCAGTACACCAATGAGCAAGCAGGCGCTTTGCCCTTGGGTTTACGTCAGCGTTTATCTTTGGCGGTGGCGGTGATTCATGAACCTGAAGTATTGATCCTCGATGAGCCCACTTCAGGCGTTGATCCGGCCGCGCGCGATGATTTTTGGCGCTTGTTGTTTGAGTTGTCCCGTGAACAGGGGGTGACGATTTTCCTCTCCACCCACTTTATGAATGAAGCTGAGCGCTGTGACCGCATATCTTTAATGCATGCTGCAGAAGTTTTGGCGGTGGGCACTCCGGCCCAACTGCAAAAACAGTACGCTGGTGAGACCTTGGAGGATGCTTTTGTTTCCTGTTTGCAAGAGGCACAAGGTATCAGTGATGAACCTTTAGCCATAAAAAACACGGCAACTGAAGCGTTAACCAGCATCCCGCGGCGCGGCTTTAGTCTAAAGCGTACTCGAGCTTTAGTGGTACGGGAAAGCAAAGAACTGTTGCGTGACCGTATCCGTCTTTGGTTTGCCTTATTAGGTGCGGTTTTTATGATGATTATTTTAGGCTTTGGTATTTCTCTGGATGTGGAAGACTTAGCCTTTGCCACGCTTGATCAGGATAATACCGCGCAAAGTCGCGCCTATTTAGAAGGGTTTCGTGGTTCGCGCTATTTTTCTGAGCGTGAACCATTAACTGATATGCAAGATTTGCATGCGCGTTTGCAGCGCGCTGATATTAAGTTGGCGATTGAAATTCCAGCAGGTTTTGGCCGTGATTTATATGCTGGTCGCCATCCTGAAGTGGGCATTTGGCTGGATGGCGGGATGCCATTTCGTGCGGAAACCAGTCGTGGTTATGTTGAGGCGCTGCATCAAGATAACTTGCAGCGTTTAAGGGATGAAGGCACTGCTGCAATCCCCGCCTTAGCTACGCCAGCGCGTTTAGAAACACGCTTTCGTTATAACCAAGATGTAATCAGCGTGAATGCCATTGGCCCTGGGGTGATGGCGCTAATTTTGGTGTTTATTCCATCGATGTTGACTGCATTAGGCGTGGTGCGGGAAAAAGAATTGGGTTCTATTACTAATTTCTATGCCACGCCGCTGACCCGTTTGGAGTTTTTGTTGGGTAAGCAAATGCCCTATTTAGCAGTCAGTGTGCTCAATCTTGCGTTGTTGGTAGCGATTAACCGCTGGCTGTTTGGCGTGCCACTCAAAGGCAGTGCTGTTGCCTTAGCGGTAGGTGGCGTGCTCTATGTGCTGGCCACCACCAGCTTTGGTTTGTTGGTTTCTACGGTAACTAAAACGCAAATCGCGGCGATTTTAGGCACCATGATTCTTACCACGCTGCCAACCATTCAGTTTTCTGGGCTGATTACGCCACGCTCGTCCTTGGATGGCGGTGCTGCGTTAATGGGTGTGCTCTTCCCTGCAGGTTATTTCTTAGATATTGCCGTAGGCACTTTTACCAAAGCGCTTAATTTGCGTGATTTATGGTTGCAGTGCTTAATTTTATTTGGTTTTTTTATAGGCTTTACTGGCTTAAGTCTGCTTCTTTTGAAGAAACAAGAGGTCTAAGCCATGCATAAATTATCCCATATTGTTCGCCTAGGCATTAAAGAACTGATCAGCCTGCGCTTTGATTCTGTGGTGCTGTTGTTTATGTTGTATGCCTTTAGTGCGGCGATTTATATGCCCGCATCTGGCTCAACCGTCGGGGTGCATAATGCCAGTGTGGCGATTGTAGATGAAGATAACAGCCGTTTATCACGGCAATTGGCCGAAGTATTAAGGCCGCCCGAGTTTAAAACCCCAGTGCGCTTGCCTTACGCGCAGATTGACCAAGTACTGGATAGCGGACGCTATACCTTTGTGATCAATGTGCCGGTGAATTTTCAGGCCGACTTATTAGCAGGTAAACAACCTGAGCTGCAGATCAATGTGGATGCCACAGCGATGAGCCAAGCCTTTATGGGCGCAGGCTATATGGGGCGGATCTTTCAGCGTGAATTACAACAGATGAGTGGGGTTAGTGTTGAGCCTCCGATCAAGCTGACCACGCGCGCGCTATTTAATAGCAATATGCAAAGTGGTTGGTTCTTGGCGATTATTCAGATTATTAATAACGTCACCATTTTAGCGATTTTGCTGACCGGTACTGCACTGTTACGTGAGCGTGAGCATGGCACCCTTGAGCATTTATTGGTGCTGCCACTTACCGCCTTTGAAATTATGCTGGCGAAAGTTTGGACCAGTATTGCGGTGGTGGTGCTTTGTACGTGGTTGTCGTTGGAGTTGGTTGTGAAAAAGGCCCTGGGTGTACCTTTATCGGGCTCTATGTTGTTGTATTTATGGGTAACGGCTCTGTACCTGTTTGCCAGCACTTCATTGGCAGTGTTTTTGACCACTTTGGCGCGTTCGATTCCACAGTTTGGACTCTTGGCCATTCCGGTGGTATTGCCGATGCTGTTGCTCTCAGGTGGTACTACACCGCTGGACAGTATGCCGGTTTGGTTGCAGACGGTGATGCAGTTGTCACCGACAACGCACTTTGTCAGTTTATCTACAGCGATCTTGTTTAGAGATGCGGGGCTAGCTTTGGTGTGGCCAGAAATGCTGGCGCTGTTAGTGATTGGCGGAGTGTTTTTCTTAGTGGCTTTGCTACGATTTCGGCGCAGCTTAACCGCTTGAAATTAGATCTAGGACAGGCAAAGTTTGAAGCAATAGCTGTGCGATTAAGCATCTAGGCACTAGCCTTGGCAAAAGCGTAAACCGACACCGTTATTGGTGATGCGCATAACTTCCATTTTTAGAACCGGCGCTTCAATAGGTAAATCTTGTACTTGGCCAGTGACTACATCTCCGAGTTTAAGCTTACTCATATCTGGATGTTTAATGAACACACCCTCGTCGGATAGATCTTCTGTTATTGCCAGTACTTCACCCAGCAGCGGATGACAGATTTTAATCTGACAGTTCATGCCGGTTCGATGGCTTTGGCGAATATGTGACATCATAATTTAGTGCCTATTAAATTACTTTAATGATCTACTTTAAGCTGCTTTACCTAGCGATATCAAGGTGCCTTAATACCAAGGCTGCTCGCCTTCAGGGCGTTTTTTAAAACGTTTCATGGTCCATGTGTATTGTTCAGGCCAGCGTTCTACATAACGGGCTAGCACGTTACTCATTGCGCTAATCGAGGTATAGGTGTCGTTGCTGTACATTGCATCAGGTGCGGCTTCTAAAATAACTTTAAAACCGTGACCGTCAGGTAAGCGTATCGCATGTAGAAAAACAGCGCTGACTTTATCTTGCTTGCCGCTCAACATGCCGGCTACAAACTTGCTGGTCAATGCTGTGGTGCCGAGAAAAGGCACAAATTCGCCTGAGCTTCGACTGGGCTCGGGGTCGGCTGGAATACCAACGCAGCCACCGCGGCGCACTTCTTTTATCACGCTAATAATGCCTTCGCGGGTCGAGGGTGCAACGCGGTTGCCCATCTGTACACGCTGGGTTTTAAGCAGTTCATGGAGCGCTTTTAACTTGGGTGGGCGGTAAAAAATAATTGGATTACATTGTGCGCAGTAAAAATGATTGAGCACTTCCCAGTTACCCAAATGGCTGGTAATACCGACCACGGCTTTACCGCTGGTCAATGCCTCTTGCAGCACCTCTAGGCCTTCTACCTCGCGCACGTACTCTAGGGTTTTTGTTGTTGGCCAAATCCAAGCACACGCGCTTTCAGTAAATGATAAACCAATATTTTTTAGCGTACGGCCAGTCAGTTGCTCGCGCTCTGCAGTGCTTAGATCAGGAAAACAATGACTCAGGTTGATGCGCACAATCTCACGGGAACGATTCGGTACTTTCCACATCAGCCAGCCGATTGCACGGCCAAGCGCTTGTACGCCGCGCCAAGGTAATAAAGCAATTAATTTTAAAGCACCCAGTGCCAGCTTGCCCTTCAAAAATTCCACGTCAGCCCCTGATGACACTGTTTAAAGCGGTTAAGTTACTGGATTTGCAGGGTTAAGTCAGCAAGCAACGCTCAAGTCTGTTTTTGCCAGAGCGCATAGTGTACTTGGCCAGTGTGTTTTTCTCGATGTAAACGCCATGTATTGGGTACGCCTAAGCTTGACGGTGCCTGCTCGCTTTCGGTGTAAATCCATGCGTGCGGATTGAGCCAGTTATTGCACTCTAAAAGTTCGCAGCTGCTTAACAGTAGGTCTTGATGAAACGGAGGATCAATTAGCACAATATCAAAGCCACGCTCTGCTTCGTTGCTTAAATAGTGCAGGGTATCCACGCGTAACACCTTGCCAGTTTCACAGGCTAACAGCGCTAAATTACTACGCAGGTTGTTGGTCGCATCGGCGTTGGCGTCCAGTGCTAAGCCTGAACTGGCACCGCGTGATAGAGCTTCTAGAAACAGTGCACCGCTGCCGGTAAAGGCATCCAGCACACGCGCGCCTTGGACATAAGGCGCTAACCAATTAAACAGGGTTTCACGTACGCGATCAGGTGTCGGGCGTAAACCGGGAGCTTCCGGCACGCTCAGTTTACGTGAGCGCCATTGCCCACCAATAATGCGCACTTGATTGATTTTAGGACGGGCTGCTGTACGTTTAGCCATCAGTGCTGGCGCTCCACGGCTGCTGGGCCTGAGCGCTCGACCGGCTCCGGTAAGGGTAACTGCTCAACCTTTGGGCCGGCTGTAACGATGACCAGCTGATCTGGGTTGAGATGGCGTTGAAAGGCTTCATGAACGTCGGTCACGCTAAGGGCCTGTAGGTCTTGCATAAAATCGCTCATCCACGTTAGGGGCATATCGTAAAAACCGATTGCTGCCAGTTGACCGACAATGGCTGAATTGCTGGCGGCGCTGAGTGGAAAGCTACCTAGGCTTTCGCGTTTAGCATCGGTCAGCTCTGCTTCGGTTGGGCCGTTGGCAACGTAATCATCTAATAAGTCTTGTACCAGTTGCAAGGTCGCTTCACTGAGTTGCGCGCGGGTTTGTACGTTAATCATAAAGGGGCCAGTGGCTTGCATCGGGCTGAAGCTGGAGTAGATACCGTAGGTGAGGCCGCGTTTTTCACGAACTTCTTCCATTAAACGGGTACCAAAGCCGCCACCACCGAGAATTTGGTTACCTAGAAATAATGCGGGATAATCGGCGTCACCACGCTTCACACTAAGTTGTGCCAGTAGGATATGGGTTTGTTCTGAGGGGAACTCAATATGAGTGTGTGATGCCGCAGTGGCGAGTGGTTCGACTGTGGTCGCGGCTGCAGTGCCGCGTGGTAAGCGCGTTGAAACCTGTTCGCTGATGGCTTTGGCTTGATCAAGAGTTAAATCACCGACGAGAGCAATTTGTGCGTTTTCAGCGCTGTAATAGGTGCGGTGGAAATCGAGTAATTGTTGGCGCTTAATGGCTGGAACGGATTCCTCGGTACCAGAGCTGGAATGGGCATACGGGTGCTGGCCATAGAGTTGCTCAAATAAGGCTAAAGAAGCCAGTTTACCGGGGTTTTGTTTCTGATATTCAAAGCCGGCCAGTAATTGATTCTTAATCCGTGCCAGTGAGCTGGCTGGGAAGCTGGGTTTTGCGGTCACGTCGCTAAACAGTGTTAAGGCGGGCGTGCTGAGTTTAGGATCACTCAAGCTGCGCAGGGTTACCACGGCCATATCGCGGTAAGAGCCGCTGGAGAATTGTGCGCCCAGATCTTCAAACTGACTGGCAATATCGCCAGCATTTAACTGGCCTGTGCCTTCATTGAGCATAGCGTTGGTCAAGCTAGCTAAGCCGTAAGTGTTGCCATCTTTGCTGCTACCTGCGGCAAAGGTTAAGCGCAGATCAAACATGGGTAATTCAGGCGCAGCCATAAACAGCACTTTAGTTCCGGCAGAGGTGTGCCATTGTTGAATATCCAGTGTGCGCGTGAGCGGATCTTGTTTCGACAGTGTGGCTAAGCTGCTAATGCGTTGCTCGACGGGTTTAGACTGTACTGATTGCGTAACGTCAAAGGTGCTGCAACCGGCATTCAAGACTAATACGGCACTTACAAGGCTTGCACTAAGCATACGCAGGAACATCATGGGCGCGCCTCCTCTGGGTGAACATAGGCTGTGGTCAGACGGGTTGGGATAAAGAACTGCTGAGCGGCAGCTTGAATATCTGCTGGTGTCACCGCTTGTAAAGCGGCTAAGTCGCTGTCTTGCAAGCGCCATGACAGACCAACACTTTCCAAGCGGCCGATTTGTTGTGCTTGGCTGGTGATTGAGTCTTGCGCATAGACTTCGGCAGCCAGCACTTGCGCACGGACACGATCCAGTTCAGCAGCAGTGGGTGGCGTCTCTTGTAGCAGCTTGAGTTGCTGCCAAAGACCGGCCTCAACTTCAGCTAAGGTTTTGCCCTTTTGCACATTCGGCGTAGCAGATAACACAAACAGGCTATCGCCGCGGGAAAAGGCGTTGTACCAAGCTGATGCGCCGGCCACTAGCTCTTGTTTGCGTTCCAACTGCGCAGGTAGTCGTGCACTGTTACCACCATCTAATAAAGCACTGATCAAGCGTAGCGCATGAATGCTGGTTGGGTTATCGCTGCTGGCGAGACTGGGTACATTAAAGCCCATCATTAAGCTGGGCAGCTGAGTTTTGAGATATAGAGTGATACTGCGTTGCCCAGGCTCGGCTTGCTCTAAAGGTTGCTTGGTGGCGGGGATAGGGCGTGCGGGAATCTTAGCAAAGTGACGCTGCACCATCGTTTTGACTGCATCGGGCTGTACATCACCGACAATCACTAAGATGGCGTTATTAGGTGCATACCAGCGATCGTGCCAGTCGCGTAAATCGGCAATGGTCATGCGTTCAAGATCGTGCATCCAACCAATCGTCGGAATATGATAGCCACTAGCGGGGTAGGCTAAGGCTTTAAAACGTTCATAGGCTAAGCCGCTGGGGCGATCATCAGTGCGCATCCGACGCTCTTCTTTAATCACCTCTATTTCACGGATAAACTCATCTTCTGGCAAGGTTAGGCTGGCCAGACGGTCAGCCTCCATTTCTAGGGCAACTTCTAAGCGATCACGTGCCAGTACTTGGTAATAGGCAGTGTAATCATCGCTGGTAAAGGCGTTTTCTTCAGCGCCCAGCTCGCGTAAAATTCGTGAAGATTCCCCCGGGCCTAATTTGCTGCTACCTTTAAACATCATGTGCTCAAGCGCATGGGCCAAACCGGTACTGCCGGGGGTTTCGTAACTGGAGCCAATTTTATACCAGAGCTGGCTGACGACTACGGGCGCGCGATGATCTTCGCGAACAATCACCTTAAGTCCGTTGTCTAAGCTGAATTCGGTGGTAGCTGTCTGCGCCATTAACGGTGTTATAAGCGTACTGGAAAGAAAGAGTACGATGTAACCTAAGAATATTTTCATATGAGAACCTTTTAAACTGCACTCTGAGTTTAGCTACCTAGGGCTTAGGGATGTTAGGATACGCAATCATTTTATTAACAACCATATCTGATTATTATTTACTTTAATGCCCTCAGGTATGGTGAACTGCTGAGATAGCCTTTTCTATGTTTGGTTCCGGCGACGACAAAAAATCAAAACAACCAGCGCCAAGCGCTGATTCCGTATCATCTGATGTGCCTGCAGACGAATCGCAGGCTGACGCTGCACCTAAAGTGCCGGCCAAAAAAGGCCTGTTTTCATGGTTTGGCAAAAAGAAAGCTGAGCCAAAAACTGAGCAAGCCAGTGCAGTAGAGCCGACACCAGCAGAAGAGGTGGAGCCAGTTGTACAGACAGAACAGTTAGAGTCTGCAGCTGTGCCTGAGGCAGTAGAGCCAGAGTCGATTGTGGCCGTAGAGGCGGAGACTGTTGCTCCCGTTGTGGCAGAGGTTGAGCCTGTTACTGCAGCTGTTATCGAGCCTGATTCGGGCGCCGTTATGCCTGAGTCGCAAGCGCCAGTTATTGAGCCGATTACAGCAACGCGGCCTTCGCGCTTTACGTTATCGGCTGGCCGTGAGGTGACGGTTCCTGTTGCTGCAGTAGTGCAATCAACGCCACAAGAAGCAGCCATAGAGCATATCCCCGCAGCACAAACTGCTGTGCTTGAGAGTATCGCCGAGGTTGTTGATGAGCCTGCAGCTGAGCCCGTACTTGAGGCCAATTTAGCCGGACAAAGCAAACCGCAAGGTAATAAGTTGAGCTGGTTTGCTCGTTTAAAACAGGGTTTAGCAAAAACCAGCTCCGGTCTTGGCGAAGGCATGGCCAGTTTGTTTTTGGGAAAAAAAGAAATTGATGATGATCTGCTCGAAGAACTGGAAACACGTTTGCTGACGGCCGATGTCGGTATGGAAGCCACCACAGCGATTATGAGCAACTTAACTCGCCGTGTAGCGCGTAAAGAATTGTCTGATAGTGGTGCTTTGTACCAAGCCCTACAAGGTGAAATGGCCGATTTACTGCGTCCTGTTGAACAGCCTTTCACTGTTCCTGCTGATAAAAAGCCCTATGTGATCTTAGTGGTTGGCGTCAACGGCGCAGGTAAAACGACCACTATCGGCAAGCTGGCTTCACGCCTGCAAAAAGACGGCAAAAAAGTCATGCTGGCCGCCGGTGATACCTTCCGCGCCGCTGCGGTTGAGCAGCTGCAAGTCTGGGGTGAGCGCAATAAGATTCCAGTGATTGCTCAGCATACCGGTGCTGACTCGGCTTCAGTGATTTTTGATGCGGTGCAAGCCGCACAATCGCGTGGTATGGATGTATTGATTGCCGATACCGCAGGGCGATTGCACACCAAAGACAATTTAATGGAAGAGCTGCGCAAAGTAGCGCGGGTGATGGGGCGGCTGGATGACAGCGCACCACATGAAGTGCTGTTAGTGCTGGATGCCGGCACTGGGCAAAATGCGATCAACCAAGCTCGCCACTTTAATGAAACCATTCCAGTCACCGGCTTGGCCTTAACCAAACTCGACGGCACAGCCAAAGGCGGGGTTATTTTCGCCTTAGCCAAGCATTTTGCAATTCCCGTGCGCTATATTGGCGTCGGTGAAGGCATTGATGATTTGCGTGATTTTGTTGCCGATGATTTTGTTAGTGCGTTGTTTGCCGAGAAGGATTCTGAATGATTCGGTTTGAGCAGGTCGAAAAACGTTATCCTAATGGACATGTTGGCTTGCATGAACTGAGTTTTCGTGTGCGTCGTGGTGAGTTTCTGTTTGTGACCGGTCACTCCGGAGCAGGTAAAAGTACCTTGCTGCGTTTATTATTGGCAATGGAGCGGCCTACCGCCGGTAAGCTGTTATTGGCTGGGCAAAACTTAGCTAAAATCACTAATTCGCAGATTCCGTTTTTGCGCCGCCAGATTGGCGTGGTGTTTCAAAATCACCAATTGTTGTTTGATCGCAGTGTGTTTGCCAATGTTGCTTTACCATTACAGATATTAGGTTTGCCACAAGAAGAAGTTAATCAACGTGTCAGTTTAGCGTTGGAACGGGTCAGTTTAAAAGATAAAGCCCTGCAGGCACCCTCAGATCTATCCACAGGTCAGCAGCAGCGCGTCGGTATTGCGCGCGCCATTGTCCATCAGCCGGCTTTATTACTGGCCGATGAGCCGACCGGTAACTTAGATCCGCGTTTAGCGGCAGAAATTATGTCTGTTTTTGAAGACATCAACCGACTCGGGACCACAGTGTTAATTGCCAGTCATGATCTGGCGTTAATTGCACGCATGCGTCACCGTATGCTGACGCTGCAGCGTGGCCGTTTGATTGGCGATGGAGAGGCGGTTTAATGAGTGCTGGACGTGTAACCCCTGATCAACCCGGCGAACGCGTTGGTGCGACAGCCAAGCACCAAGTTGAGCCTACTCTATCGGATACTCGTGGTTTTCGTAATCAGCTACGTGCTTGGCTAGAAAATCACCGAGCCAGCTTTAAAGATAGTTTAAACCGTTTAGTACGCCAGCCGTTGGGTAGTTTTTTTACCTGCTTAGTGATGGCTGTTGCTTTAAGTTTGCCGATGGGGCTGGCGCTGTTATTGGAAAATGTCAGCCAACTCGGCGGCTCTTGGCAGCGTGCGGCACAAATTTCATTATTTCTCGAACTCGACTCCGGTGATACCTACGGTGAGTTATTGCGCGATAAAATAGCCGAGCATGAGCATGTTGCTGAAGCGCAATGGATCAGCCGCGAACAAGCATTGGCTGAATTTCAAGAGCATTCAGGTTTAGGTGAGGCCTTGCGCGAGCTGCCAGATAACCCCTTGCCCGGGAGTATTTTGGTTACCCCAGAAATGATTGATAAAGACACCTTAGTGGTGTTGCTCGATGAATTAAAAAACATGCCCAAGGTTGAGCAAGCACAGCTTGATTTGATGTGGATTGAGCGTTTAGCGGCTATTTTGCAGATGGGTGAACACTTTATTTTTGCTTTATCGGTACTGCTGATTGCTGCGCTATTGCTGGTCGTGGGTAATACCATTCGTTTGCATATTGAGAATCGTCGCGTTGAAATTGAAGTGATTAAGTTAGTAGGCGGCACTGATGGCTATGTGCGTCGACCCTTCTTGTATATGGGTGTTTTATACGGTTTAGCCGGTGGTGCGTTGGCTTGGTTACTGCTGGCCTTTGGTTTGGAATGGCTCAATGCGTCGGTTGTGCAGTTGGCGCAACTGTATGGCAGTGAGTTCAGTCTATCGGGAGTGTCAATCGAGGATGGCTTTTCATTGCTACTTGGGGCAGTATTGTTAGGTTACATCGCCGCTTGGTTGGCTGTAGCACGGCACTTGCGGGAATTATCACCGCGTTAGTAATAGGTTATTGGGAAATAAGATTTTGCGTGTATTCTTGTCGCGCACAATAGGGAACTTTATGGCGTTATTGCCGTCTTATATTTGATGATATTGTTTAAGAATTTGTCACCCGTTGGAGGATATTAATGACCACCACGACCGCATTACAAACAGCTCAGATGTTAAGCCCTGGTGCTAATTTGCAGGCTTATACGCATTCTGTGAACACTATTCCGCTTTTATCTATTGAGCAAGAGCGTGATCTAGGCGAACGTCTGTATTATCACCAAGATTTAGATGCCGCGCGTCAATTAGTCATGGCCCACTTACGTTTTGTGGTGCATATCGCACGTAGCTATTCAGGCTATGGTCTGCCGCACGGCGATTTGATTCAAGAAGGCAACGTTGGCTTAATGAAAGCTGTTAAGCGTTATAACCCAGAAAAGGGTGTGCGTTTAGTCTCCTTTGCTGTGCATTGGATTAAGGCCGAGATTCACGAGTACGTATTGCGCAACTGGCGCATTGTTAAAGTTGCCACAACCAAAGCACAACGTAAGTTATTCTTTAATTTGCGCAGCCAGAAAAAACGTTTAGCTTGGTTGACCAATGATGAGGTCGAGGCTGTTGCTGATTCGCTGGGTGTTGAAGCACGTGAAGTACGTGAAATGGAAAGCCGCTTAACCGGTCATGATATGTCATTTGATCCGTCAGATAATGAGGATGATGAAAGTGCTTACAGGTCGCCGGCGAACTATTTAGAAGATCACAGTTATGATCCAGCCTTGCAGCTTGAGGCCACTGATCAGACTGAAAGCTCCAGCAATAGTCTGCATGAGGCGTTGAGTGAGCTGGATGAGCGCAGTCGTGATATTTTGCAGCAGCGTTGGTTATCTGATGAGAAAGTTACGCTGCATGAGCTTGCTGCTCAATATGGCGTGTCTGCAGAACGCATTCGTCAGCTCGAAAAGAATGCCATGAAGAAGTTGAAAGGCAGTATCGCGGCGTAATACCGTGCTTGCGGGTGATGCAAAAGGCGACTCTAACCAGTCGCCTTTTTTATTATCTGAGCATTGCTTGCAGAGCAGTACTTCTAAGTCGAGGTTGTATTGAGCAAAATAGAGAGTCAGCAGCACTATTTTGAAGTGTTGTTTAACAATCTGGACCTGCAAGATGGCGTTTGCATTGGCACTGAATTTGAAGAATGCAGCTTTGTTGATTGTAATTTCAGCTGCACCATATTTGAGCGCTGTAACTTTATTAACTGCAGCTTTACCCGCTGCCAGTTAAGTTTAATTTGCGTGCCTTACACGCGTTTTTTTGGTCTTAATTTTCTTGAGTGCAAACTGGTCGGTGTCGACTGGACACGGGCGACCTGGTCTGAATACCATAAAGACTTTGAAATTAGCTTTCGCCAATCCATCCTCAACGACTCATCGTTTTTTGGCCTGACCTTGCAGGGGCTGGTACTTGATGAATGCAAAGTGCAGGACGTGGACTTTCGTGAAGGCGACTTCTCTCATGCAGTGATGACTTACAGTGATTTCACTAATAGCCTGTTTATGCGCACTAATTTACAATCGGCAAACTTTACTGAGTCCAGCCAGTATTCAATCAACGTATTAGAAAACCAGTTGCAGGGCGCTAAGTTTTCTAAGTTTGAGGCTGTGTATCTGCTTGAGAGCTTAGGGATTGAGTTGCTGGACTAAGCTTAATTTATATACCTTTGTGTTTCTTTATTTCTGCATAGGCAGCATTAATTTCCTGCATTTTTTCCGTGGCTTTGCGTATTTCACTGTCATCGACGCCTTTACTATGTAGGTAATCTGGGTGATGTGTTTTAACCAAGCGACGATACGCTTGTTTTATGACACTGAAATCATCAGATTCATTACAACCAAGCACCTCATATGGGTTCTGGGCAAAGGCACCTTTTGATTGCTGATTGCCCATCAACTCGAGAATTAAATTATCTAATTCATTCGGCGAGAAATTTAAACATTTACCAATTTCATATAACAAAGCTTTGGTTTTGCTTGAGAGGCCATCAAGGCTGGCGAATGCTAAAAGCTGCCTCATTGCTTGTATTCTAATTTCTTTAGCCGATTGAGAGAGCTCTGCACAATAATACGATATTGGATTAGAGTCTTTTTTTGCTTGATTGGCCAGTTTGAATAATTGTTTTTTTATTTCTTCAGTAACCTGTTCATTAATACCTGATCTCAGCATAGCGTGGGAAATTGCTTTGATCGTATCGCTCATATATTCAACTTCAAGCTCACTGACCTTGCCGTCACTGACAGAAATTTTAGCCATCAAAGCGATAACTTCTTCAGGTATTCCTAAGCGGGCTCTAGCGAACTTATTGGTTGAAAAATTTCGATAGGCCTCTTCGAAACTTTGGCTGTTCCTTATTGAGTCGTAAGCATTTTTACCCGTATCAATGGTTTTCTGTGCACCTTTCTTTAAAAGTTTAAATATGAGATAGATAATAAAAAATAATACAAATAAAATAACACGAATCATTTAACAGTCTCGCTTTGAGGTGTAAGCCATTGTCCGTATATCCAAAAACCTATAATGATTTCTAAGATTATTGCAGTAATTATTAAAGTCCAAAATAGAGGCTTGTTTTTATAGATTTTATGAACAAAGTTTGGCGTTAATTTAATAATGAGTTGATTGAACTCAATCCAAGCATCTTGAATTTCTTTTTTGAAATCTGGCTTGTTCACGCTTGCACTCTTCTTCATTAATAAAATAATTTAAATCAGATCGTTGTGTTTAAAGTTATTAAAAGGTTCGTTGATGTAATAAAGGATGTTAATGATTAAATATGTAAATTAATCCCAGCCAATCCATCCGCTTAAAACGGCCAGAAAATCGGGATAAAGATTACTCCCAATAGCCAGAAAATACTATTGAGCGGTAAGCCTACTTTCATAAAATCACTGAATTTATAGCCGCCAGCGCTGTAGACCATCATATTTGTTTGATAACCCACTGGGGTCATAAAACTAGTGGAGGCAGCGAAGGTAATGGCGATCAAAAACGGCGTGGGGTCAGCACCCATCAGCTGCGCGGTAGAAAAGCCAATCGGCGTCAGCAGCACGGCGGCAGCAGAGTTACTCATCAGTTCACCAAACAGCAGAGCCATTAAGTAGAGTACGGCGAGTACCACATGTGGGCCCAAATGACTGACTAGGCCGACGCTGTTATCAACCAAAAACTGTGCAGCACCAGAGGTGCTCATAGCAATACCCAGCGGCAACAGCCCGGCGATTAATATCACAATCGACCAGTCGGTACTTTCGTAGACATCATCTGCATGAATACAGCCTGCCAGCGTCATAGCAACGGCACCGGTTAGAGCGGAAATTGCTATGGGCAGCCAGCCCAGTGCCGACACAATAACTACCGCAGCCATGGTGGCGATGGCAAAGGGCGCGCGCCAGCCATAATCCTGAGTCGCCTCGCGCTGAGAGATCACAATGACACTTTTATCTTTGCGCAGTGCTACCATGTCTTTTTCAGGCAACGCTAGCAGTAAAATATCACCGATGCGTAAGCGTAAGCTATTGAGTTGACTGCGTAACGCTTGGCCACGACGCTGCACGCCCATCACTGACGCATTGTATTTCCAGCTGCGATTAAGCTCAGATAGCAGCCGACCCGCTGCACGTGATTGCGGAGCGATCATCACCTCGGCCAGTACTGACTTACCTTTTTTTCCACCTTTGAGGTGAAAGTCTGTTTGCGTATTAAAGTCGAGCTTTTGCTCATCTTTAAGCGTTTCTAAGTCCGACCAGTAACCACGCGCCAATAAAATATCGCCTTCTTGCAGTTCCTCTGAGCGCGGCGACCAATACTTTTCCCCGTCACGTAACAACTCCAAAATATACACGCTGTAGTTCTTGCCCAGCTTAGCTTCTTCGACACTTATACCCAATAGTTTGGAATCTTCGGTGATTTTTAGCTCACTAATATAGTGACCAAATTCATAGAGGTTTTCCAAGTCCGCACTGCGCACATCTGGCAATAACCAGCGGCCAAAGGTCAGTAGGTACAGACAGCCGGCGATTGCGCAAATCGCTGCTAGAGGCAAAAACTCAAACATACTAAAGCCCGAATGGCCCAAGTCCTTGGCAATGGAATTCACCAGCAGGTTGGTCGAAGAGCCAATCAAGGTTACGACACCCATCATTTGCGCGACGTAAGAGAGTGGGATCAATGTTTTGGAAGGCGACATACCGACTTTTAAACTGGCTGCAATTACGATGGGAATAAAGATTGCGACCACAGCGGTGTTATTGACGAAAGGCGCGATCAGCGCCAGTAAGCCAAATAGCATCAGCATAAACTGCAATGGTGAGCGCGCTGCACCCAGCAGGCTTTGAATGCCGGCAAGGGCACCACTGTTTTGCAGCCCGGCAGCAAGAATAAACATGGAGGCTACGGTGATAGTGGCGGGGTTACTAAAGCCGCTGAGTGCTTGGCTGGGACTGATCAGGTCCAGCAGCGTTAAGCTCACCAAGACCAAAATGGCAATGGCATCGATGCGCAGCTTCTCGGTAACAAAAAGCACCATGGCAACCAGTGAAATCAGCAAAACGAGAGAAATCTCAAGGGTCATATGCGTCTCGCTTAATATGTTTAACTGCAGTGATCAGCCTAGCAGTAATCGAGCAAGACGAATGCATAATTTTGCTGTTTCTAGCGGCAGTCCAAGGATCCAACACTGCAGACTGTAGCACGCCAATCCTAAATCAGTAGTCGTTTAAGGATCCGGCGTAGCACCACGCAGCGCAAAGTGTCGGCCAATCAAGCATAGGCCCATAGCGGCAATCCCTAGCAGCAACAGTGCGATGGGTAGAGTGTATAACGAAGGCTCGGCAGCAATGCTGGCAAGAAAACCAATGGTCGCTGCCAGTAAAAACTGGATTAAGCCCATCAGCGCTGAAGCAATACCTGCATGCTGTTGAGTGTGGGCCATGGTTGATGCAGTGAGGTTGCCGGTAATCAGCCCGAGCATGGCCATGCCAAGGCCAAGCAGGATGCTATAGCTCCACAGCGCTTCCCAGCCAAACTGCACCAAGATCAGTAGCACCAAACCAATTGCAATAAAGCCGCCTAAGCCAATAAAGAGCACCCGTGTCACGCTGTAAAACTTTAACAGGCGTAAGTTAATTTGACTGATGCCGATCATCACCAACGCATTGGCGGCAAAAATATAGCTGAACTGGGCAGGCGAGAGCGCAAACATCTCAATAAAGACAAAGGGTGAGTTGTTGATATAAATAAACAGGCAGCCCAAGGTGCAGCTGGTGGCTAAGGTGTAAAAGAAGAAACTTGGATTGCTTAATTGGATGGCGTAGTTGCGCACCACGCTACGCATCGACAGCGGTACGCGACGCTCCACCGGCAGGGTTTCAGGCAGCAAGCGTATGGTGAAGAACCCGCTAATAATGCCAAATAAAGTCAGCGCCCAGAAAATCAAATGCCATTCGCCATACAGTAAAATCAGACTGCCGAGCATGGGCGCGGTGATAGGCGCGATCATCATCACTTGCATCAGCATGGAATAAATACGCGCTGAGCTTTGTGGGTCACAGGTATCTGTGACGATGGCTCGTGAGGCTACTGAGCCTGCGGCGGCGCCCAGTGCTTGTAAAAATCGCGCGATCAATAAACCTTCAAAACTGGTGCTCAGCGCTGCAGCCAATGAACCGATGGTAAATAAGGCGATGCCAATTAATAAGGGTGGCCGTCGCCCGTAGCGGTCTAAAAAAGGCCCATATAAGCCTTGGCCAATACCTAAGCCAATCAGAAATATGGTGAGGGTTTGCTGCACTTGGCCTGGGGTAATATCCAAGCTAGTGGCCACCGTGGGAAACGCTGGCAAGTACATATCAATCGCAGCCGCCACCAATGCGCTAAGTGAGGCGAGTAGGATGATCAACTGTAAACTGAGTGAGTTCTTGGCTTGAGTGATAGTCGAGGTCCTTATTTCACTAAAACGATGTGCTGCTAAAGCGCGCTTTTGCTCGATAGAGTGTAAGCCACTCTCCATGTTTAGCAGTATGTACAGAGAGCATTAATGTATAAATACACAGGTAAGATAACGATTGCTAAAGCCGTAGCGCAACATAGAGTGCAGGCGTTTTAGTAGATATAGAGGATTTTTTATGTAATAGCGCACAATGGCATTTCCCACGCCTTGTGAACGGTATTTTTTTTGCAAATCAGGCTTAGCCGAAAACAAACCTTTAAATTGCCAATATTGGATTTGTTCAAAGTGCTCGATTGAGCGCAAATTGACTGTTTTAAATAAGCGTAAAAATGAACGGCGGCTAAAATCATGTAAATGGTGCGGATTACCATCTAACGTTGGTGTGATCGGTACTGAAGCAATTAAACGACCGGTTGTGCTAAGTAATTTAATCTGGTTTTTTACTAAGGCCAGAGAGTTGGGAAGGTGCTCTATGGTTTCTAAGCTAACGATAGTATCAAAAGGCTGGTCGACACTAAATTGCTCTGCATTGGCACAAATAAATTGTAGGTTGTTGCGCTGATAATGCTGCTTGGCATAGGCAATTGCATTGGGGTCTAAATCGACACCTGTGACCTGTATATCAGGGTGCTGTTGGGCCAACAAAAAAGTACCATAACCACAGCCACAGGCCATATCCAGAATGCTTGAACCTTGTGCATGCTGTGCAGCGAACTGGTAACGTTCAAGGTGAAGGCGTAGGGTGTTTTGATCATCCGCACAGGCAGGATCAAGCTGCTTTGGGTAAATTCGTTCAATGGTTTGCATACAATGCGCATCCTATCTTGTTTTTATTTTTTCAGCATGGCACGAATACCAGCGAGCGCGTTGTTACCGCGCGCGGCTTTCACTTCTACCGGTGCTTCTTCAAGGCCTTCCCACTGCAAGTCATCGCTAGGTAATTCATCGAGAAAACGGCTGTGTGTGCAGTCGATGATTTCACCATATTGTTTACGTTTACTAGCAAAAGTAAAGGTCAGGTTACGCCGCGCCCGGGTAATGCCGACATAGGCTAGACGGCGTTCTTCTTCGATGGTGTCGGCTTCAATACTGGAGCGGTGCGGCAGTATTTCTTCTTCCATACCCATAATATAGACGCTAGGAAACTCTAGGCCTTTGGAAGCGTGTAGAGTCATCATTTGCACGCCTTCAGCACCGTCTTCGTCTTCTTCTTGACGTTCGAGCATATCGCGTAAGACCAGTTTGGCGATAGCCTCTTCGATGGTCATCTTGCCTTCATCATCTCGCTCTAAGGTGTTTTTTAGCGCCTCAATTAAGAACCACACATTACTCATGCGGTATTCACAGGCTTTTTCACTGGAACTGTTTTGTCTGATCCAGTTTTCGTAATCAATATCGACAATCATTTCTTTTAGCGCGTCGATTGGATCTTCGCTAAAGCAGCGTTGGCGAAGCTTGTCCATATAGTGCTTAAAGCGTGCTAAACGTTCGGTATAGCGCGCGCTTAAGTGCTCACCTAAGCCGATTTCTGCGCAGGCTTCATACATTGAAATTTTGCGCTCTGTTGCATAACCGCTGAGCTTTTCCAGTGTGGTTGAGCCGATTTCGCGGCGTGGCACATTTATCACTCGCAGTAAGGCATTGTCATCGTCAGGGTTGACCAATAAACGAAAGTACGACATTAAATCTTTGACTTCTTGACGTCCAAAAAAGCTGGTGCCCCCAGACAAACGGTAGGGGATTTTATGCACTTGCAGCTTCAATTCCATTATTTTGGCTTGGTAATTACCGCGGTACAAAATAGCAAAATCACTGTAGGGGCGTTGCGTGCGCATGTGCTCGGTGAGGATTTCCATGGCGATGCGTTCCGCTTCGGCATCTTCATTACGGCAACGAATCACACGAATTTCATCACCGTGGCCCATTTCACTCCACAGCTCTTTGACAAATTCATGTGGATTATTGGAGATGAGAATGTTAGCGCATTTGAGGATACGACTGGTAGAGCGATAGTTCTGCTCCAGCATCACGACTTTTAATGAGGGAAAGTCCTCTTTGAGCAGCATCAGATTTTCTGGCCGTGCACCGCGCCATGCATAAATGGACTGGTCATCATCGCCCACCACAGTGAACTGCGCGCGCTCTTTGACCAGTAATTTAACCAACAAATACTGGCTGGTGTTGGTGTCTTGGTATTCATCCACGAGCATATAGCGCACACGGTTGCGCCATTTATCCAGCACCTCGGGATTGTTTTGAAAAAGCTTTACCGGCTGAAAAATAAGATCATCAAAATCGACTGCGTTGTAGGCCTTGAGGGTACGCTGGTAATGGCTGTACACAATCGCAGCGGTTTGCTCTTTACCGCCACGGGCAAGTTCTAACGCGTGTTCGGGCAGAATTAAATCATTCTTCCAGTTACTGATGATATTTTTGACTTCATCAGCACCATCATCACCGGCGTACTCTTTTTGCATGATGTCGCTGAGTAAACTTTTTACATCGGAATCATCAAAGATCGAGAAGCCGGGCTTGTAACCGAGTAGGGCATGCTCGCGGCGGATGATATTTAAACCCAGGTTATGGAAGGTGGAGACGGTTAAACCGTGGCCTTCAGCGCCGCGCAATAAGGATGACACCCGCTCCTTCATTTCGCGTGCAGCTTTATTAGTAAAAGTAACAGCGACAATATGCCGTGCTGAGATACCGCATTGCTGGATTAAATAAGCAATTTTACGGGTGATCACGCTAGTTTTACCCGAGCCAGCGCCGGCCAGTACCAGCATCGGGCCGCTGATGTAGTTAACTGCTTCTTGTTGGCGGGGGTTGAGCTTGGACATGAACAAACCAGAATCGTATAAAGTCACTATTCTAGCATTGAAGTGCTTTAACGAGGATGAGTTGCCATTCGCCCTGTGGGCAAGAAAGGTTGTATCGGCGCAACACTTAAGGCTGGGAGGGATAAAAAAGGCGCTCTAAAAAGAGCGCCTTGGTAAACATGTGACACTGAGCGGTTAGCGCACCACGTGCAAGAAGTGCATGTGCTGTTCATACTGATCAAGGATATCGTCAATCACTTCATCGCGTGACCAACCCATGATGTCGTAATCTTGCCCACCTTCCATTAAGTACACTTCGGCACGGAAGTATTTACGTTCTTCGCGTTCCTCGCTTTCCTCATCGGTGTCGTCTTGCGACATAAAGTCTGGCCGTACGTAAGCACGCGGGCGTACTTCGTAGACAAAGTTGACTTCCAGGTTGTGCTGCACTTCAAGTCTGCAATGTTTGTCGTCGTCGTCTTGGTTCAGCACTTCAACGGTGTAGCCTTGTTTGCGCAGTTCAATCGCAACTTCTTCAAAGCCCGGCAGTACCACCTCGTCAATAAAGCGGTTGACGTGTGAGCGGCGAGGGAACATGACCATGCTGCGTAAACGTCGCTGCCAACCGCCCGTACCTTTTTTCTCGCGCGAGTAGTGCGTCGCGCTTTGTTGTCTAAGTATGCGCTTAGTGGAGTCAATATGCAGTGCTTTAAATAATCCCCAAATGGCAATCAGCAGAACCACCGAGAAGGGCAATGCACTGGCAATAGTGGCGGTTTGTAGCGCACCTAAACCACCGCTCATCAACAGTGCGATGGCGACCACCCCTGTGGACGAGGCCCAGAAAATACGCTGCCATACGGGTGTTTCTGTGTTGCCACCGGAAGCCAGCATATCAATCACTAAAGAACCTGAGTCAGCTGAGGTGACGAAGAATAAAATCACCATACAGACTGCCACCATCGACAACACTGTAGAGAAAGGAAAGTGCTCTAAGAAGGCAAACAGGGCTAAGGAGCTGTCGGCACTGACTGTGTCGGCCAAGCTGGTCATACCCTCCTTCATAATCATATAGATCGCGCTATTACCGAATACAGTCATCCACATGAAGGTAAAGCCAGTCGGTACCAGTAGGATGCCGGTGATAAATTGGCGAATGGTACGGCCACGCGAAACACGGGCAATAAACATCCCGACAAAGGGTGACCAAGAAATCCACCAGCCCCAATACAGCAAGGTCCAGCCACCGAGCCAGTCGGTTGGGTCATAAGCATACAGATTAAAGGTTTTGTTAACGATTTCAGATAAATAGCCGCCGGTGTTTTCAACAAAGCTTTTTAACAGCAGTGCTGTAGGACCGAGAACCAGAACCAAGGTTAATAAAATAACAGCCAATATGAGGTTAAGTTCTGATAAGCGCTTAACGCCTTTATCGAGGCCAGTGACAACCGATATGGTTGCCAACGCAGTGATACTGACAATCAGGATTACTTGAACATTAGTGCCAATCGGCAGACCAAACAGGTAATTAAAACCACTATTGATCTGTAAAACACCGTAGCCCAGCGACGTGGCAATACCTAAAATGGTACTGATAATGGCAAAAATATCGACAGCATGGCCAATCGGCCCGTAGATGCGTTCACCAATCAGCGGGTACAGCGCTGAGCGCAAAGTCAGCGGCAAGCCATGACGGTAGGAGAAAAAGGCTAGAATCAATGCAACAATCGCGTAAACCGCCCAAGCGTGTAAGCCCCAGTGGAAGAAGGTCAGCTTCATTGCTTCTTTGGCCGCTTCGATGGTGTTGGGATCACCGACAGGTGGCGCAACAAAGTGCATCACCGGTTCGGCTACACCGGTTCGGCTACACCGAAGAACATCAAGCCGATACCCATACCTGCAGAAAACAGCATGGCAAACCATGAACTGTTTTTATAGTCAGGTTCACTATGATCAGGGCCGAGTTTTATATCACCATAGCGGCTGGTGGCCAGAAATATGGTGGCTAAGAGAATAAGAGCGAGAGTGAGGATATAGAACCAGCTGACACTATCGACGATCCAGCTTTGCACAGAACCAAAGAGCTCTTGTGCACCCTGAGGGAACATGCTGGCAAAAAAGACGATTGCAGCAACTAAAATGGCCGATCCATAAAAGACTGGCGGATTAATAGTTGAACTGCGTTTTTGGGGTGTTTCCATGTGGACTCCTTGGAGGTGCTGACCACGTCAAATAGAGTGTTGTCAGTTCGGGTGAGGCTTCTACAAGCAACATCCGTGACCTGTTAAGTTTAATGCAGAATAATAACGATTACCTATTATAAAAAGCCCCGCATTCTGAATTAACAGCATGCAGGGCTTTTGTTAGGCGAGTTTGATTACAGTTTTAATCGGTACGTGATGTTAATAATGCAGGTTTCTCCTTGCGTGAGCGTGAATCTAATTGCTCAAGCTGCTCTAAACTCGGTAGACGCTCACCTTTACGAATAATCAGTGGTTGTGGGGCTTCACGATTAACGGCTGGCTCGCTCGGGCTGGCGTAACGCGCATCGTCACGACGTGGATTGTTGTTGACTCTTTTCGGCGCTCGGCGCTTATCTGCTGTACCTGTTGCACCTGGGCTGCGCTCTTGGCGTGCAGGGCGTGCTGTACGGGCTTGTGCACCAACTGGAGCGTTACCATTAGGGCGACGGCCGCGGCCTTTATTTTGATAAGGGCTGACGTAATCAACGCTATTACCAAAGTTATCAATGGCGTCATCTAGAAATACTTCTGGATCGCGATTGGCGGGTAACTCAGGTACCATAGCAGTTGCTGCAGGCCGGCTGTTACGCGTATTACGTGGATTGCGCGTACGGGCGGGTTTGTCTGCGTTCGTGCTGGTTGCACTGCGCTCAGTGCTGCGCGTTTCGGGGCGACGGCCTCTAGGTTTGTCTGTGCTAGCCGGTTTATCTGAACTGCTTTTTTTTATCCGCCGTGCGTGGTGTGTTGCGACCGCCACTGCGTGGTGGGCGTGGTGCACGCGGCTCAGCTTTTTCAATCACAACGCTGCTAGGATCAAAGCCTAAAGTGTCGCCCTCTTCAATGTTCTGACGCGTCATACGCTCAATGCTTTTCAGCAAGCGTTCCTCATCGGGAGCAACCAAAGACACAGCCTCACCGGCACGCCCGGCGCGACCGGTACGACCAATACGGTGGACATAGTCTTCTTCAACGTTTGGCAGTTCATAATTCACTACATGGGGTAACTGGTCAATATCTAGACCACGTGCAGCAATGTCGGTAGCGACTAAGATACGCACGCTACCGGCTTTAAATTCAGCCAAGGCTTTGGTGCGTGCATTTTGGCTTTTATTACCATGAATCGCTGCTGCGGGTAGGCCGTTTTTATCGAGATACTCGGCTAAACGGTTAGCGCCATGCTTGGTGCGGGTAAAGACTAACACCTGCTCCCATGCGCCCATAGTAATTAAGTGGGCTAATAAAGCACGCTTGTGTGAAGCTTGGATACGGAACACCCGTTGCTCAATGCGTTCCACCGTTGTATTCGGCGGAGTCACTTGGATACGCTCAGGGTTATGCAGTAAGCGGCCGGCTAAGTTGGTGATGTCTTGTGAGAAAGTCGCTGAAAAAAGTAGGTTTTGGCGCTTGCTCGGTAATTTGGCTAAGACTTTTTTCACATCATGAATAAAGCCCATATCCAACATACGGTCGGCTTCATCCAGCACTAAAATCTCTACGCCACTTAAATCAATTTTGCCTTGGTTGACCAAATCTAATAAGCGACCTGGGCACGCCACTAAGACGTCAAGGCCTTTAGCAACCGCATTGATCTGCGGATGCATGCCCACGCCCCCAAAAATACAGGCGCTGACAAAAGGTAATTCACGGGCATACAGCCTAAAGCTGTCATGCACTTGTGCAGCGAGCTCGCGGGTTGGGGTTAACACCAAGACGCGAGGCTGGCGCGGACGATGGCGCTGTTCGCGATCGGGTTTACCGTTCGGGAATAAGATTTCTAGAATAGGCAGAGCAAAACCACCGGTTTTACCGGTACCAGTTTGTGCCGCAACCATTAGGTCACGGCCTTGTAAGGCTGGTGGAATTGCCAGTAATTGCACCGGCGATGGAGTTGTATAACCGGCAGCTTCAACGGCGTTAACCAGAGCCTGAGATAGGCCTAGTGAGGAAAAGGACATGCAGTCTTCCTGTTGTCGGCGACCCGCCGACTTTGGGGCGCAAAATTATAAATGCTCCATACCAGTGCATAAAATAATGCACCCCATCCACGAATTATGTCCTGCGCTGGGCATAAAGCTGGATGGAGGTATATCGCTATAGTGGCACTTAGGCCTTATTTCAGCGGTTAAGCTGGAGATTATCCCAAATAGCTAAACTCGGTTCAGCTTGATTAAGTGTGTAGAAGTGCAAACCCGGTGCGCCACCGTCTAATAGGCGCTCGCACATGTTTGTAATAACTTCTGCACCAAAGGCTTGGATACTTGCTGTGTCATCGCCGTACGCTTCAAGTTGTTTGCGTATCCAGCGTGGTAGCTCGGCACCACAAGAATCAGAAAAACGTGCCAGTTTGCTGTAGTTCGTAATTGGCATAATGCCTGGCACGATTGGGATATCGATACCTAGTTTACGCGCTCGCTCAACAAAATAGAAGTAACAATCGGCATTAAAGAAGTATTGCGTGATTGCGCTGTCGGAACCAGCCTGTACTTTGCGGGCAAAATTTTGCAGATCAATTTCAAAATTACGCGCTTGTGGGTGCATTTCAGGGTAGGCCGCAACTTCAATGTAAAAGTGGTCGCCGGTCTCTTCGCGAATAAACTCGACAAGTTCATTGGCATAGCGTAATTCACCGTTAGCCATACCCATACCGGATGGCAGGTCACCGCGCAGAGCAACAATGCGTTTAATTCCAGCATCTTTATACAGATGCAGCAGTTCGCGTAAATCGTCTTTGCTGTCGCCGACACAAGAGAGATGCGGGGCGGTAGGTACTTTAATGTCGCGATCTAACTGTAAAACAGTGGTTAAGGTGCGGTCGCGCGTTGAACCACCGGCACCATAAGTGCAAGAGAAGAACTCAGGATTGTAAGTCGCCAGTTTTGCTGCTGTTGTTAGCAGCTTCTCATGGCCCGCGTCGGTTTTAGTGGGGAAGAATTCAAAACTAATACGAGGTTGGTTGCTCATGAAATATGACCCTAAAAATTAAAGTGTGTGGGCAGCCAGAGATGCAAAAAGGGGTAGAAAACTACCCCGAATCGACAACTTAGTAGCGGTAGGTTTCTGGCTTATAAGGGCCGTCCACAGATACGCCAATGTAGTCAGCTTGCACATCAGTCAGGCGAGTAATCACACCGCCAAAACCTTTCACCATTTCTAAAGCAACTTCTTCATCGAGTTTTTTAGGCAGCACTTCAACGGTTAACGCTGCAGCTTTTTGCTCAGCAGTTAACTGAGCAAACTTGCGTTCAAATAAGTGCATTTGTGCGAGTACTTGGTTAGCAAATGAGCCGTCCATAATGCGACTGGGGTGGCCTGTAGCATTACCAAGATTCACTAAGCGGCCTTCTGAGAGCAGAATTAAGTAGTCGTCATTGCGTGGATCAAAGTCGCCTGCACCGGTGCGGTGAATTTTGTGCACCTGAGGCTTAACTTCTTCCCATGCCCAGTTTTTGCGCATAAAGGCTGTATCGATTTCATTGTCAAAGTGACCAATGTTGCACACTACCGCACGTTTTTTCAGTGCTTTAAGGATGCCTGCATCACAGACATTGACGTTGCCTGTGGTAGTGACGATTAAATCGATTTTGCTCAATAACGCCTTATCGATGCTGGCGTCAGAACCATCATTGTTACCATCGATATAAGGCGAAACCAACTCGAAGCCGTCCATGCAGGCTTGCATGGCACAGATGGGATCAACTTCAGACACTTTAACAATCATGCCTTCTTGATTGAGCGACTGCGCCGAACCTTTACCCACATCACCATAACCAATCACCAGCGCTTGTTTGCCGGATAACAGGTTGTCGGTGCCACGTTTGATGGCATCATTTAAGCTGTGACGGCAGCCGTATTTGTTGTCGTTTTTGCTTTTGGTGACTGAATCATTAACGTTGATCGCAGGTACTTTAAGGGTGCCTTTTGCCAACATGTCTAGCAGACGGTGCACGCCAGTGGTGGTTTCTTCAGTCACGCCGTGAGCGTTATCTAAGACCTGGGGGAAGCGCTCGTGCAAAATAGCAGTTAAATCACCGCCATCATCGAGCACCATATTGGCATCCCAAGGTTGGCCATCTTTAACGATGGTTTGCTCGATGCACCACTCATATTCTTCTTCAGTTTCACCTTTCCAAGCGAACACTGGAATACCAGCAGCAGCAATGGCTGCGGCGGCTTGGTCTTGGGTTGAGAAAATATTGCAGCTGGACCAGCGTACTTCAGCACCCAATTCAATCAGGGTTTCAATCAGTACCGCAGTTTGGATAGTCATGTGAATACAGCCGAGAATCTTTGCGCCTTTTAGCGGCTGCTGAGCAGCGTATTTAGTACGCAAACCCATTAGGGCAGGCATCTCAGACTCGGCGATAATAATTTCACGACGGCCCCAGTCGGCCAGTGACATATCAGCAACTTTAAAATCAGTAAAATCAACAACAGCGCTCATAAAATGAGTTCTCCATTCGTAATTAGCGAATGGGCGCCGTTTGCAAGTATGCAGTTGTATAAACAACTGGAAGGCAACTGTTTCGAGCCTGACAGGAGAATCCTGCTGCAGCGCCCCTCGAATCTGCTGGCGATCACGGCTGAGCCGTCATGCGCGGCTGATTATAGCGAGGCTTTGCCATTTGCCCAAGAGCTAAGCGTCGAAGAATTTATTTTCGATGCAATAATTTGTATTAGAGTAGCCCTTCAACCTATAAAAATAATAGATGCAGGAGTAGTTATGACAATTGCTTATTGGTGTGTATTAATAGCCATCGCGTTGCCCTATGTATCAACAGTTTGGGCCAAAGCCAGTGCGGGCGGTTTTAAACCCAAGCACAATCATGATCCGCGAGCGTTTTTAGCCACCGTGCAAGGAATGGCTAAGCGCGCCAACAATGCTCAGCAAAACGGTTTTGAAATAACGCCTGCGTTCGCTGCTGCCGTGATTATTGCCCATTTGGCCGGTGGTGCCGAGCAAGCGTTGCTCGATCAACTGGCGATGGCGTTTGTACTCAGTCGTGTGCTGTATACTCTGTGTTATATCGCTGATTGGGCGTTATTGCGCTCACTGGTGTGGTTTGTGGGTTTGGGCTTAATTATCAGTTTATTTGTGCTCTCGGCTTAGTTTGCTCGGCTAAGTCGATTCACTATGCGGCAAGGCTGTTAAAACTGGATGTTAAGCGTGCTAGGTGCTGGCTGAATGCAGCTATAAAGATGAATAAGCAAGTCGTCTGTCAAGCTAAGAACCTCGTATTTGCTCCGCTAAGCAGAGCAGGGTTGCGTGGTTGGGAAATGTATAAACGTTGCTGGCGTGGAGAGTATCTCGCGCAGTCTAAATGAGAGTTTGTTTTAATTATTAAATGGGTGAGTGTGTGCTAAAACGTAGTGCGTTGTTGGTTGTAATCATGAGTTTAACTGCGTGTGGTGGTGTTGATCCCGATTCACCATTGGGCAAGCGTCAAGTGATTTTCAAAGAGATGCTTAACGTCAGTGAGGACCTGGGTGGCATGCTGCGTGGACGCATTGCTTATGATGAGCAATTGTTTGTTGAGAAAGCGGCGCAGTTGGAGGTTTTATCTAAGCAGCCTTGGCAGCACTTTCCAAGTGTTAAAGAGGAGGGCGACACCTCGGCACGTGATGATGTATGGCAGCGCCAAGAGCGCTTTCAAGAGTTGGCGCGAGAGCTGGAAGGTACGACTGCACGTTTAGTCGCCAGTACCACGCAGCCACCACTCAACGACAGTGTGCTGGCCTTGCGTGTGCAAGCAGTTGAGGATGCATGCGAATCCTGTCATAAAGAGTTTCGAGCGTATTAGAAGCGTGCGTATCTTGTGCTAGAAAAGAGAGTAGTAAAACAGAAAACCCCTGAGTTGTTGTACCGCAATGGCTAACATCTCAGGGGTTTTTCGTTACAGGTTTACTGCAGCGCGCGGAAGGATTCCAATAGTGCTGGAATACCTGGGAACATGCCGATAGCGGCCATTACAGTGCAGAGTAAGGTGAATACTATCAGTGGGATAATCCAGCGGTCGGTGCGAGTCATTTTTCGACCGCGTTCTTTGTCACCAATGATGCCAATGTTGTCCAGCAGCATCGTAAGTGACCAGCCAAAAACCGGATTCACCAACGTGGATGAGAAAATCACAATGGCTGCAGACTGTGCTGTTTTACCTTCGCGCGTCATTTGCATACCGGCTTCTAATAGCGGTAAGTAAACACCGACGATTAGCGCTACGCTAAGCACTGGTGGCCAAATTGCTAAGTCCATTGGGTAACCCCAAATCGCAGCGACCACACAGAGTAGGCCCGTCAAAACAGCACCGGCAGGGATCGGGCGTTTGGCAATTGCTGCTGGGACGATATAAGTACCCCAAGACGATGCAATATTAGCGCCACCTAAAGCGGTTCCGACAACTTGTCGTGCTGCCGCCACACACATGGTGTCGTCCATATTCATTACAACTTTTTGCGCATTTTTTGGGTAGTTGAGATACTGAAAAGCGCGATGACCAATCATGTCGGGTGACCACATGGCGATGGCCAATATCGCAAAAGGCGTCACCGCAATGAACTGTTCCAGACCGGGCAGGCCCAGTTTCCAGCCCGTATCTGCGCCCCACCAGTACGCTGGATTAAGGTTTGGAATACCCGGCTCTGTGGTGAATTCAAAGGGTGCACCCAGGGCAAACGCAATCACAGCAGCCAGTATTGCACCGAGCGGAATAGCCAGCCAACGCTTGCCCAGATGCTCTAAATAGGCATACATGAGAATGGTGGCTAGGATGACGACGAAGGCAAGGTAACCCATATCAAAACCGTTTGCCCAGGCATACAGGCTTTTGATTTGCGAGGTCACGCCAATAAAGCCTAAAAACAGCAATAACCCCCCGCAGACACCATCACTGGTGAGCCTCGCGAGCAAGCTTCCGCCCTTAAATATACCGAGGGTAAAACCCAGTACGCCAATCATAATACCGAGCGCCATTGGGTGGCCGCCAGAGGCAACAATGATGGGTACCAGTGGGATCAATGGGCCGTGCGTACCGGCTAAGTTTGCTGTTGGAATAAGAACGCCGGAAAAAAGCACCACGAATAAAATGGCGGCGATGAGCATTTCATAGCGAGCATTTTCAATAACAAAGGCGTTTGAGAGTCCTAAAGGAGCGGCAAATGCCGCGACGATTGCGGCCACCATAACAATCTTGCCAATCGTGGCCGCTGTTGCTGGTATCCAGTCTTCGGGTTCAAAGCGGTAGTCACGGTAGGGTAAGTTTATACGCCAGCGGCGTGGCTGCATAATGCTGAGTTCGTGCTCTAAGTACGCCTGCCTTGAAGCAAATTCGCTTTGTGGGCGGTGTAGTGCGCGATAGCTTTTAGGATCATCCTTTGTCATTTTATTGCTCTTTTAATATTAGTCGCAAACAAAAAGACAGTCACATAGTGTTGCGGTGGGTAGCACTATGAATGAGCTGTCTTGGTTAATGTTTCTTATTTTTATTAAAAGGTATACAGGTGCTTATGAATGAACTGCGGTGATTCCCAGATCAAATAGCTAGGCTTATATTGCATGCTCTGATTCACAGCAACAATACGCCTTTTGGAGGATGTATTGTTTTGTATAGTAAGTCAGTGGCTGATCAAGAACGGCATGGCTCGACAACTAAAAACCATCAATTCCATGCTGGCGTAAATTTAAAGCAATGACTTGCACGGCTGTGTGCTGGAAAAACGCATGTGCTTGCCGCGCATTGTTGCGACTTAAAAGGCGTAACTGCTGCCAATCCTGCTGGCTGAGTGCAGCCAGTTTTTGCCAGTTATCGTCGCTCTTTGCCGTCACGCTTGATGGTGCGCCAAGCGCTTTTAGCCAAACTCTAAAAGGTGCTAGCTTCGCTTGAGCAAATGTCTGTGCTGTATGCGCACTACGTTTTTCTGCAAAGCCGGGTAGTTGTTTTAAATCATCAACACTCAACGCTAACCAGTCTGTGAGCTGGTTGATTTGTTTTCCATCAATCAGTGCTTGCCATGTTTGTGTACCAATGCCCGGCATATTGAGTGCCTTTTTATGCCCCAGCCAAGTGAGGCGCGCGAGAAACTGCTGTTGGCATTCTGAGCTGACTTGCCAGCAGCTTAACGTATGGTAGTTTGCTGCTTCTGGCGCCGTAAAAGTTTGGCGTTGAGGGCTGCGCCAAACGACGTCTTTGAGTTGTGGAATAGCATGTCCAGACAGAGCGATGGCAACATGATCGCCACGGCTAAGTGCCAGTTTAATCAGCCGTGGTAGTGAACCTAAACTGACTTTACGAATGGTCTTGTCATCCAATAACACTGGGTTTATGTGCGCAATAGGTGTAATGCGACCCGTGCGGCCAATATTAAATGTCACATCAGTGATTGCCGTGAGAGCTTGCTGCAGAGGGTATTTCCATGCCACCGCCCAAGTTGGTGGGTAGCTGCTGCGTGCATGCTCTGTGTTGCGCTGACTGTGTTTGATGACGACGCCATCGCTGGCAAAAGGCAGTGCGCTGTTGTACCAATGCTGGCGCCAGTGCTTGGCTTGAGTAAAGCTTTGCACGGGCTGGCTGTATGTTTTGCTAGTGGTAAAGCCTAAGTCTTGCAGTTGCTGTAGACGCTCCTGCATGGACGGCGGACCATCAGGCCATTCCCAAATAAATAAACCAATTTTATCGCCCTCTGCTGGGCTTAAACTGTTGCGGTTTAACAGCCCCGCCACCGCTGAGCGGGCATTACTACCGCCGTGCTGTGCTTGAATATGCTGGCTTTGCTGCAAATAGAGCTCGCCCTGCAAGGTAATACGTGACTGTTTGCTGGGTAGCTGCTTGGGGATGGACTCAATCACGGAGGCGTGTGCCATCCAGTCGTATCCCAATAAACCATCACCGCGGCTTAACATCTGTTTGAGTTGCCCTTGCTTATACACCAGCGTGACAGCGACACCGTCCACTTTAGGCTGCACCCACAACCCATCTCGTCCACTCATCCATTGTTGCAACGCTGTTGCATTGAGCTTGCGCAAGCCCATTTGGCTAAAGGGTAATTCAAGGCTGCCGCGAGCTGATGTGAGAGCAGCAGCTGCAGGCTCTGCTGTGTGTGAACCGCTAAAGCAGGCTTGCCACGCCTGCAGCTGCTCGCGGGCTTGATCATAGATTTCGTCTGCGACTGCTGAGGTCGCATCGCGATGGTAGCTGCGATCCCAGTCCGCAATCTGCTGGCGCAAACTGCTGATTTCTTGCTGGGTTTGATTGCTGGACCATGCGGGGCAGTTGGCTAAGGTTGTTGCGCTGACAAGAAGAGCGCTGCTGAATACGAAGGCCGATACACTTAAACGAAACATACTGAGCATCCTTGCTGGTGATGTGTGCTCATTCAGTGTAGTCGAGAATTGTCCAGTGTCTTGGTTAAGGTTCAGTTAAGACTCAAACGCTAAACTCAGGCCTAGGATATTAAGAGGCAACGGTAATGAAAAAGATGATGTATGGCGTGGCCTTCGTGGTCTTGGCTGCTTGGGGTTTAACAGTGCTGGGTCATAACCCACCGATGGATATTTGGTGGTGGCGTAAGCAGTTGATCTTTTTGACCGGTCTTGGTTCTTTTGTTTTGATGTCATTGATTATGCTGTTGGCTGTGCGGCCGTTATGGCTAGAAAAGCGCTTGCAGGGCTTGGATAAAATGTACCGTCTGCATAAGTGGGCTGGAATCTGGGCGATAGGACTAGCAGTTGCTCACTATCTACTGGACTTATCAAAAGATTTACTCAAGGTGTTTTTTGAGCGTGGGGTGAAAGAGCCGCGTATTGAAACCATTCTTGAGGTGTTTCGTGATGCTGCTAAAGATGTCGGCGAGTGGTCGGTGTGGATTCTCGGCATCATGCTGGTAATCACGCTATGGCAACGTTTTCCTTACCATATTTGGCGTTATACGCATAAAGCTTTGGCGGTTATTTATCTTGTTATTGCCTTTCATGGTGTGGTGTTGGCGCCAGCTGGTTGGTGGCTAGAGCCTGCTGGGGCATTGTTGGCGGTCACAGCTGTGGTTGGTGTCTATTGTGCGTTTATTGCGCTCAGCGGTGGTATCGGCCGTACCCGTCGCTATCAAGGAACGGTGCTCAACGTGAATCAGCATCATGGTGATGTTCTTGAAGTGACCTGCCAGCTACCCAAGCAATGGTCGCATCGCCCGGGGCAGTTTGCCTTTATAACCTTTGACCGTTTTGAAGGTGCACACCCCTTTACAATCAACAGTGCCGACCATGCCAGTGGTCAGGTAAGTTTTGCGATTAAAGCACTGGGTGATTACACCACGCGCTTGCAAACGGAATTGGATGTGGGGCGTGCGGTGACTGTGGAGGGGCCGTATGGCTACTTTGATATGCAACTGGGCGGTAGCAACGAACAAGTGTGGGTTGGTGCGGGTATTGGCGTGACACCTTTTATCGCTTGGTTAGAAGCTTTACAAGTAGAACCTGAGCGCGCCCCGAAAGCGACTTTATATTACTGTGTGAATAATACGGAAGAAGCGGTGTTCGCTGAGCGGTTACAGCGCTTAACGGATGCTGTGCCGAATATCACCTTGCATGTGCATTGCAGTGATGAGCAAGGATTTTTATGTGCAGAGCAGGCTTTGCAGGGGCAGTCGGCTGATACGCAGGTGTGGTTCTGTGGTCCGCAAGGGTTTGCTGATGCTTTGCAATCAGGTATGCACACTTTAGGCTGTCCGGCGCGTAACTTTCATAAAGAGTATTTTCAAATGCGTTAAGGCCACTGCTGATCGGTGGAGCTATACACCCACTCAACACCTGGATAATCAGCAAGGGCTTGCGGGAACAGGTATTCACCGCTGAACATGGGAGCATTGATCTGTTGCCATTCGGGCTGGAAGGGGTGTGTGCTGTGCTGCAGGGCATCAACCAGTAGGGTGGTGCAATACAAATGCTTGCTGCTACGTACCGCCAAGACAAAAGGCTGTTTAAGTTGCTTGAGTAACCATGCCGCTGCTTGTTGGTTTTCTTGCGCAGTGACAAAGCCCGGACGCGCGATGGCAAAACCTCGCGCGAGCTTGGGGTCAATAAAGTCGTTGAGGGTTGAGCTTAAGACTTGATTGGCGCGCTGCGGGTCATCATTGGTGGTAGCGTGCACAATTAAGGGTTCGGGTTGCAGGCTGACCAGCATGCCAATGTGCGAAAACTCACTGTTACTCAGTGTTTGAATCAGCTGGCTTTCTGTTGAGGTGCCTGAGCGGAAAACCCAGTCACCAACAGCCAAAGCAGGCAGCGCAGCAGTAGAGAATGCAGGGCGCGCAGCTGGTGTTTGCGCAATATAAAAAATAAGGCTCAAACCCAAGGTTACAGTTAGCAACAGTGCCATACGTATAAGCTGTTGCCGCGCATGTGCAAATGCATTTAGCACGGTATGCACACTCTTATTAAGGCTAGGCTTACAAAGACACTTTCCAGCCATCTGCAGTTTTTGCTAGCGAGATATTTTCGCGTTTCACGGGAGCATCAGTTTGCTTATAACGGATGGTCGCGATCATCGTGGCATGTGTTTTTTCGTCATTGTATTCAGGCTCTGAGTAGCTGACGTCTTTCACACCGCCAGAACGTATGGCGCGTGCGCTGGCATCTGCGAGCATCATGCTGAGCTTGCCACGGACAAGGGCGTCCTGTTCATCATGCTGACTGGCAGGAATATCCAAGGTCGCCATAAGACCGTCAATGTCATTGGCTAAGACGGCATTAATGTATGTTTCTGCGATTTTTTCGGGTGAGTTACTTGGTGAGCAGGCGATCAGCAAGGTTGCAGTGAGCAACATAAATATACCATTACGGAGCATTTGCATGGTGATTCCTAGGTCTGGGAAAAATAAGAGCATGCAGTATAACTGTTGCGCTTTAGTATTTGCGTGAGTTGGCAGCGGTTTTCTACAGAAGGGTGCTTTGCGAGAGGATAGGTCTGCGAGTATGTTGTTTTTCAGTGTTTGTTTTTGTAGACGACTGGTCTAATGTTGTTTACACTTGCAGCTATGAAAACTTCTTATGTTGATACCCGCCAGCATTTACTCGAAACCGGCCATCAAATTATGGCTGCTAAGGGTTTTTCTAGTGTGGGCTTGAATGAAATATTACGTACTGCAGGTGTGCCGAAAGGTTCTTTTTATCACTATTTCCCCTCTAAAGAGTTGTATGGTCAGGCTGTGCTTGAGGCGTATTTCTCTGCGTATTTAGATGCGCAAAAGTTGCGTTTTAATAACTCGAAAATACCTGCTGCTGAGCGTTTATTAGGTTATTGGCAGCAGTGGCTGATTGGTAATAGCAGTGCGTGCAATGAACAAAAGTGTTTAGTGGTGAAGTTAAGTGCAGAAGTTGCCGATTTGTCGGAAGCGATGCGCGTGACGTTACGTGATGGCACTGATCAAGTGATTAAACAGTTAGCTGATTGCATACGTGCCGGCCAAGTTGATGGCTCGCTAAATGTCACCGATGCCGATGCCACCGCAGTGATGTTGTATCAATTGTGGTTGGGCGCGAGTTTGCTGGCGAAATTACACCGCACCAGCGTACCAATGGAGCAAGCGATGCAGATGACGCGCATTGTTCTACTGGGTTAGTTGCAACGTAAGTACCTGCTAGATATAAGTTTTTTTGTGTTAAAAATAGACGACCGGTCTAATGTGTATGCCGGCGTTATCGCTCAACAGGAGATACCCATAACATGCTTAATTTTGATTTTTACAACCCAACACATATCAGCTTTGGTGAAGGTAGCATTGCTAAACTGGATGGTTTTGTCCCGACAGATGCCAAGGTGATGGTGCTTTATGGCGGGCAAAGTGCACAACGCACCGGTACTTTAGCTGAAGTACAAAAGGCGCTGGGTGAGCGACAAGTGCATTTATTTGCTGGTGTTGAAGCCAACCCTACTTACGAGAAACTGATGGAAGCGGTGCAGATTGCCCGTGAAGAAAAAATAGACTTCTTGCTGGCTGTGGGCGGTGGTTCAGTGATTGATGGTGCTAAGTTTGTTGCTGCCGCTGTGCCTTATACGGATGAACCGTGGAATATTCTGCTTAGCGGCGGCGCTGATATAAAAGAGGCATTGCCGATTGGTACGGTGTTGACCTTAGCGGCAACGGGTTCAGAAATGAATAACGGCAGCGTGATTACCCGCAAGTCTTTACAAGCGAAACTACCATTCCATAATGATTTAGTCTTCCCTAGGTTTTCGATTTTAGACCCAACTAAAAGTTTCACTTTGCCTGAGCGTCAAGTGGCCAACGGTGTGGTGGATGCCTTTGTGCATGTTATGGAGCAATATTTAACCTATCCAGTGAATGCACCGGTGCAAGATCGCTTTGCTGAAGGCTTGCTGCAAACATTGGTTGAGCAAGGCCCATTGGCGCTGAGTCAGCCAGACGATTATGAGGTGCGCGCGAACTTAATGTGGGTTGCCACCTTAGCCTTGAACGGTTTAATTGGTTCTGGCGTGCCGCAGGATTGGTCAACACATTTGATTGGTCATGAACTGACGGCATTGTATGGCATGGATCACGCGCAGACGCTGGCGGTCATTTTACCGGCCATGATGCAAGAGCGCCGTACCCCTAAGCGTGAAAAATTACTGCAGTATGCAGAGCGTGTTTGGAACCTGCGCGATGGTGATGAAGAGCAACGCATTGATACTGCCATTGCGCAGACTCGTGCATTTTTTGAAACCCTGGGGGTGAAAACACGTCTCAAAGACTATCAGCTTGAGCAAGCGGCAGTTGAAACAGTACTCAAGCAGCTTGATGAGCATGGTATGAAACAGTTGGGTGAGCATCAAGATATTGATCTAACGGTCAGTCGCCGTGTGCTTGAAGCCAGCCTTTAATTGCAATCTTAGGAGAATCATATGACTCAGACTACACAGAGTAATCGCCGTATTGTATTGGCTTCACGCCCGCACGGTGCACCAATCCCAGACAACTTTCGCCTTGAAGAGCAAGCTATCCCGACCCTAGCGGAGGGCCAAGTATTGCTGCGCACGGTGTACCTATCACTGGACCCTTATATGCGTGGGCGTATGAGTGATGGTCCGTCTTATGCTGAACCGGTAGCTGTTGATGATGTTATGGTCGGGGCCGTTGTAAGCCGCGTGGTGGCCTCCAAGCATGCAAAATTTGCTGAAGGTGACTGGGTGTTAGCCAATAGCGGTTGGCAAGATTACGCCGTCAGTGATGGTACAGATTTAATGCCGCTCGGTAACGCGCCAAAGAACCCATCTTATGCATTAGGTATTCTTGGCATGCCAGGTTTTACCGCCTATATGGGTTTGCTGGATATTGGCCGTCCACAGGAAGGTGAGACCTTAGTTGTCGCCGCCGCCACGGGCCCAGTCGGCGCAACTGTTGGACAAATCGCAAAGATTAAAGGCTGTCGTGTCGTGGGTGTGGCTGGTGGAATAGAAAAATGCCGCTATGCGGTCGAAGTGCAAGGCTTTGATGTTTGTATTGATCATCATGCCGACGACTTTGCTCAGCAGTTAGCTCAAGCGTGTCCGCAAGGCATTGATGTCTACTATGAAAATGTCGGTGGCAAGGTTTTTGATGCGGTACTGCCGTTGCTCAATACTGCTGCGCGTATTCCAGTGTGTGGTTTGATTGCACATTACAACGCAACTGCTTTACAGCCTGGCCCAGATCGTTTGGCGTTACTCATGAGCACAATCTTGATTAAACGTTTAACGCTGAAAGGTTTTATCATCTTTGATGATTATGCCTCGCGTTATCCAGAGTTTAGTGCGGATATGCAAAAATGGCTGGCCAATCAGCAAATCACTTATCGTGAAGATCTCGTGGCTGGCTTAGCCAATGCACCACAAGCGTTTATCGGTTTATTGCAGGGCAGTAATTTCGGTAAGTTAGTGATCCAAGTGGGGCCTGAAGAGCAGTAATTAGTGCTTTTATAGGGCGAGGTGAGGCGTAAAGAGGGATGCCTCTTTGCACTTCATCTCACCTTAATTAAAGGCTGTTGTCATAGCTGTCTCAAAAGTTTGTATATTGAGACAGCCTGTAGTTTGGATGCTAGTCTTATTTGAAGCCAAACCTTTGGTAACAATTATGACGACTCTTTTAAATAAGCACACTGGAGTAACCCCGCAGGCATTAGCAGGCATCGCTCATATGCCGACTCAAAGCCTATCCATTCTAATGGATGATGATTTTGCTCAGGGGTTAACAGATTCGAATTTTATGCGGATTGCGGTACTGCTGGCGCAAAAAAGCTATGACGAAGGCGGTTGCCCGATTGGTGCAGTGATCGTCAATAATTCAACCCAGCAAATTGTCGGCAAAGGGCATAACACTCTTACTCAAGAAGACCACCCTTACAATCACGGTGAAACATCTGCGATGCGCGATGCTGGCCGAATTGATTTTAGCCAAACAACTCTTTATACCAGTCTAAGTCCATGCGTCGTTTGTGCCACCTTGCTTTATATGCGTGGTTTTAGTCGTGTAGTGGTAGGTGATATAACCAATGCGTCCGGTACTGAAGCGTTACTGCAGGAAAAAGGTGTACAGGTTGATATTTTAGAAGATCAACTAGGCATAGCGCTGTATGCCCGCTTTCGCACGGAAAAACCTGAGCAAGACTTAGAGGATTGGCGGGGGTTAAGTGCAGTGCAAAAGCACTATACAAAATAAAATGAAGGCATCCTCAATTATATTAAGTTGCTATCGACCTTTTAGTTTCAGGCCTGAGGTGATTAATGCTCCCAGACACCTTCTTCAATCGCCCCGCACTTGAACTTGCCCCTGACTTACTGGGCAAAGTGATTCGCCATCGTTTTAAGGGTGTTTGGCTCAGTGCGCGAATTATTGAGACGGAAGCCTACATGCTGACCGACAAGGGCAGTCATGCCTCGCTCGGCTATACCGAGAAGCGCCAAGCATTGTTCAAAGACGGTGGAACCATCTATATGTACTATTCACGCGGTGGTGACTCAGTGAACTTTAGCGCCAAGGGTGAGGGCAATGCGGTGTTGATTAAGTCGGGTTATCCGTATTTTGATGCGCTATCGCCTGAGTCAACCTTGAGTATTTTGCAAGCTAATAACCCTGACCGCCAAGGCCAGCCTCGCCCCGTGCATAAACTCTGCAGTGGGCAAACCTTGCTGTGCAAAAGCCTCGGTTTAAAAGTGCCGGATTGGGATAATCAACATTTTACTGCACAACGCTTTTACGTTGAAGACTGCGGTTTGCGCCCACGTGAGATTATTCAAGCACGCCGCTTAGGTATTAGCCAAGGGCGTGATGAACACTTGCCTTATCGTTTTGTCGATGCGGATTACGCAACCTGCTGCACGAAAAACCCATTACGCCGTGGCCAGATTGAGGGGCAAGACTTTTGGCGACTGACGGATGGGCAAGCGCCCGTGCAAGCTTAGCCTTTACTTAAAACATGTGCGGCTAAGGTGCGAATCGAACCCAGTTGTTGACTGATTAACAGCAGTTGTGTCTGTAAAAACCTTAGGGTGTCATCCTCTTCTTCTGGTAAATCACGCAAACGATAGGATTGCTGTTGCTCAGAATCGCTATGCACTTCAATGGGCTCGAGTTTAATCAGCTGTTCAGCGATAGCTTCGAGACTGTTGGCTAGCAGTTGTGCTTCTTGGTTAAGCAGGAGATAGGTTGGCGCATGCGCCAGTTTTTCGCGGTGTGCGCCCAATGCGGAGATGTAACTGAGCAAGGTATGTGAGAGCAGTAAGAAGCGAAAACCAATATCGGCTTGGCGGCGGAAGTGCCCTGGCTCTTTGAGCATATTGGTTAGCGTACTGGACAGCGCTGCATCGGCATTGTGCGCATCACGACGAGCCACACGGTAAGCCATGTCATCGATTTTTCCTTGGGTGTAGCCCAGCATAATTTGTTTGAGATAGCGGCCATTGCTAGCTAAGGTTTGACCTAATACCACATTTAAACGACGGCCTTGCCAGTCCGGCAAGATAAAGAACACTGCTAAGCCGGCAATCGCACTACCAATCAGAGTATCGGTTAAGCGTGGTAAAAATAAGTTATAACCGTCGCCAATTTGGTTAAAGCAGAACAGCACCATCAACGTGATAAAAGCGGTGGAAAGCTTGTAATGACTGGTCCGTGTAGCAAAATACGCCACGCCAGCGGCTACCGCAATCAGTGCTTGTACCCAAAGCTCGGGAAATAATTCAAATAATACCCAACTGGCACCCAACCCTAGAATTGTACCGATAATGCGCTCGACTAGGCGTACTCGGGTCGCCCCGTAGTTTGGGCGACAGACAAAAACAGTGGTTAATAAGATCCAGTAACCTTGTTCAGGATGCAACAGTTGCATCATGCCATAACAGGCGGCCACAGCAATACTCAGGCGTAAGGCATGGCGAAACAATAGTGAGTGAATATTGAGATGTTGGCGGATGCGTTCGAATGCTTCTTTAAGGGACTTTGGATCGCGATCTAAGATGGTGTCGTCTTTAGTTAATGCCTCCACATCTGGGTTGGCGGCATCGCGCAATAAGTGGTCTAAAGTGCTGAGGTTGTTGGCCAATGCCCGTAATGAGCGCAATAAATCGCGCCATTGCGGCTTGTTTTGCTGTTTGAGGTAGTCAATGGCGGCTTGTAAATCTTCCAGTGCCGCGCTGTGACCGCCGCCGTAATCAAAGGGTTGGCGCATCTCAATGGCTTTAGCCAGCGCTTTGCAGCCATCACCTTGTTGGCGTAACAAGCGTAAACAGCGAAACAGCACGTCACTGTGGAAAAAAGTTTCTGCTAATTGTGAGTACGGATAATGCGATGAACTGGCACGTTCATGAATATCTTGAGCTAGAAAATAGAGCTTTAGATAGCGGTTAACTTTGCTATTACTGCGACCACCGACACGGTGCAGAATAATATTTTTTGTATCGTTTAAGGCCGCTACTACACGACTATTTTGTTTGGCAATCGCTAAGCGATGGCCTTGCACATCCATGTTGCGTAAAGGTTCAAATAGCGCCGATTTAGCTTTTAAGTAAGCACATTGCTCACGAAACAGCCGCGCTAAACTGTGTTGTAAAGGTTGCTGAGAAAAGATGCCGTACCAGACAATCGAAAGTACGCCATAGATGCTTGCGCCTGTTACTAAGAGTATCGGCTGTTGCCACAAAGATATCGATGCATCACTGCTTTGCTCTAAGCCGATCATGCTGTAGATGGCGAGAATTAATGTGGCAAAGGCCACAGTGGCGTAACGTTCGCCGAGTGAACCCAGCATGATTAAACAAAATGTTGTGATACTTAGTGTGCTGACAAACAACCATGGGTAAGGGTAGAGCAATTCAACGGCAACCGCGGTGAGGAAAAAGCACACAAGGGTTACACAGGTTGAAAATAAACGACCCTGCCAGCTGTCATCAGCTTCTGCTAATGCACTGGCAATCACTCCGAGAAATAACGGCGTGAGCAATTCCATTTGACCGGTATACCACGACCATCCCATACAGCCGGCCAGCGCAATGAAAAAACGCACACTTGGACCAAAACGCTCCAGTGCCCATAAGCGGCGTAGCGAGTGACTAAAAGAGATTGAGCTCATCGATGATCCTTGCGCCAGTCAGGGATTGGCAATATCCGTAAAGCAAGGTTTTAGGCTGGCACAAGACGGCTTAAACGGCAAGCAGTGCAATGCTTAAGCTTGCAATTTCCAGAACCGTTGATCGTTCAGCGCACGTGTCGCAACATAGCGAGGTTGACCGCTGATGGCTTCGAGTTCTGTGGTGCCACCAAGCTGGTCGACAACTCTATAGCGGATGCCAAGTCGGGTATCTTCAAGTGGATACAGGCGGCTGATCTGTTCAGCTAACTCACTGATGGTGGACATCGTTAAACTCCATTAATGTGGTTTGATGACGATCGTTATAGCTGCTTTGAGTGACAAAATGATGAACAGTTCCATAACACAGCGTCCGCTACAGCTTGATGATGGGTGAGTACGGGGAGGGGTGAGACCGTAGCAGATTTATCCTATATCAACTTTTATTGATATAGGTGTTGCCGTCTCCATCGTCAGCGACTAAACTGCGCACCTTATGAGCACCGTAACGCAATTACCGACCTTTAGTCCGACGGACGCCCTAGCCGCTTTTTGTAAAGCCGCGGGCGAGCCCTTGCGCCTTAATATATTGCGTGCGTTGAGTAATGACTCATTTGGCGTACTCGAGCTGGCGCATATTTTTGCCACCGGACAGTCAGGTGTCAGTCATCATTTAAAAGTACTGACCCAGGCGGGTTTAGTGACCCCGCGACGCGAAGGCAATGCGATTTTTTACCGTCGCAGCTTGCCGCAGCAACACAGCCCTGACGAATTGCTGCATCATGCCTTGTTAACCAGTTTGGATGATGTGTCAGTGCCTAGCGATGTGGCCTTACGCATTAAACATGTACACGCCCAACGTGCCGAAGCCAGTCAAGAATTTTTTGAACGTATGGCCGGTGATTTTCAAAGTCGCCAAGATTTAATTGCCGGCTTACCACAGTTTCGCGACAGTTTGCTGGCGTTATTGGATTCACTCACTTTTTCAGCAGGGGCCACTGCGATTGAGGTGGGCCCTGGTGATGGTGGTTTTTTAGCTGAATTGTCCAGTCGCTTTCAGCAGGTGCGCGCTTTAGATAACAGCCCGCAAATGCTTGAGTTGGCGCGACAAACCTGCGTGAAGCATGGTTTGCACAATGTGCAATTACAATTGGCGGATGCGTTGCACGATGACGTAGCCGCCGCAGATTGTGTTGTGGTCAATATGGTCTTGCACCATTTTGCTGTACCAGCAGATGCTTTGTGCCAATTGGCACGTTTGCTCAAGCCGGGCGGTAGTTTATTGATCACAGAGTTATGCCGACACGACCAAGATTGGGCCAAGCAGGCCTGCGGCGATCTATGGTTAGGTTTTGATCAGGATGAACTGGCCCAGTGGGCCAATGCCGCAGGACTGATACCCAGTGAAAGTCTTTACTTGGGTTTAAAAAACGGCTTTCAAATTCAGCTGCGGCATTTCGCCAAGCCGGATTCACGAAGCACCCTCACGCACCGGTAGTTAAAGGAACCGACATGAGCGAATACTCGATTTTTACCTCTGAATCCGTATCTGAAGGCCATCCTGACAAGATTGCAGATCAAATTTCTGATGCAGTGTTAGATGCCATCCTCACTGAAGACAAACAAGCCCGCGTAGCCTGCGAAACATTGGTCAAAACCGGTGTGGCGATTGTTGCTGGCGAAATCACCACCGATGCGTGGATTGATTTGGAACAGTTGGTTCGTGATGTGATCGTGGATATCGGTTACAACAGTTCCGACGTCGGCTATGACGGCAACACCTGCGGCATTATCAATATCATTGGTAAGCAGTCTGCAGAAATTGCACAGGGTGTTGATCGTGTCAGTCCTGAAGATCAGGGCGCCGGTGACCAAGGTTTAATGTTTGGTTATGCCAGCAATGAAACCGACGTGCTGATGCCTGCACCGATTACCTTTGCCCATCGCTTAATGCAGCGCCAAGCAGAAGCGCGCAAAGATGGCGTGCTGCCTTGGTTGCGTCCAGATGCAAAAAGCCAAGTTACCTGCCGTTATGAAGACGGTAAAGTCGTTGGCATTGATGCGGTAGTGTTGTCCACTCAGCACAATCCAGAGGTCTCGCAAAAAGACTTAGAAGAAGCGGTGATGGAGCTGATTGTTAAGCACACCTTGCCAGCTGAATTGCTGCACAAAGATACGCAGTACCATATCAACCCAACCGGTAAGTTTGTGATCGGTGGCCCAGTGGGTGACTGCGGTCTAACCGGTCGTAAAATTATCGTCGATACCTACGGTGGTATGGCGCGTCACGGTGGCGGTGCCTTCTCAGGTAAAGATCCATCCAAGGTTGACCGTAGTGCTGCCTACGCAGGCCGTTATGTGGCGAAAAATATCGTTGCTGCAGGTCTTGCTGAGCGTTGTGAGATTCAAGTGTCGTATGCCATCGGTGTTGCTGAGCCCACCTCGATTTCTTTGAACACCTTCGGTACGAGCAAGATCAGTGATGAGAAAATCATCAAGCTGGTGCGCGATGTATTTGACCTGCGCCCTTATGCGATCACCGAGATGCTCGACTTGCTGCACCCGATGTATCAAGCCACTGCGACCTACGGCCACTTCGGGCGTACGCCCTATGAAATGACTGTCGGTGATGACACCTTCACCGCGTTCAGCTGGGAAAAAACTGATCGTGTTGATGCGTTACGCGCGTCTGCTGGTCTGTAAAGCACTTAAAACAACAGCTTTGCGTGTGACGTGAGGCTGTTGTTCGCTATCAGTAAGTTTTTTATAACATACTGAGTTATATTGCGTGAAATTTGCTTAAAGCCTTGAACCACCTATCTTTAGCGCGCCTTAGCGCTGTCACAAATGCCGCATTATTGGCGGTTATCCGCTATCATAGCGTTTTTGATTTATCGCAAAGATTGCCCCCTGTGCTCAGGTGGGCGAAAATAGCCGTCTTATTTTAATTTCAGCGTCAGGAGAATCAGTAATGCCCAGCCGTCGTGAGCGAGCCAATGCCATTCGCGCCCTCAGCATGGATGCTGTGCAAAAAGCCAACAGTGGCCACCCGGGTGCCCCAATGGGTATGGCGGATATCGCCGAAGTTCTGTGGCGTGATCATCTGAAGCACAATCCAAAAAATCCACAATGGTTAGACCGCGACCGCTTTGTCCTGTCTAACGGCCACGGCTCAATGCTGCTGTATTCGCTGCTGCATCTGACCGGTTATGACGTTAATTTGGATGATTTAAAAAACTTCCGTCAATTGCACAGCCGCACTCCAGGTCACCCTGAGTACGGTTACACCGCCGGCGTAGAAACCACCACTGGCCCACTCGGTCAGGGTTTAGCCAATGCGGTGGGTTTTGCTTTAGCGGAAAAAGTCATGGCGGCGCAGTTTAACCGCCCACAGCATGACATCGTTGATCACCAAACCTATGTGTTCTTGGGCGACGGCTGCTTAATGGAAGGTATTTCCCATGAAGTGTGCTCATTAGCTGGCACTTTAGGTTTGAGCAAGCTGACTGCATTCTATGATGACAATGGCATTTCCATTGATGGTCAGGTGCAGGGTTGGTTCAATGATGACACCCCGCGCCGCTTTGAAGCCTACGGCTGGCACGTGATCCGTAATGTCGATGGGCACAACCCTGATGAGGTCTCTGTAGCGATCGAGGCAGCCCGTGAAAGCGACAAGCCTACTTTGATTTGTTGCAAAACTGTGATTGGTTTTGGCTCGCCCAATCGTGGCGGCAAAGAAACCAGTCATGGTGCGCCACTGGGTGCTGATGAAATTGCTTTAACCCGCGCCGAATTGAACTGGCCGCACGCACCATTTGAAATTCCAGCGGATATTTATGCTGAGTGGAACGCAGAGCAAGCCGGTGCTGCAGCTGAGACTGAGTGGCAAACACGCTTTGCTGCCTATGCTGCTGAGTTCCCAGAGTTGGCTGCTGAGTTTGAGCGTCGCATGGCGGGTGATTTACCGGCTGATTTTGCCGAAAAAGCAGCGCAGTACATTGCTGAAGTGGCGGCCAAAGGCGAAAGCATTGCCAGCCGTAAAGCCAGCCAAAACAGCTTAAATGCTTACGGTCCATTACTGCCTGAATTACTCGGTGGCTCTGCTGACCTCGCCGGTTCTAACCTGACCCTCTGGGACGGCTGTAAAGGCGTTTCTGAAGTGGATGCGTCGGGCAACTACGTGTTCTACGGTGTGCGCGAATTTGGTATGAGCGCCATTATGAATGGTGTGGCACTGCACGGCGGTTTGATTCCATACGGCGCAACTTTCCTGATGTTTATGGAATATGCACGTAACGCGGTGCGTATGTCTGCACTGATGAAGCAGCGCGTGCTCTATGTGTTTACCCATGACTCCATTGGTTTGGGTGAAGACGGTCCAACCCACCAGCCGATTGAGCAATTGACCAGCTTACGCACCACGCCGAATCTGGATATGTGGCGTCCTTGTGATGCGGTGGAATCTGCCGTCTCTTGGAAATACGCGCTGGAACGTAAAAACGGCCCAAGCGCCTTGATCTTTAGCCGTCAAAATCTAGATCATCAAGAACGCAGCGCTGCGCAAATTACTGCTATCGAACGCGGTGGTTATATCCTCAAAGATTGCGCCGGCGAGCCTGAGTTGATCTTGATCTCGACCGGATCTGAAGTGGGCTTGGCAGTTAATGCCTATAACGCACTGACTGAGCAAGGTCATAAAGTCCGCGTGGTTTCTATGCCGTGCACCAGCGTGTTTGATGCGCAAGATGCGGAATACAAACAAGCGGTATTACCGATCGAAGTCGGTGCACGTATTGCCATTGAAGCCGCACATGCTGACTACTGGTATAAATACGTGGGCTTAGATGGTCGCGTGATTGGTATGACCACCTATGGTGAGTCAGCGCCAGCCAATCAACTGTTTGAGATGTTTGGCTTTACGCTTAACGATGTGCTTAATGTTGCTGCCGAGTTGCTTGACGACGAATAAACGCAGCTTGTGTCACTGTTATACCGCGTAGAGCCTCGAGCTGTGCGCGGTTTCTTTCTGTAAAGGATTCATATGTCTGCACGCCCATTTCGAGTTGCCCTAAATGGTTACGGCCGTATTGGCCGTTGTGTGCTACGCGCATTAAGTGAACGCCAAGACCAAGGTGGCGCTAACTTTGAAATCATCGCGCTGAATGACATTGCTGATCAAGCCAGTATTGAGTACCTGACGCGCTTTGATTCCACGCATGGGCGTTTTCCCGGTGAAGTACGGGTGGATGGCGATTGCCTGCACATTAATGGCGTCTGCGTTCAAGTCCTCTGTGCCAGCGAACCCGAAGAGGTTGATTGGGCTGCCTTAGATATTGACCTGCTGCTCGAGTGTTCGGGACAATACGCCACCCGTGCTGATGCTCAGCGTTTTCTTGATGCTGGGGTGCCACGCGTGTTGCTATCACAGCCGATGGAAAGCGCAGAGGATGTGGATGCTACGATCGTTTTTGGGGTCAATCATACGGCGTTAAGTGGCGCGGAACAGATTGTCTCCAATGCCTCCTGCACCACCAATTGCGGTGTGCCTTTGCTGCAGTTATTGGAGCAAAGCGTAGGTATCGAGCATGCTTTTATCACCACCATCCACTCAGCCATGAATGATCAACCAGTGATTGATGCCTATCACCATAAAGATTTACGCCGCACACGTTCAGCGTTCCAATCAGTGGTGCCGGTTTCAACAGGGCTGGCGCGTGGTATTGAGCGCTTACTGCCAGAACTGAATGGCAAGATTCAAGCCAAAGCCATGCGCGTACCAACGGTCAACGTGTCCTGTTTAGACATCACTGTGCAGACTCAACGTGACACCAGCACTGAAGAAATAAACCAATTGTTTCAGCAGGCTGCCGCGCAAGGTGCGTTGCATGGCTTGCTCAACTACACTGAATTACCGCACGCCAGCTGCGACTTTAACCACGACCCGCATTCGGCTATTTTTGATGGCAGTCAAACGCGGATGAGTGGCCCGCGTATGCTCAATTTTGTCGCTTGGTTCGACAACGAATGGGGTTTTGCCAATCGCATGCTGGATGTTGCTGAACACTTTTTAAATATTGCCTGTACCACTCACCGCTCAGTAAAGGACTGAAATTCATGACAGTGTTAAATATGACTGACCTTGATCTTACTAACCAACGCGTATTGATTCGTGAAGATCTTAACGTGCCAGTAAAAGACGGTGTTGTGCAAAGTGATGCACGGATTGTGGCGGCCTTGCCGACCATCCGTTTGGCCCTTGAAAAAGGCGCGGCAGTGATGATTTGTTCACACCTTGGCCGTCCTGATGAAGGGCAGTTTAGTGAAGAGAACAGCTTAGCGCCGGTTGCTGCTTATTTAAGTAAAGCGTTAGGCCGCGAAGTGCCACTGGTACGCGATTACCTGAATGGCGTTGAAGTTGCGCCAGGCGAGATCGTGCTGCTAGAAAACGTCCGCTTTAATAGCGGCGAAAAGAAAAATACCGATGCCTTAGCCCAACAATACGCCGCACTCTGTGATGTGTTTGTCATGGATGCCTTTGGTACCGCGCACCGCGCCCAAGGTTCAACCCATGGTGTGGCTAAGTTTGCCAAAGTTGCTTGTGCAGGTCCGTTGTTATCGGCAGAGCTTGAAGCACTGGGTAAAGCACTTGGCGCACCGGCCAAACCCATGGCGGCGATTGTTGCCGGCTCAAAAGTGTCGACTAAATTGGATGTGCTGACCAGCTTGGCCGATCTGTGCGATCAGCTGATTGTTGGCGGTGGTATCGCCAATACCTTCTTGGCAGCCGCGGGTTTCCCAGTCGGTAAGTCGTTGTACGAAGCAGAATTAATCGATACGGCGAAAGCCATTGCCGCTAAAGTCAGCGTACCGTTACCGGTTGATGTCGTGGTGGCGAAAGCCTTTGCTGCCGATGCAGAAGCCACAGTGAAAGCCGTCGCGGATGTGGCTGCAGACGATATGATCCTAGATATCGGTCCAGAAACCGCCAAGCAGTTTGCCGAGTTATTGAAAAACTCAAAAACCATCCTGTGGAATGGCCCAGTCGGTGTGTTCGAGTTTGATCAGTTCGCCAATGGCACCAAAGTGCTGGCGCAAGCGATTGCTGAAAGCGATGCGTTCTCAATTGCAGGTGGTGGTGATACGCTAGCAGCCATTGATAAATACAGTGTTGCCGATCAAATTTCATACATTTCCACCGGTGGTGGTGCTTTCCTTGAATTTGTGGAAGGTAAAGTTTTACCAGCTGTGGCTATTTTAGAAGAACGTGCCAAAGCCTAAACAGCTTGAGTTTGCACGTTGACGAATAATTGCCGACTCACATACAGTGGCTCGGATAGATTTTAATGACCTTGCGGGGAAAAATTATGGCTCTTATTAGCATGCGTCAAATGCTTGATCACGCCGCCGAATTTGGCTACGGCGTACCAGCCTTTAACGTCAATAACTTAGAACAAATGCGCGCCATTATGGAAGCCGCGGATAAAACCGACTCACCAGTAATCGTGCAGGCGTCTGCTGGCGCACGTAAATACGCTGGCGCACCGTTCTTGCGTCACCTGATTTTAGCGGCGATTGAAGAGTTTCCACATATTCCGGTGTGCATGCACCAAGACCACGGCACCAGCCCTGATGTCTGCCAGCGCTCCATTCAGTTGGGTTTCTCATCCGTGATGATGGACGGCTCACTCGGTGAAGACGGCAAAACACCCATGGACTATGAGTACAACGTTGACGTGACTCAGCGTACTGTTGCCCTGGCCCACGCCTGCGGCGTGTCAGTGGAAGGTGAGCTGGGTTGCTTAGGTAGCTTAGAAACCGGTATGGCCGGCGAAGAAGACGGCATTGGTGCAGAAGGCGTACTGGGCATGGAGCAAATGCTCACTGATCCAGAAGAAGCTGCTGACTTTGTCCAGAAAACCAAAGTGGATGCCTTGGCCATCGCCATTGGCACCAGCCATGGTGCGTACAAATTCACTAAGCCACCCACCGGTGACACCTTAGCCATTGAACGCATTAAAGAAATTCACAAGCGCATTCCGAACACGCACCTAGTAATGCACGGTTCAAGCTCTGTGCCGCAAGAGTGGCTAGAGATTATCAACCAGTACGGCGGTGACATTAAAGAAACCTACGGCGTGCCTGTTGAAGAGATCGTTGAAGGTATCAAGCATGGCGTGCGTAAGGTCAACATTGATACCGACTTGCGTCTGGCCTCAACCGGTGCAATGCGTCGTCACATGGCGCTTAACCCAAGCGAGTTTGACCCACGTAAGTTCTTCGCAGCAACCGTAACCGCAATGCGCGATATCTGTATCGCCCGTTACGAAGCGTTCGGCACAGCCGGTAATGCTTCGAAAATCAAGCCGGTTTCCTTAGAGAAAATGTATCAGCGCTACGCCAGTGGCGAGCTGTATGCAAATATAAAATAAGTTAATCGCGCGACACAGAACCCGCCTGCTTGGTCAAAGAGCAGGCGGGTTTTTTATTGCTTGGAGAATGACTGCTCAGATATATCTGCATTCCGTTCGATGCTGTTTTATGATGGCTGCATTGATTATGAGTGGAGGTTGCTATGCAAGGTCATCCGGAAGTTGTTGCGTGTTTAGTCGAGCTGTTGCGTGGTGAGCTCGCAGCACGTGATCAGTATTTCCTCCATTCGCGCTATTACGAAGATTTTGGTCTGACGCAGCTCTATACGCGCATCAACCATGAGATGGAAGAAGAAACCCAGCACGCCGATGATATTTTACGGCGCATTCTTTTTCTCGAAGGCACGCCGGATATGCGCCCTGATGAGATTGACCCGGGCACAACTGTCACAGAGATGCTGCGTAACGATTTAGCCCTCGAATACAGCGTGCAGAAAAACCTTGTCGACGCCATGGCACTGTGTGAGAAACACGGTGATTATGTCTCGCGCGATATGCTGTTATCACAACTGCGCGACACCGAAGAAGACCACACTTACTGGCTCGAAAAGCAATTACGCTTGATCGAGATGCTCGGTTTAGAAAACTACCTGCAGTCGCAGATTTAGATACAGGCATTTAGCAGCAAACGATTGATATTGAACTGAGCCCTGCTTCGTGTGTGTACTCAGTTTTTTATATTAAGGCGTCTAAAGGACTATGTGTCCCGGCAAAGTGCTCGCCTAATACGTGTTATATAAAAATGCTAAGGCATTCAGTGCGATCTTTTGTGTGCCAGTGGTGACATGATGCTGATTAGCAAGATTGGATAAAAAAGAACGAACTTCATCAGCGCCCATATCTTTTGGATGCTGTTTTCCATGAAATAAGATGAAGCGTTTAATCCAGTGCAGATAGGTTTTTTTCAGGTTGAAGAGTTGTTTTCCGCGGTAGAGCGATTAGTTGATTTCCCCAAAAGTGGGCGCACGGTTCCAGAGGTGGGGTCACCTCGTATCAGGAAGCTGATATTTGGGACATATCGAGTTAGTTACAGCGTTAAGGAAGCACTGAATAATGTTAGCGAGGCAGTCAGGGCTAGGCAAAAATCAGCGAAAAAGCGCAGTTTACAGGTAGTAAATGAGCATTTTGAGCTGATTTTTAACAACGTCCTGGCAACGCAGGTAATTATGCAGTGTTTCCTTAAAGATCAGGTTGATATTTTGACTGTGCCTCGCAGTAGCCAGTTATTGCGGATGTCTGAGTTCAGTGATGACGAAGCATCACCAGCGTCTGTACGGTGACCGACTTTTCGCTACTTCGCGGCTTCAAGCCGGCGCGAGAGCCTAGCATTATAAATCACTCTAGCCCAAAACGCTCATACGTACTAAGATGTATTACGGGTGAATACTAGAGGGCGTTTCAATGAGTATTACAAGTATTCGGTTGGCAGATGGCATCGATAAACCACTTGAATCTTTAGCTAAGAAGCTCGATCGAAGTAAAAATTATTTAATCAATCAAGCCATTAAAGAGTTTATAGCTAGGCAATCACTAGAAGAGTCTAGGTGGGCAGATACACTAGAGGCTCTAGAGTCGGTAAAATCAGGCAAAACTATTGCCGAAGCGGATGTGAATGCTTGGTTAAATAGCTGGGGTACTGGTGAGCGCAAAGAACCACCGAAATGCTAGAAGTTGAGTATTCTCCGCAATCGCTTAAAGACCTTCACTGGGTTGTCGAGTTTGTAGAAGTTAAAAATCCTTACGCAGCTCGAAGAATCGCAATTGACCTGCAAGAAGGGGTTTTTAGGTTAAAGCAATTTCCTGAAATTGGCTTGCCCGTAATAAAAGCACCCGACCCAGAAAGAATCCGAGATTTATATGTTGGTGCTTACACCGTCCGATATTTAATTACCGACGCTACTATTTATATTCTGAGAGTTTGGCACAACAGAGAAAACGAGAAAAATTTATAACAAAACAAAGCAGCGGACTCGCCACGCTTGCCCTTGTTTGTGGCGTTACACTTTGAAGGAGACACCGTGATTGTAATCTATGGAATTAAAGAACAACTTAATCCGGTTAAAGCCAAGCTTTCAGAGGTGATTCACGGATGCATGCAGTCAGTGCTTGGCATGCCTGAGGACAAGCGGGCTCACCGTTTTATCCCATTGGATGCGGAGGATTTCTACTATCCCGGTGGCAGAACTCCAGCGTACACAGTGATTGAAATCAACATGATGCAGGGTCGCACCCCTGAAACTCAGAAAGCTCTGATAAAGGAGCTATTCCATAAAATTGAATCAGAGGTTGGCATTTCACCTGTAGATGTCGAAGTGACGATTAAGGAGCAACCGCCACACTGCTGGGGTTTCCGTGGCATGACCGGAGATGCGGCACGCGACCTCAAATACTCGGTCAATGTGTAATAAATCGCTCAAGTGCGTTCTCGGCCTGACGGCCCGCCGCTTAGCCACATGTTAGGCACTGTTATTGATGAAGCGACATATACTTTTCTACACTACTTTGGCATTTGCATTGACAAGTGTGATGTCGGGTATTTTTGCTAATCAGTTTATTTCGTTTGAAGGCATCAATACCGCTAGGCTATCCGAAGCACGCTGGGTGCTTATTACCATCATGCCCGTAATTCTTATGGTCAATTTTGTTTGGCTTAGTAGCACTCCAATAAAAGGCACAATCAACACGCCCCTATAAATAATTGGGCAAGCAGCTTTATTTGTTGCGTCTTTGTTCTGGATTTTTAATTAGAGAGCTCGTATGGAACTTGAAATCACAGTAGTAGATGCGTTTACCGATTCTGTTTTTGCTGGAAACCCTGCGGCAGTGGTCATTACGGATGAATGGCTATCCGACGATTTAATGCAATCCATAGCCGCAGAAAATAACCTTTCTGAAACAGCATTTTTAGTTTTAGCTGATGCATCAACCTACCAGATCCGATGGTTTTCACCGCTCACTGAAATTGATTTTTGCGGGCATGCAACTTTAGCCTCTGCCTTTGTCTTGTTTAACAAGAACCCTGAATTAGCCAGCATTGAATTTTCAGCTAGGGCAGTTGGAGAGCTATTGGTCGAAAAAACCGAAACAGGTAAAATTCAGATGAACTTCCCGAATACTAAGCCTGAGAAGCTCGAAACGATCCCTGATAGCTTGGTAGCAGGCCTCTCTATCCGGCCGGTAGACGTTTATTGTAACTCGCAAGCCTATTTCGTGATTTATGAGTTTGAATCTGACGTATTGTCTGTGCAGCGTGATAACGAGACCTTAAAACAGCTCAAGCCCCTTGATGTTGTGGTTACATGCAGGTCTGAATCCAAGGATTATGATTTTATATCAAGGTACTTTTGGCCTGCGAATGGCGGCGATGAGGATCCAGTCACAGGTTCAATTCATACGGGCTTAGCACCGCTTTGGGCTGAGCAACTTGGTAAAAACAACCTGATTGCCTATCAAGCCTCAAAGCGAGGTGGTGTACTCAACTGTTTAGTGTCGGGTGATAGAGTTATTATTTCTGGCAATGCGGTTCAGTACTTGAGCGGAACTATCACTGTGTAGCGTCACTTGTTTCTAACAAGGCCCAAGACTGCGAGGTCTTTTCCATTGCGGCTTTGTCTTCACTACAAAGTAGCACATGCTGAGCGGCGTTAGGCATATAGACTGGAGTTGAAATGAACGATCAGGATACGAGCTTCATTGCAACCGATGGCCTTGAGCGCGCGCTGGAATTGCTGCGGGCCGCGCCAAGCACCTTGCAACCCTTGCCTGACGCCTTGCCCGAGCGGGGCGTTGGGGAAGTTAAAGCGCTCGAAAACCTTGCACCACATGTTTTTGGCAGGGCTGCCCATCTGGATTCACCGTCCACATTGGCGCATATGGACCCACCAACACCTTGGATTACTTGGGCAACAGCGTTGTGGAATGCGAGCTTGAATCAGAATCTATTGCACGAAGCAACTTCGCCATTTGCTACACAGGCTGAAAAACTGGTTATAGATTGGTTGAGTCCGTTTTTCAAGATGCAAGGAGGACATTTCTGTTCTGGCTCTTCACTGGCAAACCTCACAGGTCTATGGGCTGCTAGAGATGCCAAAGGCATTGATAGGATTATCGCCTCGGAATCGGCGCACTTAAGTATTGCGAAGGCCGCTCGGATTCTCGGTCTGCCGTTGGAAGTAGTGCCGGTTGATGATTACCAGCGACTTGATGTGTCTGCTCTTGGTGACCTTAGTAATGCATGCCTAGTCTTGACGGCAGGAACTACTGCTACCGGCTCTATTGATCCATTGCATCTTGCAGGAAGCGCGAAATGGACACACATTGATGCTGCATGGGCGGGGCCGCTGTGTCTCAGTTCCAAGTATGCTCATGTGCTTAATGGCATTGCGGCGGCGGATTCTGTCGCGGTCTCTGCGCATAAATGGCTGTTCCAGCCGAAGGAGTCCGCATTTGTTTTGTTCAAAGATGTCGAACTTGCGAACACTGCTATTAGCTTCGGCGGAAGTTACCTTGCAAACCCAAACGTTGGTGTACAGGGTTCCCGAGGAGCGGCGGCAATACCTTTGCTAGCCACTATACTGGCTTGGGGTAGAGCCGGTATTGTGGAGCGTATTGAACACACGCTCTTCTTAGCTGACAAGCTTGCGACGATGCTTGAAAGTGACAACAACATGACTCTGTGGGCTAAGCCTGAAACTGCAATAACTGTATTTCGACCAAAGAGCCTGTCGGTTGAGGAATTAATGAGCCGAATCCCAGAGGGAATGCTTTCCTTATGCACGATTCAAAACGAGCGCTGGGTGCGTTCGGTTGCTGCCAACCCAATGGCGAACGTCGAAAATATTTATAAAGCAGTAGTAGAAGCGAGTCGAACAAATGCATAACAAACCGTTGGTGAGAAACATTTGCTCCGCACGCTCAAAAATGCTCAATACTGGCGTTATACCGCAAGGAGAATGAAGTGTTTGAGATAGTAAGAGCAGTTTTTCCTGATGACTTAAAAGATGTTCTTGATCTGTACCGCGAGTACATTGACAGCACCTCGGTCGACCTTTCTTTTCAAGATAACGAACAAGAGTTTAACCTGCTGCCTGAAAAATATAGCTCTGAAGAATCAAAGATTTTTTTGCTGAAAAAAGACAGCAAACCTATTGGGTGTGCGGCATTTCGGAAGCTGGATGAAGTAGCCTGTGAGATGAAGCGCGTTTATATTCGAGCAAGTGCACGCGGTAGCAATCAGGGCGCTAAGCTGGTTGACAGGGTGTTGCAAGAGGCTGCTGTCAGTGGATACAAGAAAATCTGTTTAGATGTTCTGCCTGAGTTCAAAACTGCCTTGAAGTTATACAGATCATATGGATTTGTTGAGCATCCACCGGTAACGAATAACCCTGTTCCAGGAACACATTTTATGGGCTTGAACTTAGAGCGGTATAACCAAGCATTGCTGCGGTCAAACCGCTGAATACGGCGTTAGCTGTATTAAAATTCGCAGGGAGAGAGATAAATGCTAGTACCGAGGCACTTTAAAGAAGAAAACCAAGAAAAACTTCAGCAGTATATTAAAGACTATAGTTTTGCTGTGCTGGTAGTTGCTGACGGTGATGGTATCGACGCAAATCATCTTCCTTTCCTCTTCAGTGCGAGTAAAAGCTATTGTTGATGTCGAAATTCAAATTGAAGCTCTCACAGGACAAGTTAAAGCGAGTCAGAATCATCCTGAGCGCAAGCGAGTTAGCAATGTCTAAATTTATCAGCTCATAATACGCGGCACCTAGGTACCCGTACCCCGACCACCACCATACGGTGCAAGTGCTGCGTCAGTTGGGTGAGCTGAATCATCAACTGACGCAGCCTTGTATATTGTCAGCGCTGAGTGCACTAGATTGCTGATATGGTCATTTGGCCTTGGCATGCTATTCTCAGGGTAAATATGGTGTACGTGGCTGCGGATTTTTTGCAAGTTCACAGCTATATCGATCTGGCGTGCTGGATCTATGAGTTGGCGCAGCGTTTAGGGGCAAATGGATGGTTGGAGAATAAGGACTGAGACGAGTTGCTGTTCCTCCTGTTGCATAAACGCCACCTCGTTAGCAACTTTGAGCTGTGCATCCAGAATACATGTGAAAATAAGAAATCTTAAGGAGCGAGCATGACTGTACCTGCGGCGTTAACTGAGGAGCAGATTTACCATCGCTGTCCGCTGGAAAAACTGGACTTTGCTACCACCGAAGAGCTGGCAGACTTGGAGCTGCCGTTTGGCCAGGATCGTGTGCTGCGGGCTTTGGAGTTTGGCGCTAGTATGGCGGCCAGTGGTTTTAACCTGTTTGTGTTGGGCCCCACAGGTGCGGGCAAGCATGAGTTGGTCAAACGCTTTCTGGCTAACCATGCCGCCGCTAAGCCGGTACCGTCTGATTGGTGTCAGGTGTTTAATTTCCAACAAGCAGACAAACCAAGCGCCATTGAGTTGCCGCCGGGCAATGGTCGAACATTCAAGAATGATATGGATGAGTTGGCCAGCGAGCTGGAGACGGTCATTCCAGCGACGTTCGAAAGTGAGGAATACCAGTCTCGTATTCAGGAGTTACAAGATGAGGTGACCCATCGCCAGCAGAAAGGTCTGCAGGTCATTCAGGAAGAGGCGAATGCCAATAACATTGCCATGCTCAGCACATCTTCCGGGTTTGCCTTTGCTCCGATGCGCAAGGGCGAGGTGATCGAGCCTGAGGCCTACAAAAGCTTCTCCGCTGAGGAGAAAGAGTTGCTTGAAGCTAAGGTGGAAGATCTGCAAAAAAAGCTGCAGCAGGCGATTCAGCAAGTTCCCCGTTTACGTAAAGAAGTGCGTGAGCGCATTCAAGCGCTGAATGAAGAAATGGTGCAGCTCACGCTGGGTGGACCCATCGGTGAATTACGTAAGAAGTGGGCCCATGTGCCTGCAGCGGTGAGCCATCTGGATGCGGTGCGTGAGGATGTGGTTGAGCATGCAGCGGCGTTTCAAGACACTGAAAACGGCGTCCCCGGCGGTTTGTTGCACCGCTACAAAATCAATCTTCTGGTCGATAATGCCGACACTCAGGGTGCCCCAGTGGTGTATGAAGATCTGCCCACCCACCAGCATCTGACCGGACAAATCGAACACAAAGCGTATCAGGGGACTTTATATACTGATTTCAGTTTGATTCGCGGTGGTTCGTTGCACCGGGCCAATGGTGGTTATCTGATTTTGGACGCCCGTCGTATTCTTAGCCAGCCTCTGGCCTGGGAGAGTTTGAAGCGTGTGCTGTTTTCCGGTGAAATCCGCATTGAATCGCTGGAGCGTTTGTACGGGCTGGCGACCACGGTCAGCCAGCAGCCGGAGCCGATTCCACTGAACGTGAAGGTGGTTTTGCTGGGCGAGCGTATGCTGTATTACCTGTTGTCCCATTATGATCCGGATTTTCTCGACCTGTTTAAAGTGGAAGCAGACTTCGAAGATGATCTGGATCGGGATGATGACAGCTACATGCTGTATGCTCAGATGATTGCCACTATGGCCCGGGCTGCTGGGCTAAAGGTGCTAGACAAGGCAGCGGTGGCGCGGGTGATTGAGCACGCCAGCCGTTTGGCCGATGACCAGAAAAAACTCACCGCCCATGACCGGGTACTGAAAATTCTACTGGCTGAAGCCGATCATTGGGCCGCTCAGGCTGGAGCAGCGCGCATTGCTGTTGAGCATGTGCAGCAGGCTATTGATGAGCGCGAGTATCGGGCCAGTCGTATTCGCGAGCGCAGTCTTGAGCAGATTCGTCGCGGTGTGGTAATGATCAGCACCAAAGGCGAGCAGGTCGGGCAGGTCAATGGCTTGTCCGTACTGCAGATTGGTGCTACGCGTTTCGGTCAACCCACCCGCATTACCGCCACTGCACGTCCGGGTAAAGGACAGGTGGTGGATATTGAGCGTGAAGCCAAGCTGGGCGGGCCGATTCATAGCAAGGCAGTGATGATTCTGTCGCGCTTTCTGGCTAACCGCTATGCGCCAATGAAGGCGCTTTCGCTGTCGGCCAGCTTAGCCTTCGAGCAATCCTACGGTGGCGTGGAAGGCGACTCCGCTTCAGTAGCGGAAACCTGTGTATTGCTCTCTGCTATTACCGGCGTGCCGATTAAACAGTCACTGGCGGTGACCGGTTCGATGAACCAACATGGCGAGGTTCAGGCGGTGGGTGGTGTCAATGAGAAAATCGAAGGCTTTTTCAATGTCTGCGCACAGACTGGAAAGGTGAATGGTCAAGGCGCGTTGCTTCCGGCCAGTAATGTCGAACACTTGATGCTTAATCAGCACGTTCGCGAAGCTGTGCGCGAAGGGAGGTTTAGCGTTTATCCACTCAACCATATTGATCAGGCCATTGAATTGCTGACGGGTATGCAAGCTGGCTTGCCTAATCCTGATGGCACTTACCCAGAGCATACGTTTAACCGACTGGTGGCTGATCGACTGGCGGAGTTTGCCGAAGTCAGCAAGGAAAAAGACGACGATAAGGCGAACGGTAGCAGAGGTGATGGTGATGATTGATAAGTCGCAAGCATCCACGTCGATCGGCCGTGTCCTGATTTTGCTGGATGGTTCACGCCTGAGTCTTGCTGCGCTGGAAGCCGCCGCCGAGATTGCCTCGGTGCGTAATGCGGAGGTTTTGGGTATCTTTGTGGAAGAGACCAATCTGTTGCGCGCCGCTGGCTATGGTTTTGCTCGAGAAGTAGGCGGCAGTTCTGGGCTGGCTCGTCCGCTTGAGGTGGCAGCGCTGGAGACTCGCATGCAGACCCTGGCAGAGCAGGCCCGCCGTACACTGCAGCAAACCATGGCTGGTCGCGGGCTTGTTCAGAGCCTGAAACTCTGCCGAGGACGAGTGGCTGAAGAGGTGCTGAATCTGATGCAACCGGACGATTTGGTGGTACTAGGGCGGGTCGGCTGGTCCTGTATTCCCGGGGCTCGGCTGGGTTCCACCGCACGGATTTTGCTGCGACAGGCACCCTGTGAAGTGCTGTTGTGGGTCGAGCCTCGACACCAGCGCCAGAGTCGCGTGGTGGTTCTACTCAATCATGATCAGGGAGCCAATCATCGTGCGGTACGTGTCGGCGCGGAACTGGCGCGTCGTAGCAAGCAGCCATTGAGTGTGTTGATTCGCAGCAAGCCTGAAGATGATTCTGCGCTGGCAGAGGACATACTGACCTACCTGCAGCGTGAAGGTATCGCCGCTCGAGTAAAGCAGGTTCCAGAGTCCAGTGCTGGCGCAGCTGTAATAGCTATACAGGAAGAGAGTGCCACTCAACTGGTCGTCAGCCGTAGCAGCAGTCTGTTTGCCGACCAAGGTGCAGAATCTCTGCTGTCGGAGTTGAACGTGCCGATTACAGTTACCCCTTGAGCGGCTGCGAGTCGTTCAGGCGGCCTTGTGGTTGCCGGCAGCCTTGATGCGCTTGTTTGATCTGCTTTGCCTTAAGGGGTTAACGTTCCGTACTTGTCTTGGCAGCAGTACCCAGTTCTTGGCGGACGCCTTACCTAGATCTAGATAAAATCCGCTATAGTCAGTGCTTTCGTTCATTCAGCTAGGAAGCACATTATGGCTGCCTCATTGCATCGTTTGTACTCCTTTCGCCGTTGCCCTTACGCAATGCGTGCTCGACTCGGAATTGTGTTTGCTGAGTTGCAGGTGGAGCTACGGGAAATCGTGTTGAAAAATAAGCCGGCGCAGATGTTGACGATCAGTCCCAAAGGCACTGTTCCTGTTTTGGAATTGGCTGAGGGTGCTCGCTCCAAGCGGCAGGTTATCGAGGAAAGCAGAGAGATACTGGAATGGGCACTGGAGCAGAATGATCCGCATGCTTTGTTAAACACCGATTTAGTCAGCGCCAATACCCTAATCGAGCAGAACGATAACGAATTTAAACACTGGCTCGATCGCTACAAATACGCTGATCGCCATCCGGAGCGCAGCCAGCTTGAGTACCGGCAACAGGGTGAAGTGTTTTTGCAGGTGTTAGAGAACTTACTGACTAAAAATAAGTACCTGTTCGGGGATCACATCAGTATCGCTGATATTGGCATCATGCCTTTTGTGCGCCAGTTCGCCCATGTCGATCGCGAGGTATTCTACAGTCTGCCTTATCCGTATCTGCAGCAATGGCTGAGTGATTGGCTGGAGCATCCTGTGTTCCAGCAGGTCATGGCCAAATACCAACCTTGGCAGGACGGTGATGAAATAGTGATATTCCCGATGGATAGCCAATTAGGCCGTGCTGCTGAACTTTACCCTATACAGCAAGGAGAAAGTTAGTGCTTAAACCGGTCGTGCAATAGGAAAGCACTGGGTGTGGAATTGCATCAGTTACCAATATTTTAGGTAAAACGTATGCACAGAGGAAAGCTATCGCCAATGCGATGGGCATTTATGCTGCGGATAGATCTTTGTGGCCAGAGATTCACTACGTTCGACACATGCTAGCGAGTGCTGGTGTTAAAATCTCTCAGTGCAAAGTACCATTTATATCTTGGCATGCATTGCCAGATTTGGCATTGCTGTCGATAAAGCATCACCGCGAAGATGATACAGACTTTTGGCACTGGGTTGTATTCAAGCGTATGAATGGCCAAGTTTTTGTACTGGACTCAGCTTGCTATCTGCCATCCAATATACGTACTGAATTTGATGCAATGCAGCCAAAGTGGTTTATTGAAGTGAGTCATACATAAAAACCGCTTTGCGGCGGGGACAACTTACGTTTTATTCCAGCCATCGCAAAGTGTGGTGTTAGGAAATTAAAAGGACGAATTATTAATGTCAGGCGTTACTGATTTAGATGAGCTGTTGCGGTTAATGAATCCGGAACTACTTGAGCCGGAGTTTGCTTTTTGTACAGTCTCAGGTGAATTAGCTGATTATTGTCAGTTAAGGCCAGTCGCTACATTTATGGAGCACGAAGGATTAACGCTTGTGCTGCCAAAGGCGGCTGCGCAACGAGCAGGTTTGTCGTTTGAGGGTTCGTTTCGTCAAATCACGTTAACTGTTCATTCAAGCTTAGAGGCGGTTGGTTTAACGGCTGCGGTAGCAAAAAAGCTTGCCTCGAAAGGCATCAGCGCGAATGTTATTGCCGCGTATTACCATGACCATATTTTTGTTCAAGCAGCTAAAGCGCAAGCCGCGTTATCAGCGCTGCAAGAGTTCAAAGCTTAGTTTGCTTAAGGAGTCTGAGCAGGGGCTACTCTGAACGGTTGAGGTGGTTTGGGTATTGTTGCTCAAGTAACTATTAAAGAGGATGCACTGCAATGTTGATGAACTTGGCAAGAGGTCGATTGATACTCGGGGTTATTTGTCTAGCTCTTTTCGGGTGTGACGATGCTGAATCAACCAACTCGACAAAGCTTGCACAGTCGGAGTCGGCTGTGATCAACCCAAGCTCTTCCAAGCCCAGCAATAGGGTGGTGATGCGTGAACATCCGCTGCGTGACCCTGGAATGAATAATATTGTTGCAAGCACGGTGTTGGTGCCAGAAGGTTGGGTGCTTGAAGGTGGTATTACTCGACCAGCGCTCCAGCTCTACAACATGCCGATAGCCAGCGACGTGAAGATCAGCGCGCCTGATGGTAGGGCAGTGCGTTTCTTTCCGAGCTTTTCCTTCGAGTTTAATCACGCGGCACCGGGTCAGGTGATGCAACCGACGGCGGGCGGGAGCCTTTACCTGCCATTGCCCGAGTCGCTAGGTCAGTGGCTGATGCAGATGGCCCAGCACAGTCCTGATCCAACAGTCAGCGGTCTGCAACTTGTCTCTGAAGAGGATGTGCCTGAGTTAACCCAGCAACTTCGTCAGCATAATGCGCAGATGTATCAGATTGTCGAGCAGAGTAATTTAACCTCCGCGCCAATGGGCTATGGACAGCAATTTGATACCCAGGCGACCAAACTTGTGCTGACCTATAAGCAAAATGGCATAGCACTCGAGGAAACTGTCCTCATCACCTGGCAGTACTTAGTAACGATTCAGCAGGGACAGGTCAGCGCCGGTAGTTGGAACATCAACCTGATGCGCAGTTTCCGTGGTCCTGCGGGCAGCAACTACCTAACCGATGCGGTGCTCTCAGCCATTGTTCAGTCGATTCGTAGCAATCCAGTGTGGGAGGCAGAAATGCAGCGATACTGGCAGGAGTTGGCGCGTATCCAGCGCAAAGGTGCCAGTGATCGGATGGCCAGCTGGCAGAACCACAATCGCAAAATGCAGCAAATCAATAGCGATATTAACGACATCATCGTGGGTGGTTATAAGCAACGCTCCGCCGCTAGTGATCGTCAGCAACAGCAATACGTAGATAGCATACGAGAAGAGACACCGTACTCCACACCAACAGGTGGGACGATCAAGCTCCCCAGCTTCTATGACAACGTTTATACCGATGGTAACGGCACCTATATCCTCAATAATGACGCGTTCTACAATCCCAATACAGATTCAACGGTCAATAATGTTAACTGGGACCGCATTGAAGCCCAGCGCTGATACATCCGTCAGCTTCGATTCGGCTTCATGTTGACGCTCAAGTTTTTAATACGCTTTAGCAAGCAACGCAGTTGAGCGCGCTTGCTAAAAGCGTTGAAACTGTAGAAACATCCCAAACCGAGTCGGCGTATTCAGCATGCAAGGCGATTAGGTTTAAGCGTTACACTAGGCATGTGCGCCGTCAAAATGACTCAGGGCGTTATCAAAAATTAAAAATCCCTGTGGTTATTGTTCCTGTTGTGCAGCCCTAGGGGGGCAATGAGTATGTCTAATCGTGAAGCGTCCAAGTATTCTTTTCAGCGACTGTTAGAGGCTGGGCGACAGATTATGCCGGGGATGATGATTTGCATCAGCATTGCCTTGGCCACCACTTTTATTGCTGATCATTACGGCGGCCCCACATTACTCTATGCGCTGCTATTTGGCATGACTCTGCATTTTCTCTCAGAGGAAGGGCGCTGCTTGGCAGGTGTAGATTTTTGCTCGCAAACCATACTGCGCCTCGGTGTGGCGTTGCTCGGTGTGCGCATCACCTTTGAAGACGTCACCGCGCTGGGTATGGGGCCGGTGCTGCTTGTCGTCGGCGGAGTGGTTTTGACGATTGTCGTGGGTGTATTGCTGGCGCGAACGCTGGGTCTCAGTCGTGAAATGGGCTTGCTGACTGGTGGTTCAGTGGCGATTTGTGGTGCGTCTGCTGCGCTGGCGTTGTCAGCGGTGATGCCGCGTAATGAAACCCATGAGCGCAATACCATTATGACGGTGGTTGGGGTAACAACGCTGTCGACCATGGCGATGATTCTCTACCCCTTGCTTGTTGGTGCTTTAGGCCTGAGTGACACTGAGGCCGGTATTTTTCTCGGTGGCACCATCCATGACGTGGCGCAAGTGGTGGGCGCTGGCTATATGATTTCTGATGGTGCCGGTGACATTGCTACCTTCGTTAAATTGTTCCGCGTGGCGATGCTGGTTCCTGTGGTAATGGTGTTTATCTTCTTGTTCCGCCATCAGCGTAAACAGATGGGTGCTGCTAAAGTGCCTGCTTTGCCAAACTTTTTGTTAGCATTTGTAGTGATAGTGCTGATGAATAGCCTAGGTTGGATTCCAGCGCTGGCGAGCGATGTATTCACTGACGTGTCGCGTTGGTGCATGGTGGCAGCAATTGCGGCGCTGGGCATTAAAACATCTTTCCAAAAACTAGCAATTGTCGGTTGGAAACCAGTGCTTCTGATGGTTGTAGAAACGCTGTTTCTCTTGGCGTTTGTAATGGCCTGCATTCACTTTGGGCTGGGAGGCTTGTGATAGAGCTTCTAGGCAAGGGTGAGCCTAGTCGTTGCTGACTGACAGCAGCAATTTCCAATTGCTGAAAACCAGCGGATTTTCTGAGCAGCGGGTGGCAGTCATTATTTTAGCCAGCTGTTCTCTTTATTTTTAGGAGCGAACTGAACCTTATGTACATCCACAAAATAGACTCTTGAATGCACACTACAAATCCACCTAATAACACCATTGTTGACGACTTTATTGCACCTGTATGCGAGAGTTTTCTGACTATTCTGTATCAAGATGACGACATCTTGCTGATCAATAAACCCAGTGGCCTACTCAGTTTGTCGGGTAAAAATCCACTCAATTGGGACTCGGTGCATTACCGTTTAGTCCACGGCCAAGCAGGGCTGACTCCGGCATTTCCACAGGCAAAGTTAGCGCACCGGTTAGATTTTGGTACATCGGGCATTATGTTGGTGGGGCTTAATGCAGTGTCTGTGCAGCATCTTAATCAGCAGTTTCAAGCGGGCACAGTGCAAAAACGTTATTTAGCGATGTTAGAGGGTTGGCTTGCTGATGATCAGGGGCAGATTGTTGCGCCCATCGCTAAAGATAAGAGCCTTTTCCCGCGAGTAAAGATTTGCCACGCCAGCGGTAAAGTAGCGATCAGTGAATACAAAGTAGTGCAGCGTTTCGAGCAGCCGCGCCGTAGTTTGGTGCAATTTATCCCGCTGACGGGGCGTACCCATCAGTTGCGCATTCACAGTCTAGACATTGGCCATCCTATTCTGGGTTGTGATCTGTATAGCAGTGCACAAAGTGAGCAGTTGGCCGATCGTTTGCAATTACATGCCAGTGATTTATATTTCCAACATCCTACCGGTGGCGCAGTCATGCATGGTCGCTGCCCTTGTCCGTTTTGATCAACCATTGGTTTGTTACTTAATCAGCCAGTTGGCTCTATTGATGAGTCGTTTTTAGAGTGTAATTAGAGTTTTTATGAAATCGACAACCGGCCGACTCGACCGTTTTATCAGTCAGAACAGTAATTTTTCGCTGGCTGATACGCGTCTTCTCATTGCGCAAAAACGCATTGTTATCGACGGGCAGGCGGCGCATTCCATTCGACAAAAGATCACGCAATTCACGCAAGTAATTTTGGACGGTCGCTGCTTACAAAATAACCAGCCGCTTTATATCATGCTCAATAAACCTCAAGGCGTGGTCAGCGCCACCAAAGACGTGCAGCACACAACGGTTTTGGATCTTATTGAGCATCCGCAGAAAAATGAGCTGCATATTGTTGGGCGCCTCGACTTAATGACTACGGGGCTGGTGTTGTTGAGCAACGATGGTGCTTGGTCGCGCAGGATCAGTTTGCCTGAGACTCAATTGGCCAAGACGTATGAAGTGACTTTGGCTCAACCCTTAACGCCAGAGTATGTCGCGGTGTTTCGTGAGGGCATTTATTTTGCGTATGAAAATATCACCACTCAGCCAGCAGATTTAGAAATACTCTCTGCATACAATGCCAAGCTGACGCTGACGGAAGGCAAGTACCATCAAGTGAAGCGCATGTTTGGTTTTTTCCGAAATGAAGTACTGGCATTGCATCGAGAATCAGTTGGGCCGCTGACTTTGGCAAGGTTGGAGCTTGGACAAAGTCGGATGCTAACATTGCAGGAGCTTGCCGCTGTCGAGATGCAGATGTCTGTCTAAGTGCTTTAGCCATGACAATATAGAGTCAGCAGATCCAACCCTAACATTAACTTTTCAGCCCGCTATTGCCATTCATATCTATGACTGAAGTAGGCTAAGGAGAAGTTGTTTTTATTGTTGTGAAACAGCATGAGCTATAACGTATGCAGGATGGTTTTACGTTACGCATCTTGATCTATCTAAAAAATAGATAGGTATGAGCGATAATTAGCGCTTTTTATCAATATTAAGTTAGCTACAATAGACACCATTAACAACATAAGAGAGCTCATATGCAGTTGCTTAATTCTTCAAATCGCTATGGTTTAGTCAGTGTCGTCATCCATTGGCTGGTCGCGCTGGCGGTCTTTGCTTTGTTTGGTTTGGGGCTGTGGATGACCGGCTTAACCTATTACAGCGAATGGTATCGCACTGCTCCTGCGTTGCATAAAAGCGTTGGTGTGACACTTTTTGCGGTGATGTTACTGCGTGTGTTGTGGCGCATGTTTACGCCAAAGCCTGCGCCTTTAAGTACGCACTCCAGCAGTGAGCGCTTACTCAGCCGCTTAGGCCACGGGCTGCTGTATCTTGGTATTTTTGTAGTGATGATTTCCGGCTATCTAATTTCCACCGCGGAAGGTCGTGGCATCAGCGTCTTTGATCTATTTGAAATTCCTGCGCTGATTACCGGCTTGCCCGATCAGGCGGATCTGGCTGGGGAAGTGCATTTCTATGTGGCCTGGGGCTTAGTAGTGTTTGCTGGATTGCATGGTTTAGCAGCTTTGAAGCATCACTTTATTGATCGTGATTCAACACTCAAGCGCATGCTGGGTTGTGGGCCGAAATAATTTTACAACTTAGATTCTTTTAATTGATTAGAGGTAAAAACATGTTTAAGAAAACGTTTGCAGCGTTGCTATTAGGTTCAGTATTAGCCAGTGGTGCAGTATCTGCAGCAGATTATGTGATTGACCAAGAAGGCCAGCACGCATTTGTTAACTTTAAAATCAGCCACTTAGGTTACAGCTGGTTATACGGCACCTTTAAAGATTTTGATGGCACTTTCAGCTATGACGCAGCACAACCAGAAGCCAGCAAAGTCAATGTGACCTTGCGTACTGCCAGCCTCGACAGTAACCATGCTGAGCGTGATAAGCATTTGCGCAGCGCTGATTTTTTAAACACCAGCAAGCATCCAAAAGCCACATTTGCCTCCACTAAAGTGGTCAGCACCGGTGAAGGTACTGCTGACATTATCGGTGACTTAACCCTTAATGGCGTCACTAAAGAAGTGGTGATTGCTGCCTACTTTATTGGTGAGGGTGATGATCCGTGGGGTGGCTACCGTGCTGGCTTTGAAGGCACCACAACCCTGCAATTATCTGATTTCGGCATTAAAGCCAACTTAGGCCCAGCGTCAGAAAGTGTTGAGTTGACCTTAGCGGTTGAAGGCGTGCGTAAGTAATAGCTTGTTAGTCAGTGACGCTACCCTGTACAGGTAGCGCGCTGGCGCGAATACAGTCCACTAAGATTTGCGCCGCTTTCCCGAGCGGCTTATCTTTATGGCTATACAGATAAAACGGCTGATGACGCACTGCACTGGTTTGCAAAGGCAGCTGTTTTAGTAAACCGCTGCTTAAATCAGCGGCGACCATATGCTCGGGCAACCAAGCAAAACCTAAGCCCGCGCGAATAAACTCAGCAGAAGTGGCTAAACTGGCGACTGTCCAGCGCTGCTCGGCACCTAACCAACCGACATCACGTGGTTGACGCTTGCCTGAATCACGTACCACCACTTGCATGTGTGCGGATAAATCCGTGGCACTGAGCATGCGCCCTAGCTGATGCAAAGGATGCTGCTGATGCGCCACGGCAATGAAAGTAATAGTGCCCAATTCAATGGGTAGGTAACCGATAATATTTAAAGCGCTGATAGCAATATCTGCAGCACCGTCATGCAGTAATTCTTCGGCACCAGATAACACTTCTTCGCGTAACAACACGCGGCAACCATGGCTCAGTGGTTTAAAGGCTTGCAGTGCTTGCACGATGTTTTGACTGGGATAGGCCACATCCACCACTAAACGCACTTCGGCTTCCCAGCCTTCTTGGATTTGCTGAGCTAAAGCTTCCAGCTGTGACGCATCAGCAGTTAATTGCCGTGAGCGCCTTAAGAGAATTTCGCCCGTTTCAGTTAATACAGCTTTACGCCCTTCAATGCGTAATAATGGCATGGCTAACTGCTCTTGCATGCGCGCAATATTATAGTTGACCGAGGATTGTGAGCAGTGCAGCGCGAGTGCTGCTTGTGCATAGCCACCATGATCAATCACAGCTTGTAAGATTTTCCATTGATCTAAAGTGATACGTGAGGCTTTCATAAGCAGGCCATGGATGAGTTTTAAAATGCAGTCTAGCGTTTATAGTCAATTTTGTTTAGAGGAATAGAGTGACAATGCTTGAGTTGAAATACCTAGCCGCCTATGCGCCAGAGCTGCAGGCTCAAGTACGCAAGCTTATGCAGCAGAATAAGCTAGAGGCTTATTTACAGCAGCGTTACCCCGAACGCCATGGCGTACAAAGTGATAAAGCGCTGTATCAGTTCACCACTGATCTAAAGCAGCAGTACCTGCGCAATGCACCCAATATCGACAAAGTCCTGTATGACAGTAAGCTGGATGTGCTGCGTCATGCGCTGGGTTTGCACACCGCTATTTCGCGGGTGCAGGGTAATAAGCTCACGGCAAAAAAAGAAATCCGTATCGCCTCGTTATTTCGCGATACGCCGCCGCAGTTTTTGCAGATGATCGTGGTGCATGAGCTGGCGCATTTACGTGAAAAAGACCACAACAAAGCCTTTTATCAGCTCTGTCAGCATATGCTGCCGGACTACCATCAGTATGAATTTGACCTGCGTATTTACCTGACTTGGCGCGATACGCTACCAAGGAATACGTCCGATTAAGATGTCTTTGAACATCACAAAATCGCCTGCCAAACTGTAAAATGGGTGTTGAAAGGTTGCTGGGCGATTTTTTTCAAACACGAAGTGCCCCAGCCAAGCAAAGCCATAGCCGCAAACTGGTAGCGCCAATAGCCACCAAGCATTGATCACGCCCAAAAGAGCGCAAGCAGTAATACTCAGTACGCCAAGGGTGCCGAAAAAATGCAAGCGGCGGCTGGTGCGGTTTTCATGTTCGGATAAGTAATGTGGATAGAATTCAGCAAAGCTATTGAAAGCTGTGGGTCTATTTTGCGGCATGGGCTGCGCTCTTATTATTCTGGTGTTGTGATATGTGTAGCGAGCGCAGAGCAGGCTGTCAACTGTTCGCCTTAAAGCTCTTATAGATTGCCCACCAAGGCCAGCAGATCAGTTGATGGGATAAATTCTTCACAATCTTTATGCGCGCCTTGGCTATCCGGCTGTAAAACAGCACGTAAATGGCTGATGCCATAGCGTTGGGCACTGCGCAGTACGGGTAGGCTGTCATCAATAAATAAGCTGCGCTCAGGCTGGAAATCAATCTGCTGGCTGAGACTGTTCCAGAAACGCTGATCTTCTTTAGGGTAACCGTAATCGTGTGAGCTGATAATAACGTCCAATAAAGGCTCTAAATGGACTTTCTCAAGTTTGATATGCAGAGAATCACGGTGCGCATTGGTCACCAGTACGGTGTGTTTACCTGCTTTGTTTAAGGCTAATAAAAATTGTTCGGAGTTGGCGCGTAGATTAATTAAGTGTGCGGTATCGCGTTTCATTTGTTTGATTGGTAAATCCAGGGTTTTGCTCCAGAATTCCACACAGTACCAGTTCAGTTGGCCGCTATAGGAGGCCATTAAAGGCTGTAAGTACGCATCAGCTGCGGCGCGTGATAGGCCGTTTTTGTCGGCATAATACTGCGGCATGTAGTCGAGCCAAAAAACATTATCAAAATGCAGGTCGAGTAAAGTACCGTCCATATCCAATAAGACGGTATCAATTGTCTCCCAAGGCAGCTGTTGCATACTTAAATCTCTCTAAAACTGTGCGATCAAGCGCGCTATGATACCTTCTATAAGCAATTGGAGTTTTGTTATGCGAGAAAAACCAGTCATCTTGTCTTGTGAAGAAGTGGCACGCAGTCGAATCTTTCGTGTCGAACAGTTAGAGCTGCGATTTAGTAATGGCGTAGAGCGTACCTATGAGCGTTTGCGTGGTAAGGCCGGTGGTTTAGGTGCGGTGATGATTGTCGCTATGAGCGATGCTGAGCATGTGCTGTTGGTCGAAGAGTACTGCGCGGGTAGCGATGCCTATGAGTTATCGTTGCCAAAAGGTTTAATCGATCCCGGTGAAGATGCCTTGCAAGCGGCCAACCGTGAGTTGCAAGAAGAAGCAGGTTTTGCCGCCCGTTCGTTGGAATTTATTACCGAGTTGAGTTTGTCGCCAGGCTATATGAGCCAACGTATCGGCGTGGTATTGGCGCGTGATCTATACCCCTCACGTTTAGAAGGTGATGAACCCGAATTGATGCGTGTTGATAAAGTCAGTTTGCGTAATTTGATCGGCTTGCTTGAGCATCCGCAGTTTTCTGAAGGGCGTGCGTTAGCGGCGATGTATGTGGTGCGTGACTTGCTGCAGCAGCGTGGAGAGTTTCAAGCATGATGCATGAGCTCATTCACCCAGTACTTGAATTGGTACGGACAGCAGGTCAAGCCACACTGCCCTATTGGCAAGCCGATGTGGCGGTAAAAACCAAGGCGGATGAGTCGCCCATTACTGCGGCTGATATGGCTGCACATCACATCTTGGCGGCTGGCTTAGCAAGGTTAGATACAAGCATCCCAGTACTCTCAGAAGAGGATTGCGATATTCCTTTGCTACAGCGTCAACAGTGGACGCGTTGGTGGCTGGTTGATCCATTGGATGGCACTAAAGAGTTTATTAGCGGCAGTGCTGAGTATACGGTCAATGTGGCTCTGATTGAGCAAGGTCGTGTAGTGTTTGGCGTGGTTGGCGTACCGGTGACGGGCAATATGTATTATGGCGGCGCTGAATTCGGTGCTTTTTGTTGTGATGCTGAGGGTAAAACGCGGACATTGCACATGCGTGTCGCACCAGATGATGAGCTGGTGGTGGTAGCCAGTAAACGTCATAGCAGTCCTGAACAAGAGGCTTTACTACAACGTTTGCATGCCGACTACCCAGCACTGCGTTTAGTCAATGTCGGCAGCTCATTGAAGTTTTGTCAGATGGCTGAGGGCGCAGCGGATCTTTATCCGCGACTGGCGCCGACCTCGCAGTGGGATACCGCTGCAGCACAAGGGGTGCTTGAGGGCGCTGGTGGCCAAGTGCTTAATCTACAAGGGCAAGTATTAACCTATGCGGCGCAAGACAGTTACTTGAACCCGTTTTTTGTTGCCTTGCCAAAGCAGGCTGTTTGGCGTGAGCAATTCTTGGCGCAATTAGGTAATGACTGACGACTCAAGGTCGTAGGCGTACTATGTAGCACTAATGCCGCAACGCAGCGGGTATGAGAGCGTTGCAGGCTGGCCCATTAATAATAAGAAAGTAGTTATGACTGAGAAAACTCCAGACCTGTTGCGGGTGATCATTGCCGGTGCTTTAGTGCTATTGGTGGTACACACCTTAGGGCGTTTTATTTATACCCCGTTGTTGCCTTGGTTGGTTGAAGACGGCTTGCTGACCCTCAAACAGGGCGCGGATGTCGCCAGCTGGAACTATCTGGGTTATTTGCTTGGCGCTCTGTTAGCCATGCGCTGGCACCGCGTAACGCAGATTCATAAGGTCTTGCCTTGGGCCTTGGCAATTAACGTTGTTTGCACTTTATTACAAACACAAGCAGAAACGGCTGAGACTTTATCGGCGTTACGCTTAATTAATGGCATCACCAACGGCATTGTTTTTGTACAGGCGCCGTCCTTGATTTTGGAATGGTTAGCACGCCATGGCCGAGCCACTGCCAGTGGCTTGGTGTATCTAGGGGTTGGTGTTGGTTTGCTGGTATCCAGTGCTTTGGTGGCTGTGCCGGCGCAATGGCTGCAGGGGGCTGAGCGCTGGTGGCCTGCTTTCCTTCTCAGTGTACCGTTAGCATGGTGGGGCTGGCGGCAGTTGGCGGTGCTCGATATCCCTGCGCCGATTGATTTGCCTATTGATAGCAATGGCAATACACCCTCGTCGCGTTTGCTTGATCGGGCCAGTACGCCGTTATTCTTATCTTATGCCGGCGCTGGTCTGGGTTATATCTTACCGATGACTTTTTTACCGATGCTGGCCAGTTTACAGCTTGAATCTGGCAGTTTCTTAGTCGATGGTAGTTGGTTATTGGTGGCTTTAGCGACCTTGCCGGCCCCATGGGTTTGGAATAAATTGGGCGCACGTATCGGTGATGCGTTAGCGTTGCGCTTAAATTATATTTTGCAGTTGCTTGGTGTCTTAGCGGTGCTGTTATTGCCAGCAACTTGGGGGGTGGTGCTCTGTGCCATGTTGGTAGGCGGAACATTCTTAGGTACGGTATTATTAACCCAGCGCTTAGCGCGTACCTTACACCCGCATCAAGGGCCGCGTTTGTCGGCAGCGTTGGTGGCTTTATACGGTTTCACTCAACTCACCGGCCCCTGGTTGACCGCTCAATGGCTTGCTGCTAGTGGTACATTGCAAGGCGCGTTTTGGCTTGGTGCTGGCGCTTTACTATGGGGTTTAGTTTGGGCCATGCTGGTGCCTGAAAAAAGTTAAATAAAAATGCTTGTTGTGCGTCAATGTGTCTCTTTCAAAAAAAGTGTAAAAATGCATCTGGTCTAGAGAATACTGGTATTCTATAACTCAATGTCCGCTCTAATCATGCTTTAGAGCGGGGTACTATTTTTGAGAATGATAATAATGGGTTGGGCTGTTTTAGGAGTGCACTATGCAGTGCATAAAATCACCTAGACAGCATTCCAACGATGACTCGATTTAGGGTGTAGTAAATGAATGATTCGGCTCCTTTGATGGATATTGATCAACTGCGTGATAATGCAGATGCTGCGGGGCAGCTTTTGAAAGCGTTAGGTAATCCCGATCGTCTTTTGCTATTGTGCCAACTAGTGCATGGCGAAATGAATGTGGGTGAGCTTGAAGACCGTCTGAAAATTGTACAACCGACCTTGTCACAGCAATTAGGCGTATTACGCCGTGAAGGATTGGTAGGTACGCGTCGTGATGGTCGGCAGATTTATTACCGTATTAGCAGTCCACAGGCGTTGTTGATTATTGAAACGCTGTATCAGATTTACTGCAGTGAAGATGAATAATCGAACTACGTAATAGCTTTGCAGAGAAATTAGACACATATAGATAATTTATCTTGTTGTATAGTATAGGTGAAATGTCATCTTTAAAACGACAGTGAGGAATTATTATGAAAGGCAATATGGGTTCAATTGATCGTGCTTTGCGCATTATTGTAGGGTTGGTTTTAGTGGGCTTAGCGTTAACAGGCGTGGTGGGTTGGTGGGGCTGGCTTGGTGTTGTGCCGATTATTACTGGCGCACTCGGCAGTTGTCCTGCTTACAGCATCATAGGTGTAAGCACTTGCAGCACTAAAGGCTGCGATAAAAAATAATAGTCGTCTGATTGAGATAGCAAAAAGGCACCTTAATGGTGCCTTTTTGCTATCTGTGTTTTAGGCTATCAGTCTTATAGTTTAAATTGTTATAAGCATATTCCAATTTGACGTGTATAATCTGTTGCATGTTCATTCGGTCTTTCCTAGAGGGTTATGCTATGCGGCCTGCAGTGACAGCTTTTTTTTGACCCAGCAACCTATACCTATAGTTATGTTGTGCGCGACCCTGCTTCGCAGTCATGTGTCATTATTGATTCAGTCCTTGATTATGATCCGGCATCTGGTCGTACGAAAACGCAAAGTGCTGAAGAGATTGTGGCTTTTGTGCGCGAGCAGCAACTCACAGTAGCGTGGCTGCTAGAAACCCATGTGCATGCTGATCACCTATCGGCTGCGCCTTACCTTAAGCAGCAGTTAGGCGGACAACTGGCGATTGGTGCGCAGATTACGACCGTGCAAAAAGTATTTTCTGAAATTTTTAATGCTGAGCCACAATTTGCCAACGATGGTAGCCAGTTTGATCGCTTATTGAGCGAAGGCGATACCTTGGAGTTTGGTGGGCTCTCTGTGCAGGTGATGCACACACCGGGGCATACGCCAGCGTGCCTGAGTTACGTAATTGGTGATGCTGTCTTTGTGGGTGACACGCTGTTTATGCCGGATTATGGTACTGCACGCTGCGATTTTCCAGGTGGCGATGCACGTACTTTGTATGCGTCTATTCAGCGTCTATTTGAGCTGCCTGACGCCACGCGTGTGTTTTTGTGCCATGACTACAAAGCACCTGGACGTGATGAACACTGCAACGAAAGCACAATAGCAACTGAGCGTCAGCACAATATTCATGTGCGAGAGGGAATCAGTGCCGATGAGTTTGTCGCCATGCGTATCGCACGTGATGCTACGTTGTCGATGCCAACCCTGATTCTTCCATCGGTACAAGTGAATATGCGTGCAGGCGAGTTGCCACCTGCTGAAGACAACGGTGTACGCTATTTAAAAATCCCTCTTAACACGCTGTAATAGTGGAGATATAACGATGGAAGCAATCAAACAACTCACGCCTTTTTTATCAGTGATTGGGCAAATTCAACCGACTGATATGGCCACCGTCGCTGCGAAGGGCTTTCAGACAGTCATTAATAATCGTCCAGATACTGAGGGTGAAGACCAACCCAGTAGCGCCGAAATGGCAGCGGCCGCACAAGCATCGGGCTTGCAATACCATTATTTACCGGTAATTTCTGGGCAGGTTACTGAGCAAAATGTCACTGATTTTGCTCGGCTGCTTGCCGAGGTTAAGGGGCCTGTTTTGGCGTTTTGTCGCACAGGAACGCGCTGCTCATGCTTGTGGGCATTGAGTGAAGCCCATCATTTGGATCCGCAGTGCGTGCTGGATACAGCAAAAACAGCCGGCTATGACTTGACGTCTTTGCTGCCACGTTTACAACAGCGCTGGTCTGAGTAAGTGTACGTGTGTCTATAAGCATGAAGATAAAAGGTTGGCTGCCCTGCATTGAATGGGCAGCGTCTTACAGTCGCCTGACCGCAGGCAAAGATAGTCTGGCCGCGGTCATCGTCACTTTGATGTTGATCCCGCAAAGTCTAGCCTACGCTATGCTGGCTGGTTTACCGCCCATTACTGGGTTGTATGCCAGTATTGCGCCGCTATTCTTATATGCAATATTTGGTTCCAGTCGTACCTTGGCGGTGGGGCCGGTGGCGGTGATCTCATTGATGACAGCGGCTGCGTTGGAGCCGATGTTTCCGACTGGCTCTGCAGCCTATATTGGTGCTGCAATGTTGCTGGCGGCGTTATCCGGTGTCGTGCTGTTATTGATGGCGGTGCTGCGCTTAGGTTTTTTAGCCAATTTTTTAAGCCATCCGGTGATATCTGGTTTCATCAGTGCTTCTGGCGTATTGATCGCTTTAGGTCAGCTTAAACATATTTTAGGTGTCAAAGCCGAAGGGCAAACAGTGCTGCAATTGTTGCCTTCATTGGCTGAGCAGATCCCGTATATCAATCTGCCTACATTAGTGATTGGCGGTGTCTGCTTGCTGTTTTTACAGCTGGTGCGTACCCGCTTAAAAAGGTTTGTTGCTGGCATTGGGGCTGAGCTCGGGCTGGGCGGATAGCCTGACTAAAACAGGTCCAGTACTGACGATTATCGTCTCGGTGTTGGCGGTGACTTGGTTTAACTTGGCTGACAGCGGTGTGCGCGTAGTGGGCAGTGTGCCGGAGGGTTTACCTGTCTTGCAGTTGCCGACGCTGGATTGGCAGTTGGCCATGCAGTTATTGCCCGCAGCACTATTAATTAGCCTGGTTGGCTTTGTTGAATCGGTTTCGGTTGCGCAAACATTGGCGGCGAAACGTCGTGAGCGTATTGATCCGAACCAAGAATTGGTGGGTTTAGGCACGGCAAATATTGCTGCCGCGATCAGTGGTGGTTTTCCTGTTACCGGTGGTTTTTCTCGCTCGATTGTTAACTTTGATGCCGGCGCGCGAACGCCTATGGCGGGTATATTAACCGCTGTCGGAATTGCTATCACTGCCTTGTTTTTTACCCCATTGTTCCATAATTTACCGCATGCAGTGTTGGCCGCAACCATTATTGTTGCGGTGCTCAGTTTGGTGGATCTTGGTTCTTTAAAACGCACTTGGCGCTTTTCTAAACAAGATTTTATTGCGCAAGCAGCGACCATGTTTGGTGTGCTGTTTATGGGCGTGGAGATCGGCATCATTATGGGCGTTGGCTTGTCGCTGGTATTGTTTTTATGGCGCACCAGTAGACCGCATATGGCGGTTGTCGGACAGCTGCCCGGCAGCGAACATTTCCGCAATATTGAGCGGTTTTCTGTGGTGCAAAGTGACTCTGTGGTGTCATTACGGGTGGATGAGAGCCTGTATTTTCCTAATGCGCGCTATTTAGAAGAGAGCATTACGCAGCTGTTGGTTGATTACCCAAACTGTAAAAACTTAGTACTGATGTGCTCAGGGGTCAATTTGATTGATGCCAGTGCTTTAGATAGTTTGGAAGCTATTGTTGAGCGCTTAAAAGTAGCGGGTGTGCAATTACACTTATCTGAAGTTAAGGGGCCAGTGATGGACCAATTACACCGTTCCGAGTTTCTTCAGCACTTTGGCGGACAGGTTTTTGTTAGCCAATATGCAGCGATGCAAGTATTGGATGCGTCCAGTGTGGCGAAAGCAGCACGGCTTAAGTGAGTTGACTCAGCTTGGTGTTCGTTAAAGTACTGCAAAGAGAGATTCAATAGGCAGTGGCATGCTTTTGTTTGACTAGAGTCAACTTTCTCCTCTGAACTATCACGCATGATACGTATAAGAATGATATTAAATACCATCGAGGAACAACCTGATGCTTAGACTATCTGTATTAGCGCTCACGGTGAGCATGAGTGTTGGCGCGTTGGCTGCGCCACAAAAAAATGAGCCGATTCAGCCAATTGAGCCCGCGGTGATTACTGACCAAGCAAAAGTAGAGTTGGGTAAACAGTTGTTCTTTGATCCACGTTTATCGAAGTCTGGCTTTATTTCTTGTAACTCGTGCCATAACTTGAGCATGGGTGGCAGTGATAACTTACCATCGTCGATTGGACATAACTGGCAAGAAGGCCCGATCAACTCACCCACTGTTTTGAACTCAAGCCTAAACTTGGCGCAGTTTTGGGATGGTCGTGCCGCTGATTTGCAAGAGCAGGCGGGTGGTCCAATCGCTAACCCAATGGAAATGGGCTTTACCCATGATTTAGCAGTGGGTGTTTTGGCCTCGATTCCACAGTATGCACAGTCGTTTAAAGATGTGTATAACGTTGAGAAAATAACGATCAATGAAGTGACGGATGCCATTGCTGAGTTTGAGAAGACCTTAGTGACGCCTAATGCGCCGTTTGACCAGTGGCTCAAAGGCGATGAGAATGCGCTCACTGCTGAAGCAAAAGTGGGTTACAAATTGTTTAAAGAGGTGGGCTGTACTGCCTGCCATAATGGCCCAGCTGCTGGTGGTAACTCATTCCAGAAAATGGGTTTGGTTGAAGCCTATGAAACGTCTAACCCTGCAGAGGGTGTGGCGGGTCTGACCGGTAATGACTTAGATCGTTTTAAATTTAAAGTGCCAACCTTACGTAACGTTGAATTAACCTATCCCTACTTCCATGACGGTGCGTACTGGAACTTGGAGGAAGCGGTTGATGTCATGGCGCGTTTGCAGTTAGGTCGCAAGCTTGAAAAAGAACAGATTAGCCAAATCACCGCGTTCTTAAAAAGTTTAACTGGTGATCAGCCAGACTTTGCTATACCAATGCTGCCACCATCCACACCTGATACACCCCGTCCAGAGCCTTTTGCTAGAGCAAGCAATTGATAGTGAGATAATAAAAAACGGCCTTAAGGCCGTTTTTTATTGCTGAATGATTTATTTTTTCAGCTTAGGATTAGGAAAAAACTGCAGTGCTTGGCCTTTCGCCTCTTTGGGCTTTTTCAGGGCGCTGACATTCACTCGCGTCGGTATTTCATTGGGAATGGAATTACCTTCGGCATTCAAGGTGTCACTGTAACCGCAGTGCACGCAATCGCGATGGGGCACACCGTCCACTTCCCACATACGAATGCCATCGATCACCTGGCAAGCTGGGCATACCGCACCGGCGATAAAGCGTTTTTTAGTTTCAGTCTCTGGCGTATTGCTTGGCGTAGTCATAATGACCTCTTCTGTTATGCCACTTGGGGATCGCTAAGGCCGCTGTGACGCAGTAGCGCATCAATACTTGGCTCGCGTCCGCGAAACTCTATAAATAGCTGCATGGGTGATTGTGAGCCACCTTTAGCGAGGATGGCATCACGGAACGCTCGACCGGTTTTAGGGTTAAGCACGCCTTCTTCTTCAAAGCGTGAGAATGCATCGGCGGATAACACTTCAGCCCATTTGTAGCTGTAATAACCTGCCGCGTAACCGCCGGCAAAAATATGCGCAAAACTGTTGGCAAAACGATTCCAGCTCGGCGGTGTCATGACTGCCACTTGCTCGCGTACGCTGTGCAATACATCAAGCACTGTGCGGCCATCACCGTGACTGCAATGCAGCTCGAAGTCGAACAGAGAAAACTCGATTTGACGCAGCATGCCTAAACCTGACTGGAAGTTACGCGCAGCGAGCATCTTATCCAGTAGTGTTTTGGGTAATACGTCTTGCGTTTCGTAGTGGCCAGAGATTAGCGCCAAGCCTTCCGGCTCCCAGCACCAGTTCTCCATAAACTGACTGGGTAACTCGACTGCATCCCACGCCACACCATTGATGCCAGATGCACCAGCAAACTCAATGCGCGTTAGCAGGTGGTGCAGGCCATGACCAAACTCGTGGAATAAAGTAGTGACTTCATCGTGCGTGAGCAACGCCGGCTTGCCTTGGCCTGCTGGGGTGAAGTTACATACCAGGTAAGCAATGGGATTGATCAGTTTGCCATTGGCGGCACGGAATTTGTCACGTGAGCCATCCATCCAAGCGCCGCCACGTTTATGCGAGCGGGCATACAGATCAAAGAAGAAGCGCCCAACATGCTTGCCATCTTCAGTGATTTCAAACAGGCGTACATCAGGGTGCCAGCTATCAAAATCGTTCAGTTCAGAGATTTGAATGCCGTACAGTTGCTCAACAATAGCAAACAGGCCGCTGAGCACTTTGTCGATTGGGAAATAAGCGCGCAGTTCTTCTTCGCTGATGTCATAGCGTTGCTCACGCAGTTTCTCGCTGAAGTAACCAATATCCCAGCTGTTGAGATCGCTGACATTATGTTCAGCAGCAAAAGCACGTAATTCAGTTAAGTCTTGCTCAGCAAAAGGCTTGCTGCGCTCGGCTAAGTCGTGTAAGAAAGTGAGTACTTGCTCGGTTGATTCAGCCATTTTAGTGCTCAGTGACAATTCACTGTAGTTTTTAAAATCGAGTAACTGAGCCAGCTCTAAGCGCAAATCAAGGATTTCAGCCATGATTGGCGAGTTATCGAGTTGCCCGGCATTGGGGCCTTGGTCAGAGGCGCGCGTGCTGTAAGCGCTATAGACTTCTTTGCGTAGATTACGGTCATCCGCGTAGGTCATTACGGCATAATAGCTTGGGAACTCTAGGGTAATTAACCAGCCATCCAGCTCTTTATCTTTGGCGGCTTGAGCCATTTGCTCTTTTGCAGAATCAGTTAAACCGGCTAAAGCTTGCTCGTCGGTAATGTGCTTGCTCCAAGCTTGCGTAGCATCCAGCAAGTTATTAGAGAAACTGCTGGATAGATCTGAGAGACGCATTTGGATCTCGCCATAGCGCTTTTGTTTGGCTGGCTCAAGATCAATACCTGATAAGCGGAAATCACGCAGCTCATCTTCAATAATGGTTTTTTGTGCAGTCGAGAACTGTTTGGCGGCGGGGCTATTGGCCAGCGCTTGATAGGCATCAAACAGGGCACGATTTTGCCCCAGTTCAGTCCAGAATTCAGACAGTTTAGGCAGACAGGCTTCATAGGCGACGCGTAATTCAGGACTGTTGCACACGGCGTTCAGGTGGCTGACTGGACTCCAAGCTTCGCCGAGGCGTGCGCCCAGCTCGTCCATTGGTAACACCAAACTGTCCCATGTGGGGTGCTCTTGTGTGCTTAATAGCTGCTCAATGGCGGCGCGGCTATCGGCTAAAATTGTATCAATGGCTGGTTCGACATGCTCAGGACGAATAGCAGAATATGTCGGCAGGTCAAAATTGTGTAGCAGAGGATTGTCTTGATCAGTCACGGGAATACCTGTAAATACAAAAGAGGGATGGCGGGTCTACAGCCATTTATGTGTCTATCTTAATACAAATCAGCGCCTACGCGGCCTAAGGTTTATATTGTGTCGATTCGAATCTATAACGAAATATTACCACAGTGTGGTGCTCGGGTATTTATTGACGCCAGTGCAGTGGTGATTGGTGATGTGCATTTAGGCGAGGACTGCTCAGTGTGGCCGCAGGCGGTGATTCGCGGTGACATGCACAGAATACGCATTGGTGCGCGCTGCAGTGTGCAAGATGGCAGTGTGCTGCATATTACCCATGCCGGACCGTATAACCCTGAGGGATACCCGTTAACGATTGGTGAAGATGTCACCATTGGCCATCAGGTATTGCTGCATGGCTGCAGCATCGGTTCGCGTGTGTTAATTGGAATGGCGTCGATTGTTATGGATGGCGCATGTATCGACGATGATGTGGTGCTGGGGGCGGGCAGTCTAGTGCCGCCGGGCAAGCATTTGGCCAGTGGCTATTTATATGTGGGTCGTCCAGCGCAGCAAGTGCGCGCACTGACTGCACAAGAGATGGCGTACTTTACCTATACCGCTGCTAACTATGTGCGCTTGAAAGATGACTATTTGGCGCAAACGCAAAAAGACTGTGTGAGCGCTGACAAGGATTAGGCCTGATCAGCGCCCTATTTTAGTAGCGCCAGAATGCTGGGGATAACAAGATCAGCAAGGAAAACACTTCTAGACGGCCAAGAATCATGGCCAGACTGAGAATCAGGTGTGCAGCGTCGGGTAGGTTACCATAGTGTGCGGTGGCATCACCTAGTGCTGGACCAAGGTTATTCATACAAGAAGCTAATGCTGAAAAGGCGGTAATCGGATCCAGTTCACAGGCCAACAAGGCCAGCATTAAGGTAAAAAACGTCACCATATACACCACACAAAAGCCCCAGACCGATTCAATCACACGGTCAGGGACTTTGCGCTTGCCTAACTTAATTGTGAACACGCCATTAGGATGTAACAGGCGCTGAATCTCACGTTGACCTTGGCGATACAGGAGCATCACTCGCATCACTTTCATGCCACCACCGGTGGAGCCGGCGCAGGCACCAATAAAGGTGGTGTAGAGTAGTAAAAATGGCAAAAAACTAGGCCAGAGACTGAAGTCAGTGATGCCAAAGCCTGTGGTGGTGGCTACCGATACCACTTGGAAAGCGGCATAGCGCAGCGATAGTAAAGGGTCGTTATGCTGGTTATAAATGATCAAGACGATGGTCGCGACGACAATCACTGCGGCTAAAATCTTCAGATAGGTTTGACATTCAGGGTCAGCCAAATAGGCTTTTAACGAACGGCTGCGTAATGCTAAAAAGTGCAGAGCAAAGTTCATCCCAGAAATAACCATAAAAAATATACAGATCAGCTCGATCAGTGGGCTATCAAAGTAGCCAATACTGGCGTCATGGGTGGAGAAGCCACCAATGGCAATAGTGGAGAAACTGTGGCCAATGGCATCGAACAGATTCATGCCCGCGGCCCAGTAGGCGAGCGCGCAGAGTAGGGTGAGTCCGCAGTAAATAATCCACAAAGTTTTGGCCGTGTCGGCAATACGCGGGGACAGCTTATTATCTTTCAGTGGGCCTGGCATTTCTGTGCGATACAGTTGCATGCCGCCCACACCCAGCATTGGCATAATGGCCACGGCCAACACCACAATCCCCATGCCGCCGAGCCATTGCAGCTGCTGGCGATAATAGAGAATCGAGCGCGGCAGTTGATCAATCCCTGTTAGCACTGTGGCGCCTGTAGTGCTTAATCCAGAAAATGCTTCAAACAGTGATTCGCTGATGCCCATATTGGGACTGGGCGAGAGCAGAAAAGGAATGGCTCCAAAGGTGCCCAGTACGATCCAAAACAGCGCAGTAATTAAATAGCCATCGCGTACCCGCAGTTCAGCACGTGCACGGCGCACCGGTAGCCAAATAAACAGCCCAGTTAATAAAGTGATGGCAAAGGCCCAAAGAAAACTTGAGCTAGAGCCGCCTTGATCATACAAAGCAATCAGCATTGGTGGTACATGACTAAGGCTAAAAAGCATCAGTAAAACGCCAAGGATTCGACCAATAGCGGCAAAGTGCATGAAGACTACTCGTTTATGGAATACGTAAGGTATAGGTTAAAAAAAAGTTAAGCCGGGCTGGAACAAACGCTCCACATCACGAATGTATTTTTTATCGACCATGAACAAAATAAAGTGATCATCAGCCTGAATAACAATGTCCTCGCTGCTGATCAATACTTCATCGTTGCGAATAATCGCACCAATGGTGGTTGCCGGCGGCAAATTGATTTCACTGACCTTGCGACCAATCACTTTACTGGATTTACTGTCGCCGTGTGCAACCACTTCAATCGCTTCTGCAGCACCGCGACGCAGCGAGTGAACACTGACAATATCGCCACGGCGAACATGTGTGAGTAAAGTACTAAGGGTTGCTAATTGCGGGCTGATAGCAATATCAATCGCGCCGCCTTGGACTAAATCTGCGTAGGCAGGGTTATTAATAATCGCCATGACTTTACGCGCTCCTAAGCGTTTAGCTAGCAAGGAGGCCATGATGTTGGCTTCATCATCATTGGTCAGAGCTAAGAAAATATCAGCTTCATCAATATTTTCCTCCACCAGTAAGTCTCGGTCAGAGGCACTGCCGTGCAACACTACGGTGGTATCTAAACTGTCTGATAAATAGCGACAACGTACTGGATTAATCTCAATGATTTTAACTTGATAGCGGCTTTCAATGGCCTCAGCTAGGCGTTCACCGATCTGCCCACCACCAGCAATAATGACTTTGCGGTAGCTGTCTTCCATGCGCCGTAATTCGCTCATCACTGCTCGAATATGTGCGCGTGCAGCAATGAAAAACACCTCGTCGTCCACTTCGATAATGGTATCGCCAGTGGGGGCAATGGGCCGGTCACGGCGGAAAATAGCTGCAACTCGGGTATTCACATTGGGCATATGTGCGCGCAATTGGCGTAGCTCTTGGCCAATCAGTGGGCCGCCATAGTGGGCGCGGGCGCACACCAGTTGTGCTTTGCCATCGGCAAAGTCCAGTACTTGCAGCGCACCTGGGTACTCAATTAAGCGTTTAATATGATTGGTAACGGCTTGCTCTGGACTGATCAGGACGTCAATCGGAATGGCGTCATTATCAAACAGTTCTTTACGGGTTAAATAGGCTGCTTCACGCACGCGGGCGATTTTTTTTGGTGTGCGAAACAAGGTGTGCGCGACTTGGCAGGCCACCATATTGGTTTCATCACTATTGGTGACGGCCACCAGCATGTCGGCATCATCAGCACCGGCTTGGCGCAAAATGGTTGGAAAGGAGCAATGACCCAGCACTGTACGAATATCTAAGCGGTCGCCTAAATCGCGCAAACGTTCAGAGTCAGTATCCACCACGGTAATATCATTAGCTTCGCTGGCGAGGTGCTCTGCTAGCGTACCGCCAACTTGCCCTGCGCCGAGAATAATAATTTTCATTGATGCCCTCAAATACTCTGTGTTGGCACTTGTTTGATCAGACGAGCATAGTAAAAGCCATCATGGCCACCGACTTGCGCTAGCAATTGTTGGCCGTGAGGTTGTTCTTTGCCGAATGCTGCACTGAATGGCAGCTCCTGTGCATCGCTGCTACGTTGTAAAAAAGCAGCAATCACTTCGCTGTTCTCGGTCGGTAATGTAGAGCAGGTGGCGTACAGCAAGATACCGTTTTCTGCCAATGTCGGCCACAACGCGTCAAGCAGTTCACCTTGCAGTTGTGCGAGAGTGGCAATGTCATCGGCTTGACGGGCGAGTTTAATATCGGGGTGGCGACGAATCACCCCCGTTGCCGAGCAGGGTGCATCAAGCAAAATACGTTGAAAATGCTGGCCATCCCACCACTGCTCAGTGGCGCGAGCGTCACCGGCAATCAGTGTGGCATTGAGTTTTAAGCGTGTCAGGTTTTCTTTAACCCGTTCTAAACGTTGCGGCTCTAGGTCAATCGCTACGACTTCACGCAAGTCTGGCTGGCTTTCTAAAATATGACAGGTTTTTCCGCCGGGCGCACAGCACGCATCAAGCACGCGTTGCTCTGGCTCAAGCAGCAGCAGTTCAGCGGCCAATTGTGCCGCTTCATCTTGGACGCTGACAGCACCCTCGGCAAAACCTGGCAATGCCGTGACATCACAGGGCGTGGCCAAGGTGATGCCGTCTGGGCTGAAGGGGGTTGCTTGCCCAGCAATGCCACATTCGCTTAATTCTGCTAAGTATGCAGCACGGTTGGACACGCGCTGATTGACGCGCAAGGTAAAAGGCGGATGGCTGTTATTGGCCTCGCAAATGGCGAGCCAATCATCTGGCCAAAAGGCTTTCAGTGATTTTTGCAGCCAGCGCGGGTGCGCAGTCAGTACTACTGGGTCTTTTTCCAGTGTCGGTAGCAGTGTGTCAGCTTCGCGTTGCGCACGGCGTAACACAGCGTTGAGTAAACCTTTGGCCCACGGTTTTTTTAGCGCAGTGGCGCAGCCAACGGTTTCTGCAATCGCTGCGTGCGCTGGGATGCGGGTGTAGAGTAACTGGTATAAACCAATTAAAAGTAGCGCTTCAATGTCTTGATCGGCTTTACGAAAAGGTTTGCTCAGTAGGGCTAAGGCTAAAGCGGATAAACGCGGTTGCCAGCGGGCTGTACCAAAGGCTAACTCTTGCACTAAGCCTTTATCACGATCGCTGACGCGTTCCAGTTGTGCGGGTAAACTGCTGGCTAACGATGCTTTACCCGCGAGCACTGCCGCCAATGCGCGCGCTGCTGCAAGGCGCGGATTCATAAGCCGAGTACCTGGCCAGGCTGGAACAGATCTTTTTTGCTGTTGAGTACATCACTAAAGGCTAAGGCTCTAGCATTAGGCAATTGTAGGTGGGTGAGGCGCAATGCTTGTTCACCACAGGCAACCAATAAGCCTTCGCGTTCAGCACTGAGAATTTCACCGGGTTGGCCTTGGCCCTCGGCAGGTTCAGCCGCATGAATCTTTAAATTTTCACCGGCTAAGCTGGTATGACAAATAGGCCAAGGATGCATGGCGCGGATTTGGCAATCTAATGCCGCGGCAGGGCGTTGCCAATCAATTAGAGCGGCTTGCTTATTAAGCTTGTGTGCGTAGGTGGCTAAGCCATCCAGCTGTTTCTCTGGGGTTAGGCTGCCGTCAAGCAAACCTTGAATAGCGTTTAACACCGCATCAGGGCCGAGTGTCGCCAAACGATCATGCAAGCTGCCACCAGTATCGCTGGCTAAGATCGGTGTGCTGACTTTCAGCAACATAGGACCAGTGTCTAAGCCCGCCTCCATTTGCATAACAGTAATACCGCTTTCTGCATCGCCAGCTTCAATCGCCCGCTGAATCGGTGCTGCACCGCGCCAGCGTGGCAACAGTGAGGCGTGGCTATTAATGCAGCCTAAGCGTGGGGTGTCCAAAACGACCTGTGGCAGGATTAAACCGTAGGCCACCACGACCATTAGATCAGCATTAAAGTCGGCCAGTTCTTGCTGCGCTTCAGCACTGCGTAGGTTTTCCGGTTGCAGCACAGGAATGCCATGCTCAAGCGCTAGTTTTTTAACTGCGCTGGGGGTGAGCTTTTGACCGCGGCCAGCCGGACGGTCGGGCTGTGTATAAACCGCCACAACGCTATGCTCACTATCGAGCAGCGCTTGTAAATGACGGGCGGCAAACTCTGGTGTACCGGCAAACACAATCCGTAGGGACGAAGACATACAATTACCTTGCTAAAACTGTAGGGGTATCACTGCACAGCTATCACTTTGAAAATGCTTAGTCTTTCTGCTGGCGATGGATTTTTTCGAGTTTTTTCTTAATGCGATCACGCTTCAGTGATGATAAGTAGTCAACAAAGAGTTTGCCGTTTAAATGGTCACACTCATGTTGAATGCAAATGGCTAATAATCCTTCAGCCAAGAGCTCAAAGGGTTTGCCATCGCGATCGAGCGCTCTGATTTTAACCCGCTGAGGACGTTGCACATCTTCGAAAAAGCCGGGAACCGATAAACAACCTTCTTGATAGGTATCGGTTTCATCGGTGAGTACTTCAAATTCAGGGTTAATAAACACTTGCGGTGCAGATTTATCTTCTGATAAATCCATAACCACCAAGCGAATATGTTGGTCAACCTGAGAGGCAGCTAAACCAATGCCAGGAGCGTCATACATGGTTTCTAGCATGTCATCAATCAGGGTGCGTATTTTATCATCGACCTGCGCCACAGGTTTAGCTATGGTGCGCAGTCGAGGATCGGGATATTCAAGAATATTTAAAATTGCCATATGCGTTTGTGATGTACTTATGGAATAAATTTATAAAGCACTGCTACTATGATACGCAGCATAATAAAGAAATGGCCGTAAAGCCAAAATTGGGTTCTGGAATTGTCATTAGGCGTTCCACTGTCGACATATGATAAAGGGATTCACCGCATGAGGAAAACATTACTTGCTCTGTTACTACTTGCTACTGCTGCAGTACAAGCACAAGTACAGTTAAAAGATGGCCACCCTGACTCCTATACTGTGGTTAAAGGCGACACATTATGGGATATTTCCGGTCGATTTCTAAGCAAGCCATGGAAGTGGCCAGAAATTTGGCATGCTAACCCGCAGGTTGCTAACCCACATTTGATTTATCCAGGCGACCACTTAAGCCTAGTATACATTGATGGGCAGCCGCGCATCATGCTGAACCGCGGTGCAAGCCGTGGCACAATTAAGTTATCCCCTAAAGTTCGCAGTACGCCAATGGCTGAAGCCATTCCCACGATTCCTTTAGAAGCTATTAATAGCTTTTTATTGAGCAATCGCATCGTCAATACACCTGAAGAGTTTGCTTCAGGCCCGTATGTTGTCGCTGGTAACGCTGAGCGCGTGGTCAGTGGTGCAGGGGATCGCATTTATGTGCGTGGTGATGTTGATGAAGAGGCCATTTATGGCATTTTCCGCCAAGGGCGCACCTATATTGATCCACAGACTGAAGAGTTTCTCGGGATTAACGCCGATGATATCGGTACTGGCGAAATTATTGCCACTGAAGACGACATTGGCACCATGATGTTAACCCGTACCACCCAAGAAGTGCGGATTGCTGACCGTTTGTTTGCAACTGAAGAACGAGCCATTAATTCAACCTTCTCACCGAGTGAGCCAAGCGACATAATTGATGGAGTGATCTTGGATGTGCCGCGTGGCGTATCGCAAATTGGTCAATTTGATGTGGTCACCATTAATAAAGGTGAGCGCGATGGTCTCGTTGAAGGTAACGTTCTGGCGGTATACAAAACCGGTGAAACAGTGCGCGATCGCGTGGGTGGTGACTCGGTGAAAATTCCTGATGAGCGTTCTGGTTTGCTAATGATATTTCGTACTTACGATAAGCTCAGTTATGGTTTAGTGCTGTATGCCAACCGTCAGTTAGCAGTTTTGGATAAAGTAAAAAACCCTTAGTCTGGTTCTGTACTACCTGTAGCAAAGCAAAAAAGCGTCCTTAATCAGGGCGCTTTTTTGCTTTTTAGCGTTTGATGACTACACTGAACAACACGAATGATAGGACGTTATTCACTCTTGATAAGGATGTTGATATGACGCAGTGCTCGCCCGCAGAGCTTGAAGCGCGTTTGCGCTTACATAGTCTTCCTGATATCGGTCCACAACGTTTCTATAAATTAATTAAAGTATTTGGCTCTGCCAGTTCAGCCCTGAGTGCGCCGGCCGCCGCGTGGCGAGCGATCGCTATGCCGCAAAGCAGCATTGATGCACGGCGTTGTGCAACTGTTCGCGAGCAAGCGTTGCTGGCGCTGCGTTGGGCCGAGCGTGCTCAGCAGCATGTGCTTTTGCATGATATGCCTGAGTACCCCGCGCTGTTAAAAGAGACTGCCGCTGCACCACCCTTACTCTTTGTGCAAGGCGATCCTATGATTTTGGAGCAACCGCAAATTGCTATTGTTGGCAGTCGCCGAGCAACACGGCCTGGTTTAGATACGGCGCAACGTTTTGCCCGTAGTTTGGCTCAGGGTGGTTTTGCGGTGACCAGCGGTTTAGCGCTAGGGGTTGATGCCGCAGCGCACCAAGGTGCTTTAGATGTGCAGGGCGCAACGATTGCCGTAGTGGGTACGGGGCTGAATCGGGTCTATCCCGCGCGACATCGTAACCTAGCGCGCACTATTGTTGAGCAAGGTGGTGCTCTAGTCTCGGAGCTGACACTGAACAGTGCGCCGCATGCCAGCCATTTTCCACGACGAAATCGAATTATCAGTGGTCTTGCATTAGGTGTGTTAGTGGTGGAGGCCAGTCCTTCGAGTGGCTCGTTGATTACCGCGCGTTTAGCCGCTGAGCAAGGGCGTGAGGTGTATGCCATTCCAGGCTCTATCCATTCTCCGTGCGCGCGTGGATGCCACCAGTTGATTCGTGATGGCGCAACATTGATTGAAACAGTCGATGATATTTTGCAGTCGCTACAAGGTTGGCAGCTGACTGGGCCAACTGAAGACCAGCCCGTACAGCAGTCATTGCTGTTGCAGCACCCGCTACTCGAACTGTTAAAAGCACAAGCGCTGGACATTGATGCATTGGTTGAGCTCAGTGAGTTGCCATTACCCGAGGTATTAAGCTTGCTTACTGAGTTTGAAATGAATGGTAATGTGAGTAATGAAGGTGGTTTGTGGCTGTATTGTTGTTCGTAGGGACGAGTTTGTAGATATGTTACGTCTCGCTAAATATTGACGTCAATTAAATGGCTATAGATTTTATTGACGAATTGACTGTGTACATGTAATTTGCGTAGATATTCAAGATATTTTAAATATATAGATTAATATTGCTTATGTTGTGCTGATTAAATATCAGTATTAAATTTTAACTTATTAAATTATTGGCAAACTATGAATGCTTTTCACGGTAGTCAGCACGGCTCTATAGCCCCTTCGATAGGCATAGCAGGTTGCCTTCGCGAGTATCAACAAATGCGTGCAGGCTCAGTCTATTGGTTGAGTATGAATAGACATGTCGATGCTTTACGTTTAAGTGCACAAGTTTTAGCTGAGCTAGATTTTAATAACCGCGCGGTAGTGGTGGCTTGTAATAAGGTTTAGCGATTATTTAGCGTAAAAAAGTAAGGCTGCTGTTTCGTGTTTTACTTTTAAACGTGTGTGCGGCGGCAATATTGCATTTGACTGAGAGTTAGTCGCAAGCTAAAGCCGATAGCGCTAATCGTATGTTTGTTGCTATAGAGTAATGGTTTTTTGAGAAAGATACTAGCCTGTACTTAAGGGCTGGCGCGACTGGTGTGAAAGTAATGGCTGCACTTTATTAATATTGGATATGGCGAGCAAGCTAGCATATGAGTCATTGGGAGTGAGAGAGTTTCTTTTGGTGTCGGGCACTAAAGACTAAGAAAATGATTTTTCAGATTGATTATTGGATTAATATTGGGAGTGAGGGTGCTAATATTTTTTTTGAAGATAAAGACATGGGTTTGAGCTGTTAAAAAGCTGCATTACAGAAAAGACGCAAGCGAGTTTTTTAACGAGTGTGCAGAAGGTGCGCCATTTTTATGGCTGAGAAATGGCGTATTGAGAGGATTGGAAGAGCTTGTTAATAAGCAAAACTGCTGTGCGGTATTTTTGTGTTTGCTTTATTTCGAATAATGAGTTTGAAACGCTAGCTCGAACATTATATGAATTGCGGAGAAAGAGGGGCTGCTGTGAGTTTGGTGGTGCGTGAAATGGAGAAGTGTTGCGCGATAAGAAGTGCAGCTATTGTTACAGTGTGGTGCTATTTTGGTGGTTTTGCTGACACTATTTGTGATTTAGTATGTTGGAAAGTTTAAAAGATCGACAAAATAGCCCTTTAGTGAAGATTGGTTGTTTGCTAAAGTTAAAGATTGATATTGGGTTGTTCGGTGGTTTAACTTTGTAGGTGGTGGAAGTGGTTTGGTTGGTGGTTTTGGAGGCGCCAGCCTGCGTGCTAGAGAGATGTAGGGAGTGGAATAGATGGGTGATGGGTTGGGTTGGATTGTTTTTGTTTTTTTGGTGTGGGTTTGGTTGCTTTAAGGAGTGTTTTTTTACCAAGATGTGGTAGGTTGTTGGATAGGTGGGGGGTATGTAACGATTTGCGAAAAGGGGGGGAGCGCTTTGGCGATGAGTGTGGCGGTTTTTTCCGCGCTAGTGGAATAATAGTTGGTAAATAAGAATGGGGCTTTTTTTTTGGGTGTTTTGGGTGAGTGGTGTGAAAAAATAGGGGTGCGTCGATGCGAGTGAAGGTGGGGGGGGGAAAGGTTGGGGGGGGGGGGTGCGGGGGGGGGGGGGGGGGGGGGGGGTGGGTGGGGTTGGGTGTGGGGTTGGTTGGGTTTGGGGGGTGGTGTGTGGGATTTGGTTGGTGCGGGGGGGGGCGGTGGGAAAAGGGGGGGGTGAGCGTTCTTGATGTGGCTTTTTAGTTCTGTGGGGAGGTATTTTATTTGAAATGCTGTGGTTTGCACGGCCGCTCTTGCCCCTGGGGGAATGCGAAAGATTGTGGGGGGCTTGTTTCGTGTGATATTGTCCGGGATGCCTTGGCCGTTTGTTCGGTCCATCTATGCTGGGCTTGTTGGGTTCGGGGGTAGGTTAAATACTTGGGTGTCGTGAGTTCTGGCTCAACTTAAAAAAAGCGTCGTTAGAAGATATAGAAGGCGCCTCTTGGTTAATTGAAGAGCAGAGATGCGTGAGAGTTGGACAAGCGCGCTTTGTGGGAGGGAGGTTTGAGAAGGCGCAAGAGATCTTTGTAAATTGTTCAAGGACGTTTCCGAGTGCCGATATGGTTGGTTTGGAAGTTCGCACGTCTAAAAGCAAGCGTCGCTGAATTTGGCGTTACCAGCGCCTTGAGGTATTCCCGAAACACCCAGCGTCTTAGGGCCTTGGTGACTTCTTTTCAGGAAAACACTCTGTTTGGTTTCTGCCTGCTTGCTGAAAAAAAGAAGCGTGTTGGGCTGCTAGCCGAGAATATGAATATTTATCACCCTGCCTGTCAGAATCAAAAAAGCCTGTGGGTAACTTTCGTTGACGTTCGAGGTGAGCTGAGTAAGGGAGATTGAATTAGCGACAGACTGCTTTGTTGGTGTTTGTGGAGGAGGGCAAGCGGGTCTACGCTTATTGATAAGGTGTATGCTAAGAATTGCGCGGCTAAAGTTTGCAACTTCAAATGATGTTGAGCTGATGGTGCCTTGGGGTTGCTTCCTACGTAAGGTGATCGTGCGTGCGCTCGCTTTTTCGTTTGTAAAGAAAAGAGCGGCGAGATGATGAAAGTAAGTGGTCAGTTTTCGCCAAGAGTTTGGTTGTTTTAATCGGTTAGATGCGTTCGAGAGGAACGACTGGAAACAAGCACAACGGTTTCTTGCAAGCCTATCAGGCGATTCACGTAATATTTTTGCTTTGTTGGTTTGGCTGATACAGATTGACCAGAGCCGGATAGGGATGGTCATATTATAAGCGCGCTTAAGTTTGAGCATTTGATGAAGTGGCGAGCGTGGTGTTTTCGTTTTCGAACTTTACCGACGAGCGCGCATCAATTTTACATCGCTAGCACCAAAAAACGCACTTTATTTGTGAGAGTAAAGGGTGAAAATTGATTGCTTGGAACGAGTGAGGAAGAGGATGGGCGTGGAAGAGAGGTGAGTGCTTTAAAGGAAATAAGCAGCTAATATAGCTGTCATGGGTCAGCTATCGCTTAGCTTTGATTGCGTGAAAGGGTTATGAAACCGTGCGCTTGAAGCCTATAGGGATTTATCTGCTCACAAAGGTGCCGGTCAGTCATTTGCGTGGTTATTATTAGCAGCAGTCGATCGCTGGGATGCTACGTTAAATACGCTCAATGCAATACCTGAGCGAGCATGGACGAGGATATGCAAATCTTGCTAGCGTGTAATCGATGCGCGGATGATTGAAAGGCGAGCGACATTATGAGAGTGGTGAAATCGCACAAGCGTTTGCGTTGTTGGAAACCAAGCCGCAATCAAAGCTGCACGTTTACAAATTGCTCAATGGGATATGACGAGGGTGACTACGCCAAGTCGCTTGCCTTACACGCAAGCGCTAGAGATTGAGCCAGATAATATTGATGCAATTTAGGGCAACTGGAAAACTGGATTGCGCAGGGTAAACTTGGGCAGGCTCGGGCTGTTCTAGAGCGCTCTGAGTTTGCACTTGAAGGACAGCCAACAAGCGTCCATCGTCGCGAGGCCAATTTATGGAATTGCTGGGTGAAAAGCAGCGTGCGAAAAATATTTTACAGCAGAAATTACGAAATTAACGAGCCTGATGCGTTACTTTTCGTGATTTGGCACGCTTGACGGCTGAACAAGATACTCGCAAGCTCTTGATTTCTATGCCTACGGGATGCGGGATGCGCAACTTTTCCCCGCTGTGTCGGTTTCTCCACAACGAGAAATATTGCATTTACTAGAGCGATGCGTGAAACAATAGAAGATGATTGGCTTGCGCGAGGACTTAGAGCAGAAGCTGAAAAGCTTTCCTACGAGAAACACCACTTTACTTTGCATAATGATATTTGGTGGCGTACGGATGGCACTTCAGGGATGTCTAAGCTTAATGCCAATACAACGATGGCGCACTTGGAGTTTCCCATGAGTCAAGGGCGTGCCTTTTTGCGTGAGATCATGTACGTATGGATCGGGTACCTTAAAAAAGAAGGTGGTAGTTATTCCGGTCGTTTTGGTACTTGCTCGTTTGCTGCTGGGAATCAATCATTAGACGGTTGTGAACATGGGTTAACACAAAAAGAGATGGACCGCTTTGCCGAGGTTGGTATAACGAACAATTGTCTTTTGATCTGGGCAGTCGCCGTTGGTTTTCTGTGAGACTGGAAGGCGGCATCAGTTATACCGATAAAATAGGTTTACGGCTGGCGTCTGACAGCTTCGCGGCGACCCTTATCGAACTCTTTTTTCTTTTGCTGGTGCTAAAGTCCTCGCACTGGTATTGAGTGGGGTGGGGTGATGGCCAATGGCGCAGCGCTGGGTTTAAGTTGGGATCAAGGCGGTGCCAATGGTGTTTGGGCCGACTTCAGTCACCACCAGCTTCGCGGTAAAAATGTTGCCGATAATCATCGCACGCGTTTAATGGCAGGCTATTACCGACGGCTTATCAATACCCCGAATGAAAGATTAACAGTCGGCATCAACGGTATGCTTTGGCGTTATCAAAAGGACTTAGGGGAATATATTTAGGCCACGGTGGTTATTACAGCCCGCAAACCTATACCTCGTTATCATTACCTGTTAGCTATGCTAAACGCACAGCGGATTGGTCATATATTTTAGAGGGTAGCGTGTCGGTATCTAAAGCAAAAACACGTGATATGGACTATTACCCGCAACGCAGTTTGATGGCCGGGCCGTTGCAAGAATTAGGAGTATCTGATGCTGTGTTCATAACGGATAATAGCTTCAAAGGTGGATCAAGCACTGGAGTGGGCTATAGCGTACGAGGTTTAATCGAGCGTCGATTAAATAACCACTGGGTGTTGGGTGCAGGCTTAGACTGGCAATACAGTGAGGATTACTCACCTAATCGCGGCATGCTGTATTTACGTTACTCATTCGCATCTTGGCAGGGTAATTTAAAATTGCCGATTGAGCCGTTAACACCTTACGCTGACTTCAAATAAAAGTACTGAGTCTGGGGCTTAGTCGTATGGAAAATTTGATGACCAGTGCTTGGCAGATTCAACAGATTGCGCAAAAAGTTCGCCGTGGCGCGGTGATAGCCTATCCGACCGAAGCAGTTTGGGGCTTAGGTTGTGATCCTTTTAACGCAACGGCTGTGGCGCGATTGTTGGCTTTGAAAGAGCGCCCTGTACATAAAGGTTTGATTTTGGTCGCGGCAGATATTGAACAGTTTGCTTGGTTGCTGGACGGCTTAAGTGCTGAGCAGTTGCAGCAGTTAACAGACAGTTGGCCGGGCCCCAATACTTGGTTGGTGCCGCACCATAAGCGTGTGCCTGAGTGGATTTGTGGCGCGCATGACAGTGTCGCTATTCGTGTCAGTGCCCATCCTCTGGTTGCGCAACTCTGTGCGTTAACCGGCCCGCTAGTATCGACCTCGGCCAACCCCAGTGGCCGTTTACCGGCGAAAAGTCGACTGCGTATTGAACAGTACTTTCATGGTCAGCTTGATGCGGTGTTAAACGGAGCGTTGGGCCAGAGCAGCAAGCCCAGTACCATCCGCGATTTGTGTACGGGGCAGGTGCTGCGCTCAGCTTAGGACAATGGCCAGCGATTACTTAGAGCTGCGCGCGTAGCTGCTTTAATACTGGCGCAGGGTCAGGACGCACGCCTGTCCACAGATAAAAGGCTTCTGCTGCTTGCTCAACCAGCATACCTAAACCATCTAAAGTACGTGCTGCGCCTTGTTGCTGCGCCCATTGATTAAAAACCGTAGTGTTTTTACCGTACATCATATCGTAGCAGACGGTATCGCCGGCCTTGATCAGAGTCTTGGCCAGAGGTGGCAGGTCACCAGAGAGGCTGGCTGAGGTGCCGTTGATAATGATATCCACAGGCTCGTCAATCCAGTCATAACCACAGGCGGTCATCGGACCTATGTCAGAAAACTCTTGCGCCAGTTGCTCCGCTTTTTCAACCGTGCGATTGACGATGCACAGCTCTTTTGGGTGCTGGGCTAGCAGGGGCTCAAGGACACCGCGTACTGCGCCACCGGCACCTAAAATTAAGATGTTTTTACCGGCCAGTTCAACGTGATTATTTAACAAATCATTGACCAAGCCAGCGCCATCGGTGTTATCGCCAAGCAAGCGGCCATCGTTAAGTTTTTTGAGGGTGTTAACGGCTTTAGCGCGTTGCGCTCGCTCGCTGAGTTGATCGGCAAGGGCAAAGGCTTGTTCTTTAAAGGGCACAGTCACGTTAGCGCCGCTACCTGTTTTAAAAAACTCCGCTACTGTTGTAGCAAAACCGTCTAAAGGTGCCAGTAGCGGTTCATAACTGAACTGCTGGCCAGTTTGTTCGGCAAATAAACGATGAATCAATGGTGATTTACTGTGGGCAATGGGATTGCCAAATACGCCGTAATAATTCATTTATTCTGTGCCTCGCCAAGCCAGTCACGGTCTTGTAAAAAATAATCGGTGAGTCGTGCTTCACGGCTGTTGGCTTCAGGTTTCCAATCGTAACCCCAGCGCACCTGCGGTGGCAGCGACATTAAAATCGATTCTGTACGACCGCCTGATTGCAAGCCAAATAAAGTGCCGCGGTCAAACACTAAATTGAACTCAACATAGCGACCACGTCGGTAGGCTTGGAACTCACGTTCTTGCTCAGTGAATGGCGTATGCCGACGACGTTGCACAATCGGCATATAGGCCTCAAGAAAGGCCTCACCGACGGCGCGCATAAAAGCAAAGCTGGTAGCAAAATCCCATTGATTGAGGTCATCAAAGAATAGCCCACCAATGCCGCGGGGTTCATTACGATGCTTAAGGTAAAAGTAGCGGTCGCACCAGGCTTTATAGTCGGCATACACCGTATCACCAAAGGGTGCGCAGGCATCATGTGCGACTTGGTGCCAATGCACACAGTCTTCTTCTTCTGCGTAATAGGGTGTGAGGTCAAAGCCACCGCCAAACCACCAAATTGGTTCTTCGCCTTCCTTTTCAGCGACAAACAAACGCACATTGGCGTGCGAGGTTGGAATATGTGGGTTTTCTGGGTGAATGACCAAGGATAAACCCATCGCTTGGAATGAACGACCCGCCAACTCAGGGCGATGTGCGCTGGCCGATGGTGGTAAAGAGTCGCCATAGACATGGGAAAAGTTCACACCGCCTTTTTCAATTAGCGCGCCATTTTCTAAAACACGGGTACGGCCACCACCGCCACCTGGACGTTGCCAGCTTTCTTCAAAAAAAAGAGCCGCCGTCGGCCTGCTCTAAAGCAGCGCAAATACGCTCCTGTAGGTCCAGTAAATAGTTTTTTACGTCATTAATTGTGGCTGTCAAAATAGGCTCCAAAAAGGGTATACAGCACCACTCAAAATACTTTATTTTAAGAATAATTATTCACTGCGAACAAGCATACCGATTATCACAATAATCGGCTAACTGAATAAGCACAACACGGCTGCAGTTGTTATTACTGGGTGCTTACCTTAGTATTCGCACGCCGTATAAACGCCTCAAGAGAGAACAATAAGGCTCTATGGACAATTCTTGTATACGTTCTTGCTGGACGTCATTAGTTACTATGAACAGTGTGTTTGCTGACGGTTTATGATGGATTGACCCCGCCTGCTTGAAATGCGTGTCTCCATACGTTACCCGATGCTGGTCGCCTGGAGATTTACAATGAGTGACACCGATACAACCCTTGCGCTCGATCTGAGCAATGCGATTGAAAACAATGATTTTGACAGTGCTTTGGCTGCGGTTAAAAGCTTGCGTTCCGTTGATTTGGCAGATGTTTTAGAGCAGCTAGAGCCTACTTTATGCTGGCGTTTGCTGGAACGTTTACCTAAGCGTGCAGAAGTGTTTAGCTATTTCGAGCCCGATGAACAAGTGCGTTTAGCGCGCGAGTTTCCTCGCGCCACATTGGCTGAGCTCGTCAGTGAAATGCCGGCCGATGAGCGCACCGACTTGTTTAAGCGCTTTGATCAAAATCAACGTGACATCTTGCTGCCAGCTTTGGCGCAAGCTGAACGTGAAGACATTCGTAAGTTATCAGCCTATGTCGAGGGTACGGCTGGCGCCTTGATGACTTCCGACTATGCCGCGCTGAAACAAGATATGACCGTGACCCAAGCCATGGCGTATTTACGTGAGGAGGCGCCGGATGCTGAAACAATTTATCAAGTCTATGTGATTGATGACGAGCGTTGTCTGCTGGGCGTGGTGTCCTTGCGTGATTTGATTCTTGCTGATCTGAATAAGTCGATTCAAGACTTGATGACCAGTGATGTGGTCAGTGCCGATGCGGGTGATGACCAAGAAGATATTGCTAAGAAAATTGCGCGCTATGATTTATTAGCGTTGCCGATTACTGATGAGGTTGGCGTGTTGATTGGTATTGTCACCTATGACGATGCCATGGATGTTGTCAGTGAAGAAGTAACGGAAGATATCCATAAGTCAGCCGGTGTCAGCACTGTCATTGGTAATATAAAAGATGCCAGTATCAGCTTGCTGTATCGCAAACGGATTTTTTGGCTGATATTGCTGGTGTTCGGTAACTTGTTTTCCGGTGCAGGGATCGCACACTTTGAAGACATCATTGCTGCCAATATTGTTTTAGTGTTCTTCCTGCCACTGCTGGTCGATAGTGGCGGTAACGCTGGTTCGCAGTCTGCCACGCTAATGGTGCGTGCTTTAGCTACTGGCGAAGTGGTGATGCGTGACTGGCTGTATTTGATCGGCCGTGAAGCCTTGGTGGCGCTGGCGCTCGGTTGTACGATGGCTGCTGCAGTGTCTGTTTTAGGCTATATCCGTGGTGATGAAACTGTGGCGTTAGTACTGGCGCTGAGTATGGTGACGATCGTAATGATCGGCTGCATGATTGGCATGAGTCTGCCTTTTGTACTGAGTAAATTTAATTTTGACCCCGCCAGCGCCAGTGCGCCGTTAATTACCTCTGTGTGTGATGCGACCGGTGTGGTGATTTATTTGTTTATTGCCTCACGCTTGCTGACAGACTTATCAGTTGTGGCTGTCTAAATAACAAGGCTGCAATGCAAAGCTAAAAAAGCCCCGATTCTATACAAAGAACCGGGGCTTTTTATTTAACCCGAATGCGCAACCAATATGCTATTAAAGCAAGTCGTCCAGCATCGCTTTGTTACGCACAGCACCTTTGTCAGCACTGGTCGCGAGTAAGGCATAAGCTTTCAGTGCTGTGGTCACTTTACGTGGGCGCACTTCAACTGGCTTCCAACCTTTGCCATCTTGTGCCACACGGCGTTCGGCCAATTCAGCATCGCTGATTTGCAGATTAATGCTGCGGTTGGGGATATCAATTAAAATGCTATCGCCTTCCTGGACCAGACCAATGGCTCCACCAGCGGCAGCTTCAGGTGAGGCATGGCCAATGGATAGACCCGAGGTACCACCTGAGAAACGACCATCAGTCAGCAAGGCACATTCTTTACCTAGGCCTTTAGATTTCAGGTAGCTGGTTGGGTAGAGCATTTCTTGCATGCCCGGACCACCTTTAGGGCCTTCGTAACGGATAATCACGATGTCACCGGCTTGCACTTCGTCCGCGAGAATGCCGCGTACTGCAGAGTCTTGGCTTTCAAAGATTTTTGCCTTGCCGTTAAACACGTGGATGGATTTATCCACCCCAGCGGTTTTCACCACACAGCCATCTTCGGCGATATTACCGTACAGAACAGCTAAACCACCTTCGTGCGAGTAAGCGTGCTCAACGCTACGGATACAGCCGTTTTCACGGTCTAAATCCAAGGTCGGCCAGCGCGTGGCTTGGCTAAATGCGGTCTGGGTAGGAATGCCACCGGGGCCTGCTTTAAAGAAGGTGTGCACGGCTTCGTCGTCAGTCTGGGTGATATCCCACTTGGCAATCGCCTCCGCCATAGTCTTACTGTGTACGGTTGGCAGATCAGTGTGCAAGAAACCACCGCGCGCCAATGAGCCTAAAATACTGAAAATACCGCCCGCGCGGTGAACATCTTCCATATGGTATTTTTGGATATTGGGTGCGACTTTGCATAGTTCTGGCACTTTGCGCGATAAACGGTCGATATCCAGTAAGTTAAAGTCCATTTCTGCTTCTTGCGCCGAGGCCAATAAGTGCAGAATAGTGTTGGTCGAACCCCCCATGGCAATGTCTAAAGACATCGCATTTTCAAAGGCTTTAAAGTTGGCAATATTGCGTGGCAGGGCAGATTCATCGCCTTCTTTATAGTAACGGCGGCACAGTTCGACAATGGTACGGCCGGCTTGTAAGAATAGCTCTTCACGGTCAGCATGCGTGGCCAGTACCGTACCGTTACCCGGCAAGCCAAGACCTAAGGCCTCGACCAAACAGTTCATGGAGTTGGCAGTAAACATACCTGAGCAGGAGCCACAGGTGGGGCAAGCGCTACGCTCGTATTCGGCTACTTTTTCATCCGACGCATCGTCATCGGCAGCGATCACCATGGCGTCAACCAAATCTAAACCGTGATTGGCCAGCTTGGTTTTACCGGCTTCCATGGGGCCGCCAGAAACAAACACCACTGGGATATTCAGGCGCAAAGCAGCCATCAACATACCGGGGGTGATTTTATCGCAGTTAGAAATGCAGACTAAGGCATCGGCGCAGTGGGCATTGGCCATATATTCCACGGAATCTGCAATGATTTCACGGCTGGGCAGTGAATAGAGCATGCCGTCGTGGCCCATGGCGATACCGTCATCCACGGCAATGGTATTAAATTCTTTGGCGACACCACCGGCACGCTCAATTTCCCGCGCCACTAATTGGCCCATATCTTTCAGGTGCACGTGACCTGGGACAAACTGGGTAAAGGAATTGGCCACAGCAATAATGGGCTTATGAAAATCTTCGTCGGTCATACCGGTAGCACGCCAAAGAGCACGGGCACCCGCCATATTGCGGCCGAAGGTGGAGGTTTTCGAACGATAATCAGGCATGAAAATTTCCTGCAAAAATAAATAAGGACGATAAACGCATCTGCAACTGTTGCGGCGGGGTGACCGTGCGATTGGCAAAGCATGCTTAGGCTCGCCGAGGGTAGTGACGAGTCGAATTGTTTAATTCTACGCTGCCCTGTGCGAGTGGGCAAAGGGCAGCGGCGTTTTGCTTAAGTGTGACGTACTGGAGCGGCTTAACTGTTGGGTAAGATACGGCACACGGTGTATTTTAGGTGGCGGGTTTCTGCAATTGCAGGGTGCATGGGGTGATCAGCACTTTGTCCGCTTTGCTCAAGAATCTGAATATTACGATCAAGGTGTCGGGCGGCCGCCAGTAAAGTGCTGTGCATGCTTTCTTCAGTGAAAAACGGTGAACGTGATGAGCAAATTAAAATACCGTCGCGACTGAGTAAGCGGATGCAATGCTCGTAGAGTTTGCGGTAACCAGCTTCCCCTGTTTTCACATCTTTTTTGCGTTTAATAAAGGCCGGTGGGTCAACAATGATCACATCAAAGCGCTCTTCATCAGACTTGAGAGCTTGTAAGGTGGCCAGCACATCACCTTCGGCGCAGAGCAAAGTTTCACCGATGTCATTGAGTTGTGCGTTTTGCTCTAAAGCATCTAAGGCTTGCGCAGACGCATCAGCACAGAGCACTTCCGTAGCACCGGCCAGTGCAGCAGGAATGCCCCAACTGCCGACATCGCTGTACACTGATAACACACGTTTGTCGGTGCAGTAGACTGCAGCTTGGAGGCGATTAAAACGTTGGTCGAAATGCCAGCCCAGTGCTTTCTTTTGCAGCAAAGGCGCGTTATAGGTTAGATCGTTTTCTACCAGTTGCACCCATTCAGGGACGTCACCGTAAGCGACCTCTAAATAACGCTCTAAGCCTTCCGCGTCGCGGGTGTTGGCATCATTGCGCCAGAGTACGCCGGTTGGTTTGCAGACCTGTAACAGCGCTTCAAGAATGATCTCCTTGTGCGGCTCCATGCAGGCGGCCGTGATTTGCACCACGACAATGTCGCCAAAACGATCGACTTCCAACCCAGGTAGCAAATCACCTTCGGCATGCACTAAGCGGTAGAAAGGTGCATCAAACAGGCGCTCACGTAATGACAGGGCAATATTGAGGCGATGCACCAGCAGCGATTTATCCAAGCGGTGCTCAGTATCACGTGAGACCAAGCGTGCGCACACCAGTGTTTGTGGGCTCATCACGACAACGCCCAAGGTTTTCCCCGAAGCGTTTTCAACAATGGCTTGATCACCGACTTTGAATCCGCTTAAAGGCGACAGTTGCGTATCAATTTCATTGCTATAGACCCATAAATGGCCGCTGCGCAAACGGCGATCAGCGTTAGATTTTAAGCGTAAAAAAGGCAGGGACATGGGGTTCTCCAAATAAACAATGCACAGAGTATAACGATTGTCTTGGTTGTAGGTCTGATTTTAACAGTAGGATGGCGCGCTGAATTAGATCGGTCCGAATGAGGCCGCTTACACAGTAGTTGTTTGTGACTTATACGTGATAAATGAGAAGGCTATTAACATGTTTAAAAGGATGAGGCAGCGCCCGAAATTATGGGCGTTGTTGCTGCTTACTGTGATTGCAGCAGCAGCGACATTGCGCTATTTACATTGGGACGATCGCCTGCTGTTTTTTTTGCAAGAGTACAGCACCAGTGCGCAACAGCAAGATGACAGTATTTGGCTGCCGGGCTACCGAGCAGTGATTCAAGCCAAACCATTAGAGGGGTTGGCTGAATCAGAAACCTCAGGACTCAGTTGGAGCCCACTTAGTAACACCTTGTTTACCGTGACGGGAAGGCTACCGAAATTGGTTGAGTTGTCACTGCAGGGTGATGTGCTACGCGTGGTGGAGTTACGTGGGTTTTCTGACCCTGAAGGGGTAGAGGTGCTGAGTGATGGGCGCATTGCTATTATTGATGAACGACGTGCGCAGATGACTGTCTTTCGCTTAGCACCAGATGCGCGATTTATTGATGCTACGACTTTACCTTCGATCAACCTGGGTGACACGCGAGCTCATAATAAGGGCTTTGAAGGCGTTGCTTGGGACGCACGTAACCAACGTATGCTACTGGCCAAGGAGCGCAGTCCCTTTGGTTTGTTTAGTTTGCCATTTCCTGATCAGGATGAGGGTGACAGCATAGCGCCACAGACATTGCTTGAATTGCGCTCTAAACAGGTATTTATGCGTGATTTATCTTCATTGGCGGTTGATCAGCGTACTGGGCATCTGCTGGTACTATCCGATGAGTCTCGTATGCTCTTAGAGCTGGATACTCAAGGTAATCCAGTCAGTTTTATTAGCTTAGCAGTGGGCTTTAATGGCCTAATCCGTAGTATCAAGCAAGCTGAGGGTGTCGCTATGGATGGAGCGGGTGTCATTTATATGGTTAGCGAACCGAACTTGTTTTATGTGTTTAAAAAGGACTAACGGACTCACCCAGCATTAAACCGGGCTTAATGCTGGGTGAGTGTTGTAACGCTTATACGACACATGCGCCTTAGCCATTATCTGGTGAGGTACTCATCGTTAACCCGGTCCTGTAAATAGATATGGGTGTAGCTGCTTTTACTGGTGTCATTAAACAGGCTGTAGGCTTTATCAATACAGCTTTGACAGGCTTTTCTGGGGATGGTAATGGCAAAAATATGAGTGCCTGTATCGTTATGTGAGTCAATGCTATTAACACCAGCACAGTCCGCACAGATCGTAAATGTTTGTACTTGATGCTCCATGACGCCAGCGGTGTCGTAATAAATCTGCTGCTCTCTTTTGACCTCGGTTTTACCTTTGAATTTCTCTTTTGCCAACGCGTCTTTATTTTTCCATAGCGCATAAATGTCTTTGGATAACTGCTGAATATGCGCTGTTATGGCTGGATCTTGTTTGAGTTGCTCAGCGTCGTAATCGGGCTCGCATACCTGTGAGTAATCAAGGCCGGCCATCGCCAAAATAATGCCCATATTGATATAGGGCAGCGCGCTCTCTATCGAATAGCCGCCTTCTAACACAGCCAGATCCGGATTTAAGCGCTCATTTAAGATGGCATAGCCTTGCGCGGTGAAGTTCATATTGGCCAGCGGGTCGCTGTAATGGTTGTCTTGCCCAGCCGAGTTGATAATGAGATCGGGCTTGAAGTCGTCGAGGATGGGCAGCACAACGTGGTCTAAAATATGCAAAAAACCTTCTTCACCGGTGCTTGGCGGCAGCGGTATATTGATGTTATAGCCATAGGCAGCGGGGCCGCCAAATTCGTCTATACGCCCAGTGCCTGGGTATAGGGTTCTGCCATCTTGATGGAATGAGATGAATAGTGTGTCTTTATCATTCCAGTAAATGTCTTGGGTGCCATCACCGTGGTGAACGTCAGTGTCAACGATCGCCACCTTCAGGTCGCCATATTTTTGCCGAATATTTTCTAAAGCCACCGCGCCAACGTTGACAATGCAAAAGCCTTTATCGCCATACACAATGCGGTGCGCGTGGTGACCGGGTGGCCGCACCAGGGCAAACGCCTTATCGACTTCTTTTTCCATAACGGCCTGATAGGCTCTGATCGCGCCACCTGCCGCAACAAGGTGCGAGGGTGTGACGCGACTAGCGATATCGGGGACGGCAAAGTGAACCCGTGCGATATCTTTTTCACTGGCAATAATTGGGTTAAAAAACTTGATCCCCTCAACGTCTTCAATGCCTTCTTCAAAGATTTGATCCTGGGTATACAAAAGCCGTTCTTCGCGCTCGGGGTGCGTGTCGGAAATGGCCCAGTCGAATGCGGGGAAAAACACCAGTCCTAATGTATTCTTAGCTTTGAGCATTTATTTTTCTCCTTCTAATGTATAAATTAATCCTGGCGTGACTTGCGCTCTAACCCTGATGTTTTTCGAAGCGCTGGAATAGCCTTTGACCATATTAAAACTATTGGATTCAACGATCTCAGCATCAATGCTATCTGGGTCTGCGCCGAGCTGAATAGCACCCTCCCTGACGATCTCTAAGGCTCTTTTTTCTGCCATGGTTAAATTGTAGTTTTTGTTGATCGGCTCATAAATCCCCACTTCCGGCACAGACAAGAGACCACGCTCAGTATCCGCGTGCATATTGATTTCGATGGTTGGCTTGGCCAGAGCTGCACCAATAGCATTGGCAACGTCGTATCTGCTGGGGTAGTTAACAGTCAGTTTGAATCTGTCTTCTAAAAATGGCGCGAGTATTTTAGAGGGCCCGCCAATGATGTTAATAAACTGCGGCTCTATTTTTTTATTCTCAAACACTTCTTTGACCGTATAAACTGGCTGCGCATTGATTTTTGCCAGTAAGCCAGTGACTTCTTTATGGATAAGCTCAGCCATTGTCGCTAAGATTTTAGTGGCGGTTTCTGTGCGGGATAAGTCCAAGTGTTGAGCGAGCTTATCCACGGCCGCTATTGCTTGGTCCTTGTTGTCGGCATTGATTTTATCTAAAACAACCATGGCGTCAGTGGGTGTTAAATGCGCGCCGCCGAAAGCAATGGGGCGTCCCATTCGTTGCGGGCCGATCTTGATTTCATCGTCTTCTACTCTGACAAAGCTGTCGCCGGCAACGCCAATGGAGACTGAATAAATGGAGCGGATCAGTGTTTTATGCTGACCAATGCTGATGCCCAGTGGCTCAAACAATTGCACACCATTGGCCAAGAAGAAGATGTCTGTGGTTGTCCCGCCGATGTCTAGCAGTACGCCGTCTGTAGTGTCTGAAAATAAAGCACTCAGCCCCATAAAGCTGGCTGCTGGGCCGGACAAAATCGTCTCAACAGGCTGGTTTTTGGCCGTGCTTAAATCCATTGTGCCGCCGTCAGCTTTTAAAATATAAACCGGCGCCTCGACGCCTTGCTCTTTGAGTGACTTTTCTATTTTTTCAGCAAAGTTTCTAAAGGTGCGACTGATGGCAGCGTTTAAATAGGTGGTGTGAACTCTTCTAGGGAAGTTTAATTTCCCTGATAGGCTGTGTCCCATGGTAATGCTGTCAAAGTCATCTGCCAGAATCTCAGCAACCTGTGTTTCGTGGCTGGGGTTTCGAGTGGAAAACTTACTCACCACGCCAATAGACTCTATGCCATGCTCAATGAAGTCAGTTTTGATGGCCTGTATTTCATTTTCTGCTACGTCTTTAACAATGCTGCCGCGATGGTCAATATAACCACTGACATATCTTAGTTGGTCGCCTGCAGCGCTAAAATCATGCTGCATGCCGGGGCCAGTTTGCACGATCATGCCAACTGTGCTGACTTTGTTTTCAACAATCGCATTGGTTGAAATGGTTGTGCTTAAATTGATTCGAGCTATTTTATTCTTATCAATGTTTGCTAGCAGTTGTTGCAGCGTGGTTTGGATGGTTTTAAATAAATCGTCTTTGTCTGTGGGGTTTTTTGTTGTTTTTATAATTTGCCCATTATCGATAATGACGCCATCAATATGGGTTCCGCCCATATCTATTCCAATGATCATTTAAAAGCCTCCTAGAATTTATGCTGAGAGTACATCTTTGAGATTGTCCTTTCACTTATCAGTGAGGATTGCTACGACTTGACGCTTATGTTTGAACGCAAGGGCGGTCTTCACATGCTTTATATTGTCAGCACGCAGGACAGTATTCAGCTTGCATTCGAACTTGCGCTACTTATGGCCGTGAATAATCCATTCGCTGCAGTCATCACACAAGGGTGCTCAGCACTTTACACTGTGATCAAGCATTGCGCTTATTGTGTTAAAAAGTGAAGCAGGGCTCAGTTCAAAAACCTGCATCAGCCAAAACTTGGGGCAAGGCCTCGATCACGTCAGTGGGTTGCAGGCTCATAAATCCAAATTGCTTTGCCGCGCTGTTAGCCGCCGCTAGATGTAAAGCCGCTGCAGTGATAGCAGCTTGCTCAGGGTCAGCCATTTGCGCCCATAGGCCAGCGGTAATACCAGCCAGCACATCGCCCATGCCGCCGCAGGCCATGCCTGGATTGCTGCCATTGACCAAAGACAGCTGATCGTCAGCACCGGCAATGAGTGTGCCGGCACCTTTAAGCACAATAGTGCCACCGTACTGCGCCTGCAGTTGGCGAGCAGCGGCGAAGCGATCCGACTCTATTTCTGCCACGCTGAGGCCCAGTAGGCGTGCGGCTTCTCCGGGGTGCGGGGTTAAAATATGTGTATTGCTGGCCAGCGCGCCTTGCGCAGCTATCAGATTTAGGGCATCGGCATCCAGTACCAGTGGTTTGCTGCAATCCAGTACTTGCTGCAACAACTGCCGCCCCCAAGCCCCTTGTCCGAGGCCTGGGCCACAGACAATCACTGTAGCTGCAGCCAGTAAAGGTGCTAATTCATCATCCTGCACAATGCCGTGGCTCATCACCGATGGGCAGCGACTCAGTGCTGCAGTGACATGCTCTGGCCGTGTTGCCAGCGATACCAGCCCAGCACCACTGCGCGCGGCAGCCTCAGCGACCAGCAAGGCGGCACCGCCAAAACCATAATCACCGGCAACCACTAAAACATGGCCAAAATGACCTTTATGTGCGTTGGCGCGCCGCTTTGCTATCTGTGCGGCGCAGCTACCCCAATCGGCACGGGTTGCCCGTACTGGCTCGCGACAGTCTTGGAGTTGCGCTGTTGTGTTGAGATCGGCAAACACAATATCACCGCAGACTGCAGGTCCTTGGCCAGTGAATAAGCCGGTTTTCAAACCTATAAAGGTCACTGTCGCAGCTGCATCGACCACATCACCTGCGGCGGCGCCGCTGCTGGCATTGAGTCCTGAGGGCAGATCCAGCGCTAAGACGGTGTGAGCCGCTCGATTACAGAGCGCAATAACTCGAGCAAATTCACCGCGCGGCGCACCCTCTAAGCCGGTGCCAAGCATGGCATCTACGGTTACATCAGCGTGCTGCAACTCAGCTGACAGTTCACGGTCGGTTAATTGCGTCGATAAGCTGATGCTGACCTTTTGCGTCTGGGCTGCTTGCCACGCCTGGTGCGCATCGCCCTGCAGTTTGGATGGCTCAGTCAGCGCCAAACACTTGACCTTAAGCCCTTGATACACTGCATACTTGGCCAGCAGATAACCATCGCCACCGTTATTGCCCGCCCCGCATAACACCAGAATACTGCGTGTATCAGGCCAGCGTCGCAGTAACTGACGAAAGGCATTGCGGGCAGCCGTTTGCATCAACTCGAAACCGCTGATCCCTTGCTCATCGATCAGATAGCGATCCAGATTACGCACCCCGTCGGCGCTATACAGAGCCAGTGGTAGACTGGCCTGTGAGGTATGGACCTTAGGTAAACTGTGCCGAGTTGATGACGACATGAGGGTGCTCCAATCTAAGAAATCAGTCTAAGACACGTTAGCAGCTCTCTTCAAAGAATAGCAAAGCTGCAAAAAAGATCACAACTTAACTATTTCAAATAGAAGCGCTAGGTACCTTTCTGCAAAAAAAAGAGCAGGTCTGCACCGCTCCTGTATCAACACATTTACGCCGTTTCTGTACAAGCGGGTCATACCCGCGATGGTCATTCCTGCGATAGATTTTAAGCCTTGCGCACTAAGGTTTCGACACCGTTGCTGCTGCCAAGCAATAAAACATCGGCAGGACGCTGAGCAAAGAGTCCGCTACACACTACACCGACGATGTTGTTGATTTTCTCTTCTAAACCGCGTGGATCAGTGATCTGCATATTGTGTAAATCTAAAATCACGTTGCCATTATCTGTGACTACGCCGGTACGGTAGACGGGATCGCCACCGAGTTTCAGCAGTTCACGGGCCACATAGCTGCGTGCCATTGGGATCACTTCAACCGGTAGCGGGAACTCACCGAGCACGCCCACTTTTTTGCTGTCATCGGCAATGCAAATAAAGGTCTTGGCCACTGCTGCGACAATTTTCTCGCGGGTTAAGGCTGCGCCACCGCCTTTAATCAGCTCTAAATATTTATTGCACTCGTCAGCACCGTCCACATAGAACACCAGCTCTTGTACCGAGTTGAGGTCATGCACGCTGATGTCATGCTGTTTTAAACGTTCTGCGGTGGCTTCCGAACTGGCCACCGCGCCAGCAAAGTCGTATTTGTGCTCAGCTAATAAATCAATAAAAAAGTTAGCCGTAGAGCCTGTACCGACACCAATAATGCTGCGCGGCTCAAGGTGCGGAAGGATATAGTCAATTGCCGCTTGAGCAACGGCTTGCTTAAGTTGATCTTGATTCACGAGTGACTCCGGTAAAAAGGGAATGCATATTGATTATAGCCACTTAACTGCATGCATGTGGTTGAGTTGTTAACGGTGGAGTAGACTGTTTGACTTTGTCGCACAGCTTATTGGATCCGCCATGCTTGAACATTATGTGAAAAAAACCTTAAACGCCCGCGTCTATGACGTGGCGCACGAAACGCCGCTGCACGCAGCACCGCAATTATCTGAGCGTTTAGGCAATACTATTTTGCTTAAGCGCGAAGATTTACAGCCGGTCTTCTCGTTTAAAATTCGCGGCTCCTATAACAAAATTGTGCAGCTTAGTGCCGAAGAGCGCGCCTGTGGTGTGGTGACAGCCTCGGCGGGTAATCATGCGCAAGGCGTGGCGCTGGCGGCGAAGTTTCTTGGTATTAAAGCCACCATTGTTATGCCAAAAACCACTCCAGAGATCAAAGTCAAAGCGGTGCGCGCTCGCGGTGCGCGGGTGGTGTTGCACGGTGATGCTTTTCCTGAGTCTTTAGCGCACTCACTCAAATTGGTTGAAGAAAAAGGCTTGGTGTATATCCATCCATACGATGACCCTGATGTGATTGCTGGGCAGGGTACTGTGGCGATGGAGATTCTGCGTCAGCATCAAGGTCCATTACATGCGGTATTTGTGCCCTGCGGTGGCGGTGGTTTGATTGCTGGTGTGGCGGCGTACATTAAGTATGTACGCCCTGAAGTGAAAATTATTGGTGTAGAGCCAGATGATTCCAACTGCTTACAGCAAGCACTGGCCGCCGGTGAGCGTGTGGTGCTGCCGCAGGTGGGATTATTTGCTGATGGCGTTGCGGTCACGCAAATTGGTAAACACACCTTTGCTATTTGCCGTGACTATGTTGATGAAGTGATCACGGTCAGCACTGATGAAATCTGTGCGGCGATGAAAGATATTTATGATGACACCCGCTCAATTACTGAACCGGCTGGTGCTTTAGCGGTGGCGGGGATTAAAAAATATATTGAGCGCACCGGTATTGTGGGTGAAAATATTGTTGCGATTGATTCCGGTGCTAACGTTAACTTTGACCGATTACGCCATGTGGCTGAGCGTGCCGAACTAGGCGAGCAGCGTGAAGCCATTATTGCAGTGACCATCCCGGAAAAACCCGGCAGCTTTAAGCAGTTCTGTGAAGCGCTGGGTAAGCGCCAGATCACCGAGTTTAATTATCGCTACCATACGGATGGCACTGCGCATATTTTTGTTGGTGTGCAAACCCACCCAGAGCTTGATCCACGCGTAGGGTTGCTTGCGGATTTGCGTGAACAAGGTTTTCCTGTGGTGGATCTGACTGAAAACGAAATGGCGAAGCTGCATATTCGTCACATGGTCGGTGGCCATGCTGATGCAGTGAGCAGTGAACGGGTATTTCGTTTTGAATTCCCCGATCGTCCGGGCGCTTTATTTAATTTTTTAAATAAACTGGGAGGGCGTTGGAATATCTCCATGTTCCATTACCGTAACCATGGTGCTGCAGTGGGTCGCGTCTTAGCAGCGTTGCAGGTGCCTAAGGATGAGCAGCCGTTGATCGCAGACGCTTTAGATAAAATTGGCTATCACTACTGGGATGAAACTGAAAATCCGGCTTATCAATTGTTTTTAGGATAGGCTGAACGTGCTTAGACTGAGTCAGTCTAATACTGCATTGGTTAATAGGCTTTAGGAGTAATACAGTTTGGACAGTTATTTAGTGTTGCGTATCAGTCACAGTGTGCCAGCAGTTTTACTTATTTTAGGTGTGCTTGCGCATCTCATCATTGTTTGGCGGGCCAAAGGTAAAGGTCCTGTAGTGCTTGCACAAAAGCTACGCCGCACCTGCATGATCAGCCTGCCGGTATTTACCGTGCTGGCGGCGACTCTGCCGATAACAGGGTGGTGGTTAAGCCATTTATCAGGACGACCTTTAAGTCAGAAGTGGTTAATGATCAGTATTGCTTTGATGCCGGTGCTGTTTATCTTTGGCGGCTTGTTGTACGGCAACCTGAGTCGCTGGCAAACACAGTTGGCCACTCAACAAAACGCCAGTGGCCGCCAGCAAGTTTTTGCTGTGGTCTGGGCTGTGTTGTTGCTCATAGTATTACTGGGCATCAGTGCATTGATGGGTGCTAAACCACTGTGACTCAGCGATTGTTTGAAGCCTGTATAGACTGCAAGGGCTTGGCTTGGTCGAGTGTTTGCAGCTGTACATAGCTGAAAACATCAATAACAGAGTACTGTCTGCAGTCTCTCGACTAAGTTATGGATTTTATAAGCGACTGTTAGCTGTCTTTTCATTTATTTACAGCAATGCTAAAGGATTGCCGCTGATTCAATGTAGTTACTAGCTACCTAGGTTTTGTTCTCTTGGTAGCTTAGGTGCAATACAACGAGTCATACAGTCTTCTGCCATTTGGCTTTCACTGAGCCAGTTCTTGGCCGAGCGTTGGCCTATTACGCTGCATGAAGGCACGTGCTTCCAGTGAGCGCACCCTTTTCTATGTGTCCGTTATGTTTTTTCCTGCCGTTTTCCGATTTCAAGCCGATCTTGCTGAGTAAACCCGTGGATTATAGAAAATAGTTACTGACATTTCTTAACCTTAAGTATGAGGCCAAGGCATGATAGAAAACTTGTTTGTTTTATTTTTTCAATAAAATCAAAGGATTATCTATTTAATAATAAAAATACTTACCCTTGGGTTAATGAATAAGTGATTAGGTTGATTGAAGATAGGAGGTTGAGAGCAGTAGTGTCGTTCCACGTTGTTAACTAAGGTGGAATAAAAGAAATGACAATAACTAACCAGCCGCCTGCGCAGTGGTCACGTAGAAGGGCAGAAAAACAAAGGCGCTTAGCTGCTGTACAATATTTAGCTGATGGCGTGGTGCTGCCTACGGAGAGTATTACGAAAGCATTGCAGGTGTTAATTGCACCTGGCGATAAAGTCGTGATGGAAGGCAATAATCAAAAGCAGGCTGATTTTTTATCGCGCTCTTTAGCCAAGGCCGACCCAGGGGTTTTACATGATTTACATATGATCATGCCCAGTGTCGGACGTCCTGAACATTTAGATCTATTTGAATTGGGCATTGCACGCAAACTGGACTTTTCCTTTGCCGGGCCGCAAAGCGTACGCATCAGCCAACTGTTAGAAGACGGTCTCTTAGAAATTGGCTCCATTCATACATATATTGAGCTTTATTCGCGTTTACTCGTTGATTTAATACCCAATGTTGCTTTGGTCGCAGGCTTTAGTGCTGACCGACAAGGCAATATTTATACTGGACCTAGCACTGAAGATACACCTGCATTGGTTGAGCCTGCTGCCTTTAGTGACGGCATTGTTATTGTTCAAGTTAACCAAATCGTGGACGATGTGAGTGATCTGCCGCGTGTCGACATTCCTGCGTCTTGGGTCGACTTTGTTGTGGTAGCTGATCAGCCTTTCTATATCGAACCCTTATTTACCCGCGATCCGCGACACATTACTGATGTCCATGTGTTGATGGCGATGATGGCCATTAAAGGCATCTATGCAAAGCACAACGTACAGTCGCTTAATCATGGTATTGGTTTTAATACAGCAGCAATTGAGCTGATTTTGCCTACTTATGGAGAGAGTTTAGGTTTAAAAGGCAAAATTTGCCGTCATTGGACACTCAACCCTCACCCTACCTTAATTCCTGCTATTGAAACGGGTTGGGTAAAGAGCGTGCATTGCTTTGGGACTGAGTTGGGTATGGAGCATTATATTGCTGCGCGCCCGGATGTGTTCTTTACTGGCCGAGATGGCTCGTTACGCTCGAACCGTATGATGTGCCAGATGGCCGGCCAATATGCCGTCGATCTCTTTATTGGCGCGACCTTACAAGTGGATGGTGATGGCCATTCTTCCACCGTGACGCGGGGACGTTTGGCTGGATTTGGCGGTGCGCCGAATATGGGCCATAACCCTGGTGGCCGCCGACATACCAGTGAAGCTTGGTTAGACCTTCTGCAGCAACAAGCGACGCCAGAACAAACCATGATGGAGCGTGGTAAGAAGCTGGTGGTACAAATGGTTGAAACCTACCAAGAAGGTGGAAAACCGACGTTTGTTGATCAGCTGGACGCAGTTGATGTGGCGAAGAAAAGTGGCATGCCTTTAGCACCAGTCATGATTTATGGTGACGATGTTACTCACCTATTAACCGAAGAAGGTATCGCTTATTTATATAAAGCGCGTTCTTTGGAAGAGCGCCAAAAAATGATTGCTGCCGTCGCAGGCGTAACCAGTATCGGTCTAAAGCATGATGTTACTACGACACAGCAGATGCGCCAACAAGGCTTGATCGCTTTACCCGAAGACCTAGGTATTCGTCGTGCGGATGCTAATCGTAATCTGTTAGCCGCGAAAAGTATCAGTGATTTGGTTGATTGGTCCGGTGATTTATACCAGCCTCCTGCACGCTTTAGGAGTTGGTAATGAGTGCGCTAATAGGTAGAGCACTTGCCTCTGAAGGTGCGTTGCAATTGGCTGACGTAGCGGTAGATGCATTGCTTCAAGAAGTTCGATTGACGCCAAAACCAGGTTTAGTTGATCAGCGGGGAAGTGGAGTACATAAAGATTTAACTCTCGAGTTGATGGAGTTGTCAGCCCACACCTTACGGGACACATTTCAGCGAATTGCTCAAGCTGCGCAAGGACACCAGTGGATCAATCAGGTGTTACGCGAGACGCTAGGCCATGAAGGTCGCGTAGGTGAGCAGGAGATGCTGCAAGCAACATTAGGCGTCAATACACATCGTGGGGCTATCTGGGCGCTGGGACTGTTAACCGCAGCTTTAAATGTGAAAGCAGCACCAAAAACCGTCGCGCAGTTGTTGAGTCTAGCTGGACAACTGGCCAGTTATCCTGATCGGTTCTTGGAACTTGCGAGTGTCAGCAATGGTGCACGTGCAAGGGCTAAATATGGTGTTGATGGGGCTCGCGAGCAGGCACAAAAAGGTTTCCCGCAAGTCATGGATGGACTCAGCCAGCTGCATATGAGTCGAGCTCAGGGAGCAGATGAAACATCAGCTCAGCTTGATGCCTTGCTGGCAATTATTAGCCGCTTAACGGATACCTGTGTGATTCATCGGGCCGGGTTAGAAGGAATGCACTGGTTGCAACTGCAGGCTAGCCAAGTCTTGCAAGCGGGTGGTTATAGCCAAGCGTTAGGTCAGGAATATTATCGAGAGTTGGAGGCTGGCTTGATCTTACGTAATGCCTCACCTGGTGGTGCTGCTGATTTATTAAGTGTCTGTTTATTCGTCGATGCCTTAGTCGAACGAGGAGTAATTGCATGGAAATTATAGAATTTCAATTTAATGCTGGGCAGCCCAGTAAGCATCGCTGTTTAGTTGGCTGTGTCGGTTCAGGCGACTTAGAAGTATTAATGGAACCCAATGCCAGTGGTGTCCTGAGTATCAAAGTGACGACTTCAGTTGATGGCAGTGAGGCACGTTGGAAGAATTTATTTGAACGTATGTTTAGTGAAACCTTATATCCCGCGATGAAGTTAGAAATAAATGATTTTGGAGCCACCCCCGGTGTTGTCCGCTTACGCATTGAACAAGGTTTAGAGGAGGTCAGTGATGTCTGATACGAATCAGTTACTTAATCAACATAGCTTTGTCGAGTTAAGTGCTCGGCAGCGGATTAAGGCCTTGCTTGATGTGGGCAGTATGCGTGAGTTATTAGGCCCTTTTGACCGAATAAAATCGCCTTGGTTAGGGCTGCAAGGCATTGTCGCGCAAGCCGATGATGGTGTTGTGGTAGCGAAGGGATCTATTGCTGGTAAAGCTGTTGTTGTTGCGGCAATTGAGGGCGATTTTCAGGGCGGCAGTATGGGCGAAGTATCTGGCGCTAAAATTGCCACCGCTTTACAGCTTGCGCTTGAGGATAACCGTGCGGGAACTCCGCGTGCTGCTGTACTGCTATTAGAGACGGGTGGCGTACGTTTACAAGAAGCTAATTTAGGTCTAGCAGCTATTGCTGATATCCACTCCGCGATTGTCGAACTTAGAGCCTATCAGCCTGTCATTGGTGTTGTTGCTGGCTCGGTGGGCTGTTTTGGCGGGATGTCGATTGCGGCTGCTTTATGTTCGGATCTGCTGGTGACTCGTGAAGCACGGGTTGGTCTCAATGGCCCGCAAGTGATCGAGCAGGAAGCAGGCTTAGAAGAATATGATTCACGTGACCGGCCGTTTATTTGGAGCTTTACAGGTGGCCAGCAACGTTATACCTCGGGGCTAGCTGATGAGTTTTGTCATGATTCAGTTGAGGTTATTAAAGATAAAGTTGCGCACTTAGTGCAGAGTGAGCGCCCACGTTTCCGTAGTGATCAATACGAATATTTCTTAACCCAGCTTTATCAAGCAGGGCCTGAGCAAGCCACCCCTGAGCGCGTTCGTGAGCTCTATACTAATCTAGAGGAGCAATTGCTATGACTGCTCAAAACCGTACCCAAGTCTGGCTGGATGTCTTAACCCAAGCCCCGTTAACTGAGCTTGAACTGCCTGCCTCTATTGTCGTTGCCAAAGGCGTTTTAGCTGATCAGCAATCTACTTATTTTATTGGTGTTAAGCCTGATGAGAATAATCCATTTCCTCGAGCACGTAATGGTGAAGTTGGGTTGTTAGAGGGTTGGGGGCTAGCAAAAGCCGTGCATTGGATCATTGATCAAGATGCGGATCAGAATCATAAAACACCCATCATTGCCATCGTGGATGTGCCCAGCCAAGCGTATGGCCGTCGTGAAGAAGCATTGGGTATTCATTTGGCGTTGGCAGGAGCTGTAGGTGCTTATGCGCAAGCACGGCAACTCGGTCACCCAGTCATAGCGTTGCTGGTTGGCAAAGCAATGTCGGGTGCTTTCTTAGCTCATGGCTATCAGGCTAATCAAATTGTCGCGCTAGACGATGCCAGCGTCATGGTGCATGCCATGGGGAAAGAGTCTGCTGCTCGAGTGACCATGAGGACCATTGATCAGCTTGAGGCGCTGAGTGCCAAAGTCCCACCTATGGCCTATGACATTGAAAATTATGCATCTTTGGGGCTGCTCAGCGGTGGTTTATTACAGGTGCAGAATATTGCTCAACCGAGCGCAGAAGACAGTCAAAAGGTGTTGCAACATTTGACTCAGTGCCTTGAGAAAACTCAGCAAGATGGAACTGACTTAAGCAATCGTCTCGGATCAAAAAATCGTTCTGCAACAGCTCGGGTTAAAGAGTTGATGACAGCACAATGGCATGCTGAATAGAGAACACTATGACCAAGCAACGCACACACGACTTAATAACGTCTGGGTTTGAGATAGATGCTCATGATTTGTTATGGGGAATGCCCGTTGAGCAGATCGCAGCAACAGCGCCTAGTTGGGTGCATGCGCGTGTGGCTGCAGGTATTCCGGTCGTTGTGCGTCGTGATCAGCAACGAGTGAATGAGGTTGCTGTTGGTGTGCGTGGCTTAAGAAAGAGCGAGCGTTATGCAACATGGATAGCTATGGAGTCGATTACCCGCAAGATTAAGCCAGAGCAGATCCGAGCGTTACCCAATAGCAACTGCACAGTACAGCAGACATTAGCCAGTGTGGCGCAATTGTTCTATGAGAAAAACTGGGGAATAACAGGAAGTTATGCGTTTGCAGCAGTCACAGGCGAGCAAACAGTCACCGCCAGTAGTGACTTAGATGTGTTGTTGCGTCAAACAACAGCCATCACTCTGGATGAGGCCAAGCATTGGTACGCCCAGATTCAGCTGCTACCAATGCCTGTTGATGTGCAAATAGAAACAGGTAGCGGTGGTTTTTCTTTAGCCGATTGGGTTACCAGCAATGGTCGTGTGCTACTGAAAACCAACAATGGACCGCAGTTGGTAATAAGTCCTTGGCTAAAGGAAGCACGATGAGTACTTTACTGTCATTCCCTGGACAAGGGGCGCAACAGGTGGGGATGTTGCATGGTTTTCAGCAGGATGCTGTGACGCAAAATGTGCTGTTAGAGGCCAGTGATGTGCTTGGTGAGGATGCCTTGCAGCTCGATACTGAGCAAGCACTCCGTAGCACACGAGGCGTACAACTGTGTTTGTTAATTGCTGGCGTTGCGAGTGCACGCAAGCTTTTAGTTAACCAGCCTGCTCCAGAGTATAGCGCGGGCTTATCCATCGGCGCGTATGCTGCCGCCGTGGTCGCTGGCGCTATCGGTTTTGAAGATGCGCTGCGATTGGTGTCGTTGCGTGGTCATCTGATGCAAGAGGCCTATCCCCAGGGCTATTCAATGGCTGCAGTGCAAGGCGTGGGGTTAACAGAAATAGAGCAGTTGTTAATGCCCTTCAGAGAAGCCAATCAGGCGATTTATTTGGCCAATATCAATGCAGAGAATCAGTATGTGTTGGCCGGTAAAGTTGAGTTATTAGAGACCGTTGCTGGTTTGGTAAGGCAACAGGGGATGGGACGGGTTAGCCGATTAAATGTCAGTGTTCCCTCGCATTGTGAGTTGCTGGCTGATCAGGCTGAGCAGTTGTTGCAGGCGCTCTTAAAGGTGACGATTAAGTCTCCTCGGTTACGTTATATAAGTGGCAGTTCAGCACGCTTAGTTATGCAGCCTGAACAGATACGGGATGACTTGGCTTTTAATATGTGCCGCATTGTGAATTGGCAGGGCGTTTTAGAAAGTGCTTTTGAGCGCGGTGTACGTCTACATATTCAACTGGCGCCGGGTTCAGTCCTCGCAAATTTAGGTAAGCGTGTTATGCCAGAGGCAATCAATATTGCCTACCAGTGTAATAAGTTAAGCACTTTGCATAAGCTAATGGAGGAGGAACAGGTCCGTCAATAAAATAACTACAAAAACAATTACAAAAAATTAAATTAAATAAAATAGGAACAATAATAATGATTATTTATGGTGTGGCTTTGCTTTCTTTGTGTACTTTACTGGGCCTTTTCTTAGGTGATTTACTAGGAGGATTGTTGGGTATTCCAGCTAACGTCGGCGGTGTTGGTATCGCCATGATCTTCTTGATTTTTGGTGGCAGTTATTTAGTAAAAAAGCGGCCACTGCATCCTAAAACTGAACAGGGTATAGAGTTTTGGAGTGCTATCTATATACCTATTGTTGTTGCGATGGCTGCCCAGCAAAATGTGTATGGTGCGCTGAGTGGTGGTCCAACTGCAATTTTGGCGGGTACTTTGGCTGTTGTTTTAAGCTTTATGCTAGTACCCGTTCTTACTAAGTTAGGACAGCCTGAAAAATCCACTACTGCAGCCACTGCAAATAACTGATGGTGTATAGATTATGATTATTGAATCGCTAACAACAGTACTAAATAAATATGGCATGATCAGTGGGTTTGCAGTTATTGGTATTACCATGTGGTTGTCGTATTGGTTGTCCGATAAGTTAACCAATGGGCGCTTACATGGTTCTGCAATTGCTATTTTTATAGGCTTGCTACTATCGTATTTTGGCGGGCTATTTACGGGAGGGCAAAAAGGTTTAGTTGATATTCCTATGCTGTCTGGTATCGGCATCCTAGGTGGGGCAATGCTGCGCGACTTTGCAATTATTGCTACAGCTTTTGGTGTGCACGTGGATGAGCTAAAAAGAGCGGGAATGAGCGGCATTATTGCATTGCTTGTTGGCGTCTTTCTATCTTTTATTGCCGGTGCCGGCGTGGCTTTAGCGTTTGGTTATACTGATGCGGTAAGTGTGACCACTATTGGTGCAGGCGCAGTAACATATATTGTTGGACCAGTTACCGGGGCGGCAATTGGCGCAAGCTCAGAAGTGATGGCTTTATCTATCGCAGCAGGTTTAGTCAAAGCTATTTTAGTGATGATCGCCACTCCCTTTGTCGCACCTTATATTGGCTTGGATAACCCTCGCAGTGCTGTCATTTTTGGTGGATTGATTGGTACTACCAGTGGTGTTGCTGGTGGGTTAGCAGCTACTGATCCTAAATTAGTGCCTTATGGATGTTTAACTGCGGCTTTCTATACAGCTCTAGGTTGCTTGCTTGGCCCATCACTTTTTTATATGGCTACGAGTGCAGTGCTGAGTTAAATGATTCAAGCGTGGCCCTTTACCAGTCTTTATAGGCTGGTTTTTTTATGGCTAGCATACATTCTGCATTCAGCGAGCATGCTTAAAATATTAGGGTTGTATTCTTTATTTTTTAAGAAGACTAGACCAATACTTTGTTGGATTGGACTGGGGAAGGAAAGGCGTATTAACTTTAATTGATTGGCATAGACGGATGCGATTCGACCCGGTAGTAACGCGTAACCTACACCTGAACTGACCATGCTGAGTAAAGTGAAAACATCGTTTACTTGCATGGCTATATTAGGGTTAAAACCCGCTGCTTCAAATAGTATGTTGCCATCTGCGTAGGTTGCAAAGCCTTCAGTTAAGGTGACGAAAGAACTGTCTTTAAGTTCACTTAAATCAATTGAGTCTCTATCTGAGAAAGGAGAGTCATTAGGGACGGTTAAATATATTTCATCAGAAAATATTTGGAATACCTCAAGTTCTGATGATGGTTTTATCGTATCAATGCTAATTAGCACAGCATCAACTTCCATGTTTTTTAACTGTGATAACAGGTCGCTATTAGATCCTAATCGTAAATCAATATTAAGCTTACTTTTTCTCTGTTTTAATCCCATAATTAATTGAGGTATGGTTTTTACTGTTAGTGAATATATAGATCCCAATATAAAGCGTTCGGATGAAAAGCCAGCTGCTTCTCGTGTTAAATTTATCGATTCTTGCATTTTATTAATTAATTCTTTGCTCTGATCAGCAAGAATCGAGGCGCTAGGCAGAGGTTGTAATAAACGACCTTCTCTTTTAAATAAAGGGCAGCGTAATGCGCTTTCCAGAGAGTGTAGTGCTTTGTGGACACTAACTGAACTGATGTTAAGTGCTGTTGCGGTTCGAGTTAATGTTTTGTTTTCCATAAAGGCTAAAAGTATTTGTAATTTTCTAAAAGTGATCTCGGGGTCTATATTCATAATTATTCATCCTAAGGCAGAGGTTATAAAGTGTAAATACAGGTAGTTGTGTCTATAATTAATTTTAATTTTTTGTGATAATATGTTGATCTGTAGTGCTTGCTAGTTAAAATAGATTGGCGATGCTTGGTTGGGTAGATCCTAAATTATTATTGTAAAGCTAATATAATATTTAGCGTAAATTTGAGTCGTGAAGTGTAGATGTTGTTCGTTAATGATTTGGCGTTGTCTTTATAGGTAACAGCCATTCTGTTTGACCTAGTGGCTGCAGTTGTGCGTCGACTAAATGCGTCAATAGCAGGGCGCCGTCTGCAGCCACTCGAAATAAACCATATTGTGCTGACTCGTAGAGATTCGCAGTACCTTCTTCAAAGAAGAACGCATTGGTGGCGAACTTGATTTGGCCATTACGCAAGCGAAACTGCAGACGCAATTGGTTATCCTCTAGCGGTTGCTGTGTGTCCAATCCGACCAAGCTGGCGCGCCTTTGTGCATCCAGTTGCACAATAGCCTGCCCTGTTAAGCTCTCGTTTTTATTATGCAGTTTCCCGCGTATTGCATCGGCCATGGCAAAGCGCAGCGCCATATAATCGCCTTGCATCAATGAGCGCGGATCAACCGGTGCCAACTCCAATAGCACAGTTTCGCCATTCTTGATCAGCTGCTCGTTCTGCCAAATACTGAAGTTGACTACGCCAAGAATCAAAAACGCACCGAGCACAATCAGCCACTTACGCATGTGCCTTGTCCCCGACTGCCAGAGTGTTGGCATAGCGATTTAATACGGCATAGAGGGTGAGTAAGACCACGCCGCTGGCGCATAACAGGATCGACTTATACAGCAGGCTGTTATTTAAACTGTAGTAATACAGCAGCAAGTAAGCGACTAGACACATTAAGTTGAGCCAAATCAGGCGCGTATGCGCGAGTGCGACACCGATGCACAGCAGGAGGCATAAGGGCGCAAGACCGAGCATTTTAAGGTTAATGAGGCCAATCCCAACGCTGGCCAATAGAGCGATAGTGCGCAGCTGAGGTTGCTGCACGCTGCGCTGGATCAGTTGCCAAGCCAGAAACAGACAGACCAAGCTGCTCAATACCGCGGCAATCCATACTTGTATGTGCCAGTTGCTGGGAGCGAGGCGCAGCCATGTGAGTTCAGTGCTGTTGGCCAGTAGCGCAATAAAAATCATTGTGCATAATGCAAGGGTTAAGCCGACAGTTGCAGGCTGCAGATAGGCTGCGTCCTTATAGAAACGCAAGTGATTGAGCCATAACCACGCCGCTGCTGTACTGAGCACGGGTAGCGCATACAGCCAGGCGTGTTGCCCGAGCAACCACAACAATGCAATGCAGGCGAGAAAGACAGCTGTAGTACGTTGGCTACGAATGCCCATAAAGGCAAATAAAACCAGCTCCAAGACCAACAGTGTGGCGGCAGCCAGTTGACCGCTATCTGAGCTTTCCCATACGCCATACACAACAAAGATCTGCCCCGCGAGGCTGCAGGCAAAGATAAACTGTTCGACAAACAATGGAATCTTCGCCATGCGGCTGATCCAGATACTAAGCGCGCATAAAACAACGCCCACACTCCACATAGTGTCGGCTTGCGATAAAAAGCTGACAAAAAAAGCGGCAATAAACACACAGAAAAACACTGCAGATAACCAACCGCTGGCGCCGAGCAAGATACGCAGGAAAAGAGCAGGGGGTTGCTCATCGGGATTAGGTACAGGCATCTCGCCCGTGACTAAGCCTGCCTGTTGCAAGTGTTGCCAGAGCGCAGCGGATTGAGTCATGGCCTGCTCCCAGAGTTGCTGGCTAAAACCGCGTGCTGACTGAGCTTTCTCAGCCAAACCGCCGCGGCACTGGATAAGCCTGTGACCAGTAGCGCCAGCAGAAAATACAGACCGTCGTTAGGAAAAATGCCTGAGAGCGCATGCGCTAGAGTCGCCACTGTTAATACAATGGCGGCCATGACCAATGCCGAGAGCATCATAAGATCAAGCTGACGTAGGCGATACAGATAGAGCCAAAACGCACTGAATGCAGCCCAAACGGGTAGCGTCAGTCCATCAGGGTTTGACCATGAATAGACATAGCCAATCGCTAAGACAGTAATGATCAGCAAACTGTATAGATTGATCACACGCTCACCCCAGAGCAGTAGGCGTGTTGCTGCTAAGCGCTGCGTTGCTAACATCCACAGGCCAACAGCAGTGCTATTCAAGGCGAAAAAAGACCAGCCCAGATTGCTAAAGGGTGCGAATAAATGGCGGATAGATAGAGCATTCAACGCTAATCCTAGGCTCACATTGAGCAAGACCAGCAGTAGCAGCCACAGCGCGGGCATACGTGCGATCAGCACCCAGGGCGTGATCAACGCCGCCCAGACTAAAAATAACTGATAGGTGTCTGCGCCACTTTGATAGGTTTGCCCAACCAGAGCCAGCAGAGCGCCGACTAATAGACTGGCGGCAAACATGGCTGCTTGGCCAGTAGGTTGCTGCAGGTTAATCCGCAGCAAGGGCAGTAGAGACACAATCAACGCGCCTTGGGCGAGGGCAAACTTGCTATAGCGGCTTAAGTCATCCCAGTTGTAAGCGAAGAAAAAAATCACTGCGCTGCACAGCAGCAATACGGCAAAAGCCAACACCACGCGGCTGAGAAAACGCAGATTCGCCGCAGAGCTGGGCAGACTGTTGGTGACAGCCAGCGCCTGCTCAAGTTTGTCAGCATCGAGGTGGCCGCTGGCTGCCCAGTCGAGGATCTGTTGTCTGTTGGCTGACACTGTCGTACTTACGGTGCTAAGCGTGCGTTGAGGCTGTTTTCAGCCAAGCGCTGGGCTTGCTCTTTGCTCATGCCAAGATCCGTATACAGCGCATGAAAGTTCTCGGTTAAATAGCCACCAAAATAGGCGGGGTCATCGGAGTTGACCGTCACCATCGCGCCTTGCTCAAGCATCTGTAAAATCGGATGCTCGCTCATCTCTTGGTAGACACGCAGTTTGGTATTGGACAGTGGACAGACGGTCAGCGGAATTTGCTCTTCAATCAAGCGCGCCATTAAGCGTTGGTCTTCCCAAGCGCGTACGCCGTGGTCGATGCGGCTGACTTTAAGTACATCCAGCGCCTGCCAAATGTACTCAGGCGGGCCTTCTTCGCCGGCATGTGCCACCGCTAAGAAACCTTCAGCGCGGGCCTTGGCAAAGACATTGGCAAACTTGCTGGGCGGGTTGCCGGCCTCTGAGCTGTCCAAACCCACTGCAAAAAACAAATCACGAAACGGCATGGCTTGCTGCAAGGTTGCAAAGGCCTCATCTTCAGGTAAATGGCGCAAAAAGCTGAGAATTAAGCCGCTGCTGATACCCAGTAAGTCACGTGCATCCCCCAGTGCTTCACTGATCCCGGTGATCGCCACTTCCATAGATACGCCGCGTGCCGTATGGGTTTGTGGATCAAAGAAGGGTTCAACGTGAATCACGTTTTGCTCTTCACATTTTTTTAAGTAGGCCCAGGTCAGATCGTAAAAATCTTGCTCAGTATGCAAGACATCGGCACCTTGATAGTAGATGTCCAAAAATTCCTGCAAATTATTAAAGTTATAGGCACTGCGCAACGTTTCCACAGAGTCCCAAGGCAGCTTGATTTTGTTACGCTCAGCCAGTTGGAACATCAGTTCAGGCTCTAGTGAGCCTTCTAAATGCATGTGCAGTTCTGCTTTGGGTAATGCGTTCAACCAGTCGTACATAGAATCACCTTCTAGTGCCAAGCTTGTGAGCTATTTGCTGTGCTGCATGACTCATTAAGCGGCGCTCTTGAAATAAATTGGTTGTGCAGCATAGTAAGACAGTGCTGCTCAATAAACAGTGAATAGCCCACAGTTTGGCTCTTAAACAGCAACCTTAGCCTTGATATGCGGGTGCGCCTGATAATCACAGAGCTCAAAATCATCAATAGTAAAATCGAAAATTGAGCGAATCTGCGGGTTAATCTTCATTGTGGGCAAAGCGAATGGCTTGCGGCTCAGTTGTTCTTCAACTTGATCCATATGATTGGAATACAAATGGCAGTCGCCACCGCTCCAAATAAAATCACCCAGTTTCAGATCGCAGACCTGCGCCACCATCATGGTTAGCAGGGCATAGCTAGCAATATTAAAAGGCACGCCTAGGAAAATATCAGCAGAGCGTTGATAGAGCTGGCAGCTGAGTTTGCCGTCAGCAACATAGAATTGAAACAACGCGTGGCAGGGTGGCAGTGCCATATCGTCAACCAAGGCCGGATTCCAGGCGCTGACCATTAAGCGGCGCGAGTCGGGGTTGCTTTTAATCATGGCAATCACATTGCTGATTTGATCAATCGACTCGCCATTGGGCGTGGGCCAGTTACGCCATTGATAGCCGTAGACCGGGCCTAAATCACCCTTCTCATCGGCCCATTCATCCCAAATACGCACACCATTGTCTTGCAGGTATTTGATATTGGTATCGCCCTGCAGAAACCACAGCAGCTCATGAATGATGGATCTTAAGTGGCATTTTTTCGTAGTAACCAGCGGGAAACCTGCGTTTAAATCAAAACGCATTTGGTGGCCAAACACGCTGCGTGTACCCGTACCGGTGCGGTCGCTTTTGTCCACGCCCTGATCGCGCACATGGCGCATTAAGTCGAGATACTCTTTCATTGCTGTGCTACCTCTTGACGCTTATAGGCAAATACAATTAAACCGATACCGCCGACAATCATCGGGATGCTCAGCACTTGGCCCATGGTCAGCCAGTCAAAGGCTAAGTAGCCCAGTTGTGCATCAGGGACGCGGACGAATTCGACAATAAAGCGGAAGATGCCGTAACACAATGCAAACATGCCAGAGATTGCCATGGTGGGACGTGGTTTGCGCGAATACAGCCATAAGATCACAAACAGGGCGACGCCTTCCAAGGCAAACTGATACAGCTGCGAGGGGTGACGGGCCAGTTGTTCAGGGTCAGTGGGGAAGATCATCGCCCACGACACATCAGTGGCTTTACCCCACAGCTCGGCGTTAATAAAGTTACCGATGCGACCAGCTCCCAAGCCGATCGGCACTAAGGGTGCAATAAAGTCCATCAGTTCAAAAAAGCTTTTCTTATGCTTGCGGCCAAACAACCAGACCGCCAACAGCACACCAAGAAAGCCACCATGGAAGGACATGCCGCCTTCCCAAATACGTAACACCAGTGCAGGGTTCTCAATATAAGAGGCCAGGTCGTAAAACAGTACATAGCCCAAGCGGCCGCCTAAGATGATCCCCATCGCCACCCAAAAAATCAAGTCAGACAGGGTGTCTTTCGTCCAGTGCGCATCAAAACGTTGCAGGCGGCGGCTGGCCAGCCACCATGCACCGCCAATGCCGACTAAGTACATTAAACCGTACCAGTGGATTTTTAGCGGCCCAAGGGCAATCGCCACAGGGTCAATATTGGGGTAGGAGAGCATGGGTAATCCTTAATTAAGCAAAAAACTGATGCCAACAACGGTTAGCAGCAGAGCAAATAAGCGCTTAAGCAATAGCGGTGAAAGTCGATGGGCGAGCTTGGCACCAATACGGGCAAAAAATACCGATGTAAGAGCAATACCTAGTAGTGCGGGTAAGTAGACAAAGCCTAGGCTCCACTTTGGAAGTAGCGGGTCATACCAGCCTGTTACCATAAACACTACGGCGCCGGCTATAGCAATCGGAAAACCACAGGCCGCTGAAGTAGCGACGGCTTTTTGAATGACTATGCTGCGCCAAATTAGAAAAGGCACCGTTAACGAGCCACCGCCAATTCCGAAAATTGCTGATGCCCAACCAATGACACCGCCTGCGACAATGAGTTCGGGCTTTTTAGGTAGTGAACGTGCCACTTTTGGAGTGATGTTTAGCGCCAGTTGAATAGCAATGCAAATGGCGAACACACCAATAAGCTTTTGTAAAATAGGGCCGTTAATCAACGCTGCGGTCATGCCTCCAACTGCAGCACCGGCAAGAATGCCTGGGGTCAGCCAGCGAAACAGATCCCATTGCACAGCACCGCGACGGTGGTGCTCACGAACGGAGTTGAGTGAGGTGAACACAATAGTAGCCAGCGACGTACCCACAGCCAAGTGAGTGAGTACGTCTGGAGAGAAGCCTTGAGCAGTAAAGCTTAGCACCAACACAGGCACAATGATCATGCCGCCACCTACGCCAAACAAGCCTGCGAAAACACCAGCAGCAGCGCCGAGCAGCAGATAAAGAGCAAATTCCATACAGTGTCCTTAAGGATTATTATACTGGCGTTGCTTAAAGTTACGCCATTTTGGTTGTGGGTATTACAGCGTTTTTTGCATATACACAGCAGGTACGCCGTAGGACTCTAACGCATTGGCTTGTTGTGGGTTAATAGTCTTTTGTGTTTGAAAGCCTAAGTGTTGCCAAAAAGGTGCAGAGTTTTGTACCGAAACTAAGCAGCAGTGCTTCAGGCCTGCTTGGCGGGCGATGTGCAATTTATGCTGGACTAAGCTTGGACCAATTCCACGTTTCAGTGCGCGCGGAGCAACACCAAGGTCGTGCAGATACAAACAATCACTGTGCGCCGGCTCAACAAAGACGCCATCCAGTGGGGTGATAGCACCACGCTGTGAACGGTAGCTGAATAAATAACCACAAATACCTTTCGTGTCTTCGGCAACGAGGGCTAAATCGGGTACTTGGGCAAGGCGCTGAGCAATAACCTCTGGGGTTTCTTGCAGTTCATCGTTATAGATCTCCTGTTGGATATCCATAATTTCTGGTAGATCGTCAGCGTGCATGAGGCGAAGTGTGTGCATAGTAAAATTTAAGGCATAAAAAGAAAGGCATTCTAAAGTGCTGGCTGCTTTTTGTCTTGTCAGACCTGCGCGCAGTTAAGTGATTGCGCGCAGGTCTGAAGCATTAATAATGTTGTTCTTCAGATTCTTCGGGTACATCGGTTAGCGGACTGTCTTGCATTTGCTCTTGTACGTGGCTTTCTTCAATACGTGGGTCAAGGGCTGCAGCTAATGGCGAACTACTAATACCATCGGGCATATAAATATGCTGTAAGGGGGCTTCGGCTTCCAGGTGCTCACCGCTAATCGCTTGTGGTCGCACGCGAGCAGCAATCAACATGGCAAATAAGCTAAGTGAAATAAATAGCATATTTGCCCCGAATTCTTTCATTAGCACACCGACCAGCAGTGGGCTAATGCTGGCGCCGACGCCAAAAGTGGTGAGTAACACCGCTGTCAGTGACACACGCTTTTCTGCTTCAATATTGTCATTGGCAAAGGCAACGGCCAGAGGGTAAAGGCTAAATAGCAACATGCAAGATAAGCTGCCACCGATAAAAATGAGTGGCAGTGGTAGGACTGTCCAGATTGCTTGTGGTAAGACAACCAGCATTAATAAAGCACTACAAACGCGAATTAAAGTGGGACGGTCCAGTCGGTCAGACAGCCAGCCCAGCGGGCCTTGCACCAGTAGACCGGCAACAATACAGGTGGCCATAAATAAACCGATCATCTGCGTAGGTAAGCCAATACGGCTGGCATACAAAGGTGCTAAGCCATAAAAAGCACCGACCATTGCGCCTGAGACTAAGCTGGTCAGCATTGACAGTGGTACACGTTGGAAAAAGTAGCGTGGTTCCATTGGTGCAGGATGCATTGGCTCAGGGTGAATACGGCGGGTGAGCGCCACCGGCACCAAACATAAAGAAAAACACAGGGCAACAAGTAGCAGCAGATTAATGTCTAATTCAGGCATCACTGCCAATACCAACTGACCTAAAACCATGCCCAGGTAAGAGGCCATCATATAGCCAGAGAACACCATGCCGCGCTCATCGGAGGTGCTCTGTTCGTTGAGCCAGCTTTCCACCACCATGTACATCGACATCATGCTCAGACCGACCACAACGCGCAGTGCCAGCCAAGCCGGTAAGCTTTCGGTCATGCCGTGCATTAATACCGCAGCGGTGACGATACCGGCACTGGCTACATAAGTACGAATATGTCCCACGCGAGCAATCAGACGGTGGCCAAGTTTACCACCCAGCACCAAGCCTAAATAAAAGCCTGTCATCAAGGCACCGACCCAGAGGCCATCCGCACGCTCAGCCACATGTAGAGCTAAGTAAGTACTCAGTAAGCCCGAGCCGAGCAGCATCAACAGAGTGGCAAAATACAGCGATCTAAAGGACTTCCAAACTGACATGCGGCATCCCACTGAGTAAAGCGTGAAAAGTGAATAACTTATAACTATCAGTTCTGTGCAAAAAAGCCCAGAGCAGCGTGATAAGTCTACGCGTCACAAGACTAGGCAGCCAACAGATTACTGTGATTTCTTGATCCTAATTTGGAGTGAAACGCTGGAGTAGATTGTTGCTCAGTAAAGCACAGAGCGCATAAATGGACAGCTGTGGATTTGCACCAATGCTGGTTGGAAATAAAGAGCCATCGTGAATGGAGAGATTCTCCAGTTGATGATGCACGCCTAAGCTGTTGGTCACACCCTGCTTAGCGTTGTCGCTCATGGCGCAGCCACCCATCACATGCGCGCTGCCCAAGCGCGCGCGATATAAAGATAAGTCCAAACCATCAATCAGGTTTTTAGCGCTGGTGAGGTCTGTGACATAGTCCGCATCGGCATGCACGGGAAACACTCGTGTTGCTCCCGCAGCAAACTGTATTTCCGCCATGCTGTGATACGCGCGGCGGATGCCATCCCAAGTATAGGGTGTCATCTGGTAATCGAGCACTGGACTGCCATCGCTGCGTAACTCCACAGTGCCACTGGCGCTTGCGGGGTGAAAACCATCACGCAGTAAGGCAATCATCATATGGGTGTTGGGCAGTTGCGCCATGCGTTGAGCGCTAACTGCACCGTAGCCACCGAGAATAGTCGCGGCAAAGGCTGGATGCAGCGGTGGTACTTCGAGCTTATAGCCAATTGGGCCGCTGGTGCCATCACGCCATTGGAAGTGATCGCTGTAAATGGATTGTGGTGCGCCGTAAAACGGATTCACTGGATCAGCAAACTGCGCTGCGGAGAAGTTAGTGGTGTGTAAAAAGGTGCGCTTGCCACAGCGTTGATGAGGGTCGGGCGCATTGGAGCGTAATAAAATCGCCGGTGTGTTGATGCCACCTCCGGCTAGGATATAGTGCTTGGCGCGAATTATAATTTTGTGGCCGCTGCGCTCGACACCACGCGCATCCAGCGCATGGCATTGCAATTGTTGCACACGGTCTTTATCAATCATTAAGCGTTCGGCGCGGGCTAAATACAGCAGACTGCCGCCCTTGTTTAAGCAGGCAGGGATGCTGGTCACTAACATCGACTGCTTGGCATTAATCGGGCAGCCCATACCGCAATAGCCTAAGTTGGCACAGCCACGCACATTGCGTGGAATCACTGCCCAGTCTAGATCAAGTGCTTCGCAGCCGCGCTTAATCACTTCATTGTTGGCGTTGGCAGGCACGCGCCAAGGCTCGACACCGAGGCGTTGCTCTAAGCGTTCAAACCAAGGGCGTAGCGTGTCTTTGTCTAAACCACTGACCGCATGTTCGCGAGCCCAATGCTCGAGGGTTTCAGGTGGCGTACGAAAACTAGACGTCCAGTTAATTAATGTAGTACCGCCCACTGCTCGGCCTTGCATAATAGTGATGGCACCGTCTTTACTCATGCGCCCCATGCCTTCTTGATACAGTTCGCTGTAGGCCTCGGGTTCGTGCATTTTAAAGTCAGTGCTGGTGCGTAGTGGTCCTTCTTCAATGATCAATACGCGTAGACCTGCAGCGCTTAATAACTCAGCGCTGGTTGCGCCGCCAGCGCCACTGCCGACAATCACTACATCTGCTTCCAGTTGCAGATCGTTGTCTAATAACGAGGCATTGTGTACCTGCCAACCGTTGTGGATGCCTTGCAGGAAGGGGTCTGGAATGGACATGAAAGTTCTCGATATTGTTATTGTAGAGAAAGTGACTTGAGCACGCTGTTAAAGACTATTGCAGCACAGGTGGGCCAGGATAACCGCAGTGTTGCCATGCACTGGGTTGGCCGTAATGAGCGAGCATGGCCAGTTGCAATAGGGCGTTATGGCCTTTTTTGAGTAAGTCGAAACGGCTGTTTTCCCAGCGCGTTAAAAAACTTTGGATATCTGCTGTCGATGCCTTTGCCCAAGCGCCCCAAACCCCAGTTAAAGGGCCGCGTGTTAGCGGATTATTCAGGACGTCGAACAGTTGTAAAGTGAGTTTGTGCATCGCTGGCGAAAAGTTGACCAGATTATTGTCTATAGCGCGCAGTGCGCTGTGCAGGTGACTGTTCATTTGCTCTGAGCTGACTGCGCCGCTGTAGAGTACTGGTAGCAATGCACTCAAGCAAAGTAAATCATCACTGCGCAGCACTGAAAAGCCAGTACTGGCTGAGTCGTTGCTGCAGCCGCTGAGGCTGGCTGAGAGGCTGAGCATACTCAAAGTCGCTGCAGAAGTAGCGCTGAGTTTGAGAAAGCTACGCCGAGAAAATTCGGCACTCTGAGCTGTGTGCGGCATGGCCTAACCTCGTGTTCAGCGTTGGGTTTAACGCACAAAGAATTTCAAAATTAGCTTTTGCAACCAGCCACCATAGGGCGGGTAAATCAGCTTAGCGGCATTCAGCTTTTGCTTACTGAACACGGCTTTACTGTGGCTAAAAGTTAAGAATCCTTCACGGGCGTGATAGTGGCCCATGCCCGATGGGCCGATACCGCCAAAGGGTAAATCATGCTGCGCCACATGCAGCAAGGTGTCGTTAATGCACACCCCGCCGGCATGGCTGTTATGCAGCACATGCTGTTGTTCAGCGCGCTCATAACCAAAGTAATACAGCGCTAAAGGCCGCGGCCGTTGGCGAATATAAGCCAAGGCATCATCCAGCGAGTTATAGCTGACGATGGGTAAAATTGGACCGAAGATTTCATCTTGCATCACGCGCATATCATCGCTGACATTCAGTAATAGCGTTAAAGGCATGCGCTGGCCTTGTCCTACGGTGTGGATGGCAATGGCTTCAGCGCCTTTGTTGGTGGCATCGCTAAGGGTGTCTTGTAAGCGTTGCTGGTGCTGAGGATTGATAATCGCCGTGTAGTCAGGGTTATCGGCCAGCTTTGGATAAAATTTGCGTACGGTCTTGCGCATGGCCTCGACAAAATCATCAACGCGCGCCTCGGGCACTAAAATATAGTCAGGGGCAACGCAGGTTTGCCCTGAATTGACCATTTTACCAAAGGCAATGCGTTCGGCAGCTTCAGCTAAAGGCACCTCAGCGCTGATAATCGCCGGTGATTTGCCGCCCAACTCTAAGGTGACTGGGGTGAGGTTTTTTGCTGCTGCACGCATCACATGCTTACCGACCTGGGTTGAGCCGGTAAACAGCAGGTGATCAAAGGGTAGCTCGGAAAAAGCGGCGGCCAGATCTGCTTCACCTTGCACCACACAGACCAAATCCTCCGAGAATACCCGTGCTAATAACTCTTTGAGCAATTGTGCCGTACGTGGGGTGTGCTCGCTCATTTTGATCATCACCCGATTGCCTGCCGCCAACGCGCCAATGAGTGGGCCGATGCTTAAAAATAAGGGGTAGTTCCACGGCACAATCACACCGACAACTCCGAGCGGCTGGTAGACCACCTTGGCTGAAGCGGGCTGAAAGGCGATGCCGACTTTACGGCGCGAGGGTTTCATCCAGCGTTTAATGCGTTTGCAGGCATAATCAATGCCTTCAAGGCTGGGCATTAATTCAGCTAACAAGGTTTCATCATGACTGCGGTGACTAAAATCCGCACTAATGGTCTCGGCCAATAGTTTTTTTTCACTGACCAGCATTGAACGTAAAGCACATAACCATTCAATGCGTTGCTCGGCGCTGGGCATGGGTTGCGCTTGAAAGGCCTGCTGTTGCGCGCTTAATAAGTCGCTTAAAGCTGTTATTGGAGTGTTATTGGACATGATGGAGCTCGCCAGCAATCAAGTGAATCCTTGTTTTAGAGCCTTTGCTGTGCAGGGTCAAGTGATAGCGCATCTGAGAACTGGGTGGTCTAAATAATGACAGAACCCTAGCCCTTCTTGGCGTAGGCTCAGTGACTCTGCGACATACATTTATGGGCTTGCTGAACAGCCTTCACAGATTGAGTATTAATAATCTGCACTGCAGCGACGAATGCCCGCTGCGGAAATGCCCACATTTGGGGTATACTCCCGAACTTTCTGCCCATCTTTAATTGTGGATATCTATTGTGACCCAGACAACCGCCGCCGTGCGTACCTTCCAAGATCTGATTCTCGCCTTGCAGAGCTTTTGGGCTGAGCAGGGCTGTGTGGTGCTGCAACCCTACGATATGGAAATGGGTGCTGGCACCTTCCATACTGCAACTTTTTTACGCGCCTTGGGCCCAGAAACCTGGAACGCCGCTTATGTGCAGCCTTCACGCCGTCCGACCGATGGCCGTTATGGCGATAACCCCAACCGCTTGCAACATTACTATCAGTTTCAAGTGGTGCTCAAACCCAACCCAGACAATATCCAAGAGCTGTATTTAGAGTCTTTGCGCCATATTGGTGTCGACCCACTGGTACATGATATTCGTTTTGTTGAAGACAACTGGGAGTCACCTACTTTAGGGGCTTGGGGGTTAGGTTGGGAAGTTTGGCTTAATGGTATGGAAGTCACCCAGTTCACTTATTTCCAGCAAGTCGGTGGTATTGAGTGCTATCCGGTGACAGGTGAAATCACCTACGGTCTTGAGCGTTTAGCCATGTACATCCAAGGCGTGGATTCGGTGTATGACCTGATCTGGACCGATGGCCCATTTGGCAAAGTCACCTACGGTGATGTGTTCCATCAAAACGAAGTGGAACAGTCCACTTATAACTTTGAACACGCTAACGTCGAAAAGCTCTTTGAGCAGTTTGATTTTTACGAAAGTGAAGCGGCGCGTTTAAGCCTGTTAAATTTGCCACTGCCCAGTTATGAAATGGTGTTAAAAGCCTCCCACACCTTTAACTTACTGGATGCGCGCCGTGCTATTTCGGTGACTGAACGTCAGCGTTATATTTTGCGTGTGCGTACTTTAGCGCGTGCAGTGGCGCAAAGTTATTTAGAAGCACGGGCCAAATTAGGCTTTCCTATGGCGTCGGACGCATTGCGTGATGAAGTATTGGCCAAGTTGGAGATTGAACAATGAGTGCGCGTGACTTTTTAGTGGAATTGGGTACCGAAGAACTGCCACCCAAAGCCCTCAACACCTTAGCCGATGCTTTTTCTGACGGGATTAAAAAAGGTTTAAAAGCTGCTGGCTTAAACCATGGTGCAGTGCATGTGTATGCTGCACCACGTCGTTTGGCGGTGATGATTGAGCAACTGGCTGAGCGCCAAGATGACCGCACCCAAGCAATGGATGGTCCGCCAGTTAAAGTTGCATTTGATGAGCAAGGTGAGCCCACTCAAGCTGCATTAGGATTTGCCCGTAAATGCGGCGTTGAGATCGGTGAAATTGATCGCAGCGGTGCTAAATTGCGTTTTGAACAGCAGATACCAGGGCAAGACACTGTTGGTTTATTGCCAGCGATTGTTACCGAGTCGCTGAATGCGTTACCGATTCCTAAGCGCATGCGTTGGGGTGCACGTAAAGAAGAGTTTGTGCGTCCGACCCAGTGGCTCGTTATGTTGTTTGGTAGCGATATCGTTGATTGCACCATCTTGGCGCAAACTGCAGGCCGTGCCTCACGCGGGCACCGCTTCCATCACAACAGCGATGTCGTGCTCAATCAGCCAAACGATTATGTTGAAGCCTTGCGCACTGCCTATGTCTTGGTTGATTTTGCTGAACGCCGAGCCTTGATTGAAAACCGTGTGAATAAACTGGCGAGCGAGCAGCAAGGCACTGCGATTATGCCCGCCTCACTCTTGGATGAAGTCACTGCTTTGGTTGAGTGGCCAGTGCCGCTGGTGTGCTCATTTGAAGAGCATTTCTTGGATGTACCGCAAGAAGCGTTGATTATTACCATGCAAGACAACCAGAAATATTTCTGTTTGCTAGACAGTCAAGGCGCGCTCTTGCCACGCTTTATTACCGTGGCCAATATTGAAAGCCGTGATCCACAGCAAGTGATTTCTGGTAATGAAAAAGTTGTACGTCCGCGCCTCACCGATGCTGAGTTTTTCTATCTGCAAGACCAAAAAGAGCCGCTGGAAGCGTTCAATGAGCGCCTAAAAAATGTCGTGTTCCAAGCGCAATTGGGCAGTGTTTATGATAAGGCCGTGCGTGTTTCAACACTGGCCGCTGTGATTGCAGAAAAAATCGGCAGCAACCCAGAGCATGCAGCACGTGCAGGCTTATTATCTAAGTGTGATTTAGCCACTGAAATGGTCGGTGAGTTCCCAGAAATGCAGGGGATTGCTGGCTATTACTATGCGAAAAATGATGGCGAGGCCGGTGATATTGCGCTCGCCTTGAATGAGCAATATATGCCGCGCGGTGCTGGCGCTGAGTTGCCAACCTCATTGACCGGTGCCGCTGTCGCAGTAGCTGATAAGCTGGATACTTTGGTCGGTATTTTCGGTATCGGTATGCTACCTACCGGCAGTAAAGACCCGTATGCATTACGTCGTGCTGCTTTAGGTATACTGCGTGTTCTGATTGAAAAGAAACTGGAAGTTAATCTGGCTGAGTTGGTGACCATCGCTATTGCGCAGTATTCCGATAAAATCAGCAACGAAGGCCTAGCGGAAAAAGTACAAGACTTTATCTTTGATCGTCTGCGCGCGCGTTATGAAGACGCCGGTATTGATGTGGCTGTGTATCAAGCTGTGCGAGCACTGCACCCGATGTCTCCATTGGATTTTGATCAGCGTGTGCAAGCAGTGCAGAATTTCCGTGCCTTACCTGAAGCGCAAGCTTTAGCCGCCGCCAATAAGCGTGTGTCTAACTTGCTGGGTAAAAATGCGTCTGAACAAGCCACTGCGGTGCAGGCGCGCTATTTTGATAGCCCATCTGAGTTTGCGCTCTATGCTGCGCTGCAGCAGGCATTGCAGGCGGTTGCACCTTTGGCTGAAAACCATCAGTACACTGAGATATTGACGCGCTTGGCCAGTCTGCATGAGCCGGTGGATGCCTTCTTTACTGCGGTAATGGTGAATGCGGATGATCCAGACATTCGTGCCAATCGTCATGCCTTATTGGCGCAATTACGTGGGTTGTTTTTAGGTGTGGCTGATATTTCTGTATTGGATTAATGCGTGCGAGGCACACGCTGAGTTTGACCCCAGTTGAGCTCAGCGTGGCTAAGGAACACTGATGAAATTGATAGTACTTGATCGTGATGGCGTGATTAATTACGACTCAGATGATTACATTAAAACAGTGGATGAGTGGATTGCTCTACCTGGTGCGCTGGATGCCATTGCCCGCCTCAGTCGCGCCGGTTGGACTGTTGCCATCGCCACCAACCAATCGGGATTGGCTCGTGGTTATTACACGGTGCCAATCTTGGAATCGATGCACCAAGTTTTACGTGATGAAGTACAGCAACGCGGTGGCCATTTGGGCTTAATCGCCTATTGCCCGCACAGCCCTAATGAGGGTTGTGATTGTCGTAAACCGCGCACGGGTTTGCTGGAGCAGATTGCCGAGCATTATAAAACAAGACTCGATAACGTCTGGTTTGTCGGCGATAGCCTACGTGACTTGCAAGCGGCTGTTGCCGTCAATGCGCAACCGGTTTTGGTATGCACCGGCAAAGGTGAGCAGACTCGCTTAACCCCTGTGCCGGACAACACGTTAATTTTTGCTGATATAGCAGCAGTTGCAGATCATTTACTACGCTAAAGGCCAAACAATATGGGCGTTTTCTACGGATTAAGAATAGTAGCATTTTATAGTGTGCTGGGCTTAAGTGCGTTTCTTTGGTGTTCGCTCAGCTTGTTAATAGCACCGTTTTTACCGTTTCCTGCGCGTTATAGGTTTATCAATGTGTATTGGTGCCGATTTGCTGTGGGCGCGGCGAAATATATGATTGGCCTGAATTATCGAGTCGCCGGCGCTGAGAATATTCCAGCTGAGCGCTGCGTGATTTTGGCTAAACATCAAAGCACATGGGAGACGTTCTTTTTATCGGCGTACTTTCAGCCGCTCAGCCAAGTGCTAAAGAAAGAGCTTTTACGTGTGCCATTTTTTGGCTGGGCCATGGCGATGCTCAAACCCATTGCAATTAACCGTGATAACCCCAAACAAGCGCTTAAACAGTTGGCTACACAAGGCGCTGAACGTTTACAGCAAGATTGTTGGGTGCTGATTTTTCCTGAAGGGACCCGTATTCCAGTCGGGCAAATGGGTAAGTTCTCCCGTGGTGGCGCGTCTCTCGCGGTGAATGCTGGTTTGCCTGTATTGCCGATTGCACACAATGCGGGAATGTTCTGGCCGAAAGTGGGCTGGGGGAAAAAGCCGGGCACGATTGATGTAGTCATTGGTCAGGCATTGTATGTCGAAGGTGAGGGTCCGCGCGCTATTGCTGAATTGAATCAGCGTGCTTTTGAGTGGATTGCACAAACGCAATTTGATTTGGGCGCATTAGATGCTGAAGTTTTTGCTGAGATTCAGGCGCAGTCGGTTAAGTAATGTCTCTCTTTTACTATGAGTTGTATGTTGTGTGTCTGAGGCTGCGGGTTACTGGTTTGTAGTAAGAGCGTGTTATAGGTCTTTGCGCGCATGACGCACCTCGCTACTGCCGTTTTTCCCTTAACGAACCCGTCCTAGGTTCGATGCGGGCGCTACGCCATCCATGGCTGCGCTCGTCACGACACTAGCGAGGTGCTTGTAACCATCAGTGTTGGTTGCTGGTATGTGGTGTGGAGGGGTACACAGTGCGTGGAGTTGAGTATCTGTGCGCTTGGCACCTTGTTATTTAAGCGTTTAAAACAACAAGATGCCAAACTGTGATTTCAGGTATGTGGGTTAACTGCGCCAGTAGTTATTGGCTGCAGATACGGTTTGGAAGTTGATGGCAATAACTTGTGATGCCGCGGTTAAACCGTCAGCTGATTCTGCATAGTCGTTACGTAGCGCTTTCAGGGTTTCCATGTCGGGTTGAGTATATTTCACACCGCGACGGCTCAGCGTAATAGCCAGCTCAAAGCCTTCTTGTGGTGTGGCAGTTATCAGGGAAGGAAGCCAAGTATCAGTCATCGTTATATCCTTTTTATTGTTTTACTAAACATCACTGGAGCGGTAGAGTTGTCCTGCACGCCACGTAAGTAGCGATAAAAAATACTCTGCCTCAGTGCCTGCTGCTGCACAAATCTATAACAGAGTTTCTTAACTTAACTCAAGAAGTTAGCCAGCTCCTACAGGAGCGTCACGCTCACGCTCGGCTCTGTATGAGCGGCTCATATAGCCGCGATAGGACTTGCAAGCACCGGATTGCTTACAGGCACAACGCGAATTGACATATCGTTCGCAGGCATGAACAGCTCTACAGGGGCGTGTTCAGCCTACGAAGTGAAGTGTTGCCGATGATCTGCTTAATAGGACGAATTAGGTGTGTTTTGAGGATCAATCTCGCCGTACACCTCTTCAGGGTCAACATCGTTGAGCAGTAACATTTCTTTAACCGTTTCAATATGCCCAAGTACGACTTGGTAGTGCTCGCCGTATTCGTATTTGGTAACTTCGATGGCTTTGGGCATATAGATGAAGGCGATTTTTAGTGCTTGGAGGGCGTCGCTGCTTAGTTTATCAGTCATTTAAAACTCCTATTGTTGCCTGAGCGGTGCGTCTATCAATGCGTGTAAGCTGATGAGCGCTGAACAATGGCTTGCTGCTGAAAGGGCAGGGTTGCCTTGCAGCAGCAAGCACTATATTTATCCATACTAGCAAGAAATCGTCGTCCCGCGCAGTGATTCATCTTGCTTGCCAGCAGCGCTTGTAGATTGACTGCTCGCGTTACAGGCTGGGCGCTATATGACGTTTGCCTGTATGCTAGCTTGATCTTTATCTTGTCATTTATTTCGTTGTTTTAGTTGAGGTTGATTACCCGCATGTCTCAAGCCCCTTTAGTTTTGGTTGACGGATCGTCTTATTTATATCGCGCATTTCACGCGTTGCCGCCGTTAATGACCAGCACTGGATTACCAACCGGCGCGGTTAAAGGCGTGCTAAATATGCTGCGCAGCTTGCAAAAACAATACCCAGAAAGCGTTATTACGGTGATCTTTGATGCTAAAGGACCGACTTTTCGCGATGAACTCTTTGCTGAATACAAAGCACAAAGACCGCGCATGCCTGACGACTTACGCGTGCAAATTGAACCTCTGCATGAGTGCGTGAAAGCCATGGGTTTTCCATTTTTATGCGTGGAAGGTGTTGAAGCGGATGATGTGATCGGCACCTTAGCGCGCAGCAGCACTTTAGCTGAGCGTGATGTGGTGATCTCTACTGGTGATAAAGACATGGCGCAGCTGGTCAATGGCCATGTCAGCCTAGTGAACACCATGTATAACACCAAGACAGACAGCGCAGGCGTAGTAGAAAAATTTGGCATTGGCCCTGAGTTAATTATTGATTACCTAGCCTTGATGGGTGATAAATCTGACAATATTCCAGGCGTACCGGGTGTTGGTGAAAAAACCGCACTGGGTTTATTGGTCGGCCTGGGTGATATGGATGCGATTTATGACAACATCGATAAAGTCGCGACTTTGCCGATTAGAGGCGCTAAAACCTTAGGTGCAAAACTCTTAGAGCACCGTGATATGGCCTATTTATCACGTAAATTGGCGACGATTAAAACCGATGTTGAGTTAGAATTGGATATCGATCAAATGCACATGCAGGATTCTCAAGATGAGATCTTGATGGAACTGTACCAGCGCTTAGAGTTTAAAAGTTGGCAAGATGAGATTCGGCGTCGCAGTGCTGCAGCAGCCAGTAGCCCTAAGCCCAACGCTAAAGCAGCCAGCCCAACTGCAGATGATTTGTTTTCTGAGTCCGCAACAAATGCTGAACAATTGCCAGCTGATAGTGAAGTGATAAATGCTGAGCCTGAGTATAAGGCCAAGTTTCACACCATCCTCACTGATGAGGCATTTGCCGACTGGTTAGCGCGTTTAAGTTCAGCTGAGCTGTTTGCCTTTGATACCGAAACCACCAGTGTCGATGCGCAGCAAGCCCGCCTCGTAGGTATTTCTTTTGCTGTGGCGGAAGGCGAAGCCGCTTATGTGCCATTAGCGCACAGTTATATGGGCGTGCCAGAGCAATTGGATGAGAAAAAAGTGCTGGATGCATTACGGCCACTGCTCGAAGATCCGACGATTAGTAAAGTCTGCCAAAATGGTAAGTACGATATTAACGTGCTGGCGCGCTATGACATTGCCGTGCAGGGCGTGCGTTTCGACACCATGCTGGAATCCTATGTGCTCAACTCCACAGCCACGCGCCATAATATGGACAGCTTAGCGCTGCGCTATTTAAATCGCAGCACCATTCGCTTTGAAGATATTGCGGGCAAAGGCGCTAAGCAGCTGACCTTTGATCAAATTGATCTCAACATTGCTGGCCCTTATGCCGCAGAAGATGCTGAAATCACCTTGTGTCTGCACAACCGGTTAATTAAAGAGCTGCAAGATATACCAGCATTGCTAGATGTACTGGATGCTATTGAAATACCCTTGATGCCGGTGTTAGCACGTATTGAACGGTGCGGTGCTTTGGTTGATGCGCATTTGTTGGGACTGCAAAGTCAAGAGTTGGCTGAAAAACTCACTGAGCTGGAGCGCAAGACCTTCGAGATTGCCGGTGAAGCGTTTAATTTGGCTTCACCTAAGCAATTAGGCGTTATTTTGTATGAGAAGCTGGGTTTACCCGTATTATCGAAAACTGCGAAAGGTCAGCCCAGTACCGCAGAGGCTGTGTTGTCTGAGCTGGCTGAGCGCGGCCATGAACTGCCAGTCTTGCTGATGGAATATCGCAGCCTAAGCAAACTGAAAAGCACCTACACTGATCGCTTGCCTGAGCAAATCAATCCGCTGACTGGGCGTATTCATACCAGCTACCATCAAGCCGTCACCGCAACCGGACGCTTATCATCCAGTGATCCAAACCTGCAGAATATTCCGATTCGTACTGCTGAAGGCCGCCGTATTCGCCAAGCCTTTATTGCTCCCAAAGGCTATAAATTGCTGGCGGCAGACTACTCACAAATTGAATTGCGGATTATGGCGCACTTGGCGCAAGATCCCGGTTTGCTCGATGCCTTCCGCAATGATCGCGATGTGCATAAAGCGACTGCTTCTGAAGTGTTTGGCGTTGAGTTAGAGGATGTCACCACTGACCAACGTCGCAGCGCTAAAGCCATTAACTTTGGTCTGATTTATGGCATGAGCGCGCATGGTCTGGCTAAGCAAATTGGTTGCGACCGTGGTCAAGCGCAACTGTATATGGATCGCTACTTTGCCCGCTATCCGGGCGTGCTCGATTATATGGAGCGCACACGCCAGCAAGCCAGTGAGCAGGGTTATGTAGAAACCTTGTTTGGCCGCCGTTTGTATTTGCCAGATATTAAAGCTAAAAACGCAGCGATTCGTAAAGGCGCTGAACGCACCGCGATTAACGCACCGATGCAGGGCAGTGCAGCCGATATTATTAAGCGCGCCATGATCAAGGTGGATGAATGGTTGGCGGAGTCTGGCCTCGATGCGCGAGTGATTATGCAGGTGCACGATGAGCTGGTGCTAGAAGTGCATGAAGATCAGGTGGATGCGTTACGCGACGGTTTATTACCATTAATGAGCGCAGGCGCTGCTTTGGATGTGCCGCTGATTGTTGAAGCTGGGGTGGGTGATAACTGGGATCAGGCGCATTAAAAATTTTTCTGCAGTCGTTTGGAACTATTCGCGCAACTGGCCAGTCATAGTATATGAATGGCTATGGATGCTGTTGTTGACACTCCTTGATGTGTTTTATGTTGGCAGATATCCGGATTACCCCTAGCAGTCCGGACTTCAACTCCGAATCTCTCTCCCCCCATGAGGTTCGGAGTTTTTTTTTTGCCTGCTCAATGCAGGCATCAGTAACAAATCCTCTTGTATATTTCCCTCTGCTTTTTTTCAAATATTCATGTAGTATTTATCTGTATGTACTACATGGCCTAATGGCCGTTCTATTTGAGGCTTTTCCAAGCAGAGTGAGGCAAAAATGACTGATCGCGTTCAAGTCGGTGGCTTGCAGGTCGCCAAAGTTTTATATGACTTCGTTAACACCCAAGCTATTCCAGGCACTGGCCTAACTGTAGAGCAGTTCTGGGACGGCGCAACTAAGGTGTTAAAAGACCTTGCACCGAAAAACCGTGCCCTGCTAGAAAAACGTGATGCCTTACAAGCACAAATTGATGAGTGGCACCTTGCACGTAAGGGCCAGGCTCATGACGCAGTTGCTTATAAAGCATTTCTGCAAGAGATTGGATACTTGTTGCCAGAAGCAGCAGATTTTCAAGCCAGCACACAAAATGTTGACGACGAAATTGCTCGTATGGGTGGGCCACAGTTGGTGGTACCTGTCACTAACGCACGTTTTGCACTTAACGCCGCGAATGCGCGTTGGGGATCTTTGTATGACGCTTTGTATGGCACTGATGCGATCAGTGAAGAAGGCGGTGCAGAGATCGGCAAGGGCTACAATAAAGTACGTGGCGATAAAGTTATCGCTTATGCACGTGCTTTCTTAGATACATCTGCACCTTTAGCGGCGGGTTCACACGTTGATGCTAAGGGCTACCGTATTGAAGACGGTAAACTGGTTGTCAGCCTGAAAGGCGGTAGCAATACCGGTTTAGCTGATGATGCACAGTTAATTGGTTTTCAAGGTGATGCAGCAGCACCAACTGTTGTGCTGTTAAAAAATAACGGCCTGCACTTTGAAATCCAAATTGATGCCACCAGCATGATCGGTCAGACTGATGCAGCCGGTATCAAAGATGTCTTGATTGAGGCGGCTCTAACTACAATTATGGACTGTGAAGATTCCATTGCTGCGGTTGATGCGGATGATAAAACACTGGTCTACAGCAACTGGCTTGGCTTGATGAAAGGTGAGCTGTCTGAGGATGTGAGTAAAGGTGGCAAAACCTTTACCCGTGTGATGAACCCAGACCGCGTTTACAGTGCTGTAAATGGTGGTGAAGTTACTCTACATGGTCGTTCATTGCTGTTTATTCGTAACGTTGGCCACTTAATGACCAACCCTGCGATTTTGGATGAGCAAGGCAATGAAATGCCTGAAGGTATTATGGATGCGCTGTTTACCAGTTTAATGGCCATGCATAACCTCAACGGTAACACTACGCGCCAGAACAGTCGTACCGGTAGCATGTATATTGTTAAGCCAAAAATGCATGGTCCAGAAGAAGCAGCCTTTGCAAACGAGTTGTTTGCGCGTACTGAAGATGTTTTAGGTTTGGCGCGCAACACCCTGAAAATGGGCATCATGGACGAAGAGCGTCGCACTACAGTGAACTTGAAAGCCTGTATCGCTGAAGCCAAAGAGCGTGTTGTATTTATTAACACAGGTTTCTTAGACCGTACCGGTGATGAAATTCATACCTCCATGGAAGCGGGTGCAATGGTTCGTAAAACAGCCATGCGCGGCGAGAAATGGATCACAGCCTACGAAGACTGGAACGTTGACACAGGTCTAGCAACAGGTTTGTCTGGTGTTGCACAAATCGGTAAAGGTATGTGGGCGATGCCTGACCTGATGGCCGACATGCTTGAGCAGAAAATTGGTCACCCAAAAGCGGGTGCTAATACTGCATGGGTACCATCACCAACGGCAGCGACCTTGCACGCACTGCATTACCACGAAGTGGATGTGTTTGCTCGTCAAGAAGAATTGAAGAAGCGTCAGTTTGCTTCAATTGACGATATCCTGACTATACCTTTGGCGCCAAGCACGGATTGGACTGCAGAAGAAATTCAGAACGAGTTGGATAATAACGCACAAGGTATTTTAGGCTATGTTGTGCGCTGGATTGACCAAAGCGTTGGTTGTTCTAAAGTACCCGACATCAACGATGTTGGCTTAATGGAAGACCGCGCAACTCTACGTATTTCCAGTCAGCATATGGCCAACTGGTTGCGTCACGGTATTGTTACCGAGGCGCAAATCGTTGAAACCATGCAACGTATGGCTGTGGTGGTTGATCGCCAGAATGCTGATGATCCAATCTACAAGCCAATGGCACCGAACTTTGATGACAACATCGCGTTCCAAGCTTCACTGGAACTGGTGCTGAAAGGACGTGAGCAACCTAACGGTTACACTGAGCCAGTATTGCACCGTCGTCGTCGCGAATTTAAAGCTAAAAACGGCTTATAATTTGTAAAGATGTGCAGTGTTAACAAGAAACCGCCTTCGGGCGGTTTTTTGTTATCTGTCATTTATGCTAAAGCGCTGTTCAATTGTGCTCAAGCCTGTAAAAATAGCGCCTGATTAATAACAATAAAATGCCATAAAGTTTAAGTAGACTGCCGTACAAGGCCGTCAAACTTACGTCCGATAGACGTGTTAGATAAAAACTTTAGGATGGCTTTACCTGATAGGAGAGCGTTTGATGAGCAGGAGTGAAGCTTTTGCAAAAACAGGACGTACAGCAGTGCAGCAAAATATTCAAGGCACACTGGAGTTTCTGCAAAAATACCCGCCTTTTAACCAGATGGAACTTGGCCATCTCAGCTTTTTAGTCGAAAACTGCCAGCTACGTTTTTACTCTGAAGGCGAAAAAGTCATTTGTCCAGAAGATGGATTGGTTGATTTTTTTTATATCGTCAAGCAAGGCACAATTTATGGCGAACGTCGGCAAGGGCAAGGCAGCAGTCAAGAAACCACTTTTGAAATCACTACAGGTGAGTGTTTTCCGATTGCCGCGTTATTGGGTGAGCGCGCAACGCGTACTTCGCATATTGCCGCTGCGGATACCTTTTGCTTACTGCTAGATAAAGCTGCATTTGTTAAGATTTTCACTAAGAGCAATCCGTTTCGTGACTTTTCGCTGCGTGGCATCAGTAGTTTGCTTGATCAAGCCAATCAGCAAGTGCAAAACCGTGCGGCAGAAACTTTAGGTTCACAGCTCTCCTTGGAAACTAAACTGGCGGAACTGTCGATGCGTACGCCAGTCACCTGTCAAGGCGACTTTCCTTTGCATAAAGCTGTGCAACTTATGCATGAGCAGCAAACCAGTAGCGTGATGATTGCCGATGACATGCAGCGCCTGCAAGGGATTTTCACACTGCGTGACCTGCGTCGTGTAATCGCTGATGCCAATGCTGATTTACGTCAGCCCATTAGCGAATTTATGACCCCTAATCCATTCTATTTATCGCCGCAAGCGACAGCTTTTGATGCCGCATTGGCTATGACTGAGCGCCACTTTACCCATGTTTGTTTAGTCGAAGATGGCCGTTTAGTGGGGATGATTTCGGAACGTGACCTGTTCTCTTTGCAGCGTGTTGATTTGGTTCACTTAGCACGTGCTGTGCGTAATGCCGTCTCGGTTGAAAGCCTGGCGCAGTTGCGTGAGGAGATTCGTTCGTTAGTTGATCGAATGATTGCTCACGGAGCCAGCCCAGAGCAAGTGACCCGTTTAATTACCTTGCTCAACGACCACACGGTATCGCGGGTGATTGAGTTGTGCATTGAACAGCACGGTGATCCTGGTATTAAGTTCACTTGGTTGGTGTTTGGCAGCGAAGGACGCAAAGAGCAAACGCTGTATACCGACCAAAATAACGGTATTTTATTTGAAGCCAGCAGCCAAGAAGAAGCCAATGAGAACCGTCAGAAATTGTTACCACTGGCGCGTGAAATCAACTTAGCGCTGGAAGGCTGTGGCTTTACCTTGTGTAAAAACAACATCATGGCCGGTAATGCGGAGCTGTGCTTATCTCACGAAGAATGGTCACGACGTTTTAGCAAAATTATTCGCGAAGCCACTGCACAAAACCTGTTCTATTCAACGATATTTTTTGATGTGCGCGCGACTTGGGGGCCGTTAGAGGGCTGCCAAGAGTTGCGCCGTGAAGTGCTTGCGTTGATTCGTGGCAACGATGTGTTTCAGCGTCTGCTGGCGCAGTGTGCTTTGCAGCATAAACCACCCTTAGGCGGGTTGTTCCGTGATTTTTCTTTAGATAAAAAAGGTGCAGAAAAAGATACGTTAGACCTTAAACTTAAAGGTTTAGTGCCTTTTGTTGATGGCGCACGCGTGTTAGCGCTCAGTCATGGCATTGAAAGCAGTAACACTCTAGAGCGCTTTCGCCAACTGGTGAGTAAGGGTGTGATTGAGCGCTTAGATGGCGATGCCTATGCCGAGGCATATCACTTTATTCAACTGGTGCGTATGCAGCAGCATCAGCAGCAAGCGCGTAATGAGCTGGGTTACACCAATCGGATTTATCCAGATGAATTGAATCATTTGGACCGTCGTATTTTGCGCGAAGCGTTTCGCCAAGCACAGCGCTTACAAACCAGCATAGCGTTCAGGTACCAGCTTTGAAACTCTTTAACTGGCTGCGTAAGAACCCAAAGCTGCGGGAGTCGGATGCCTTACGCTTAGCTGCTTTAGCACCTGCTCCTGTGCCCAGTAATCAGCCGCTGAGTGAGCAGCGCTTTGTTGTAGTTGATCTGGAAACCAGTGGTTTAAATACGCTTAAAGATAAAGTTTTATCCATTGGTGCGGTGACTATTGAAAACTCAGCAATTGCCTTAGGCAATCAATTCAGTTGCACGCTGCGCCGTGTTAACCATGCTGTCAGTGAAAGTGTCTTAATTCACCAAATCCCGCCCAGTGAAGTGGCTGCTGGCGTGCGTGCGGAAAAAGCTTTCCTCAGTTTTATGGAGTATGTGGGCAGCAGTCCGCTGTTAGCCTATCACTCGACCTTTGATCAGCGCATGCTAGTGCGAGAAATGAATGATGCTTTTTCTTATCATTTGCGCCATCCTTTTTATGATGTTGCTGAAATTGCACCGATGTTGTACCCCGAGCACAATATGCGTCAGCCGGGCTTAGATGATTGGGTGGATTTTTTTGGCTTGCACGTATTGCAGCGCCATAATGCCAGCGCTGATGCCATGGTCACTGCGGAGCTGATGTTGATTCTACTCAAACGTGCTGAGCAGCAAGGCATTGCGGATTTAGCAACGTTGGATATTAGCTTGCAGAATTGGCGTCGCCGCCAACAAAGTCTTTTGTAATATGCAGCTGCGACTCATATATGACTGCGTAACGCACTGAGTGTGGGTCAGCATTTGTCTGGGAACGGTAGCGAGGACCCACACCGCGCATCAGAGTTCGACGCGCAGTGTGGGTTGTTATTTAAACAGCGTTGGCTAAGAATTCAGCCATAAACTCATCAAAACTGCATTGTGGTTGCTGTTCAATGACCTTCTGGGCATGGTGTGACTGCTCGGCAAGCTCTTGGTAGTGCGCCGTTTTACTTGCGTCTAAGGCCGGTGTGCTTAACACGTGTGCGTGCTGCAAACTTTGTTTTAAAGCAAACTGACTGAAGCTGTCTTTATGCTCACGCATACTGGCTAACACTTGTGCCGAGGGAGTTAGGTCTGGATTGTGCAGCTTTTCCACTTGTTTGCGTAAGCTGTCGCTGTGCTCAGTGGTGGCGTAGCTGTCATCAAGTAATTGTGCGCAGGCTTGCATCTTTTCAAACAGTACATGACTCCAATCCTGCATTGCTATAGCTTGGCCGTTACACTGCAGTTGTAAGTTGGGTTTGCGCCCCTGTTTGACCACGGTTAAAAAGTTCTCAGTGGTTTCTGGGCACTCTGTTTCACTTAGCAGCGGGCTGTCTTCCAGTGCGCAATACAGCAAAAACGTATCTAAGAAGCGTGCTTGTGGTAAGTCGATGCCCAGCGGCAAGAAGGGGTTGATATCAATACAGCGTGCTTCAACGTATTGGATACCACGGGCAATCAAGGCATCAACTGGGCGCTCGCCGTCCTTGGTGATGCGTTTTGGGCGCATGGTTGAGTAGTATTCATTTTCGATTTGCAAAATATTGGTGTTGATTTGCAACCATTCATCGCCCTGCTTGCTGCCGATTTTTTGGTAGTCGGGGTACGGCGTGTTTACTGCACGGCGCAAACTGTCAGTGTAACTGCTGAGTTTGTCATAGCAGGGGGTTAAGCCGGCTTGTGCATTACTTTGGTAACCCAGGTCACTCATGCGCAAACTGGTGGCGTAAGGCAGGTACAGAGTATCTTCGTCAAAGCTGTCGAGTTGATGCTCACGACCGCGTAAAAAACTGATATCCAGCGCCGGTGATGCACCAAATAGATACATCAGCAGCCAGCTGTAGCGGCGAAAATTACGGATTAAACCGATATAACGTGCCGACTGATAATCCTGCGCTGAGCGTGGGTCATTTTCTGCTTCGCGCAGCACATCCCAAATCGAATCAGGCAAAGAGAAGTTATAGTGAATACCGGCAATACATTGCATGGTTTTGCCGTAGCGCACTGATAAACCTTTGCGATACACGTATTTCAATTGGCCGATATTCGAGCTGCCGTACTGGCCAATGGGGATCTGCTCTTCTTTGGGCAGATGGCCAGGCATGGACGGGCTCCACAGCACTTCCTGATCAAGATGAGCAACAGTAAAGCGGTGGATGTCTTCCAGTTCCGCTAATGTCTGTGCTGAGTCAGGGTGCGCATCAGTAATAAACTCTAGCAAGGCTTCCGAGTAATCAGTGGTAATGCTGCTGTGAGTCAGCGCAGAACCAAGAACTTTGGGGTGCGGGGTGAGCGCTAAACGGCCGTTGCGTTCAACGCGCAAACTTTCGCGCTCAATACCGTGTAAGCAGTGCTTGAGCTGTGCTAAAGCTTCGGGCTGGCTGAAAAGCGCCAGACGACGAGAATATGTATCGCTCAAGGGAAATTCCTCAATAGGGCATCGTGGCAATATGGGGGTGCTGATCACCAAGTACAAGGGGCATGCCGACTTTTAGTGCAGCATACGCCTTGCTTGTATAAAAAGAGCGGTGTGGCCGTTACTTTTTCTTCAATGGTTTCGCCTTAGCAAACAAAGCAGCCATTGCACTGTTGTTGGGTGCAGGCTTGTCTTGCTGAGTATGACGCTCGCTGCGGGGTGTATTACGTGCTTGTGGAGCACGCGCTACGCTTGCTGGTTTTTCGCCTGGGGTATCACTCATACGCATGGATAAAGCAATGCGCGCACGGGGAATATCGACATCCATGACTTTTACTTTAACAATATCGCCAGCCTTCACCACTTGGTAGGGGTCTTTAACAAAACTTTCTGATAATGCAGAGATGTGCACTAAGCCATCTTGATGCACGCCAATATCAACAAAGGCGCCAAAGTTGGTGACATTGGTGATAACGCCTTCGAGCACCATACCTAAGGTTAAGTCTTTTAAGCTTTCGACTCCGTCTTGGAATTCAGCTGTTTTAAACTCTGGGCGTGGGTCGCGTGCGGGTTTATCCAATTCTTGCAGAATATCGGTGACGGTCGGCAAACCATAGGTCTCATCGGTGAACTGCTTAGGATCAAGCTGCTTTAAAAAAGCTGAATCGCCGATCAACGAGCGAATGTCACGCTGGGTGTCTTGCGCAATGCGCGTCACCAGTGGATAAGTTTCAGGGTGCACTGCGGAGGCATCGAGCGGGTTTTTCCCGTTCATTACGCGCAAGAAGCCCGCTGCCAATTCAAAGGTTTTTTCACCTAAACGCGGGACTTTTTTCAGTGCTGCGCGGCTGATAAAGGCACCGTGCTCATCACGAAATGCGACGATGTTTTTTGCCAGCGTGCTGTTGAGGCCAGAGATACGGGCGAGGAGGGCATCCGAGGCGGTATTCACATCAACCCCGACTGCGTTTACACAGTCTTCCACTACGGCATCCAGCGAGCGCGCCAGTTGTGTTTGCGAAACATCATGCTGGTATTGGCCGACACCAATGGCTTTTGGATCGATTTTCACCAGTTCGGCCAGTGGATCTTGCAAGCGTCGTGCAATAGAGACAGCGCCGCGCAACGATACATCCAGGTCGGGAAATTCTTGTGCTGCCAATGCCGACGCTGAGTACACGGAAGCGCCGGCCTCGCTGACCATCACCTTGTTCATACGCAATTCAGGCAGCAACTTTACCAGCTCAATGGCCAAACGATCTGATTCACGACTGCCGGTACCATTACCGATAGCAATCAATTGCACTTGATGCTTTTTGCATAACTGAGCCAGCGTGGCGAGGGTTGCATCCCACTTATTGTGCGGTACATGCGGATACACGGTGGCAGTGTCGAGCACTTTACCGGTGGCATCCACTACAGCTATTTTACAGCCGGTGCGTAAGCCAGGGTCGAGACCTAAGGTGCAACGCGGTCCGGCCGGCGCAGCCAGTAACAAATCATGCAGGTTGCGGGCAAAGACATTGATGGCTTCTGTTTCCGAGGCTTCGCGCAACTGGCCAAACAAATCGGTTTCTAAATGACTGGAAAGCTTCACGCGCCATGTCCAGCGCACCACTTCAGCCAGCCATGCATCAGCAGGACGGCCAGTATTTTTAATCGCAAAATGCTCAGCAATGACCACTTCACAGGGGTGCATGCTGCCGGGTGTTTCATCACCCAAGATTAAGCTGGCGGTTAAGAAACCTTCATTGCGACCACGGAAAATCGCTAAGGCACGGTGCGAGGGAACCTTGCTAAAACGCTCGTCGTGCTCAAAGTAATCACTGAACTTAGCACCGTCTTGTTCTTTACCTTTAACGACCCGTGCGCGTAATAAGGCATCGCGCTGCAGCATAGTGCGTAAGCGCTCTAATAATTCGGCGTCTTCAGCAAAACGCTCCATAAGGATGTACTTTGCACCTTCTAAGACGGCTTTTTCATCGGCAAAGCCGTTGTCCGCATTGATAAAGCGTGCAGCTTCGACTTGCGGGTCGTGGTTAGGCTGGTTAAACAATAAATCGGCTAATTCGCCTAAACCGGCTTCTAAAGCAATTTGACCTTTAGTGCGGCGCTTCTTTTTATACGGTAAATACAAATCTTCTAAACGAGTTTTGGTATCAGCCAGCGCAATCGCTTGCTGTAACTCAGGTGTCAATTTACCTTGCTCATCAATAGAGGCCAGAATGGATGTGCGGCGCTCGTCGAGTTCGCGTAAATAGCGTAAGCGCTCTTCGAGGTTGCGCAATTGGGTATCGTCTAAGCTGCCGGTGATTTCTTTACGGTAGCGCGCAATAAAGGGCACGGTCGCACCTTCATCAAGCAAGGCAATAGTGGCGGTCACTTGCTGTGGGCGCACACCCAGTTCTGTGGCAATTCGAGTACTTATGCTATCCATGAGGCTACCTGAGTCAGTCAAAAAAGCAGGATAGGCCTGCATTAAAAGATCAATTATAGGGTAAATCACTCAGCAAACCAGTACTGCGCCTGCTGAAGAAAAATTTGCTAACAATGCGCTGTACGCATGAGCGTGATGATTGCGGCATACTAGCTGCTCTATATAGACATTCAATAGGTAGATAAAGCATGAGCGTAGCAGAAGGTGAAAAAATCCTCATCGTCGATGATGATGAACGCTTACGTCGCTTACTTGAGCGTTTTCTAAGCGAGCAGGGCTATCGTGTGCGCGGTGTTGAAAATGCTGAGCAGATGGACCGTATGCTGGCGCGCGAGCTGTTTAATTTAGTGGTGTTGGATTTAATGATGCCGGGTGAAGATGGTTTATCGGTTTGTCGTCGACTGCGTGAAGGCAATAATCAAGTGCCGATTATAATGCTGACTGCCAAAGGTGATGAGGCCAGTCGCATTCATGGTTTAGAGCTGGGCGCGGATGATTATCTAGCCAAACCGTTTAATCCGCGTGAACTATTGGCACGCATCAAAGCGGTGTTGCGTCGCCAAAGTACCAGTGTGCCCGGTGCACCCGGTAGCGAAGAAGCGAGCGTGACCTTTGGTGATTACAGCCTGTCTTTGGCCACTCGCGAACTGCGTAAGGGTGATCAAGTGCATATGTTGACCACGGGTGAGTTTGCCGTATTAAAAGCTTTGGTGGAGCATCCTCGCGAACCCTTGACCCGCGATAAACTGATGAGTTTGGCGCGTGGCCGCGAGTGGGATGCCCTAGAGCGGTCGATTGATGTGCAAGTGTCGCGTTTACGCCGCATGATCGAGCCTGATCCGTCGAAGCCGCGCTATATTCAAACAGTTTGGGGTGTGGGTTACGTCTTTGTACCTGATGGTAATAAATGAAAACGTCACTGTTTTACCCGCAAAGCTTCTTTGCCCGCACGCTATGGATGGTGTTGTTGGCAGTGCTTTTTTCTAAAGCACTCACCCTTATTTATTTAATGCTCAATGAAGATGTGCTGGTTGACCGCCAATACAGTCACGGTGCAGCGCTGACCTTGCGCGCCTACTGGGCATCTCCGCTCAGTGAGCGGGCGGCGATTGCTAAAGCAGCAGGGTTACAGTTGGTGGCCGAGCATGATGTGCCTATTGGTGAGCAGCATTGGCCGTACAGCGATATCTTTTCTGAGCAAATGCGTTCTGAATTGGGTGAAGATACCCGCGTGCAGATTCGAGCGCAGAATCCGCCGTCGTTGTGGGTGCATGCGCCGAGCCTCGGGCCGGATTGGATTCGCGTGCCCTTGTATCCACATCCCTTGCGTGGGCAACGGGTCTGGAACTTAGTCGCGTGGTTTTTAGGCATTGGTCTGCTATCCACCGGAGCAGCATGGATCTTTGTTAGCCAGCTTAGCGCGCCACTCAAGCGCTTAGTGATTGCTGCGCGTCTGTTTGGTCAAGGACGCAGTGTGCGTTTGCCAGTGGATGTGGATACCGCCAGTGAAATGGCCGAAGTGTATCGCGCCTTTAATCAGATGACTGATGACGTTGAGCAAGCGGGGCGTGAGCGTGAGCTGATGTTAGCTGGGGTTTCGCATGATTTGCGTACACCATTGACACGTCTGCGTTTATCGCTTGAGTTGCTGGACAGTGACAATGAACTCACCAGCGATATGGTGCGCGATATTGAAGATATGAATGCCATTTTGGATCAGTTCTTAGCCTTTATTCGTGATGGCCGCGATGAACCCATGGAAACCTGTGATCTGGGTGAGTTGATTAATTCTGTAGTGGCACCATTTAGCCAACAGGGACATGACATACGCGTGTGTCTAGAGCGTATGCCTTCTTTGCTGCTGCGGCGTGTCTCAATCAAGCGCATGTTGGTTAATTTATTAGAAAATGCCCTGCGTTATGGTGGGAAAGGGGTTGAAGTGGCTGCTTCGGTGGTGCATGACGAGGACGTACCCTATGTCGCAATCAGTGTGTTGGATCGTGGCGAAGGGGTTAACCCAGATGATTTGCAGCGCATGTTTAATCCGTTTATTCGTGGTGACCAAGCACGTGGTGGGCACGGTACAGGGCTCGGTTTAGCTATTGTGCAGCGTATTGCTGCACAGCACGGTGGTAATGTGGAATTGCACAACCGTGCCGGTGGCGGGCTTGAGGCGACGGTATGCTTGCCAATTACTGTCGGTGATATCTATGAGCAGTACAGCACTGAGCGATAACACAGGATGAAAGTAGATTATGAGTGAAGTACAGCAAGAAAAAGTTCGTTTGGATAAATGGCTTTGGGCGGCACGTTTTTATAAAACTCGCGCATTGGCTAAAGAAGCCATTGAAGGCGGTAAGGTGCACTGTCGAGGCGAGCGCTGCAAGCCGTCTAAAGAGCCTAAAGTGGGCGATGAACTGGTTATTCGCGCGGGTTATGACGAACGTGCGGTGGTGATTGAGCAATTGAGTGCTGTGCGTCGTGGCGCGCCACAAGCACAGTTGTTGTACCGTGAAACAGAAGACAGTCTGGTCGCGCGAGAAAAGGCGGCAGCATTACGTAAGGCAGGCGCTTTAGGTATCCAGACTGACGGCCGTCCCACAAAAAAACAGCGGCGACAGATTCATCGTTTTAAAGAGCAGTAGCCTGCTGAGTTGAACGCGTTTTAGTGTCGGCAGCGTAGATCTAAGCAAGTTAATTTTTTAATCGCGGTTTATACTAAACCGATATTTTTTCTGTGGGTGTTGTATGGCAGATTTTGATTTTACCCAGCGCTTTATTTTTGAAAGCACTGATGTGCGCGGTGAGTTGGCCAGCTTAGAAGAAAGCTATGCCCATGTCTTAGCTAAGCATACGTACCCTGAGCCGGTTGCGGCCTTACTCGGTGAGCTGATGGCTGCTGCGGCCTTACTTATTAACACGTTAAAATTTGATGGTTTACTGGTTTTGCAGGCACGCTCCAGTGGTGCTGTGCCCCTGTTGATGGTTGAGTGTTCAAGTGAGCGTGAGTTGCGTGCCATTGCCCGTTATGAGAGTGAACAGATTAGCAGTGCTGCAAGTTTGCAAGAGTTAATGCCTGAAGGTGTACTGGCGATCACCGTGGACCCACGCGAAGGCCAGCGTTACCAAGGGTTGGTAGCGTTAGATGGCGCAACCTTGGCCGATTGTTTCACTAACTATTTTGTTAATTCTGCGCAATTGCCGACACGTTTTTGGCTGTACGCTGACGGTCAGCGTGCTCGTGGAATGTTATTACAACAGTTACCTGCAGATTGCTTGCCCGACCCAGACGAGCGTGAAGAAAGCTGGCAGCGAGTGATTGCTTTAGCCTCAACGCTCAGCGCCGAAGAATTGCTGGGTTTAGATAATGAAACCATTTTGCACCGCTTGTACCATGAAGAAGAGCTGCGCCTGTTTGCTGGAACTGACTTGAAGTTTCATTGCAGTTGTACGCGCGAACGTTCCGCGCAAGCGTTGCAGAGCCTAGGGTTGACGGATCTACAGTTGTTGCTGGCTGAAAAAGCAGGCACTATTGAGATTGATTGCCAGTTTTGCAATCAAACATACCTATTTAATGAAAATGATATTATGCAGATGTTTGCTGAGCAGGGCACGATTGACTCATCAAATACAGTGCATTAATTGCATAAGTCTGGCATAATCGCGGGCACTTTTTCATGTAGTGCTTTAGCTTAAGCACTACAAAACTTCTGGAGGATTCGGCTCAGGCCGTTGGGGATCTCATGACGCAAGCAAAAACCGCTGTGTACACCGATATTAGCGCTGCCCAATTAATTGAAGAAGCTATTCGCCGTGGCGAAGGTCACTTGGCTGTGAATGGCTCACTGGTTGTTGAGACAGGTTATCGTACGGGCCGCTCACCGGCTGACCGTTTTATCGTGCAGGAGCCCAGCACTGAATCTCAGATCGCTTGGGGCCCAATTAACCGTCCGATTGCACCCGCTATTTTTGATGCATTGTGGACACGTGTTGAAGCCTACGTGGCAGAGCGTGAAAGCTTTGTATCGCACGTGCATGTAGGTTCTGATCCGACGCATTACTTGCCAGTTAAAATGACCACAACCACAGCGTGGCATAACTTGTTTGGCCGTTGCTTGTTCATTACGCCAGAAACATTTAACGAATCTAGCAAAGAGCAGTGGCAAATCATTAATGCACCATTTTTTGAGTGCGTACCAGAGCGTGACGGTACCAACTCTGATGGTTGCGTGATGATTAACTTCGCAGCGAAAAAAGTGCTTTTAGCGGGCATGCAATACGCTGGCGAAATGAAAAAATCCATGTTCTCAGTACAGAACTTCTTATTGCCCGCGCACGATGTGCTGCCAATGCACTGTGCTGCCAACGTCGGTGAAGAAGGCGATACCACTTTATTCTTTGGCTTATCCGGCACCGGTAAAACGACTCTGTCAGCCGATGAAAGCCGTTACCTGATTGGTGATGACGAGCATGCTTGGGGCGTGGGCACTGTATTCAATATCGAAGGCGGTTGCTATGCAAAATGCATCGACTTGTCTGAGAAAAACGAGCCAGTGATCTGGAAAGCCATCAAGTTTGGTGCCGTACTGGAAAACGTAGTTCTGAACGAAGAGCGCGTACCTGATTATAGCGATGATAGCTTGACGCAAAACACTCGCGCAGCCTACCCGCTCGCCAACGTTGAAAAGCGTGTGATTGCCAATCGTGCCGGTGAGCCTAATGCTGTGATTTTCTTGACCTGTGACCTGACTGGCGTATTGCCACCGGTTTCAATCTTGAATAATGAACAAGCGGCTTACCACTTCTTGTCAGGTTACACTGCATTAGTTGGCTCAACTGAAATGGGTTCAGATGCAGGTATTAAATCGACCTTCTCAACTTGTTTTGGCGCACCATTCTTCCCGCGTCCAGCAGGTGAGTATGCTGATCTTCTGATCAAGCGTATCCAAGGTTTCGGTTCAAAAGTATACCTAGTGAACACCGGTTGGACTGGCGGTGGCTACGGTGTTGGACAGCGTTTTAATATTCCAACCACGCGTGCAGTGATTGCCGCGATTCAAGGTGGAACGCTTGTTGGTGCAGAAACTGAACACTTACCAGTGATCAACTTGGATGTACCAAAAGTCGTTCCGGGCGTTGAGAGTGTTTTACTCAACCCACGTAACACCTGGTCTGATAAAGATGCATACGATGCAGCGGCGAAAGAACTGGCTGCTAAGTTTGTTGAAAACTTCAAGAAGTTTGAAGTGGCTGATGCGATCAAAGATGCAGGGCCGCAGCTTTAATTAGTAAGAGTTTTTATATAATTTAAGGCTGTACAAATAAAGCTGAGTCTTGCCGTAGCAAGGCTCAGCTTTTTTATTTCCATATATATAAATTATGTAGCTAATAGATATGGACTTTTTTCAATAGGCTGAATTTTATTAGTTGTGCTTTTGCTTTTTATTTATAAAAAATTTTAGAATAAACCTGTTTTTATGAAGCTTTATTTACTAGGCTTATACTTATATTAATAAAGTTCGTAATAAATCCATAGTATTTATAAATATAGCATTGATTACTCATTCTAAATGGGAAGTTTCGGAAGTGGTTGCATTATAGAAGCTGTAATGATTTATTAAGATAGCGCACAATTAGAGTTTCTTGATGAAAATGATCAGTTTTTTGATGTTATTTTAGAGTAATAATTTAAAGTTGAAAATATGTTTAATAGAGCGAAAAGATTCTTAAAGGCGCAACTGAAAAAAAAATATTCGAGTCAACGTTTGAAAGATTCGCGCATAATCGACAGCGTTCATCCAGGTACGCCAGAGGCAAGAAGATAACATAAGGTTTTTTATTGATGCGTTATCTAGGGGTAAAACTCATGAGTATCTAGAGGTTGAAGGTTGGCTGTATAGTCAAGCGCAATCATTTAACTTGACTGTTGAAGTAAATAATTGTGTTATCGCTACATTCCAGCCAGATTATGTGCGGCATGATGTCTGCTCAGTTTTTCCTGATATGGATCAAGCGCGCAATACTGGTTTTAAGTTGCAACTACCGATGACATGCGAGCAATTTAGTCGACGGGGTGCAAGTGAAGTTAAACTGTATTATGTAGCAGTAGAAATAATAAGCAGTTATTGGCCAGTAGCGCCATATTTCATGTGGATAGTTATCCACAGGCCAAGCCTGATAATAGTACTAATAAAGTATTTTATTTTACGGTTGCCAGTAGCAATATTAGTTTAGGTGGCTTTGGTGACTTTAAAGAAAAACTGGCGCCCTTTGCCATTGGCCAATGCCAGCTTGGTTTTATGGCTCCTGTGCTTTATATGCGTAGCACGCTAGGTGCGCAGCATGATTGGCAGTTTGATCCTGGATTTGATGAAGACCGTATACAAGCTAATGGCAAGCGGGTATTGGCTGACTCTTTACAGCGCATTTTAAATTATTCAATTGAGCAGCAAATACCTTGCGTAATTGGGCTCAACGGTGGGATTTGGGGAGATGCGGCGGGTACGTGTCCTGAGTGGGATTTAACCGACCATTTAGAAGAAACGGTGGAAAACTGCCAGTGGAATCAAAATAGCCAAGTGATGGCCGATGACTATCTGAAAAGTCTATCGGGTGCTGAGCATAATCCTGAGCTGTCCCGCGCTTTAACTTTAAATCACTACAACAACATTGTGCGCAACTATAAGAAACGTAATTTACAACAAGCTGTTGAATATATTCTTGAGTTCGCACAGCAACACCCACAGCTTTATCTTGGCAGTAATTTGGATCCGGATTGCTACCATAATCCTTTTTTTGAAGGTGATCAGTGGTATGACTTTAATCCTAAAACCCTTGAGCAGTTTAGGCATTGGTTAGCCGTTACTGATGTGTATGCATATGAACTTAAGCATTGTATACAGCATACTCCTTGGAGCTTGCAAAGCCTTAACCAGCTATCTAGCGAACCCGCTATCAAGACTGGTCTGAAGTTGAACCACCAAGGCATCTACATTGCACACCTTGCAGTAAGGCTGATAAAAAAATATTAACCTTGTGGGAACAGTTTAGACGGCATTTGGTACATCGCCATTATAGTGACTTAAGTGGTTGGTTAATTGCAGCTGGCTTGCCCGAGAGCAAGATTTTTTCTTCACAAGGTTTTACTTCACCGCGAGAGCCTATCGAGCCTTTTGCGCTTGAAGTTAAATAGTCCAGTAAAAAATTATGATACCGGCGGCATGTCTTTAGAAGGCAGTAAGCCTGAACAAGGGCATGTTGGTGCAATTTTATATGGTGAAAGTGCGCGTAATAATATTCGCACAGAAAATAAATTGTCGTTTTTTGAAAACATTCGTCGATTAGATCCGGGTTGGGCTGTAGTCGAATTTAATCCAGCTGATTTGCGAGATGATGCGCAGGCGTTGCCTGACTATGGCTTTGCTTGGGATTGTTTACGGGAAATATTCAACCATGGCGCGCGCTTCGTTAACTTAATGGCTTGGAATGGTAGTAGTGGTTATGACCACGAAAAGAGCAGCACTTTAATGCTCATATGGCTTTACGCAATACTCCACTTGAGCAAGCTGTGATTGATTTTATGTTGATGTACGCTGATGTAGCGCGTGGTGAGCAATGCTATACGTTTGGTACTCAACGTTATGCTTGCTTAGATGGGTGGTCAGGTGAGGGCGGAAAGCTAAGAGCTACACCTCAGGGTTTACAGGTCAGTTTGACTGAAAAAAGTGTTGCGCTTTGTGCGCCACAACCTTATCTGTATGGTGGTACGAGTTCGATCGACATTGAGCTGTTTGGGGCTACTGACTACGATATTGAAATTAAACTAGAGGTGGATGGTTGTTTGCTTGAGTGCGAGCAGAAAATTCAGAAACAAACTGTGAGCGAAACTAGTATATATCGGCTTATTACTAAGTCAGCATTGCCTAGCGAGCTAACGTGTTTAATACTGCGTATTTCAGTGCTAAACGCAGCTAAACAGTTGCAAATTCATCGAGTCATCTTTAAGCGTTAAGATGACTCGATGTTTGGGGAAGGTTTAAACTGGTATGTTGTTTTTTCGATAAATTAAACTGCTGATATGCTTGATTCCTTTGCGGTATAGAAAAGCGAGCAGACCCATAATGCTGTAGCACAAGATAAAAGAACTGATCCAAAACCAAAGGTAATTTGCGCTCAAAGGGTGGCTGCCAAAGAGTTTGATCCACAGATTCCAGTAGAGGTTTAAAAATACAATATGGCCAAGGAAAACAGAAAAAGAGGCGGGAGATACCCATAATAAAAAACGCTTAATGGGGCCTGAAATATACCCGCTTAAAATCCATAAAGCTAAAGGGCCGAGAACCGTCACAGCTTTTAAATAATAGATAAAATTAGGGTGTTCAGGGCTTAAAGCGTAAGCGGTTAGCAGCAGCAAAATCACAACAAAGCCAAGCAAGTAGCTCAGATGCCAAACAGGTTGGTTAAAGCGCTTTAGCTGTTCAGTTAAGTCGGACTGATTACTTAAAAATAATCCGATTAAGAAGAATCCGTAAATATCAATGCGGTGAAAAAATCCTAAATTAATACCTTGTACAGACATATAAGCAACCGCTATTACCCCGATAGCGGTTGCGATTTTGCTTTTAGAGATTTGAAATAAAATAGGAATCAATAAAAAGCAGATAAATAATTCTCGTAAAAAATACAGCGGGGGGTTGGCTGGCGTTTTAAACACAGCGGTTAAGCTATACAGCCACTGCTCTATATTGAAGGGGTATAAAACGAGATCTTTTCTAAAGGCTACCCCTTGCGATTGTAAGTTGTAGATAAACAAAGCCATGACTAGATTCCAGAACAACATGGGTACAACAATCCGAGGAATTTTTTTCTTGACAGAGATTAAATAATGGTATTTTTTGTAGGTGTAGGCACCAAGATAACCTGAAATTATGCTTAATAAGGGTAGAGCGCTGACTGCTAGTGAGCTGCTTAAAAAAGCATGGATAAAGTTATCGAAAGTAAAATCTAGATTTTTTTAGGTCAGCCCTATAAAGGCTGCCTTGGATATGGGTGCTTACGATTAGGAAAATTAATACGGGTCGTAACAGCGATATTTTTTCAGAGTTTGTATTGTGCATGATTAAGTTAATTCTTTAGTTCTTTTAAAAGTGCATCAGTTGGTTTAGTCTTTTCTAATTTACGCAGCTTTCCCATCACACATCTAAATTAAATCAAGTAAACGAACTCAGTGTGGGCGCATAGCGATTAAATTTCGGCAGGCTGTTTTTGGGTAGGCTGTATCGGGATTAGTGAGAAAGTGCATTCATCATACAGTTTGTAAAAGGAGTACATAATCGCCCTAGTGCTTCGCCTGCAGCGAAGCAGAAATTGCTAATAATAGCTTGTGCGGTTGATACGGCTAAAACGGAGGGTACTATATAATTTCAATAATTGTAACTCTAAATATTTTAGCCTGCTAGGCTAATGGAGCTTAAGGCTGTTTTGTCTCAGGTTTTTGCAACCATTGCTCTGCATTGCATGTCAGAGTGTCTATTGTATTAAGGAAACACTGAACAAATCCCAAGCGGGCTGCAGCCTTTGGTAAAATAGTCCAATCCGTAATTAGTATCGAGTCCACAGTCATGCAAATCACTTTCGCCGAAGCCGAGTTCGTCAGCAAAAAGAAGCAAACCCGTCGGGATCGACTGTTGATGGATCTGGAAACTCTGGTGCCTTGGTCTGTTCTGGAATCAGTGATTGAGCCGTACTATCCGAAATCTGACGGCAAACGAGGTCGTCCGACTATGGGGCTTTCTCGCATGTTACGTATGTACATCCTACAGCAGGTCATGGGGTTTTCCGATGAAGGAACTGAGGATGCCGTTTATGACAGCGCAGCAATTCAGCTGTTTATGGGTATTGATCTTGGGCGTGATGCCGTGCCGGATGCGACCACTTTGTTGCGTTTTCGTCGTCTGCTGGAAACTCACAGCCTGACTCAACAAATTTTTGCTGCGGTCAATTACCAACTGGCGAGCAAGGGCATGTACCTCAAGGAAGGCACGGTGGTTGACGCTACAATTATTGCCGCACCACCTTCCACCAAGAATAAGAGTAAAAGCCGTGATCCGCAAATGCGCTCCACTAAGAAAGGCAATCAGTATTACTTTGGCATGAAAGCTCACATCGGTGCTGATGCGGCTAGCGGTTTGGTGCACACACTGGTCACCACTGCGGCCAACGTGCACGACGTGAACCAAGCTCATGCTTTGCTACACGGCGAGGAACAGCAGGTATACGGTGATTCTGGTTATCTGGGGGCTGACAAACGGGAAGAAAATAAGGATAAAGATGTGGAGTGGGTGGTAGCCATGCGCCATGGAAAGCGTCGAAAGCTGCGCGATAGCGGCACAGAAGAAGGTCAACTGGCTGACAAAATCGAAAAATTAAAGAGCCGGATACGCGCCAAGGTTGAGCATCCCTTTTACTGGGTCAAAGTGCACTTTGGTCACCGCAAGACTCGCTACCGTGGCTTGGCGAAAAACACAGCCCATCTCTATAGCCTGTTTGCCTTGGCAAACCTGTTTTTGTCGAAGCGATGTATGCCGTTGGCGGGATAAATCCGCCTAAAAACCGGTAAGCTGCCGGGAAAAGCAGCAAAAACGGGTAAAACTGCTGATAAAAAGGTTTTTTATGGCCCTGAAGTTGAAATTTAAGAGCTGAATTTTAAATCCGCATGGATTGGCTGGTTTTATTGGTTTTATTCAGCGTTTCCTTAAATACAATCCGTTGTGTTAAGTCATAAAAGGTTGTTAGAGGCCCCGAGTGTTAAAATTTTTATACCATCAAGGTAAATAAATGAGTCTAAATTGTGTTCTCGAGAATTTTAAAGTATTTTTTTTAAAAAACGCTTTGCCTCAGCGTTGCAGTGATTATGCAGCAGCGCTGCAAAGCCTGAAAGGTAATGTCATTGTTACTGAAGTGTCTAATGGATCAGATGTCGTTGATGAGCTATTTTATAAAGTTTTCGGGCATTCAGCGCCTAGGCATGGCAATCATGTGGTTACCTTTTGCAGAATGGATGATGGTAGCTACAGGGTTGCCAATTATTTGAATTACTGGATTCAAGGCAACGCTTGTTATATAGGTGGAGTGATTACCGATAAAGACTTAATTAGACACCACGTGAGCAAAGAACTACGGGCTGCTATAAGGCAGCAAGGTGGTTTTGCTAAAATAGCGATAATGTATGTACTTGACCATAATTTCGACGAAGTTAAAGTTTTTTTTGGACATACTTCAATACCTATTATTTTGAAAATTATTGCTGGTCTGGGCTTTAAAAGTACGGATCAAGAATATCTTTATGCTAAATGGAAGCCTGATATGACAGTCCGCCAACGAGAAAAGCTATTGGCACAAGCTCGTAAAGTAGGTCCTTTCTAATGCGTGCGGCAGTGTTGTGTTATCACAGTCAAAATATTCAAGGCAATAGCTATGAGCTCAATGATCATATCGCCTTTGAGCATGATTTAAAGAAGATTATAGGAGAAAAAATCCCCATTATTAGCGTTGCGCAATTGGTTGATCATCTAAAAGGTATTCATATGTTGGATATTCCAGCAGCAGTTATTTTGACCTGTGATGATGGCACTACTTTTGGATTGGTTTGATTATCAGCATCCGCAATTTGGCATGCAAAAATCCTTTCGTAATATTTTGCTGGATGAGTTTTCGGGTATATTATCGGCAGAAGTAATGACTTCTTTTGTAATTGCTTGCCCAGTTGCGCGTCAGCATATTGATCGCGGGTGTTATGGTGGCGCTGCTTTATCTACGGATAGTTGGTGGCTGGAGGCAGCAGAAAGTGATTATTGGGCAATTGAAAACCACAGTTGGAATCATTGGCACGTATCGCTACCTTTTCACACGCTAGAGAAACAGCCGTTAGGGCAGTTTTATACGGTTGATAACTACTTACAGGCCAGCAAGCAGGTGCTTCAGGCCAGTCGATTTATCAATGCAAAGCTCGCAAGTGCAGGTAAAGCTGTAAGGTACTTTGCCTACCCATACGGCCATGCCGCGAAGTATTTGCAGGAGCACTATCTGCCGCGCTATTTAGCTTGGCATGGTATGCAGGCGGCTTTTACTACACAGGCCGGTTTTGTCTCGGCGCAATCGCCGCTATATGCTTTGCCGCGTTTTGTTTGTGGAGAAGCTTGGCATAGAGCGGAGCAGTTCGATGCGCTACTCGAGAAACTTGTTCATTAATTGATTTTTGTGGTGGGTTTCACCTTAAAGGCCTGGTATGCAGTTTGATTCGATCACTTTTTTTTTGTTTTTTGCTATTTTACTTGTGACTTATAACTTACCGACATCTTGGTCGAGTAAGAAAAATCAATTATTGCTTGCCAGCTACATCTTCTATGGTGCTTGGAATCCGTGGTTTCTTCCTTTGCTGCTCTTCACGACAACACTAGACTGGTTGTTGGCCATAGCGATAGATAAAGCTCAGCAGGCGTATAAGAAAATATTTTTAACCATCACCATTGTTTCTAATCTCTGTGTTTTAATATTTTTTAAATACATTGTGTTTTTCTTTAAAGCCATACAGGATTTTTTAGCTATATTTTCAATCCAGATGCCTGACTTGGAATTCAGCATTATTTTGCCTTTGGGCATCTCTTTTTATACATTCCACTCACTCTCCTATTGCATTGATGTTTATCGTGGCAAGTTTAAAGCAGCCCGTAATTGGCGTGATTACGCCTTGTATGTGTCATTTTTTCCGCAGCTGGTTGCTGGGCCGATTGTGCGCTGGACATTTATGCGTGAACAAATTGAAACACCACGTCAGAGCAGTATGCAGGGTTTGACCGTTGGTCTTGCGCTTATGTTGCTTGGAATGTTTGAGAAGATTGTGTTGTCTGACAGTGTTTTTGCACCTATTGCCAATCAGCTCTTTGCTTTAGAGCAAATCAATAGTGTTCAAGTGTGGATTGCTACGGCTGCTTTTACTGGACAGATATTTTGTGATTTTGCCGGTTATTCAACTTGCGCCATCGGTGCAGCACTGGCTTTAGGCTTTCGTTTGCCGGTCAACTTCCGCAATCCTTATGGCGCAATAGGCTTCTCTGATTTTTGGCAGCGCTGGCATATTTCGCTCTCCACTTGGTTGCGAGACTACCTGTATGTCCCGCTGGGCGGCAATCGTGGCAGCACAGTTTTCACCTATCGCAACCTTATGCTAACCATGTTAATTGGTGGGTTGTGGCACGGCGCTGCGTGGAATTTTATTGTTTGGGGTGGGATTCATGGGTTGCTCTTGATTGTTGAGCGCGTATTGAAGCAGCTGTTAAGTGGTGTTTTACAGTTTAAGATATTGCGGCCGGTGTATGCCGTGCTAGGTTGGGCGATGACTTTGTTTGCGGTGATGTTTGCTTGGGCATGGTTTCGTGTGAACAGCTTGGAGCAGGGTATGGATTGGACTCTGAAGTTGCTGAATATTACTGAGTTACTCAACAGCTTGAAGACAGTATCTGCTGAGTATTATTTGATGCTGGGCTGTTTTTTGGCGTTAGTGAGCATTCATGTGCTCTTCAGGAAAGTAAGCCTTGAGCATCTGATCCATAAAACCCCGTTGCTGCTACTGGCGCTGCTAATGGGTGTGTTAGCGACATTCATTATAATTTCACCAGGTGACAGTAATGCTTTTATTTACTTCCAGTTTTAATCGCAGGGGTGTGTTCCGTTGGTTGCTGTTCTACTGTGTGTTTATCGGAACGCTGGGCACGCTGTTGTTTGCATACAGTAGTTACTGGCTTAAGCAAGGCCATGTCCCAACTGTTGCAGACAGCAAAAGCTTGTGGGCTGCTCAGCGCGATCAAGTTTACCGCCGCGATAAAAAGCCCTTGGTGTTTATTGGTGCATCGCGCACCTTATTTGCCGTTGACTTACCCTATGTGCGCGAGCGTTTGTCCGACTATTATCCAGTGATGTTGGCGCTCAATGGAATGTACCCCTTAGCTACTTTAAAAGATTTAGCGCTGGATAAGCGCTTTTCCGGCATTGTTGTGGTTGATATTGATAGTCACGGTTTGCTCCAGGTGCATAACGATATGCAGCAAGCGTATGTGGATTATTATCACGCCAGCTGGAGTCCGAGTTGGCGAGCGCACCGACTCTTATTAAATCAATGGCAGGCGTTCACTGTGCTAGGAGATCCTACTGTTAACGTGGTGACATGGTTACAGAGACGGTTGGCAGGACACCCTTTACCACGCCAGCCCGACTTTATTACTGAGGCCGATCGCAATAGTGGTCTGTTGCTGACTGAGGCGGAGGGTGTGCATCTTAAAAAACATTTTGTCAAAGTTGTGCGCAATGATTTTGAGAAAAAATTTACAGCTGATGTAGACGCATGGGCCAGTAATTTGGAAGCTGTGAGGCATTGGGTGGGATTAATTCAAGATCGTGGCGGCCAGGTGATCTTTTATACTGCGCCGGTCGCGGGAGAATTACAGCGCGTGTATGATGAGGCCTATCCAAAGGCGCTCTATTGGGATGTGTTTATGGCACAGTTGCCAGTTATGGCGTTACAAGCTGCCGAGATTCCCCAGATGGAATCAATCGCCCTGCCTGATGGCTCTCATATGCACGCTTCCGATAAGCGTGCATATAGCAAACTGTTGCTGGATGCTCTACTTGAGCGACGGATGCTGTAAGCGTTATGGATGCTTTTTTGCTTGTTTGGTGCCCGCGAAGCTGAGTGGATAGTCTAAGCGAAAGAAAACCAGCGCTAATGACTTAACCGTGCAGTAGGCTGAGATTATTTATGTTTTGTTGACGTTCGGCTTTATTAGTTGGCATCTGGCCTAGCATTTTGTTGTAATATGCGACCCTTTACTGTGATGGGCAGGCTCATTGCTCATTTTTAGTTGTAGATGGTTAACGATTGATTTGACTGTGGCTCGATGTGAAGCTAATTCAGGTGTTGGGCGGTTGCATATTTTATCTGCGCCTTTGGATAAGCTGTGCTTAAAGTTGCGAATTTATGCTTAGAGATGAGCATTAGGGTTTTATAGGAAAACTTGTATGCTTTCACTTGAGCTGGATGTCGTTATTGTCAACTATAACGCTGGGGATACCTTGCGTATGTGTGTTGAGTCAATCATGGCGAGTCAAGGTGTACGTGTGCGTTGCATTATAATTGATAATGCTTCTGCTGATGGTAGTGTTGATTTCTGTCAGCAGTATTCTCCAGTAGAGGTCTTGTTGGTTAGAAACTCACAGAATGTGGGTTTCTCTTGTGCCGTAAACCAAGGCATGGCTTTAGCCTCAGGTGCTTGGGCGATGCTACTAAACCCCGACACAGTAGTGCCCGCCGATAGTTTGCAAAAGCTCTTGTGCCTTGCGCAAAATACAAGCGAGCGCGTGGGTGCTTTAGGTTGCTTAGTGCGTAATCCAGACCAGAGTGAGCAGCGTGGTTGTCGGCGTGATTTCCCTACACCGGCTAAAGTATTAGCCCATGCTTTTGCTCTGCAATATTTTTTCCCCGCCTTGCGCTTTAATCATACTGGACAGCCTTTACCGTCAGATGTGCAAGTAGTGGATGCCATTTCTGGGGCGTGCATGTTATTAAATCGTCAGGCTTATGATGATATTGGGGGGTTTGATGAGCGTTATTTTTTGCACTTTGAAGACCTTGATTACTGTCAGCGTTTATCTAATAAAGGTTGGCAGGTTCTCTTTGTCCCTTTTGTGCAAATTGAACACAGGCAGGGCGTGAGTAGTGCGCAAGCGCCAGTTCAAGTGATTTTGTATAAACATAAAAGCATGCTGCGTTATTTCTATCAACATGGTGGGAAGCAGAAAGTTTTATTGCCTGTGCTTGTACCTTTTGTGTTGTTACGTGTGCTGGGGCAAATTGCTTATAGTTACGTGAAAGAGCGCAGCAGGTGAGTCGCTTGCGAACACGTTGTTTGGTGCTGGGTGCTCGTTCACAGTTGGGTGACAGAGTATTGCCTTATTTGCTCGAAGCTGGTTATGAGGTGCATGCAGTCAGTCGCACGCCGCATGTAGAGTCATCAGTAGCGCCGCAACTGCATTGGCATACTTTAGACCTCACTGCAGCAGAGCGCTGGCCTGTTGCAGTCAGTCTTGTTGTGCACCTAGCGCCGGTATATTTATTGCCAGCTTTATTACGTCACGCTTCAGAACCGTTACGGGTCATTGCAATCAGCTCAACGAGTGCTCGTACCAAACACAATTCGCCATCGGCTGCGGAGCGTAAGGTTGCACAATGCTTGCTGCAAGCTGAGCAAGAGGTGAGCCAATTGTGCCAAGAGAATGGCCATACTCTGACCATACTCCGGCCTACCATGCTTTATGGTTTAGGGCGTGATGCTACTATTGCTCGCATGCAGAAGTTTATCCAGCACTGGGGGTTCTTACCGCTACCTGCGATGCAAACAGGCTTGCGTCAACCGGTGCATGTAGATGACATTGCCTTGGCGGTTTTACAGGTGGTTAATGAACCTGCTACGTTTAATAAAGTCTATGAGCTAGGTGGGCGCGACTGTTTAACAGTGCGTGAGCTTGCCGCGCGTATTTTTATTGATAATCAAAAGCCTGTGCGTATTTTGTCTATTCCCACTTGGATGCTCTCGGCAGTCTTAAGGCTGCTTAAAGTTTTGCGACCTAAGCTTGATTGGTCGCCTGCGTTACTTAAACGTGCAGCTTTGGATCAGGTCGTCAATAATCAGCCAGCTATTGTGGGCTTTAAGTATGCGCCGCGCCTGTTCACAGGGGTGCTCCATCCCCAAGTACTAAATAAGCTAAGTTGAGGGCACCGGTGCACTCAGAAGATGATGTTTTACACAGCCTGCAATGCATGAGAGAGAGTGGTTTGCCGTCATTGTTGATGGTGACCCATGCGCTAGGTGGTGGCGTAGAGCGGCATGTGCAAGAGCTGCAAGAGCTCTTGCTCGGGCGGGCTCATGTGTTAATCGTGCGCCCTCATGTGCATGCCCAGCAAGTGCTGTTAAGCGTGCCTGCATATGCTCAAGTGGATGGCGAAATACATGGTCAAGATGAACTCAAACTGGCCTTTAAATGGCCGCAAGATGCTGCACAGGTGCGCCAGTGGATTACTTTACTGGGCATAACCCGTGTACATGTACATCATGTATTGGGTTTTCCTCGGGGGTTTTGGCAATTACTTGATGATCTGCAGTTGCCCTTTGATTTAACCTTGCATGATCACAGTATTTTTACCGGTAACCCAAGTTTGCTTGATGCGCAGGGTCGTTTTGATCCGCGTTGGCTAGATGAAGGTTTGTCTGCGTTGCCGGTTGGTGATGCGCAGGTGATGCGGACTTTAAATAAACTGGCGTTGCGTGCGCACAGGGTGATAGTCCCCAGCCAAGCCTTAGCATCTATAGTAGGGAGGTTTTTCCCAAGTTTAGAGGTGCTGGTGCGCAGCCACCCTGAACGTGAGATTGGTGGGCAGTACCCTGCTGTACAGCAGTTGCAGTTAGCCCCACAGCATGCCTTTAAGGTGCTGTGTTTAGGTATGCTAGGTCTGGAGAAAGGCGCTTATATTTTAGCCCGCTGCGCAGAGTTAGCAAACAAGCAGCAGCTGAATGTAGAGTTTATTTTACTTGGCGCCTGTCATGTTGCGCTGCCTGAGTCAGTGCGTTGCATGGGTTTATATCAAGATGCGGAGCTACTGGAGTTGATTGCAGAGATTGCCCCGCATCTAGTTTGGTTGCCAGCGCAGTGCCCAGAAACGTGGAGTTACACCTTAAGTGCAGGCTTGCGCGCAGGCTTGCCTGTGCTGGCCAGTGATTTAGGTGCATTGCCCGAACGATTAGCTGGGCGGCCGTTCACGCGGCTATTAGCACACACAGCCAGTGCGGAGCAATGGTTGGCAACCATCCAAGAGTTGCAAATGCTTGCAGCAAGCCGGCAGCCTGCAGAGGCCTTTGAATGGCAACAGCGGGATTTGTCAGCATTTTATACCGCGGCAAGCGAAGCTGTGGCTGCGGGAAGCCAAGATAGTGCGGCGGGCAAGTCATATTTGCTTGCTGGCAGCGCAAAAAGCGACGCAGTCAAGTCGTTGCCATTAGGTTTTATTCAAGCGCAACGCTTGGCTCTCAAGCAGGGCGGGCGTTGGCGTATCCTATTGTTAAAAGTGATCTATATAGCATCACGCTGGCCGTGGCTGGCGCGCTTGCTGCGGTGTGTGCCGTACCGCTGGCAGCGTCGCATTAAACGCGCAGTGTCTCGGGCGCCCTTGGATAAGCGTATCGTGTCTAGATAATCTTAATAATAGTAAACAGTTCTTAGCAGGTGCTTGTATTTATCGGTGGGGTTTCGTATAGTTATACCTGCTCTAAGGCACGTAGCGGCACTGTCTCTATGTTGTGTTGGGTTGAGGGCTTGGCCGTTATGGCCAGGTCTCTCAATTTAATAAAATACATAATAGAAAGGTGTTATCGTGTTGCTGTCGAAGAGCAGTTTGCCCAAGGTTAGGGTGGCAAGCGACGAAAGCAGCTAAACAATGACTTGAGTTGCAAATTTCGTAAAAAATAAGGTTGGAGGCTTGTAATTCATTAGTGGTGAGACTAGCATTAGGTGCTGCTTAATTTACGCAAGCTGAAACAACACAAACTTTAGAGCTCAGAGAAGGAAATATGTGATGACTAAATCACTGTCAAAAGCAATCGCTTTAGCTACATTGGTAGGTGCTGCTGCATCTGCACAGGCTGCAATATCTGTAAACCCAGACGGTTTAGGTGAGGTGTTGCTGTATTCTTTGTATACTGTTGATGAAGGTAACATCACCAACATTAATATTACCAACACAACGAACAAGACTAAAGCTGTAAAAGTTCGTTTTCTTGAAGGTCAGAACTCACAAGAGGTTTTAGACTTTAACCTGTATTTGTCACCGTTTGATCAGTGGTCTGGTGCGGTTACCACCCATGAAGATGGTGGTGCACAACTGATTACAGCAGATAAAAGCTGTACATTGCCAGCAATCGGTCTTCAAACAGGCCAAGCGTTTCGCGATCTAGAATATATCGGTGACACTGGCGAGCAAAGCATAGCTCGTACTCGTGTAGGTCATTTTGAAGTTATTGAAATGGGTACAGTTACCAATCTCCCTGTAAATGCTAAAATAGTTAATGCAATTGCAAATAAAGATTGTAATACGCTGGATGCTGCTTTTGCTAAAGGCGGAATTTGGAACATTAATCCTCATCGGGCATTAAACGTTCTCAGCCCGGGCGGTCTTTATGGTACTGCTGAAATCATGAATGTTGAAGAGTCAACAGTGATTTCATATGATGCAGTTGCGCTTCAGGGTTTGCTGATTGGTAAAGAAGAAACTAAGGATACTGCAACTGGTGGCAATCTGCATGTACGCCCTGGTAGTATTTACCCGAACTTAAACGGTAACGTTGCGAAGCCTCTGCCAAGTGAAAATGGCGTGAGTCAATCGCGTACTACTAACTTGGCTCAGATTGACGGCGAAGTTTACGAGTTCCCTACCACAGTTCAAGCAATCAGTGCCGTGTTAGCGAAAAGCGATATTCACAATAACTATGTTATTGATGAAGGTCGTGCTTCAAAAACAAACTGGGTTGTTACTTTCCCAACTAAGCGTTTCCATGTTGATGCAACTATGGAAAACGGTTTGAACTCGTACTTGGTGTTTGCTAATGCAGCTGAATACCAGACTAGACAGGATGCTGTTACTGCTGCGACCAACGCATATAATGATGCACTGAAAGGAACTAGTCCAGGCGCAATCGGAGATACACGAATCGCCCTAGAAAAGGCTCAGGAAGAATTAGCTGGACTGGCAAATCAGTTCGCTAATGGTGTTGCTCCGTTTACTGAGTTGTGGGCAGGTGGTCAGGCTTGTGAAGACATCACAATGAACGCTTGGGATAATGATGAGCGTGTGAAAACTGATCTTGATTTCTCACCTTCTCGTCCATCAGGCCCTCAGTTCTGCTACGAAACTAACATCTTGACTTTCAATGATGGTAAAGTTTTAGGCGGTGAGTTTGTAAGCGAGAACATTGAGCTTGATCCTACGCTCTTCCCGTACGGTTGGATGAACGTTGATTTTAGCAGTCACTTTGCTACTAGTGAAGGTAGTGAAGGTAGTACTGAGCAGGTAGATGTTGTAGGCTTGCCTCTAATTGGCTTTAGTGCTGCAAACTTCAGAAACAATGCAGCAAAACCAGGCATCAATAATATCTACACTTCAAGCTCGAACCACAAAGCAACAAGAGCAACGCACGTTGATAGTAAAAGTTACTAATTCATATTAGAGTTAGTATGCTGTAAACAAAACAGGGCTCAAAAAGCCCTGTTTTTGTGTTTAACTCTCAAGACTTACTGAAACGTTTAAGCTGTTAAAGGGTAGATAAAATATGGTTTTTAAACGGGTTTTAAGTGTATGTGTGTTTATGTTAGCGCCAAGCGTGCTGTTTGCTGCGGCGGATAAACAGGACTGGGTGGTTAATAATGAAGCCGTTCAGGTGAGTGAAGCAGAGTTGCGCACCATTACCCGAGCGCTCATCCAAACAGGGCAAATTCCCGCAGGTAAATTGTCGGTCGCTTATGTTGAAAAGGCCGCTAAAGATTTTATGCTGTATAAGGCTTTGGCTGCGCAAGCGCAAGAGTTGGGGCTAGATCAAACAGTTGAAGTGCAAAAACTCTTAGAAATGAGTCAGCAGCGCCTGTTAGGCAACATTTTTTTAGATGACTATTTAGATAAAATTGAATTGCCAGATTTTGAGAGCGTTGCTCTAGAAAATTACACAGTCAACAAGAAACAGTTCGAGCAGCCAGAAACAGTTAAAGCACAGCACATCTTGATCAGTTTTGGCGACGATGAGCAAAAATCCAGACAGCTCGCTCAAGATATCAGAGCGAAAGTGCTGGAGGCTAAACAGAGTTTTGCTGAGTTGGCTAAAGAGTATTCTGCAGACCCGTCAGCACAAAGTAATGGCGGAGACTTAGGTTTTTTTGATAAGAAAAGCATGGTTTCAGAGTTCTCCAACGTAGCTTTTTCTTTAAAAGCTGGCGAAGTTAGCGAGCCAGTGAAAACACAGTTTGGTTGGCATATCATTCAAGTGTTGGAGCATCAAGCCGCTCGAGTGCGCCCTTTTTCGGAAGTAAAAGAGCCGCTAGTGAAGAACGCTGAGCAAACCTTTAAGCGCAATGTCCGCGGCGATAAGCTCAATGAAACGGTGTACACGCCTAACTTGCAAGTCAATGAAGAATTGATCGAAAAAATAGCCAATGAGCTGTTAAACGAGTAATATCAAGGGCTTGATTTAACTCGGCCCAGTAAAAAAGCATTCGTTAAGAATGCTTTTTTACGTTACGGTCTATTAATTTATCTAGGAACCTACCTTGAGCACAGTGTACAGTTCACTCAAAAACAACCTCTACCTGCTCGCACAACTGACCCGCCGCGATATTGCCTCGCGTTACCAAGGCTCAGCCGTGGGCTTGTTATGGGCTTTTTTTGCGCCGGTGATCATGCTGTTGGTGTACACCTTTGTCTTTGGTTACGTGTTTAAAGCCCGTTGGGCGGGCGCGGAAACCAGCACCTCGTTTTTTGCCCTTAATTTATTTGCCGGTATGCTGGTGCATGGTTTTTTAGCCGAGTGCGTCACCCGCTCACCGACACTCATGCAGCAGCACACCAACTTTGTTAAACGCATTGTTTTTCCGTTGTGGTTATTACCGCTGGTGCCCTTGGCCTCGGCGTTGTTTCATACGGCGATCAGCTTTTTAGTGTTATTTATTGCCCATAGCGTGATAATGCAAACGGTGCATTGGCAATTGTTACTGCTGCCGCTGTTAATTATGCCCTTTGTGTTTTTTTTAACCGGTCTAGTCTGGATGTTATCGGCGCTGGGGGTGTACTTCAAAGATTTGGCACAAATCACCCCTATTGTGGTCACAGTGCTGATGTTTATGTCGCCGGTATTTTACCCCGCGCAAGCCTTACCTGAGCATATCCGCCCCTTGATGTATATGAACCCGCTGACCCCCGCCATTGAAACAGTGCGTGCGGTGTTGTTTGAAGGGCAGTTACCCAGTGTGCTGGGTTATGGCTCGTATCTGTTCGCAGGCTGTGCCTTTACGCTGCTTGGCTTGCTGGTGTTTAACCGCTTAAAAGTGGGTTTTGCTGATGTGCTCTGAAATCGCCATTGAAGTCTCAAATATATCCAAGTCGTTTTCCTCACAGGGCTCCTCTACGCGGCGCGTGGCACGTTTACTGCTGGGCAAACCGCAGCCAGTCGCCGGCGCCTTTAATGCGCTGTCTGATATCTCTTTTACGGTAGGCAAAGGCGAAACCCTGGGTATCATCGGTAGCAATGGCGCGGGTAAGTCGACTTTGCTGCAGATTATTTGTGGCACCTTGTACCCCAGCAGCGGCACAGTCGCGGTGCAGGGTAAGTTGGCGGCTTTGTTGGAGCTGGGTGCAGGCTTTAACCCTGAGTTTACTGGGCGCGAAAACGTTTACTTGAGCGCCGCTGTATATGGCTTAACCCGCGAGCAAATTGATGCGCGTTTGAACGAGATTTTAAGTTTTGCCGAGATCGGTGAGTTTATTGATCGACCGGTTAAAACCTATTCCAGTGGTATGTTTGTACGCTTAGCATTTGCCATCATTGCCCACGTGGATGCACAGATTTTAGTCATTGATGAAGCATTGGCGGTGGGTGATATTTATTTCACCCAAAAGTGCATGCGTTTTCTTAAGGACTTTGCAGAGCATGGCACTTTGTTATTTGTCAGTCACGACACCACTACAGTAATCAATTTATGCGATCGTGCTGTTTGGCTTAAACATGGTCAACTACAGAAGCTTGGTAGCGCACGTGAAGTGTCTGAAGCGTATTTAAGCTCTGTCTATGAAAACAAGCTACCAGAAAAACTAGTGCTGGCGGCAGGTGAGTCAGAGGCAGCAGGTGAAGCCAGTAACTTTGAAAGTGCACAGTTTGGTGTGGGTGGTGGGCGAGTGCTGTCCTGTCGCTTGCTGGATGTTAACGGGCGCACCTTATATCTTTTAGACGAGGCGCAAGATGTCGTGCTGCAGGTGCGGGTTGAGGCGCTGCAGGCTATTAATCAGCCGATAGTTGGCTTTTTTGTTAAAAACCGCTTGGGCCAACATGTGTTTGGTAAAAACACTATCGAATTGCGTCCGGACTGGCAACAAGTGGCTGCTGGCGAAGTGTGTGAAGTGTGCTTTATGTTCCACATGCCATTACTGGCGACTGGTGATTACAGTGTAGGTGTGGCCTTGGCTGAAGGCACGCAAGTTGAGCATGTCCAGCACCACTGGATTCATGATGCTTTAGCCTTTAAAACCAAAGCTGATCCTTATTTGGCGGGCTATATGGAAATCGATGTCAAAGCAACAGTGAGTTAAGCGCAATGTTTTTGCGATTGCTTGACGCGTTAGCTAGACATTTAGCGTTCATGGTATTCTACCCCGCTTAAGTAAGCCTGCTTTTGCTTTTGAGAGTCTTTTATGTCGATAAATAAGTTGCTGTCGCCTGGTGTTTTGTCTAGTCAACCGGAACGCCTTACGAGTATTGAGTCATGGCATCGGCATATGCCTTTTGCTTTTGCTGTACTGGATATGGCCAAGCCGCAGGTTCTGGTTGAGTTGGGCACCCACAGAGGTGATTCATACAGCGCTTTTTGCCAAGGCGTGCAGCAACAGCAACTGTCGACGCGTTGTTATGCCGTGGATACCTGGCAGGGTGATGAGCACGCCGGTGAATACAGCAATGAGGTCTATGACGATTTAGTCGCGTGGCATAACCCGCGTTACAGCAGCTTTTCTAGTTTATTGCGCATGACCTTTGATCAGGCGTTAGAGCATTTTCCTGACGGCTCTGTGGATGTGCTGCACATTGATGGTTTGCATACTTACGAGGCGGTTAAGCATGATTTTGAATCATGGTTGCCCAAGATGAGTGAGCGTGGTGTGGTGTTGTTTCATGACACTAATGTGCGCCATAGCGATTTTGCCGTGTGGCAATTGTGGGCGGAGCTGGAAGATCAGTACCCATCCTTTGAGTTTCCCTTTTCTTTTGGCTTGGGTGTGCTAGCGGTTGGCTCGAATGTACCGGCGGCTGTTTTAGAGTTTATAGCCTATGCGCGCAAAAACGAGCTAGAAGTTATCGATTTTTTTCATACTCAAGGTAATGCTGCAGAGCTACGCAAAAAATCTGCAGAGATTAAACGCTTACAAAGCCATTTAAACTCAATTGGAGAACAGCTTGCTCATGCTCAGCACGTGGTTGAACAGCGAGATGCCAGTATTGTAGAGTTGCAAGCAGACCTGCAGCGCCTTGAACATGATTTAGACGCTGCTCAACAATTACACTGTGCTCAGTTAAAAGAATATGAGCAAGAACGTGATGCCCAGCTGAAACAGTATGAACAAGAGTGTGATGCTCAGTTAAAAGAATATGAGCAAGAACGTGATGCCCAGCTGAATCAGTATGAACAAGAGCGTGATGTTCAGTTAATAGAATATGAGCAAGAACGTGATGCTCAGCTGAAACAGTATGAACAAGAGCATGAGCGAGAGCACGCTACATTAGCGGCTCTATTGTACAGTGCTCAGCAGCAATTTGATCGTAGTCTGGAGATACTAGCCGAGCGCCAAGACAGCTTAGGGCACAGCGAACAACAGTTGCGAGCACTCGATAGGCAAGCACAGATGATTTTGCACAGCCGTTTATGGCGCATGCGTAATACGTTGATGCATCTGTTGGGTTACTCTGGGCGTAGGGTGGGTTATTCACCACCGTCTTTTGCTCGGTTAGCTCAAGAGATACCGGATACTATCGAAGTAACGGCAGCTAAAAGGCATACACCACCAGAAGTGACCATTGTAATCCCTGTGTACGGTGGCTTTGAGGATACTCGCAGCTGTATTGAGGCTGTTCTAGCCAGTGAGTATAGCGCTTCAGCACGGCTCGTTGTTATTAATGATGCCAGCCCAGAGCCAAAGCTGGTTGAGTGGTTGAATGACAATTCTGAGCGTTTTACCCTATTGCACAATGAGCACAACCTTGGTTTTGTTGGCACAGTCAATCGCGGGATGGCGCTGTATCCAGACAATGATGTGGTGCTGGTCAATAGCGATACCGAGGTCTCCAGTGATTGGCTGGATCGTCTGCAGTCAGCGGCCTATAGCGATGCGCGCATTGGTTCGGTAACCCCATTTTCCAATAACGCAACGATCTGTAGTTATCCGATCTTTTGTCAAGATAATGAGCTGCCAGAAGGTTATACACCTGAGCAGCTGGATCAGGTATTTGCCGAGGTCAATGCTGGGCAAATGGTGGATATCCCGACGGCTGTGGGCTTTTGCATGTTTATCCGTCGCGATTGTTTACATGATAGCGGCGCATTTGACGCTGAATTATTTGGCCGCGGCTACGGCGAAGAAAACGAATTCTGCATGCGCTCAGCGCAGCGTGGCTGGCGGCATGTATTGACTGGTGATACCTTTGTTTATCACAAGGGTGGGGTGAGTTTCGCCGAGACGCAAAGTGAGCATCAGCGTCATGGGCATAAAGTTTTAACAAGCTTATACCCACAGTATGATGCGGTAATTCAGCAGCATATTGCTGAGAACCCAGCACGTAGCCTGCGTTTTGCTGTTGATGCTGAATTGGCTAAGCGCAGTGAGTTGCCGATAATAGTGGTGGTGAATCATTGTCGCGGTGGCGGTACCGAGCGCCATGTGCTGGATTTTGCAGAACAGCTCAGTGGTCAAGCTCATGTCTATTTACTCACTCCAGAGTATGAGAACGGCCCTGTTTACTTGCGCCCTTTTTCTCAGGCGCAGCGTGCTGGCTTGGTATTTGATCCGCATACGCAAATGCCACAGCTTTTGGATACCTTGCGCTGGATGGCTGTAGCACGCTTGCACTACCATCATACCATCGGCTTACCACAGTCAATTTTGTTACTGCCAGAGCAGTTGCCGTGCAGTTATGATGTGACTGTGCATGATTACTACTTAGCTTGTCCGCAGGTAACTTTAGCGGACGAGCACGGCCGTTATTGTGGAGCACCAGATGAGGCGGGCTGTAATGCTTGCTTAGCTAAGCGTCCAGCGCCAAACCACGAAAGTATTGAGCACTGGCGTCAGTTTGGAGAGTTGTTTTTAAATGCTGCTGAGCGTGTGTTTGTGCCCAGTAATGACACTTTAAGGCGCATGCAGGGGTATTTCCCCGAAGCGAGCTTTGTTTTTGCAGTGCATGAGCCAAAGTTGCAGGCGATTGAGGTTTCAGCACCTGAGCTCAGTGTGGATGAGCCGCTGCGTATCTTGGTGTTAGGTGCCTTGAGTGTATTTAAAGGCGCTGATGTACTAGAGGCTTGCGCTTTGCAGGCTCGGGCTCAGCGTGTGCCTTTAGAGTTTCACTTGCTGGGCTATGCTTACCGTACATTGCGGACTAAACCATTCAGTCATTTACAGGTGCATGGCGCTTACCAAGACGCTGAATTAGCCGACTTAATTGCTGAAATTAAACCGCATGTGGTGTGGTTCCCCGGCAGTTGCCCGGAAACATACAGTTATACTTTGTCAGCGATCTTAGAGGCCGGCTTGCCTGTGGTGGCTACAGATATTGGCGCGTTTTCAGAGCGTTTAGCGGGACGTGAGTGGACGTGGCTGGTGCCGTCTGATCGTGCGATCAATGATATTATGACGCACTTTTTAGAGGTGCAGCGTCAGTTAAGGCAGCGCAGTGCGCCTGAACTGTTACCGCTGGTTGATTTCGAACGGGCTGTTTTTGATTATGCTGCGGATTATGCTGCAACTATTGTGCAGCCAAGCTTCAGTTTAGACGCTGATCACGATCTGCATAGCAGTTGGCGTGCGCTACCTGCACTGCAGACGGATGTTGCTTTTGCTAGCGTGCGCTCGCCATTGATACGAAAAATATTGCCGGCTGTATTACATAACCAGTGGCTGGGTGCTGTGATTGCTCGTATGCCGCACAATTTGAAACAAAAGATTAAAAAACAACTGGGTGCTTAGCAGCTGGCAAGCACAGCCTTTGCGTTTTATAAGCGTATACTCGTTGATTAATGAGCATGGATCAAGAAGGGTGAAAGAAGCTATGCAGCATTTGGGTGAATGGCTAGTCGCTGCCAATAAATTATCAGATGCAGATTTGCAGCGTGCCATCCAGGTGCAAAAGCTATCGGGCGGCAAGCTGACACAAATTTTAGTCCGTCTGGGCTTAGTTGCAGAAAAAGATATTGCACACATCTTAGTTGAGCGTTTTGGTTATCGACTGCTAACTGCTGAAGAGTACCCGCAAGAGCCTGTAATTGCTGAGGAACTGATTACTAAAGCATTTATGCGTGAACAATATGTGTTGCCTGTATCCGATGATGATACAACGCTACAAGTGGCAATGCTTGACCCTTCTGATGAGTTTGTTTTGCGTGCTCTGAGTATGGCCACGGGGCGTATCATTGAGCCGCTCTTAGCATTGAGCACTGATTTAGAAAATGCCTATGAACGTTTATATGGCGCTGGTGCTGCACAGCGTGAGGCTGATGAGGCTTTAACAGAGTCAGCTTTGTCAACTGGAGTGGACGATGTTGAGCGCTTGCGTGATATGGCCAGTGAAGCGCCGGTCATTCGCTTGGTTAATAGCATTTTTTCTCGCGCTTTGGACAGCCGTGCATCGGATATTCATATTGAGCCTTTTGAGCATCATTTATCGATTCGCTTCCGTATTGATGGCGTATTGCAAGAGGTCGAGACGCCAGCAGCACAGTTAGCCCCAGCAGTGATTTCGCGCTTAAAGATATTATCAAAACTTAATATTGCTGAACGGCGTTTGCCGCAAGATGGGCGGATTCAGCTGCGTATGCAAGGCCGACCGATTGATTTACGGGTTTCAACTGTACCCACCATGCATGGCGAAAGTGTGGTGATGCGGATTCTAGATAAGCAAAGCATTAATCTGGATTTAGATGCGATTGGTTTATCGCCACAAATTTTAAAAGATTTTAAAGCCGTACTGGCCCGGCCCAACGGGGTGTTTTTGGTCACTGGACCAACCGGTAGCGGTAAAACCACCACCTTGTATGCGGCGCTAAGCCGATTAAATACCATTGATCGTAAAATTTTGACTGTTGAAGACCCGGTGGAATATCAGATTGCTGGGGTGAATCAAATTCAAACGGCGAGCAAGGTGGGATTGGATTTTGCCAACGCGTTGCGTTCGATTTTGCGTCAAGACCCTGATGTGGTGATGATCGGTGAAATTCGAGATAAAGAAACCGCGGGGATTGCAATTCAAGCCGCTTTAACTGGGCATATCGTGTTATCTACGTTGCACACCAATGATGCGCCCAGTGCAATTACTCGTCTGTTAGATATGGGTATGGAAGATTACCTGCTGACTTCAACGATCAATGCGGTGATGTCGCAACGCTTAGTGCGCGTCTTGTGCCCGCATTGTAAACAGCCGCACAGTATAAGTGCTGAAGAAATTGCCAATATGGGCGTTACGCATATGCTTGAAGCTGGGCAGTCGGCTATGGTCTACGTACCTAATGGTTGTGATGAGTGTGCACATACAGGCTATCGTGGCCGTATGGGTATTCATGAGTTATTACTGATGAATGACGAAGTGCGTAATCAAGTACTGCAACGGGCCAGCAGCGAGCAAATTTATCGCACTGCACGTGAACATGGCATGTTAAGCATGTTTGAGGATGGCTTCAGTAAAGTTCTTGCGGGCCTCACCTCAACAGCTGAAGTCTTGCGCGTTGCGCAAGCGTCCCGATAAGGCGTCAACATGGCTTTTTTTAAATACCGCGCCGTCAATACCTCAGGCAAAGTGGTTGATGGGGTGATGGAATTAGCCTCTGCTGAACAGGTGGTTGAGGCCTTAGGCCGTGATGGCTTAATGGCAATGGAAGTCACCGAAACACGTCAGCCAGCAGTTAAAGGATCTAAAAAAAAGCGCAGTCGTAAAAAAGGTAATGAGCGCGATCGTGTGCTGCACTTCACCCGCGAGCTGGCGGTGATGCTTTCCTCGGGGTTACCGCTGGATCGTAGCTTGACGATTTTAGAGGGCCTCAGTGATGAAGGTGCGGTTGAACTGATTCAACATATTCGTAATGAAGTGCGTAAAGGTAAATCTTTGGCTGAAGCCTTTTCTGGGCATGCTGAATTTTCTCCTTTTTATATCAATATGATTCGTGCCGGAGAGGCCAGCGGTAGTTTAGAAGCCTCGCTGACCCGCATGAGTGAGTATTTAGAGCGCGCTAAAGCGTTGCGTAAAATGATTGGCTCAGCCTTGACTTATCCCTTGATTTTATTATCAGTTGCGGTTCTGTCATTGGTATTTTTATTGGCTTACGTGGTGCCAAGCTTTGCTGATTTATTCACTGATATGGGCGGCCAGCTGCCGACGCCAACCCGTATTGTCATGGGCATGGGCGACTTTATGGCCGACTGGTGGTGGTTGGTGATTGGCGGCTGTGTTGGTTTATTTTATTTTTCTAAGCATCTATTTGCCCAAGAAAACTTCCGCGAAAAGTTTGATTTAAGTGTATTGTCGTGGCCGTTGGCCGGTGATTTGGTGCGTAACCTTGAAATCACCCGCTTCTCCCGAACCTTGGGTGTTTTATTGCAGGGTGGTGTGCCGCTGGTAGCTGGTTTGGCCATTGCACGAGAAACTGTCAGTAATCGTACCCTGCGTAAGGAACTTGATACCGCAGTTGTTGCTCTTAAAGAAGGTAAATCGTTAAGCGCTTCTTTATTGGCTGGGCAGCAGTTTCCTGATTTGGCTTTGCATATGATGCAGGTTGGCGAAGAAACCGGTCAGATGGAGGAAATGCTGCTCAAAGTGGCGAATTTGTATGAAGATGAAGTCGGTACCGTTACTCAGCGCTTACTGGCATTATTGGAACCAATCCTAATTTTGAGTCTTGGCGTCTTGATTGCAGGCATTATTGTATCAATCTTGCTAGGAATCTTAGGCGTCAATGAACTTATTGGCTAAAATATTTAACCCGAAAGCGTGTTTGAGGGGCAGCCCTCACCGTTTAATTTATTTGCGAGGATTATGATGAGAAAGTATGCACAACGTCAGCGTGGTTTTACGTTGATTGAACTGTTGGTGGTGTTGGTCATTTTAGGCCTGTTGATGTCTGTGGTTGGACCGCGCGTGATGAAATATGTCGGCGGTGCTAAAACAGACACTGCACGCATGCAAATCCAGGAGCTGTCTGCAGCGTTAGATATGTATCACTTGGAGGTTGGCCGGTACCCTTCGCAGGATGTTGGCTTGCGTGCACTAGTTGAGCAACCTGCAGGGGAACAGCGCTGGAAAGGCCCATATTTACGCAAATCAGCAGTACCTAATGACCCTTGGGGCAATGATTATGTGTATCGCTTTCCTGGACAGCATGGCCCATTTGACCTGTATTCTTTTGGGGCTGACGGACAAACAGGTGGCGAAGGTGAAGATGCAGACATTGGCAGTTGGGAATAAAAGCTCTGCATTAAAGAGTGTTGCCGGCTTTACCTTAATTGAAATGCTGGTGGTATTAACTATCGTAGCGCTGATGATGGCCGTCGTTGTCCCTGCTATTAATCGCGGGATGAGCGTGACAGCTAACGATGTGGCACGAGATGTGCAGATTGGTTTACGTAAAGCGCGCTCGGATGCTGTTACTCAGCAAAAGAGCCAAGCATTTGTGGTTGATACGCAAAATCGTGAATTCCAAATCCGTGGCCGAAAGACAACTCGACTGTCTGAAACGATTGAGTTAACTGCCAAAGTAGCGCAGAGCGAAGCCATGGATGGAAAAGCTGCCGTACGCTTTTACCCTGACGGCTCTTCTACCGGTGGGCGTATTGGCGTCCGCCAAGATGACGAGCAAATATTGATTAATATTGACTGGTTAACTGGGCGAGTATCTCTCGTGCAAGAGCAGTAATGGATATCCGCTGTTTTATAAATGAGCACTGACTTTGAAGAACAGAGCAATAACTTTCCATAAGCAGAGTGGGTTTACTATTTTAGAAGTGTTGGTCGCTTTTTTAGTGGCGGCTTTACTCTTGGCCGTTATTTTGAGTGGTTTCTCAACAGGCCTAAGTAGCTTAGCCCGTGCTGACCGTATGAGCCAAGCCGCGTTGGTTGCACAGTCTCGTATTGCTGAGCTGGGTGTAGTTGAACCCTTACAAGAAGGTCAAGTATCGGGTCGAGATGATCAGCACGGTGATTATCGTTGGCAGATTAATGTACAGCCTTTTGCCTGGGATTATGCGGATGCTACGGCTCAGCAAGGCAGTACGTTGTACAAAGTCGATGTTGAGGTGTTTTGGCCGACAGGTGATAAAGAGCATAGCTTTTTGTTGACGACGCTTAAGTTGGTTAAGCAGGAGCCGCTATGAAACAGCAAAAAGGTTTTACTTTGCTGGAAACACTCATAGCACTAGTGTTGATGAGTCTGCTTATTATGGCGTTATTTGGCGGGTTTCGAGCGGGGCTGCGTAGCTGGCAAGCCGCAGAACAACATGTGGCATGGGTCGAGGAACCACGGCAGTTGAGTGCTTTACTGTATCGGCATTTAAGTCAGTTTGTACCTGTTACTACTGGGTGGTACAGAACAGGTGCTGCTTATCTGTTTGCGGCAGATCCAGACCGTTTGCTATATGTGGCGCCTTTGGCGATGTCGGTCGGCGATGAGCCCTATGTGTTTGAGTTGGTCAGCGGGCATAATGGGCAGCTTGGGCTTTGGGCGCGTTTTGCACCATTAGTACAAAATGAAGGTATAACCTACCAAGAGCTACTTAATGACGTTGAGTATGTGCAAGTTAGTGACAATGTATCGGCGCAGTTTTCGTACTTCTTTCAAGGCGCTTGGGTGGATTCGCTACCAGAAGGGCAATTGCCTGCTTTAGTCAAAGTGAATTTGCAGATAAACAGCGGGCAAGATTGGCCCAGTTTAGTCTTTGCTCTGCACGCTGTGGGAATTGAGTTATGAGGGTGGCTAAGCAGCGTGGTGTCGTCCTGATTGTGGTGTTATGGATTGTTATTTTATTGACCATTTTATTGGCCGCTTTTACTGCTACAGTCAAGGTTGATCGACATGTGGCTGCTGATGTTCTTGAAAGCGTTCAAGCCCGTGCTTCTGCTGATGGTGTTTTAAGTTATTTAAGCGCATTACGTATCGCTGATCCTGAGCAATGGTCAGAAATGGCGGGTAAAGTCTACAAGCTGCAGCTCAATAATATGCAGCTGCGTTTCCGCATAATTCCAGAAACAGCCTATGTCAGCCTTAATGGTGCATCTGTTGATCTTTTAGAGCGTATTTTTGAGACTGTGCAAGTGCCTGATGCGCGGCAATTAGCAGAGCTGATTGTAGAGCGTCGCTCTGGTTCAATGGATGAACAAACAGGCGAAAATGTTGCGCCTGAACTGTTTACTTCTGTGCGTAGCTTGGCACAGTTGGCGCAGGTGAGTGAAGAAGTCCTGCAAGGCATCCAACATTGGTTTACGGCTGATAGTGAGCATGAAGGCGTGAATTTAAACTTTGCTGAATCAGGCTTGGTTTTTGCACTTGCGCCGGATGAAGCAGAAGCATTGCTCGCAACACGAAATGAGGATGACAGTCCCACATTAGATGGCATGGGTAACATATTTATGCAGCAAGAACAGGGTGATAGTGTGCGTGTGCAAGTTGAACTGAGTAGTAGTGCCAGTAAGCGTAAAATTGAAGCGACCGTAGCGTTTAATGACGGTGAGCAGGGCTATCATGTTGTGCGTTGGAATGAGTACAATGCATACTTTTCTTTGGAATAATAGCTGATGCGTTTTGAAGTGGGTAATTTACAGCTGTTTGGGCTTGATATAGGTAGCTTAGCTCAGCGCTTTAAGAAGGGACTGCAAGACATTATACCTAATGGATTGGTAGAGAGTTTTGTGCGACCCGCTCCTGCGATTGACGCTGTGCTTGATAAAGACAGTGTGCAGTTTGTGCGTCAGTACCCAGCCCAAAATGCTGAAATTGTTACTTTACAGCACAGTGAGTTAGAGCTTGCCACTGACGGCGTTTTGAAAGCAGACCTGATTAGTGGGTTAAAAGAGTCGCAGCTGCAACTGAGTTTGGTTGTGCCTGAAGAACAGGTGATGCGCAGGCGTATTACCTTACCGCGTGTCGCGCGCAATAATTTACGCACTGTCGTCAGTTATCAAATTGGACGCTTGACCCCCTTCAGTGCGGATAAGGTGTTCTTTGATGTGTTGGAGATCCCCACAGCAACGCCGAATAATAATACGCTTGAGGTGGAGTTTATCGCTGTTTTAAAAACAGAGGTACAGCCATGGATTGAGCAGATTGAACGCTTGACAGGGTTGGTTGTGTCGCGTTTGACAGTACCGCAAACGGATGACTTACCTAATCGACAATCAGTGAATTTGTTTGCGCAGCAACGTACCCGAAATGCGTGGTGGTTACGCTTAAATCGCAATAGTTTGCTACTGCTAGGTCTAGTTGCTGTGCTGCTAGTGACAGCTGTTATTCCTGTGGTCAAGTTGCGTGCTTTGGTTATTGAAAGGAAGCAAGAGATCAAAGTGCTTGATCAACGTGTGGCTAGTTTGCAAGAAAAACGCCAGATTTTAGAGCAGGACCTTGTTGCGTTGAATTATGTTTTAGAGCAACGAGCCAGTACTCCTGACCTTTCAAATATTATTGAAGAGTTGACTCGTATTGTTCCAGATGAAATCTTTATTAATAGTTTGAGTGTGCAAAAACGAGCCGTGGTAATTAGCGGCATAGGCACTGGTGTTGTTGACTTAATTGAATTGTTAAATAATTCCCCCCTGTTTGAGGATGCTAAGTTTACGGCATCAATTACACGTAGCCGTCAAGGACAGGATATTTTTACCGCAAGCATGCAGTTAAGTACTGCAGTGGATGGTCAGCAATGATGCGGCAGTTGTGGATTCACAAGCGTGATGGCGTGATCAGTTTGATAGTATTAATTGCGATATTTCTATTCGTGATTAGTCTTATATTAAGTCCAGTGGTTAGTCAGACTGAGCAGTACCGTACAGAGTTGGCTAAAGATGCGCGTACCCTGCAACAGTTACGTGCTATTGATAATGCTCGCGAGGCTTTGGATTCAACATTTGCAGAGTATCAGAGTAGAGACTTGCAGAGCTGGGTATATTCACAAGCGGGTGTTGATACTGCCACCCTCGATATTCAGCGTCGAGTATCGATAGAGCTTGCTAATGCATCCGCACAAGTAAAAAGTGTTTCGCCGTTGCCCGTTAAAATTCAGGATGGTTACTCAGCGGTAGGTGTACAAGTTAATTTTTCTGCATCAATGTCAGCGTTAATGCGGGCTTTAAATACACTTGAACAGGAAAAGCCGCTGCTGATTATTGATAACGTACGTATCTCACCCGCTCGCGCACAACGGTTGCGTAGAGGTGAAGTGGCCGAGCAGTTGATAGAAGTGCAAATGACAGTCCTCACGTTTTTAGTTTCTGAACATGGCGGGGTAATTGTGCGATGAAAGAAAGACTGATCTCGCCTTATATAGTCAGTGTTTGGCTATTTGCAGCGATTGGGGCATCCGTTTTGTTTATTGTGCTTTTATGGCTTTGGATTGATGTAGAGCCTGTGCGTGATCCTTATTTAAATATAGAGGATTTGCCGTTCATGCAAATGCACTCCGTCAGCGATATTGATGAAGTATTAGAACGGCCATTATTTTGGGCGGGACGTCAGCCGGTGATTCCTCCTGAAGGTGATTCTGTTGTAGCAGAGACGGTGGTTATTACGCCCCTTATTAATGTTCAGTTACTAGGTATTGTGTTAACTGGCGACATCCGCACTGCGCTTCTTAAAGACGAAGGCAAAATAATTTCAGTGCAGGCAGGGCAAGTTATACAAAACTGGACGGTGGATAAAGTTACCGCTAAAGAGGTGAGTTTTGTTGCGGGTGATGAGCAAACGGAACTATCTCTTGTGCGTGAAAGACCGGATAGCATCCAGCTAGAGACAATTAAATAAATTCAATATTTGATGGTGCTATTACCGTCATATATTCACAAAATATGTTCTTGAGAGATAAACCAATGATTGTGTATAACCCAGTGCGGGCCGGTTTTTGTTTGCGAACGTTAAGTGTAGCCTGCACCTTTGTGTTTTTGACTGCCTGTGCAGCAACGGCACCTGAGACTCAAGTTGAACGTGCTCCAGTATCTTTGATTAAAACCAATCCTAAAGCTGCAGCAGAGCAGTTAGACACCACTCCGGATGTTAAACGCAGTGGGAAAACCTTATTGGAGCAAAGAGGTACAGGCAGTTTTGCTAACGCACCTATTAAAAAGACGGGTGCAGTTCCGACAGCGGGTGGGGTGAATGTTAATTTTGAGGCTGCGCCTTTAGATGCTGTATTGGCTGTAATTTTAGGTGACCTGCTTAAAGTCCCTTATACCTTAGATGGTGATGTAGGTGGACAGATTACCCTTGTATCTACCGAACCTGTGCCGCAAGAAGCTCTACTGGATATGCTTGAATCGGCTTTGGAAGCTCAAGGGATTGCGTTAATCCAAGGCAGTAATGGTATTTATCGTGTGGGTAAATCAGCTGGGGTGCGCAGTGAAATACCTGTTGCACTGCGTGAGGCTGTAGCCACACGTGGTTACAGTGTGCGGATTATTCCGCTCAAGTATTTATCAGTTGTCGAAGCAGAAAAAATATTAGCGCCACTGGGCATGAAAGACAGTATTTTGCGTGTTGACCCATTGCGTAATATTTTGATGTTAGGTGCCTCTGCGCCACAAATGCAGAACGCGCTGCGTACATTAAATATGCTTGATGTTGATGTGCTGGGCGGGATGTCTTTTGGTATTTATGAGGTTGTAAATCTGGATGCCAAGTTGCTCGTTGCACGTATTGAAAAAATGTTGGGTAGCTCTGAGCTGGGCGGCTTAGCCAGTGCAACTAAGTTAATCACCTTAGACGAAATTAATAGCATTATGGTGGTTGCGCCCAATAGCAGCCAGTTGAGCACTGTGAGCTCATGGGTAAAACGTTTAGATAATGTTGGATTGGGTATTGAAGATGAGCAGGCTGGGTCACAGCTCTATGTGTATAACGTTGAAAATGGCCAAGCGGTAGATTTAGCCAATTTATTAGGGCAGATATTTGGCAGTTCCGGTACGTCATCTACACCCTCAACCAGCGGTTCAACTGCTCCTGGTTTAGGACAGACAGAACTCAGCACCGATGGTGGTGCTGGTTCAGGACAACCTTCTAGACCGGGTTCTAGCAGTGCGAGCACTTTATTAGGTACACGCATTGTCGCTGATGAAGCCAATAATAGTTTGCTTGTAATGGCCGCGCCTAAAGAGTGGCGCAGTATTCGTGCGGCCTTAGATAAAATGGATAAGTTACCTGCGCAAGTGTTGGTTGAGGTATCCATTTGGGAAGTTACGCTGAAGGATGAGTTGAACTACGGGGTTGAGTGGTTCTTTAACTCTAAGGGTGGGATGGAAGGGCTGGGTGATAAAGGTGGCCTGCTGTCTATGAGTGACGGCGGCTCTGTTAGTCGCACTGTACCTGGTTTCTCTTACTTATTTTCAGGATCAGACTGGCGCGCAGTGATTAACATGTTGGCCAGTCGTTCCAATGTTAAGTCATTGTCTTCGCCGTCAGTGCTAGTTCAGGACAACCGGGAGGCATCGATTCAAGTTGGTAATCAGCAACCGATTCAAACAAGCCAGACGGTTAATACCAGTAACACTGGAGTGCTCACGCAGAATGTTGAGTTAAAAGACACGGGTGTGCAGCTTAAAGTGAAACCGCGCGTTAACAGTGGTGGTTTGGTGGTTATGGATATTATGCAAGAGGTGACCGATATCGGGGCACTGGATACTGCTACAGGTCAGCGTTCCTTCTTAAAGCGCAGTATTGAAAGTACTGTTGCAATTCAGAGCGGTGATACTATTATTTTGGGTGGTTTAATCCAAGATCGTAAAACTGATGGTGATAGTGGTGTGCCTTATTTGTCTAGATTACCTTTTATTGGCCCTCTATTCGGCTCTAAAGGCGAGGACTCTGAGCGCACAGAATTGCTAATTACCATCAGTCCAAAAGCTATTAATCAATATAAAGATTTCAATAAGGTGGGTGATGAGTTTCGTGACAAAATGGAAGGCTTAACCGACGCTTTTAGAGATAACTTTGAAGAAAATGCTAAATATAATGCAATCACGAATAAGGAGTAATATATGTTGAGAAATTTAGGGCGTCTGTTTTTTTTGACAGTGATTTTGAGCGTGTCTGCGTGTGCAGTGATGCAGCCAAAAACAGATGAAGAGCGTGTTCTAAAGTTAGCCGAACAAAGACAAGCAGCTTTATTAGAGCATGATTTTAATAAGGCTTATCAATATATGTCGCCAGGTTATCGGCAGTTGAATAACTTGGATAAGTTTACTTCTAACTATACCGGAGTGTATAACTGGGTATCTTCGGATGTTCTAAGTGCGTCGTGTGAAGAGGATGTATGTAAGGTTAATGTTAAGATTTTTTTGGACATGGGGCTAATGCGCAATACAGAAGCATCTGCGGCAGAAAAAATACTTAATTCCTAGAGTAAATCGAGAAACATGGTTTAAAGTAAATAACAAGTGGTGGTTTTCAAAGAGCCAGTGATCATTAATACTCAGTCAGTGACAAGATGATATATCCATGGTGCTATGAGCGAAAATGAAAACTCACCTTCCTCATAGCATCATTCATGCCAAACTCGATTATACTTCTCTAGCAAACTATGTGCCTGCTCAGGCCCATTAGACCCAACTGAATATGGCCGCGGACGCTGGTAGTGCTGCTGCCAGCCTTTTAGAATTGGGTCGACCCATTGCCATGCTGCTTCGACTTCGTCACGGCGCATAAACAGTGTTGAATCGTTTTCAATGACGTCCAGGAGTAAGCGCTCGTAAGCTTTCCAGCGACGGCTGTCTTGAAAGGCCTCGGCTAAATTAATATCCAACTTAATAGGCTCTAAATGCATACCTTTGCCAGGGGTTTTTGCCATCAACTCCAGGCTGATGCGCTCTTCTGGCTGTAAGCGAATCAGCAGCTTATTAGCTTGGCTATCACTAAATAAACTGTGCGGCACAGGTTTAAACTGAATCACGATTTCCGAGGTCTTTTTTGCTAAGCGCTTACCGGTACGTAAGTAAAAGGGTACACCGGCCCAGCGCCAGTTATCAATTTCGACTTCGATGGCGACAAAAGTTTCGGTGTCACTGTCACTGTCCACATTTTTTTCAAAGTAGTATGAGGGGGCGTTGTGATCGTTTGTATTACCCGCTACGTATTGCCCGCGTACGGTTTTATCTTGCACATCTAAGCCGCTGATAGGCCTGAGAGCTTGTAAAATTTTCACCTTTTCATTACGTACCGAATCGGCATCAAAGCGCACGGGTGCCTCCATCGCCACCAAACACAGCAGTTGCAGCAGATGATTCTGTAGCATATCGCGCATGGCACCGGCTTGATCATAATAAGCCCCACGGTTTTCGACGCCGATTGTTTCATTCACGCTAATCTGCACATGATCAATATGTGCTGCACGCCATACCGGCTCAAACAACGCATTGGCAAAGCGTAAAGCCATCAGGTTCTGGACTGTTTCTTTGCCTAGATAGTGATCAATACGAAAGACTTGTTGCTCGCTAAAGGCTGCACCAATTGCGTGATTGATCTCCAGTGCTGATTGCAAGGAGTGACCAATCGGCTTTTCAATAACAATGCGAGTATTAGGACCAGTAAGACCCGCTAAAGCCAGATTAGAGGCGATGCTTGCAAACAAACGCGGTGCAGTGGCTAAGTAATAAATGTAGCAGCGCAGGTTGTCAGGCGCTAGAAAGTGTCCAAGCTGGCTCAAGTCAGCCGCTTGCTCAGCATTCATAGAAAGGTATGCGAGGCGTTGACTGAAGCTCTGCCAAATGACTTCAATAAAGTCCTTGCGTTCAATTTGTGCACGGCAATGATGCTCGACCAGTTCAATATAGCGCTCGCGTGTGAGCAGTTTTCGAGAAATGCCAATGATGCGCATGTCGGTAGGCAGGCGCTGCTCACGGTGCAAATGATAAAGAGCGGGCAGTAATTTATGCAGGGCTAAATCGCCAGTGCCACCAAACACTACCATGTCACAGGGCATGCTCAAGGTTGCTCTCCTATGGGAAAAACGTGCGTATAAATAGCTGATGTAGTATAACTACAAAATCGCTACATAATCGTGGCACAAGCTAAACGAGTCTAACATTGTGAATCTGTTACAGCATATCGCGCAAAGCCTTGAATCATTACGTAAGTCAGAAGTTAAGGTCGCACAGTACGTGTTATCTGATCCCGCTGCGGTTATGCACAGCTCAATGTCTGACTTGGCAGCTGTGGTGGGTGTCAGTGAACCAACGATTGTGCGCTTTTGCCGTGCGGTCGGCTGCCAAGGCTACCAAGACCTAAAATTACAGTTGGCGCAAAGCTTGGCTGCGGGTGCCAGTTTTGGACAGTTTGCTATCAGTGAGGATGATGCGCTCACTGATTATGCCTTGAAGATTTTTGATACCACCTTGCATACTCTGATTGAAGTGCGTGAGCGTTTAAATGTGCAGGCGTTAGAGCAAGCGATTGCGCTGATGGCAAAAGCACAGCGTGTTGAGTTTTATGGTTTTGGTGCGTCCGGTGCGGTCGCGGCAGATGCACAGCATAAATTTTTCCGTTTATTGCTGACCGCTGCGGCTTACAGCGATCCGCACATGCAAGCGATGTCGGCAGTGACGCTGCAGCCCAGTGATGTCGCGATTTGTATTTCGCAATCGGGGCGCTCTAAAGACTTACTCACCACTGCGAATCTAGTGCGCGAAACTGGTGCTATTTTAATTACGTTATGCCCCAGTAACACGCCTTTAGCCGAGCTTGCGACGATTCACTTAGCCATTGATGTGCAAGAGGATACCGAGATTTACACACCCTTAACCTCACGTATTGCCCACTTGGTGGTGATTGATGTGTTGGCGATGGGGGTGGCGATGGCGCGCGGTCCATCTTTGGTCAATCACCTGAAAAGCGTTAAACGCAGTTTGCGTAGCTTAAGGCTGTCACCCAAGACTACTAAGTCAGTTGATAGTGACTAACGTCTTGACTGGCCTTTTGCTTTTCAAACGGCGGTAAAGCTGGCACTATCGCAGCATTATTAAATAGCTCGGTCAGTCACTTTAAATACAAAGGTGTTTAAGAGTGTATTGGTGCATAGCATTTCCAAGGCGCATCACTGTTTCAAGTATGCCCTTTTTGTTGAAAGAGGACCCTTTATGGCTGAGGCCATTCCTGCCTTAGAAATACGTGATTTACACAAACGCTACGGCGAGCTAGAGGTCTTAAAAGGCATTTCTTTAACGGCCAATGATGGCGATGTGATTTCTATTTTGGGCTCTTCTGGATCAGGTAAATCTACGTTTCTACGCTGCATTAATTTGTTAGAAAACCCGCACTGTGGGCAGATCTTTTTTTCAGGTGAAGAGTTGCAACTGAAAACTGATCGTGAAGGGCAGTTGGTTGCAGCGAATAGTCAGCAGATCAATCGTTTGCGCACACAAGTCGGTTTTGTCTTCCAAAATTTTAATTTATGGCCACATATGAGCGTGCTCGATAATATTATTGAAGCACCGCGTCGCGTATTGGGGCTGAGTAAAGACGAAGCCATTGCTACGGCTGAAACCTTACTGGCTAAAGTAGGCATAGCAGATAAACGTCATGTCTATCCCAATCAACTGTCCGGTGGGCAGCAGCAGCGCGCGGCTATTGCACGCACGCTAGCTATGCAGCCCAAAGTGATTTTATTTGATGAGCCCACTTCTGCTTTAGATCCGGAAATGGTGCAAGAAGTGTTAGGCGTTATTCGCGCGCTGGCTGATGAAGGACGTACAATGTTGCTGGTTACTCACGAAATGAGTTTTGCTCGGCAAGTATCGAGTGAAATTGTATTTCTGCATAAAGGTTTAATTGAGGAGCAGGGGACACCTGAGCAGGTGTTTGATAATCCGCAATCTGAGCGGTGTAAGCAATTTATGTCCAGTCATAACCATTGAGGCAATAGCTATGAAAAAATATAAAAAAATACTCTTAGTCGCAGCAGCCAGTTTGTCATTTGCAACGGCGAGTGTTGCCGTAGAAAAGCTTAAAATCGGTACCGAGGGTGCTTATCCTCCGTTTAACTTGATTGATTCCAATGGCGAAGTGGTGGGGTTTGATCTCGATATTGCTCAGGCGCTGTGCGAAAAAATGAAAGTGGAATGCAGTGTGGTGACCTCTGACTGGGATGGTATTATTCCTGCGTTGAATGCGAAGAAATTTGATTTCTTGGCTGCGTCGATGTCGATTACCGAAGAGCGTTTGCAGGCGGTTGATTTTACCGAGCCGTACTACACCAATGGTTTGCAGTTTATTGCACCGAAAAGCAGTGACTTTAAAGTTGATAAAGACAGCTTAAAAGGTAAAGTGATTGGCGCTCAGCGTGCCACTATTGCAGGCAACTGGTTAGAGGATAATCTAGGTAAAGCCATTGATATCAAGTTTTATGATACCAATGAAAATGCGTATTTAGACTTAGAATCAGGCCGTTTAGATGGTGTGTTAGCCGATAAGTTTGTTAACTGGGAATGGCTGAAAAGTGAAGCCGGCGCTGACTTTGAATTCAAAGGCGAGCCTGTGTTTGATAATGATAAAATCGGTATCGCTTTGCGCAAGGGTAACGATGAGTTACGCGAGCGTTTAAACGTTGCACTGAAAGAAATTGTTGAGGATGGTACTTACAAGGCCATCAATGACAAGTACTTCCCGTTTAGCGTGTATTAATTTTAAGATTGTGCTGTAGAAAACCGCCACCTTAGCCGTGGCGGTTTTACTTTGCAGCCGCCTACACAAGTATTTTCGATGAATTTTGAACTCTATGGTTTTGGCCCAGCGCTACTTGCTGGTGCTTGGATGACAATTCAGCTTGCTCTGTGCTCCTTGGCTTTAGGTCTTGTACTGGGGCTTGGCGGTGCATTAGCAAAAACATCTCCCTATCGTGTTTTACGTTGGTTGGGTGATGCCTATTCAACCATGGTGCGTGGCGTTCCTGAGCTACTCTGGGTTCTGTTAATCTATTACGGCTCGGTGGGCTTTGTGCGCTCGCTAGGTGAAAGTATCGGTTATCCGGAGCTTGAACTCAGTGCTTTTTCTGCCGGTGTGTTGGCTTTGGGTTTGTGTTTTGGTGCCTATGCCACGGAAGTCTTTCGTGGTGCGTTATTAGCCATTCCGCGTGGTCATCGCGAAGCGGGCTTGGCGCTTGGCTTATCCCGTCCGCGGATACTATTTCGAATAGTTTTGCCGCAAATGTGGCGCATTGCGATACCAGGTTTGGGCAACTTATTTATGATCTTAATGAAAGATACTGCATTGGTATCCGTCGCCAGTCTGGATGAAGTGATGCGTACTGCACAAGTTGCTGTGACGTCATCAAAGCAGCCGTTCACCTTCTACATGGTCGCGGCCTGTATTTATCTTGCTCTAACTGTTTTGAGCATGCTGATTTTGCACGTCCTTGAAAAACGCGCCAACCGTGGTTTTGTGAGGAGTGCAGCATGAATTTGGATGTGATTATCAAGTGGCTGCCTAAGCTAGTAGAGGGTGCGCAACTGACTTTACAGTTGACTGCGACAGCTGTGATAGTCGGTTTGCTGGTCGCTATTCCGCTGGGCATGGCGCGTGCTTCACGGCATTGGTATGTGCGTGCGCTGCCCTTTAGCTACATCTTTTTCTTTCGTGGTACGCCGTTATTGTTGCAGTTGTTTTTAGTCTATTACGGCTTAGCGCAGTTTGATGCGGTAAAGCAAGGCCCATTGTGGCCTTACTTGCGTGATCCTTACTGGTGCGCGTTGATTGCCATGACCATGCACACGGCCGCTTATATCGCCGAAATTATTCGAGGTGCCATTCAGGCTGTGCCACCAGGCGAAGTGGAAGCGGCACGCTCATTGGGCATGAGCCGTGGGCAAACCATGTGGCATATCATTTTGCCGCGCGCCGCGCGTATTGGTTTACCCGCTTATAGCAATGAAGTGATTTTGATGCTCAAAGCCAGTTCTCTGGCCAGTACTATTACTTTGCTGGAACTCACCGGTATGGCCCGTACCATTATTGCCCGTACTTATTTGCCAGTTGAAATCTTCTTTGCCGCAGGACTGTTCTACTTAGCGATGACCTTTATTTTGGTTCAGGTATTTCGCTGGTTAGAGCGTAAGCTGCGCGTAGATGCTTTACAGGGTCGTTAAATGCTTAACCCTGATGCACCGCTATTAGATGGTGATGCACTGCGTGAGCGGTTTTTAGCACTGGATTCTTTTTTATTCACGCAGCAGCGCATTTGGCGGGAAAAACCCTTTACCCAGCAGCAATTGCTCTGGGAAGTAGACTTTCCCGAACTGGCCGCTTGGTTGCGCGCGCGCAACTTGGCTGATGCCGAATCCTGTCACGTTGAGCCCACTACTGTTGCGGCGCCGCAGCCCTATCTTGATTGGGCGCAACAAGCCGCACAACTCTCGGATATTGGCAGCTTTACGCCTGCCGATGTGCATCAGCGTCCACTGCGTATGCGTAGCGGTGTGGTTGAGCGTAAATGGCAACAAATTGAAGCTTTTGCCAGCGCTATGCATGGTGGAGCAAAGCAGTCTTCTACTCAGGCACGGCGCTGGCTCGATTGGTGCGCGGGTAAAGGTCACCTAGGGCGTTACTTGGCCTGGCCCAACGCTGACCTTGAGTGTTTAGAATTCGATCCTGACTTGATCAGTAGCGGCCAAGTGATCAGTGGCAAGCACTTAGTGCATGCGCAACATACTCTGTGTGATGTCATGAGCGCTGGCAGTCTTGAGCCCTTGCAGTATGCTGACGCGGTAGTGGCGTTACATGCTTGTGGTGATTTACATACCCATCTTGTCCGGCAAGTGAGTGCACTGCAGGCTCGAGTTTTAGCTTTAGCGCCCTGTTGTTATAACCGCACGCAAGCTGAGTTCTATCGACCGCTGTCCAGCCATGGCCGAACATCAAAGTTACAACTCAATCGTGATGATCTAGGCTTGCCACTGACCGTGACGGTTACTGCGACAACCCGTGAGCGGCGCTTGCGTGATCAGTCCATGGCGTGGCGTTTAGCGTTTGATATTTTGCAGCGTGAGTTGCGCGGCATCGATGATTACCTGCCGACACCTTCATTATCTGCAACTTGGTTTAACAAGCCGTTTGCACAGTGGTGTAAAGATCTGGCTGTATTAAAAAACCTTGCTGCTGTACCTGAGCAAAACTGGCAAGCGCTGGAAGCGCAGGGCTGGCTACGTTTGGCCCAAGTGCGTAATTTAGAGTTGGTACGCGGTTTATTTCGTCGGCCACTGGAGTTATGGCTGCTGCTCGATCAAGCGCTGTTTTTACAAGAGCAGGGCTTTAGTGTGGCGTTAGGTGAGTTTTGTGCGATTGAGCTGACCCCACGTAATCTTTTATTGCTTGCGCAGCGCAGTCACGGTTGTGTAGGTCGGCTTGTGCACTCGGTTGTGTAGCTCGATTGTTGTAGGTCGATCTTTTAAGATCGACAATGGTGTGATACACAGTGGTGTTTGTCGCCCATAAATGGACGACCTACAGCTCTGTAGATGCTCTCATGCTCAAGCTTCAGCGTCTTTCAGCAAGTGTCAGTAAGCAATTGAATTTGCTCAGATTAAAAATATTTACAGAAAGGCTTTACAAGGCACTTCGAATCTATATAATAGCCGCCATTGCCGGTATAGCTCAGTTGGTAGAGCAACTGACTTGTAATCAGTAGGTCCCGAGTTCGACTCTTGGTGCCGGCACCACATTAAAGTCTGAGTGTAGACACAAAAAAAACTTTGTGGTCTACTTTCAGCCAAGAACCTGCAGGTCTCAACGTTATGGATTGCCGTCCAAACGTTAAAAATACAGGCCTGAACCTCACGAGGTCTATCGCACCTCGACATTTGTACAGGTAGAATAAGCGCCCTATCAGTTCGACGTCAAGTTAAATACTGATAGGGCGTTTTTCTATCTGCGTCTTTTTAAACGCTAAAACTATACATCATTTTATTAGCTTTGGCATCGTATTGAGCAAATCTCGCATATCCTCTAGGTCTGGCACCACATATTCAAGTGTGGTGCGGATATCTTTGTGGCCAAAAATAGCCTTCACAAGGTGTAAGTTTTTCTCCGGCTGCCTCATGAGCTTGGTTCCCAATGTGTGTCGAAGTCGGTGAGGCGAGGCAGGGAATTCGAGGCGAGCGGAGAGTTCTCGAAAAGCATTTGAAATATTTGAGTCCTGCATTCTCGTATATTTGTACCTGTTTGCTCCGAACCGAGTGACGTTGAATAGCTGGTCATCGGGTTTAAAGTGCATTTTTTTTGCTCTGGCCAGCAAAATGCCTAGCGCTTCTACCAGACCATTAGGAATTGGAATGATGTTCTCACTGTGTGCTTTCGAACCCTGGATGCTCAAAAAGATTGTTTGATCCCCAAGGCTCACATCCTTTAGGCGGATATTGAGCAGCTGATTGCGCCTCATGCCTGTGTAGTACAGCGTTTCAAATACAATGCTCCAGAACCAGGTGGGGTGGATTCTACCGCTATAACGGTTTTCGTTTTCTTCGTGTATGAGCTCAGAAAATACTTTGTGCGTTTTCGCAATTTGCTCGTCTGAAAGTGTCTTCTTTCGTTTTCCAGGCGTGCGAACCTGCAGCGTCTTGAAGTGATTCTCAGGCCAATGCACCAAGCCTTGCTCAAGTGCAAATGTGAGCACCGCCCTCAGCTGTCGGCAGTATGAGTTCCAAGATGTAGCAGATAGTCCATTTACTCTTAACTCACGATCCCTCCAATCCAGCAAGTTATCCCGCGTTACTTGTTTAATGGAGTTCACGCCTAGTTTGCTCATGCAGCTGGTAAACTTCTGCATTGCCTGGCTGTAGGACTTCATTGTCCGAGGGCGCAAGATTTTTTCTTTGAAATAATGTTCTAAAATTAATTTATCAACCATGGGTACTTCTCGTCAGTTAGTGAATTCCGATTTCAGTGTGACGAAGGGGTTATCCTGTGGTTGGAACGTAAATATTACATCAGTTGGTATTAGATATCCGTTGAGAGTGTTTCCTTTGACGCGGGGGCCGCGCACAGTGCATTGCCAGATATTGAGATCATCTTCCCGCTTGATGTGCAATTGCAGGCGTTCAAAAGACCGTTGCACCCAAATCCAGTTTTTGACAGTTGTGTCCGGGTTGAGCTGCTGAAGTTCTGGGTGCTGGTCGGAAAATCGCTGAAAAATACCTGGTGTTACCAAGAATGCTTTGCCGTCCACAGTATGAATCTGTGCCCGAGAATCATTAATGTAGATTGAGCGCGAACTAACTGCAGCTTTGATCCAGTCAATGAACGATTGGCCAAGATTTTCAGGCGTGAGTTGACTGCCAGGGATCTTGGCAGGCACTTGTTTAGGTTTAGGTGATGCTTGCACTATTGCTGCTGGTTTAGACGGTTTTTCCGATGTTGCTGGTTTAGCTGGTTGGGTAACAGCATTAACTGGTTCAGTAGATGGTTTAATAACTGGCCCAGTTTCTTCTTGTTCCGAGTTGACTGCTTTCTCAGTCTCAGGAGTTGGTGTGGTTAAATCTTCAGCAGTGTCCATGCCGAGGAGTGAAAGAATATCGTCAATGCCGTCGTCTACAACTGGGCTCTCAGCTGCAGACGGTGTGCTCATTTGAGGTGCCGGGTGTTTAGCTGGCTGGACAGATGGTGATGCAGGTTTTTTAGCCTCATCGTTTATTACAGGAGCCTCTGGAGAGGCGAAACTGGCTTGTCATCCCATGTGATTGTGCCGGTAAATGTTGGTGGGTATTCCTCATTGCCGTATATCAACGAAGGCTTAACACGCAAAAAAGTAAACTCTTGCTCCCAGGTACCGTCGATAACTTTTGCTTTCCAGATTGCGTTGCCGTCTGCGTTTGGCTCAATGAGCCGGTGGGATTGCAGCTCATCAAACAGTGATGAGTTTTTAGATGGCACCTTGTCCACGCTTTGAGAAAGCAAGAATGCTCGGAGCTTATCGGCAACCACCTTGCTTACAAGCCACAGTCCATCGGCAGTTAACCAGCATGCTGCGCCGGGCATGTTCATTTTTAGTCTATGCTCATCATCTTTAAGTAACTGACGCAGGCCACGTATTAAATGTGATTGCAGTGTTGTAGGTGGGGCCTGTAGTGCTTTTTCAGGATTAGCACCTATATTCATGGCGGTAGATGTACGGTCTGCTTTGGAGACGATTTCACCAAGGACACCTGCCTCAGTGTAATCACCTGATAATAGATACAGTAAGCTGCCCCAAAGAGGTTGATTTTTGCTGATCCAGTCCATCACCTCGGTTCCCAATACTTGGTGAACCATCACCGCTGCTGCAGCATTATGAAGTTTGTAATCACGGCCTGGAATGTATTTGAAACGGTAGGCTTCTGTTAATGGACCGTGCCAAGGGTGCCATGGTTGACCGTTTTTAGTTTCCACTCTGATATCGCACAATAGTTTGCCGGTGTCGTGCATGAGTCCACCATAGGCAACCCCAGCTGTCCAAACGTCGGCATGAGCGGCTTGCTCTTCCGGTGCTGCACCAACGGGTAATAAATAACTTTGTCGCAATCGTAACGCATACAGAACAAGCTCTAACCCATGATCAAGCATGCCGCCAAGGTAGCTGTGGTGATGAGACTCACTGGCTGGAAGCTCTTGTACCAACTCTGCATATCGAGCAATAGGGGCTTGATACAGTCTAGTAAACGATTCGCGTGATACGGAGGTTTGTTCCCAAATTCGATCAAGAATGACTTCTCTACGATCCCCTGAAAGCAACTCCTTTGCAGTCTTGGGCATGATGAAGCCATCTGCGCTAGATTCTGCTTTTGATGTTGTTGTAGGCCGATTGATGGAGGCTATTTTGGTCGGCTCTTTTTTAAAGAGTCTTATGAAGGTAGATTTCAATTGCTGGGCTCCGGACGGATTTTCTGATCAAATCACTATAAAGCTCCGTTTGTAGCCTGTGTGTTATAAGCCGACATAGCCTATTTCGGGTTTGTTGTTGTATGAAGACCTCCCTTGGTCAATGATGAGCTATCGGTATTTGAAATCAATAAGTAGTGGAAGGGGTGAGTGATGAAAAACATAAATCGTGCGGAGCTGGTTGAGCGGATGTCAGCGCTGACAGAGCAAAGCAAGGCAGCAACTGATCTTGCCTTGTGGGCTTTTATTGAGAGCGTTCAAGAGATCGTGGCTGATGGTGACAAGGTGACGCTGGTAGGCTTTGGTGTATTTGAATCGCGGACTCAAAGCGCACGGCCTGCCCGTATTGGGCGCAATCCGCAAACAGGAGAAGATATTGAAGTTCCAGCAACACCTGAGACAGTGCTACCTCGCTTCCGACCTGGCCGGAAGTTCAAAGATCAAGTGCGAGCTAAACATGGCTAGACGTCCAGCGGGCTGGCTGTAAGGGTTTTATATGAAGAGCCACTTCAAATTCTGCAAACAAAAAACCTAAACGCTCTAGCTCAACTTTATCTCGGAAAAAAGATCCTAGGTTACGCAAGGGCTATAAAGAGATTCAGCTTGAGCTTTCGCTCCAGGTTAATGTTACTCATAGGCATTGAGGGGTAATCTGCCTGCTTTAGTAGAAGGAAGTTCTTATCAGGAATAGCGCTACCAAATGCCCTGGATAAAACCAGTAAAAGAACCACTTCATGCGTGGTAAGCGAATGTTTTGGCAAGTGACAATCGCCAGGTAAATGATGGGTAATGCGAGCAGTGTTGCTAGGCTGTCATTCATTACGCACAGTAGTCCAAACAGCCCCGACAGCAGTACCTGAAGGATAGTGCTTTCAACGGCAGAAATGCCTGAGAATAGCCGCCATACTACGATCACCAGCGCCGGACCAACCCAGAAATAATCCACCAAGCCACCGACCACTACAAACAGAAGTATTGCTGCCATTCGAGCGTGAACTGCCCAGCGATTGTGTGTAAGTAGCGAGAGCAGGTAAACGATTGTGGTGGCCAGGCACAGTGTAAACAGGATGTTCAACGGCCACCAGTGCTGAAGTCCGCCACCCAAGATGATGTATACAGGTGTTGCCATGATGCCGAACATTAAAAGCCGAAGCATGATTTTGGGCATTTTGTCCGATGGGATCCGAGCCAAGTTGTAGCCGAGAACCAACGCAAATAGCGGGAACGCGATTCGTCCAATTTCAAATAATGTTTGGTTGTAATTAGGGTTTACGAAAGCGTTGAAGTGATCAACCAGCATGGCCGTAATGCCTATTATTTTTATTGCGGTCAAGCTGGAGTTGGAAATACACAATGCGTCAAGAGTCACTCCAAAAGCCCCCCATACCAGTTATCGGGGGCGAACTCGCTGGGCTTCATGAAGCCAAGGTATGAGGCTGAGGTCAAAACAGTTGTATTTGGATCTGCTTCGTAGTTCTTCAGCATCTTGTTTTTTGCAGTGGCGATCGCATGAGTGGTGATTTTCTCTTCCAGCAGGCCGACATATATTGATCCTCTTGCGTTATTACCATACATAAAAGCAAAGCTGTAGTAGTGCAGAGGCGTATCAGCGGCGCTTGACAGCTGCTCATGCGCATCTGGAGCGCTGTCGATTAAACCTCTGATGGACTGGTCAGACATACGAAGGATATGTGTTTTTTTCATTGGGTTACCCCTTGAGTTAACGGTCACGCTTTTACCTGGTTTCGCTCCAGATATGTTAGATGTCCTCGTATTATCTGCTTGGGAGACTGTGTTGTGTGCTGTTAATCCGATACTGGGTTTTTCGGTTTGTTTCAGCCAGCAGATTTTGATAGGCTTGCCTAAGCACTTGTTTGGTGTCTATGCGATTTAATAAAAAGGAGAGTACGGATGCTTATTTTGACGCGCAGCCAAGGTGAGACGATTTGCATTGGTGACGATATACGGATTACGGTGCTAGGCACCAATGGTGGTCAGGTACGCTTGGGAACTGATGCACCTCAGAATGTTGAGGTGCACCGAGAGGAAATCTACCAACGAATTCAATCGGAAAAACGGGCAAGAGAACAGTCTAAATGAATGTTCACAAGAGCACAGTCAACGTACCTGAGTAAGTGGTCTATCTTTGTATCCGCAAGGTAAGCAGAGTCAGTGATGCTCTTGCCTTGCTTTTAAATTGCTGCATAGTAGTTGATGGTAGTCCTCTCAAAAAAATAGGAATTGCAGGTGTGCTTTATTGACCACATGCGTCGATAATTGCGAGGTCGTGACAGGAAAATAAAGCTCTTCAGTTTGGAGTCACAAATCAATGACAGCAATAATGCCACTACATCGCGAGCACTCTGATAAGCACCAAGTACTGCGAATAGATCAAGTTGGTTATTCATTGTCAGATCCAAGTGAAGGCTGCCTTTGAGAGGCCGCGACACCTTAGTTTAATTGCGCATGTTTACCATCTGCCTCTCCACATAAAACCCTGAATGTTTAACTATCAACTCCTGTATCCAACCAGGCACGAGCAGTGGTCACGATGCAATTCGTTAGATCGGTAAGCTGCTGAGCAGCGATGCCATTGATCTGCCAGTACAGCGGCACATCAATAAATTGTCCAGGGCACAGGTCCACCAGTGCCCCACTGTCAAAGTGCGACTGCAAAAGATGTATAGGGCTCACTCCCCATCCTAAGCCTTTAATGCCTGCATCAATGAAGCCCTGTGTGGATGGTATCCAGTGGACAGGAAAGTTCAGAGAACGCCCCGTAATCTTATGTATCCACTGTTCCTGCAATCTGTCTTTGCGGTCAAATAAAAAGGCCGGTGCAAGGCTAAGAGCTGAGGCGTTTAAGCCGTCTGGAAAGTAGCGCTTGATGAAGGCTGGACTAGCGGCTGCGTGGTAGCGCATTGAGCCCAGGTATAGGCTTTTACAACCTTGAACAGGACGATCATGGGCAGTAACGACTCCAACAACCCGTCCCATCCTAAGCCATTCTGCCGTGTGTTCCTGATCGTCAATAAAAAGATTCAACAGGTAGCCGGTACGTTTAGAGAATTCGGTAGTAGCGTCGAGGAACCAGGTCGCCAAGCTATCGGCATTCACGGCCACCGGCAGTGTCAAATGGCCGTCGCGCTCATTGCTGCCCAGCATAGTGGGTAATCGCTGCGACAGACTGCCCTCAAGCAACCGTACCTGCTCAATGTGGCGACAAATCAATTCGCCTTGTGGAGTAGCCCGACAAGGCTGCCCACGCACTATGAGTACAGTGCCTATACGTTCTTCCAGTAATTTTACCCGCTGAGAAACAGCCGACGGTGTAATACGAAGCAGTTTTGCAGCCTTCTCAAAACTCCCTTCCTGAGCGACAGCAGCCACTGCACTTAGCCCTGCATAGTCCATCATGATTAAGATTTCCTAAGTTTAGATTAGTAAGTTTAACTGTACTAACCTTAGGTGGAAACCTAATCTTGTTCTTTAAAGAACTGATCATCATCGAATGGAGTGAGACTTGTGAGGCTGAAGAATGTACGGGAAGAGACCTGTTTGGGTATCTGTGATCTTGGCGTTTTATATGCCATCGTCGCCTTGCCGCTTGATTTCATGGCGATTGATAAATGTTGACGCTGGCAGCCTATACCACTGGTTTCACGATTGGGCTCAGTTTGATTCTAGCGATAGGTGCCCAGAACGCCTTCGTACTCAGGCAGGGGTTGCGCAATGAGTATGTTTTGCTCGTTGTGCTGGTATGCGCGCTATCCGATGCTGCACTCATCATCTTCGGTGCGAGCAGTTTCCGGCAAATCCTTGTGCAAGTGCCGTGGATCGACCCAGTCATGCGATACGGGGGAGCTGCGTTTCTCATCTGGTATGGTGCCAAGAGCCTCTACTCCGCCGCGCGTTCCAATGCGAGCATAGTTGTCGCCAACGAACCCAGAATGCCAGTGCGGTATGTACTGGCCACTTGCTTGGCGCTCACCTGGCTCAACCCCCATGTTTATTTAGATACAGTGGTACTTATAGGAACGATTTCCACGCGGTTTCCAGGGCAAGAAATTCTGTTCGCCAGCGGTGCTGCAACAGCATCCTTGGTGTTCTTTTTTTTCGTTGGGCTTTGGTGCAAGGTATCTACGACCAGTCTTTGCAACGCCTAAGGCATGGCGCATTCTTGAGGCAGTTATTGCCATCGTCATGTGGTTTATCGCCCTGAAGCTCATTCTAGGTATGTAGATACTAGACGCATGGGAGCGTGCCCGCAGATGCTCGTTCCCTTTGACAATATTTTCAGGAAGTGAATGCTGCTCTGCTGGGCAAGATTAACTATGTGGTAGATCATGATTTTTATGAAACTAAAGGAAATATGGTAAACATGCCATATGTATAGGTAATTTGATGAATATGAATTTAATTTATTAGATTGGCCAGGCTGGCGATAAAACTGTTGGTACATTATTAGGTGCAGAACTAACAGCCAAAGCTATTCGTGAAAAATTTAATATAAAGTAAGGGGGATTTTTTAATGTACGTTCCGAACCACTTTAAAGAAGATGATGTAGCAAAGCTTCAGCAATATATCCGTGACTACAGTTTTGGTTTACTTGTGATTGCGGATGACGAAGGCATCGAAGTAAATCATGTGCCTTTCTATTTAAGCATAGAAGATAATGGTTCATATGGCGCGTTACAGTGCCATTTGGCTCGTAGCAATCGAGTGTGGCAGCGTATTGAAAGTAGTCGTTCTGTTTTGGCTGTATTTCAAGGTCCAGATGCCTATGTATCACCATCGTGGTATCCGACCAAGGCTGAAACGGGGCGTGTAGCGCCAACTTGGAATTATCTTGCTGTGCATGCTGAAGGCTGCGCCAAGGTTGTTCAGGATTCCGTGTGGCTTCATAAACACCTTTGTCAGTTAACCAACCAGCATGAAAGAAATCGAGTAGATCCTTGGACGGTCGACGATGCTCCGAAGGATTACACCGAAGGTTTAATGCGTGGAATTGTTGGTATTGAGATTAAGATTGAGAAACTAACTGGTAAATTAAAATCGAGTCAAAACCAGCCTGAATGTAATCAACTTGGTGTTAAGGTTGGGTTAAAAGGCGAGATAGCAGTAAATGCTAGTGCAATGTCTCAATTTATTAGCTAGTAAGTTGAAAGGGGGGAGGCTGTTAGCCACCGCTTCACTCGGAGTTAGCTTCCCAAGTCTCTTACGAATCGTTTAAATAAGGAAATTTTAATGGCACTGCTACAAGAAATTTTGGATTGGTCGCAGAATCTTCCCGATTGGCAAAGCGACGCGGTGGCTCGATTGCTTGCTAAGCAGACTTTAACGATCGAAGATCAAGAAGATCTATATTCCTTGCTTAAACTTGCACATGGCATTCCAGACGCAAAAGGTCGTAAACCTACACGGCTGACAGCTGATCAAATTCCTGCACCGATAAAGTCAGGCCTTATCAGTTTGGTGCCTATGCAATTTAATAAAAAGGAGAGTAAGGATGCTTATTTTGACGCGCAGCCAAGGTGAGACGATTTGCATTGGTGACGATATACGGATTACGGTGCTAGGCACCAACGGCGGCCAGGTACGTTTAGGGATTGATGCACCCCAGAATGTTGAGGTGCATCGAGAGGAAATCTACCAGCGAATCCAATCGGAAAAACGGGCAAGAGAGCAGTCTAAATGAATGCTCACAAGAACACCGTCAACGCATCATAGTTAGCCGAATAATGCTCATAGCCTGTAAGCCACGGACTGTCATCATGATCAATCCATGTTCGCGTACAGTCGTTGCATACAAATGGACTGTTAGACATGAAACGCTCCTTGTCTTGCAACTGTCTGCCTATACAGCCTATTCTCGCTGGGGTTTGTAAATGTGCTTGTTTTCACGCCTTGCGATGCTTACTTACCTGTAGAGTTTTAATTTAATACTATATAAATCAAGCAGCTATAAATTATGTAGGCAAGATAGTGTGCATGGCGCAATCAGGATAGGCGGCATGCTCGATTTGTAATAAGAGAGTGTCTTGTATTTTACAGAAAGTCTTTTAAGTACAGATACTTATGTTAATTAACGGTAAGCAGCTGCGGGTGACAAAACGAGCATGCATACTAATAAGCTGTTAGCTATCATAAGTCAATATGCAACTGAACTATTTGACTATACAATATGACAATCTAAAAATTTAGGAAGTATTACATAGATGTTAAAGCTCAAGTTAAATGATAGGTCTTTGTTTGGTAATGATGCAGGTGAAGACGAAGTTCAGGAAATCCTAAATTCCTATTTTATCGATAATGACGACTTCGATGATTTCTATGACGATGAGCATCGATTGTGCGTTGTAAACGCTCGAAAAGGTATGGGTAAGTCAACGCTACTATCTAAACTAGATTATGACTTAGCATCAAAAGAAGAATATGGTCATCCAATCGTTGTTCGTGTTACAGGAAATTCATTATTAGGGTTGGGGGACTTTAATGGTAAAGATCCCGCGTATCTGGAGAACTACTGGAAACAAATCATCTGTAAAGAAATTAATATCCATATAGGTAAAACAATTAACTTTGCTTTTACTAGTGATGATATGTCAATGGTGGAAATTTCTGAACTAGAGGGAATGAAAAGCAAAAATTTGATCGGAGGGCTAATATCCAGAATAAAAGGAAAGATCCCTGTTCTTGGTTCTGAAACTCAAGGATTTAAACCAGAAAATTTAGAAAGGCTTCTTAATAATTACTTGGATGATAACCATGATAAAAAAGTATGGCTATTAGTCGATGATATTGATGCAAAATATATAGATAGCGAAGACTTTCAACATCGTATTAGTTCATTTTTTAGTGCTATTCGCGGTCTTTGCTTTGATGTGAAAAATTTAAACATACGAGCAACAGTACGTTCTGATGTGTGGACGAACTTAAGGCATATAGAAGATTTGGATAAATGGGATCAGTACATTGTTAATATCGTTTGGACTAAGCGACAAATGAGGGAGATGCTTGCTAAAAAAATTCTGTCTTATGTCCAGAGAAAGCACCCTGACTCACTAGAAGCAAATTATAAGTTTGACCGTGACTATAATAAGTTGTTTAAGCTCATTTTCATATCTCCAATAAACTGGGCGGGGGAAGGTGGCTCCTGTTTTCGATGCAATCAATGCCTTTTCAAATCATAGACCTCGCTCAATGGGACAGTTGTGTCGGATGGCAGCAAATCAAGCTCATAGAAGTCGTTGCAAAGTTTCTTTAAGGCAGTTCAATGAAATTTTGACTAAGTTTGGGCAAAATCGCCGTGATGACTTGATTAAAGAGCATCAACATCAATTTCCGGAATTGGAAAATTTGATTGACGCATTCAGAGCAGGCCAAAAGGAGTACACATTATCAGAACTAGAAATGGTACTCGATAGTAAGTTTATAAAAGGGCGTGAAGTATCAGATATATCTGTGATTGATGGTAAGCCGTATTGTAATCTCATTGATCTAGGTCATTTTGTTTACAAGATTGGCTTAATTTCAAAGTTACCAGATGAGTCTCAGAATTTTACATTTTATACCGACGACCCAGATCTATTTTACTCGCAGCAGAATCGAAACAATGAACTGACTTGGTCTGTTTATCCTAGTTATCGGTAAGTACCTGAATATAAATTAGAAATGATAGCTAACAAAGCATTTAAGAGTGATTCGCAACGCTTGGCATTTTCGCTTCGCTCAAGTATAGCCAAGCGCAGCTCACACCTTAATGCGGCGTTATGCATTAAAGGAGAGGTCAGTGCTTGAGTCAGTAGTTCAGGAAGAAACCACTGGATGCGGAATTGCTTCTGTTGCCAACATTCTTGGTAATAGATACTCAGAGATGAAAGCCACAGCTAATGCTATGGGTATCTATGCTTCAGATAAATCACTGTGGTCAGATACCCAGTATGTGCGACGTATGTTGTCAAACGCGGTGTCTGAAAGGCTTCCAGGGATGAGGAAACCCCGTTTGACTCCTGGGAGACCTTGCCAGATCTAGCATTGCTGTCTATCAAACATCATCAAGAAGAAGGCAAAGACTTCTGGCACTGGGTTGTATTCAAGCGCGCGGGGGGCCAATCTTTCGTGCTGGATTCGGCTAGTTACCTGCCATCCAGTATCCGTCAGGATTTAGATGTCATGCAGCCCAAGTGGTTCATCGAGGTCGAAAATGCATAACAAGGCGCTGTTGTCGCCGCTATCGCGGCTGGGACGGCTTACGCTTCCAGCCGCCCCAAAGCTTGTCGTTAGATGAGCACAGAGAACTAAACATGGTATTGAAAAACGAAAAATCCCCAGCAGAACAAATAGTCGATATATACAAGCCTATTATCGAGCAAAGATATCCAAACCATGTTGGAGGCTGGCCTGTTATCTCTGGCTACGACGTTAAGATTGGAGGGTTTCAGGGCTGGTTGATAATCATTTTTCAACATAGCGGAAATCCCAATATGCGATCCACCAATGGAGTTGGTGAATTCACACAAGCGATTATTGGCGTAGCCAACATAGATACTTCAACAAAAGAAGTCGCTCAAAAACGTCTCGAACGACATTTTTCTCTTAAATCAAGTGATGCAGTGGTGTTTGCACATCTCTAAGGAAACCTTGAGGATGAAATCCTTAAAATGCTGCAAAAACACGAATATGAAATGGACTTACACCTATGAAGATTTTTTTAAGCCACAAAGGTGCTGACAAGCCTTTGGTGTGCGCGAATACAAGAAGACTCTTGAGATTTTGGGTTTTGATCCATGGCTTGATGAAGACGCTATGCAGGCAGGTGCGGAGCTTGAGAGAAGTTTAATGCGAGGATTCAGCGACTCTTGTGCGGCCATATTTTTTGTTACGCCTAATTACAAGGATGATAATTATTTAGCCACTGAAGTGGACTATGCCATTCAAGAGAAAAGGAAGAAAGGCGATAAGTTTTCAATAATTACACTGGTCTTAGGTGATGGTGATAGGAAGGGGGCTGTGCCAGAACTTCTCCATCGTTATGTATGGAAAGAACCAAAAAATGATTTAGAAGCACTCCGGGAAATAGTTAAAGCACTCCCAGTTCAAACTGGCGATGTATATTGGCGGGTATAAAATCATCTAACAAGTCAAAGCACTCGGACGCAGCAGAGCTGCGCCGGTGTTTGAAGCGTGTGTGCCGGGCATGGCACTTAACTAGCGAGGTGCAAGTCCTCGTGCCAGGTATTCGCAGAGCCGAAGGTTAGCGAAAGGACAAGGGCGTTGTCGCGAGGCAGGGTCTGAAGGAAGTCCAACGCGAAATCGCGGGGCGATGAACAAGAACTCAATATGAGGTGTGACATATTCGGGGCCAGCGGGCACGTGACTGCTAAGCCCTCCATCTGCATCTGGAATATGTTTTATAAATTGAGCGTCTACGCGAGGAAAGTTAAGTGTCTTACCCCGGGAGGTCTGCAGTGTGTTGAAGGAGCAACTGACAATGGAGGCAATCGATTGTGACCGCATTGCAGAAATCAGCAGAAGGCATAGTAGGCTGCACTCTTGCAGCTGAAGGCCTGAACAAATCACGGAAAGTACTCGCTGGGGAAGTGTTTCTGAATGGCACCTGTTAAGCAGTTATCACTGCCTCTGGAAAGTGCAGAGGGTGAATCAGAAATGGGAAACCCAGTTGAACCAAAATCCACCTTTTGTTCATCATTGATTGGCCGTGTAGTAGATAGGAATAATCTTCTGCGCGCGTTGAAACAAGTTCGCCGCAATAAAGGTGCTCCGGGCATCGACGGCATGAATGTTGATGACCTCCTTGATCATCTTAAGCAACACTGGCCGCAGATTCGGCAACAACTCATCGACGGGCACTACAAGCCCAAGCCGGTTAGACGTATTGAAATTCCAAAGCCAGATGGTCGCAAGCGCAAGCTGGGCATCCCGACTGTATTGGATCGATTTATACAGCAGGCCATTGCTCAGGTGTTGCAAGAAGAGTGGGATGCTGATTTCCATGATCAGAGTTATGGTTTTCGACCCAGTAGAAATGCACACCAAGCCATGCGCTACGCACAAAACACCGTACGGCAGGGCTATAGCTGGACTGTTGATTGTGACTTGGAAGCTTTCTTTGATGGTGTAAACCATGACTTGCTTATGGAACAGCTCAAAGCAAAACACCAAGACCGACAATTGCTTAGGCTGATCAACCGCTATCTAAAAGCGGGAATCCAGATAAATGGCGTAACACAAACCAGTACCGAAGGCGTGCCACAGGGTGGGCCGTTGTCACCGGTACTCTCGAATATTGTGTTGAACCAGTTGGACTGGGAGCTAGAACGTCGGAAGCACCGTTTCGTTCGCTATGCTGATGACTTTGTTGTGTTTGTTAAAAGTCGAGAAGCGGGTGAGCGCGTGATGAAAAGTCTGCAGCGCTATATTGGCGACTCGCTACGGCTCAAAGTGAATACCCAAAAGAGTGCAGTAGATCGGCCATGGAAACGAACCTTTCTTGGCTTTACGTTCAGTCAACGAGACCAGAGAATCAAGGTGGCAGATAAATCGCTACTGAAGCTCAAAGCTACGGTTAAATTGCTGAGCCGTCGAACAAGAGGCCATTCACTCAAACACATTATCGCAGAGCTAAGAAAATCCCTGCTTGGTTGGAAAGCGTACTTCGACATAGCTGAAGTGCTGAGCCCTCTGCGTGATGTGGATAAATGGATTCGACGACGATTGCGTAGTTATATTTGGAAGCAATGGGGGCGCAAAGGCTATCGGATGCTTAGGCGCTTGGGTGTTGATCGATGGCTGGCATGGAATACTGCTAAGTGGGCTGATGGCCCGTGGCGATTAAGCGCAAGTCCTGTCCTTTACCGAGCGCTACCAAACAGATACTTTAAGAACTTGGGGCTGCCAGAACTGGCGGCAAGATGAAATTTAAAGAGATTTGAACCGCCGTGATACGTGACCCGTATGTCCGGTGGTGTGGGAGGAGAGACGTCGTGAGGCGTCTCCCTATCCCGATTATACGCTGGAGCCATATGGACGAACTATTCAGCCCGATACTCCGCTTCCTAGCCTACGTAGTAAGCGAACTACTCCTAGGAACCTTCTTCTACGCGATTGGCTGGCCTTTTGTAAAAGCTGCCACGCTTGGGAAATATCCAAAGCGCGAATGGCTAAGCGGATCAAAGAATGAAGCTTATGTATGCTGCGTAGGAATCCTCGTGTTCTCTATTTCATTAATGGCCGTCTTGGGCCAGTTCAGCGCATAACAATGCGCTCAACTGCCGCTCACTTCGTTCGCTGGACTCGCAAAAGCTGCGCTTTTGCTCGCCCGTTAGCTTAATCTTAGGCCCCGAATGCGCCAATCTCGCAAACGATCGAAGTTCAAGAATATCCTGATAGTTCTATTAGCTTGTTCTTTCGTATTCTTCTTCAGTCAGCTTGTTCTAACGCTTGCTCGCCTTCTTTTGAATGAAATCGACACGAACGTACTTAGTTTGCGCAAAGAAGACCAATCGGTAATTTATTTCGTACCCCGCACAGCAGGGGGAACTGAAAACTGTTCGGTGCCGGCCGCTACATTCATCACCCTGCATGAAGGCGATGAAATCGTTGTATTGCGCACATCATTTCTTAATCGTTGTGCTGGAGTTAGAAAAATTACTTGTCAAGGGGTCTTGTGCTCGTTTAGGCAAGAGACCATCAACGCAGACAATCTACTTCAAGAAGCACTCAAACTTGAATACCGAGGTCGATACAAAACCGCCAGCGAACTTGCCGCGGACTTCCCCGGCTATTCTCCTGAAGTAAGGCGATGGCCCGATATTCGATCCCGCGCATTCGAACCAAGGTACTCAGTTCGACTTCCAGATAGACTCATGATTTTCGACACAAGAGGAACCTATCTGACATCTAGGGAGTGTGGCTCAGTGGAAGGACTTTGCAAAAAGGTGACGCGCAAAAGTGATCATTGATAGAAATTCTAGCTCGTGGCCTAACTATTCGTTCAAGCCGAGACCGCTTCGCGGCTCGGCTTGCGCGGTGACGTGTACCACTCCGCCGAGCCGCTACGCGTCCCGACTTAACTCAGGCATTATGCGCAATGAACATCAAGTATCGGCATCTACATCAAGGAAAAAATGAAATATCAATGTTGTGTGTGTAGCTACAAATTTGAAGGCAGCCAAATTAAGGATGACTTCAAGAATGGAGTTAAAGAGGGCTTTTTATGTCCCGAGTGCGGGGCCAATATCAAAGATGATATGAGTGGCCAGACCGTATTCGATCAAAAAGCCAAAGGCACATATTCATTTTACGCATTCTTATTAGTAATTTTCTTCTTAGACAGTACAATCGAACAATATATAAGCACTCCATTGGGTGCAAACAATTGGTTAGTTCTTGGCATTCTATTTGGGTTAGCGGTTTTTATTTATGGTTTTGTAAACCGTGGGTTGCTTAAAGAAACTAACGTTTTAACGACACAGAGAGTTAGCGCATAACAAGGCGCAGCAACTGACCTTCGGCAACTGTCACCTTTTTTGCATTCGCAAAAAAGCCGCCAGTTACCTCGGCCGTTGTGCGCGGCGTTACATGCTTAAGGAGAAATCACAGTGTTCGGAGTGTTAAACAAGGTTGGGCTTAGGGAAATATGGCCTCACGAAGCATCTGATTTCACCCCTTGGCTTGCTGAGAATATTGATGAGCTTGGCAAAGCATTAGGAATGGATCTTGAGTTAATAGAGCAAGAAGCGAGTGTCGGTGATTTTTCTTTAGATATTCTCGCTAAAGACTTGGGCACTTCAAGATCAGTAATAGTTGAGAATCAGTTAACTCAAACTGATCATGATCATTTAGGTAAGTTAATAACTTACGCAGCGGGTTTTGATGCTTCAATTGTAATTTGGGTTTCCGATTCCATTCGTGAAGAGCATCGTCAGGCAATGGATTGGCTAAATCAAAGAACCGATAGTGAAACATCTTTTTTCGGTGTGGTTGTAGAAGTTATAAAAATCGATGACTCAAAACCAGCATTCAACTTTAAACTGGTAGCCTCGCCGAATGAATGGCAGAAAAACAAGAAGCGTCAAACACAACGAACTTCAGTGTCAACAAAAGGTGAAAAGTATCAAAATTATTTCCAAAACCTTATTGATGATCTTCGGGATATACACAGATTTACATCAGCCAAAGCAGGTCAGCCACAAAATTGGTATTCATTTTCATCTGGGGTAAGTGGGATGACGTATGGGGCAAACTTTTCCCAAGGGGGTAAAGCAAGAGCTGAACTATATATAGATTTAGGTGATCATGAAAAAAATAAATATGTTTTCGATCAGCTCTTTAACATAAAGGGTGAAATTGAAGATTCTTTGGGTCAGGAGATTAGCTGGGAACGCCTTGATAATAAGAGAGCATCAAGGCTCGCATTATATATCGATGGTTCTATAGAAGAATCCGATTCCGAACTTGAAAAAGTTAAAAACTGGCACATCGAAAAACTTTTAAAACTCAAAGCGGCATTGGGCAAAAAAATTGGGCAACTTTCTAAAGAAGCAAACAGCATGTAACAAGGCGCTGCTGTCGGACAATTTTTCCGCTGCGCTCCAAAATTGCCGCAGAGCTTGGCGTTATGTTCCAAGGAGGTCAGCTTGCGATCACCTCAATCAGTGAAGGCGCTTGAAGAGCTCGGCCGAGTGCGGTTGTCCGATTCTTTTTTCATGAGAGATTTTTTGTACTCGGAAATTTCTCAAATTGAGCGCATCCCAAATATTCCAGAGTATCCTGATATTGCAATTGAGGCAGGCCGTGGCCTGTGCCAAGAAGTCCTTGAGCCAATCCAAGCGGCTTTAGGTCGCGTTTCAATCAGATCTGGATACCGCTCACCGGCCGTGAACGCAAAAGGGGCCGAAAATAAAAACCAATATAATTGCTCCAGCAACGAGTCGAACTATGCCCACCATATTTGGGATTACCGCGATAAGAATGGCGAGTTTGGAGCAACTGCTTGTATTGTGGTTAATTCGTTCGTTGACTACTACGAAAAAACTAAGGATTGGCAGGCGTTAGCGTGGTGGATTCATGACAATGTTCCTGGATACTCGTCATTATACTTCTTCCCCAAGCTTGCGGCGGTAAACGTTCGCTGGAGTCCCACGCCTGAGAAGTGGATAAAAAGCTACGTAACACCGAGAGGAACCCTGACAAAGCCTGGAGAGGAAAACCACAATGGTAGGCATGAGGCGCTATACAGAGAGTTTCTGCGTAGTATCGAAACATAATCACTGTTATGCCTTAGGGAGTAGGTGCTCCGAACCATGAAACCAAGCGCTCCGGCAGAAATGCCGTTTACGCGAGATTCTGTACTACAGATGCTTACTTGGGGCGCAAACCCAGAAGCATCCCCATACTCGCACAAGCAGATCGCTGAATGGTGCGATAGGTTCTGGTGTCAGTATCTCGATGTTGATGCCGATCCAGCAATTGAGAGTTTACTCCCTGTTCTCACGGATGTGGAAACGCAGTGGGATCTCTATCTGGCTAATACATATACGCTTGAAGAGCTGCGAGCCAAAGACTTTAATGCCGAGCAAATGCCAAAGGAATGGTTCAATGATTGGCTTCGGCAACTGGCATAACAATCGGCTGCACGGCGACCGATTTTCCGCCGCTTTGCGGCTCCAAACCGGCGCGTGAGCCGGGCGTTGGGCATCAAACATCATACACATGTGTGAATATTCCGCGTATTTCGCAGGCTACCAATGAAAACTTACGATTTCCAGTCCTCCAACGCTTTTGTTGAACTCTTTGAAATAGCCCCCTATGCATCTGGCGCATTGGATGGTTTGTGCTTTGCAGTTAAAGACAACATCGATATTCGTGATCGATTTACCTCCTATGGTAGTAAGTCATGGCGTGAAGCACACCCGCGAGCTGCGTACCATGCGGTTTGTGTGGAACAACTGTTGATGGCTGGAGCGCGTTGCGTCGGCAAAACAATAGCTGACGAATTTACCTATAGTCTGGACGGCGAGAGCTACTTCTACGGTACGCCAGTGAACCCACGCGCCCCGGATCGGATTCCCGGCGGGTCTTCGAGTGGCTCGGCGTCGGCAGTCGCATGTGGGTTGGTAGACTTTGCGCTGGGTACTGACTGCGGCGGATCAATCCGGATTCCCGCCAGCCTTTGTGGGGTGTTTGGCATGCGGCCAAGTCTGCATCGCATCTCCGAAGCCGGAGTACTTCCTTTTGCACCAAGTGTCAGCACTGTTGGCGTATTGGCTCAAAATCTTCCTGTTCTGCGCCAAGCGATGCGTGTACTTCTTCGCAGCCATGACGCTGCCCTACCACCAGTGAAAAATATCTATTTGGTGAAGGAAGCCTTCGCACTAGCCGACCCCGCGATCCAGAACGCCTTGTCCGAGTGCATTGCGCATTTGAGTACTTTCCCTAATATCACCGTCGCTTCCATTTCTATGCGCGACATCACCGGCTTGAACGTCAGTCTAAAATCGTGCAACGAGGATGCGCTTCGGGTACTCCAGACGGCGGAAATTGCCAACACCATTGGAGGGTGGATTCAGGAAAATGGACCCGAACAAGGACCGAACTTCCAGGCAGGATATCGTAACGTCGAACAGTTCGACCGCAGCACGATGAGCGATGCCCTGAACTTATGCGAAGCCCTCTTTTCACGGGTTGCCGGGTTCACTCAGCCGGGCGATGTTTTCTGTTACCCGACGGCACCTGTGCTTGCCCCGAAGAGAGGCACACTCACAGGTAGTAACCTTAATTCTGTACTCGATTATTATGGCCGTACTATGGCCGTCACATCATTTGCTGGTGTTGCCCGGTTACCCGAGATCACCATTCCACTGGCTCAGGTTAATGGTATTCCTGTCGGGCTTTCTCTGGCAGCTGGTCACTATCAAGATGAGTTTCTACTCGACGCCAGTCTGCGCTTGTGGGGTTCGCAACCAATGGGGTTAGACTTATGTTCTGTAACTACGTAACACAGAGCCCAGATGCCCAACCAATCATTCCACCGGACACTGCGCGATAAAGCGGCGCATCGCCGGTGAATGCAAACGTTAAATAGCAAGGATGGAATCTATGCTTACTCGAGAAGTAACAGAAGATGATATTGAACAAATCTGCAAATTAGCAGAAACACGAGAAGAGCTTTTTTACTGCTTTCCTAGAGCAACCTTTCCGTTATCCGTGGCTGATGTGCGCCATAGTATTCAAACGCGTGCAAGTGCAACTGTGGTGGAAAAAGAAGGGCATGTTGTTGCCTTTGCAAATTTTTATCGCTGGGAAGAAGGCGTATGCTCGATTGGCAATGTCATTGTTTCATCTGACTGCAGGGGCACCGGTGTAGGCCGTTATTTAATCTCGCATATGACCAAGCTAGCATTTGAAAAGTACCATGCAGAAACTGTAACGGTGTCATGTTTTAACCGAAATGTGGCGGGGCTTCTTTTTTACCCAAAACTTGGTTTTCGTCCTTACGAGACTGAGTCGCGAGTAGATTACAATGGAGATCAAGTCGCTCTCATCCACTTCAAGGTTGAGCCGGATGCAATTTAACAAGACGCTGTTTACGGACAAATTTTCCGCTACGCTCCAAAATTGCCGCAAAGCTCGGCGTTATAAACCGGAATCGACAGCAATACGTTTTTTCCTTGTTCTTTTCCATTTTCGTATTTGCTGTCGATTCCGGTTTATAACGCCGAGCTTTGCGGCAATTTTGGAGCGTAGCGGAAAATTTTGTCCGTAAACAGCGTCTTGTTAAATTGCATCCGGCTCAACCTTGAAGTGGATGAGAGCGACTTGATCTCCATCGTAATCTACTCGCGACTCAGTCTCGTAAGGACGAAAACCAAGTTTTCGGTAAAAAAGAAGCCCCGCCACATTTCGGTTAAAACATGACACCGTTACAGTTTCTGCATGGTACTTTTCAAATGCTAGCTTGGTCATATGCGAGATTAAATAACGGCCTGCACCGGTGCCCCTGCAGTCAGATGAAACAATGACATTGCCAATCGAGATACGCCTTCTTCCCAGCGATAAAAATTTGCAAAGGCAACAACATGCCCTTCTTTTTCCACCACAGTTGCACTTGCACGCGTTTGAATACTATGGCGCACATCAGCCACGGATAACGGAAAGGTTGCCTAGGAAAGCAGTAAAAAAGCTCTTCTCGTGTTTCTGCTAATTTGCAGATTTGTTCAATATCATCTTCTGTTACTTCTCGAGTAAGCATAGATCCACTCCTTGCTATTTAACGTTTGCATTCACCGGCGATGCGCCGCTTTATCGCGCAGTGTCCGGTGGAATGATTGGTTGGGCATCTGGGCTCTGTGTTACGTAGTTACAGAAGATAAGTCTAACCCCATTGGTTGCGAACCCCACAAGCGCAGACTGGCGTCGAATAGAAACTCATCTTGATAGTGACCAGCTGCCAGAGAAAGCCCGACAGGAATACCATTAACCTGAGCCAGTGGAATGGTGATCTCGGGTAACCGGGCAACACCAGCAAATGATGTGACGGCCATAGTACGGCCATAGTAATCGAGTACAGAATTAAAGGTTACTACCTGTGAGTGTGCCTCTCTTGGGGCAACACAGGTGCCGTCGGGTAACAGAGAACATCGCCCGGCTGAGTGAACCCGGCAACCCGTGAAAAGAGGGCTTCGCATAAGTTCAGGGCATCGCTCATCGTGCTGCGGTCGAAACTGTTCGACGTTACGATATCCTGCCTGTAAGTTCGGTCCTTGTTCGGGTCCATTTTCCTGAATCCACCCTCCAATGGTGTTGGCAATTTCCGCCGTCTGGAGTACCCGAAGCGCATCCTCGTTGCACGATTTTAGACTGACGTTCAAGCCGGTGATGTCGCGCATAGAAATGGAAGCGACGGTGATATTAGGGAAAGTACTCAAATGCGCAATGCACTCGGACAAGGCGTTCTGGATCGCGGGGTCGGGCTAGTGCGAGGCTTCCTTCACCAAATAGATATTTTTCACTGGTGGTAGGGCAGCGTCATGGCTGCGAAGAAGTACACGCATCGCTTGGCGCAGAACAGGAAGATTTTGAGCCAATACGCCAACAGTGCTGACACTTGGTGCAAAAGGAAGTACTCCGGCTTCGGAGATGCGATGCAGACTTGGCCGCATGCCAAACACCCCACAAAGGCTGGCGGGAATCCGGATTGATCCGCCGCAGTCAGTCCCCAGCGCAAAGTCTACCAACCCACATGCGACTGCCGACGCCGAGCCACTCGAAGACCCGCCGGAAATCCGATCCGGGGCGCGTGGGTTCACTGGCGTACCGTAGAAGTAGCTCTCGCCGTCCAGACTATAGGTAAATTCGTCAGCTATTGTTTTGCCGACGCAACGCGCTCCAGCCATCAACAGTTGTTCCACACAAACCGCATGGTACGCAGCTCGCGGGTGTGCTTCACGCCATAGACTACTACCATAGGAGGTAAATCGATCACGAATATCGATGTTGTCTTTAACTGCAAAGCACAAACCATCCAATGCGCCAGATGCATAGGGGGCTATTTCAAAGAGTTCAACAAAAGCGTTGGAGGACTGGAAATCGTAAGTTTTCATTGGTAGCCTGCGAAATACGCGGAATATTCACACATGTGTATGATGTTTGATGCCCAACGCCCGGCTCACGCGCCGGTTTGGAGCCGCAAAGCGGCGGAAAATCGGTCGCCGTGCAGCCGATTGTTATGCCAGTTGCCGAAGCCAATCATTGAACCATTCCTTTGGCATTTGCTCGGCATTAAAGTCTTTGGCTCGCAGCTCTTCAAGCGTATATGTATTAGCCAGATAGAGATCCCACTGCGTTTCCACATCCGTGAGAACAGGGAGTAAACTCTCAATTGCTGGATCGGCATCAACATCGAGATACTGACACCAGAACCTATCGCACCATTCAGCGATCTGCTTGTGCGAGTATGGGGATGCTTCTGGGTTTGCGCCCCAAGTAAGCATCTGTAGTACAGAATCTCGCGTAAACGGCATTTCTGCCGGAGCGCTTGGTTTCATGGTTCGGAGCACCTACTCCCTAAGGCATAACAGTGATTATGTTTCGATACTACGCAGAAACTCTCTGTATAGCGCCTCATGCCTACCATTGTGGTTTTCCTCTCCAGGCTTTGTCAGGGTTCCTCTCGGTGTTACGTAGCTTTTTATCCACTTCTCAGGCGTGGGACTCCAGCGAACGTTTACCGCCGCAAGCTTGGGGAAGAAGTATAATGACGAGTATCCAGGAACATTGTCATGAATCCACCACGCTAACGCCTGCCAATCCTTAGTTTTTTCGTAGTAGTCAACGAACGAATTAACCACAATACAAGCAGTTGCTCCAAACTCGCCATTCTTATCGCGGTAATCCCAAATATGGTGGGCATAGTTCGACTCGTTGCTGGAGCAATTATATTGGTTTTTATTTTCGGCCCCTTTTGCGTTCACGGCCGGTGAGCGGTATCCAGATCTGATTGAAACGCGACCTAAAGCCGCTTGGATTGGCTCAAGGACTTCTTGGCACAGGCCACGGCCTGCCTCAATTGCAATATCAGGATACTCTGGAATATTTGGGATGCGCTCAATTTGAGAAATTTCCGAGTACAAAAAATCTCTCATGAAAAAAGAATCGGACAACCGCACTCGGCCGAGCTCTTCAAGCGCCTTCACTGATTGAGGTGATCGCAAGCTGACCTCCTTGGAACATAACGCCAAGCTCTGCGGCAATTTTGGAGCGCAGCGGAAAAATTGTCCGACAGCAGCGCCTTGTTACATGCTGTTTGCTTCTTTAGAAAGTTGCCCAATTTTTTTGCCCAATGCCGCTTTGAGTTTTAAAAGTTTTTCGATGTGCCAGTTTTTAACTTTTTCAAGTTCGGAATCGGATTCTTCTATAGAACCATCGATATATAATGCGAGCCTTGATGCTCTCTTATTATCAAGGCGTTCCCAGCTAATCTCCTGACCCAAAGAATCTTCAATTTCACCCTTTATGTTAAAGAGCTGATCGAAAACATATTTATTTTTTTCATGATCACCTAAATCTATATATAGTTCAGCTCTTGCTTTACCCCCTTGGGAAAAGTTTGCCCCATACGTCATCCCACTTACCCCAGATGAAAATGAATACCAATTTTGTGGCTGACCTGCTTTGGCTGATGTAAATCTGTGTATATCCCGAAGATCATCAATAAGGTTTTGGAAATAATTTTGATACTTTTCACCTTTTGTTGACACTGAAGTTCGTTGTGTTTGACGCTTCTTGTTTTTCTGCCATTCATTCGGCGAGGCTACCAGTTTAAAGTTGAATGCTGGTTTTGAGTCATCGATTTTTATAACTTCTACAACCACACCGAAAAAAGATGTTTCACTATCGGTTCTTTGATTTAGCCAATCCATTGCCTGACGATGCTCTTCACGAATGGAATCGGAAACCCAAATTACAATTGAAGCATCAAAACCCGCTGCGTAAGTTATTAACTTACCTAAATGATCATGATCAGTTTGAGTTAACTGATTCTCAACTATTACTGATCTTGAAGTGCCCAAGTCTTTAGCGAGAATATCTAAAGAAAAATCACCGACACTCGCTTCTTGCTCTATTAACTCAAGATCCATTCCTAATGCTTTGCCAAGCTCATCAATATTCTCAGCAAGCCAAGGGGTGAAATCAGATGCTTCGTGAGGCCATATTTCCCTAAGCCCAACCTTGTTTAACACTCCGAACACTGTGATTTCTCCTTAAGCATGTAACGCCGCGCACAACGGCCGAGGTAACTGGCGGCTTTTTTGCGAATGCAAAAAAGGTGACAGTTGCCGAAGGTCAGTTGCTGCGCCTTGTTATGCGCTAACTCTCTGTGTCGTTAAAACGTTAGTTTCTTTAAGCAACCCACGGTTTACAAAACCATAAATAAAAACCGCTAACCCAAATAGAATGCCAAGAACTAACCAATTGTTTGCACCCAATGGAGTGCTTATATATTGTTCGATTGTACTGTCTAAGAAGAAAATTACTAATAAGAATGCGTAAAATGAATATGTGCCTTTGGCTTTTTGATCGAATACGGTCTGGCCACTCATATCATCTTTGATATTGGCCCCGCACTCGGGACATAAAAAGCCCTCTTTAACTCCATTCTTGAAGTCATCCTTAATTTGGCTGCCTTCAAATTTGTAGCTACACACACAACATTGATATTTCATTTTTTCCTTGATGTAGATGCCGATACTTGATGTTCATTGCGCATAATGCCTGAGTTAAGTCGGGACGCGTAGCGGCTCGGCGGAGTGGTACACGTCACCGCGCAAGCCGAGCCGCGAAGCGGTCTCGGCTTGAACGAATAGTTAGGCCACGAGCTAGAATTTCTATCAATGATCACTTTTGCGCGTCACCTTTTTGCAAAGTCCTTCCACTGAGCCACACTCCCTAGATGTCAGATAGGTTCCTCTTGTGTCGAAAATCATGAGTCTATCTGGAAGTCGAACTGAGTACCTTGGTTCGAATGCGCGGGATCGAATATCGGGCCATCGCCTTACTTCAGGAGAATAGCCGGGGAAGTCCGCGGCAAGTTCGCTGGCGGTTTTGTATCGACCTCGGTATTCAAGTTTGAGTGCTTCTTGAAGTAGATTGTCTGCGTTGATGGTCTCTTGCCTAAACGAGCACAAGACCCCTTGACAAGTAATTTTTCTAACTCCAGCACAACGATTAAGAAATGATGTGCGCAATACAACGATTTCATCGCCTTCATGCAGGGTGATGAATGTAGCGGCCGGCACCGAACAGTTTTCAGTTCCCCCTGCTGTGCGGGGTACGAAATAAATTACCGATTGGTCTTCTTTGCGCAAACTAAGTACGTTCGTGTCGATTTCATTCAAAAGAAGGCGAGCAAGCGTTAGAACAAGCTGACTGAAGAAGAATACGAAAGAACAAGCTAATAGAACTATCAGGATATTCTTGAACTTCGATCGTTTGCGAGATTGGCGCATTCGGGGCCTAAGATTAAGCTAACGGGCGAGCAAAAGCGCAGCTTTTGCGAGTCCAGCGAACGAAGTGAGCGGCAGTTGAGCGCATTGTTATGCGCTGAACTGGCCCAAGACGGCCATTAATGAAATAGAGAACACGAGGATTCCTACGCAGCATACATAAGCTTCATTCTTTGATCCGCTTAGCCATTCGCGCTTTGGATATTTCCCAAGCGTGGCAGCTTTTACAAAAGGCCAGCCAATCGCGTAGAAGAAGGTTCCTAGGAGTAGTTCGCTTACTACGTAGGCTAGGAAGCGGAGTATCGGGCTGAATAGTTCGTCCATATGGCTCCAGCGTATAATCGGGATAGGGAGACGCCTCACGACGTCTCTCCTCCCACACCACCGGACATACGGGTCACGTATCACGGCGGTTCAAATCTCTTTAAATTTCATCTTGCCGCCAGTTCTGGCAGCCCCAAGTTCTTAAAGTATCTGTTTGGTAGCGCTCGGTAAAGGGCAGGACTTGCGCTTAATCGCCACGGGCCATGAGCCGACTTAGCAGTATTCCATGCCAGCCATCGATCAACACCCAAGCGCCTAAGCATCCGATAGCCTTTGCGCCCCCATTGCTTCCAAATATAACTACGCAATCGTCGTCGAATCCATTTATCCACATCACGCAGAGGGCTCAGCACTTCAGCTATGTCGAAGTACGCTTTCCAACCAAGCAGGGACTTTCTTAGCTCTGCGATAATGTGTTTGAGTGAATGGCCTCTTGTTCGACGGCTCAGCAATTTAACCGTAGCTTTGAGCTTCAGTAGCGATTTATCTGCCACCTTGATTCTCTGGTCTCGTTGACTGAACGTAAAGCCAAGAAAGGTTCGTTTCCATGGCCGATCTACTGCACTCTTTTGGGTATTCACTTTGAGCCGTAGCGAGTCGCCAATATAGCGCTGCAGACTTTTCATCACGCGCTCACCCGCTTCTCGACTTTTAACAAACACAACAAAGTCATCAGCATAGCGAACGAAACGGTGCTTCCGACGTTCTAGCTCCCAGTCCAACTGGTTCAACACAATATTCGAGAGTACCGGTGACAACGGCCCACCCTGTGGCACGCCTTCGGTACTGGTTTGTGTTACGCCATTTATCTGGATTCCCGCTTTTAGATAGCGGTTGATCAGCCTAAGCAATTGTCGGTCTTGGTGTTTTGCTTTGAGCTGTTCCATAAGCAAGTCATGGTTTACACCATCAAAGAAAGCTTCCAAGTCACAATCAACAGTCCAGCTATAGCCCTGCCGTACTGTGTTTTGTGCGTAGCGCATGGCTTGGTGTGCATTTCTATTGGGTCGAAAACCATAACTCTGATCATGGAAATCAGCATCCCACTCTTCTTGCAACACCTGAGCAATGGCCTGCTGTATAAATCGATCCAATACAGTCGGGATGCCCAGCTTGCGCTTGCGACCATCTGGCTTTGGAATTTCAATACGTCTAACCGGCTTGGGCTTGTAGTGCCCGTCGATGAGTTGTTGCCGAATCTGCGGCCAGTGTTGCTTAAGATGATCAAGGAGGTCATCAACATTCATGCCGTCGATGCCCGGAGCACCTTTATTGCGGCGAACTTGTTTCAACGCGCGCAGTAGATTATTCCTATCTACTACACGGCCAATCAATGATGAACAAAAGGTGGATTTTGGTTCAACTGGGTTTCCCATTTCTGATTCACCCTCTGCACTTTCCAGAGGCAGTGATAACTGCTTAACAGGTGCCATTCAGAAACACTTCCCCAGCGAGTACTTTCCGTGATTTGTTCAGGCCTTCAGCTGCAAGAGTGCAGCCTACTATGCCTTCTGCTGATTTCTGCAATGCGGTCACAATCGATTGCTCCATTGTCAGTTGCTCCTTCAACACACTGCAGACCTCCCGGGGTAAGACACTTAACTTTCCTCGCGTAGACGCTCAATTTATAAAACATATTCCAGATGCAGATGGAGGGCTTAGCAGTCACGTGCCCGCTGGCCCCGAATATGTCACACCTCATATTGAGTTCTTGTTCATCGCCCCGCGATTTCGCGTTGGACTTCCTTCAGACCCTGCCTCGCGACAACGCCCTTGTCCTTTCGCTAACCTTCGGCTCTGCGAATACCTGGCACGAGGACTTGCACCTCGCTAGTTAAGTGCCATGCCCGGCACACACGCTTCAAACACCGGCGCAGCTCTGCTGCGTCCGAGTGCTTTGACTTGTTAGATGATTTATACCCGCCAATATACATCGCCAGTTTGAACTGGGAGTGCTTTAACTATTTCCCGGAGTGCTTCTAAATCATTTTTTGGTTCTTTCCATACATAACGATGGAGAAGTTCTGGCACAGCCCCTTTACTATCACCATCACCTAAGACCAGTGTAATTATTGAAAACTTATCGCCTTTCTTCCTTTTCTCTTGAATGGCATAGTCCACTTCAGTGGCTAAATAATTATCATCCTTGTAATTAGGCGTAACAAAAAATATGGCCGCACAAGAGTCGCTGAATCCTCGCATTAAACTTCTCTCAAGCTCCGCACCTGCCTGCATAGCGTCTTCATCAAGCCATGGATCAAAACCCAAAATCTCAAGAGTCTTCTTGTATTCGCGCACCAAAGGCTTGTCAGCACCTTTGTGGCTTAAAAAAATCTTCATAGGTGTAAGTCCCATTGCATATTCGTGTTTTTGCAGCATTTTAAGGATTTCATCCTCAAGGTTTCCTTGGGGATTTACAAACACCACTGCATCACTTGATTTAAGAGAAAAATGTCGTTCGAGACGTTTTCGAGCGACTTCTTTTGTTGAAGTATCTATGTTGGCTACGCCAATAATCGCTTGTGTGAATTCACCAACTCCATTGGTGGATCGCATATTGGGATTTCCGCTATGTTGAAAAATGATTATCAACCAGCCCTGAAACCCTCCAATCTTAACGTCGTAGCCAGAGATAACAGGCCAGCCTCCAACATGGTTTGGATATCTTTGCTCGATAATAGGCTTGTATATATCGACTATTTGTTCTGCTGGGGATTTTTCGTTTTTCGATACCATGTTTAGTTCTCTGTGCTCATCTAACGACAAGCTTTGGGGCGGCTGGAGCGAAGCGTAAACCGTCCCAGCCGCGATAGCGGCGACAACAGCGCCTTGTTATGCATTGTCGACCTCAATGAACCACTTGGGCTGCATGGCGTCGAAATCCTGACGGATATTGGATGGCAGGTAGCTAGCCGAATCCAGCACGAAAGGTTGGCCCCCCACGCGCTTGAATACAACCCAGTGCCAGAAGTCTTTGCCTTCTTCTTGGTGATATTTGATAGACAACAATGCTAGATCTGGCAAGGTCTCCCAAGAGTCAAACGGTACCTCATCCCTGGAAGTTTCAACACCTGCGTTTAACAGCATACGTCGCACATACTGGGTATCAGACCACAATGATTTATCTGAGGCATAAATACCCATAGCATTAGCAATGGCTTTCATCTCTGGGTAACTATGACCAAGAATGTTGGCAACAGAAGCAATTCCGCATCCAGTGGTTTCTTCCTGAACTACTGACTCAAGCACTGACCTCTCCTTTAATGCATAACGCCGCATTAAGGTGTGAGCTGCGCTTGGCTATACTTGAGCGAAGCGAAAATGCCAAGCGTTGCGAATCACTCTTAAATGCTTTGTTAGCTATCATTTCTAATTTATATTCAGGTACTTACGATAACTAGGATGAACAGACCAAGTCAGTTCATTGTTTCGATTCTGCTGCGAGTAAAATAGATCTGGGTCGTCGGTATAAAATGTAAAATTCTGAGACTCATCTGGTAACTTTGAAATTAAGCCAATCTTGTAAACAAAATGACCTAGATCAATGAGATTACAATACGGCTTACCATCAATCACAGATATATCTGATACTTCACGCCCTTTTATAAACTTACTATCGAGTACCATTTCTAGTTCTGATAATGTGTACTCCTTTTGGCCTGCTCTGAATGCGTCAATCAAATTTTCCAATTCCGGAAATTGATGTTGATGCTCTTTAATCAAGTCATCACGGCGATTTTGCCCAAACTTAGTCAAAATTTCATTGAACTGCCTTAAAGAAACTTTGCAACGACTTCTATGAGCTTGATTTGCTGCCATCCGACACAACTGTCCCATTGAGCGAGGTCTATGATTTGAAAAGGCATTGATTGCATCGAAAACAGGAGCCACCTTCCCCGCCCAGTTTATTGGAGATATGAAAATGAGCTTAAACAACTTATTATAGTCACGGTCAAACTTATAATTTGCTTCTAGTGAGTCAGGGTGCTTTCTCTGGACATAAGACAGAATTTTTTTAGCAAGCATCTCCCTCATTTGTCGCTTAGTCCAAACGATATTAACAATGTACTGATCCCATTTATCCAAATCTTCTATATGCCTTAAGTTCGTCCACACATCAGAACGTACTGTTGTCGTATGTTTAAATTTTTCACATCAAAGCAAAGACCGCGAATAGCACTAAAAAATGAACTAATACGATGTTGAAAGTCTTCGCTATCTATATATTTTGCATCAATATCATCGACTAATAGCCATACTTTTTTATCATGGTTATCATCCAAGTAATTATTAAGAAGCCTTTCTAAATTTTCTGGTTTAAATCCTTGAGTTTCAGAACCAAGAACAGGGATCTTTCCTTTTATTCTGGATATTAGCCCTCCGATCAAATTTTTGCTTTTCATTCCCTCTAGTTCAGAAATTTCCACCATTGACATATCATCACTAGTAAAAGCAAAGTTAATTGTTTTACCTATATGGATATTAATTTCTTTACAGATGATTTGTTTCCAGTAGTTCTCCAGATACGCGGGATCTTTACCATTAAAGTCCCCCAACCCTAATAATGAATTTCCTGTAACACGAACAACGATTGGATGACCATATTCTTCTTTTGATGCTAAGTCATAATCTAGTTTAGATAGTAGCGTTGACTTACCCATACCTTTTCGAGCGTTTACAACGCACAATCGATGCTCATCGTCATAGAAATCATCGAAGTCGTCATTATCGATAAAATAGGAATTTAGGATTTCCTGAACTTCGTCTTCACCTGCATCATTACCAAACAAAGACCTATCATTTAACTTGAGCTTTAACATCTATGTAATACTTCCTAAATTTTTAGATTGTCATATTGTATAGTCAAATAGTTCAGTTGCATATTGACTTATGA
>JAUCCC010000027.1:0-214187 GCA_034676485.1 Pseudomonas sp.
CCGATTGACTGGTTGCTTTACCCAACAACACGCCTTGGTTAAGACGCGTTGTTCTTAACAGGGGCTCGATGACGCGATTATCCCGAGAAAAATCTGGGCGATTGCGAATGCTGCCAAATCCACATAGCGTCTCGTGATGCGATTTATTAGACTATTTTAATCACAGATTGATTTGAATAGACAAAAGCTAATCGCATCACAACGACTTAATCGGCTTGCCAGTGGCAGAACTCACCGAGCCATCTGAAGAGCTGATTTGGACGACTGCAAGCCGCTCGCAGGGCGCGAGACCTGATGTTGAACGTCACAAATCATCATGGACGGTGGATTTGGACGACTGCAAGTCGCCCGTAGAGTGGCAGACAGGATGTCTGACATCAATCTTGCCACTGGCTGCTGCGGAAATTAGAGCGATGTGGCGTACCTGCAGCGACTGAATAGATTTAACGGCCTTGCTCTTTAAGGCTTCAATATAGATCAGTTGCTGCCTTTATCACCTTGATGATTCATAAACTAGATAATTTAACCCGCTCAGTGCCAGTCCAATTCCTAGAAGGAAAGCTGTTTGTACGCCAGCGGTTAATGAAGTGCTTGCCAAGAGGGCGATGGATCTGGTGGATGCAACCCTTGCTCAAGAAAGAACTATTTTGCGACGTAGACATTATGGTGATCGCCAAAGCAGTTCCAATCGAGCCCGATACTTGCATCAAGGTGTTGATCAAGGCTGTGCCGTCGGGGTAAAGAAATTTCTGGGTAGCTGATTTAAACTATTGGTTTGCGCCGGCATCATCACCAATGCCACGCCAATCATCAGGCCTGAATGCAACAAGATCACCATTAGAGCAGTTGTTGCAGTGGTTACATTGGGATACATTCCACAGCATCACCAGCATGATGATAAAGCCCGGCGTAATAAGCCACTTTGGACCATGGGTATCAAATGCACGCCCCACGAATGGCGACAGAATTCCATTTAATGCCCCGCCCGGCATCAGTACCAAGCCCGCAGCAAGCGCAGTGAGTCCGAGTCCGGTTTGTAGATACAAAGGCAAAAGAATCATGCTTGATAAAATAATCATAAATGTGGTAGCGACACTGAATATACCCAAGGTAAACATTGGGTATTTAAAAGCGCGTAAATCTAACATTGGACTATCAAGTTTAAACTGCCTTATTGAGAAGATAATAAGAGATGCTAGAGCAATTATGATTGAACTTATGACCAGTGCATCTCCCCAACCTTTATCGCCGGCGATACTAAAACCGTAGACAAGCCCACCAAAGCCAAGCGTCGATAGAATGATTGATAGCAGATCTATTTTAGGCTTGGTCAGGGTCGAAACGTTCTGCATATACATCAGCCCGTAAGCTAATGAAAAAACAAGAAACGGAATCAGCAGCCAAAGAATCCAATTCCAGCTCAACACTTCAATGATGAGCCCCGAAGTGGCCGGTCCAATCGCTGGTGCTGACATCAATACCAGCCCAATCAGCCCCATCACTGTGCCTCTTCGATGAATCGGGAAAATGATTAATGCTGTGTTGAACATCAGCGGGATTAATAAGCCGGTACCAACGGCCTGAATGATGCCGGCCGAGCAGTAAAACCTCGAAAATGGGTGCCATACCTGAGACGATCGCCCCAAGAATTGAAAAGAGTAACGAGGCGACGAATAATTGCCGAGTACTGAACCATTGGATTAATAAAGCGGAAACGGGAATCAGTACCCCCATTGTCAGTAAGTAACCTGTGGTGATCCATTGCACCGTCGAAGACACCACATCCAATTCAATCATTAAACGGCCAAGCGCCATATTTAAAGCAGTTTCGCTAAATAAGCCGATGAATCCTGCAATTAAAAAAGCGATTAAAATCGGGACGGGCTTTATATCTTTTTGATCGTGCTTACTTGCAATTGTAGACATTAGACTTCTCTTCGATGAGTCACTCAATCGAACTTAATATTGATAGGCTATGTGATTTATTTTTTAATAAATAAAAATGGAATTTGCTCTGCTATGGCTGCAAGTGGTTTGCCGCTTTTCATGGTTAAAGCCAAAAGAATGCCGCCTTCAGTCAGCGCATGAAAAGTGATGGCTAAGCTTTTTGACTGTTGCTCGCTATAGCCAGCTGCAAGAAACTTCTCAGCATAAATGGACTGCCAATCCTTAAACGTCGCGTCACAAGCCAAGCGGATGGGCTCGCTGGTGGTGTGTGTTTCTCCAGCAATGGTGCCAATTGGAGAGCCTAGAGGGTCACCGCCTTCGCCAAAAACCTTAGACAACTGATGCACATAGGCTTGAAAAGCATCCATTGGATTAGAGGCACCAGCAAACACGCTGTTAATATCCTCCATGACCAACTCTTTCGTATAGTTAATCGCTGCAATGGCTAACTGCTCTTTGCCTTCTGGAAAATAATGGTACAGCGAGCCCTTAGGGACCCCGCTTTCAGCAATGATGTCATTCAGGCCTACCCCGCAATATCCGCGTAATTTAAATAGGCGTGATGCGGTCTCAATCAGAAGGTCTTTTGGCTTTACTTTTTCGCTCATAACTAAAAAACCTCGTAATTATAACAACTGGTCTATTAGTATGGTGAAGGTGAATCAACTCGGTGTCAATGCTGAGCGCCATAGATCAACACCCGAGCAACAGCAGAGCTGGCAAGAAATACCTAAAAACTAAAAGTGGCAAAGCTGTTTCAGCGTTGTGAAATGGCACAGTGCGCCGTGACTGAAGCGCGCAATTACTTAGCCGGCACGCGGGGAAGCTGAATCTCAAAAATCATCTGCTCAGCAGCACTATTTGCTGCAATGTGGCCGCCATGCGCTGCAATGATAGACTTCACGATCGCTAGGCCTAAACCGGCACCGTCACCTTTACGTTGGCGCGAAGGGTCCGCCCGATAAAAACGATCAAACAGTTTTGGCAGATGCGCAGGATCGATGGTTAAACCTGGGTTTTCCACTCGAATCATTACCCCGTCACTGCTGTGCGCCAGCAGAGAAACCGTCACCGCCTGCCCCACCGCGGTATAGCGTATGGCATTGGACAAGAGATTACTCAGTGCGCGGCGCAGCATCAGCCGGTCACCATCGACCCACAGCGCCGAGCCGGTACAGACCAAGGCAACACCGCGTTCATCAGCCCAAGCCTCGAAGTACTCAAATAACATCTGCACTTCAGTCAGCAGATTGACTTTGACCCGCTCCCCTTGCAGCTGCTGGTTGTCTGCTTGGGCTAAAAACAGCATATCGCTGACCATTTTGGCCATGCGCTCATATTCCTCCAGGCTCGAATACAAGATCTCTTGATACTGTTCGAGATCACGGGCTTGCGACAGCGCCACTTCCGTTTGCGTGCGCAGGTTGGTGATAGGCGTGCGCAACTCATGGGCGATATCTGCGCAAAAGTTGGAGAGACGTGCAAAGCTCTCTTCGATGCGATCGAGCATGTCGTTAAAGGATATGGCCAGCTCGGTGAGTTCTACTGGAACCGTAGCAGGCGCAAGCCGAATCGACAGGTGATCGGACTTGATCCGACGAATTTCAGCGCTAATTCGGCGCAAAGGCGCATGGCCTTGATAGACCGCAAACCATGTCGCCAAAATAGCAATCAAACAGGCAGCCAAGGTAATCAGTTTCAAATACAGACGAAAACTGTCCAGATAATGCACGTGGAAATCAATGTCTGTGGCGACCACTAGGGTTACCGGCGCTTGCGCCATAGGCTCTGCCAGCATCAGTTGCACAGCAGCCCCCCGATACGTCTGCCCTTTATCTTTCCAGGTTTTCACCGAATCAATATCGATCGTATCTGCAGAGGACGTAAGCCCTGCAAAGCGCTTTAAATCTGAATGGGGCGTTGCGTAAAGCAGATTCTTATCCGAGTCGGACAGGCGAATCTGTACATTGTGATGACCTGACACCGCACTCGCCAAATAGCGTTGCAGCGCCTCGTCACCTGCAGCGCGCTCAGGCTCGGACAGCGACTGTGAAACGGACTCAATCACTGCATTGAGCTCATCAACATCCTGCTGGACAAAATGCGTATCTATCGAACGCTCAATGAGCCAACCAAACGCGAGCAGTAGTACAGTGATCACCGACCCTATGGAAACAGTCAGGCGCAGTGCTAGGGATGCAGGACGGCGTGCCACGCGTCAGGCTCCACTGCTGAGGTCAAGCATATAACCCATACCGCGCACCGTATGAATCAGCTTGGGCTCAAAATCATCATCAATTTTGGCACGCAAACGCCGAATCGCCACATCGATCACATTGGTATCGCTGTCAAAATTCATATCCCAGACTTGCGATGCGATCAGCGAGCGCGGCAACACTTCACCTTGGCGGCGCACCAACAACTCCAGCAGCGCAAATTCTTTATTGGTCAGGTTGATATGCACGTCATGGCGCTGGGCACGGCGCCGTGCAAGATCCAAGACAAGGTCAGACACCTGCAATTGATCATCAAAGACGGGCGCGGTGCCTCGACGCAGCAAAGTACGCACCCGCGCCAACAACTCGGAAAAGGCAAAAGGTTTAATCAAATAATCATCAGCACCGAGCTCCAAGCCTTTAACGCGATCGTCCACGCTATCGCACGCAGTCAAGAACAGCACCGGTGTCGTCGACTTCGCTGCGCGCAAGGCTTGCACAATCCGCCAGCCATCCACATCGGGCAGCATCACATCTAAGATAATTAAATCATAGCGTTCGGTCAGTGCGAGATGATGCCCGTCGAGCCCAGTGTGCGCCAGATCAACCACAAAACCTGACTCGGTTAGACCTTGGCGCAGGTACTCGCCCGTTTTAATTTCATCTTCAACCACCAGCAGTTTCATTGGCTCGCCCCGCGAATTTATTGTATTTGCATCCCTAAGCACGCACTGGCCAACCGAGCACGATCAGCCCCAGAACCAGTCTATCCATCTGCTGCTGTCACCTACATGACCTGAGCATTACAAGATTGTAATCTGCCTGTCATCTGCACGACAGCAATGCTTGGCTATAGTGACTCCATCAAGTCAACCCACAGCATGCACTGATATGGCATGCACAGCGAGCTGAAATACTGATCAGCGCTCTCAATTCGAGACGCGCTATGTGGTGTATGTCAGCCGACCTTTTTAGCGTTGTTGTCTACGGCACCACGCCAACAGGACAACACCCTTTTACTTTGGCAGAGAAAATTATGATCAAGAAAACAGTCTCCATCCTCACTTTAGCCGCCCTCCCAATCTTTGCACTGGCTGCAGGTGGCGATCATCACATGCCGGCTCACGGTATGCATGAGCACACCACGCCACATACGGCATCCTTTTATGGCCAACCCGGCGATCTGGCGCAGGTCAGCCGTACCATTGAAGTCAAGATGGACGACAGCATGCGTTTTACCCCCAGTGACATCGAAGTTAAAGCAGGCGAAACCATACGTTTTCTGATTACCAACGCAGGCCAACTGCCGCATGAAATGGTCATCGGCTCAATCGAAGAACTCAAAGCGCATGCCGCAGAAATGTTAGCTATGCCTGATATGCAACACAGTGACCCGAACATGGTTACGGTTGAGGCTGGACAGGTCGGCGAACTGGTCTGGCAATTCGACGCAGCCACCATGGTCGATTTTGCCTGCTTGATTCCTGGGCATAGCGAAGCCGGCATGGTGGGCAAGATTCAGGTTAAATAAGCTGTATTGAACACCGCGCTGCAGCGCTTGAGACCTTTAGAACCAAGCGTGCAGCGCCAGCAAACAGAGCAATACTTTAGCTGTTGCAGTAAACCTACTACACAGCAAGGATCAGTCAAATGGCAGCAGCCAAGCACAAAACAGCTGTACTTATCGGCGCGTTAAGCATTTTAGCACTTGGCGCCAGCTTGTTTATCTATGCTTCTTCAACAGGCTCAAAACCCGCCTATATTGATCCGTCCGATAAAGCGCTGGTGGCCGACGGCAAACACATCTACGCCAGAGACTGCGCATCCTGTCACGGTGCCACATTAGAGGGCGAGCCTAACTGGCGCATGCGTAAGGCTGATGGACGCTTGCCGGCTCCACCCCATGATGCAACGGGACACACCTGGCACCATGCTGACGCGCTATTAATTGAGATCACAAAAAACGGCTTAGTCCCCGGCATCAGCGCTCCAGAGGGTTATGTCAGTGACATGCCCGCTTACAAAGCAACGCTGAGCGATCACGATATCCGCGCAGTACTGGCTTATATTAAAAGCTCGTGGCCCGAGCATGCGTTAGCTCGACAGAAGCAAATCACTCTGCGGCAAGAGTAAAGCGGTGGGTACTCTGCTCTTCTCGTTGAACTCAAGTTTCCTTTTTATTGCTTATGTAAATTCTACTTGTGAGCACTGCTATTTTTCGGGGGGATTACCGGCTTAGTAAAGGCTGAAAATAACTTCGCGGCTTGAAGATGCTCAGCAATCTGCTCGATCAATGTAGAAATATCTTCAAAACGATGATCGCCATAATCACAGCTAACAATGAGCAACTGCTGTGCTTTGGTAAAAGCTTGGGTGCCTTGGCCGGAATGACTTCCTCAATCCACATCACATGCACGACCAAAGAGTCACGAAACAAACCCTAAAAGGAGACTGGTCACACAATGTTAGGAGGATTCATGTACAACAGTTATGTAATCATAGGTACAAGGAGTATCGGTCATGAAATCTACAGGGAAATCTACAGGATATACCTCCGCTTTTTTATGGGCACTGACAGCTCTTATGTTGCTTGGATGCTCGCCAGAAATAAGTGAGCATCATTCATTACAGTCTCGACAAGAGCTGCCAGCAACAAACGTAGTGCTAAAAGGCGATTACATTGATAATGAAATTTCACTGTTGGGCTTTGACCTGCATGAGGCTATCTTCTACACAGAAGAAAAAACTTACTCACTTTAGCTGCTGGCCCGATGATAACGGGGCATCCTAGCACATCGATTGTTTGTGATTAGTGTTCAACAGAACGGATAGCAAAAATGCTCAGCATGTTACTTTTAGAGCGTTAAACACGCACGCGTTTAAGACATTTTATGCAAAAAATCAGTTTAAAAGCATGTTAAAAGAAGCCTACTAGAACCAACCGAAACGCTCTGTAAAGCTTACGGGGCAAGCAGATATAGCGCTACACAAAAATACCGCGCCGTCATAGCCTGCGCATGATTGGGAGTTAAACAATGTTTCCCTTCTATACCAGCGGTCTGTCACCAGCAGCAGTCCAACGTCGAGTTAAACGGATGCGCGAACAACAAATCATCAGTTCTGATGTTTCCATCGTGAACGCCAAGGCTCTCGGCCGCACTATGACACTTATAGTTCAGATCAGCTTGGAGCGAGAACACATCAACCTGATCGATCTATTCAAAAAGGAAATGTTGCAGCGTGAAGAAGTACAGCAGTGTTACTACGTCACAGGCTCAACCGACTTTATCATTGTGGTAACCGCTTTCGACATGGAAGATTATGAGCAATTCACCCGAGATGCTTTTTTTGGCAACGCCAACATACGTAACTTCCAAACCCACGTAGTTATGGATGCTGTAAAGGTAGGTTTAACCCTACCGATAGAAGAAAAAACGGACTAAAACACATACGACAGAACACTAGCTAACAAAGAAATAGAGCACGGGCAATCGCTAGCTGTCCATGCTCTGCTAATTCAGCTTATCTATTCTATTACTTTGATAAGGCCTGACAAGCCTACTAGCTCTAAACAAAAGTACAGAATTACTACTGTGGGCATGAAGCATTTAAATAATAAACAACATATTTTTAACGTCAGTATCCAACCATTATGTCGTGCCGATAACTGCAAATGCTGTCGGCTTCATCATGACAGCAACGGCAAAGGATACCTGGGAGCGGTAATGGTGGATATTATCTCACTCCGGCTCTATTCAAATTCGAAAACCTAAAAAGTTACGAGACGACATTACTCAGCGCTTAACCTCTGTTTTAGAACTACAAGACAATAAAACGCCTGCATGATCAATATTTTCAGGAACGAATCTATGCCTAGCATCGATAATGTGGGAACAGCGTTTAAAGCGTTCATGGGCTCGATCAGTCATGAGCGCAAAGCCCCTCTGCCATGACAATGCCACTACAACTCATACTCCAGTCATCAGACTGAGTAGTATCTTTACGGGCATAACTCCATGAGCCTCTTAGGTTAAGAGTCCTTAAATGTGCTGCCTTGCCTATTCTCTGACTCGGTGAGCGGCTGTGGATCACAGATACGATGGTGGCGGGCAAACGTTCCACGCTCTGCTTTTCTGCGCTTGTTTAAGCGTAGACTCGGCCACGGATGCCGGAGAGATCAGACCGAGTTCCTGTAACGCTGTTTGCGCCTGCGCTGCCCGTGCCTCGAAGGCCTGCAATGCCGCCAAGGTTTGCTCATCGAGGCGCCCCTTAGACTCAAAGTACTTCAGTCGCGGATAGCGCCCGGCCAGCGCCACCCCCCAGTTAAGCGCGGGATCCCACCATGAGTTAACGTCGCGTCCCTTGCCGCTAAGATGCTGCTCCAGCACGTCATCGAGTGCGCCATTCAACAGTTTCAGGTCGAAATCGGCGCCTGGCACAGAGTCACCGGAAGCAGCATAGGCGTCAACGCCGGTTCGTGAGGGCCCGGTGCGGGTGTCGCGATAGCGTGCGAGTGTCATCATATCGCTGGCCAGCACTGGCTCGTTGACCGGCAGACGGACAGCCTCGGGATCGCCCATCAGCTGGCCCCAGGACATACGAATGAAAGTGTGCTGGTCCTCCATGCCGGGATGGGTGCAGCGCAGTCCGACGGCATAGGCTTCTAGGGGTTCCTGCAGAAATTGAAACCCAGTGTAACGGGCCCAACGGACCACGATAAACTCATCCGCAGTGGCACCGGGCAAATGAAAATCAACCTCTTTTAGGTAGTCCAGCACGATCTGCACCTGTTCGTCCGACAGCTCAATATCTTCGTGCAGCGGGTACATGCCTTCAAAGGTGTTGCGCACCGGTCTGGGCCGCGCGGCAATATAAGCATCGAGCTCGGCTTGGGTGCGTGGCCGTGTTTTTTTCTGCGTCATACTTTTTTTTAAACATAATAAAAGCGGCTTCCTATTCTGCTCGCGGACGGTCAGATCAGCTGGTTGCGGTCGAAGAAGTCCGTGTCCTCGAAGTAGCCACCACGGCCCTCAAGAATAATATCGTAGCGGTTGACCACCTCAATACGCTCCAGCCACTTCAGGCTGCGAAACCCGGTCGAGGTTTCCAAACGCAGCCGCACCGGCCCGCCATTTTTGGCCGGAATCTCGCCTTCGTCGTTGAGCTCAAAGGCAATCAAGGTCTGCGGCATCCGAGCCTCAACCATGGGTGTCGACACGTAGTAGGTGCCCCCCTCGTACAAGGTGTCATCGCGCCCCATGTTTTGGAAACTGGTGTACACCACGTCCGTCGCGCCCGGCAAGGGTCCAGCCAGTTCTAAAAGGTCCGACACGGTGATGCCGCGCCAGCGTCCAATCGAGGTGAAGCCCTGCACACAGTGGTGCAGCGTGGTCTGCGAGTGACCCGCGGCAAGCTCGCGAAGATCCGCAAGGGTCAAGGTCATGGGCCGCTCAACGTAGCCACCGATCTCCAGCACGTAGTCGTCCTCGTAGCAGTTGGCCATAAGTGCTAAGTATTCCTCGGTTTCTGGCGGCCTCCCGCTGCCACGGAAATTCTGGGTGGTGTTAGCAAGCCCCACATCCTTACCGGTAATATTGGAGCGATCGTAGTGCATGCGCGCGGGCAGCTTATAAAGCAGGTTCGACCATGGCCGCACAATCAGGTTATGCAGTCTTTCAACGGCACGGCCGTCTGCCAAGGTCCAGCGCGTGGCGACCACGTGCAGGACGACTACGAGGATGAGACCGATGGTGAAAATGGATCCGCCCAAAACAGGATTATTGGAGTGCCCCAATACCATCTTTGATGTCTCGTGCAGATAGCCGTGAAGAAAGACCAACGGCACGTGGATGACGAAGAATGCGACGTAGCCAACCAAGCACAGAAAGTGCGTGCTACGGATCACTTGTCGGCCACCCAGTGCACGGGTCATACGGGAAAAATGGTTGGCAATCGCCGGCGACTGAAATGCGCCAGTCAGGATCACCAAAGGCGTCAGGACCAGCATCACAAAACCGTAAGACAGTTGCTGCAGGGCATTAAACACCATGCCATCGACGGGTTGCGGCATGGTGAAGGCAAGGTAGGCCAGCATATCCTGACCCGCCTGAGCAAAAGTATCCCAACTGGTGGGCACGTAGCGTCGCCACTGACCGGTCGCCAGCAGTAACACGAAGTAGGTTATCCAGCAGGTGACAAAGCCCGTAACCGCCATAAAATGCCAGTAACGCCCAAGACCCAGCAGGCCACGCCCGGGCAGGGAAATGCGCGGGGAATAATCGCTGTATTCACCACCCACCGTGTAGTACTTATGCTTCGCTTCTTCCTGAACCGTAAACTGCGCCCAAGATGTGCCGGGCACTGTGTGCTGCGAGCGGTAAAGTTTAGGATAGGTACCTAGAATTTCGAGCCCCGAGCGAACCAGGAACGTAATAAAGATGATGTTGAGGAAGTGCTCCACGCGAAGCCACCACGGAAATCCGAGATCCATTGATAAATCCTTATCAGTCCATAAAGTTTTGGTTGTCGGGAGCCGCGACGATTATTCCGTAGCGCAGTGCCCAAAACAGTACCAGGTAGGCGATGGAGGCAAGCAGCGTCAGATTCCAAATCGCGGCGGAAACGACACTGGCGCCATTCCAGACATAGGGCGCATTACCCAGCAGGCCGCCAATGTAGACCAGCAGGGATGACAGGGCGATGATCAACCCCCATGTCCAGATGCGCGCAGAGGTCAGCAAACCAACGGCAGCGAACACCACGGCAGCCCCAAAGACACTCCACAGAGCGGGGGTTGCGAAAAGAAATGGCTCGTGGTTCGATAGCGCAACAGCCGCCGAAGCAGCACCAATTACGGCAATGACTGCAATCAGTAACAGCCGCGTGGTTTTTGGCAGATTGAAACGGATGTAGCGCAATAGCGGAGCGCGTTTTTTGCCCGGTTTGATGTGCTCAAGGATTGGCTGAGTTGCATTTTGGGTACCACGAAAGTCCACACCAGCACGCAAAGCTGGAGAGTTTTCGTCTTCCATTGCTATGTACTGCCTCCATTGAAGGTCATTAATCATCGATCGGTGTTCAATATTGCTAGCAAGGCTACAGTATGAAGGGCATCTGCAACAAACCGCCCTGCACCGCCAGCTCTCTTTGCCTATCCAAATGCTACGCTAGGAACCCATTTCGCTACAGCGAGACGAACTCAAGGGGTATGAACTCTACCAGCTTTCCAAAAATCAGGTAGCCGAGGTTTCTAGCCCTCAGCCCCAATAACACCCTACATGCGGCTCCGTACAGGGCGTTTCACTAAGAGTGAGGAAGCTTAATCCAGCCATCGCGTAATTCGTACAGACCCTGAGATTTTAAGTAAGCATTGGATAGTACTTGATTAATTTCCGGAGTTTTAGAGCTACACCATGCCCCTGTGTTGGTAATACCCCATGCAACTGCAGCTTGCACATGAACGCCCAGACGCATTAAGTTTCTTACTTTAGTGCGCGGCCTTCGCCACTGTCGCCAGTAAGCCATTCGCACCCTGCGCCGGACCCAATGACCCAGCTCAAAGCAGTACTGATAACCACTGGCGATACCAAAGCAGCTTATCCAGCCGCGTAAGTATTGGCTGGCAGTACGTGAAAAAACAACTGTGCCCTAAGAAGGCTTACGGTCAAAATCCACCAAATCAAAAAGCTCAGATTTTAGAAAAAGGCACGCCCAAGGCACGGAGGCTTTTTAGGCGGTTTTTCAGCAAGGAATTGCAGGCATAAAAAAAGCCCTAACTTATTGAAAGTTAAGGCTTTAGTATCTGGTTGCGGAAGCAGGATTTGAACCTACGGTTATGAGTCCGTAAACCTCGTATATGGCACTAATGTACATATCCCTACATCCCCTGTCAATCAAGGCTTGCAGGCGATTTTAGCCCTTTACCGCTGATTTTCAAATCGTCAAAAGTCGAAAACATTCCTCACAAAGCTTTTTCTCTTTTTGGCCTTTTCCTCGGGCACAGTCCGTGACTTTCGCCATTATCCGTACAGTTCAGAGTAGCTGCCTGACTCGTATCCGCGACTCACGCCGAAAGCAGATCAGTTAAAAGTAGACCCAGCTGCACGCGTCGCATTCTGTCGCGCCTCTAAGCAATACTTTCTATCTCAGGATCAAAGGAAGTATTACGTGAACCGATTAATCAAAGAAAATATTGAAGCACTTCTGCAAGATATTTCTACCAGCAAGCGGATGGGTCGCCGGCTGATAAACTTGGCTGGTGTTCTCAGTGACGTGGAGACACCGTCTTATATTCAAGAGCAGCTAAACCGCCTTTCTAAATTAATCATTCTGCAGGATTCGTTTGATGCATTACTCGCTCCTATGAGCCAACTGTCACGCACAGAGCTTTCTTATCTTGTTGATACGCAGGTATTGAAAACTATGATGTCGAGTTTAGATATTGCTTGTCAGAACATTTCCTTAGTGGATGACATTAATTACGCAGAACTAACGGCTTGGGTGATTCATCTGGCGCAAAAACGAAAAATTATTAACTTGAAGCCTGTCATAGAGTGCGAGGGATAATTATGTTTGCAGCGATAGCGTCTCTAGAGCCGGTCAAGACGAGAATCATTGATTTCCAAACTCAACGCGAATCCATGCAAATGCGCATGTATCAAAACGACCCAACCTCTAACTTCGGAGAGAGCTTTATTACTTTTGCAATTGATGCCCCTGAAAGTTACCGTCTAGAAGACAGTGCTGCTGAGTTTGTTTTCTTTATCGACCCTCAGCCTACGAAGCGTGAGTTAGGTTGCAAGTAAGCGCCCTTAAATCAGCATCTTTTAAGCCAACCTATACAGCTTCACACTAATACCTGTCTTTTTCAAAGAGGTATTAGCGATGAAATCACAAGAACGTCAGCAGTTTTGGCAGCAGCATGTTGATGCTTGGCAGGCATCGGATTTATCCGGTGCTGCGTTTTGCAAGCAGCATGATTTGAATTATGCACAATTTAATTATTGGCGTAGAAAGTTTCAGCCGGTAGACGCGGCTGCAAAGTCTGCTGGCTTTGCTCAGGTTACGCAGCTAGCTACCTCTGCTAGCAGTGCTGATGGGTTGGCTGTTCATCTGCCCAGCGGCATAAGTTTTTCTGGAGTGAATGCAGGTAATCTCGATGTAGTACTGGCGATGCTGAGGCAGTTGTAATGAAGGTGCGTTATTTACGGCCAGCCAAGCAGATGCCGGAAATTTATCTGTACCGTGCGCCGGTGGATTTTAGGAAGCAAGCCAATGGCTTGGCTTTGCTGGTTGAGCAAGAACTTGGCCACAATCCGTTCAGTGGTGCGCTGTATGCCTTTACCAATCGCCAGCGTAATAAAATCAAGTGCGTGATGTGGGAAGACAACGGTTTTGTCATGTATTACAAGGCATTGGCAGAAGAGAAGTTTAAGTGGCCTAAGCCCGCTGATGAGTTACTGTCTTTAACCGGTGAGCAAATAAATTGGCTGTTAGATGGCTACGATATTAGTCTGTTTAAAGGCCATAAAAAACTACAATACGATAGCTTAGGATAGCTTGATTTTACTGGGTTTTAGCTGCTTTTAAGGGTGCTTTTGATGGTGGGTTTTGCTATAATTTCGGCATGAAAAAACAGCCTAAAACCACCATAAAAACCCCTGATTTAAGCGGCCTTAGTGCCGCTGAATTACGTTTGGTTGTGGCACAGTTTCAAGCTGTTATTGATGAGCAGAACACTGCTTTGCAAGATGCCCATCGCCGTATCGAACTACTGGAAGAAATGAACCGCCTGCTGAAAACACAAAAGTTCAGTGCCAGCAGCGAAAAGTCTAAGTTTCAGCTCAACCTCTTTGATGAATCCGAGCTCGAAGCCCAGCTCGATGAATTGTTTGATACTTTGCCTGAAACGTCTGATGAAGGTGAAGGCATTGCTCAGCACCGTAAAGAGCGCCAGACACGTAAACGTGGTTTTTCTGCAAGCCTTGTGCGTGAACGCATTGAACACAAGCTCACTGAGCTGGAAAAAGCCGGTGCTAGTAAAACCTTCTTCACTAAAGTAAAAGAAGAACTGCACTACATTCCAGCGCAACTCAAAGTGCTGGAGCACTGGCAAGAAAAAGCCGTGTTCACGGCTGAAACTGATACACAAGACGAGCAGATGGTAGCCGCACAGCGCCCCGTACATCCTTTTGGCAAGTGCTCAGTTACCACCGCCTTGATTGCCCACGTTATTGTCGATAAATACCAGTACGGTATGCCGCTATATCGCCAAGAAAGTAAATTTAAAGGCTTAGGCCAACCGGTTTACCGCAACAACATGGCGCAGTGGTGTATACGCTTTGGTGGTGCAGCCAAACCCTTGCTGCAGCTGATGCGTGAGGTGCAAAATAGCGGTAATTACTTGCAAGCGGACGAAACCCGTCTGCAAGTGCTTAAAGAAGACGGTAAAACAGCGCAATCGGATAAATGGATGTGGGTTATCCGTGGCGGACCGCCCGAAAAACTCAGCGTGCTCTTTGAATATGATCCTTCGCGTGCAGGCAGTGTGGCTGTGCGCTTGCTGGATGATTTTAAAGGCGTGCTGCAAGCCAATGGTTTTTCTGGTTATAACGCAGTATGCAAAGCCAACTCGATTACGCGCATCGGCTGCTGGGACCATGCACGGCGTAAGTTTGTTGAAGCAGATAAAGGCGCTAATCCCAAGGCTAAAACCAAGAAAGGCACCGTAAGCAAAGCCGATGTAGCGCTCAGTTACATCCGCAAACTCTATCGCATAGAAAGCAACATAGCTGACAAAACCGATGAAGAGCGTTTAAAAGCACGCCAAGAAATCAGCCTGCCAATACTCAACGAGTTTAAACAATGGCTTGAGAAAAACGCTGGCAAAGTGATGAAAGGTAGCGCGCTCAGAAAAAGCCATCGACTACACCTTAAATCAATGGCAATACCTCATTGGCTACTGCGAACGCGGCGACCTGATGATCAGCAATATCATGGCCGAAAATGCCATCCGTCCCTTCGCCATTGGCCGCAAAAATTGGTTGTTTGCTGACACCCGTAAAGGCGCAGAAGCCAGCGCCGCTTGTTACTCACTGATAGAAACCGCCAAAGCTAACAACCTCGATCCGCAAAGCTACATCAAGCATATTCTTGACCACATAACTGTCGCTGACACATTAGAAAAACTAGAAGCTCTGCTGCCCTGGAATGTAGAACTGGATTAAGCTAAGTAGCCGTTCTGCAAGGGTGCTGATTTAAGGGCGCTTACGGTTGCAATGGATATCAGATTGTAGCCAGCCAGTTGCCATCAAGAGCAAGTTCAAAAGGCGCGCCCAGATGCAAAACCAATGCGGCAAGCGCATTCTCATCCTGATACTCTACCGCCCGATTAGAGCGTAAGCGTAACAGCAACCCCACATAGCCAACGCATTTCCCATGCCGTAGATTACTTGTTTTAATAAACAAGGTGATGCATCAGCCGTCAATATCGCAACACAGCGCAGTGATTAGTGATTAGTGATTAGTGATTAGTGATTAGTGATTAGTGATTAGTGATTAGAGTTAATTTAAGCTTTTGAGCACAGCGGGCAAGCTCAAGTGAAGCAACATTAGTTGGCTGTTGGGCACATGCACGACGCAAGTTTATTGAAGCTAAAGCCGTTCAACCTAAAGGCATTGTTCGAACAACTACCGCATACCAGCGCTGCTCATATCGACTCGCTCTCGCCTTGGAATATCAAACTCAATTAAGCATCGGCATGTTCTAACGAATGATCGCAGTTGTGCTAGGTGTGGGTGTTGTTACGATTACAGATAAATCGCTAATCAAACGTGTTTGCAAAAGTAAAACCTAGCTCAGCTCAGATAACAGCGATGCCATGCTTAGCTTTTATCTTACGCAGTCGTCCGGTGGTTTTCTGGTGCTTCTCCAGTCCAGCAGCGTTAAACGTAATAGCCGTAACTTAATCGATCTTCATGTAACTCAATAGCTTGCTCAGTAAATAATCGCCGAGGATCAGGCATAGTGCCAACGCGCCATAAATCCAGCCTGTCTGAGTCCCAGCATATTTGCTGAGTAATAGTCCCGCTAGGGCGTGACTCGCTATGTAATGTTATGGCCTCGATAAGCTCTTTGTATTCACACGTTGTTAACTGAAGCCACTTAGCGCCGCCTTTTTTGCAAATAAACTCTGCTGCCCTCAAACCATGCCCATGGTCACGGCCTTCATTAACGCGTGCGATATCGTGAAACAAACTGAAGTAATGCAGAATGGCTTGGTTAGCCGGATATGCTTTTGCAATTATCTTGCTATTATTTCGCACCCGAGCCCAGTGGCTGGCACCATGATATCCATGCCAGTTCAGTCGAAAGGTGTCTTTAAGTGCTTTTGTAATTTCTCTTTGCTCAAGCATGCAGTTAAGTATCCTCTGAATAACTCCCCCACTTTTTGCAACAATAGCCAAATCATCCATTTTTTAGCTTTGTGAGCCAGCTGGCCTTTACCAAAGCAGAATACCAGAACAAAAAGCGTAAGACGCCTCGTGAAGTCTTTTTGGAGTGAATGGATGCTATTATTCTTTGCAAGCACTCAGGAAATCGCACCGCTAAGCACTACCCGAAAGCTGAACTTAATATTAAAAAATCAAATCCAAACTGCGCGCCGAACTGGATCATTCGTTTCGCTATATCAAGTGCATATTTTATAATAAAGCCTATTACAGAGAACTTGAGAAAACCATAATCCTTTATGTCTACCGGCTGGGCTAACCAGCCTAATAATAAGCATAAAACCCATGCTGAACTAGGGTGCAAAAGGGTGAACACGTTTTAAAAAGGAACCGTTTATGCAAGAAAAATTAGAGTTCGATCCTGTACATGGAGTGTTGCGTGATGCAGAGGGACAGATCTTAAAGAATGTGCACTGCCCAAAACGCAAGTCATGGAGCACACTGACAAACAATGCAGACTCCAAAGAGCTAAAACGACATTGTGACTCTTGTGATAAATCAGTGATCGACACGGCTTATTTAAGCTATGCTGAGGTTGTGGATGCGGTTAATCAGGACCCCCTAGTGTGTTTTAGAATTCGTTCAAATCAAGACAATATAATAATGAAGGTCAGGTATGAGGCATAAAAATAAAAACCCAAACTTACGAGTGATTCGCACTGCTCGTACCGAAGAAGATATCAATGCAGCAGCCCGCGCTGGTTTTTTCCCGCTGGTAAAGCAGGTATCCTCAAAATCAGAAGTGCGTTCCATATTCGCCGTGTACCAAGACCCGCAGAGCGGTGAGATTACAGTGGCTAGAAATCTTCGTCACGTGAGGGGACTCAAACCAGAAGAGCAAGTTATAGGCTTCACTTCATATTATCCGCATCATTTTCCCAACCCTTTTGCGGCATACTTGATTCCTGCAGACCTTGCAGAAGGTGAAGTTGTAATCTTAGAAGATCTGATTGAGGACCTGGTGGGTGCTCGCACAAATCAAGGCATGGTATATCGTCTTGAGTGGAGCGAGGCGACTTGGGATGGCAAGAATTTTATTATAGATGTACCTGTTGACTCAGGTTTTTATGACATTATTGGTTAGATTAAAAAGTGTTGTGGCATAGCTAATTTGGCCATCTAATTAGAGGTGCTACTATGAGCTAAGAAGACCTTGATAGCCCTGATTAATTCTCGGGTGGTATTTATATTACAACCATACTTTTTTGAAGCATTGTCAATGGCCATTAACACCTAGCTACTTTTTAGCTTCTATCTATAATAAGCGATACTACTTACACAAGATTAGCCGCAAAAAAAACATACGAAATTTCATTTCAGCTTTGAATGGATACAACGCATGTCTATTAAACGCGTTTCTAAGCAAATAGAACTGATTAGTTTATGTGCAGGCCAAGGAGTAATGAGGAAAGCAAATGGGAATGTATGATAGAGATTGGTACAAAGAAAAATATCAAAAAAAGACTGATAAAAACACTTCAGCACACGCTTGGTCACAAGATGAACGTAACCAATGGCAAAGTAAGCTAGATGCTGCAAGCAGCAAAAGTCGTAATAACAAGCTAGGCAAAAATATAGCCTTGTTCGTAATCCTTTCAATCTCTAGTGCAGTTGCAATCAAATCAGTGGTTGGCAAGGATGGTTTTTCACTGCAAACCATCAGCGAAACTCTCGGGCTTGGCCGAGTTTTTGGTACTGCTCCCGACGGTACGCCATGGCCCCAAGCAACCGGCTACCTGCCGGGCCATCCAACACTGGCAACCCAAGGTCGCGGTAGCATAACCATCGATAACCGAAATGGTAATGAGGATGTCTTCGTACAGATTCTGGATGGTGCAAAAGCTGTGCGGCAAGCGTATATAAAGCGTAATGACAGGTTTGAACTGACCGGTGTCACTCCAGGCAGTTATCAATTAAAGGTGCTTAAAATCCAGTCTGGCACTGCTTATAGAATAATGGAGCCAATCACTCTTAAGGTCACAAGAGACGGCAACTCTACTTCGTGGAGTAGTACAACAATACGCTTGAACTCCAAAAGCGAGCAAGGAACTATTCTAACCCAACAGCGCATTTCTCGGGCAGGACTAACTAACACACATTAGTTTGCTTAAAAGTTTAGGGCAGCCCTGCTGGACGACCACAGCATTTCAGAGTGCTATTTGAGCTAAAGTATCGTAAACGTCCGGTAAACCGATCTTGAACCTAGCGGCATAGCCGTCAAGATAGTACCCACTTATTCCTTAGTGGACATGTTAATACCCCATACGCTTAGTAGAGCTGATTTTGCCGTGGACAGTTTGTCTAGCGGCGGCTGTAATCAGGAATATGACTGATGACTTTAACAGTGGCTGGAATACCTCTTTTATAAAGTTTGATTACTTCCATTAGCGCCTGCAGAGCCTATCCCAAACTGCTTTGATTTGTGCTCAGGATAGACCGTGCCTGCCCAACCTACAGAATCACAAAATCGCGAAATTAGCTCCCCTGAATCCATTTGACCAGTTCGGATTTAAGCTCCTGAACTTTACGCCCTTCCACAACGCGGATACGCAAGTCTTTGGCCCGCTGTTTATCTGCATCATTTAGCGGGCGATAACTGACCAGCATAGCCTTACTGCTAAGGCCACCCAGTTCACTGATGGAGTCCAGCTTGTACATGGTATCGGTAGTCATTTGCGCAGTGCCCTTGCCAGCCATGCGCTTGGTTTTGCATTCAATTAAGTGCAGGCGATTACCAGCCATAAAGCAGGCATCCACTTCGTTATGGGATGTTGCCCCTTTGCGCTGAATGTGCAGGTTCATATAGTGTTTGTTCTGAATTACGCTCTCGCCCTTAAGCGAATTCAGCAGGCTATTAACATACAGCTCCAGCCAGCCGCCATTAGCAAATACTTGGCTGTCCTCATCGGCGAAAATCACTTTTGCGCCCTCTGTACGCAGCACACCGGCATGCTCAAACTCGCGCAGCAGTACGTCAAGATGCGGGTCTTCAGGTTGCCTGCCCAGCGTATCGCCTATAGACACACTAAGAGTTTTCTTATCTTGTGCAACCGAAGCCAGCAAATTTAGCTGACCAAGCGCCGACTGCCACTGGCCAACTTTAAGAGCCAATTGCTGACACAATTCTCGCAACTCTGGCTTTAGGCCAACTTGCTCGGATGTCTCACGCATTTCATAGCCATAGGCCTGAATATAGCTATTTAGATCGACACTTTGCGCCAGCTTGTGCGGTTCCCGGTTTTTATCAACAAACAAAACCTGATCCTGATCCACATCGACATAAAAAACCGGCGAGTCGTTTAGGCGGAACACCTCCTGGGCGGCAATGGCCATCCATTTGGTGCCACCTGTTGCATTCAGAGCGATGTGTTCAGGCTCGGCAGACTCCGCCGCAATCAGCTCCAGCAGGCGCTCCTGCATGGCATCAAAGTCATCACTAACAATAAACTCCTGCTGCTCTACCTTGACGCCCTTGGTGCGTATGACTGCCTCCAGATAATCCGCCTTGTCTTTCATTTGCGGCGTTACCAATAGCACTACTTTTTCAGGCTTTACTGCCTCATCAAGCAATGGCAGCAGGTTGGGAGCGGCTTGTGCCGATACCAAACAAAAATGGGTCTTAAACTGCATTTTCTAGATTCCTTTGTGTAGATGGTTGCCACTGTTGCTGGCTAATTACATACCCGCCAAGGCCGTATACAGTGCCCTTGCCAACATGCAGATACTGCCCCAGCCACAATAGTTGCTGCATTTCTGGTGGCACTTTGCGCAATAGCCAATGCCCTTGCACTCCATTCATTTGCATCAACTGCTGCTGACGTGCCGAGTACCTGGCCCACTGTTGAAATGACAGGCGCTTTTCATCTGCGCTAACGCTATCTGCCAACTGATTCAGCTGGGCAATAACCTCAGGATTGATGGCATCTGACTGCTGCATCTGGCAATAAATGGAAGTGCGGCGCACCAGTTGGCGTAAAAATAGCGCTGGTGTGATGTCTTTAGCGCCCAACACCCTGCCCTGTTGTTGCAGGCGCAGCGGAGTAAGCAGGTGCAAATGCACATCCGCTGCTGCAGCAAAATTTGGCAGCTCCAGATTTGTCCCATGGCTTTGCACCAAAGGTTTTTCTTCACTGTAGATACTGACCAATTCACCGCCGGACAGCTCATGCTCGACCAGCATCAGCTCGGCCCTACCGCCGCGATCTTTGCCCAGCCCCATCAGCAGTGCCCTGCGCCAGGCCAGAATAATCAGCGGCAAATGCGCCAGCGCCTGCCCGATCAACACCACAGAAAAAGAAAAATCATCGTCTTCTTCCAGAAAGCGCTGGCCGTTTATCGGCGCTTCCACCACATACAAGGGCGGCACATCGGACAAACTGGCCAGAATCCCCGAAGCGTCAGGCCTGGCCTGCGGCTCAAACACCTCGGCATAGGGGCTGTGCAAAAACAACGGCGTTTTGTCTTTTACATCGCCCATTTGCAAACCACTAAGCTGCATCAGGGCACGACCAAACACCCCACGCAGTGCCGATCCTGCGTATTCGGATAAACGCAGAGGCTCGGTAACGCGGAAATGGAAGTGATAGCGGGCGAGGTTTAAGCCTTCAGGTGCAAGCATTTTAGTTATTAGCCTTTAGGTTGCGATCGCTAAGATCACGATCTGATTACCTTGACGCTCAATGTCGACATCAATATAAACACTCTTCCGATCTTTAATACGTTTTTTGGTATTTTTGGAAAGCTGGCTAAAAAATTTGCCCGTTGCAAACTCCTCAATGCCGTTCTTATCCGTTCGCTTCACAGTCAACTCGCCTGCACCGGGGTTTGTGCTGCTGACCAGCGCCTGTGTCCAAGTTTCAACACCCATGGCAATGCCAGCCTCTGCAAGCCTTTCTTCTTGATCCTTTGCTGACCGTGCACGCGCAATCACCGCCCGCTCTTCATCGCTTTTAAAGCGCAGAAGGGTATCCCGCTCGTCAAAACTCATGTGGCCGTAACCTGCCGCGGTTTTAGCACCTGCACCTAACCAAGCTAACGCATCTTTAAGATGTTCCATGGCTTGCTCCGCCAGACCATCAACCTGTGCCTTGGGCGTACGCGGCGCAACGGAAAAAACAAAGCGTGCATCAGCCGTCACCAAAAAAGGGACAGGTACCGGACTGTGCCAGTCACCTGGCTGACTTTCAGCCGTGATTTTCTCTCCGCCCTGCTCGTACCACTTGCCCATGTGCGGGGTCATGATGTCTACCGAGACTGCCGGGCGCTCCACTGGAATGGCATCAAAGAAAATCAAATCGCCGGCTTTGCCAGCATCCGACTTCCCGCCCGTACCAGCGGAACGACCAAACCAGTCATGTACCAGTTGCTGGCGCTGTTCCTTATCCTGTTCGGCATTCGCCCAATGCTCCATCCAAGCTCGCAACAAACCCTTCACCGATGAACCTGGCAAATACGGCGTGCCGTATACCGGATGCCAGGTAAAGCCGTTTTCAACTGGGTGCGCATTACCCATGCCGCTAACAAAATGCCAGTCAGTGGCAAATACGCCAAACTGACCGCCCAGCCCACTGACTAGGTTCACACGTCGTTTAGCCGCCTCCTTCAGCTCGCTCTCACTGCCACAACGGCCAATGATGCCAAGACTGTTGAGTTCTTCGGCATGACTGCCCTGAGCAAGGGAAAAATCATTTCCATAGCCGTCATAAAAGCGCTCAAACAACAAACCTTTATTCGCTTTATCCAATGCGGAGCGCTGTTTTTGATACAGCGCACTGGCTTCTTTTGATAATGGCTGCATATCAGTCCTCCGCCGCTACACCAGCAATTTCTGCGCGGGCAAAATCTTTTACCCAGCTCAACAGGGCCTGCGCCTCAGCTTGGGCCAGCTGGTACTGCTTTTGAGTACCACCAGAAAGCACCTGCACCACATTGGCACCGGTCGCTTGCTTGCCCCAGATTTCGTGCTGTAACAGCCAGGTCGAAACCGTATCCAACAAAGCTTTCCAGCCTTTATTTTCGTCTTTTTCACCGCTAGATTTATGGTAAGCAAACGCTAACGCCTGACCGATCCCATTCATCTGGATCATAGCCGGCAAACTGTTGCTATAAGCCTTAAATCGTTTTTGCACGCTATCAGACTGGCTTTGTTTCACAGCCATCACCTGCTGCAACGCATACGCAGCCCGCTGTTGCTGAATGCTCTGTGTCATTGTTCTGCTCCTTGCTGTACCTGAACTCTGCACCAGCCCATACCGGTGGTCTCATTGCCACCCAGTTGCAAATACGGCGTGGCAAACAGCTCACCGGTAAACTCCTGCATCAGTTCGCTGGCAGTTTCCTTGCCGTTGCGCGAGTTTTGTGCCGCAACCAGGCAATACAATAGCGTTTCGGCTGGCAGGCTTTCTTCATACCAGAGCGCACCCGGCACTACGGTTTTGCTTTCATTATTGATAGCAATGTGTGCATTGACCGGAATTGCTGCACGGCACAACAGGGTAAATTGATCATTGCTGACAATGGTCAATTTGTCGGTCAGCTCCTGTTCCGAGCGTTCGGCAAGGGCTGCCAGGGCTGTAATCAGGTCAGCCATTTCGTGCGCTTGGCAATTAAACACATATTCTTCCAGAAACAGGTCGGAAGTCGTTTTGGCTACTAGAGCGGTGTTTTCACTTATCTCCGGCAAATCCAGTTTCACGGCTGTAGCACCGGCCCGCTCCAAGTCACGCTGCCAGCGGCGCAGCAAGTCCGGGCTAGTCACATAGCGGTATTGACTGGTCAGAGAACGCACCGGCAGCAGTAACAAACGTGCATCGCCTATCAACAAACTACCGGCATGGTCGGAGGCACTGTTGGTATCTGGGCCAAACAGCGTGTGTACGCGTTTTCTATCCATGCTGGCTTCTGCCTTGGCTCGCATGGCACCTTTAACCGCCGAGCCAAATACTACCGGCCAGCCGGTGTTGTGCTCTCGCATAATAGGCAAGTCAATGACATGGTTAGCTGAGCTGGCTCCGGCATGGATGGCTGTTTCCGCAGTAAGCCCCAAAATGGTTGATGCAATTTTCATATCCGATTCCTTTTTGTTAATAACTCAGGGCACAAACCAATGTGCCAAATCCAAAGTCGGTACGGCGGCCAATCGCCTTGCCGTGCAATAGTGTCAAGTCTTGGCTGTCATCCAGCGGTTCCACATAAAAACAACTCCCCGCCGGAATAAAGCTCTGCACCTCGCGGGGCTGATGTCTGCGGGTATCCCAGCCACCCACGCGCCGTGCCTTGCCGCTGGCAACGCTCCACAAGCGCACACCAACACCATGAATCGCGCCTTCCCAGCAATCCACGCCGTCCACTATCGCTGGTTGCAGTCCAGATAGCGGTTGTTGGGTAAAATCGGAATCCGGCAACATATCGGTCAACAACATCAGAACGCTCGGATGACCTTTACAGGTCTGAACACCGTCAACCGCCGGTGCCGTGCGCAACATGGCCATACGGCCTTCGCCCCCCAGACGCTGTACAGAATTGGTACGGACATCTGCCTCAAGCAAACTCGCGGCGGCCTTTGGCAGTGTGACCTCAATCGCAAACTCGACATCCGGTTGCAAGCGCAAATGTGCCGTCTGATACAGCAAACCGGATTCCACCGTAGCTTTTTTATTGTTGCGTCCAATACCCAAGCGCTCTTCGTATTTGAAGAGATCGGCCACTTTAACGACGTCTGTTTTGGCCGGCATCTGACCCTGTAAAAAACGCTCGTAGCCGCTATGGGTCAACCATGCGTTCTCCAGAGGCTTGGCATGAGTACCGGTCGGCAACTGACCCAGACGAACATGACCTAGGTCACAGCGCACCGCAGAACCCAGCTCCATACGAAGCAGTTCGCCCTTGTCTGTCTCCAGTAAAATAGCGGGCATTGGGTACAGGCGCGCTCCAGCTTTGTACAGCTTGACCTCGCCAAAATGCATCTGCCCGGCATGCTCTCCGTTACCAATCAGTTCTTCGAGGTTGATGGAATCACCATCCAGTTCAACCATGCCCTGTCCCTGACTGAAGCTTTTCCAGCAAACGCCCAGAGCATCCCCCAAACGAGTTCTCAGACTGCCTGACAATGTGCTAGCTGCCGGCGGAAACTCGCTGGGCAAACTGCTGCTGCCGGCTGCCGCATGTGGACGGCTGCCACGAAAAAAAAGACTGTCGTGGGCTGCAAAAAATACATCCAGCGCAATCATGCTCATTCTTGGCCTCCTTGAGCCTTGCCGGTCGAAATAAACCGCTGATTTTCCGTCGCCAGAAACTGAATCAGTTTCAGCGCGCCCGGCACGAAGTTTTTGCACTTGTGGATGCTTTCGCTACCATCTGGGTGCAACTCACGCTTCACCTTGCGACAGGCTTCCAACAGCTGCATCTCCATGCCCTGCGGTAGTCCTTCCAGCTTGTTGCCCGTGTGGGCCCAAGCAGCACGAACCAGAGCGGCAATCTGCGGCTCATCAAACTGGTGATCTTCTTTTTCTAGCTGCAAGCTATCAATCAGGTCTTCCAGCTTGAAGAAAAACGAACGGGACAGATCTCCCTGCAAGTGGCTCGCCACAGCTGCAGAGATTTTTTGCAGATCCTCCAGCTGGCTCCAAGGTGCCGACCACTGCGCATGCAAACCGCCGGGTTTCCAGACCCGTACCGCTAAGCTGTTACGTCCGGTATCTTCTTTGGCCACATCGTCGAGCAACCCGTGTGCATCAAACAGCACCTGGGTCAAAGGCGTTTTGTAGTGAGCAAAGTTAATGCCGGCAGAAATACTGGTGGTAATTTGTACGCCCTTAAGCTGCGCATTTACCTTGGCAAAGCACTGGTTGTAAAACTGCTGCACATCTCGTGCGCAATCCAGCACAAAAGGCTGCGGCAAAATGGCCAACACATCATCGCCGCCTGCATACACCAGAAAACCACTGTGCTTTTCTATTAGTGCGGGTACGCCCCGGGTGAAGTCGTTCAGACCCTGGCTGATGCCCTGTTGCTTATTGGCATCACCCATCTGTACGCCAAGCGAGTCACCGTCCATCAGCAAAATGGCGTAGAAAGGATCAGGCTCACCCAAACCAGTGAGCTGACGCAGTGCCTTCAAATGCTCAGCCACGTCTTGCAATGCGTCCAGCTCAAAAGCACTGATGGAGTCACTACGCCGTGCATCTTTAATCGACTGATCCAGTGCCGGGCGGAACAAATACTGCCCGTTTACCTGCTGCCATTTCCCTCCCTCGTAGCCCGCTTCTTCACAAGCCTGACGGATATAGTTGGCTACACGCCCTTCCCAGGGAGAGTCGAGTCCGCGCAACGCATACTCAAGTTTTTTCAGACTCAACGCCACTTCAGGATTGCCGACCGCCGCTTTCGCCGTCGCTGCCAGCCATGGCATCGCGGCCATATAGGCAATCGACGGTACAGTCTTTGGCAGTGGCCAGCCGCGCAGTTCCACAGCTGAATAGTTGTCACCAGCCGGCAACTGAACACTGAGGCGGTTAAAATAATGCACGAAACGACGCTTGACGAAAGCAATTGCACACAGGTGCTCATCCTCACGCAAGTCGCGAGCAAGTCCTTCATCTTGCAAACCCAAACTGAGCCAAAACTCGCGCACCCCTTCACCCGGCGTACGTTGGCCTGACAGTTCCTGATAACCCTCCATCAGGCTGCACTTAACGCCTGGCTCGTCTGCGACCAGATGACTGCGCCAGTTTTTGCGCCGATCCAGCAGATTAGACAGATTTTTATCATCAGTTAAGCACCAACTGATTTCCCAAAAGTTTTCAATTTGACGATCCCAGATTGCTTTATGTTTTGCGTCGCCACCTGCTAAGGCTTGCAGGTCACCCTGCCAGACCAGATCAGCCAAGGTGCGCCAAGTTTGCTGCACTGCAGCCACCACACGCTCAGGGGCAAAGCCCTCAGCCACTTTGACTTCCATGGCCTTGAAGCGGTTGGGTACCGACCCCTGCAGCGGACGCTGTGCTCCCTCGCCGGCATTGCCTTGTAGCCAGCTCAGATAATCTTCGTCTGGTAGTGGAAACTGGATTTCCCCACCCTGTTGCCGCACCGCCAGCATGGCCGCTGACGACAGGAAGGACAAGATAAAAGACCCCGCCCAAAAGTCGCGGGTCCGACGCGCCTGGGCCACAAACGCCTGTACCGGTCCAATCGTCAGATGAAAATATTGTTCAGCCATGGATAATGATCTCCCTGTTGGCAAAGCGATCCAAAAACTTGTCCAGCACCGACCAGTCGATTTTTTTATCTATGCTACTGAGCGTATAGCTTTGCGCCTTGGTTTTTACCTGAACATCCAAAGAGTCCGGCAAAAACTGACTGCGATACAGGGTGTGCAGCAAAAGGTGCTGCCCATTCGGAAAACGATGCACATGAGCAAAAAGAGGCGAAGCACGACGGGTGAGGTTGCCACGCATATCGGCGTCTACCGCGACATTAAACATTGCACCGCTCAAAAAGTAAGGGTGTGGTAAACCAAATACCGTTCGCATTGGCAAATAGCTGGCATCCGCCTCGCGCTTACTCAACGCATACGCCCAGTCATGATCGCCCTTGAAGTTCTGCTCTGCTGGTTGCCCTAGCGTCTTGCCGTTTCTTCCATATCCACGATACGTGGCCATTTCTTTGCCATGACGTTTCAGCAACTCCAGTGCATTTCTATCCTCACCGGAAATTTGCATACTGGTTTGCTGACTGACCGCCGTAAAAGGCACTATGCCAGGTGCGCGCTCTTTGCCTAGCAACTGCTGTAGGAGCGCCCCATATTCCTGCTTAGTCGTAGGCAAAGCGGTTTCCTTGCCCGAAACTGTCAACGAAGTCATGCTGACCGAACCAAAACCCTTACGGGCCCGGCTGCCCAGCCCGCCTGTCAGGCCCCAGAACAATAAACAGTCCTGCAGTTGCTGCTTTTGCTCCAGCGATAGTGAAGGCTTGATTGCTAGCTCAAGGGTAAAAGCAGTTTCTGCGGGAATATGATCGCGCAGCATGCCGTTCCTGAAATGGTATAACCCCATACCCAAGAGATAGTTCAATGCATCCGAATTACCAGAGATTTCTCTTTGCGGTTTGATATCACTACTTTTTACCCGCAGCAAAAAACTGGCTTGCCCGCCTTTATCATCTTTAACCGCGCTGCCAAAAATTACAGCTTCATCAGCATGTAGCTGCCGTAACGCCTGCTCATCATTACCAGCAGCCAGTCGAATCCGGCTCCAGTTCAGTGCTCGGTACGCGGCACGCAAGGCTCCCTTTATTGATGAGCCACGAATAGTGTCAGCGCAGCTCGGCTGCTTACCCGCACCAGCAGAACCAGCGCCCAAAAACATGGGGGTAGTTACTACAAAATCTGCCTTAATGATATCCACTGTATCTACCTTCCTTCAGTAACGTTGTCACGCCTGGGGTTAACCCGCTACAGACGCAGCACCTTGTTTTACCTTTCTGCCGGGAGCTTGCCCTTCTCAATCAGCCCCAACAACCTGCCAAGCTCCTGCTCCATCACATCTTCGCTCAGTAAAATTTTCTGTATTTTCCCTTCGCCCCCACGGGTCCCGTGTGCTACCTGATTACGCAGGTTTTTCAACAGCTGATAATCAGAGCCCCCATAAGCTTTTGCATCTTTAAGGCCCTGTTCATAACTTTTACGCACGCTCTCCCTTGCATCGTACTTCTCCACTTCCACGCCTTCTTGCTGACACAACCGGGTTATCACCGCCTCATACGCATAAAGGATCGAGCGCAGATAGTCTTTACGTTCCAATGCCTGTCGGGCCAGGTGTGTTTGCTTTTCGAACTGTTTTTGCTGCTCCAGCCACTCAAATCGTTGCTTCATCACTGGCAACAGCAGGCTACTTTCATGGTCATCACGCACCTGATCCAGCCCTTGAATGACCCTCCTGACCTCCCCCGTAGCCGCGCTGATATTCAAAATATTTTCATAATAAGCAGCCTTGCCCAGCGCATTAAATGTGTCATCTGACAAGCCTGAGTCTTTGAACAAAGGTACCAGGGCACTGTAGTCGCCATCTTTGGCAAAGCCTGACAAAACCTGGAAAGCATCTGCAATTTTCAGCAACCCGGACAGATCATGCACTGGGGCTTCTTGTGTGTCGGGATCATAAGCGCCATACCAGATGCGCTTGATTTCAGCCTGATGGCTGATACGCAAATATAGGGCTGCCAGAAAGCCCAGCATCGGCAAGTGCCGAAAACCATGGGTTACATCCAGATGCACCTCTCCACCGGCTGGCACCTGTCTGGCCATGGTATGCAAAAAATCAACTTGCTCGGCCTCCGTGCGGGCATAACTGATCAACTGCAAAGAAACTTCGCAACCCAGATGGTTTGCCAACGGCTCCGTCAGTCCATCCAGCATTGTCTGGGTCACCGCTTTCTGCTCGCAAGCCTCCATAAGCGCAAGACGTTCTTCCGCAGCCTGCTCGCCAAAATCATTGTCGGCCTCGAACAGGTGATCCCACATACTGCCCGCTGTCCCCAGAATAACCATACGACTCGGTTTGATGCGTTGCTGCAAGGTCCAGCCAAAAAAAGCTACTGGCTGGGTATTGCTACCATCTTCAAAAAGGTATTTGGTCGTTCGGTAGCCGTGGGTATCCTTCGGGGCACGCCCAAGAAAACAGATCAATGTTGTATTCATTTGCCCTACCCCTCTAAGCTTTTGGTTGCTTCATCCCAAGCTGCCGTCTCATCGTATAACCACCCAACCCAAAACCGCTCCCTTGCCAACATGCAGATACGGGCCCAGCCAGAGCAGTTGCTGCATTTCTCACGGAACATTGCGTAACAACCAATGCCCATGCATTTTATCCACTTGCACCTTCTGGCGCTGACGCGTTGAAAACCTTGCCCGTTCTTTCAGAGACAAGTGTTTGTCGCCTGCTGTGTCAACGTAGGAGGTATCAACATTAAAAAACTCTCTAATTAACCGATCCAGATACTACCCCACTTCCCCAAAAAATAAACTATTACCCATAGGCAAGTTGACACGTGGCCATCTGCATTGATTTGCGGCAAAAAACCAAAAATTTTGCCCATAGGCAATAGATCCTTTTTCTCGCCTCTCCCCATAATCTGTCAGCAAGTCACGGAAACGGAGGAGTTGGCCATGTCACGCAAGCTTTATTTAGTTGCTTACGATGTGCGCGAGCCAAGCCGGTTGCGCCGCGCCCTGCACATCCTGAAAGACTATGCCTATGCCGGGCAAAAATCGGTATTTGAATGTTGGCTGAATAAAAGCGAAAAACTCGCTCTGGAAACCCGCCTGGACAGCGAACTGGATAGCGACATCGACAGCGTACTGCTGAGCAACCTGCGCAAAGCTCACCCCGTACGCACCTTGGGCATCGCCCCTGTACCGCAAGACACTCCATTTCTATATCTAGGCTAAACGGAGGCACACCATGCGCCAGGATTTATTAGTACTGGATCGTAAAAACACTCGCCTGGAAGCGGCCAGTGGCAGACTTACCGTACGTATTGACGAGCTGCGCCCTGTCAGCATTGCTTTGGCTCCGCTGGAGCGCATTATCGTAGCCACGCCAGTAGCCATGGGCAGCCAATTACTCAACCACCTAGCCACCCATGAAGTCGCTGTGGTGTTTCTGCCCGGCCACTACAAACACAGCGCCTGTTGGGTGCTGCCCTTTACCCATGGCGACCACCAGCGCCGCTTGCGCCAGTATCAGCTTTGCAACGACCAAGGTGAACAAATGCGCATTGCACGGTTACTTGTGCGCCACAAATTGCTAGGCCAAAAACGCAACCTGACTCGCTGGCAATGGCAATTTCCAGCAGCACGCCAAAGTTTGCACTTCGGCATTCAGCGCATTAACAACTGCTTGCAGCAAATTCCTAGCAGCCCTAACCACGACAGCCTCATGGGGCTGGAAGGCACCGCCGCACAAGCCTATTTTCAGGGCATCGCCGCTATGTTAGCGCCCAGTTACGGTTTTAACGGGCGCAATCGCCGCCCGCCAAAAGATCCAGTTAACGCCCTGCTTTCCCTTAGTTATACCCTGGCCCAGCAAGAAGCTGAATCCGCACTGGTGGCCTACGGGCTAGATGCTGGGCTGGGTTTTTTACACGCCCCCGCTTATGGCCGTGCCAGCCTAGGGTGCGATTTAGTCGAGCTGGTACGTCCCGCGCTGGATGCTTGGGTTATCGGCCTGTTTACCCGGCGCAGACTCACCGTCGAACATTTTCAATACCAGGGTGAAGCCTGCCGCCTCGGCAAGGCAGGCCGCGAGCACTACTTTATGGCCTGGGCCAGCCAGCGCCACCGGATCAAAAAACGTTTTCACCGTTTTGTCCGTGCCGGACTCAAGGAGATCAGCCATGTATGAACTCATCAGCCTCAACATTCAGGGCAGTAAAATTTTGCAGTTTTATATTGACGGCCCAGCTCTGCGCCTGCGCCGCCAGGGCGAAGCCACCCGCTGGTTTCCGCTGCGTCGCATCCGCCAGATCTGCATTACTGGTGAGCTGGCTAACGGCGCTGAAACCCTAGTTAAATTAGCGGAAAAGCGTATCCCCATAACTCTGTTTTCTGCCAGCGGCAAACTGCTGTGTCAGATGATTCACCCAGATTCTGCACCCGCTGAACTCACTCAACTGCTCGATGAAGTCAGCCATGATGTCGCCCTTGCAGACGCCTATCAACAGTGGTACGAAAACACCCGCCTGCAAGCCTACGCTTATGTAGGCGTCAGCCGTGGCTGTACCAAGCTGGCTCATGAAATTTTCACCCAGGAACTGGGGGAAATCCTCAATCGCCATCAGCTAAAAGAAACCCACGAACAAGCCGTCAGCTGGATGCACGGCATCAGCCAAACCGGCATTGCCCGCGTGCTGGACGAAAAAGGTATTCCTCTGCACGGCCAACACCGCACCCGCCTGCACCACCAGCTCAGCAAAATCTCCTGGCCCATCGAGCAGCAAGCCGCCTATCGCTGGCTGGTACGCAATCATCATCAGCCGGTCACTCCACGTAACTTACACCACGCCATGGGGCAACTGGAACAGGAGCTAATTCCTTGGTTCAGCCGCTGCTTGCACCAGCTGCAAAGTGCACTGGAACAAGCCAGCTACACCCCAACCATCAACCAGCGAAAGCGGAGGTACGGATAAATGAGCCACCTCAAACCCTGCGTCATCTGCTACGACATTGCTGATCCCCGCCGTTTGCAGCGGGTGCACCGCATCGTTTCCAAAAAAGCACTGCAACTGCAGTATTCGGTCTATTACTGGCTTTGTGACATGGAAGACCTGGATGTCATGCTCGGCCTGCTGGAGCAGGTCATTGAGCCAACAGAAGATGATGTGCGCGTATATGTCATCCCTGGGCTTGAGCAAATTGAATGGATTGGGCAAAAATTCTTACCCGAAGGTGTAATACTGCCAAATGCGAAGCAATAGCTTATACTCGACAAGATTTTAGGGCAGGAGGAGCAAAATTGGTTATTTTTCGTACAACTCTAGAGTTTCTAAAAAAATCCGCATTGCCCTTGGCAACCTGTTCTTTAACAACGTGGTTTACCCCCACTGGGGTTTAAAAGCATTCCCTGTTTAAAAGGGATTAAGACTTCATTTCCTGTTGTACCAATAATTCTCTGGCGTTTAAAAGCATTCCCTGTTTAAAAGGGATTAAGACAAATACTTTCTTTACATACCTACTTTAAAGTTTGTTTAAAAGCATTCCCTGTTTAAAAGGGATTAAGACGTTAAGCGATCCGTTTCACTGCGCAGCGCTGCTAGTTTAAAAGCATTCCCTGTTTAAAAGGGATTAAGACTCGTGCAAAGGTTTGGTTTAACCAATAGATTCTGTTTAAAAGCATTCCCTGTTTAAAAGGGATTAAGACATATTAGTACCGCAATTTAGTTCTAGAACAAAGTTTAAAAGCATTCCCTGTTTAAAAGGGATTAAGACGCCCTAACTCAGTGAGGCGCTCCGTTTCACTAGTTTAAAAGCATTCCCTGTTTAAAAGGGATTAAGACTAGAACATAATGTAGGACTTGTTGCCCCAACTCGTTTAAAAGCATTCCCTGTTTAAAAGGGATTAAGACGGCACAGTTGAGGCATGACGTGCTAGCGCCTGCTGGTTTAAAAGCATTCCCTGTTTAAAAGGGATTAAGACTTTCTTCTGGAATACATTCACGTTTGGAATACCATTGTTTAAAAGCATTCCCTGTTTAAAAGGGATTAAGACTGCTTACCTCCCCAATCTTGCTTTTCCATCCAAGTTTAAAAGCATTCCATGTTTAAAAGGGATTAAGACTTAGTTACGTTTTCCGACTTGCCTAGGCTAGCTGGTTTAAAAGCATTCCATGTTTAAAAGGGATTAAGTCATCTCAACTCTACGATGAAGATGTGACACCTTCTTGCTGCGCAAAACCGCTTCTTACATAAAGCTCGTCATATTCTTTTTTAGGAAGACAGAGCATGCCCTGTAGTCATGCCATTAACCCATGGGCAAGATATAGCCTGAATTGCTGTATGCTTTATTATTCACGGATTCGATTAAGGGGTTTTCAAGCATGCCGGCTTCCGTTTCATTCAATCCTCTGCATCCTGCCAGCTATCGCAAACGGCTACTGATCCTGGTTGCTGGGCTAACGCCCCAAATAGTCACTGAAACCCTGTATGCCCTCGCCAGTCAGGCCAAGCCTTTCGTGCCCACACACATTCATATGATTACCACTCAGCCTGGCGCCGAGCGAGCGAATATGCTGCTACTTAAATCTCCGCCGGCTTATTTTCATCAGCTCTGTGCCGAACTGGGTTTGCCGCCCATTGACTTTTCCGCGCGCAGTATTCATGTACTGCGCGATACGGACGGCTCACCCTTGCAAGATATCCGCACTCCTGAAGACAACGCCTGTGTTGCCGACCAGATCATGCAGCTGATGCGTGATTGGTGTGCCGATGAGCAGGCTGCATTACATGTTTCCCTTGCAGGTGGGCGTAAAACCATGACGTATTACTTAGGTACTGCGCTGTCACTATTTGGCCGCCCGCAAGACCGCTTATCCCATGTATTGGTTGATGAAGCGTTTGAAAACCATCGGGATTTTTTTTATCCAACCCGCCACAGCAAGCTGATTTATGACAAGGACAATCAGCCGCTGGATACGTCGGAAGCGCGGGTAAGCCTTGCGCAAATTCCTTTTGTGCGTTTAAGCAGCGAAAAGCCTGAGCTTCTGCGTCAGGGCTCACGCACCTTCTCGGAAATGGTTGATGCTGCCCAGCAAGCCCTGGGGCCATTGCAGCTCACCTTGCACCCCATGCTCGGAGAGCTCCGCGTTCAGGGACAAAAAGCCCGACTGGCCGATACCGACATGGCTTTTATGCTCTGGTTTATTGCCTTGGCACGCGACTGCAACAGCCCCTGGCGTCCGCCCACCGAGGGCGAGTTTTGCACTGCGTCGGCCAGCCAGTTTTTGCAGCAGTATGCAGCCATGCAAAAACTGCACGGTGGCAGCGATGACCGCCCCTATGAATCATTGCGCAAGGGGATGGACCTGGACTGGTTTCGTAACCGCATCAAACATTTGAAACAGGTATTAACCAAACAACTCGGCGCCAGTATGGCCGACCGCGTGCGCATCGGGCTGATTGCCCGCAACCCGGCACGTTATGGCCTAACTTTACCGCTGGAGCAAATACAAGTTGAGGATTTTGATTTATGAGTAACTGGCTAGTCAGCCGCCATCAGGGTGCCGTGGACTGGATTTACCAGCAGGGAATTACTATCGACCAGCAGGTTGAACATCTGGATATTGAACAAATAAAGCTGGGTGACTGCGTTATAGGTACACTGCCTATCCAGCTCGCCGCGGCAGTATGCGCTCGTGGCGCCCGCTATTTGCATCTCAGTGTGCAGCTGCCGTTTGAGCTACGTGGCCAGGAGCTGGACAGTCATACCCTGAATCGCCTAGGCGCAACGCTGAAGGAGTTTTCGGTTAAGCAACTTTCACAATTGTAGAATAGAAACAACATGCTGCTTTTATCTAAAATCAGGAAGCGTCCATGAACCCAAATGAACCCGCTAGCTACCTGCGCCGCGTCTTACTGGTTGTTAGTGGTATGTCGCCACAAATCCTTACCGAAACGCTTTGGGCACTGACACAGTCGCGCCACCCTGGTTTTATACCGACAGAAATCCGTATGCTGACCACTGCCGGAGGCTATCGCAACGCCCGGAAGCGTTTACTAGAAGAAGGCCATTTTGCGCGCTTTTGCAATGAGTATGAGGTTCAACCGCCATGCTTTGACGTTGACCAAATCGAAATCATTCGCGATAGCCTTGGCTTGCCGCTTGAAGATATTCGCACGCCTGAAGAAAACAGCGCTGCTGCCGACCACATCACCGAAATCATTCGTCAATACACCCTGGACGACCACTGTGCTCTACATGTTTCCATCGCAGGCGGACGCAAAACCATGGGCTATTACGCTGGTTATGCGCTATCGCTGTTTGCTCGGGAGCAAGACCGCCTCTCGCATGTATTGGTTTCCGAAGATTTTGAAAACCTAGCAGACTTTTATTACCCAACCCGCGCGAGTCAACTGATAAATGCTCACGGAAATCGCGTATTGGACGCCCATGATGCCTGCGTGACTTTAGCGCAAATCCCCTTTGTGCGTCTGCGTGACGAGGTCCCCGCTGCCTTGCTGCAAGGTCAAGCAAGTTTTTCTCAGGCTATTGCCGTCGCCCAGCGTATAAATGCACCTGTGTCACTGCGTATTGATTTAAAAAAATCGCAGGTTATTGCCGCTGGCGAACATATTCAGCTACCGCCTATCCTGTTGGCTTTTTATGCGTGGCTCACTGACCGCTCTCTGCGAGGTGAAGAGGGTGTCAGTGTCCAGGATCTAGTCGCCCCCAATAAAATTTTGGCAAATGAGTTTGTTTCAGTTTTTTTACGACTCATCGACGAAAACCGTGATGTGGAGCGCACTTTAGACAGCTTAAAAGACGGCATCAGCCGAGAATGGTTTGATGAGAAGAAAAGTCGTATCAATCGCCAACTGAGCGATACCTTAGGCAAAACCCTAGCCAAAAACTACCAAATCAATGGTACAGGGCGGCGCGGATTGACCCGCTACAGCCTAATGCTGGAAGCCGAGCATATTGAATGGTTGGAGTGATCAAGCAAAAAATTTTAGCAAATAGCGTTACAGCGTGGTGTGCAATGCTTCTTCAGGTCCAAGCTAGGATCGAGCCACTCGCTTGGCTCCAGCCGTTACCTAACTTCCAGTCTGGGCCTTTACCTGAGTGCCGCAAAGCCAGCAATCGATCAGTTTCAGCCAGAAGCGGATACAAACTTTGCAACACCGGCATAATCTCCTGCCAGTTAAAGACTACAACCTCAAAACCGGACTTTTGATAACCCCCACTGAACTGACGCAGTTGCCTCAAAGCTCTGCGCCTAGCACGGTTGCAACTGATGTCATAGCAAATAATCCATTGCATCTCGACCACCTGTCTATGAGTAAACTTAATCGGCTATCGATGGCTGTTCCAGCCACGCCAGTGGATAACTGACATGCGGTGGGTAACCAGAAAAATAGGTGGCACTGCTAAAAGGTGAGCCACCAATCAGATTTAAAGGATTCAACAGCCGGTATCCTCGAATGTCATCTTGGCTGGGCTTAATCAGCTTTTTTAATTGTTGCTGTAGCACCTTTAGCTCAGCAGAACTGCCTTGCCAGATGCAGACTGATTCCTGCACAAAGAAACTACAGGTTTTTAACAACCTATGGACGCGTGCCAAACGCTGTGGGTCGGCAATATCATACTGAATCAGGTGCCAAGTTTTCTTGCTGCTCATCCCCTGCTACTCCCCTGTCAAGCTGGCGAGACAACCAAAGCGCTGCTGCTCTAAGCTGACGCTGCCACTGGCGCAACTGACTATCTATCGCCTGATAATAAATTTCTCGCCCCCTTTTTCCCAACAAACAAGGACTGCCCTGTGTGCCAAATCCGCTGAAGTTACGACGATCCAGCAACCCCGTTTTAAAACACTGCACAACCCACTGCTCGCAAACTGGACGCAAGGGTTCCATTAAGTCGCAAGCCAGCGAATGCCGTCCTTGGAAAACCCGATGATACACACCCAGTTGTGAGTCCAAGCCAGCGGCAGTGCACTGGCGAATAGCCTCTTGCATAGCAATAGTGTAAGTCAGTGACAGCAAGCCATTGACTGGGTCAGTTGGAGGACGCCGCACCCGCTTAACAAAGCCTAGCTCCTTGGGCAGCAAATCCCGCCAGTGCTCAAACAGCTGACGCTGAATAGCACCTTCCATTCCTCGTAATTCGTTCAAGGATTTACTGTATGCCATGGCCTGTCGTGCTTGCTGTAATGAGTAAACCATCAGCGGGTAGTTACGAACTTCAGGCAAGCGTTCTGTAACCAATAAACGGTGCTGACATAAACGTTGTGCTAAAGGCATACACAGATGCTCGTGCTGTTGCCAAGCATATTGTAGGCAACGACGACTGACCTGTTTTTGCTGGTTAGGAATAAGTGCAAAACTGCGCTCGCTGTAACGGTTGTTTAGGCAAATAAAGTCGATACCTCGCTGCCATAGCTGTCCCAACAGCGACGTTGAGAGCTGGACACTGTGTACACACATCACTTTACGCACGTGCCGCAATGGAATGGAGCGTGGGCCGATATCAGGCTGGCGAATGATAACGCAGTTGTTCTCATACTCAAGGCTGATATTGTGCCGGTCAAAAATGAGCGTATGCATGCTGACCTCCAGCGGGATAACCCGTTTTTACACTGGAACTCACCATAGCAATATCACCGTCAGAAACGCGTTATCACAAGGTTGTCAAAAATAGGTTGTTTCAATAGTAAACCCTTTTAAACAGGGAATGTTTGGATACCCGTGACTGGCAAAACCTGAGCAGCGAGATTCGTCTTAATCCCTTTTAAACAGGGAATGTTTGGATACTCGCATCGAGACCCTCGAGGGGCGTAAGCCTTGGTCTTAATCCCTTTTAAACAGGGAATGTTTGGATACGCCAAGATCTGTACCAACAGGTCATGGAGATTGCGTCTTAATCCCTTTTAAACAGGGAATGTTTGGATACACCCTATGAATCACATAGATATTCAACCTCACGAGTCTTAATCCCTTTTAAACAGGGAATGTTTGGATACAGAGCAGCAAGAGTTTGAAGTCTTTGTAGATGACGTCTTAATCCCTTTTAAACAGGGAATGTTTGGATACCATGACGAATTCCAGTGCCATCCTAACAACATGGTCTTAATCCCTTTTAAACAGGGAATGTTTGGATACGAGTGGGCATCAGTCCACTCCAACGAGGCCGTAGAGTCTTAATCCCTTTTAAACAGGGAATGTTTGGATACGTCGAGCATTAGATTGGTGGCCCATTGTTTACGGTCTTAATCCCTTTTAAACAGGGAATGTTTGGATACCAGAAATCCCTGCAAACATCTGCAGTGGAGTTAAGTCTTAATCCCTTTTAAACAGGGAATGTTTGGATACAATAAACCAGGAGCACTACCACAAGACCCGAATGTCTTAATCCCTTTTAAACAGGGAATGTTTGGATACAGCCGAAGGCATCAACCTTCAGGCTATCAAGAAGTCTTAATCCCTTTTAAACAGGGAATGTTTGGATACTGAGAATGCGGATAAAGTGCACACTCATACTGTGTCTTAATCCCTTTTAAACAGGGAATGTTTGGATACGCACACCCACGATCCAGTTGAACTCGGCTGGCCGTCTTAATCCCTTTTAAACAGGGAATGTTTGGATACTCCGGCACTACAATTACCGCCGTACCCTATGGGTCTTAATCCCTTTTAAACAGGGAATGTTTGGATACACAGGTGTGGCTGTCAAGGCCTGATCGTTCAATCGTCTTAATCCCTTTTAAACAGGGAATGTTTGGATACACAGGTGTGGCTGTCAAGGCCTGATCGTTCAATCGTCTTAATCCCTTTTAAACAGGGAATGTTTGGATACATATTGGGGGTCTGATTCTAAGAGTCTGTGGTGTCTTAATCCCTTTTAAACAGGGAATGTTTGGATACCTGTATTGCCAGAGTGGGTGCGATGGGTCGTTGGTCTTAATCCCTTTTAAACAGGGAATGTTTGGATACTAGTAGTCTTCCTTGGGAAGAGCAAACCAAGGGTCTTAATCCCTTTTAAACAGGGAATGTTTGGATACAAATACGGCGCGGGAATGACGGTGCGAGGGTTGGGTCTTAATCCCTTTTAAACAGGGAATGTTTGGATACAAAGGCGATCTGGCTTACCATACTGCCCTCGTCGGTCTTAATCCCTTTTAAACAGGGAATGTTTGGATACGTGGAACGTTGGTCCTAGCTTCTTGGTTCTTGGTCTTAATCCCTTTTAAACAGGGAATGTTTGGATACTCCTCGAAATCCTCCAAGAACGCGGCAGCATTGGTCTTAATCCCTTTTAAACAGGGAATGTTTGGATACTAAGAGCGTCTTACACTCACTGAGGCAGAAGTGGTCTTAATCCCTTTTAAACAGGGAATGTTTGGATACTGAGCTTGTGTATGCACAGCGTAAAGCTGTGGTGTCTTAATCCCTTTTAAACAGGGAATGTTTGGATACCTATCGCGATGCTCGCGACCACGGTATCGGCCGGTCTTAATCCCTTTTAAACAGGGAATGTTTGGATACTTTACTGTAGTGTGTTTTAGTCTTATTCATAAATGTCTTAATCCCTTTTAAACAGGGAATGTTTGGATACTCCGTAAGCGTGGTTCAGCAGACGACATCAAAGCGTCTTAATCCCTTTTAAACAGGGAATGTTTGGATACCCATTAAAACTATTAGGGAGTTAATACTACCGGTCTTAATCCCTTTTAAACAGGGAATGTTTGGATACATACATATCTGGAGAGTGGGATGATGGAGTTGTGTCTTAATCCCTTTTAAACAGGGAATGTTTGGATACATCATACAGCTCGCGGTCACGCGCATCGGCTTGGTCTTAATCCCTTTTAAACAGGGAATGTTTGGATACTTTGAAAATTTCCCTATATACCACAAAAAACACAAAGTCTTAATCCCTTTTAAACAGGGAATGTTTGGATACGCTGGTGAAACGGCAATGATTTGCTGAAGGATGTCTTAATCCCTTTTAAACAGGGAATGTTTGGATACAACGGGTATGGGTGTCATATCCACTGCCGTCGAGTCTTAATCCCTTTTAAACAGGGAATGTTTGGATACGGATACTGTGGCAGTTACAGAGGCACTGGCTAAGTCTTAATCCCTTTTAAACAGGGAATGTTTGGATACCAACGCTGTGGAGGCTTGGCTAGGGTTAGCTGAGTCTTAATCCCTTTTAAACAGGGAATGTTTGGATACCTTGGATCCTGACCATCCTGACGCCCATCACCTTAGTCTTAATCCCTTTTAAACAGGGAATGTTTGGATACTCTACAGCAGATTTTTATCTAATAAAATCAAACACTTGAGCACCTGATTTCATTGATCGTTTTTTGACCATGTTTTAGTACGTTTTTTGACCAGTTATTTTAAAGATCAATTGGCTGGCTATCTTAGCAAAAGCCCATCTCGAACAAAAGCCTGTCCTCACTCTGCTGTAGCAGTACCTATAAATGCATCCGAGCGGATAGCTTTTGTTGGTCACTGTAATTTATACAGTACGTGCTCGCTTTAGCACGCCCAATAAAACCTGTTGCTGGCGGGAGTGCTTGCACTACAAACCTTATAACTCTGCAGTCGATTCTTTTTTCAGCATATGCTTTAACTCTGGATAAATAATATGTTTGCGTTTACCCATAATGCCCTGCTTCACCGCTTAACTACTTTTCAAGATCAGCACGTTTGGGTTAAGTGATACATCCAACTTTGACTTTCAATGACTAACCCAGCCTGCATACAACAGCAAAATATCCTTTTGACGCTGCGAGCTAGGCTCTTTAGCGTGCGACTGATGTGCCCGGTTGCTACAAGCCTGTATGACTAGACCACAAGCTTGTGACACCCCAAATGAGTTTAGAGCTTTTATACACTGGCCAGGACTTTCAAAGATAACTGAAAAACGTTCTGGAATACTCATGACCTACTATTTTGTAACCAACAGTACACTGACTGCCGTAGCAGGACAGTTTGCCCATACTGAAAAAATCAGTATGGATACTATGTGGTTGCAGCTGGTCATTGAAGGTTTGAATAACTTCTTCAATAGCCAAGAAATAACAACAATACATATCCGCAAGCTGCTAATCGAGTCACGCCTAGGCTTACTCAAGCAGGAGCAAAAACGTTTCAATAACACAGAGATTTTCGGGTATCGTGCGCCACGCTTTCATTCTAAAAGTAACTGCAAGTGGCTGAACAGCAATTATCAAAACTACGAGATCCCTCCGCAAATATTGGTGCTGGGCGAAAAGAAAGTACGTGAGTTCCAGCTGTATTGCGAAGCCAATAGAGCTGAATTAGAACGCCTCGATGCTGATAATCGTGTGGATGTATTCTGGGCGCGTGTGGGCTTGCGCTTTGGCGTCACAGGAATTAATCCGCAAAAAATCAATAAAGACAACAGCGGAACCCAGCTAGCTGATGAGCGTGATATGCATCAGCTTGAGACTGAAATTTATCAGCTGATGGCAGAGCTGCATAAACTGGAGAACAGCCCAAATAACAGCCAACTGGTGAAACGCTTAAAGTTTTCATCATCCTATACCCGCGCATTGAAAACATCTGGCTTGCTCGATTCTGCTGATGAGCATGGACTATTTGTGTTACGCCAGCTCTTTGATACTAAGGAAAAAATCAAGCGCATGCTGGTTGCCTTGTACAGCAAACAGGCTGGTATTGCTACCGGCTTGCTACCAGAAGAAGCCCTGATACAAGCAGGTGTCGAACCTTGTAAAAACTGCTGTGCCTGATGGCGGCAAAAAATTAATATTAGGCAACTAAGCAGCCAGTGATTAGGCTTAGGGGCTTTCACAACTGTTGTCCATCAGTCACGCTAACTTAACTACCTATCCAACACCACTCCAAAATAAGCCAACAACAGCCCAAACACCGCTCCATCTCGTGGTTGCTGTTTATCCGTTGTAACTATCTGCAACTTCCCAATCATTGGATATCTGTGATCAGCTGGATTACGCTCTTGCTGAACATTGACCTTATCGCTCGGCAGCACCTTGCCGAGAAACTGCTCCAGAGCTTGTAGTTTAGGTAGGTTGCTTGAGTCATGACGGCAAATGACGCTCTTATCCCAGTGTCGGTAATTGTCATAAAAGTATTTTAGTGCCGTTTTAGCCAACTCCCTGTTCTGAGTAGATTGCAGTAGGCGCACACTGTTTTTGTAAGTTTCAGCAGCAATATCGCGCTCGAGCTTATACCGTGGTGGGCGAACGACGAAATAATGACTTGATGCTGTGGCGGGTGTCTTGAATATCTTACGTGGTTGTTTTAATCGAGAGTTTTTAAACCGAGTGCTCGTTAAAAAAAGCTTTTTCAATTCGCTTATTTGTAATCGTGTACTAGCCTCATCTAACTTATACATCTCAATCAGCTCATCACCAGTCTGCGACTGGCTCCAGCGCTCTAGAAAATCGCACCAGCTCTCGAATTTTAAGCTGCGTAAATCACGCGGCTCATTTGATGTAGCCGCTATCAGCCTTGCTAAGTTTTCGCTGTAAGATTGCCAATGGTTAGGATCACTAGCGGGCTGCAGTTTAAGCCGCTGCGGCAGCCAGCCTAAAATTTTTCCGCCATATTGGCGATTATGTTGTCGTAGGTTGTCAGCGCTGATATCTAGCAAACTTTGCACGCAGAGCGCGACATCCAGAGAGCCTCTGTATCGTTGCAGTTCGCCATGCCCAGTTTTTTTATGATCAAAACTGTGCGGCCACAACAGATCTCGCACAACACAATCGAGATTATGCGTGTAGTGCTGCAATGTCACACTGCCGCTGGAGTGGCCAACATAGTTGGAAATCTGGTGTAAATGCTTTCTGCTGGTTCCCTGCAGCATATGGTCTTGCCAATGCTCGGGCAGTTGTAATGGCTCAGTTAAGCCGTGACTCGCCTGAAGCGCATGGCTGGCAAAGCTGTGGCGCAAATGATGAAATCGCAGGTCTGGATCACCGGTTAACTGCCGCATCTGTTCGTGTAGGCTACGTTGCAACTCAGTGAAATCCATCGGCGTCTTGCCATTATCCTCAGAGAAAATAAATTTTCCCGGCACCTTTCTTTTACCAACTTTAACGCGCTGGGCCTGATGATAGTTCAGCAGTTCAACTCGCTCATCGCTGCTCATGAGTATGTTTAATGGCAACTGACGCCGGCTGCTCGTGCTTTTTAGTTTGTTAAACTGATCACCGCGAATTAATAAAGTTGCGGCATACCCCCCGAGCTGTTCTAACCGCTCTGTAGATAATATCTCCAGCATCCCAGGATACTGCAGATCGACTAGCTGCAAATGCCTTACCTCACTAATACGCAATCCACACCGGCAACCTAAAATCAGCACAATCAATTGCGCGTGTGCAATGAGTGATGTGTTTTTTTGTGATTTTAGAAACTGATACAGGAGTTGGTATTCAGTTTCTGTGATGATGTTGGCGTCCGGTAATGCGAAAAAACCTTCATCTGCGTAGCTGAGTTTTATGGGTGCCAACTGCAGGATATTGCTTGCGTGAGCATGAAACCTGCGTAACAAGTCTGCTTTATTTTGTCGCGTAATTGCTGAGGGTGTATTTTCTAGCATGGCCTCGTAGCCGGCCTGAAAATCCTCTGCTGCCAGTGTTGGTAAGTCTGTTTCATCAAAAGTACTCAGAAGACTTTTTCCAATGCTGGTTAATTGTTGGTAGGCCGTACTGCGCCTAATCTCTTTTTTTCTAAGGCGCTTTTTGACCCAATCAATAAGGCAGTACAGCAACGGGCTCGCCAGCGCAGCCTCTGCTTTTAACTTGCCCAAACGCTCTAGTAAAGTTTTTAAACTTGGCTCTGTCGTTTGACTGCTTTTATATAAAGCAGCACGCACACCTATAAAAATCAGATTCTTTTTACTATCGTTAATGGTCAATGCTACTGGCGTAATTATAGGTTCGGCTTCATCGATGGCCAGCCCAGCACTTTCATCAGCAGGTAGTTGGATTAGAGCCTGTTGCTTCAGTACTCGCAGCCACACTAACTCTGGCCACGCAGTTGAACTACTTTCACCGGTACAGTGCCGCACGAGGTATGGCGGTAAAACTGTGTGGTGGTACACACTGACAGTAGCGCGCCAGTGTCTTATTAGGACTTGTTGTTCTTTGTATGCTGCTCGACCCAGAACCTCACCTAACAATGAGCAGATAAACTGAGCCAGGGCTTGATTTAGCCAGCGCCGTAGCTTGTTTTTATCGTCATACCCCTCTGGCAGCTCAGGCAGTCGAGTCAGTAAAATGAGCGATATAGGGTCAGGAAACCATCTGCGTAAACCGCGCTCTGCGTGAGTATGTTTAGGGTAGTCATCCGTAAATAGATCGACCCACACGTATTCTTGGTGATAGCAAATTTTGTTTTTTGCATAGGGTAATTGCAGCATTGCTTTCGGATCTGCTAGACCGCCGAAAACTGTGGCGCTAAATAGCAGCTGCCCATAGATCAGGCTAACGCTCAGATTATTCGGCTGATTTACTAACCGCTCCTCAAACACATTGATTTGCTTACGCAATTGAGCTAGTTGAGTAAAACCATCGGGAGTAATGGGGTTTTTCTCGCTGATGATAGTCAGCTCAGTTGGTGGCAGCGTAACGTGCCAGCCAAGCTCTTGCGCTCCTTTAGCCAGTCCAGCCCGCAAAAATCGACGCAGGTGGGTGGTTGCACGATTAGCGCTATCCTGTTCATCAATCCATGCATTAACCTCATCTATAGCCAGGTTAGAAATTTGAATATTTTCTGCACCTAGTGCACAGCCAGGAGCACGGGCATCCAATCGCTGCAGTAGCTTTTTCTGCTGTTTCAGCTGGTTTTCCGCTTGTTGCCTGCGTCGACGGTTATGGCCCAGAGCACCGTCTTGAGTTTTTATAAAAGGCCAACCCGGCCAGTATTTCACCTCATGCATAGGCCAACCCTCCTTGTACCGTCCAGCCAATCTGTTTTTCAATAGTATTGAGATAAGGCGCTAGCTCAACGGCTATGTCTATTGGGCTGATGCTGGATAGTTTTTGATGCGGCTCCTCGCCATGTTCCCAGTGCCCCATAAAATATGAAATCATTTCGCCAGGTGCACCGAGCTCGACTAGTCTGCTACGCAAATAATGCCTATTGGCATTTGCTCTGATTTCAAATGGAAAATGCTCCTGTAGGTTTTTGGGTGACACAGCTCTGGCCTGCAGTGAGTCAGTCATGAAAAATAAAAACGGCATAGATAATTCATGGGTTGAAATATCAGCCCCCTGATAACGGTGGCATAGCTGGAGTATTTCTTGTTGTATGCTCGGCTTATGCGGCAGGCTCATCGCTAACTGGGTCAGATGTTCAGCATAACGATCAACCTGTTCAACAAACCGTTCGGTGAGTGGAATAATGCGTGAGTGCTGAAATAACGAATTATCTTTATCGCTGATAATCATTAACCCGGTTTCACGATCGAGGTGTCGCGGATCGCTAATTGGGTCTAGTACAGCGCGGTACCCTGAAATGAAACCTAGCCAGACAGTGATGTAGGCAACCAGTGAGTTATGCGTGTGACGTAATCGCTCATCACCCGTAAAACGGCGTGGGCTAAGCCTGGCATGGTGTTTTAAGTGCTCACACAACTGAGCGACGAAGTTGGTTGGCAGTGCTAAGCTGCTGCCAATGCTATTTGCACCCTGTAATACTCGAGCTTTTTCACTAAAATATGGTTGAATAATGACTCCAGTTTTTACCCACTCTTGGATCAGTTTGTGAGCTGCCTCGACGACCTCGCTAATAAATGCCACTGAGGTGCGTTGATAATAATTAGCGACAACAGAGTGGCTATATTCCTGCTCAGTAATAAGCTGAACCAGCGCTGGATCCTGCGTGCATTGCTCAATCGCCATGCGCATAACCAAACCTAGACGATGCTCTGTCCACCGAGTTGCGTAGGTTTGGTTGATTTTTTTCAGCAACTCACGAATCCATTGTTCGTGGTCGTCTGCGTACTCAAACAACGGAACTCGTTTTCGGCTGGTAGCGCACTGCCGCTTGCGTTTCGCCAGGTCAATGACTGCCTGAGTAGCAACAGGCGGCAATTTGAAATCGAGCACGTCTTGCAGCTGAATATCACTGTGGTAAAATGGCTCATTTGCCAGTAAAACACCGCCAACTACGCCCAATGAGTGGGAGTTCGCTGTTGATTTTATTGGAAATGCTAAGCAGTTTTCTTTAATGAGTACGGCAAAAAATGCTCGTTGAACGGTCTCGTAATCAGCTTTACTCAGGAAAATCAGCAACTTACGTAGCGAATCTAATTTACGGCCTGTATAAATCCTCAATAGAATGATTAACTTAAGCTCATCGTGCTGGGCGCTATTAAAATCTTCCATTTTGTTCTTAATAAAATCATTGGCTAGACAATGTAATAGCGCCTGAACCTCATAGGGACTCGGCATCTCTACTCTGTTAGGCAGGGATTGGGCTGACTGCACAATCGAGGCCTGCACTCGCCGACGATTGCGATGTCGTATTAATCGTTCATCCGATTGAACACTGCGAGGTGCAGTTGGATCAGTGACGATAACGGTTGCCAGTGTTGTCATCTCAGCAGGGTGTAACCCCTGCTGTTGCAGTAGTTTTGTACTGCGAGCGTCTGGCACGCGCGTAGTGGGCTCGAAACTGGGCTGCTGCTTGTTAGTAGCATCTGTGCCGTCTAGTTTCTGCATACTAATATGCTGACCACTGCGCTGGAATTGAGTACTCATACGCATACGGTAATGGCGCGATGCTCGCGACCGCTGCTCAGCAACAGACTCTATTAGCAGCCGCAGGCCTGAACCCCATTTAGTATGGTTGGAGTTTTTTTCAATCCATTCCTCTAACTCCGCCTGTACCTCAGTCAGTGAAACGGCATCACGCAAATTAGGTAGTGGAACTGTTGATCGTTTATCTGTTTTTTCTAGCGCACGTATTTCACGCAAACCATCTTTAAAACCACTGCTTAATTCTTTAATAACGCCGGTAGTATGCATTTGTTGGTAGGCAATAGCAGCGCTCATGCCAATCAGGTGAATCACTCTTATTTTTTCGATTTCTTCTGTTGGATAATCAACCTCAGCAGCCGTAAGCGTCGCATAAACAGGGTAACTGCCAATCAACCCTGCAGGTCGAACTTGTTTGTTTGGCTTGATTTCTATGAGTTCAAGAGAAGCACCAGAAAAATTCGGCTTTATCTGCTGCAGTAGCGCTTGCCACTCATTGACGGGCAGCTTATCTAGCCCAAGCTCTGCAGCCAGTTCTGAGTGTAGGTTAACGCTCAATAGCTCATTCAGATTCTCTGCCACTGCAATAAATTGCTGTAGGTTTTTCGGAGCCTGAATCCAGTCGCACAGCTGGGTAAAAGACGATTTATCGATAGGAAAACACTCGAGAAAAAAATCTAGGTTGTCTACAGAAAATTTACACTCTGTCATGCGAGCTCCAATACTCAGGTGTTAGTTTTTTAAGTGTTTGACCATTAATTCCAAAGGGCTTTTTTTTTGAGCTGAGTTCGCATATCCCGTGCACTGACTCGCAACGCGTTTGTTAAAAACGCATCGTTCTTAATTAACTGTAGTAGCTCTGGGCTGGCATGGCTTTTCAGATATTTTTTCAGTTCACGCAACTGTGGATGGGGCGATTTAGTCGTGCAGTCATACATCAGAATAGTGCTGATACCCTGACGAAAGGCACGTACAGCATGAGTATTAGCGCAAGTCTCAGTCGGCAGAACCTGAAGCGTGTAAGATTTTTGCACCTACTGCTCGAAGCAGTTGATAGTGCCGGAAGCTGCCGCAGACTAAATAGCTATTCTCACGCTGCTGAATAACTTCAATAAGAGGAAGACCCAACGAATCAGTAGTGCTGCACTGCAGAATCTGCTCGAGTATTTGCCGTTGAGACGCGGCATTAAATTGGACAGATGATAAAACCCGGTAGACCTCGGCTAGCAGCCCTGTGGTTGGCTGATGCACTGCATGCATTGATAATGTTTTATACACATTCACACCCTCTAAATTGAAGCGCCAAAACTTTTGTTTTGGCTTTAGAGGAAGCTTACGAGAGGTTGGGCGAAGGTCTTGCCCGTGTAAGTGACGAAAAAAGTAACCTAGCCACTTTTTTTCGAAAAAACGGAAAATAAATCGCTTGATTTTTAAAAAGATGGTTTGCTCTAAAAATGATGTTCTCTGCGAACACAAATAACCCTAGCTCTGGATTATGGAAACACTGAATAATGTTAGCGAACGCTGTCAGCGCTGATTGCTTGGCAACGTCTTGGCCACGCAGATAATTATTCAGGGTTCCTCCATAACCTAACCAGCGTATTTCACTGTTACAACGCTACCATCCGCTGCATGGTTTGCACCATCGACAGGTTAAACGCGACATCATTGGCAAAAAGCTTATACAGTTCGAGCTCATCTTTTCTGCGCTGCAGCATAATTTCTTTAAATATTTTTTCAAAGGCCAGCTCCTTGTTATGTGGATCTGGGTTCTTGGCATATTTAGTTTCAAAATCTGTATGCTGCTTGATGCTGTCAGAAATATTAATCAGCTTTACCCGTTGCTCTTCAGGCGTAGCGCTCCAGCCTTGGAACCAGCGCTCGTTAAACGTAGTAATGATCTCATCGAGGGGATTTTTCTCTTTCTCACCGCCATGAGCACCACGAGGATTGGGATTTTGTGGATTAAGTTCTGACTCATCAGCGTTTAAGCTAATCGCCTGATTGAGCTTCACTCGTTGTAAGCCATAGGAGCTGAGGTCAACGGATTCAAGCAGAGCATCAATCGCATCAGATTCTGGGTCGTTCACTACTAGCTTCGGCACGAGGAACTTTAAGAACCAAAACAGCTTTTCCCACACCAAAATCTCATACGGCATGATAGACGCCATTTGTCCGTAAATTTTCACAAACTGCTTGGCCTTCACTTTGAAGTCGACTTTGTCCTCGTGCTCAAGTTCCAGTTCATGCTCAAAACGGGCAGCAGCGGTATCAATAATTGGGCTTAATACCTCTGCATCTTCACCATTGAAATAATGCGTGACGAACTGTTCAACCTCGTGCCACTCGTATACGCCTACATCATCTAACGCATCTTTAAGCTCATGCAGCACGTTGATATCCGTCGCTTTAGATAACGACGTGGCAGTATAAAATGGATCAAAAGCCGCTTGGATATCTTCAACGCTATTGAAGAAATCCAATACAAATAAATCTTCTGTCTTTTTACCCAGGCTGGCAGCGCTACGGTTTAAACGCGAGAGTGCTTGTACACACATCACGCCAGCCAGCTTCTTATCAACGTACATGGTGCACAGCTTTGGTTGGTCAAAACCAGTCAAGTATTTGTTGGCTACTACCAGTAAACGGTAGTCATCGGTATCAAAGTTCTCTGCAGTCTTTGTCTCATTAAAACCATTGATATCTGCTTCGGTGTACTCGATACCGTCGACTTCTTTCTTTCCGGAAAAGGCGATTAGAATTTTAAAAGGATTACCCTGTTCCTGTAGCTTGCGAGTAATAGCTTTGTAATAGCGTATGGCTGTTTCTATATTTTGCGTAACCACCATGCCCTTAGCTTTGCCTTTCAACTTCTTGGCATTGACCACATTAGTAACGAAGTGCTCAAGCATGATCTCAGCTTTAGTATCTATGGTGTGCTGACTGTGCTCGACATAGGCGCGAAGCTTTTTTTGTGCTTTTTTAGTTTCAAATTCTGGGTTTTCAGCAATCGATTTTTCGATTTCGTAATAGCTTTTGTAGGTGGTGTAGTTAGCTAACACATCTAGAATAAAGCCTTCCTCAATTGCTTGCTTCATTGAGTACAGATGAAACGGCTTAAAGGTGCCATCGGGTTGTTGTTCGCCGAATTTTTCTAAGGTGCTGTTTTTAGGCGTTGCCGTAAAAGCTAGGTACGAAGCGTTACCGCGCATCTTGCGTGATTGCATGGCCTGCAGAATCTTATCTTGAGCATCTTCAACTTCTTCTACATCAGCCTTGCCCATCGCACGGTTCATATTGTCATGGGCAGAGCCAGACTGTGAGCTGTGTGCCTCGTCAATAATTACCGCAAAGCGCTTATCACTCAGATCGCTAATGCCATCGATAATAAAAGGGAATTTTTGGATGGTGGTGATGATGATTTTCTTGCCGGTTTCCAATGCCGTCTTTAACTCAGCCGAGGTTAGCGCAGGCGCAACAATATTTTTAACTTCGGAAAATTCTTTGATATTGTCGCGCAGTTGCTTGTCCAGCAAGCGTCGGTCAGTGACTACAATGACCGAATCAAACAGGGGTCGCTCCATGCTGTATCCACCTGCAACAGCTTCTGTCGCAGGATAGGTTTCAATCAGTTGGTAAGCAGCCCAAGTAATGGAGTTTGATTTGCCTGAGCCTGCAGAATGCTGAATCAAGTAAGTGTGACCTACACCTTGATTCGCCGCATGACTGACCAGCTTACGCACTACATCAAGCTGATGATAACGCGGGAAGAATAGTGTTCTTTTGTGGAAAGGATCTTTACTGCTGCCATCCAAACGCACAAAGTGCTGAATAATGTTTGCCAAGCTCTCTTTGGTGAAAATCTCTTGCCATAAATAAGCGGCCTTATGGCCGGTACTGCTGGGTGGATTACCTTTTCCGTGGTTATGACCTTTATTAAACGGTAGAAAGACAGTGCTTTTTCCTGCCAGTTTAGTGGTCATATAGACTTCATCAGTATCCACCGCCATATGCACTAAGCAGCGTGCAAAGTTCAGCAGTGGCTGTTCAGTGTCACGGTCTTCACGGTATTGTTTTTGGCCGTGGTATTTTGCATTTTGCCCAGTCCAAGCGTTTTTCAGCTCCATGGTGATCAGCGGTATACCATTGATAAACAGCACCATATCAATTTCTTGCAGTGGGTTTGCCTGCGAGTAACAGAGCTGACGCGTGCAGCTAAAAATATTGTCGGCAAAGTTCTTGGCGACTGCCTCACTGCTGCTGACCAAAGGCGCTGGGTACATCAAGTTAAAGTGCGCATCATCCACACTTAAACCTTTTTTCAGAAGATGCAAAATACCGTACTTTTTAATCAGACGGTCATAGCGTTCCAGTAGCTTGCGCTGCCAGTCTACTGGATTATGTTTTTTAAGCTTATCCAGCTCCGGCTGCTGTGTGTGCTCAAGGAACTGCCAGAAATAGCGTTCATCAATCGCGTACTGTTTATTGAAGTCAGAAGAGAAGCCAGCCACATAACCAAGGTGTGCATTGCTATAAGAAGTGGTTGTGGCATCAGCAAGATTGCCGCTGCTGTCTTCGATGCAGGTACCGGTTAAAGCGCGTTCAATTGCAGCTTCTAATGCCTGCTCGTTGGTTTGACTAACCATTATATTTTCCTTGACCATAATGTTTTTTAGGTAGATCTAACATACCTTTATCTAAGCAATCCGCTAACATTTTGCACTTACTTTCTGATCGAAAACTACCATAGGTATTCCAAAATGGCTTTTGTGAATCAAACGCTTGATCTTTTATGTTGTCTGAATTCTCACTTAACGCAATATAACCACCCATCTCCCACATACTTTCTTCCAAGTGGCAGTTGTACCATAGCAGTTGACCATGCAAGCTATTTGTAGCTATAGAGCCGATAGTGATTCCAGCTCTTTTCTCTGATAAGAAACTTGTAATTGATAGTTGTGACTTTGCAAAATCAGTAAGAAACATTCTAAATTCGTTACCTCTTTCCTCATCTTTTTTTGTTAGCGGTCTTATATTTTTTTTCCAGTTGCTGAACTCATAGTTTTCATAATACCAAGGGCTTATACGAGTATAAAAAACACCGTAATGCAAAAGGATACTTTGGATAATAGGAAAGTTTTTATTTGACGATTGAGCTTCAGGAGCCGGAAAACACTCAAAAAAAGCTTCTTTTATTTTAAGTAGATGATCATAAGTTAAGTCAGAATCCAACGTAACCAAATGGCTAACGTTAAGCATTCCGACATCAGAACCATCAAGATTATAAGGATGGTCTTCTAGCTCCCACAGAAGTGATTCAAACTTTACTCTATCGGTTTCTGATAAGTTAGCTAACCACCTTTCCTTAATATATTCCTCTCGACCCTCTTCTTTGGAGATAAAACCGTCGTTAAGTAAGTGCTCTATTGATTTTTTAATGCCATGCTGACCTACCACTAAGCGATTATTGTTTTTATAACGCAAATAAAACTGACGTATTCCTCTAAAGATTGTTAAGGGGGAGATATCCTTGTCTGAATCATTAGCACGCCTAACCCAGAGTAAAACGCCCCATACAAAGACCATTCTTGAGCGTTCTGTGCTTCGATTATCATCGCTATAATCAATAACCCACGCTGTTTTATTTATATTTAAGCATTGCCAAAACTCTTTTAAAAAGGTGCCGATCCAGCATGAGTAAGTGAATTCTTCTTCTATGTCATTTTTATATTCATGTATATAGATGATTGGCTTTAGCCAATTTGAAATATCTTCGATCTGCAACACTTTTGCCTGCATAACCGTATCTGGCACAATTGGTTTTTGGCTCTTTAGATCCTTAGAGTCATCTGTTTCTAAAAAAACTTTCAAACCTGCTATACAGGAAAGAAACTCATTAAAACCTATATCAGCATTAGGGTTTGCACTGGTGGCATCACCTTTCTTACCCAACGAACGATTCTTCCAAAAAAAATCTTGCCAGTCTTCCCATTCTTTGCCACGTTGCTCTTTTTCATTAGGGGTTGAAAGTCTACTTAGCATTTCTGCTTTAAGGTTTTCGTTAGCTTGAACATTTTCCCCACGAGCATTTAAATAAATATAAAGTTGCTCACCTTGCGCACTAATATTGGTATCAAAATACCAGAGTTCCGTATACTCGCCCAGGTAATCAAAGAACTCAGCTTCATCAATAGCACTGTTTTTATTTTCTAACCAAGTAGTAACAACATCCAAGCATGCAAGCATATTTGATACTGTTACGTCATTACTAAAAGATTCTAAGCACCAAGCTTGGTCTTTGACTTTGCTGGGATCTTTATCTAAATAAAATGGCACTAAGCGGCTCAAGAAATCACTAGCAGACTCTCTCACACGATAATTAAGTTTGGAACGTTCACCGTTGCAGTAGTATTTTTTAAACTCATCCTTTTTATTTCCCCTTGAAGCTAAAACTAAAAGGGTAAGAAAAATAGTAGTAATCCTTTGCTGACCATCAATTAAAAAGTAATGTCCTTCGTATTGAGAGTCACTGTAGGCATAAACAAAACCAATGCTTGAAGAATGATTTCGCCTGCGGTAAAACACTTCAAAATCTTCTGGAAAGGACTCATCTTTCAAGTCTGCATCTATAGTTGGAACTTTAGCTTCTTTAAAGCGCTGAAAATCATCACTAATAGAGCTTAACAAGCCCTCTATTTGTTCCTGTTGCCAAACATAATCTCGTTGAATTTCAGGTATTATTATTTGTTCGATATAGCGGTTAAAAAAAAGCTCTTGAATTGTATATTTTCCAGCCTTCATTAAGCTTCTACCTCCATGTGTTTAGCTATATGCTCCATATGGGCTTTTATGTCGTCTAAACTCCATCGAGAAAGGTCATCGTTACTACCTTCAAACATTTTCGAAAACACATCGAAAGTATGTCTTGGAACAAAACTGCCTTCTTGCAGCATTGATAAAATCTTTTTGCGTTTGTCGTTAAAAAAACCGCAGCTTAATTCACTATTATTTTGGACGGTAAGCAAGCATAAATTACCTATACCATGAACACTCTTGCATTCACCTATTGCTTTGCTAATAAGGTTTTTTTGGTTTTCATCACGTTTATCAGCTTTTAATGCTTTTTCTAATTCATCTGATATATCTATTTCTTCATCCTTCAACATCTTACGAATATTTTCCTTGTCGTTATCAGTTAAAACATTCTTTTTACCTTCAGGGGTTTGAGGAAAAATATGTTCTAAACTCCACTGCTCCTTTACGAAGGAGTTAAAATCAAAGCGGCGTGATATGTGTTGCTTTTCAGAATCAGCACTTTGTGAAAAAACGCTCAATGAAAGTAAGATCGCATGTATTTGGTCGGTATCTTCGCCGTAGCTTAATGCACTAGGATTTAATCCGTCTTCTTCCCTCTTGATTAATTCCTCTTTTGTACCTTTGAGAAACTCATATAATTCTGGTTTTGTACTGGCTTTATAACAGTCTGCAATAAAATTAAGATCATTATGTCCACTATTCTTTGCGAAGCGACAAAATCCAATTAGATGGTATAAGTTATCTTGGCTATACCAATCTGCTAATCGTTTATGCAGCTCCACCATTTGAGCTATTACTTCTTTTACGTCTGCCTTACTAAAAAAATTAAATAATTGTCTTTTATTTTCCGTTTTACTTTTTTTCTTAGCAGGTAAGCTTTTTATACCCATTACTAATGCAACAAGTTTTAAAAACTCATGCATGGCATCATCACGACTATTAAAATAAAACGTTTTAATAGATGGAATATTTGACCAATTTTGAATGTCATCCCACATTCGACCAAGCCCTAAACGCACTTCCATTACTTCTCTAAAGTGCGCTTCAGATTGATTAACTTGTTTTCGACCAGCGTTGGTAATCAGTAAAGCCTTAATCAGTTCTGTTTCTGAGAGAGGCACTTGATTACTATTAAGGTTTTTGAAAACAGTTTCGCTTGCAACGTGTTGCTCGATGGAGTTAACGATTACTTTCGTGAAGTTTAAAACGAAGTCATAAAAACCACTAAGGCTAAAATCCTTATTTTTATTGTCTTCTATGAAGGAAAAACACTTCCGTACAGCCGCATGTAAGTAATAGACATCTTGCTTATTGAGCTCTTCTCTGCCTCCCTCAATAAAGTCTTTCCATCTTGTACGTTTAATTTTTTTTAGATTATTTGTGTCATAGACATACTCATCAAAAAAATTTTCTCTGATAGCATAATGTAGCTTTTCATTTGCATAGTTAAGCGACGGCTCATCACTTAAGTCTGCCAGCACAGACAGAATTATAGAGAGGGTGGTTATCCTTTGTTGCCCATCAATAACCTCCAAACAAAGTCCCTTTTTTTCGATCGTTATAGGCTTTACAGTGATGTATTGTAAGTAATACTCTTCTTTTTTCTGCCTGAAAGCACTCAATAAATCTTCCAGTAAAAGAGTAACAGCCTCACCTTCACCGCTACCCCATTTGTACCCACGCTGATAAGCCGGAATATGATAAAAGTCAGCTTTATACTGTGTTAAACAGCCTGATTTATCTTTACTATTAAAGATATCTTTTACACTGAATATCAACTCTTTCATTATTATCGTTATTCCTTTAGCTTTAATAAGAATTTTTCGCTTATATATTGCCTAGCTTGTAATTATTAAAACTCATTTATGCCATTGTTATTTTTTAATTTCGATCTATTAAAATTTAGTTTGCTTCAACGCCTCTGATGCCTTTTGCAGCGGGCCTTTAAGGGCTTCCTCTAACTTGCTCATATATTTCAGATGCCAAGCGATGGACTGCGGCCATGTGTCCTGGTTGAAGCCATCGGCGAGGCGAGTGTACTGAATGCGGGATGATTTTCTGTCATCCATGCGCAGCCACTCTAACTTTTCACCAAATGTTTGCTCAATTTGTTCTTTGTGCTGGATTAGATAATCAAATAAGAATTTATTTTCTTCTGTCACGCTGCGAGCAATGTTAAGCGCTACCCATAATTCTTTTTGTAAGAAAAGCACCTGGTACGGGCAACCGCTTAAACCTGAACCTGCCGACAGCCAGTGGTCTTTACCCGGGCTAATATTGTTGTACAAAGTACAGTGGCTTTTCTGGAACACCTCTAACATTTGCTCCCAGTATTCACGGCGTACGTTGTGTCGATTTTTCAGCACCACTTCGGTGCTTTTTTCTTCGGCTTCTTTGGCGCTGATGCCGATCATCAGTTCTTTCACTTCTGGCGTGGGGATAATCTGGTCGATATTAATCAGTAGTTGCTCACCCAACGCATAGGGCGTGACTTTAAAGCATTGAATGTTAATACCTTGGCCGAGCAGCCAGAGGGCGGTGCTGGTGACTTCTTTACGAAAATTAGCCGCTACCAAAATTAAACACTGGCTGTTACCAAGGTTAAGCTTTACTTCATCTAAGTCGGGCGCATTTAAAAAATCGCAGATGCGACTTGCGGCATTAGTGGGCGTAGCCGGCGAATCAGCATCAGCCGCAACAGGCTCATACTGATCAAGGTATTGCTGGTAGATTTCAACAATTTGCGCTTTGCTGAGGCTGGCACAATAGGAGGCGTATTTGACTGCTTGCCACACCACATCGCGGCCACTGTCATCCAGTTTGTTTTCGATAATGACCAGATTACCGTCTTTATCCAGCGCCAGCAGATCAAGGCGTTCACGGGTTTCGTCAAAGCCTGCAAACTCTTTTTGAATAATCAGCAGCTCTTCAGCACCCAAAGCATTGGGCTGATGAGCCAGCCATTCTTGCAGGTGCTTGCGCTCAGAAAAACCTAGCTCGTTAAAACTTTTAGCTTTAACCGGTTTGATACGATTGTCTTGACTATTAATAGTGAACAACTTATTTCGCTCTCTGATTATTACTATTTGATAGTGAATCTATTTCTTTAATTAAAATTTATAACCAACTATCTTTATTAAGAGTTTCTTTGTATTTATAGAAAGATATTAGATTAACATCCTTATGCTCTCGAACCTCTTTTATTGCTTTTGATTTCTCCATGGTCAAATCGTAAACATTAGGCCGCTCTGCGGTCAGCGCCATCATTAAAATGTCATTTAAATGTTTGTACTCTTTTCCTGCATACTTTTCGTTAGCTACTCTGATTACGGCTTCACGTTTACCATTACTCAAACCACTACCAAAATTACCATTATGCCTTCCAAACCCAAAACATAGCTCTGGGGCATATAGAATTAGTTCTGGCATAAAGGCACTACAAAATTTCTCAAAATCAGATTTTTTAGCAAAAACTGTTTTAACTTCTTCTAATATCTGCTCGGTATAGCCGAATACTAAGTTTTGTATACCAGCCTCTTTTGCTGCGTTCACAGGGTTGATTTTAAAATCAAAGAAAAAATCAAACATGTTGCAATCTAAAAGTATCGTTATTGTTTTGTCATTCATTTTACTTAGCTAGTAATTCAGGGGTGATTTTTATTTTGCCGGTGACTGCACTGTTGATTAGTGTGGTTTTGTATTCTTTGAGTTTTTGGATTTGTTGCATATTTAGCAGTACAGCTTGCTCGACCTTAGTGGATTGATTTTTAACTGCTTTTACAATTTCGTCCTGCTCATTTCTATCAGGAAAACCTATCTCCATATCGAAAAACATACGGGAATAAAAACGTAAACGTGAAGAATGCAATCCTGTGGAAACCTGATTGTAGTGCTCAATATATCCAACAGTAGTCAGTAACCATTCTAAATATGTAGGGTTAAATATGCCTAACGGCGTTTGTCGAAAAATACTATACGCAGAGCTTACAATGCCTGGTCTATCAGAGACTCCCATTGCACCCATCCAAGCCCACATGATATTCATAATAAAATCATTCTTTTGGCACGTCTTGGAACCCGTATAGTCCTCAGCGATCATGGTGACGCTCTTTTCAGATCGCGGTGTTACTCCCGTCATATGTGAAACTGAAAGTAACTCCTCGTCACCAGTCTTTGAGCGCTCATCAATTTCATTAAAAAGGTACTTTGCACGTTTAACTTCCCAGTGCTCCGGTATCTGCCCAATCCACTCTACGCCTGAGTCTTTCATTGGCACATTAGGGTCGAGGCCTTGGGTGACGGCTTGTTGGATAATGATTTGCTTGCGTTCTTTTAGCAGCTCAATTTGCTGTTCTTTAATGGCAATGGCGGCATCGATTTGTGAGGTTTTTTGGTCGAGAAAATTGGCGATTAAGGTTTGTTCTTCAAGGTTTGGCAACCAAACCTCAGTGTTTTTTAATATAGCTTGGGTAATGCTGTAAACTTTTACGCCTTTAACCTGCTGTCTTACTTGGTTTCTATATGAGGTAGACTCTAAGCAATAAGCTAGGTAACGGTAGTTATTTCTTCCTATTGGCCTGCATATGACAGAGTGATAACCCGCAAACACAGCGTCATCCGTAATTAGCTGTGAAAAATTACCAGAGCCTTCAATATCTTCAGAGGTATCAGCAAATATAAAGTCACCCTTTTCTAAGAGTGAGTTTGGACTGGTTAGTAAATAATCTTCACTTACACACTTTAAATGGTGTTTTCTAGGCGTAAACTCAAAACCATACTTTGAGTGAACCTCACCATAATTTATACATGGAACACCTTCTTCCTCTAGTTCTGCTTTGGTGATGGTTAAGCCTCTCCCAAACTTAAATAAATCACGAAAACGAACAACATTCCATTCAGCTGGAATCTCACCCAACCACTCTACCCCAGAATCCTTATACGCCTCATACTTAGGCAGCTGTGCAAACTTAACCATTAGTTTTGCACCTGCTTAACCGCTGCATCAAAGCTACTAACACCTAAAATCTGCGCTATTAAGCCTTCGGCTTGTTGCTCCAAACTAATGATGTCGGCAGCCACATCCTCCAGCGCACGCAAGGATTTATGGCGGTAAAAATATTTGTTAAAGCTGATTTCATAACCGATTTTAACTGAGTCCAGATTGATCCAGGCTTCACTCACATGCGGCTGCACTTCGTCACGGAAATACTGGTGGATACTGTCTTTAACCGGCACTGACTCGCTATCGCGCAAATCGGCGCTGGTTTCGTAAGTGATGTATTCGCCTTTTTTGCCGCCTTCGGTGGCTGGGCGCGGGTAGTAACCAAAGTCGGGTAAATCAGCTTCGCTGCAGCCTAAACGTTCTAGCAGCTCATCGAGCTTATCACCACTGAGCTTGACTACTTTATTAATCACTTTGGCGGCATTTTCGTCATACCAGCTGACACTGTTTAAAATGGCGTTTTTTGCTGACGCCGATAGCTTAATTTTCTTGGCTTTAAGCTGGTCATCAATTTTGGCTTTAAGCTGGTCATCAATTTTGGCTTTAAACAGGTTGAAGTCATCAAACTCTTGAGTGCCAATCGCCTGCATTAACTGCTCAGCCGTTGCGTGCACGGCTTGCAGCGCTTGCCACTGTTTAACGTCTAGGAGCTTAGTTTTGGCACGGGCATTCAGGCTAATATCGTTGTCTTCGCACCAGTTAAGAATATCTTTCTCGATGGACTTTAAAAAGCTGTCTTTGTTATTTTTACCAAAGCCTGTCGCGGCATATACCTGTTCGCCATGCTCACTGTACAAGTGCTGCATGACTTCGCTCAGCTGTCGATCAAAGCGCAGAGTGGCAATACGCTCAGCACTAAATTGCGCTTTACGGCGATCTGGGCGCTCGATAGTGACTTTGTAATAGCCAAAGTCTGCATTATCAAACACTTGGCTGGCCATGCCGGTGGGGTCACCATTGTTATCTAGCTGGCGCTCGACTGTGGCGCAATCTAAATAGGTGCGGACAATCTCTTCAATATGCTCTGGTGAAAACTCACAATTTTTTTCGCCTAAGTTTTTACGCAGCTTACGGAATAACAAACTGGCATCAATCAGCTGCACTTTGCCACGCCGCTGCGCAGGCTTGTTATTGCTGAGCAGCCAAATATAAGTAGTAATGCCGGTGTTATAAAACAGGTTGTTGGGCAGTTGGACGATAGCATCCAGCATGTCGTTTTCAATCAGATAACGACGGATATTGCTTTCACCACCACCGGCATCACCGGTAAACAAACTGGAACCATTATGGACAGAGGCAATGCGGCTACCTAACGGGCTTAGCTCAGGCGACTTCATTTTGCTGACCATTTCCATGAGGAACAGCAACTGCCCATCGCTAGAGCGTGGTGTGGCATCCACTTCTGCTTCTACGCCCCAGTAATCTTTTAATTTCACTTTAAAACGTGGGTCGATAACGTCGTTGCCATCTTTAATATGCTTTTGCTCTGAAGCCCAGCTTTTGCCATAGGGCGGATTAGAAAGCATAAAATCAAAACGGTGTGCGGCGAACTCGTCGGTAGATAAAGTTGAGCCCACCCGAATGTTTTCTGGGTTGTTGCCTTTAATCATCATGTCAGACTTACAAATAGCGTAAGTCTCATCGTTGATTTCTTTACCGTAGAGGTACACATCACGATTGTCGTTAGGGTACTTTTCTTCAATAAAGTTTTGCGCTTCGGTCAGCATACCGCCACTACCACAGGCTGGGTCATATACAGTCATGGTCAGCGGTAAGTTGCCTTGTATAGGGTCAAACACCAAGTGCGTCATCAGCTCAATCACTTCACGCGGAGTGAAGTGCTCACCGGCTTCTTCGTTGTTTTCTTCGTTAAATTTACGGATCAGTTCTTCAAACACATACCCCATGCCCAGATTACTGAGGCCAGGCATCAGATTGCCGTCAGGATCAGCAACCGCATTGGGTGTGAGGTTGATATAGGGCGAGACAAACTTCTCCACCACATCGAGTAATACCTGCTTGGATGCCATGTGACGAATCTGCGCTTGCAGGTTAAAACACTCAATGATCTCTTTAACGTTATCGCTAAAGCCCAGTAGGTATTCTTCAAAGTTTGCCAGTAGGATTTGCTGGTTGTTGGTCGCCGTGCTGTAGATTGATTTTAGCGTCCACTTAGAGGTGTTGTAGAACACATAACCGGACGCAGCCATCAGCGGAGCATCATCCAGCTCAATGGCATCCATCTCTTCTTTCTGGAACTTCACTTCATCCAAGACGGCTTGTTTGCTTGGCTCAAGCAAAGTATCTAAACGACGCAACACCACCATCGGCAAAATCACATCGCGGTACTTGCCGCGTACATACACATCACGCAGGCAGTCGTCGGCAATGTTCCAAATAAAAGAAATGAGTTTATTGTGTGCACTGTGGTTCATGTTGATGCCTTAAATAGCGGGTTGCTGGCCTAGAGTGAAAGCAATACTTCTAGGGCAGCATGTTGGTATAAAGAAGAATAAAAAATATTTAAGTATTAGATACCAAAAGGCCAGCAAGTACAAAGCAACCTTGCTGGCCTATGCGTGTTCGTGTTCGTGCAGCTGGATTATTACACGCGTGTTTAAGTGTGCCACAAGCGCTTATAGCGTTTCCCTGACTTATAGTTTGCATACAGCTGCCCTGCCGGTTTGTCCTTGAATGCAGCGCGACATTGATAGACTTCTGCTGAAATGCGATCAGCCGCTCGAACAATGGTTTCAATCACGTATTCGCAATGCTTTTTCCCGTTCACATTGACCGATAGTGTTGCCGAAATCGCTTCAAATAACGTCTTATTTTGCGCTTTTAAGCGCTCCAAGTGCTCAGCGAGCACCATAAAACTAAAGGCTTCATGCTGGCCATTGACGCCTTTTTGTTGGTTTTTATCGATGTTATAAAACATCATGATTTTACCAATGTCATGCAGTAAGCCACAGACGAAAACACAATCAACTTCAGCTTGATCAAGACCATATTGCTGGGCGATCTCTATTGCCGCTAAAGCGACCTGTACGCTGTGCTTAAAAAGGCCGCCTGTTTCATTGTGATGAAAATCTTGGCTGGCCCGAGCTATATAAAATGGATGCATGATTTTTGCATCGAGCAGAATATTGGTCAGAAACTCCTTTAAAGCAGGATCTTGTATCAGGGCCGCGTGATGCCAGAGCATACCTTGTGCATCCAGTTGATCCGGCTGTCGCCAAGCAAAATGCGTGCGGACAACGTCTTGTGGAAGCTGTAGCACCACAGCCTCTAGCACTCTTATAAACTGACTACCATTGAGCTCAACAACAGCGACATAACCATCAGTATGTTGAGGTACTCCGAAGCGATATTTCTGTTTATAAAACTGTTTATCGCGTGTTTGCACACTCCAAATGTCATTGACTGCATCAATTTGATTGATCCAGGCTAAATCAAAGTCTGTCATACAAATAACTCTTTAAATTGACTCAAAAGGGCTTAGGCCAGCACCCATAAACAGGGTGCTGTTAGATGTGCTTTAAATGGGCAACTGCTCTTCAAAGCGGCGGCGCAGATCACCGAGCACGCGCCCCTCGTAAGGCTTTTCGCTCATAACTCGCTCAACCCAGTGTTTGATGGCGGTGTAGTTATCGATCCAGTACGGCAAGCCCCAATGCAATGACAAATCGTTACTGCGCGGAATCTTGTAATAGTTAATCAACCAGATCGTTACGTTGCGCGGCGTGATCAACTTCTGCTGCTCTGTTTTCAATAGAATCTCTTGCATGGTTATTTCTCCAACAGACTCATTTGCTCATCCAGCAGACGCTCAAAGGCTGAGCCGTCCTTGCGGGTGAGGTTGGGCACGTAGCGCGAGTACACTTTGAAGAGCATTTCAGTGCTGGCATGCCCCATTTGCCGAGCAATCCACTCCGGTGCTTCACCCGCTGCGAGCCAGAGCGTGGCGGCGGTGTGCCTTGTTTGATAAGGCCGGCGCTTTTGCAGCTTGAGCTGAGCCAATAGCGGATACCAGACCCGCTTAGTCACGTTGTTATGATCCAGCGGCGTACCTTTGAGGTTGCAGAAGACAAACTCTGATACCAGTGAGGTGGCTTTATGCTGATGTTTCAGAGCGCGATAAACTGCATCTGTCATGTGGATTTCACGCTGAGAGGAGTCAGTCTTGGTGTAGTCCTCTTTGCCGGCAACAATGGTTTCCCGTATCAAGATCTGGCGGCGCTCAAAGTCCACATATTTCCACTTGAGGCCATCAATTTCACCAGTACGCATACCAGTGAAAAAGCGCACGATGTAATAGTTTTTATAATCGGGGCGTGCTGCAGCAATAATGCGCAAGCTCTCCGCTAATGTGAAAGGCTCAACATCACTCTTCTGAATACGCAGCGGTTTAATGCGGATAAAGGGTGTGTTAAATTCATAACGGTCGGCGGCTTCCTCAAAAACACGTCGCAACGGATCCATGATCTTGTTGATACGGTTTGCTGAGAGTCCTTTGTTAATGGTTCGACCTGGTACTTTGGCGAGTTCTGATCGAAACTTTAACAATTCAGCACGAGTGATGCTGCCGACTTCCCTGTTTGCAAAATGCGGTAAGTAATGGCATTTGACGATGTTGCGCATATTGGCCAAATGCGAATCCCGCCAACTGACCTTGTTCTCCATAATCCACTCTTCAACAAAATCTTTAAACAGTGGCGTATTAGCTGATTCGCTCTGTAGTGCCGAAGCGACTGCGACTGCTGCTGCAATAGTTGTAGCCTGCTTAATCTGCTCCTGCTCTTCTTGAGCAAAACGCTTGCCTGCCGCCGACTCTGGAAAGTGGTTGTGGTATTTGAAAGTACCGAGAACAATTTCTTGCTCAATCTTTTCGCCCAGTTTTTCCAGCTTGCGGGTGTTAGCGGCCGTGTTTTTTAATCCGGTAAATTCACGATAGCGCTTACCCTGATAGCGAAAATCCAAATAGAGCCTGTCGGTGCGCTCATCTACACGAACGTTAGCCATGATTAAGCCTCCGCTTGGAAAGGCATTGCGACGCTGTCGCTGTACGAGGCAAGCAAGTCTTCTTTAATGGTTTCCCAAATAAACAAGTACTTGCGGCCACCAAAAGGACGCACATAGTGACGGCCTTCAAACAGGCACTTATCTACCAACTGGTGACGAATGGTGCGTGCGTTGTAGTGGATACGCTCAGAGAGCTGATCGGTGGTTAAGAACGTATGAGACATTTTTCTAACTCCTAGGTAGAATCACCTACTGATTAATTAAAAGACCTATAACTAGTCACTACATACAAAAGGAAGGCTTTATGCCTTGCTGCAAGATGATTATATGTGCTTTTAGCACTAATGCAAGTCTTTATGCCTTCCTGCAAGACTTTTAAGGAGAATAAAATGATTAAGTGCCATCTATCTACCCTCATGGGTATGCACAAAATGAAGATTATTGATGTAGCGAGGGAAACGGGTTTGCACCGAAATACAGTTACTGCGCTTTACGACGAGCGTGCTATCAGAATTGACTTAAATGCAATTGATAAACTGTGTGAGCTTTTTAACTGTGAAGTGGGTGAGATTTTTGAGTACATACCTAATAGCAAGGTTGAGCCTGAAGAGCTGGTCTGACTTGTAACGCTACTTTAGCGCTCTGTGAAGAGCAAACTAGGCACATTGATCTAATTACAATGGTTAGATTAAGCGAGCTATTCGAGTGCTTTATTGATCCATTTTTGAGTACGCGCTAGGTGCTCAGGGGAGATAATTTTGCTGACCAAACCCCATTAAAAAATATTTTTCTACTGGTGCCCGAAGGTCAAAATTTATAGCCGCTGACCAATAAAATGGTCAGCATTTTGTCAGCAAATGGGCAGGATTTGGTCAGCATATGGTCAGCATGCTATTTTTAGAGTGTTTAAGAGATGCGCTTTTATGGCATTTTATGCGGGCAAAACAGCTTTAAAAGCATCTTAAAAGAAGCCCTGTACAGCTAAGAGAAGAGCGCTGTAAGGCGCATGAGATAAGGGTTACAGGAAGTCCAGATACAAAAAAGCCCCAAACACTTAAATGCTTGAGGCTTTATTGATGAATCTGGTTGCGGGAGCAGGATTTGAACCTACGACCTTCGGGTTATGAGCCCGACGAGCTACCAGACTGCTCCATCCCGCGGCGCAAATTATAGCGACTTTTTGAACCTTGTCAAACCTTTACTGCATTTAAATACAGTAAAACGCCGTTTCATCCCAGTCTAATGTTAAGCTAGCGGCTCAAGAGGCACTGTATATAGGGGTTGCAGAGGTTTTGAGCGCGCGAAAAATAATTCACATCGATGCTGATTGTTTTTATGCAGCCATTGAAATGCGTGATGATCCGCACTTGCAAGGGCGTGCTGTAGCTGTGGGTGGCTCGGCAGATCGGCGTGGCGTGATCGCAACCTGCAACTATGAAGCGCGTTCGTGGGGCATTCATTCGGCGATGCCGACCGCCCGTGCGCTAAAGCTGTGCCCTGATCTTGAAGTGATTAAACCGCGTATGGATGTCTATAAAGAGGCGTCAAAACAGATTCATGGCATTTTACATGACTACACCGACTGCATTGAGCCGCTGTCTTTAGATGAGGCGTTTTTAGATGTCACTGAGTGCACGCTGTGCTCGGGCAGCGCCACTTTAATCGCCAAAGAAATACGCAGCCGTGTTTGGCAAGAGTTGCGCTTGGTTGTGTCTGCTGGCGTGGCTCCAAATAAGTTCTTGGCAAAAATTGCTTCCGACTGGCGCAAACCTGATGGGCTGTTTGTGATTACCCCCGACCAAGTGGATGACTTTGTCTTGGCGTTACCGGTAAAAAAGCTGCATGGGGTGGGCAAAGTCACTGCCGCTAAGTTAGAGCGCATGGGCATTCTAAACTGTGCGCAGTTGCGTGAGCACAGTGTCTTGGCGCTAACTAAAGCCTTTGGCAGCTTTGGTGAGCGTTTGTGGTCATTGGCGCGCGGTATTGATGAGCGCCCCGTGCAGCCCAACAGCCGCCGGCAAAGTGTTAGTGTTGAGCGCACTTATGACAAAGATCTACCTGATCTCGCAGCATGCCAAGCGCAGTTGCCAAGCCTGCTTGAGGAATTAACCGTACGTCAGCAACGTTTAGATGACAATTACCGTCCTGATAAGCCGTTTGTAAAAGTTAAATTCCATGATTTTACGCAGACCACGGTTGAGCAAGCAGGTGCAGCCTTTGATTTAGACAGTTATCGCTTGCTCCTGTCAGCTGCTTTTATGCGTGGCAATAAAGCGGTGCGCCTACTGGGCGTTGGCGTACGCTTGCATGATCAACAACAGCAAGATGCAGTGCAATTGGAGTTATTCACTCAGTGATAGTTTTTGTTATATATTCAGCTAATAAGCAACGGACTGTGAAGCGATGCTGAGCTGGGTCAGTTATCTCGGGCTTGCCGTCTCAGCCTGTGTTGCCGCCACTTTACTGCCTATGCAATCGGAAGCTGCGTTGGTTGCCCTTCTCGCAATGGAACCCCGCGCTGTGTACTCTTTGGTACTTGTTGCATCTTTAGGCAATGTGCTGGGTTCGCAAATCAACTGGTGGTTGGGTGGGCAACTGCAGCGCTGGCAATCACGTCGCTGGTTTCCAGCAACGCCGGCTCAACTTGAGCGCGCACAGCAGTGGTATCACCGTTATGGACACTGGAGCTTATTGCTGAGTTGGGTGCCAATTATTGGTGATCCGTTAACATTAATTGCTGGTGTGCTACGCGAACCTTTTTGGCGGTTTACATTACTGGTCAGCATCGCCAAAGTTGGGCGTTATGCTATTTTGGCCTATGTAACGTTGTATGTATTGAATGCTTAGTGCTCTTTACTCTAACCGTATTGATCGCTAATTAAGCCCTGCTAACTCTGCGCGTTAGGATGGCGGCACGCGCTGCTGTATGATGCCCAAACGTTTATAGCCTGAGCCTTGTTCTAATGCCCAATCAAACACAATCTGACCGCCCGTCTCTCAGCAATACAGCATTTTTTAGATTGAAAAAAATAGACCCTGCGCAGTATCGCAGTCAAACCCACAAAGCCACGTGGATTATTATTGCGGTTTTTGTGGCGCTGGCCATGCTGCTATCAAGTCTATTGGTGATGTTTTTTGGCGAGTCTGGTGGGGATAACTTTAAGCTCAATGCAGCGGGTGTGGCCTTTGGTGTGCTCATTACTGCGGCATTGGTTCGCTTAGTTTTCAGTAAACAGCCTTGGATGGCGGCTAATGTGTATGGCTGGCAACTCAAGCGCAACCTTATGAAAGTGACCAATATTATGCACCATGTAACCGATGGTGTAGCTGCGCGCAATCCAACCGCAGTAAAGTTGTTACGCTTTTATCATTTAGGCTTAATGCAAATGCATCAGCTGGATGCCAATAGCAGTGAAACAAGCCAGATGATCGACGAGGTCAACGTTCTTGCAGAACAGATGCAAGAAATGAGCATTGATTGTGATCAACAGACGCTAGACCCAGCATGGATTCAAGCAGTTAAAAAGAAGTAATTGCAAGCTCCTCTTTTGCAACGACAGACATCAACAAAAAAGCGCATGCATGATTCAGAATAAAGACATCATGTATGCGCTAATTCTTTACTTTTTCTTGATGGTGTGAATATCGTCTTTGTTAATACGCACGGGTTTACCATCGCGCTGTTCAAATTCGTAAAAACCACTATCTCGGTCATATTTAGGTTTGTCAGTGGTTTCTAACTGGCTACCGTCTTTTAAAGTGATCACCGTTGGCGAAGAACAACCCGCTAAAGTGACGAAAGCAGCTGCAGCAAATAAAGCGGTAAAATACTTTTTATTCATGCGTTATCTCCATTTATTAATATATCTATAAGCACGATTGTAAACATTGTTCACAAGTAGTCTAGTTTTACGAAGCTAAAAAACTAGCAACTTGACTCCTGTGCTGTTAATTGCTCTAAATCGTTCAACCATTCTTTTGGCACATCATGACGCAAACACAACTGACACTGTTGACTTTCAACATCGAAAACAATGACAGCCTGTTTTGTATCAAGCGCACGACGCACTCGGTCAATACGCACCTGCAAAGGCGTTTCATCACCATTGTCAGTGCCATCACGGGTTACAAAATCTTCGATTAAACCTGTTAGCGTATCTGCTGCAAGCTGTTCAAAAGGAATTAACATAGAATCTTTCAATCTTGGTCCGGTGTTCTACTTTAGCATAGCCGCTGGGTGCCCTGCTAAGCCTCTACCACTTTACAAACAGCAAGCGCTTAGGGTTTTACTGCAACACAGCTACAACTGCACATTTAATCAGCTGACTGGCTGAACAAGCCGGAACGGCTACGCACTGTACAGTCTAAAATAAGAATTTGCGTACAATAGCTCTTAATATAGGGCACTGAATGCTTTCTGTTATCAGCGATAAGTGATTTTATGAATGACGTACTACAAACAGTTTTAGAGTGGTCCGACGGTAGCCCTTATTGGTTAGGCGTTGCAATTTTCACTGCTGCATTTTTGGAATGCCTAGCCTTGGTCGGGATTGTCCTGCCGGGTGTTGTTTTAATGTTTGGCCTAGCACTCATCGCCGGCAGCAGCAATTTAGGTCTACCGACCGTATTACTCCTCGCTTGGCTTGGCGGGCTCTGTGGGGATTTTCTATCTTATGCGTTGGGTTACCGCTTGCAGAACAAAGTGCCTCGCCTGCCTTTACTTCGAACACATCCACATTGGCTGATCAATGCACAAATTCATTTCGAACGTTATGGCGCATTAAGCCTGCTGCTTGGGCGCTTTATTGGCCCTTTACGGCCAGTGCTGCCATTGGTTGCTGGCATGCTATCGATGCCCTTCTCGCGCTTTGCCAGCGTTAGTGTCTTTGCCGCTGCGGGCTGGGCAGTTGCTTATACTATGCCGGGCTGGTTACTAGGTGCTGCTTTTGAATTGAGCCCGCCGCAAGGTTTTTGGTTGCAAGCCGCTTGGGTCTTAGGCTGTTTAGGCGTGTGCGTTTTGTTAAGCATATGCAGTTGCTTGCTCGGTTCGCGCATGAGCAGTTTAGTGAGTGCTACTGTTTACGGTATTGCGCTCATACTACTGATGCTGAACTGGCAGCACCTGTCTATCTTTGATACGTACTTGCATGACCTAAGCCAAATGATCCGCACACCTTGGCTTGACCAACGCATGGTTGTAATCACTCGTTTAGGCGACTTATCAACTCAGTTTGCCGTCAGCGTTATACTCTGCGCTCTATTATTTTTATTTAGACAGTTTCAAGCTCTACTCTTTGCCAGCAGCACCTTAATCGCAGTCGCCGTTAGCAATTATCTGTTTAAGCACTTTTTCGAAAGAATCCGACCAACTGTGCTCCTTGAGCCCTTACAAAGCTTTAGTTTTCCAAGCGGACACAGTGCGTCTGGATTTGCATTTTTTCTAGTTTTAGGTGTACTCGCAGGCCGTCAACAACCGCAGCGCTGGCGAATTATTTGGTTGCTGGCAGCGCTTATTCCAGCCATTAGCATTGCTTTATCAAGGGTGTACTTAACCGCACATTGGCCAACAGATATTTTAGCCGGCGCATTGCTGGCCAGTGTCATTTGCTCTGTCAGCCTAGCCATCACACAAATCAAACAACCTATGCCTGCTCTAGATAAACAACTCTGGAAATTCATAACACTCTCATTACTGGTAGCATTTGTCGCGTTACTCTATTGGAACCTACCCGCAGCCTTGCATATGTATGCCTATTAAATAATCAGAACAACTAGGAGACTGCTCGTCTTACAACGATACAAGCCTCCCCCCTCGATTGTTCACTGATTGCGTTAAACCAACGCTAATAGTCCAACTTCCTTGTTAAGCATCCTTGTTTTATACAACACTACTTCCTGTAGATAATATTACTTCTTGCAGCTTAATTAATAAGTCCATTACATATCATCCTGATATTTTAATTAAGTGCTCCTTTATTCGCATCCATGCGAAAAACCAACTCTCTTATATAGAGTTTATTCAACGGCCAGTTTATTTAAATTTTTCTGCAATATCGCAGTACCAATACCTTTAACTTCCAGCAGCTCATCAACTGATGCAAATGCACCATGTGTTTCACGATAATCAACAATAGCACGTGCCTTAGCCATACCTATACCGTTAAGTTCGCGAGCTAGCGTGTCTGTATCTGCACTATTGATATTAACTTTAGACTGTTCAATCATAGCAACAGTCTGCACGTCAGATGGCGCTTTAGTATCAGCTGCAACAGCAAAAAAACTACCGCCACTTAAAGCTGCAATCAATATTGAGTTCATAATTAATTTACGCATATACACCGTCCTTGTTAAATTAAAACCTATAGCTTTTATTGCCAATTTCAGTATTGGTTTTTGGCTACAGGTTTCAAAATAGACGGTATATTTAACTTGTCAAAAATAAATATGAATTTATAGGAAAGCTGAATAAAACCAATAAACCAGCCAATCCATGGGATATAAAATTCACTATAAATTTCAACTTAGGGAAAAAAAAACCTTTTTAATCAGAATTTTTCCTTTTTTTGTTTTTTTCCGCGATATTTTTTAGAGATTATCCCGAAAAATAATAAAAAAAAAAAAGAAGAAAAAAAAAAAGATATAGAGGGTTTTTTCCAGGGAGGAGTTGGAAAAAAATACTAGAAAGAAAAGGGAACTGGGGTCTTATTTTTTTTTTTTTTTAGATTCTTTTTGTCTGTCTGTACCACCCTATATTTTATTTTTTTTCTTTTGTTTTCCAAAAAAAAAAGAATAATCTTTGGAAGAAAATGGTTGTTGGGGGGGAAACAAAAGAGAGATTCAAAAAAATATCTTTAGGATGTTTTTTTTGGGAGGGGGAAAATGTCACGAAAAAAAAAAAAAATGGAAGAGAAAAAAAAAAAAGGCGCACAGAAAAAACAAAAAAAGGGATACACCATCTTCATAAAAAAGAGGAGAAAAAGAATGGCACAAAAAAAGAGACCAACACCGTTTCGAAAGTGCCCGGTTAACTGTCTGGAGTAGAGCTCATATTTACAGCAGCGTATGCAGCGCCTTGAATATCCTTTGCATACCAAGATATGTGACAACAATGGCTAGATAGATTGTATGGCGCTGAGCTTGGTCATTCTGAAGACCAAGCTCAGCTCATCTCCTTTAGAAAAAGCCCATAGGGTTGATGTCATAACTGATCAGCAAGTTTTTAGTTTGCTGATAATGGTTAAGAATCATCTTATGTGTTTCGCGCCCAACTCCTGACTTTTTATAACCGCCAAACGCTGCATGCGCAGGATACAGATGGTAGCAGTTGGTCCATACGCGTCCCGCTTGAATACCACGCCCCATGCGATACGCACGGTTAATGTCACGCGTCCAGACACCAGCGCCTAAGCCGTATTCAGTGTCATTGGCAATTTCCAGCGCCTCTGCTTCGTCTTTAAAGGTGGTCACGGCAACGACTGGGCCAAAAATCTCTTCTTGGAACACGCGCATTTTATTGTGGCCTTTAAGCAGGGTTGGCTGGATGTAGTAGCCTGTCGCCAAATCGCCTTCCAGCTTCTCAACTTTACCGCCAGTGAGCACCTCTGCACCCTCTTCTGCAGCAATATCCATATAGGACATGATCTTCTCAAACTGCTGCGATGAGGCTTGCGCGCCGACCATGGTTTCTGTGTCCAATGGGTTGCCACGGCGAATCTGTTTAATCTTCTTCATGACTTCTGCCATAAAGGGTTCATAAATAGACTCTTGAATCAGCGCACGCGATGGGCAAGTACAGACTTCTCCTTGGTTGAAAAACGCTAAAACTAAACCTTCTGCCGCTTTTTCAATAAAAGCTGGCTCTGCTTGCATAATATCTTCAAAGAAGATGTTAGGTGATTTTCCCCCTAATTCTACGGTGCTCGGAATAATATTTTCCGCCGCTGCATGCATAATCCGTGAACCCACTGGCGTTGAGCCGGTAAAGGCAATCTTAGCAATACGCGTACTGGTTGCCAGCGCTTCGCCTGCTTCACGACCAAAACCTTGCACCACATTTAAAACACCCGGTGGCAATAAGTCGCCAATCAACTCCATCAAAACAGTAATGGATAAAGGGGTTTGCTCTGCAGGCTTAAGCACCACACAGTTACCAGCGGCCAATGCAGGCGCCAGTTTCCAAGTTGCCATCAACAGTGGAAAGTTCCACGGAATGATCTGCCCAACAACGCCAAGCGGCTCGTGAAAATGATAGGCGGCAGTGTTTTCATTGATTTCCGCAGCGGTGCCTTCTTGTGCGCGTATGCAGCCTGCAAAGTAACGGAAGTGATCCGCTGCTAGCGGCACGTCTGCATTGAGTGTTTCACGGATGGCTTTACCGTTATCCCACGTTTCGGCAACAGCCAATAATTCAAGATTTTGTTCAATGCGATCAGCGATTTTTAATAAAACTAAAGCGCGGTCTTGAACTGAGGTTTTACCCCAAGCGGCAGCGGCAGCATGGGCGGCGTCGAGCGCTAAATTGATATCATCTGCGTTTGAGCGTGGAAACTCACCGCAAACAGCGCCCGTAACAGGGGTGGTGTTTTCAAAGTACTCGCCACTCACTGGCGGGACGAACTCACCACCAATATAGTTGCCATAGCGTGGTTTGATCGTGAGTAAAGAGCCTTGAGTACCAGGTTGTGCATAAATCATAGTCTTAGCCTCGTTATCTACAATGCCTGCGCCTACCGCAGACACGACACTCTTTGATCATAACGGCTCTAGCGCTCAACAAAAACACACCAGCGTTAAAGAAGGGCCTACTTTAGTACTGCTCTATAGATATGTATTGTGTCTAAATAAATCTCACTTCCTCAGCGCTACTCGTGAGCCTGTTTTATAATAAGCCGGCTAACCAGAGCATAGATGCACTCTGGCCCAAGCACCCATTATCTGTACTTTTGTTATAACTAGCATGAGTCGAACATAAAGAGAGCGGCAACGATCCTGACGCAACCCCTGCTATAGCGCTGTGCCATTATTTAGTCAGTTATTGCTCGTGGCTGGATTACTCTGAGTTGGCGACTTTGCGTTATCTGCTGTGTGTACGCACTTAAGATACTCAATACAGCACGCAGTGATGGACAAGCAGATTGTACTGAGCCGTTCGTAGAGAACACACAATAGGGTTTATCACATTCAAGAACGGCTTACTAAGCCGCAAAATGCCAAACAACTGCGCTGCATAATTGATATTGGCAATGCAGTTGTTTGAATAACAACTTAACAAGCAAAAATATCAGTCTTATGTGCCAGGCGCACGCAACGCTTCACTGAGCTGATCAACCACCAGCGCCCACTCACCGTCAGAGCATAAAAGCTCTTTTAAAAGCTGACGCTGCCCAGCGTTCCAAATATCAGCATCAAGTATATTCACCTCTGGCGCTAAGCGATGCTCACTAATAAAACGCGCAACACCCTCGGGCGTTGCATCCAAACCCAACTGCAAAAACAAATTAGTCATACGTACTGTGGTAGGCATAAGGTTGCTCTCCATGTTTACTGTTTGCTAGATCAGCATAACTATAAAACTGAATTTTTAATATGCTGGAATGCAGCAATACAAATATATCTTGCAACTGAGCAGACCTGCGCTTCCAAATGAGACTGACGCATACAAACACACAGCCAGTCAACGCGTGCTGCGCTCATTCCAAACCTGTATAGATGGGCCTTGTCTGCAATTGCGTCTGGATAAACAGATCAGTATTTCTCTAATAACACCTTGTCGCAGGCACAGTCTACCCAGCAAAAGCAACTCCCTGACAAGTAACCCAGAGGTCAATGTCCGGCGAATTTATTAGCATTCAAACGTTTCGTTTTAGCCTCATTGATGCAGCTCTAAGGTCTATAGCAGTACTATCAATCCATACTTGACGCGCCAATACGGTGCACCGACAGATCTGCACCATTGAACTCTTCTTCAGCGGTTAAGCGCAAACCGACAACAGCTTTAACCCCGCCGTAGACGATAAAGCCACCACTCAAGGCCACGACAACACCCAGCACAGTGCCGAGCACCTGCACGATAAAGCTGACACCGCCCATGCCGCCCAATGCTTCTAAGCCAAAGATACCGGCGGCAATCCCGCCCCATATTCCACACATACCGTGCATGGCCCAGACACCGAGCACATCATCGAAGCGCGGAAAGCGATTTTGCGCCAGCAAGAAGCAACCAATAAACAATGCCCCAGCAATCACACCAACAGCCAATGCACCCATTGGATGCATCACATCAGAACCGGCACACACCGCCACTAAGCCAGCCAAGGGTCCGTTATGAATAAAGCCCGGATCTTTTTTGCCGATTAGCATTGCTACTAAGGTGCCACCGACCATTGCCATAAGGCTGTTGACTGCGACCAAGCCCGAGACGCCCTCTAAAGTCTGCGCTGACATGACATTAAAGCCAAACCAACCCACGGCTAAAATCCAAGCACCTAACGCTAAGAACGGAATATTGGACGGTGCAAAGGCGACAACACGACCATTTCTGTAGCGCCCTGCCCGTGCACCCAGCAAAAATATCGCCGCAAAGGCAATCCAGCCACCCACCGCATGCACGACCACCGAGCCGGCAAAGTCATGAAAAGGCGCACCCAGTGTCCGTGTAAACCACGCCTGTAAGCCCAGGTTACCGTTCCACATCAGACCTTCAAAGAAAGGATAAACAAAAGCGACAATCAAACTTGTGGCAATCAAGACAGGGTAAAACTTAGCGCGCTCAGCAATGCCGCCGGAGACAATTGCCGGAATGGCAGCGGCAAAGGTTAGCAAGAAGAAAAACTTGACTAAGGCGTAGCCATTATTGACGATTAATTCATCTGCACTGCTGAAAAAACTAACGCCATAAGCAATTTGATACCCTATAAAAAAATAGGCCAAAGTTGACACGCCAAAGTCGGTCATTATTTTGGTCAGAGCGTTGACTTGGTTTTTGTAACGCACCGTTCCCAGTTCTAAAAAAGCAAAACCTGCATGCATCGCCAGCACCATAATGGCACCGCCTAAAATGAACATGGTGTTTGCACTGTGCGTCAGAGTTTCAACGGCTGAGCTGATACTCACTAACTGAAGGTTTTCCACTGCACGTCCTCATTTTTGTACCCTATATAAGCGCAAGAACTACGGGTAGCTTAAACGCGAGATGTGCACTGCTGACGGACTTGTCATTGCAGTGCACGAATTGCTAGGGACACATAAGTAAGGACACAGCCGGTCAGCGGTGAGTTTTAGTATGCAGGAAAAACAAATTCGTCAACAAGACTTTTCTACTAAATTGAGTTTGTTTTTTGAGCATATCGGATGAAAGATAACGGCCATTGCACACATCAAAGTAAAAGCAATCAATGAAACTATAGTACTCAATGCGCCGCACTTAACCTAAGGCAATCTACACGATTACCTACTCAAGCTCGGCACATCGAATTCAGTATTGTTACTGAGCAGACAACCTTACTTTTCCTGAACCACACCAACCAACTGCAAATTAACCGGCTGCATTAAGCTGTCACCCACTGGACATTTAGCGCCAATAAAGGCAACAAATGCATCGATATCTGCTTGCGCTGAGGCAGATTTTATGTGGTAGGTGTAACGTACTGCAGAGTAGCCACAGCGCACATCAGCCTTATCCATAAAGCCATCTGTATCTAAGTCACCTTCCAGCTCGACCCAAAAGTCATCCAACTGCACCTTGAATCGTTTTGCATAGACACTGGCAACAATCGCTTGGCAAGCACCTAAAGCACCCAATAATGCCTCAACAGGATTCATCGCAGTATCTGTTCCGCCCAACTCTTTAGGCTCATCTAAAGTGAACTCAAAACCACGCGAACGTACTTTGACTAAGGTGCCGCCCTGCAAGTGTGCAGTCGCCTGAAACTGTTCAATAGCCATCTATGACCCCATCTATTTAAATTGATATAAAAAACAAAAGCGCATGTTCGCAGATCACCGAACAAAAGAGCAGAACTCTGTCGTTATTGTGCGCAAAACTCAAGTAAAACAGGTTAAACTGCTGCGATTATTTGGACTGGAGAATATTTTATGGCCAAGGCAATGGCGCGACATATATTAGTCAAAACCAAGGAAGAAGCAGAAGCGATAAAAGCACGACTGGATAAAGGTGATCCTTTTGATCAGCTTGCGCGCAAATATTCAACGTGCCCTTCAGGTAAAAAGGGTGGCGATTTAGGCGAGGTGCGCCCAGGGCAACTGGTCAAGTCCATTGATAATGTCATCTTTAAAAAGCCCGTGCGAATGATTCACGGGCCGGTTAAATCGCAATTTGGCTACCACTTAGTGCACGTATTTTTCCGTGACTAAGTGGTAAGCATTGACGCGCTTAAACCACGACGCCTTGGCTGCGCAGGTAGTCATCATAGGTACCGCTAAAGTCTTTGATGCCATGCTCGCTCAGCTCAATAATACGCGTGGCCAACGATGATACAAACTCACGGTCATGGCTGACGAAAATCAGCGTACCTGGGTAGTTTTCCAGCGCTAGGTTCAAGGCTTCAATCGACTCCATATCCAAGTGGTTGGTCGGCTCATCCATCAGCAACACGTTAGGCTTTTGCAAAATCAGCTTGCCAAACAGCATGCGGCCTTGCTCACCACCAGAAATCACTTTGACTGATTTATCAATGTCGTCACCAGAAAACAGCATACGACCTAAAGTGCCGCGTACCATTTGCTCACCTTCAGTGGTCCAGCGCCCCATCCAGTCAAACAAGTTCATATCATCGGCAAAATCATCGGCGTGATCTTGCGCGTAATAACCAATATCAGCGCTGTCGGTCCACTTTACGTGACCACTCATGGGTGTCAGCTCCCCCATTAAAGTGCGCAATAAAGTAGTTTTACCGATACCGTTGGGGCCGAGGATCGCCACACGTTCACCGGCTTCAACTTGTAGGTTTAAGTTATCAAACAGCACTTCATTATCAAAACCTTGACTCAACTCATGCAGCACCACGGCTTGGCGGTGCAGTTTTTTACTTTGATCAAAACGAATAAACGGGCTGATACGGCTGGACGGTTTAACTTCATCCAGTTGAATTTTATCAATCGCACGAGCACGGCTGGTGGCTTGCTTGGCTTTGGATGCGTTGGCCGAGAAGCGGCTAACGAAGGTTTGTAGCTCAGCAATTTGCGCTTTTTTCTTGGCATTATCACCCAGCAACCGCTCGCGCAGTTGTGTCGCAGCGGTCATATATTCGTCATAGTTTCCTGGGTATAGGCGAATTTCGCCGTAATCCAAGTCAGCCATATGCGTGCACACACTGTTTAAGAAGTGTCTGTCGTGGGAAATAATAACCATGGTGCAGTTACGATTACTCAGAATATCTTCTAACCAGCGAATGGTATTGATATCCAAGTGGTTAGTGGGCTCATCCAGCAACAGCACTTCAGGGTCAGAGAACAAGGCTTGCGCCAGTAGCACACGCAGTTTCCAGCCCGGAGCGACTTCACTCATTGGACCAAAATGCTCATTCACACCAATACCCAAGCCGAGCAATAACTCGCCGGCGCGCGATTCAGCAGTGTAACCGTCCATTTCGGCGAATTCAGTTTCCAGTTCCGCCACTGCCATGCCGTCGGCTTCAGTCATTTCAGGCAGCGAGTAAATACGGTCACGTTCGGCTTTAACGGCCCACAACTCTTCATGCCCCATAATTACTGTGTCAATCACAGTAAATTGCTCATAGGCAAACTGATCTTGACGCAATTTACCCAAGCGGACATTGGGCTCCAGCATCACATGGCCAGCAGATGGATCAAGATCGCCACCCAGGATTTTCATAAAAGTTGATTTACCACTGCCATTGGCACCAATCAAACCATAACGGTTGCGGTTACCAAATTTTACAGAGACATCTTCAAATAGAGGTTTTGCACCAAATTGCATGGTGATATTAGCAGTGGAGATCACAAATAAATCCTGAGTAGTCGAGACGCGAATGCGTTAAAAGGCCGCGATTGTACACTTTTTGGCCGCTAGAGACACGCACAATACCGAGTAGCATGAACTCTACAAACAGACGCCCTGCATAATGCTGGCTGCACACTGTATAAAGCAGGCAGACCCAGTATACTGTGCACTTCTCTTTTGGCTTTTTCTTATGACTGATTCTGTTCGACTCTCAAAACACTTAATTAGCTTACTCGGTTGCTCGCGGCGTGAGGCACAGCTCTACATTGAGGGCGGCTGGGTGCTGGTCGATGGCGCTATCGTTGATGAGCCCCAGTTCCCCATCAGCGACCAAGTGGTTGAGTTACGCGCCAATGCAGTCGCTGAGCCTTTACCGGCAATTACCCTGCTACTCAATCAACCCGTGATGCATAACGTCACCCTTGAGCAACAGTTAGCACTACTAACCCCAGACAGCCACTGGCAAGACGACCCTAGCGATATCTTGCAGCTTAAAGGCCACTTCGCCCGTTTAAGCAGCGAACTGCCTTTGCAAGATAACGCTACAGGCTTGCAAGTGTTTACCCAAGACTGGCGCACCCTGCGCAAACTCACCGATGACCGCACCCGACTTGAGCAAGAATATGTAGTGCAAGTGACTGGTGATATCAGCGCGCAACGGCTCAAACGTCTAGCGCATGCGCAAATAATCAACGGTGCTGGCCTGCCAGGCTGCAAAGCCAGCCAGCAAAACGAAGAACATATTCGCATGGTGCTTAAAGACCCATCTGAGGGTGTGATTGAGCGCTTATGCGCCAGCATTGATCTTGAGCTGATATCTATGAAACGCATCCGTATTGGTGCTGTTTCTATGGGTAAACTGCCGCTCGGCCAATGGCGCTATTGCAGCCCGACTCAAAAATTCTAATTTTTTATTTTAATAGCAAACAGTTAATCGAGAAATCTATGCTTAATAACGACGTACTACGTAGCATTCGCTACACCCTAAACCTGAGTGATAACGCTCTACTAGATATGCTACACGGAGTAGAACCCGATCTAGATTTAGCCACCTTACGTAGCTATTTAGCCAGCGAAGAGGATGAGTCTTTTGTACGTATGGACGATGAGTTAATGGTGGGCTTTTTAGACAGCCTAATCGTGAGCCAACGCGGTCCAAGCCCACAACCCGCGCCGGCCACTGAGCTACCGCTGACCAACAATACTGTTTTAAAAAAATTACGCGTCGCCTTTACTTTACACGAAGCCGATCTGATCGATATTTTGAAGTCCGTCGATTTTGACGTATCTAAGCCTGAACTCAGCGCTTTATTTAGAAAGGCTGGCCACAGTAACTACCGCGTTTGTGGCGATCAACTGCTGCGTCAATTCCTTAAAGGGCTGACTTTGCGTTTGCGCCCAGATGCTAAATAAAACACAAACCGGGCGGGCACTTGTGCCCGCGTCGTGTGTTGGATGACGGGCTCCGTGCGGGGTTGATGAACCGCAATCGCGGGCATAAATGCCCGCCCTACGATAATATGCGGCAGGCAACATTGACGTACAGATGCATCACACAAAACCGTAGGGCGGGCACTTGTGCCCGCGCCGCGTGTTGGATGACAGGCTCCGTACGGGGTTGATGAACCGCAATCGCGGGCATAAATGCCCGCCCTACGATAATATGCGGCAGGCAACATTGACGCACAGATGCATCACACAAAACCGTAGGGCGGGCACTTGTGCCCGCGTCGTGTGTTGGATGACGGGCTCCGTGCGGGGTTGATGAACCGCAATCGCGGGCATAAATGCCCGCCCTACGATAATTTACAGCTCTATTACGTTTTAAAGGATAAACTTACCGATGAGTACCGAAACTTTTGCTGCTATGCCGGATGCACAAGGTTATTTCGGCCCTTATGGTGGTCAGTACGTGCCTGATCATCTGAAAGCCATCATGAATGACATCAATGCATCCTATGAAGAAATTTGTGCGTGCCCTGATTTTCAAACTGAACTGGCGAGTTTATTTACTGATTATGTCGGTCGTCCAAGCCCTATTTTTCATGCCAAACGTTTAAGTGAACAACTCGGCGGTGCGCAGATTTATCTAAAGCGCGAAGACTTAAATCACACCGGTGCGCACAAAATCAATCACTGCCTTGGCGAAGCTTTACTCGCCAAATTTATGGGCAAAAAGAAAGTGATCGCAGAAACCGGTGCAGGCCAACACGGTGTTGCATTGGCGACGGCATGTGCCTTGGTCGGTATTCCCTGCGAAATCCATATGGGTCAATCGGATATCGAAAAAGAACACCCTAATGTGGTTAAAATGAAAATCTTAGGCTGCACTTTAATTTCTGTGACCCGTGGTGCCGCCACATTAAAAGAAGCTGTCGATAGCGCCTTTGAAGAATACCTAAAAAACCCTGAAGAGTTTATTTACGCCATCGGCTCTGTAGTGGGCCCACATCCGTTTCCCAAAATGGTGCGCGACTTCCAGTCGATTGTCGGCAAAGAAGCGCGCCAGCAGTTCCTTGAGCGCCACCAGCGCCTACCTGACTACATCACTGCTTGTGTTGGTGGCGGCTCTAACGCCATAGGTATGTTCACTGCTTTTCTTAACGACAAAGACGTACAACTGGTTGGTGTTGAGCCAGCTGGTGAAGGTTTAGACACTCAGCGTCATTCAGCCTCATTAACGAAAGGTAAGCCAGGCCATCTACACGGCATGGCCTGTTATGTACTGGAAGATGCCGATGGCAATCCTGCGGCAGTGCACTCAATTGCTTCAGGGCTGGACTATCCAGGCGTCGGTCCGCAGCACAGCTACTTAAAAGATTTAGGCAGGGTGCACTATGACAGTGTTACCGACCAAGAATGCTTAGATGCCTTTATGCGTTTATCACGCGTGGAAGGTATTATTCCGGCACTGGAAAGTGCACATGCGGTGGCTTGGGCGATACGCAAAGCACCCACTCTGACAGCAGATCAAACAATTTTGATCAACCTGTCCGGGCGCGGTGACAAAGATGCTGACTATGTTGCTAGTTTACTAAATTTATAAAATAGACAAACAATACCGCTGAGTTATTCACACAGCGGTATATGTAAAAGACTTGATTATTTATCGAACAATTTTAGATAATAACTGAACTTGTTTTTCGGGTTCTTTAGCTTCATCTTCAGTTAGAACACGCTTAGCTTGCAAGTAACTGGCACTCCAATGACTATTGCTAAGTTTATCGACACGTACACCGCCGCTGCGCTTACTGGATGAATGGATAAACTGATCATCACCCATATAAATACCCACATGGTTGACGCGCCCACGACCCCGATCATTAAACAAGATTAAATCGCCGGGCTCTAAATCAGAGCGTGCAATGACTGGCGCATCCATCTTCAGCAAACCACCTGTTGTGCGCGGCAGTTTAATACCCAACTCTTCTTTGTACACATAGCCGACAAAGCCACTGCAATCAAAACCTGTCTTACGGCTTGCACCACCATACTGATACGGCGTGCCAAGCAAAGTTTTGCCGCGATCTAATAAGCTGTCACTCAAACCAGGCAGTTCATAATTATTGATACTTGGCTCTTCTTGCAACTGTACAGCTGCTTGCTGAGCCTCTTCAAAACGATCTAAAACCTGAACTAAAGCACGCGAATTGAGGTCTATGCTCTGTCGCTTAACTGAAGCGTTATCGTGCTGTTCGGTGTTTAGGTTGGCGCAGGAGGCCAAGACTAAACAACTGATGCCGCAAGCCACGCTCTTGATTAATTTAGACATACATACAAAATACTTTCAGAATTATCCGCACAATATGCCCTGCATTGCAGTAAAGTGCAAATTTAATGGTCAATAAATGTGACTTAGTCAATGATTCACCGTCAAAGCGAGCAGCATTGAAATCTGACATAGTGGTCGCCCGCTCTGTGCTTGCCAGGTATTAAACGCCGCCTGCACAGCAGCTAAATCACGCTGACTGGTTGGCTTCTTCATAACAATATTTTGTCCTATGAGCGCAGCCACAACATCATCACTGAGAACAAAAGTGTCTTTGCCAGCCATGCGCAAAAAGCGTGGCGCTGATAAACCGCCCAGTTGATAGCCCTGCTTGGCTAAGTAACGCCACAAGCCAACAATATCCTGTCCCGGCCATTGTGCTAAAAACGCACCAAAACTGCCGTGTTCCTGACGGATATCCAGCAGCATTTGCGCATTGCGCGGAACGCTTTTCAACTTACCTAAATGGCGAATAATGCGCGTATCTTGCATTAAACGCTCAATATGCTCTGCACTCATCAGCACAACTTTTTCAGGATCAAAGTTCCAAAACACGGTCTCAAAATTCGGCCATTTGGCATCCACCACACTGTGTCGCAAACCGGCACGAAACACCCGCAAGGCCATTAATGACAGATAACGATCATCGCTGACGGCTGCAAGCTCAGCTGCTGTAGCAGGCTCCGGCAAGCGTGCTTCTAGAGCAGCTAATGAACCAAAACGGTTGATGCCGTATTCAAGCATCCATTGAAAATCACGCATGGTGTTATGCACCTTCTGTGTGGCTATTGCCTGTGGCTAATTAGCATCTAATCAATCTTTTTTGCATGCTGCGCCATTAAACGCTGCGCCATTTCATCCAAAAGTTTCTGCTCTTGTTTGTCAGCGGATTTTCTCGCCTCTTCGCGATAGCGCTGTACCAACTTACGTAAGCCTTCTAGGCGTGCATAGGCTTGCTGCCAAGCTGCTTGGCTAAGACTGACGTTATTCTCATGCCACACTAAACTCTTTTCTTGCTGAGCAATAGCGACTTCAAGCTGTGATAAAAAGCGTTGATAGTTCATCAGCCACTGGCCGCTCACGCCGCTCTGGCCTTTGTCGATCCACTGCTGTTGATAATCATCACGGTACTGCTGCAAGTTTTGCAATTGTTGCTGTGCATGCTGCAAGGCGTTTTTATACTGGTTGAGCTTAGCCGTAGCTTCTTGCTCTGCAGTTTGCGCCATATCAATCACCGGCAGCAGGCGCTGAACACGTTTATTCATCCGCAGGTCTACTTATTACTTAAGGGTGCAGGATGAGCAACAGTGAATAGGTGCTCTGTGCTTTTTTCAAGCGTTTCAGTCTCGCGCAATCCTTGGCGTAAATAGGCTGACATATACGGGTAGCGTTCAATCGCTAAATCTGTATCTTTATCACCACCGGCGACATAAGCACCGACACTGATCAGATCGCGACTTTGCTGGTAGCGCGTCCATAATTTTTTAAAAAATTGCGCAGCTTGCAAGTGCTCTGCAGACACGACTTGCGGCATCACTCGGCTGACCGAGGCGCTGATATCAATTGCAGGATAATGACCTTCTTGGGCGAGTTCTCTGGACAATACAAAGTGACCGTCCAATACTCCACGCGCGGCATCGGCAATCGGATCTTGTTGATCATCGCCCTCGGACAATACGGTATAGAAAGCAGTAATCGAGCCTCCCCCTTTCTCAGCATTACCGGCACGCTCAACCAGCTTGGGCAATTTAGCAAATACAGAGGGCGGATAGCCTTTAGTGGCTGGCGGCTCACCAATCGCTAAGGCAATCTCACGCTGCGCTTGTGCATAACGGGTTAAGGAATCCATCAGCAATAAAACATTATAATTTTTGTCACGGAAGTATTCGGCAATTCGCGTGCAATACATCGCTGCGCGTAAACGCATCAACGGCGCATCATCAGCAGGTGAGGCCACAACAATGGCGCGTTTGAGGTCTTCTTCACCGAGAATATCTTCAATAAACTCCTTGACTTCACGGCCCCGCTCGCCGATCAAACCGACAATCACAATATCGGCTTGGGTAAAGCGCGTCATCATGCCCAGCAGCACGCTTTTACCCACCCCGGTACCGGCAAACAAACCAATGCGCTGGCCGCGTCCCACGGTTAATAAACCATTGATACTGCGAATACCTACATCTAAGGGCTCGCTAATCGGATGGCGCTGTAAAGGGTTAATCGCCGGCCCTTCCATTTGCACCCACTCTTCAGGCTCGATACGTCCCTTGCCATCGAGCGGTCGCCCTGCACCATCCAAAACTCGACCCAGCATCGACAGCCCCATCGGCATGCGGTCGGTGCCTACCATCGGCACCACGCGCGCGCCTGGGGCAATACCGTTAAGATTACCAATAGGCATCAAAAAGACTTTATCACCAGAGAAGCCCATCACCTCTGCTTCCACCTGCACTGCTTGATAGCCATCATTATTAATCACTAAGCAACGACTGCCGACCGGCACTTGCACACCTTGCGCTTCTAGGGTCAAACCCACCATGCGAATCAAGCGACCTTCAACCAGCGGTTGTTTAGACAGCTGAGTGGCGCTTTTATAGCTGGCTAGGCGAGTGGAAAAACGGGTGCGCTGCAGTTGCATACAGTCTCCAAGTCAATTAGCAGAAGGCGCTTGGTCAACCGCCTGCTCTTCATCTGCAGCACTATCCTGTATGCCAGCCTCACGATCAAGTGCATCAGCACCTATCGACTCGGGCTCTGTGCTGTGTGACTGTTCTGGCGCAGACTGTTGCGCAGTTGCGGAAGCTTCCTCAACAGGCTCTATCGGCTGCTCAGGCGTGGCCTCTACGGCATCAAGATCAACCTGCAAGTCAGGCTCAAGTGGCTGACTTTTTAATTCACGCTGCTGCTCTAAAATTTGTGTGGCAATATGATCAATACGGGTTTCAATACTGGCATTGATTTGCGTATTGACGGATTCAAAACGACAGCCACCCGGTAGCAAGTCATCGTCCTCTATAATTTTCCAGCTTTCTTCATGACGTTCGCGCAGCGCTTTAATCTGCTCAAAATCCTGTGGGTTGACATACACGCGTACGGCTTCACTGCCCATCGGCAACAGCTTTAGCGACTCGCGTACCACGTGTTTAATCTGACTGGAATCAATTTTCAACTCACGCTGAATCACTTGCTGACTGATCTGCATCACCAGCTCCAGCATTGTCTCTTCCAACTCTTGATCTTGATTGGCAATGGGCTCGAACAGCTCGCGCATGATGTTTTCCAGCGCCTGAACTTTACTGGCTAAGGCGATCTCAGCTTCTTGTGCAGCTTTAAGCTGTCCAGCATGAAAGCCATCTTTTTTACCGGTACTAAAGCCTTCATTCCACGCATCTTGACGAATCGCTTCCACCTCATCAAGCGTCAAAGGTTTGACGTCTTCGATGGTAACATCCTCAACGCGTACGTCATCCTCATCGACCGTATCATCTGCAACTGTAACAACGGCCGGTTCTGGCGCTACCGTTTCACTCGGCTGATCAAAACTAGGCAAGTTCCAAAGACTAAAGGCCTCGCTTTGTTGCGCGGTAAGAAGTTCACTGCTCGGTTTTTTATCAGTCATGACTAGAGCATCTCTTCGCCACCTTTACCACCGAGCACAATTTCTCCTGCTTCAGCCATACGGCGGGCAATGGTAAGGATTTCTTTTTGTGCCGATTCAACTTCACTGATACGCACCGGCCCTTTGGCTTCTAAGTCATCACGCAATAATTCAGAGGCGCGTTTTGACATATTTTTAAAGATTTTTTCTTTAATCGATTCATCAGCACCCTTCAGTGCTAAGACTAAAACTTCTGAAGACACTTCACGCAGCAAGGATTGAATACCACGATCATCCACATCCGCCAAGTTATCAAAGACAAACATAAGGTCTTCGATTTTCCCAGATAGATCTTGATCGAGCTCACGAATCGCATCAAGCAATGGCCCCTCTACAGAGCTGTCTAAGAAGTTCATAATATCCGCAGCCCGCTTCACCCCACCCATCGTAGTGCGCGACGTATTGGAACTGCCGGAAAACTGTTTCTCTAGAATGGTGTTCAGCTCTTTAAGTGCTGCAGGCTGAATCGTATTGAGTGCAGAAACCCGCAGCATAATGTCAAGGCGCACCTTATGATCAAAATGCCCAAGCACTTCACCCGACTGATCAGGGTCTAAATACGCCACAACAATGGCCTGAATCTGCGGGTGCTCATAGCGAATCACATCAGCCACTGCGCGCGGCTCCATCCACTTCAGACTGTCTAAACCGCTGGTATTACCACCTAAAAGAATACGATCAATTAAATTACCGGCCTTATCTTCACCCAGCGCCTGAGTGAGCATATTTCTAATATAACCGTCAGCGCCTACCCCTAAACCTGTTTGTTCACTGACAACTTCAACAAACTCGCCCATGACCAGCTCAACTTGATCACGATGCACGTTACGCATTTGTGCCATCGCCGACCCCACCCGCTGCACTTCTTTGGGCCCCATATGCTGCAGCACTTGCGCAGCATCGGTCTCGCCCAGTGATAACAGCAAAATCGCGGCTTTATCGACTTTATTAAGCTTGCTCATAGCTTTATCACTCATCAGCGTTAATCCATTCTTTTACGACCTGTGCCACGCGGCCGGGGTCCTCAGCAACCAAGCCTTTAATAGCATTGAGTTGCGCGTCATAGCCTTCACTTGGGCTGGGCAGTAATATATTTTGCGGCCCACCAAGACTGACACGATCCTCTTCTAAATCCGCACCAAGCTCATCGGCATCAGCCAGTTGATCGCGTGTAGCCAGCTCTTTCGATTTCTCAGTACCTACAACATTACGTAGCAACGGCCGCAATACGCCAAAGACCAATACCAAGATAAACAAAACACCGAGCACTTGTTTAACAATATTCCAGAACCAAGGTTCAGTGTAAAAGGGGATATCAATGATTTCCTCTACCTGTACCGCCGCAAAAGATGCATTAATCACACTGACACTGTCACCACGACTGGCATTAAAGCCAACAGCGTCCTGCACTAAACGGGTAAAGCGGGCAATATCTTGCTCTGTCCATGGAATACGCGTAGCCGCACCAGTTTCTGGATTAAGGATCACACGATCATCAACCACGACGGCAACAGACAAGCGCTGTAAACGCCCTTGATCTTGTTTGGTATAGCTGATCGAACGATCTAATTCAAAGTTACGGGTTGATTGCTCGCGCTTATCACTTGGGTAAGGCGCCAGCATTGCCAGTCCAGTTGTCGGGTCAATAATTTGTTCACCGTTAACATCCAGTAACGGTTGACCAGCGGCTACCGGGCTGCCTGCTGTTGCTGCCCCAGCTACTTGCGGTGCTGCCGCGGCGCCTGGAGGCTGATTGCTAAGTGCTCCGGGCACGCCTTGTGGACCACTACTGACTTGGCGCTGCTCGATCACCGACTGTTCACTGCGCAATGCAGGTTGATCAGGGTTAAAGATTTCTGACGTCGACTCAATCGCACTGAAATCAACATCTGCCGATACTTCAGCCTTGTAATGGTCAGCGCCTAAAATAGGCAATAAGATATTGTGTACGCGCTGGGTAAATAAACCTTCAAGGCGGCGTGAATAATCAAACTGTTTACCCGCGCGGGTCATGGCCGACAGCTCTTGCTGGTCAGATAACAAGTTACCTTTTTGGTCAACGACTGTGACTTGCGCTTTATCCAGCTCAGGTACGCTGGTGGCGACTAAATTAATAATGGCCATCACTTGGCTTGGCTCAAGGTTACGCCCTGGGTACAGCTCAACCAATACCGATGCGCTGGGCCTGCGTTCATCACGAACAAACACGGAGCTTTTAGGGATAGCAAGATGAACACGCGCCGCTTTAACATTATTTAAGCTGGAAACGGTACGCCCTAACTCCCCTTCTAAACCACGACGGTAGCGCGTCGTTTCCATAAACTGACTGGTGCCTAGACCTTGATCTTTATCGAGGATTTCAAAACCGATTGAGCTGTCGGTTGGCGCGACGCCTGCCGTGGCAAGCCGCAAACGCGCATTAGCTAGATCCGAGGCTTTGACCAGTAATGCACCGGAATTAGGCTCAACACGGTAGTCGATACCGGACGTACTTAATGTTTCAACCACTTGAGTCGCATCTAAGCCGGCTAAGCTGGCATATAGCGGCCGGTAATCAGGCTCTTGTGACCACAAAACAACTGCAAAACCTATGGCTACGCTGGCGGCTAAACCGACCAATAATGCAACCTGACGTAAAGCAGGCATTTGCGATAAATTGTCTAAAAACGCTAATCCTGCAAAGGCTGGCCTTGCAGGCTGCGCGGTAGTTTGCGGTGTGTTTGCCGTTGCATCAACCATGATCTATCGCCCCTAAACTGGCATCTGCATAATATCTTGATAAGCCTGAACCAGCTTATTACGAACTTGCGTCATTGCTTGAAATGACACGCTCGCTTTTTGTGAGGCAATCATGACATCGGTTAAATCGACGCCACTTTGCCCTATTTCAAACGCTTTAGCGAGCTGGTTTGATGCTTGCTGTGTTTCATTCACTTTACCGACTGCCTGACCCAGCATATCAGCAAAGCTCGGTCCATCTGCCGCCACTGTTTGTGTAACAGCAGCCGATGGAGTGCGCGCCATGGCATCAGCTTGCATAGCACGCATTTCTAACATCAACCGATTAAATTCTATACCTTGGCTCATTTTTTATCTCCCATCGCTTCTTTGACGCTTTGCGATACTTAGTGAGATAAATGCAATTTACAGGCCAACTCATAGAAATCGAATCTAAGTACGCATACCACGCCCTGAGATCAATAGACGCACACATACGGTATAGAGAATTACGGTGGTCAGTAGCATCAAGCCAATCGCCACACTGATATCAATATCTGACACCCCTAAAATACCGTAACGAAAGGCATTGACCATATGCAGAATTGGGTTGGCCATTGAAATGCTTTTCCAAAAGGGCCCCAACATATCAATCGAGTAAAAAACACCGCCAAGGTACGTTAGCGGGGTTAATACAAAAGATGGAATAATAGAAATATCATCAAAATTACGCGCAAAAATCGCGTTTAAAAACCCACCAAGGGCAAACACTGCCGAGGTACAAACAATCACCACCACGGTGATGGCTAAGTTATGCACCTGTAAGTCAGTAAAAAATAATGATAAAACAGAAACAATGGCTGCCACGCCAAGACCACGCAAAATACCACCCATAACAAAACCAATCAAAATGGTATGCGGTGAAACCGGTGACACCATCAACTCTTCAATGGAATGCTGAAACTTAGCACTAAAAAAGCTTGATACCACGTTGCTGTATGAGTTGGTGATCACTGTCATCATAATTAAGCCGGGGACAATATACTGCATGTACGTAAAGCCATGCATATCACCGATTTGACTACCAATCAAATTACCAAAAATAACAAAGTACAACACCATGGTAATCGCCGGCGGCAGTAACGTTTGTGGCCAAATGCGTAAAAACCGACGCGCTTCACGGTAAACAATTGTTTGCAAAGCGACCCAGTTTGATTGCCATTGCGCGCTCATACCTGATCACCTCCCAAGTTTTTCTCTACCAATGACACAAACAGCTCCTCAAGTCGGTTACTTTTATTGCGCAAACTTAATACTTCAACGCCTTGCGCTGACAGCTGATTAAATAAGTCAGTTAAGCCCCGATGTTTTTCAACCTGCACCTCAAGCGTACACTCATCGAGCAACTGCGAAGGATAGCCGTCCAGTTCGGGCTCTTGTGTTTGCATTTCTTTTAAATCAAGTAAAAATGTTTCTTTAGATAACTGCCCCAGCAAGGCACGCATACTGGTATTTTCAACAATACAGCCATGATCAATAATGGCGATATTGCGACACAGTTGCTCAGCTTCTTCAAGGTAGTGTGTGGTAAGAATAATGGTTGTACCTTGCTCGTTAAGCTCAGTTAAGTACTCCCACATCGAGCGGCGCAGCTCAATATCGACACCGGCGGTTGGCTCATCAAGAATCAACAAGCGTGGTCGATGCATCAAAGCACGGGCAATCATCAAGCGACGCTTCATGCCGCCGGAGAGCATCCGTGAAGCAACATTGCGCTTATCCCACAAGCCCAACTGCTTGAGCAATCCCTCTGCGCGCACCCGAGATTCTTTAAGTTTGATGCCGTAATAACCCGCTTGTGTGGTTAAAATATTTTGCGCGGTTTCAAACTGGTTAAAGTTAAATTCTTGCGGCACCAGACCGATGCAACGCTTTAAAGCGAGCGGATCAGTATCCAAGTCATGGCCAAACACCTGCACGCTGCCGCTGGTTTTAGTTACCAAGGTCGCCAGAATACCAATAGTCGTCGACTTACCAGCACCATTAGGGCCGAGCAAAGCAAAAAAATCACCCTCGGCCACTTCTAAATCAACCCCTTTCAGGGCCTCAAAGCCATTGGCATAGCTTTTTCGTAACTGTTTAATTGATAAGGCAAAAGTCATAATAATAAGTACACACAAACATTCTATTTAATTATAAGACATGGGGGCGAGCCCTAGATATTGCAAGCACATAACCACAGCCAGCGCTTTACAGTCGACCTAAACTAAACCACTCACCGGCACTGAATACCGCCATGACTCTTTCCTCATCCATCAGCCGTTCTTGCGCATAGTCAACCAGCTGATAGAAATCACTGCGCTGCACGCGTACAGCCAAGTTAGCGCCAATCGAGACATAAGGTGCGGGTTCTTGCGTGTGCGGGTCAACTTCTACCCATAATGGATGCTCTGCATTCACGCAAAGGGTATCGTGCAAATTGGTGGTGACATAGAGCTTTTGTTCAGACCCGACACCTTGGATATAAGTATTGATCGAGACAAAGGGTGCATCCTCAACCTCAATATTGAGCTTCTCAACCGGTGTCACCAGAAAGTATTGCTTGCCCTCGCGCCGCAATAAGCGCGAAAACAATTGCACCAAGGCTGGGCGCGCAATCAGACTATCCTGATAAAACCAACGCCCATCGCTGGCAATGCGCATCTGACTGTCACCGCACTGGCTTGGATTCCAATCACTATTGTACGACAGACGCTCAGCACTAGCGGCTAAGCGTTGCAGCACATCTACAGCATCAGAGTTACTCATAAAATACGCCTATAATGCTAAAGCTTTAAACCTAATAAGCGCCGCGCGTATTGACGCAACGGCGGGCGTATTAAATCTTCAGGCTTATTATTGTAAAACGTTAAAAACCCACCGCGATTGCGGATATTGGACGTATCCACTAAATAACCACTGCCCACTTCAACCAACATCAAATGAATTGCGCCGCGATCAACACCAATGCGCGCGCCACTTTCACTCTTGTCTTTAAATTCTTGCCAATTACCCACACGATCATTGCCTTGCGCAAAGCGCGTATACAGCAAGTAATGTGCACCTGCTTCACGTGCTGCTTGTAGTGCCTCGTCGTAGCCCAGCGGTACAGTGGCACGGCGCACACGGGGAAAATACTCGACAAAGGCACTAAAGGCTTCATCGGCAACGATATTAGGCTGCGCTGAAGGATGACCCAGCGGAATAAAAAGGCCTTGGCTGATGAAAATATAGGAGTCAGCCTGCAAGCGCCAATTATTGGAACGTTGTGTTTCACTGTGATTGAGCAAGCCCACATCACGCAATTGATAGCCTGCCTCTGCAGTTAAATCACTGACTTTCATACAGGATGCCAGCGTCACTGCCAGTATGATCAATAGTAATTGGCGCATATAACCTTCACCTCTAGCGTCAAAAGAATAGCGTGTAAGGCTTCACTAGCAGATTTTACGCCAACCTCTATTTGCGGGCTTACAAACCGCGTTGCCACTCTTGACGCAAAGACATACTTTCGGGTTGCTCAATGGCTTGCTGCAATTGTGCTAAAAACTGCTGTTTGTCAGCACCTAAAGTGCCTTTTAGCGGTAAATAGTTTGAAGCATGATCGCTGCGAAAGACCGTATCTTTGAGTTCAAGCTGACTGATAAAGCGCTGCAACTCAACAAACAAAGCCCGTTGATCGAGTGGCTCAAATTCAGCAAAATGCTGTTTAAAACGCGCATCCCCTTGCGGAAAGCTTACCACCAGCGTCGAGAGATACTCGGGCTGGGTCGCATTCATTAGCGCGGCCGACTGATCGGCGTGCTGTACGCTTAAGCTGCGCCCACCTAAGCCGTTGAGAATCATCACTGAGCGTTGGATACCTGCCTCGCCCAACTTCATTAACGCGCTAACTGTTGAGGCATAGGTTTCGCCTTTATTGACCTTATCCAACACCTCATCATCACCAGATTCTGCACCGACATAGACCATACGCAAGCCAGCATCAGCCAGTTCTTGTAGCTCACTGACAGATTTATTTTTAAGATTGCTGGGTAAACAATAACTGGTGACACGATTGACTGTCGGCAAATGCTCTTGGATGGCTTTTAAAATCGTCAGTAGACGCCGCGTTGATAAAGCCAAGGCATCACCATCGGCTAAAAACACGCGCTGTACGATCATCTGTTGTGCAACCTTCTGTATCTCATTCAGCACCTGCTGCTCATCACGTACAGAGAACTTTTTTTGCGGTGCGGTATACATTTCGCAGAACGTACATTTATTCCAAGAGCAGCCATTAGTAACCGGTAAAATTAACGACTGCGCTTCGCTCGGTGGACGAAACACCGGCTCAATGTATTCAATAGGAAAAGCAGGATGCATAACTAAAATCTCCGATTAGACGTCATCAGGCAGTGCTTGTGGCGTATCTTCACGTGATACTTGCGATGAGTCTTCGAGCAATGCTTGCGATGCATCTTCACGCTTTGGGCGCTTATTACCCATGCGCACTCCAATATCCATTAGGAACTGAAAAAAACCATCTTGGTCTTCTAAAACGTTGCTCCAGAATGGCGAGTGATATAAGGCTACCGCACCATGCACCAATGCCCAAGCAGCGCAATAGTGGAAGTACGGAGGTACATCTTCAAGCTTACCTTCATCAATACGGCCTTCGATTAAACGGGTTAAACGCTCAAAATTAGAGGCTCGAATACTATGCAACTGCTCAACCATGTCCGGCACTTGATGGCCTTTGAGTACTTTCTCTTCCAGACGGTCAAACAAGCGGTAGCGTTGTGGGTCACGCATACGAAAAGAAAAATAAGCCCGCGATAACGCTTCCTTATCACTGGCGACGCTGTCTGAATGAAACAGATCGCTAAGCTCACGCTCATAGTTGAGCATTAAGTGTAAGTAAATTTCTGCTTTTGATTTAAAGTGCTTATAAATGGTGCCCTTGCCGATACCCACGGCATCAGCAATCATTTCCACTGTGACAGAATCTTCGCCCTGCTCAAGAAAAAGTCTAAGGGCAGTATCTAGAATTTCTTGTTCGCGGCGACGAAATTCACGAACCTTGCGAGTCTCTTTTTGCATACTAGAACCATTCAGTCGAAAATAAGAACCCTATTATGACCGTATTCATAAAAAATGCACGAAACAAATTTAAACTCTAAAGTGACGCAATAGTCGTAAAAAGTCACCTTGCGGAGATTATACGCTAAGCAATATTCTTTAACTCAGACGCGCCAACATCTTAGCCTCATCACTGAACAGATTTTGAAATGACTCTCGTGCCCATACGCGCTGCTGATGTGCCACAAGTTTAGGCCATTTATCTGCATCAAGAACTTCTTGGGCATAGGATAAGTTCACCCACTGCGTTGCCACAGCGATGTCAGCCAAGGTAAAGCGATTACCGACAAAGTAATCATTGTCAGCAAGTTGCTGCTCTAAATAGTCATAATGACGAACCAGCTTACTCAGCGCCTTCTGCACTGCAACTTCATCACAAGACGAGCCCATGCCTTTAGCTAAGGCCCGGTTAAAGAACACGGTAAAGGTAGTAAGCGGTGCAACCTCATAATCGGCATACTTTTCAAACCAAGTAATACGGGCGCGTTCCATAGCATCAGTGCCGCACAGAGACAGAGTATGCGGATGCTTATTTTCAAGATAAGCACAAATCACTGCTGAATCGCAAAGATCCAGCTCGCCATCGCGCAACGCTGGAATACGGCCCAGCGGATTGATCGCAAAATACCAATCTGGCTGGTTGCGTGGCAGGATCAACTCCATCGTGTAATCGAGCTTTTTCTCTAATAAACAGGCTCTCACTTTGCGCACAAAAGGCGATAAAGACGCACCGTACAAAATCAAGCTCATAGACACCTCGGTTAATCGTAAATTTGTTTTTTCTTCCAGTCTTCTTCTTTATTTTGCAAAGCTAAACCTTCAGTCAACTCGCTGGCTTGATCAGGCTTAGGGCCTGTTTGTTCAAGTACCAAAGCATTTGCTCGCGCGAAAAGTGCTTCAAGCTGCGCTAACTGTTGCTTATAAGGCGATAGGTCTTTTCGTTTTTTCAAATATTGGATGCCGCGCTCAAACGTTAAGCGCGCCAAGCTGGGGCGATTTTGCTCCAATTGTTGACGTCCGAGATTATTAAAATACTCAATATACACAATGACCAACATATGTTTTATCTGTCCAAGCCACTGTTTACCTTGTGCGCTGGATAATACTTTTTCCTCTACCGCACGAACAATTTGCGCCTGCAAGCTTTCCAGCTGAAAGCGCACATCTTTCGTTTGCTCATCAGTAATAACGTTTACATGCGGATTTTTAATTGGCAGTTCATCCGCTTTAGCAATCAATTGCCGCAACTCTTCTGCGCGTAATTTATATGTGGGCTCATGACCATCAATTGCCCTGAGCTGATCAATAAAATGCAACTCTAGGCGGTTAAGCAATTGTTTTAAATCAGTGGTCATCAACTGGCCGGGTAACGAGTTGGAAAGATTAGCACAGCGTCGATAACGATCGATGAGTTCAGCCTTACGGCGTGCTTTATCTAACTTCATTTTTTCTAGCAAATGATTTGCATAGCCAATAAAAAACAGCGCCGCAATGCCTGCAAAAATTAACATAACAATGGTAGTTGATGACACAGCGCATCCTCTTATTGATGCAGACAGAATGACAAGATATCTTTTAGTTATTAAGGCTTATCATACCTAGCATTTAACGTCCGTGAGTTTCTGATACACCTGCCCTGTCAACCGACGGTGTCTCCATACCCTTAACCACGCAACAGTTTTAATACGCCTTCAAGCTCAACTATCATTTGACGAATAACTTGTTTAGCTTGGCTGCTTTCATCTCGCACTTCGCTACTGGAGAGACGCTGACGTGCACCACCAATGGTGAAACCTTGATCATACAACAAGCTGCGAATTTGCCGAATCATCAACACATCATGCTGCTGATAGTAGCGGCGATTACCTCGCCGCTTAATCTCAGCTAATTGTTCAAACTCCTGCTCCCAATAACGCAACACATGCGGCTTCACTGCACACAACTCACTGGCTTCACCAATCGTGAAATAACGTTTAGTGGGAATGGCGGGCAACTCATGATTATGGCTAGGTTCCAACATAGGCTTCTACTCTATCACGCAGTTTTTGCCCTGGACGAAAAGTCACCACGCGACGCGCACTGATGGCAACCTCTTCACCTGTTTTCGGGTTACGTCCCGGCCGTTGGCTTTTATCGCGCAATTCAAAATTGCCAAAACCAGACAACTTAACCGGCTCGTTATTTTCGAGGGCTAAACGAATTTCTTCAAAGAAGGTATCCACCAGCTCTTTAGCTTCGCGTTTATTCAAGCCGATTTCCACAAACAGATGCTCGGCCATTTCTGCTTTCGTTAAAGCCCCCATACATTTACTTCCTCAATATTGCAGCAAACTTATCAGACAATAAGGCTAAAATCGCTTGTGTTGCAGCGCTCACCTCGTCATCGGTAAGAGTGCGTGAAGGATGTTGCCAGGTCAAGCCAACCGCTAAACTTTTGCAACCCTCTTCCACGCCTTTGCCTTGATACACATCAAATAAGCGAATTTGCGTCAGCCACTCACCTGCAGCACTGCGCATCGCGTCCATCAATTGCTGCGCAGGAATGTCCGCATTCACCACTAAAGCTAAATCACGACGTACTTCAGGGAAGCGTGAGAGTTCAGCAAAAGCCGGCAAACGACCACTACTGATCGCATCCAGATGCACTTCAAACATCAATACTTGCTGATCGATATCCAGCTCTACGGCTAATTGCGGATGCAAGGTGCCAACATAACCAACCGATTCACCATTGCGTTCAATACGTGCACATTGCCCCGGATGAAAGGCATGCTGTTGACAGGCAACAAAGGTGAAACTATCACGATCCCCTGCTGCACCGAGCAAAGCCTCAACATCAGCTTTTATATCGTAAAAATCAACTGTCTCTTTGCCATGCGTCCAGACTTCAGGCAAACGCGCACCGGTGATCACACCAGCGAGCATGCGCTCTTGTTTCAGATCGTCCAACTGTCCGACAAAGCTCAAGCCGCTTTCAAACAAGCGTATGCGGTCTTGTTGGCGATTAAGGTTGTGTTGCAGCGCTTTTAATAAACCCGGCAAGACTGATGCACGCATCACTGACAACTCAGCTGAAATGGGATTAGCTAAGGTTAAAGGCTTGAGTTCAGGGTGAAATGCGCTAAACAATTCAGGCTCAATAAAGCTGTAGGTAATGGCTTCTTGATAACCCCGCGCCACCAGCAAACAACGTAACGCTGGCAACTGCACCTGTGCTTCTGATTGCGCTTGCGGTGCCAAACGTGCGGCGGGGTAACGCACAGGTAATTGATCATAACCATAGAGGCGGCCAATCTCTTCCAGCAGATCCACTTCAATCGTGATATCAAAGCGATGGCTGGGTACTTCAACTGTCCAGACACCTGTGCTCTGTGCGCTAAGCTTTAAACCCAACGGCACCAACAGTGCCTCAATCTCGGCATCGCTTAAGCTCAAGCCAAACATCTGCTTAACGCGCTCTGCACGCAACGTAATGCTGGCAAGCTGTGGCAAATGCTGTGTCTCTTCAGTCACCACCACGGGACCGGCACTACCGCCAACAATACTCAGTAGTAATTCAGTGGCACGCTCAATGGCTTGCGCAGGCAATTGCCAATCCACGCCACGCTCAAAACGGTGCGAGGCATCGGTATGCAGACCATAGGAACGTGCTTTACCTGCAATCGCTACTGGTTCAAAGAATGCACTTTCAAGGAAGATATCTGTGGTTTTGCCCACTTCAACACCGCTGTCTTCACCACCCATCACCCCAGCGATGGCCAAGGCGCGCTGTTGATCAGCAATCACTAAGGTGTTGGCTGTTAAGGTAATTTCTTGCCCATCAAGCAAGGTGATTTGTTCATTGTCTTGCGCCATGCGCACGCAAATACCACCACTGATCTGCGCCAGATCAAAAGCATGCAACGGTTGCCCTAACTCGATCATCACGTAGTTGGTGATATCAACCACGGGGTCAATGCTGCGAATATCGCTGCGCTGTAAGCGCTCAACCATCCACGCAGGCGTAGGCTGAGTTAAATCGACACCGGTAATCACACGACCAGCATAACGCGGACATGCTTGTGATGCAGCCAGATCAACAGTAACCGTCTGCTCATGACTGGCTGCCACTGCAGTGATCACTGGCAATTGCACTGGCACGTTATACAACGCACCGACTTCGCGAGCTAAACCTTGCAGTGACAAGCAGTCACCACGGTTCGGCGTCAAATCCACTTCAATGCAGACATCATTAAGGTTTAGCGCTTCACGCACACACTGACCGACAACGGCATCAACTGGCAGCTCTAATAAGCCATCATTTTCTTCGCTGATTTGTAATTCACTGGCCGAGCAGAGCATGCCGAAGGATTCAACACCACGCAGCTTAGCTTTTTTAATTTTAAAATCGCCCGGTAATACTGCGCCAATACGGGCAAAAGGGATTTTTAAACCGGCACGTACATTAGGCGCACCACAAACAATTTGTACTGTTTGCTCACCATCGCTGACCTGACAGACGCGCAGCTTGTCAGCATCTGGGTGTTGCTCAGTGCTCAACACTTCACCCACCACCACACCACTAAACTCACCGGCCACCGGAGTCACCGCATCCACTTCTAAACCTGCCATGGATAAACGTGCGACTAACGCATCACGGGTTGCTTGTGGATTAACTAAACTGCGTAACCATTGCTCACTGAAATTCATACTGCTCTCCTAAACTCTAAAGGGTATCGACCTAACGAAACTGAGATAAAAAACGTAGGTCGTTATCGAAGAACAGACGCAAATCATTGACGCCATAACGCAACATAGCGAGGCGTTCAACGCCCATACCAAAGGCAAAACCTTGGAATTCTTCAGGATCAATACCAGACATGCGCAACACATTGGGGTGCACCATGCCGCAGCCCATGACTTCCAACCAACCAGTTTGTTTGCACACTCGGCAACCTTCGCCATTGCACATCACACACTGCATATCCACTTCAGCGGACGGCTCAGTAAAGGGGAAGAACGATGGACGGAAACGCACGCCCAAATCTTTCTCAAAGAACACCCGTAAGAACTCTTCAATGGTGCCTTTTAAATCAGCAAAACTGATGTCTTGATCAATCAGCAAGCCTTCCACTTGGTGGAACATCGGCGAGTGGGTGATATCTGAATCACAACGATAGACGCGACCGGGGCAAATAATACGAATCGGCGGGCGCTGCGCTTCCATGGTGCGCACTTGCACTGGTGAAGTGTGGGTGCGCAGGAGCATATTAGCGTTGAAGTAAAACGTATCGTGCATCGCCCGTGCTGGGTGATGCCCTGGAATATTGAGCGCTTCAAAGTTGTGGTAATCGTCCTCAACCTCGGGTCCTTCAGCAATGCCGTAGCCAATCTTGCTAAAGAACTGCTCAACGCGCTCAAGGGTGCGCGTGACGGGGTGCAATCCACCGCTTTGTTGACCACGGCCGGTCAAGGTGACATCGATGGTCTCAGCAGCCAGCTTGCTGGCTAAGGCAATACTGTCTAGATGCTGCTTGCGCGCATTGAGGGCATCTTGTACTTGCTCTTTAGCGGCATTGATCAACGCACCGGCTTTAGGACGTTCTTCAGCAGACAATTTACCCAGCAACTTCATTTGCAGAGTCAGCTCACCTTTTTTACCAAGATAGTGAACACGCAACTGTTCCACGGCTTGCGGGTCATTGCTAGCAGCAACAGCAGCTAGGGCTTGCGCCACCAGCGCATCAAGATTTTCCATACATTACTCCAGAGGACCTTGCAAAACACAGCGCTCGCGCTTTGCAAGGTGCTCTTACTGTGACTTTTAAAAAATAAGGATTCTATACGAAATAAGGGAAGAGCCTAAGCCCTTCCCTTATCAAAAACGCATGTTGCAATGTTTTAAAACTTAGGCCAAAGAGGACTTAGCTTTTTCAACAATTGCAGCAAATGCTGCTTTTTCGTTTACTGCTAGCTCAGCCAGTACTTTACGGTCGATTTCAATTGAAGCCTTTTTCAAGCCAGCAATGAAACGGCTGTAAGACAGACCATTAACACGAGCACCAGCATTGATACGTGCAATCCACAGAGCGCGGAATTGACGTTTACGCTGACGACGGTCACGGTACGCATATTGACCAGCTTTGATGACCGCTTGCTTAGCAACACGGAATACGCGTGAACGCGCACCGTAGTAGCCTTTAGCAAGTTTCAAGATTTTTTTGTGACGACGACGGGCTAATACACCACGTTTTACACGAGCCATAAACTATTACCTTTATTTATCCAGACCTAAATTAACGAACACGCAACATGCGTTCAACGCGAGCAACTTCGCTTGGGTGCATCATAGATGTCCCGCGCAGTTGACGTTTACGTTTTGTTGTCATTTTGGTCAAGATGTGACTCTTGAAAGCGTGTTTATGCTTAAAACCGTTCGCTGTTGCTTTAAAGCGCTTTTTAGCGCCACTTTTCGTTTTCATCTTTGGCATGTTGAATACTCCGCATTCAGATTGATACGCATAACCTTAAGGCCTGCCGCTGCCCTAGGGGGTTATTTTTTCTTTTTGGGGGCGAGGACCATAATTAACTGGCGTCCTTCCATCTTAGGATGCTGTTCAACGGTGCCGTAGTCTGCAAGGTCAGCTTCAACCCGCTTCAACAACTCCATTCCCAGCTCCTGGTGGGCCATCTCTCGGCCGCGGAATCGTAATGAAACCTTGGCTTTATCCCCATCTTCTAGGAAACGTATCAGGTTGCGTAGTTTTACCTGATAATCCCCGTCTTCCGTCCCTGGTCGAAACTTAATTTCTTTAATTTGAATCTGCTTCTGATTTTTACGAGCAGCAGCAACTTGTTTCTTTTTCTCAAACACATGCTTGCCGTAGTCCATGATGCGACATACAGGCGGCAATGCATCTGCAGAAATTTCAACTAAATCCAGCTTCGCTTCATCAGCAGCGGCTAGAGCTTCATCAATCGAGACGACCCCGATCTGCTCACCTTCCGCACCAATCAGGCGCACTTCGCGGGCTGTAATGTTCTCATTAATGGGTGCCTTAGGGGCAGCTCGTCTGTCTTGTCTCATATCTCGCTTGATAATTATCACTCCAAATCTTGGCGACCACGCCGGGAAATCGCAGTAGTTAATAACTCGCTGAACTGATCGACGGACATACTTCCGAGGTCTTCACCGCCGCGCGTTCGTACTGCAATAGTTTGTGTCTCAACTTCCCTATCACCAATAACTAGCAAATAAGGAACCTTGAGCAAAGTATGCTCACGGATTTTAAAGCCGATCTTCTCATTTCTCAAGTCACTGGTGACCCTAAAGCCACTATTTAGCAGCTTTTTTTGTACTTTCTGTGCATATTCGCCTTGTTTCTCACTGATATTCATAATTGCCGCTTGCGTCGGTGCCAACCAAGCAGGAAATGCACCTTCATAATGCTCAATCAAAATACCAATAAAACGCTCAAACGATCCTAAAATTGCACGGTGCAACATCACCGGATGCTTACGGTCATTATCTTCACTGACGTATTCAGCATCTAAACGTACAGGCAAGTTAAAGTCGAGCTGTAGAGTACCACACTGCCAGACTCGACCTAAGCAGTCACGTAAAGAGAATTCGATTTTAGGTCCGTAAAATGCACCCTCACCCGGCTGCAACTCATACTCTAAACCGGCAGAGTCAAGCGCATCAGCCAGCGCTTTCTCGGCGCGATCCCACTGATCATCAGAACCGACACGCTGCTCAGGGCGCGTTGAGAGCTTTAATTCAATATCATCAAAACCAAAATCCGCATAGACCTTTTGCGTCAGGCGAATAAAGTCTGCCGACTCGTCTTGCATCTGCGCTTCAGTACAGAAAATATGCGCATCATCTTGAGTAAAACCACGCACGCGCATAATACCGTGCAAAGCACCCGATGGCTCATTACGGTGACAGGCACCAAACTCAGCCAAACGTAACGGCAACTCGCGGTAGCTTTTTAAGCCTTGATTGTACACTTGCACGTGACAAGGACAGTTCATCGGCTTAATCGCATAGTCACGCGACTCCGACTCGGTCAAAAACATGTTGTCAGCGTAGTTAGCCCAGTGTCCTGACTTCTCCCAGAGGATACGATCGACCACTTGCGGTGTTTTGATTTCTAAATAACCGTTCTCAAGTTGTACTTTACGCATATATTGCTCAAGCACTTGATACAGCGTCCAACCATTAGGATGCCAAAACACCATACCTGGTGCTTCTTCTTGCATGTGAAACAAGTCTAAGCGCTTACCAAGCTTACGGTGATCACGCTTTTCTGCTTCTTCAATACGCTTAATATAGGCATTGAGTTGTTTTTTATCAGCCCAAGCTGTGCCGTAAATACGCTGTAACTGCTCATTTTTAGAGTCACCGCGCCAGTATGCACCAGAGAAACGGGTCAACTTAAAGGATTTCAAGAAACGCGTATTCGGCACGTGAGGACCACGGCACATATCGACGTATTCTTGGTGAAAATACAGACCCATTTCTGTTTCTTCGGGCATATCTTCAATTAAACGCAATTTATAGTCTTCGCCACGCCGAGTGAAAATATCGATCACCTCAGCACGCGGCGTCAGCTTCTTAATCACATCATAATCTTGATTGATCAGCTCATTCATGCGTTTTTCAATCGCTTGCATATCGTCCGGAGTAAACGGACGCGCAATCGCCACATCGTAATAGAAGCCTTCATCGATCACTGGTCCAATGACCATTTTCGCTTCAGGAAACAACTGCTTAACCGCGTGACCCACCAAATGCGCGCACGAGTGACGGATAATCTCAACGCCTTCAGGATCTTTCGGGGTAATGATCGCTAAGGTTGCATCAGTACTGATTAAATCTGTCGCATCCAGTAAGCGCCCGTTGACACGACCTGCGACCGTTGCTTTAGCAAGACCTGCACCAATCGATTGTGCGACTTCAAGAATAGTAACTGGGTTTTCAAATGTACGCTGACTGCCGTCAGGAAGAGTTATTACGGGCATGGCGCCTCCTCTGCCTAGTGGTGACCCCTACAACAGGTCACATGGGATGGGATGAGCCAGTAAGAGCGATTAGCCTTGAGGTACACCTGCCGTACTGTGGCAGAGGGCTATGCCCACCTCATATCAACCGGATTCACTGGAAAAATGCAAGTCGCTAAACAACGCTTGCGCTAAAAACACAAAAGGCCGCACAAGGCGACCTTTCGGTGTATTTGGTAGGCACAATTGGATTCGAACCAACGACCCCCACCATGTCAAGGTGGTGCTCTAACCAACTGAGCTATGTGCCTGTAATGGCCGCGTATTCTACGCAGAAAAACATCTTTGTCAAACGCTTTAAGTGTAAAGCAGACAACACTCTATTTATTGCACAGAAACAACATTGTTCTGTTTCGTTTCAACTGGATCAGCAATCGGTAAAGGCATACCAACCTCGGCTGCAACGATTTCACGAATACGATCCCAGTCCAATAAATGCGAACCCTCAATATCATCACGCTTGAGCAATACATTAACTACCGCCGCATGCTTATCGACAATCGAGGCACTACCATCATCACTGAGCGGCTCATGCGCTTCTAGATACAGCCGACCTTGTGCAAAACCAAACTTATACGGCTCATTAATAATGCGCACCTTGGTACCGACCGGCACCAAATCCGCTAATTCTAAGACGTTATGATTGAGCATGCGAAAGCAACCGTGACTGACGCGCATGCCAATTCCAAATTTTTTATTCGAGCCATGAATTAAATAACCCGGTAAGCCTAGAGTCAGTTTGTAAGGTCCCAATGGATTATCGGGGCCTGCTGGCACATAGGCTGGCAGTGGCGTGCCCGCTTCAGCAGCTTCACGCAAAATAGATTGCGGCGGAGTCCAACCCGGGTTCGGTGTTTTTACTGTAATCGAGGTTTCACTGATCGGTGAATTCCAGCCTTCACGACCAATACCCAATGGGTAGGTGTACACCACGGGCTTATCTTTCGGATAATAATAGAGACGGTATTCCGCTAAATTAATGACCACACCTTCGCGCGGCCCTGGTGGCAAAATATAGCGTGTCGGCAGAATAATTTCTGTGCCTGCACCGGGCAGCCAAGCATCCACGCCAGGATTGGCTGCAACCATTTCTAAATAACCCAAATCATGGGCCTTACCTAAATCAGCAAAGGTGTCTTCATAACGTGCCTCAATCACCTGCACCGCACCGACGACATCATCGCCTGGCGCCGGCAACGGCAATTCTATCGCTACCGCAAAAGGCGCAGCACACAGCAACGAAAGGCAGCACACACGCAAAGACTTCAGCGTTAGTATGTTTAGCAACATCAAAGTAACCCTACCGATAAAAGTTTAAGTAAGTGACTGTATAGTACGAGATCTGCAGTGCTTAAGCACTCAGCATTATGCGCATTGCCAGCCAGGCTTGGCGTGTTTACGTTGTGCCTGAATAACATCACGGCACTGCGGGCAAAAGTAAGCGTTGCGTAACAGTTGCCGCTCTAGCGCTTGCCAATGCGGCTGTGCAGGTAGCAGGCTACCACAAAGCGTACGATCGGCCTGATTGCCGAGCTCCAACTGGCGATTAACGGCATGCATGCGTTCTTTTTGACAGGCGAACAAATCCATTTGCTCGTCCGGCAAAAAAATCTGATAAGCATGTAAAGACCACACCAAGCGTGCCATGTCGAGCCCCTAATTCCGGGCGCTACATTAGCCTATAATCGCATGATGTAACAGTACCCGTAAAAAAAATGTTCTACGGCACAGAATACATATCAGTAGCACCGGGCAACAGAGGCACCAAGCCCTGCCATGCATTGTCTAATAAGAGCGGTTGCGCCAGCTGTGTAGGATGCACACCATCAGCTTGCATCATGCCATCGACCGCGCCAACACCTTCTAAAAAGAAGTCCACCAAGGCCACCTGTTCTTGCTCAGCTATATTCTGATAGACGTTATAAAACGCCTCGGTATAACGCTGCCCATAATTACTTGGCAAGCGCATACCTAACAACAATACAGCGGCCTCTTGCTGCTTGGCTTTGCGCACCATCGTGGTCAGGTTAGCTGCCATATGCTTGAGCGACAATCCTCGTAAACCATCGTTACCGCCCAGTTCAATAATCACATAATCAGGTTGGTGTTGTGCGAGCAAATTTGGAAAACGCGCTAAACCGCCGCCGGTGGTTTCACCGCTGATCGAGGCATTGACCACCTCAACCTCGGTATCTGTCTCGCTCAAGCGCTGCTGTAATAAAGCCACCCAGCCCTCTTCGGTTTCCAGTCCGAAGGCTGCACTGATACTATCCCCCACCACCAGAACAGTTGCGGCTTGCGCCTGCGCCGTAGAGCACAGCACAATTAAGCATATCGTTGCTATCCATTGACGCATTGGAACCCTCATGATTAATAGTATTCTTAGCGCCCAGCAGCTTAGCAAAAAGGTCCCTTCAACAGAAGGTCAATTGACCATTCTTGACTCTGTTTCACTCAGTCTTAAGCAAGGTGATTCGCTGGCTATTATAGGGCGCTCAGGCTCTGGCAAATCAACTTTGCTAGGGCTGCTGGCCGGTTTGGATCTGCCCAGTAGCGGTAAAGTTCAACTCGTTGGCCACGACCTCAACAGCCTCGATGAAGATCAACGGGCAGCAGTGCGTGCTGAGCATGTCGGTTTTGTCTTCCAAGCTTTTTTACTGCTCGACAGTTTAAATGCGCTAGAAAACGTAATGTTACCTCTGGAACTGGCAGGTCATGCCAACCCCAAGCAACGCGCCAGCGAATTGCTGATCCGCGTTGGTTTAGAAAAACGCTTGCGCCATCCGGTTAACTTACTCTCCGGCGGTGAGCAACAACGCGTCGCCCTCGCCCGCGCCTTTGCCACTGAGCCGGACGTGTTATTTGCTGATGAACCCACCGGTAATCTCGACAGTCTAACCGGCGCAAGCATCAGTGATCTGATGTTTGCAATGAATAAAGAACTGGGCACGACCCTGGTTTTAGTCACCCACGATGAAAGACTCGCAGCACGCTGCCAGCAACACTTACACTTAGAAGGCGGTCGCCAGGTGGAGCAGGCATGCAATTGACATTACTCGGCCTATTAAAACTGGCCAGCAAACAACTGTTACGCGAGCGTCGTACTGCAGAACTGCGCATTTTATTTTTTGCTTTAGTTATTGCCGTCGCCAGCAGCAGCACCATTGGTCATTTTGCTGAACGCTTACAAGGTGCAATGCAACTGAGTGCCGGTGAATTTCTCGCCGCTGATTTGATTTTGTCTGGTAGTGAGCAGGCCTTGCCTGAGCAACTACGCTTAACCATCAACGCTAACTTAAACAGCGCGCAAACCTTACAATTTGCCAGCATGCTCGCCACCGACCAAGGCATTCAACTGGCCAGCGTCAAAGCCGTTGATGATAACTACCCCCTGCGCGGCACATTGCGCAGCAGCGAGCAGCTGTACGCAGAAGAAATCAGCGGCGGACGCCCGCAACCCGGCGAGGTGTGGCTGGATGCCGAACTACTCACCAGCTTATCTCTAGAGCTGGGCGACAGCGTTGAGATTGGCGCCGCAAGCTTTACAGTCACTCGCATCATCACCTACGAACCGGATCGCGCTGGCAACCTATTGAGTTTTACCCCGCGTGCGATGATTAACCTCGCCGATTTGCCTGCCACTGATGTACTGCAACCCGGCAGTCGCGTACGTTATCGGCAGCTCTGGAGCGGTGATGCGCAAGCCATAGCTGAGTTGCGCAGCGCTCTTGAGCAGGCCTTATTGCCTCATCAACGCATTGAAGGCCTAGAGGATGGCAACCAGCAAGTCAGTAGCGCCCTTGAGCGCGCTGCCAGTTACTTAAATCTCGCCAGCTTAGCCGCGATTTTGCTGGCGGCTGTAGCTGTAGCCTTATCCGCTAACCGCTATGCCCGCGAGCGTTTTGATCAAGCAGCCTTACTGCGTTGTTTTGGCTTATCGCGTCGCCACACCCTTTGGCTGTTTTGCCTGCAATTGCTGCTGTTGGCACTATTGGCCAGCTTAATAGGCTCACTGATCGGCTGGTTTACCCAGTTTGCCTTATTTGAATTACTTGCAGATTTACTGCCTGAAGATATTCCTTCCGGCAGCTTAAAACCCCTTGTCACCGGCATTGCCACTAGCATGGTGATGTTAGCTGGTTTTGCTTTGCCACCTTTAATTGCACTAGGGCGCATTGCTCCGTTGCGCGTATTACGTCGTGATTTACTGCCAGTGGCACCGGGCACATGGTTATTGTATGGCAGCGTTTTACTGGCACTGGCGGCATTGATGTGGCAGTTAAATCTGGATGTACGCCTCACCAGCGCCCTACTCTTAGGCGGTGGTGGCGCGGCAATTGTACTGGGTGGCGGGCTGTTTTTCGGTTTGAAAAGCCTGCGCTTCTGGCTGGCTAAACGCAACTTAGCTTGGCGCTTAAGTCTAGGGCATTTACTGCGCTACCCACTCAATAGCGTCGGGCAAATTATGGCCTTTGCCTTAATACTGCTATCCATGGCACTGATAATATTATTGCGCAGCGAACTGCTGGATAACTGGCAAGCGCAATTGCCAGAACATGCGCCCAACCACTTTGCAATCAATATCCTGCCGGATCAGCAAGCAGATTTCAGTAGCACACTGAGCGCGATCAGCAGCAATGTTGCGCCGCTCTACCCTGTTATTTTGGGGCGTTTAACTCAGATCAACGGGCAAGCAGCATCAGAACTGATTGATCCCGAGGCGCGGGTAACACGCACCTTGCAGCGCGACCTCAACCTGACCTGGACTGATCAGCTGCCCAAAGACAATCTAGTCGTCGCAGGCGATTGGTGGCCAAGCAATCGGCCGCTTAAGTCAGACAGCATGCTGTACCAGGTGTCTGTAGAAAGCGATATCGCCACAGAGCTTGGCGTGACTGTCGGTGACCAACTGACCTTTCATATCGGCGGCACCGATTACCCCGCACAAATTAGCAGCTTGCGCAGCGTGGACTGGAACAGCATGCAACCTAACTTCTTTGTGATTTTTGATCCTCAGCAGATGGGCAATGTCGCGCACACCTACATGACCAGTTTTTATCTGCCAGAAAACGCTGAGCAACAGCGCATAGGCTTAGCTAAAAGCTTTCCCAGCGTGAGCATTTTGCAAGTCGATGCGGTACTGCGCCAATTGCGCGATATTCTTGCGCAAGTGACCTTAGCCATTGAACTGATCTTACTGTTTGTCTTGGCCGCCGGTGTCACAGTATTGATTGCAGGTTTACAAAGCACACTGACTGAACGTGTCAAACAAGGTGCGCTGCTGCGTGCGCTGGGTGCTTCGCGTAAATTATTGGTGCAGTCGCAACGCAATGAGTTCGCTTTGATCGGTGCCTGCAGCGGAGTGTTGGCATGGCTGGGTTGTGAAATCAGCAGCTATATTCTCTATCGTTTTGCCTTTAACTTGGTGTGGCAGCCGCACCCTTGGTTGATTGTACTGCCGATCATTGGCGCACTGCTGATCACCGCAGTCGGCATGCTCGGCACCCGCCAAGTGTTGCAGAGCAGTCCATTACAGATTTTGCGCAATAGCTGATTGTTAACTGAAAGGCTGGCTACGTTGCGTGGCCTAGCCCGCAGTCGCATACCTTAAAAAACCATAGCCTCTTCGCAAGGCCTGCTGATTGGCTTACTATGCGCCACCTAAAATACTTCTGTTAAAAATCAGGCACATATGTCCGTCAATGCACTGTATACCGACCTTTCTGGCTATTACGATTTAATGTGTGCCGATATCGACTACCAAGCGCAAAGCAACAGTATTCGCAGACTGCAGCAGATCTTCGGTAATGACGGAAAGACACACCTTGATTTGGCTTGCGGTACAGGGCCACACGTGCGCTACTTCATTGACTTTGGCTATCAAAGCAGTGGGCTTGATATCAATCAACCCATGTTAGATATAGCAAAAATACGCTGCCCTGAAGCTCAGTTTTCTTTGCAAGATATGAGTACGTTCAAGGTCACTGAGCCATTGGACTTAATCACCTGCTTTCTATATTCCATCCACTACAGTGCTGGCATTGAAAAGCTCAAAGACTGCATAGCCAGCGTGCATCGTGCGCTAAAGGTTGGCGGTGTGTTCTGCTTTAACGTGGTGGATAAAAACACAATCAACAACGCCTTTTTTGCCAAACATAGCACTCGGCAAGAGGATAACCTCTTCACCTTCAGCTCTGCTTGGAATTACTCAGGTCAAGGCGAAAAAAAGTCACTCAAAGTCAGTATTGAAAAAACCAATGCTACAGAATCGCAAATTTGGCATGACGAACACCCAATGGTTGCCTTCAGCTTTGCTGAGTTAATAGAGGCCTTAACGCCCTCCTTCGATATCCATATCTTTGAGCATGATTATGAGAAAATCATTCCTTGGGATAAAAGTTCTGGCAATGCCATTTTTACCTGCGTAAAGATTTAAATACGCCGCAGAGCATCCGCGTTCTGCCGCCTCATTGGTACTTAATAAACAACGTTAACCTGCACTAAAAAGCAGCTGAAGCGCGACTAATCAGCAGATGAGCTATTTACGCATAACGATACATTCTTATTGTACGAGTCAGCTACGGCATAGTGAAATCAGGTTATTCTCTACTGTCAAGGTGCCACAGCCGCCGCGCTGATCCCAGCCAAAGCTTTTTGAATATTGTCCACTGCTGGGCATTCGCTCACTTGGTGACGCTCCGCTAAATATGCAGGGTCGTTGTAGCCCAACCATACCTGTGACGTGGCATCTTCCCAAACTAATGCTTTTAGTGGTAAATCGATTCCGAACGATTGCGCACATTCCATCAATGGCGTGCCACCCTCTGGATTACCAAAGATAAGGACTTCAGTGGAGCGCAGCGTCGTACCTATCTTTGCTGCCCCTGCTGTATGGTCAATTCGGGCGAAAATATTCAGTCCCTTTTCTTTAACGATAGCTTCGAACTTATCCATGGTCACTTTTGCTGTATATGGGCTCTTAACAGCAATAAGACCGTCAGCAGCCTGCGCATAAGTAAAAACAGTAAGAAGAGCCAGTGTTAGCAAGAACTTGATGGATTTCATGATTTTTCCTAAAGTGAAAGTGTAATGATTCTATGGTGCCCAGTGTTTGAGCGCATGTGCGTCTTTTACTGCGCACACTAACAGCGACGCCATGCATTGGCACCTAGAGCGGCACTTGCTCCTATTATTGCTCTGGCATCACCGAGGAATGGTGACTGGTAATCAGCCATTGTGAGCCATTCCAGCGATAAGTATAGGTGTAGCGTCCACTGACCTGCATACCAGTTTTAGCAAAAGTGAATGTGTAGAGACCGGTATCTACTGCAGTATTGCAACCCATTTCAATACTGCGCATATCAATCGTGCCTGACGGGCCATCTTCTAAGAAATGATGGAAATAATCCTCTTTCTCGGCGGCTGTGAGACGTGGCTTGTTTGACAGTGTCGGTAAGAGCGTCGATCGCTCAGCATAGTTGGCGACGACCTGATGCGGGTCACTGCTGCGTAACGACTGATTCCAGCGATCAAATAAAGCAGCAATATCTTGCTCCGTTACCGCCTGACAGAACTCAGTGCGCACTTGCGGACCAGTCTTCGATTGCTGCGTCGATACACAGCCCGCCAACGTTATAGCTATCACCAATAGACTTAAATACTTAACTTTCACTTGGTTGCTCCTTTTTATTGTGAGTTTTAGCATAACTGAGCAATGCTGCTCAGCGACACTATTTCACCTCCTAGCGCAAAAACACAGCGAATGGATAACTAACACAAAGCAATGACTACTGCTGCTCGACCCAAAGCCTTCTGTGCACCAAGCTGTATTGGCGCTACTCAGCAAAGTTGCGATACGCTTGCCTTTGATAGATTGAATACCACTATAACGCCACGGATCATCCTGCCTTAGAACAAAGGCGGAGGAATAGGCAAATGTTGCCTCATTGACATAGACGAAGCCTTTTCTGATTTTTTTGAAAAGAGGTATTCAGGCAATAGATCACAAAGACCCTCTGCCACCATATCCAGACCTCTTGCCAAAGGAACTTCATAATATTGCAGTGACCCAGCCGACCGATCAAATGCGCCTCTCCACTGTTCGGAAACAGTACAACAAGCGCATTTTTCAGAGCGGATGAATAGCCACCAACATCGGCCTAGGTATAATCTACGCGCTCCCTCGATAGAATCAGTATGACAGTCACCCTGTAAGGTTTGAGCCTGACATTGAAGTTCTTAACCTAGTCTGATGGGATTGCTAGCAGCGTCTAGCGCCAAGGTTTTTTCGCGAGGAAAATAGTATGCCTACTGCCTTTCCCAGGCCTTGCTCGCACGGTACGTACTGTCACTGTAAACCCAGCTTTTTTGAGTTGAATAGGAAACAGTGAGTCTGCACCGGCAGACCAGACTGCCAGCATTCCTTCTGGGCGCAAGCTATCATATAAGGCATCTAAGCCGCGGGTGGAATACAGCCAATTATTATTGCTATGGGTAATACCTTCTGGGCCATTATCAACATCCAGCAAAATGGCATCGAAAACAGGCTGCTGCAGTTTTATCAACTCAACGATATCCCCCAAACGCACCTGACAACGCTCATCTGCTAAAGGATTACCTGCGCAATCACCTAATGGACCTTGATTCCACTCCACCACCTCTGGAATAAGCTCAGCCACAGTCACCTTTGAGTTTGCAGTCACGCACGCCAGTGCTGCCGCCAAGGTATACCCCATACCCAAGCCACCCACTAATACTTCGGCATTATCTTTATTTTGAATATGTGCGCAGCCTAACTTAGCCAGTTCCTCTTCGGAATTAAAAACACGACTATTCATAAGTTCTCCGCGCACACCGGACAGTCGGATAGAAAACTCATCTTCGCGGCGAAATAGCGTCAACTCACCGCCATTGTTGGGAATATTGGCTGTCGCAAGCTTATTTAATGGCTTCATGCTATCTCGTCATGGTTATCTTTTTAAGGTTTAGTTGCTGTGTGATTATTTACGAGCAAACGCTACAAAATAAAAATCTAGCGGCCAGTATTTTAAATACTTTAATCAGTATGCTTTTGTTGTGGTATTGATCTAACCTCCCTTGCCAACCTTATCAGACGAGCTGCAATACGCTTTATTGCACTACCAGTACAACTGAGAAAGCCAAAAACCTTGGCATTGTATAATTAAAACACTTCAATAGCGCTCAGACTTTAAAATTTGCTTAAACAGCAGACCAAGTAGCGGTCAAATCCCAGCGCATAGAACGGCGACCAACACCGATCTGAGAGCCAATACCCTGAACCTATAGCGATAAACGCTAATATCGAACGGTAGGGATTTATTTGGCAGCATCTGCATGTGCTGAGCAACACAATATACTTGTAATATGCTGGCCATTAATCGCTGAGTGATCAGGCGAAAATCTAATGGTGTAAGCCTATCCTCGGCGAACTACCACGTATCCGTATAGACTGGTTGATATATTACACAAGCGCCGGACACGGCTCATATTGAAATGAATGGAGACTATGTGGAAATTCTGTTGATCGGTTTACTGCTGATTGTTGGGCTCACTCTCGGAACATTGGGCAGCTATCTTTTTCATATACCACGGGTCGTCGGCTATATTATCGCCGGCATGATATTCGCCCCTGATTTTCTTGGTGGGTCATTGGGCATTGAAAGTGCCGAATGGACTCTATCGATGGTGGCCGTCGCGCTGGGAATCGTTGCTTACTTAATTGGTGGCGCGGTGACTGTGACGCAACTGCGTCAGCTCGGCTGGGTCATAGCAACTGCCACCCTAGGTAAGGTCAGTGGCAGTTTTTTGGCCGTACTGGGGGGCTTCCTACTGCTGGGTTTGGCGGTCCCCGACCTGGCTAACAGCTCATTGGCTCTGCTGCTCGCGGCGATTGCGACTACCACTGCGCCTGCTGCCATTGTCGCGATTATTCACCAGTACCGTGCTCGAGGCCCGCTCACGACGGCTCTATTGGGCATTGTGGCCCTTGATGATGCAATCGCGCTGATTATATTTTCGTTGGTGCTGGCGTCACTGCAAAGCTCCGGCTTTAACGCCGCCATACCGGCACTGATTTGGGAAATAGGTGCAGCTATTGGCTTTGGTATGCTCGGCGGTCTACTGATCGAGCGCATTGCGCGACACTTGCCTGAAGGAGCTGCGTCTGGTGGCCTTGCTTGGCGGTATCATTCTGCTCACCGGTTTGGCCCAAACCTGGGATTTCTCACCACTGCTGACTGCAATGGCATTGGGGTTTTCAGCTCGTCTGTTTGGTGGGGCACATTCCGAGCCTTTATTTCGACCGTTGGAGAAGCTGCAAGAAGTGGTGTTTGTGCTGTTTTTCACCTTCGCCGGTTTGCATTTCAATCTGAGCGTTATCCTTGGCAATGCTGGACTGGTTCTGCTGTATTTCTTACTGCGCGCTGGTGGACAGATTCTCGGCGCGCTGATCGGTGCAAAGCTGGCTGGTGCACCAAAGGTTATAAGTCATAACGTGGGACTGGTGATGCTGCCCCAGGGCGGCGTGGCCATTGGCATGGCGCTATTGCTCGCTAGCGTGGCGGGATTAGAAGATGTAGCCCTGTTGGTCATTAATATTATCACCGCCAGTACAATTCTAACTGAGACCCTCGGTGCACTGGGCACCCGTTACGGACTGGACCGCGCCGGTGAACTTGGCGCCGCCAGTAAAACCTTAAAAGGAGATCAATACGATGAAGGTCAGTGAGTGGCTTACCAAACATCCGGTAACGGCGTTAACTGTGACTGGCGAGAGCAGCTTGGATGACGCTGCACGTTTACTGCTGAGCAACCCCGCAGCGCGCGATCTCTTTGTTCTCGATGCTGAGGGGCATATCTGTGGTCATCTGGGCTTTTGTCATCTGTCCAGCCTACTGCTGGTTGGACTGAACCCCACCCACAGCCTGCGCGAGATGGTTGAGCGGATCACCTTAGGCAATGTTATCGAACATATGAACGACCAAGTCCTGTGCACGGGCCTTGACGAGGAAATCAATGACCTGCTCCATCAGCACGATATTTTCCAACAGCATGAAAAGTGTCGCATTGAAGACATCCCCGTCGTGGATGATGAGCGCCGTCTGCTCGGTGTCATCCGTCTAGCTGATTTATTACGCGCTGCCATTGATGAAGATTTTTGAATTGAGATTTACTCGGGCCTTGCTTAACGAGACTGTAAATAATTCTATATAACTGCCCAACCTTTAACCGTTGAGGATGCTGGCAGTTACGGCTTAGGCTTAAATCTCTCCACGTTGGTATCCATGAGCGTTTGACATCACTTAATAGAACTCCAGCAATAAAATCCCCGCTCTGTACTGTAGGGTACCTAGGCTATTAATACGCATTAGATTCTGCGAAAAATGCTATGCGGGAGAGGGGGTAGCTCGATACTGCTTCAAGAACAAAACAGTATCAACTTGCGCGTTAATCAATGCGAATCAATCAAGAAAACAACAAAACTATTGTACTTAAGCTTTTGCTAGGCAGCATCCACTCGCGAGCTGTGCATCTTTGCTAGAGCTGCTTGCGTTTTTTTATTTATTCTCAATCTACCCTCAGCAGTCAATAACAACGCTGCTAAATGATGTCACAGGAGTATTTCAAGTTTGAAATACTAGACTTTGGCTGTCTGACGATACGCGCTAGGGGTCATTGAGAAACGTTCGCGAAAAGCAGTAGCAAAATTCGCCGCACTAGCAAAGCCAACTTCAGCAGAAATATCTTCGATACTCATAGAGCTACCGGCCAGCAACTCCTGGGCTTTTCGCAATCGTTCTTCGCGTACCCAAGCAAACAAGGTCATGCCCATATTCTCACGAAAAATTGCGGAAAGCTTTTTATCGTGAGTACCTACTTGCGCAGCAATCTCGGTCAATTTAGGAAGATTATTAAGCTGGCGGCCAATTAAACGAATAGCCGCTTGCAAGATAACTTGGTCTGGATGACGGTCTTTTTCTAGTACTCCACGCATCAATTGCTGAGTATTGGGGCGTTGAATTCGCTGCAGATGTACAGCAATTCGAGCTAACACCTCCTGCGTATCAAAAGGTTTAAGAACATAATCCACGCCACCTAATGTCAGTCCCTTGACACGGTCAGTTACGTCAGCTGCGGAGGTTAAAAAAATCACTGGAATCTCTCCGCAATTGGGTGTTTCACGCAGTAAACGACAGACCGTAAAACCGTCAACATCCGGCATATGTACATCAAGCAAAATCAAGTCTGGAAGCAGTATTTGCGCACACTGCAAACCTTTTCTAGGTTGTTCTACTATAGTTAAACGCGCACCTTGCCCACGTAACGCCTTAAGTAAGTGTTCAATATCTTGTGGATTATCATCTATGACTAAAATATGAACATTTTTTAAACGCAGTGCTTTTATGGAATTCACACATTCATCCTTTTAAAACCCAATCCGCCGCTGTGGCAAAACCTTGCTCCTTTACAGCAAAGATACTATTGACCACTGACGCTTATAATTATCACTTTGCAACAAGATCCTATTTAAACACCACGTAAAACTCTTGGAACGTCTATTATGACTAAACACCAGTCTAAACAAGTGCTTATTCCAGCATCTTACGAAGTTAACACTCACGATTTAGTGGATAACTTAGTTGATTTGTATTGGTTTTTACACATTATTGATGCTGGCAGTTTTTCAACAGCGGCCAGTATTCACGGCGTATCAAAATCCAGTTTAAGCCGTCGTGTCAACCACTTAGAAAAACGTTTAGGCGCTCAGTTGTTACATCGCAACCCTCGTTTTCTAAGCTTGACCAGTATTGGTGCTGAAGTATATCGCCATACCCTAAATATGCTAACCGCGGCACAGCAGGTTACAGAAAGCGTGCAACAAGCACTAGAAACACCCAGCGGCCAAGTTAATATTATTTTACCTTCTATCCTGAATAACTGGTTGCTACCTGCTCTGCATACTTTTAAAAAACTTTATCCTGAAATTCATATCGCACTGCATAGCGCAGACACCACGCAAGAACTGAACTCGCAATCAATCGATTTGGCCTTGAGCTTATCGGCAGCACCAGCCGATAGTACCCAAATAGTCAGCCGCCCACTCGCCTCTCTGACCTTTGTCAATATGATCAGTGCACACTCTAACTCTGCAGAACAGTACGCTCCGATCCAATTGAGCTATTTGGACGCTGAAGAAAACAGCTGTTTAGTGGTCACTAACTACTCCAGTGCTCTGAAAGCTGTAGCAGCGGGGCTTGGTTATGCTAATCTTCCCCTTTGTGCCTGCCAAGTAGGCCTAAAATCAGGCGAGTTAAAGTATTTTAATTACCAAGAAAGCACACGCACTCTTTTTGCATTTACCCAACCACACCGGGGTATCACCTTGGCAACACGCGTGCTTCTCGACTATCTAACACTGCATATTTCACAGAGCAGGACAGTGGGGATTCTTCCAATCAAACAGTTGAACGAGGAGCAAGTAGATTGACTGAATACTTACGTATTTTACGTCCAACGCAACCTCTTACTCTGTTCTATCGCAGCGTACTCAGCTTATTCTGCATCGTTTCCATACTGATTTTAAGTCCAGCTATAGCTGAAGAACGCAGCATTCGTTTATGGCACTGGTGGAACTCTGCAGGCGAAGCTCAAAGCAGCAAGGTATTAACAAAGTACTTAGCCCAACATAACATTCACTGGAATGAGACAGATGTTAAAGGCGCGAGCACCAGCTTATATTTAAACGGAATCAGAAGCCTACTTGAGGAAGATCGCCCAGACGCAGCACTGATGACGAGTAGTGAAATAAAAAGTTATGATACGGAGTTTGATTTAATCCACTTCGATGACATTGCTCAAGAACAAGGCTGGGAAGAGGTTGTCCCCTATGCCATTCAAGACAGTGCAAAGAACCAAGGTCATTGGGCTTCTGTTCCTATCAATAGCCATTCAACCAATTGGCTATGGATTAATAAAAGGTTATTTTCTCGTTTAAATTTACCAGAACCAGAAACTTGGAATGACTTAATCACGGTACTGGAGCGCGCCAAAACGCTCGGTATTCCTGTTTTAGCTACGCTCAACGATGACTGGGAGCAAACACTGCTTTTCGAGCTTGTTGTTATGAGTACTGGCGGACTGGAGTTCTATCGGCGTTTTTTTGTCGATCATCAATTTAATGATGGCGATAAATATATTTTGGCAGAGTCTTTTATTCGTCTTAAACAATTAACCCAGTATTTTACTACAGCGCGTCATGCGGTTAAATGGCATCAACACACGGCACTGCTTAGCCAAGACGAAGTATTAATGCAGGTTCACGGCAGTTGGGTGAATAGCGAACTAGCAACTTTAGGTGCTAAGGCTGATATTGATTTTTTATGCATGCGCTTCCCTGGCACTCAAGGCGCATACTTATTTCACAGTGATCATGTCATCTTTTTTAACGAGCCACACAATCGAGTTGAAAACCAACAACAATTGGCCCGTATCCTCCTTGATAAGAATTTTCAACGCGAACTGAGTATTGCGAGCGGCGCATCGCCTGCGCGTGTTGATATCGACACCGACGGTTTTAATAGTTGCAGCAAAAAAAGCATCCATGACTTGCGTATGGCCAATATGCGCCGTGCGGTAATGGCCTCCTTAAGCAATAAAGACCTATATAAAATTGTTGCTGATTTTCTTGAAGATCGTACCAGTGCAGAACTTTCTGCAAAGCAAGTACTAGCGATATTTTCTAAGTAACTCACGCGACCCTCATCACGCAGCCAATAATTCCATGCTCAAAAACATCCCTCTTAACATTACTCATAAAGTGCTTTTATTGGTTGCTATGCTCAGCGCTCTTGCCGCACTCACTACACTGTACTCACTCAACAGCATGCATACAGTAGATAAAAACTACCGTTACTTGCTTGAAAACAAAACCCAAAACACCTTAATTATTGGCGAAGCTTTAGTTGATTTAAGCGATGCCAGCCGTCTCGCTTTTTCGGTACTCACCGAGCAAGAAGAAAAACACATGCGAGTGAGCCAAAATGAGCTTCTCAATCAACAACTCAAATTCGTTGACAAACTCAATAAAATACATGTTTTATCCGAACCACAAAAAACTGTTCTAACTGAAATCACCACTCGGCAAGCACATGTATTTGGCCTAATTAATGAAGTCATTGAGCAAGCTGCACGCTGGCGTGGTGACCGTGCACTGATCATTATCCACAGTGAATTAGAACCCGCGCTCAGCGAACTGCGTCTGAACATGGATCAGTTGCGCGAATCAATTCTCGCGGACCACCTTAACGCCTCTCAGCAACTCGCCGAGACGACACAAGAGACCATCAGCAACACCGCACTAGCTGTCGGTTTTATACTTGTTTTTGCTATCAGTTTCACCAGCTTTTTATCCTATGTAAATATTTCTCGCCCTATTACCCGCTTAACTCATGTAATGACCCGCTTAAATGATCGCCAGTATGATGCCCCTATTGACGGCCAGCAGCGTGGTGATGAAATCGGACGTATGGCGCAAGCTTTACATCTTTTTCGTAATGAGATGCAACGTGCTGACCGCCTAGAACTTGAAGCAGCCAAAAGTAAAGAAAACACACGTTTATCAAAGCAGCTTGTGGCGCTCACTGACGCGATGCCCGGTGCGGTATTTCAGCTGCGTCTAAATGAAGATGACAGTAAGCAGTTCTTATTTCTAAGCAGTAAAGCTGATAGCTTTTTAGGCCAACCAATTGATACTTTATTGAATCGTACCTTTAAAAATAATGAATCTATATTTCCAGCTTCAAGCGCTTTTCAGTGGATTATTAAGAAGGCATTTTCGCGCAGTAGGCAAACACTGCAACCAATTGATACTGATATTCGCATAGAACTCAACAATCAAATTTTTTGGTACAAAATACTTGCTGCCTGCCAACCTTTAAATAATTCAGCTACGTTGTTTAACGGCATCTTGCTGGATGTTACCGCCTATAAATACCAAGCCCAAGCACTAGAAGAAGCGAAAAATAGCGCTGAGCAAGCAGCACGAACCAAAGCAGCGTTTTTAGCCACCATGAGTCATGAAATACGCACGCCCATGAACGCTATTTTAGGTTTAACACAACTGGTACTTAAACATGAGCTGACGACTGAGCAAAAGCAACGATTAGATAGAATCAATAAAGCTGGGCATCATTTACTCAGCATCATTAATGATATTTTAGATTTTTCGAAAATTGACGGTAATCACCTGCAACTCGAAAGCAGGCCATTTGAGCCAGCAGCATTGGTCGCAAGCACGGTCGAGCTGCTTACCGATGATGCGCAGAGTAAAGGTTTAAGTATACACATTGACAATGACCCCGCACTGCCACACTACCTTGTCGGCGACCCAACACGTATCGGGCAAATCTTACTAAACTACCTTAATAATGCGATTAAATTTAGCGACTCTGGTTCTATTTATATACGCACACGACTCAACCACGATAACCCTGCACACTTACAACTCCACTGTGAAGTAGAAGATCAAGGTATGGGGATTTCTGCGGACAATGTCGAGCATCTATTTAAAGAGTTCCAGCAAGCTGACGCCTCAATCACTCGACGTTTTGGTGGTACAGGCTTAGGTTTAGCGATCTCACGCAAACTCGCACACTTAATGGGTGGCGACGTCGGCGTACGCAGCAGCGAAGGGCTAGGCAGTACATTTTGGTTTAGCGCAGCAGTCAACACTCATATTCAGCAGCAGCCCGTTAAGGACAGTAAACTGATAACTGGCCCAGCTGTTGCTCCTGAGATGTTTAAAGGCCTGCGTATTCTGCTGGTTGATGATAACGAGCTGAACCGTTTGGTCGGTCAAGAAATGTTAGAGGAAGCTGGTTTTACGGTTGAACTCGCCTGTGACGGTCAACAAGCGGTTGATTGTTTAAGCGCAGCTCACAGCCATTATTACAGTGCTATTTTAATGGACATCATGATGCCAGTATTGGACGGCATTAGCGCCACAAAGAAAATTCGCAATTTACCACAAGGTCAAAATATTCCAATTATTGCCGTTAGCGCAAACACTAACATTGAGTATATGCCAGATTATAGCACTGCGGGAATGAGTGCTTACATTAATAAGCCTATTAATGAACAGCAACTATGGCAGACGCTTGAGCAACTTATTAACCAAACAGTTATAGCGCCACCCGCTCCCACTCTACCTACCCAGCAATTTAATCAACAGCATTTGCAGTCGTTACACAACAGCATGGGCGATGAACGTTTTATCAACCTACTTAATAAGCTTATCGAAGATTACCAGGCGCGCTTGGCCAGCCTGTTGCAGTGGACAACTTCGACCCAAACACCATCGGTCCAACAGAATTTACATGATTTAATCAGCACCGCTGGGCATGCGGGTTTTCATCATCTTTCGAAGCTGGCTCTAGAGCTCAATAACGCTCTACATAATCAAGAAACACAACGTATTGCTGATTTAAAAATTCGCACTGAGGAAAGGCTACACTCCACCATTGCCTATTTACAAAATAAGGTCAGTGCCCTGCAGTCTAAGTAATGGCGCATGCGGCAATTTAGCTTAGCAGTCGACTGATCTGTGCTAATAACTCACTAGTCGTCGCAGGCTTTAACAAACAAGCGTCAAAATCAATGCTCGCATGCAAGTCTAACGGCCGCACTGATGGTCGTGCGGAATACAATAAAACGGGCAAGTCCGGCCACTCATTACGCACACAGCGCAGCAAGTCCCAGCCATCCATAACCGGCATCACTTGGTCGGTAATAATAATATCGACAGGATTATCACGTAAAATCACCAGTGCTTCTGCAGCACTGCTACACGTAATCGGATTATAGTTATAGCCTGAAAGTAGCTCATAGAGCATCTCTTGAGTGATCGCAACATCATCAACAATCAGAACGGTATGCTGCTCACCTTCAGAGCTGGCGGCATAACTTTCAATAAATACCTGCTCCAACTCGTGCTCAGAGGCCAATTCTAATCTAACGATAAAATGGCAACGCACGCCACCGTTACTAGACTCTCCAATCTCTAACTGACTGCTCATCGAGTCCAATAACTGCCGCACAATGTATAACCCCAGCCCCATTCCCTCATAACCTGTGCTGCTCTCACCACGCTGAAAGGGTTGCAATAAATTCTGCCGCTCTTTGTGTGGTATACCTATCCCATTATCCGTCACTATAAATCTCACATCGGCATGTCCCGCTTGCTTATCCAAACTGAGTAGCTTTACTGCAAGCTTGATGTGACCTTTTTGAGTAAATTTAGCAGAATTTGCCAGCAAATTAATTATTACTTGGCGCAAGCGACGAAAGTCAGCGTTAACCAATAAAGGTAAATCATTGGCCAATTCACTTATAAAAGTATTGTGATTACGTTCAGCTAAAAACATGCCTGTTTCTTCAATTTCACGTAAGAAGCCAAACAAATAACCCGGTGCAACCAGCAGTTCAAGTTGCTTAAGCTCGCCTCGCGAAAACTCAAGCAACTCATCAATCAAGTCCAACTGTTGCTGTGCTGTGCGCTGTATACTTTGTCCATAATGTGCCAACTGTGTGCTGGATGACTCCAATAAACGTGCATCACGTATCACATGCTGCAAGGGACTGCGCAAGTCATGACTGATACGCGCCAGTAACATATTCTGATTACTTAATGCGTTGCGTAGTTGCTGAGTACGCAACTCAACACGCTGTTCTAAATCATCCTGCTCAGCGCGTTTCAATTGTTCAATATCAATCAGTGCACTCTCTTCCCGTTGTCGCCCTAAAGCAATTTGAGTAACCAGCGTATACGCTAGCAGCAAGGCGCCTGGCAAAATAGACAGTGATAACCACACATGCTCAAAAGGTTTAACGACATTAAAACCCCAAGAAAACAGTATTAATAACACTGTTTGACTCAGCACAAGCACAGGCACAGCATAACTAAACCATTCATAGGACAGTTTGCAGCGTACCCCCATATATAATGCGTAAAGAACAGTCGCAAGAATAGCCAGCCGCATTCCATAACTAACAGCACTACCAGCATCAAGCAAAGGTTCGTGGACAAACACTAGGCGCAGCAATAGCCAGACGATGAGACTGATCTGAATAGCTGTAAACAATCGACCGACACATGCTGGTTGTTTCTTCACCTGTAATAAAACACGCAGGTAAGCCAACATACAGACTCGCGTAATAGCTTCTACGATCATCACCATATAGGCATTCAACTGCACTGATTGTGGCCATAAATAAACAAAACCATAACCGGCTAGCAATACTGTGTAAGCTGCATAAGCAAGCACGGCAACGGCCAAGACCAAAAGAACCTGCAGTTGATAGAAGTAACCAACAAACAGACTCAAGATAATCAGTAAGCACAACACACCAAACGTCATACCATCGAACATGGTTTGCGTCATGCGCGACTTAATCAAAGCGTGCTGTGGCAGTAACTGCGGATCAACTGCAAAGGTATGTGCACTGCTTAAACGCAAAACGATATGCGTGGTGCTCGCCGGAGCCAGCACAACAGGTAAAGCTGGATTAAGTTGCGCGCTGCTCCATTGTTGAACGGGATAGGCAACTCCAGCACGCTCGGCTTGCCAAGCGCTCCCCGCCTGTTGCGTGTACATTTGCATATCAGTCACGCGCTGCGAGTCTAAATCAAGCCAGTAGCGACACGGAGCCTGCGCTTGATTATCGATTGTTGTTCGGTACCAATAAGCCGCGCGGGTAAAACCTGGCGCGAACGCACTCCGATCGGCTGGCTGCCATACATCTTCGGCTAGGCCTTGCACTTCAGTAAATGTTTGCACAGCCCTGTGGTCTTTATACACCTGCCAATGACTGTCGCGCATGGTAATCGTTTGGTTACATTGCGATACCTGTAAAGCAGCTTGCACCTGGCTGCTCAGCAACGCAATGAACAAAGCTAAGCACAGCATCATTAAAGTAAAGAAAGCACGCACAGCCCTGTTGATCACACATCCCACCTTCAATTAAATAACAAATAATGCGAAAAAATTCATGTGCCAGTCCAGCACAATCACAATAAATCACTTAAGGAGCCTCTGAATAACTCCCCACTTTTTGCGATAATAGCCGCATCGACCATTTTTTAGCCCAGCGAGCCGAATCATGAGCCAGTTGACTTTTGCCGAAGCAGAATACCAGAACAAAAAGCGTAAGACGCGTCGTGAGATTTTCTTGGAAAAAATGGATGCCATTATTCCTTGGAAGCGCTTGGAGAATCGCGCCGCTAAGCATTACCCAAAAGGTGAAATGGGGCGTCCCCCTTATCCGCTCAGTGTGATGCTGCGAGTGCACTGTTTGCAGTTGTTCTACAACCTTAGCGATCCGGCTCTGGAAGATTCGCTGTATGAAATTGAATCAATGCGCCGCTTTGCAGGATTGCGTTTATCAGACAATATTCCTGATGAAACAACAATTTTAAACTTCCGTCACTTCCTTGAAAAGCATGGGCTGGGCAAGCTATTTCTGAAGGAAATTAACAAGCACTTGCAGCATCAAGGCTTGCTGTTTCGCGAAGGCACCATTGTGGATGCCAGCATTATTTCCGCACCGAGCTCAACGAAAAATCAAAGCCGCAAGCGCGACCCAGAAATGCATTCCAGCAAGAAAGGCAACCAATGGCACTTTGGCATGAAGATGCATATCGGCGTGGATGATGTCACAGGTATGATTCATAGCGTGGAAAGTACGGCTGCCAATGTGCACGACGTAACCATGACTGCAAGCCTTCTACATGGCGAAGAAAAGCGTGTATTTGGTGATGCTGGATACCTAGGTGTTGAAAAACGCAGGGAAAACAAAGAGCGCAAAAATCTTGCCTGGCTGATCAGTGCTCGAATCAGTAAGCGTAAAACCATGACCGAAAATGAGCAGGAAATTGAAAAAATGAAAGCCAAGCTACGCGCTAAAGTTGAGCATCCGTTTCGCTACATCAAGTGCGTATTTGGCTATAACAAAGTTCGTTACAAAGGGCTTGATAAAAACCATAACCGTTTGTGCCTGCTGGCGGGGCTAACGAACCTCATGATCGGTAGGAAATACTTGCTGGCTTAGGGTTAGTGCGCCCTTAATCCGCCAAAACGGCGAATTAAGGGCTAAAAGAGGTGGTTTTACCTCGAAAACGGCCTTTTTTAGCTGTTTTTTTGAGTTTTCGAGTCATTTTCTGAAAAGCTCAATAATAAGCTGAGATTTTCAGAGGTTCCTTAACCTAAACGTTTACGATTTTCATATTGTCCTGCTGAATTTAAACAAAGTTTACAACCCTATGCTTTACTGCACATTTATTGTTCAATAACGCAAAAAAAATGTGCTTCTAACGATTCTAGTAGTTTACTTACTCAAGCGAATGCGTAACATATAGCGAGTCAACTTATCATCTGATAGGTTGCTTCCATGGAAACCCATATTAAGGGGAACACGATGAATAATGTTCTAAAATTTTCTGCATTGGCTTTAGCAGCTGTATTAGCAACTGGTTGCAGCAGCACAGCAAAAGAAACTGACGCACGTTTAACTGCTGTTGAAGACTCAGTCATGCGTGCGCAAGCTCGCGCTGACGAAGCATACAGCAAAGCTGGTGACGCTATGAGTGCTGCTCAAAGTGCACAGCAAACTGCTGATGAAGCTAACGAACGCGCTTTGCGTATGTTAGAAAAGGCCAGCCGCAAGTAATATTACTTGCTAAGGCAAAAAGGCCAGCTAATCAGCTGGCCTTTTTTATTATTGTAAAAAATGACTAAGGGGTTTTTTTACTGTGCATACGCTGCAGTAACTCAGCTTCCGACTGGCTTAAACCACAGGATTGCTTCAGGTCTTCGGTACTCGCGCCTAAACCAACTAATCGAGCGGCCTGGGTAAAAGACAAACTGCTTGGGTCTTTTTGTTCCATACGCAAGATTTTATCGGGTAAAGGCGCCAGTTCTTTTTTTAGCTCATGCAACTCTTCACCCATACGCATACTGCCCGCCAAATAGGTTTCCAAACGCCGATTTAAGCTTTTTAAGGTAGTGCTCTGCTGCTCTATTTGTTTTTCTTGCTGAACTTGTAGATTGTCTAAGTGTTGTTTTTTTCTCCACAAAATATACACAACAACACTGTTGCCAATGCATAACGCAGATAAAAACAACACCAGCGGCCACATTATAACGAATCCAGCTCAGACCACTCTTCTTCACTCATCATTTTTTCTAGATCAACTAGAATTAACAATTCGCCATTTTTGTTGCACACGCCCTGAATAAACTTGGCTGCATCTTTGTTACCAACATTGGGCGCTGTTTCAATTTCAGACTGTCGCAAATACACCACTTCGGCCACGCTATCAACCAAAATACCGACAACTTGTTTATCCACCTCAATAATCACCACTCGCGTACTATCGTTCACCTCTGCTGCCTGCAAACCGAAGCGCTGACGGGTATCAATCACAGTGACAACATTACCGCGCAGGTTAATAATCCCTAATACATAGCTGGGTGCGCCAGGTACTGGAGCAATTTCTGTATAACGCAAAACCTCCTGCACTTGCATCACATTGATGCCATAGGTTTCATTATCAAGACGAAATGTCACCCATTGTAAGATAGGATCATCGGCACTGTGAGCTGATAAATTTTGCATTGTTATTCTCCTTATTCGAGCACTCAGGCTCACACTATAATCACAACTTTTCAGTCCCTGCCTGCGCAGCACTGATCGGTACATCTTGATCTGTAATCAGTTGTGCCAGCACCTCAACATCCAACAAGGCACACATATGCTCAATCACTGTACCAGCCAGCCAAGCGCGCTTACTACGGTCTGTACGCCATTTAACGGCACTTGGCTCTAAGCGTATTGAATGACGTACCTGATGAACCGCTAAGCCCCAATCACAACCGTTAATCGAAATAACGAATTTTAAATCTTTACGCATGCCAACATTATAGCGCTCTGGCATTACCCAACGTGCAGTTTCTAATATTTTTAAATTACCTGCGGGCGTTGATAATATACCAACAAACCAGTCAGGCTGGCCGAATAAAGGTGTCAGCTGATCAGGTTCAAATGAATAAATACTGCCTAACATAGTCAAAGGCACTGCCAAGGTCAGTCCTGCCACATCAAACAGCAAACACTCAAAAGCACTGTTACTCCAGCCGGTTTTATCCAATTCGCTTTTGCTAACAACTGCAGCTTCCGGTAAAGCACTCTCCTGCTGCTCTTCTATGACAGAAACCGACACAGGTAGCTGGCGTATTTGCGCTTCGCTGATTAGTGGCTCAAGCAACGCTATACGAGGCAAACTAGAGATCACGTGTGGCTTATCCAAAAGCGCTACCGGTCTGACCGCAGCAGCGGGGTCTGACTGCAACTCAAGCTCTGGCTCTGGCTCTGGCTCTGCATCGAGCAACAAGGCATTTAAATAACTTTGCAAAGCAGCATGTTGGCTATCTTTACTCATGGTCTATTCCAAGTAGTCGCACAGGGTCAATACTCATCACTGCCCCTACTCATGCTTTGTTTGTTTTTTCGCGAGCGCTAATGCGTCTTGCTCAGATGACTCGATCGCTGCAACGGACTCAATTTGGCGCAGCTGAAGACACTGGCTGAGCACATGCTTTAATAAAGCACGGTAGGCTAAAATAGCGCGGCTGCTCTTATCAAAGCGCGAAGGCACTAGACCTGCTCGACTGGCATCGCGCAAACGCGTATCTATCGGAATATAGGCCTGCCAGAGCTTTTCCGGATACTGCTTTTTGAGCATACGCAAGGCTGTTATCGAGGCTTGAGTACGCCGATCAAATAACGTTGGCACAATAGTAAAAGGCAACGGCTGTTGACGCGAACGGTTGATCATTTTTAGTTACTTTAACCAGTTTATTAAATAAATTGCGACCCTCTTGTGGGCTGTGTGCCATATTGGCTAAAACCCGAAAAAGCTTCATACCATGATTACGGTTGAGCAGTTTAAGCAACGCGTAAGCATCAGTAATGGATGTTGGCTCATCACAGACCACCATCACCACTTCTTGCGCTGCTTGTACAAAACTGGTCACTGAATCGCCAATACCTGCGGCAGTATCAATGATCAACACATCAATATTGTCACCCAACTCACTGAAGGCCTGAATCAAGCCCGCATGCTGCATCGGTGTCATCTCGACCATACTTTGCGTTCCAGAAGACGCCGGTACAATCTTCACACCACCTGGTCCCGCCAATAAGACGTCACGCAAATCGCATTTGCCATCCATCACATCAGCCAGAGTGTGAGTGGGTTGCAAGCCAAGTAACACATCAACATTGGCCAAACCAAAGTCAGCATCGAGCAACACCACTTTGCGCCCAAGGTCTGCAAGCGCCAAGGCTAAGTTGACAGAAACGTTAGTTTTACCAACGCCTCCCTTACCACCCGTTACGGCAATCACTTGTACCGGCTGTTTCTGTTTACTTGTCATGTTATTTAATACCTTGCTCACTGGACTCTAGCCGACGTATTGTGCGGCCTGTGGGGATCCTACACACATTTGCGCCATAATTTCTTCTGTCGGCTCTTGCGAGCTTTGCAGGCGCACCGCACGACTGATCAACTGATGGCTGCGCGGTACTTGTAAGTCATCAGGTATCTTAGGACCGTCAGTAGTATAGGCTACCGGCAAACCATGACCAATCGCTAGGCTCAACGCTTCACCCATACTCACCGCCTCATCTAATTTAGTGATTACACAGCCAGCTAAACCACAACGCTTGTAAGCATGCCAAGCCGCTTTCAAAACTTCACCCTGACTGGTTGCCGCCATCACTAAGTAATTTTTAGCTTTCACACCAAGAGCCGCTAAATTATCAAGCTGCAAACCCAAAGCAGGGTCACTAGCAGGCAGACCTGCAGTATCAACTAAAATCACCCGTTTATGTGCCAATGGTTTTAAAGTGTCTGCTAGGGTTTCACCGTCAGCCACATAGCTCACTGGAATATTTAGTATGCGCCCCAGTGTTTTTAACTGCTCTTGCGCACCAATGCGGTAACTGTCCATGCTCACCAAGGCGATACTATTGACGCCATGCGCCAGTACATAACGTGCAGCCAACTTAGCTAACGTCGTGGTTTTCCCCATACCCGCGGGCCCCACTAGAGCAATCACACCGCCCTCATCAACGGGATCGGCACTGGGCGTACGGATTGCGTGTGTCAGATAGGCGAGCGCCGTGCGCCATGCTGTGTGCTGATCTTTTTCCTGCGCGACGCGCTCCAAGACAGGACGAATCACCTCTGCGCTAAGGCCCATTTTCTGGAAACGCTTCCACAATGCTGCATGCGCTGGCTGCTGTGCTTGCATAGTGCCCCACGCCATACTACCCAACTGCATTTCTAACAACTCACGCAAGCTGTTGAGTTCAGAGCGCATCGCTGCCATCTCACCTTGATTAGCACTGCTCTGTTGTGTCGGCTGCGCATACGCTGTTTGAATCGACTCATGACTGACGCGCTGCATCACCTGCTCTAATAACTGGCGCTCTTTGCCTGACGCACCATCTTCTTCACGGGCCTGTAAGCCAGCATGCGCTTGCATAATTTGCGCCTGCGTCTTACGTAACTCTGCCTCTAATGCTGGATTAGGGCGAGCCTGCGTAGGCTGCGCCTGGTAATCAAGGGCAGCGGTAAGCTCAACGCCACCAGCAACGCGGCGCGTAGAAATAATTGACGCATCAGCGCCTAATTCTTCACGTACTCGGTTCATCGCTTGGCGCATATCTGCTGCGAAATATCGTTTGACCTGCATACGTCAGCCCTCGATCAATTTTGTCCTACCGTTGCCACGATAGTCACCTGCTTATTATCTGGAATCTCTTGGTAAGCCAACACATACATACTAGGTACGGCTAACCGAGCAAAACGCGACATCATCGCTCGAATCTGACCAGCGACCAGCAAGACCACTGGCTTACCAAGCATTTCCTGACGTTGCGCTGCCTCTATAAGAGACCGCTGTAGTTTTTCAGCCATTCCTGGTTCGAGCAATACGCCCTCATCTGCACCTTGTCCGGCCTTCTGTATACTACCAAGCAATATCTGTTCCAACCTTGGCTCTAAGGTGATCACAGGCAGCTCTGGCTCAAGCCCGACAATGCTTTGCACGATCGCGCGGGATAACGCAACCCGTACCGCAGCAACAATGGCGTCAGGATCTTGACTCCGAGTCACCGTCTCAGCAATGGCTTCAGCAATACTACGTATATCGCGCACAGGAACCTGCTCCTGCAAAAGACTTTGCAAGATTCTTAACAGACTCGAGAGTGACAGCATGCCTGGCACCAACTCTTCGGCCAGTTTTGGCGAACTCTTTGCCAGCACTTGCATTAATTGCTGCACTTCTTCATGACCAAGCAGCTCATGCGCATGTTTATTGAGGATTTGATTCAAATGGGTGGCTACTACAGTACTGGTATCCACCACGGTATAACCCAAGGATTGCGCTTGATCGCGCTGACTGGGCTCAATCCAGACCGCTTCTAGACCAAAAGCAGGATCATGCGTGGCCACACCGCTGAGCGTGCCAAAAACCTGACCGGGGTTAATCGCCAGCTCGCGCTCTGGATACACTTCAGCTTCAGCCACAGTTACACCCATCAGGGTTAAACGGTAGACATTAGGCAACAGATCCAAGTTGTCACGGATATGCACCGATGGCATCAAGAAACCTAAATCTTGTGAGAGTTTCTTACGCACGCCTTTAATCCGCGCTAACAGCTGGCCGCCCTGATTGCGATCGACCAAAGGAATCAAGCGATAGCCCACTTCCAAGCCAACCATATCCACTGGCGTGACATCATCCCAGCCTAACTCGCGGTTTTCTGCAGTCACCGGCGCTGGTAATTGATCAATCTCACGCTGTTCTTGCTCGACAACTGCTAATTCCTTTTTATTTTCACGCTGCCAGATCAGGAACGCACCACCTGCCGCCAACAGGCCTAAGCCAATAAAGGACACATGTGGCATACCCGGCACAGAGCCCATAGCAATTAGAATCGCGGCAGATACAGCCAAGGCCTTAGGCGAGGTGAACATCTGCCGATTGATCTGCTCACCCATATCTTCAGAGGTGGTCACCCGCGTTACCATCACTGCAGCTGCAGTTGAGAGCAGCAACGACGGCACTTGTGCGACCAGACCATCACCAATGGTTAACAGTGCATACACCTTACCGGCCTCAACAAAACTCATTGAGTGCTGCGCAATACCAATGGCGATACCACCTAACAGGTTAATAAACAGAATCAATAAACCGGCGATCGCATCACCACGGACAAACTTGCTGGCACCATCCATAGAACCATAAAAATCAGCTTCTTGTGCAACATCACTGCGGCGAATTTTGGCTTGCTCTTGATCAATCAAACCGGCGTTTAAATCAGCATCGATTGCCATTTGCTTACCCGGCATTGCATCCAAGGTAAAACGCGCACTCACTTCGGAAATCCGCCCTGCACCCTTAGTCACGACCGCGAAGTTAATGATCATCAAGATCGCAAAGACCACGGCACCCACCACATAGTTGCCGCCAATCACCACTTCACCAAAGGCCTGAATCACTTTACCTGCGGCATCACCACCATCATGCCCGTGCAATAAAACCACGCGCGTTGAAGCAACGTTAAGCGCCAGACGCAACAGGGTTGCAACTAACAAAATGGTCGGGAACGCAGCAAAATCCAGGGGGCGCATGGCATACACACTCACCAACAGCACAACAATGGACAAGGCGATATTAAAGGTGAAAAACACATCCAGTAAAAATGGCGGCACCGGCAGGGTCATCATGCCTAAAATAATCAGCAACAGCAGAGGCACGCCCAAATGACTGTGCTTAAGCAAGTTCAGGCCCGTGTGCATATTATTTTTGAGTTGCGTGTTATTCACAGAATATTCTCTTGTAAATTCAGGTGCTTATGCACTAAATATTGACGCATAAGCTGCAGTTAACTCTAACGATGCAAGAAGCAGTCCACTTTCTACAAAAGGTTCATTCCCCAGAAACATAAAAGCTGCCTCATGGGCAGCTTTTATATTGAACGGGCGACTTTAGAATAAAGTCTTAACTGATAAAGCTGAGCAAGACACCAGCCGCCACAGCCGAACCTATCACCCCAGCCACGTTTGGTCCCATGGCATGCATCAATAAGAAGTTCTGCGGGTTGGCTTCCAAGCCCACTTTATTGGAAACACGTGCTGCCATTGGTACTGCTGAGACCCCAGCAGAACCAATTAATGGGTTGATTTTAATCGTACTGAACTTGTTCATGATTTTCGCCATGATAATGCCCATTGCGGTACCGGCACTAAAGGCAACCATACCCAGCAATAAAATACCCAAGGTTTTCATATGCAGGAATGATTCAGCGGACAACTTTGAACCAACAGTTAAGCCCAAGCCTATCGTAACGATATTAATCAAAGCATTACGCGAGGTGTCTGCTAAACGCTCAACAACACCACTTTCACGCATCAAGTTACCAAAGGCAAACATACCCACCAATGGTGCTGCATCCGGCAGCAACAAACCGATCAGCAAACATAAAACCAACGGAAATATGATTTTCTCGGCCTGACCCACATGACGCAACTGCGTCATAACAATGGAACGCTCTGCCGGCGTGGTCAGAGCGCGCATAATCGGCGGCTGAATCAACGGCACCAGCGCCATATATGAATAGGCTGCCACAGCAATCGGGCCCAGTAGATCTGGGGCTAAACGTGATGTCACATAAATGGACGTCGGCCCGTCCGCACCACCGATGATAGCGATTGACGCTGCTTCTTTCAGAGTGAACTCCAAGCCTGGAATACCCAGCAGGCCTATCGCTAAAGCGCCCAATAAGGTACCAAAAATACCAAACTGCGCTGCAGCACCGAGCAGCAAGGTTTTAGGATTGGCCAGCATCGGACCAAAGTCGGTCATAGCTCCCACGCCCATAAAAATCAGCAGCGGAAACACACTGGTCGGCAAGCCCACATCATACAGCAAGGCTAATATGCCGCCGGTTTCAGCCATGCCAGCTGCAGGGATATTGGCCAATAAACCACCAAAGCCAATCGGAATCAGCAATAATGGTTCAAAGCCTTTACGTATTGCCAAGAAAATCAAGCCCAGACACAGCACAATCATTAAGGCTTGCCCTGCCTCAAGTTGGTAGATACCCGTGCTTTGCCATAGATTTAAGAGCTTATCCATTATGCATCCCTCACCGTATGGTCATCAGGCTATCGCCAACCGACACTGCATCACCCACTGCAACGTTGACGCTGCCGATGACGCCACGACGGAAAGCACGAATCTCAGTCTCCATTTTCATGGCCTCTAAAATAATCACCACTTCACCTTCATCAACAGCCTGCCCTGGCTTGATTAATACTTTAAAAATATTACCTGCCAAAGGCGCACCCTGCGGATCACCAGCACCAACCGATACGGGTGCTGGAGCACAGGCTGCCGCCTCACCAATCGGCTTCAGCCCTTCAATATCGCCACCTTCATTCACTTGCACAACAAAGGTTTGGCCATTGACTTCGACGGTATAGGCTTGCGGGCTTGATTCTGCACCTGCAGCAACCTCATTGCCCGTCGGCATAGGCTCAAAGGCATCAGGATTATCGCGATTTTCTAAAAACTTAAGACCAATTTGCGGAAACAATGCATAGGTCAAGACATCATCAATCAAATCATCCGCTAGGCGTATATTTTTCTCTTTGGCTAAGGCAGTTAACTCGGCGGTGAGTTTTTCAACTTCATCATCAATCAAATCGGCAGGGCGGCATTCAACAGGTTTTTCACCGTCCAATACACGCGCTTGCAATTCAGCATTGAACGGCGCAGGCGCGGCACCGTACTCGCCTTTTAATACGCCCGCGGTTTCTTTAGTGATCGACTTATAGCGCTCACCAGTAAGAACGTTAATCACTGCCTGAGTACCAACAATTTGTGAGGTGGGCGTAACCAGTGGAATAAAGCCTAAATCTTCACGCACACGTGGAATCTCAGCCAACACTTCATCAAACTTGTCACTGGCGCCCTGCTCTTTGAGCTGGCCTTCCATATTAGTCAACATACCGCCTGGCACTTGCGCGACCAAAATACGTGAATCAACACCTTTCAGCGTACCTTCAAATTTTGCATATTTTTTCCGTATCTCACGGAAGTAAGCAGCAATTTCTTCGAGCAATAACAGATTAAGTCCGGTGTCATGCTCAGTATTCTGGAACATGGCGACCACTGACTCGGTTGGCGAATGGCCGTAGGTCATCGACATTGAGGAAATCGAGGTATCAACGTTATCAATACCGGCCTCAACCGCTTTTAAAATCGCCACTGACGACAAACCAGCCGTAGCATGGCACTGCATATGCACAGGAATCGACAAGCTGGCTTTCAGTTTGCTAACCAACTCATAGGCAACATAAGGCGTTAAAATACCTGCCATGTCCTTGATCGCAATGGAGTCGGCGCCGAGGTCTTCAATTTGTTTAGCCAGATCAACCCACATTTGCATATTGTGCACAGGGCTGGTGGTGTAAGAAATAGTGCCTTGCGCATGCTTGCCATTGGCCTTAACTGCTTTTAACGCACGATCAAGGTTGCGCGGATCATTCATCGCATCAAAGACGCGGAACACATCAACGCCATTGATTGCAGCACGTTCAACAAAGGTATCAACGACATCATCAGCATAGTGACGATAGCCTAATAAGTTTTGTCCACGTAACAACATTTGCTGACGGGTATTTGGCATCGCTTGCTTGAGCGCACGGATACGCTCCCAAGGATCTTCACCTAAATAACGAATACAGGAGTCAAAGGTGGCTCCTCCCCAGGTTTCAACCGACCAAAAACCCACTTGGTCGAGTTTGCCAGCAATCGGCAGCATATCTTCTAAGCGAACACGGGTGGCTAAAATAGATTGGTGAGCATCACGTAATACAACGTCAGTTATACCGAGTGGCTTTGTTGCAGTCATCAGGAAAACTCCGTATGGATACACTCAGCCGCGACGGGCACGGTGCTGTTTAATGGCAAGTTGGATGGCTTGTAATGTGTCTGTATCGACAGACTGCATACTCTCAGCATGCACAGTCGCCGTAATGGCTGTCGCCGCATGACTGCTGTCCGGTGCTATGCGTTCTAAAATCGCAGACATCGCACGAATGCAGAAAATCAACAAAACTAAAAATATAAAAACGAAACCCATACCAAAAAGCATGAGCTCAACGCCTTCAAGAAGGAGTTGCTGAGTAGTCATAGACGCTCCAATTTTCTGAAGTAATTGTGGGCAATATTTTATTCAATTTCATACCGCAAACGACTCAAGAGTCAGCGAATTATAGCTAAAACGCCGGAACATTAACGCGAATCTCTACCCATTGGCAAATATTAGAATACTTTTACCTAGAGGCAGAGCACTTTTATGTGACTAATAAATGGACATTAGCGATCTATTGTCAGCTTTATAGTAAAAACACGGTCGCTAAACCAAGAAAAATAAAGAAACCGCCGCTATCTGTCATTGCGGTGATCAGAACACTAGAGCCCAACGCAGGATCACGCCCCATGCGCACCATGGTCATAGGGATAAACACACCCATCAAAGCGGCTAACAGTAAATTCAGAGTCATTGCCGCAGTCATCACCACGCCTAATGACCAGCTATCATAAAGCAGCCACGCCACAAGTCCGATCACACTGCCCCAGATCACCCCATTGATAAATGCGACACTCAACTCTTTGCGCATTAAGCGCGAAGTATTACCGGTGGACAATTGATCCAAAGCCATAGCACGGACAATCATAGTGATGGTCTGGTTACCTGAGTTACCACCAATTCCCGCAACAATAGGCATTAAAGCGGCCAGCGCCACTAATTTCTCAATGGAGTCTTCAAAGACACCGATCACCCGCGAGGCCACAAATGCAGTAATTAAATTAATTGCCAGCCACGCCCAACGGTTCTTTAAAGATTTCCAAACCGAGGCAAAAATATCTTCCTCTTCACGCAAACCTGCGCGACTCAATGCTTCACTTTCTGACTCTTCACGAATCAAGTCAACCATCTCATCAACAGTTAAACGGCCAATCAGCTTGCCACTTTTCTCTACAACAGGCGCGGAAACCAAGTTATAACGTTCAAACGCTTGCGCAGCAAAAGAACCGTCTTCATCTGGGTAAAAGGTCACCGCTTCATCAGCCATTACCTCGTGCACCATACGATCAGGGTCATTGACCAATAAACGTTTAATGGGCAATACACCTTTCAAAATACCCGCTACATCCACGACAAAAAGTTTATCAGTTTGATCAGGCAACTCTTTTAGGCGACGCAAATAGCGTAACACCACCTCTAGAGTGACATCCTCACGAATGGTCACCATCTCAAAGTCCATAATGGCACCAACCTGCTCATCCTCGTAGGACAAGGCTGAGCGTACACGCTCGCGCTGCTGCTCATCCAAAGACTCCATCAGACCCTGAACCACATCACGCGGCAGTTCAGGTGCTAGATCAGCCAGCTCATCGGCGTCCAAATCCTTGGCCGCTGCAATGATCTCCTGCTCATCCATATCAGCAATCAGCGTTTCGCGCACTGCATCAGAGACTTCCAGCAGGATGTCACCGTCACTTTCTGCTCGCACTAGCTGCCAGACAGTCAGGCGATCCTCTAATGGCAGTGCTTCAAGAATATATGCGATATCTGCCGGGTGCAGTTCAGTCAGCTTTTGTTGCAATTCAGCCAAATGCTGCTGTTGCACCAACGCATCAACACGCTCTTGATGATCACTGCCTTGCCGCGCAACACTTTCCTCAATCAATCGATGTCGTTGTAAGAGCTCAAGAACCTGTGAAAAGCGCTCATGAAGACGCCCCTGGGGTTTTCTCTCTTCAATTTCAGACATAAATGAGGTGCTCCACCCCTACCAATCAATGTGATAGGAGATTTATCAGGTGTGCATGGAGATTGTTCAGTGGGAAGGCTGTCTACTAAAAACCATGACTAAATCAGTCGTGTACAAACTTTATCTGCAACAATAATACCACTGTAGCCAAGCTTTGCATCTAACAATTGCGGCCCATGTCTGACATTGACCACTTAATACCCTGGTTATTTCAATAACAGCGACTACACTGAACCACACGTCAACATGACGTTTTAAAACTTAAACTTAACCTGTCAAGGATGACAACGATGCGAAAAAAACTTCTAATTTGCTTAATTCTCAGCAGCTGCCACAGTCAACTGCTCAACGCCGCAACCCAAGTGTATAAATGTACAGCCAATAATGGTGCCGTAACCTTCAATGATAGCGGCTGCTCAGTCAACTCCGCGCAAGACACCCTCGAACTGCAAACACCGATGACAATCCCCGCATTAAGTCAAAGCGCAATCAAGCAAGCGCTCTCACCGAAAAAGAAAAAACCTGTGCGCGTAACAGTGGTGACGGATAATAACGACCCCTGCGGCACTTTTGATCGAACTCAACGACGCTCTGACTTAGTCCGCAAGCAAGTCAAAAGCGGCATGAGTCAAGCCGAAGTAGAAAGCATGTTTGGCAAACCACTGTCCCAGCGCAGCCATAATGGCAAAATCAGTGCGACCTATCGCAGCGCCAAAAACAAAAAACGCAGCGTACGCTTCGATGAGCATGGCTGCGTCCCTTAAGCATCCCCCTGCTAAAAGCAAGCAGCCTTACACCCCATCGAGAGCGGGGAAAAGCTAAAACAATAAGCAAAAAAAAACCTGCAATCAATGCAGGTTTTTAAATATGGTGGACTCAGGAGGATTCGAACCTCCGACCGCTCGGTTCGTAGCCGAGTACTCTATCCAGCTGAGCTATGAGTCCACTTGGTGCTTATCCAGATCACCGCTGGTATTACTTAAATGACTCAATAAATCTAAATCATTTAATATGGTGGACTCAGGAGGATTCGAACCTCCGACCGCTCGGTTCGTAGCCGAGTACTCTATCCAGCTGAGCTATGAGTCCATTTCGTGGCGTATTATAGAGCTATTTACTTGATTATCAAGGTGTTTTAATTTTATTTAAAACACCTTGATAACACAGACTCTACAATACTAAACATGGCGGAGAGGGAGGGATTCGAACCCTCGACACCCTTTTGAGGTGTACTCCCTTAGCAGGGGAGCGCCTTCGGCCACTCGGCCACCTCTCCGGAACACGGGGCGTATATTACCTATATTTTTAATAATTGCAAAGCATAAAAGCAAAATACATCAAATACTTGCATCTTCTCTGTCTTCTTTCTCTTTTTGGATGCGCTGATAGATCTCTTCACGGTGTACAGCAATTTCTTTTGGCGCGTTTACACCGATACGAACTTGGTTACCTTTAACACCCAATACGGTGACAGTCACTTCATCACCAACCATCAATGTCTCTCCGACACGTCGCGTTAATATCAACATTTTATATCTCCTTGTAACAACAATTTAGGTTCACAGTCTGCATCTGTAAGTTATGGACAGCGTACACGCATCATGTGGTTTTGCACATCATGCCTGTCGCCTATTTATTAGAGCAAACCAGCCACCTTGATAGACTCGCAGATAAAAGACTGAAAAATAACATCCTTATCAGTGTCGCCACACAATCAGTTACACATAAATAAAAACATTATACGTTCAAACTTAAACAAGCCCAGTGTCTGGGTTTCTCAATAAAACTGATTAAGCGCAACACCTTCGCTACACTTAGATTTTATTTAGCAACGCCCTTACTTGTCTGGCGCATCGAGGCCAAAAGCTGTATGAAGCGCACGCACAGCCAATTCAACATACTTCTCTTCAATCACTACCGAGATTTTAATTTCTGATGTGGAAATCATCTGCAGGTTAATGTTCTCTTTGGCTAAAGCCTCAAACATGCTACTAGCAACGCCTGGATGTGAACGCATACCCACACCCACTATGGACACCTTAGCGATACTAGTAGTTCCAGCCACCTCGTCCGCGCCAATTTCTTTTGCAGTTGCCTGCAGCACGTCTAAAGCTTTGTCATAATCAAGATTACCCACAGTAAAAGTAAAGTCCGTGGTGTTATCTTTGGAAACGTTTTGCACAATCATATCAATGTCGATATTGGCGGCACTGATGGGGCCTAAGATTTTGAAAGCAACCCCTGGGGTATCTGGCACACCACGAATGGTTAGTTTGGCTTCATCACGATTAAAAGCAATACCAGAAATAATCGGCTGTTCCATGCTGTCCTCATTATCATCAGTCGTAATTAAAGTGCCTGGGCCTTCTTCAAAGCTATGCAGCACACGTAACGGCACATTATATTTACCGGCAAACTCGACAGAACGTAACTGTAGAATTTTCGAGCCGAGGCTGGCCATTTCCAACATTTCTTCAAAGGTAATGCGATCTAAGCGCTGCGCTCGGGATACGACACGCGGATCAGTGGTATAAACACCATCCACATCGGTATAAATATGGCACTCATCTGCCTTCAAGGCTGCCGCCAAAGCCACTGCAGTGGTATCGGAACCACCTCGCCCCAGCGTAGTGATATTACCGTGTCCATCAACGCCCTGAAAACCCGCAACGATAACCACTTTGCCAGCCTTTAGCTGCTCATGCACTTTAGTGTCATCAATGCTTAAAATACGCGCTTTACCATGCTCACTGTCGGTTACAATTGGCACTTGCGCACCAGTAAAAGATAGTGCTGGTACACCAACTTTATTCAGCGCCATAGCCAATAAAGCAATAGTTACTTGCTCACCGGTGGCAATCATTACATCCATTTCACGTAGATCAGGCTTAGCGCAGACATCCTTGGCCAATGCTAATAAGCGGTTGGTTTCACCACTCATAGCCGAAACCACCACGACAATGTCATCGCCAGCCGCGCGAAACTTTGCTATTTTCTGTGCGACTTGCTCAATGCGCTCAGGCGAACCCACAGAGGTGCCGCCAAACTTTTGTACGATCAACGCCATTTTACTGCCGCCCTATTCATCGTTAGCGTTTAAAATATTATGAAGCATGCCCTGACCAACACTTAAACGCATGATCTGTATCATTGCGCGAAAATCTACAACCGCGCAGCTCAGTTCCCATCATGCCAGATGATGCTGCAGAAGCTTCTTGACTGTGCATAGGTTTTTGCTATACACAGCCCTGTTAAGTTATTTACTGGCAACATACTCTGCAGTGACAGCCAAGGCCGCATCAAGCTTAGCCAGCTCAACACCACTGCCTTGCGCCATATCTGGACGACCGCCACCTTTACCACCAACCACAGCCGTGGCCTGTTTCATTAAATCACCAGCTTTAAATTGACCGGTCAAATCTTTAGTCACGCCCGCTACAAAAACAATGCGTTCATTGTGCACGCCACCTAATAAAATGACAGCACTGCCCAGTTTGTTTTTCAGCTGATCAATCAACACCAGCAAATCTTTGCCTTCGACACCATCAAGACGTGCCGCTAACACCTGAACCCCATTCACCTCAACCGCAGAGGATGCTAGGTCACTGCCCGCTGCGCTAGCCGCTTTAGCTTTCAGTTGTTCAACCTCTTTCTCTAGGCTACGCTGCTGATCCAGTAAAGCTTGCAGCTTATCCAGGACATTGTCACGACTACCTTTAACCATGCTCATTGCCTGCTTGAGTTGCTCTTCTGCGCCCGCCATCCAGTTCCAAGCTGCCACACCGGTAATCGCCTCAATGCGACGCACACCAGCAGCCACACCACCTTCACTGGTGATTTTAAATAGACCGATATCACCAGTGCGTTCAGCATGGATACCACCACAGAGCTCAACCGAGAAACCATCAGCCATACTCAATACGCGTACTTGATCACCGTATTTTTCGCCAAACAATGCCATCGCACCTTTAGCTTTAGCAGTTTCAATGTCCGTCACTTCAGTACAGACAGAGGTGTTTTTGCGGATTTCTTGGTTAACCCGCTCTTCCAAGGCTTTGATCTGTTGCGCCGTAACAGCTTCAAAGTGGCTGAAGTCAAAACGTAAACGCTGGCTATCAACCAACGAGCCTTTTTGCTGCACATGCTCGCCTAAAATATCGCGCAAGGCCGCATGCAAAATATGTGTCGCAGAGTGATTCAAAGCGGTGGCATGACGCACTTGATCATCCACCTGCGCGACAATGCTGTCGCCAACTCGCAACGTACCTTGATTGATGGAGCCATGGTGCAAGAAGGCATTGCCACTTTTCGTCGTGTCAGTGATATCCATGCGTAGATTGTCAGCCGTGAAATAACCGCAATCACCGACCTGACCGCCAGACTCAGCATAAAAAGGTGTACGATCAAGCACGATTACCGCTTGCTCACCTTCTAAGGCCGAATCAACGCTGGCACCGTCTTTGAGAATCATCAACACAGTCGCAGCGGATTGATGCTCTTGATAGCCTAAGAATTCAGTTTCGCCGTCAATTTTAACCAATGCGTTGTAGTCAACACCAAACGAACTGGCAGAGCGGGCGCGCTCACGTTGCGCCTGCATTTCACGCTCAAAACCAGCCTCATCAACAGTTAGTTCACGTTCACGAGCAATATCTGCGGTTAAATCCATCGGAAAGCCGTAAGTGTCATACAACTTAAACACCACTGATCCCGGTATCACTGTGCCATCTAAGTCGTCTAAATCCTGCTCAAGAATGCGCAAGCCTTGCTCTAGGGTTTTTGCGAACTGCTCTTCTTCAGTTTTTAAAATACGCGCTATCTGCGCTTGCTGTTGTTTGAGCTCTGGGAATGCCTCACCCATTTCTTCAGCCAACGCTGCAACAATTTTATAGAAAAAGCTGTCAGTCGCGCCCAGCTTATTACCATGGCGACAGGCGCGGCGAATAATACGGCGCAAGACATAGCCACGCCCATCATTGGACGGCACGACACCATCAGCAATCAAAAAGCCGCATGAACGAATATGGTCAGCAATCACTTTCAGTGAAGGGTTATCATTATTTTCACAACCGACTGCAGCGGCTACTGCAGCGAGCAAGTTTTGGAACAAATCAATCTCATAATTGGAATTCACATGCTGCATGACCGCACTGATACGCTCAAGGCCCATGCCAGTATCCACACTTGGCGCAGGCAGCGGATGCATCACGCCATCAGCAGTACGGTTGAACTGCATAAAGACGATGTTCCAGATCTCGATATAACGGTCGCCGTCTTCTTCAGGTGAACCTGGCGGGCCACCCCAAATATGTTCGCCATGATCATAAAATATTTCTGAGCAAGGGCCACATGGACCAGTATCACCCATCGCCCAGAAGTTATCCGAGGCATAAGGTGCGCCGCCGTTATCACCGATGCGAATCATGCGCTCGGCTGGCACGCCCATTTTATTGACCCAAATATCATAAGCCTCATCGTCCGTTGCATAGACTGTGACCCAGAGTTTTTCTTTGGGTAGCCCCATCCACTTTTCTGAGGTTAAAAACTCCCAAGCAAACTGAATGGCATCAGGCTTAAAGTAGTCACCAAAACTGAAGTTACCCAGCATTTCAAAAAAAGTATGGTGACGCGCGGTGTAACCAACGTTTTCTAAGTCATTGTGCTTGCCGCCAGCACGCACACATTTTTGACTGCTGGCCGCTCGTGTATAGGCGCGTTGCTCTAAACCCAAGAAGCAGTCTTTAAACTGATTCATGCCCGCATTGGTAAATAATAGCGTGGGATCATTGGCTGGGATCAATGAGCTGGAGGCTACGCGGGTATGACCCTTGTCTTCAAAGAAGCGAAGGAAGGCTTCACGGATTTCTGCGCTTTTCATATATTCTTCCACAATTAAATAACGGTCATGCCTATTAAATACAAACGGCTTAACGACTCAAAGGGCGCATTATATCGCTGATACGCGCTTGCTGCAGCCTTTCGTGAAAACAGCTGAATCAAGGATCAGTGATTGCACTCGTCAGTGTGCACATGATCATCTTCGAGCAGATCTGCTGGGTCGGCCGGCTCCATTTCTAGCTGCAAGCTGACTAAGTTGGTGGCTAAAGGACGCAGCAAAAGACTAGCGTACTCAGTGTCCCCTTCTTCCACATCAACACCGATTAGCAATTGGCCATTACCGGCGGTTTGCACCCAAATTTCTTTGCCCTGCCAAATCACCGCAAAGCGTGTGCAAGAGACTGGGGTTTGCTCGCCATCATCATTCTCTAGAAGCAACTGTAAGTCTGTGTTCATGCTCTGGATTACCTAATTATAAAAAACAAATAAGCGCCCAATGTCTGCACTGCAGCACTGAGCGCTAAATAAAAATGCGTTACGCCTGTGTCTGGTTTACAAACGCGATGACGGCACGTTCAAAACGTGCTAAACCTTCATCTAAGTCAGCCTGTTCAACCACTAAGCTGGGCGCAAAACGTACGACATCAGGACCTGCGACCAAAACCAGCAAATCAGCACGCTCGGCGGCGGCCATTAGCGCGCCAGCTTTGCCTTTGTACTCTTTATTAAGCACTGCACCGACCAACAGACCTTTTCCACGTACCAACTCAAAGAGATTGTACTTTTCACCCAGCGCACGCAGCTTTTCGCGCAAGTACTCACCCTTGGCAATCACACCATTCAGCACTTGCGGGGTATTGATGATATCCATCACGGCTTCACCGACCGCACAAGCCAGCGGATTACCGCCAAAGGTGGTGCCGTGGGTGCCGACGGATAGATGCTCAGCATACTCATTGGTGGTTATCATCGCAGATATAGGGAAACCGCCACCTAGGCTTTTCGCGGTAGTCAGCACATCCGGCGTCACGTCATATAACTCATACGCAAACAGCTTGCCCGTGCGCCCCATACCGGATTGCACTTCATCAAAAATCAGCAGTGCATCGTATTTATCACAGAGCGCACGCACCCCCTCAAGATAAGCCTGATCAGCAGGCAGCACACCGCTCTCGCCTTGAACCGGTTCCAAAATAACGGCACAGGTGCGCTCAGATATAGCAATTTCCATGGCGGCTAAATCATTGTAGAGCACATGAGTAATGCCTGCTGGTCGCGGGCCAAAGCCTTCAGAGTACTTTGACTGGCCGCCGACATTGACCGTAAATACGGTACGTCCGTGAAAGCTGTTAAAGGTCGAAATTATTTCATACTTATCCGCACCAAAACGATCGCTGGCTACTTTGCGGGCTAGTTTCAATGCTGCTTCGTTGGCCTCTGCGCCAGAGTTACTGAAAAAAACTCGATCAGCAAAAGTAGCTGCGGTGAGCTTGCGCGCTAAACGCAAGGCCGGCTCATTGGTAAAGATATTGGAGACATGCCATAGTTTATGCGCTTGCTTGGTTAATGCTTCAACCAGCACAGGATGGCAATGACCTAAACCATTCACAGCAATACCACCGGACAGGTCGATCAGCTCGCGCCGACTTTGATCCCAAAGTCGCGAACCTTCGCCGCGCACGGGTACAAAACCGGCTGGTGCATAGTTGGGCACCATAACCTGATCGAAATCAGCGCGACTGACCTGCGCTTCTGGAATGGACATGCCTGCTCTCCTGGATAAAATCCTGTTAAGTAAATTACTTTTAAATGGTGCTATTACGTGGGTGCTTAATCGAGCATTTGTTCTGCAGTAACACTGCGCACGTCAGCACAATGCAGCAGTTTAAACCTAGATCAACAAAAAGCGCAGAGTAAAACAAACTTTTCTATGCAAACCGGCACTTTTACGCTATTTCTGACTGTTTTCCAAGGTTAATAGTGTATTTCAACTGGAGCCCTGTATGAGCTGATCATGCCTACGACTAGGATTCCAACTCTGCAAAACAATCAACACCATGCACTTGGGTCTTGTTGCGCGCGGCATACATTAATTTTGCTTGCTGCTTTTGATAGTTGGTTTGCTGATGAATGCGTGGCATAGCGCACTTCGGAATTGGTGTTGTGAGTACAGCAGTGTGCGGGTGTTGTGGCAAGCGAAGCCAGGGATGGCGCAGCGCCCGCATCACGCCAGGATGGCGTGTTAAGGGAAGAACAACACCTGCACGCTGCAACATGCGTAAATGATTCCTGAAGCTTTTTACTGAAGGGGTGATGATCACTGCGTGGCCTACCGTACTTCGGAATTGGTGTTTATCCGTCGATGAACCCGTCCAGGGCTCAACTCCGGCGCGTGCCATCCTTGGCACGCTTGTCACACCAACCCCGAAGCACTCGTTGATCAAAGGCGCTGTTAGCACGATCTATATAAGACTCGTCTGTTTCTGCAAGCTTTAAATTAATTGTGTGAATTGTTGGCACGCTCGTGGCATTACCGGCCCTTAAAGGACAAAAAATCGGCGTAACAGCTTAACTATTAACTCTTCAAACAGCTTTAAAAGAGCCATGCTACTGACTTGAACACAACATCAATGATCAACGAGCAGCGTGCGGGTGACGTGGCAAGCACGCCATGGATGGTGCGCGCCCGAATCGGGTCAGGAAGACCCGTTGAGGGAAGAACGGCACTTGCACGGTGCGACAAGCGCAAATGATTCCTGAAGCTTTTTACTGAAGGTGTGATGATCATTGCGTGGCCTACCGTACTTCGGAATTGGTGTTTATCCGTCGATGAGCCCGTCCGGGGCTCAACTCCGGCGCGTGTCATCCTTGGCACGCTTGTCACACCAACCCCGAAGTACTCGTTAACCAAAGGCGCAGCTAACACGATTTATATAAGGCTCACTTTGCTGGAAGAAGCCTACAAACGACATTACTGCCCCCAAGCACCCTACTACTGCGCGCCAGCAAACCAATTCAACTTCTCACGCAAAGCCACCACCTCACCCACAATAATCAAACTCGGGCTCTGCACGGCAAAATCACTGACCTGCTGATTGATGGTTTCTAAAGTACCAGCAAACACCCGCTGCTTAGCGGTAGTGCCGTTTTCTACCAAAGCAATCGACGTTTGCGCTGAGCGGCCATGGGCAATCAACTGCTGGCAGATATCAGGTAAACAACCCAGTCCCATATAAAACACTACGGTTTGCGTTGACGAAACCAATTCAGTCCAAGGCAAATCCAGCACACCGTCTTTCGGATGACCGGTAACAAAGCGTACCGACTGCGCATAATCACGATGAGTTAACGGAATACCCGCGTAAGCAGAACAACCTGACGCCGCAGTAATACCCGGCACCACTTGAAACGGAATATGCTGCGCAGCCAACTCCTCAATCTCTTCGCCACCACGGCCAAAAATAAACGGATCACCGCCCTTCAGGCGCACCACGCGCTTACCTTGTTGGGCAAGCTCAACCAGTTTCAAGTTGATTTGATCTTGCGGCACACTGTGATTCGACGCTTGCTTGCCAACATAGATACGATCAGCATCACGCCGACACAGCTCTAAAATGGCGGGCGCGACTAAGCGATCGTAAAGCACGACATCGGCTTGTTGCATTAAGCGCAGCGCTTTAAAGGTCAGCAAGTCTGGATCACCTGGACCGGCACCCACCAAATACACTTCACCAACCACTTGACTCTGCACGCCATTGATTTTTTCGCTAAGCAGTTGCTCGGCTTGTTGATCACGGCCAGCAAACACATGCTCAGCAATTTGTCCTTGGAAAACATCCTCCCAAAATGCACGACGTGGCTGCACATGAGGCAGCAGGGTTTTTACTTGGTCACGAAACTTGGCAGCAAGCCCTGCAAGATGGCCATAACTGGCTGGTAACCACGTTTCGATTTTAGCGCGCGCTAAACGCGCCAACACTGGTGCATGCCCTGCCGTAGAGACAGCAATAATTAAAGGTGAACGATCAACAATAGCGGGAAAAATAATACTGGATAATTCTGGCGCGCCGACCGCATACACGGGAATCCCATGCGCCTTAGCTTGCTCAGCAATCACGGCATTGACTGCAGGCTGATCGGTGGTTGCCAGCACCAGACAGCAATCCTGCATATCGGCTGTTTGATACTCGCGCAGTAAGCATTGCCCTTGCTTGGCAGTAACCAGTGCTTGCAACTCTTCACTGATAAAGGGCGCAACCACGCGTAGTGTTGCACCTGCCTCCAGCAATAAGCGCGCCTTGCGTAAGGCCATCTCACCGCCACCAACCAGCAACACATTGCGCCCTTGCAGCTTATGAAATAACGGTAGGTAATCCATGGCAACACCCTTATACAAATCATTAATAGTGACAACGCCTGCATTGCATCTAAACGCTACAGCACAAGTCACCGATGCTCTCTTTATAAATGCTACAACCCATGCTTTGCATTGCTGGTAATCAGGCTCGCAGCATAAAAACAAAAAAACGACTTAACCTAAGCCAAGCCGTTCTTATTGTTTAGCCGCACAATACGGCAAAATAGCGCATCCGCAGTATCCGCTTAGCGAATTACTTCAACGCCAGCCATATACGGACGCAAGATCTCTGGAACAGTGATGCTACCATCCGCTTGCTGATTGTTTTCGATGACCGCAACCAAGGTACGCCCCACGGCTAAACCGGAACCATTGAGGGTGTGTACCAGTTCAGTTTTACCGGTTTCAGGATTACGGAAACGGGTTTGCATACGACGTGCTTGGAAGTCAGTACAGTTTGAGCAGGAAGAAATCTCACGGTATTTCTCTTGGCTGGGCACCCAAACTTCTAAGTCGTAGGTTTTACTGGCACCAAAACCCATATCGCCAGTGCACAGCGCCATCACCCGATAGGGCAACTCGAGTGCTTGCAGAATCTTTTCTGCATGACCAGTTAACTCTTCCAGCGCAGCAAACGAGGTGGCTGGATCAACGATCTGTACCAACTCAACTTTATCGAACTGGTGCTGACGGATCATGCCGCGTGTATCGCGACCTGAAGCGCCGGCTTCACTGCGAAAGCACGGGCTATGTGCGACCATTTTAATCGGCAGCTGGGCGACATCTAAAATCTCACCGGCAACAGTATTAGTCAGCGACACTTCAGCGGTAGGTATCAAATACAATGGTGCTTGACCTTCACGGTCGAGGCGAAACAAATCCTCAGAAAACTTGGGTAACTGACCCGTACCTTGCAACGCCGAGGCTTGCACTAAATACGGCGTATACATTTCTTGATAACCATGTTCGGCGGTATGTAAATCAAGCATAAACTGCGCCAGTGCACGGTGCAGACGAGCTATGCCGCCACGCATCACTGCAAAGCGCGCACCAGATAACTTAGCGGCTGCTTCAAAATCCAAACCCTTAATATTCTCACCCAGCTCGACATGATCCACGACTGGAAAATCAAAGGTACGCGGTGTACCCCAGCTGCGCACTTCAACGTTATCGTCTTCACTGGCACCCTGTGGCACGGATGCATCTGGTAAGTTGGGGATATTCAGCGCGATCGCATCCAAATCCGCCTGAATACTCTCCAGCTCACGTTTACCGGCTTCCAACTCACCACCGAGCTGATCCACTTGCGCCAACAAAGGGGCGATATCTTCGCCACGGGCTTTGGCTTGACCAATCGACTTAGAACGACTGTTACGCTCAGCCTGCAGTTGCTCAGTGCGTGTTTGCACAGCTTTGCGCTGGGTTTCCAAGGCTTCTAAACCTGCGACATCCAAGACAAAACCGCGTACAGCTAAGCGCTCAGCTATATCTTGAGGTTGTGTGCGTAACAATTTTGAATCAAGCATAAGGGTATCCGTTCTTACAGAGAAAATTTAATCAACGCCATACCTAACCAAGTGGCAAACAATCCACCAAGCAAAGTGACGCCCATATAGAGTAAAGCTTGCACTGGCTGCCCATCATTAAAAAGACGCAGTGTATCCAATGAAAATGTAGAAAAAGTGGTAAACCCACCTAAAAAACCGGTCATTAGCAATAAAGGTGTGATGCCCGACACATCCGGTCGCAGCAAAAACCATGAAAAAACACAGCCGATCAAAAAACAGCCGAGAATATTAACCAAAACAGTAGCAATGTACAGATGTAATGGCCAAATAGACGCCACAACAATGCCTGCACTGTAGCGCAGAACGCTACCAAGAGCGCCACCCAGAGCGACCATTAAAAAGTTCATCATTGTGGCTCTCGACGCTGACGGGGGCTGGCTTGATCCAATTTTTTTAGATGCTGGAGTTTTTCACCAATTTTAATTTCTAGACCGCGCGCAGGTGGTTGATAGTATTGGCGCGGCGCTAAAGCTTCCGGGAAGTAATCTTCTCCAGCAGCGTAGGCATCCGGCTCATCATGGGCATAGCGATATTCATCGCCATAACCCAATTGTTTCATCAGTTTAGTCGGCGCATTACGCAAATGCAGCGGCACTTCTAATGAGCCAAACTCTTTCGCATCCTGTCGCGCAGCGTTATAGGCCTTATACACCGCATTACTTTTCGGTGCGCAGGCCAAGTAAGTAATGGCTTGTGCCACTGCCAATTCACCTTCTGGGCTGCCCAAGCGCTCTTGCACATCCCAGGCCGATAAGCACAAAGTCAGCGCGCGCGGGTCAGCATTGCCAATGTCCTCACTGGCCATACGCACCACACGGCGAGCGATATACAGCGGATCACAACCGCCATCAAGCATGCGCGTGTACCAATACAGAGCACCATCTGGGCTAGAACCGCGCACCGATTTGTGCAGCGCAGAAATCTGATCGTAAAACGCTTCACCACCCTTATCAAAGCGGCGCATGCTGTCGCCAAGGATATTGCCCAGCAACGCCACGTCGATGCAGTCACCGTCTTCCAGTAAATCAGCAGCATTTTCTAGCAGATTGAGCAAACGTCGACCATCACCATCAGCCGCGCGAATTAACAATTCCTGCGCTTCAGGATTAATGCTTAAAGAGCGATCACCCAGGCCGCGCGGATCACTCAAGGCTCGCGACAGCAAAAGCTGTAACGCTTCATCGTCTAGACTTTTCAGCACATAGACACGGGCCCGCGACAGCAGCGCATTATTGAGTTCAAAAGAGGGGTTTTCGGTGGTGGCGCCAATAAAAATAAAGGTGCCGTCTTCCACATAGGGTAAAAATGCGTCTTGTTGGCCTTTATTAAAGCGGTGCACCTCATCAACAAATAAGATGGTGCGTCGACCGTATTGCGCAGCTTGTTGCTTGGCATCCTGCACTGCTTCGCGGATCTCTTTAACCCCTGACAACACTGCTGACAGAGTTATAAAGTGCGCATCGCTGACCTGCGCCAGCAAACGTGCCAAAGTGGTTTTACCGACACCTGGAGGGCCCCAAAAAATCATTGAGTGCAACACACCTTGCTGCAAGGCTTCACGCAGTGGTTTACCAACAGCCAAAATATGCTGCTGACCGACATACTCATCCAAGGTACTGGCACGCAAACGCGCGGCCAGCGGCTGAGCGATCGGTTCACTGCTAAACAATTGCACTGTTACAGACCATCCTCAATCACATCAACACCTGGCGGTGCTTCAAACACAAACTGGCTAGCGTCAATCGGCTCATTGACCTGCACATCCATAAACAAAATATTGGTGCGCTGGCCAACTGCATCTAATAGCTGCATGTCGTTAATCACGCCATTGCGAAACGATAAACGCAGCGTATCAAACAAAGTGTCTTTAGCAGTTGGGGTTAAAATAAAATCAATTACCGGGCCACCCTCTTTATAGGAGATGGCAAAGTTTTCACTGATTTTCGAGACATCGCCAGACAGCAGTAAGGCTGGTGTATGGGTCAAACGTTGATCCATTTTTTGTACAGTCACCTGCAGCAGATCTGGGTCATACAGCCAGACTTTTTCGCCATTAGAGACCAATAGCTGCTCAAGTGGTGGATCAGTATGCCAGCGTAATAAGCCTGGACGCTGCAACACCATTTGCCCTGAAGCTTCTTGTAACTGAGTGCCAGTCGAATCCAAAGTCAACTGCGAAAACTTACCACTGATGGTTTGTGTCGAGCCGAGCAAGGCACTGAGTTTAGTCACCGCCTGCTGCTGTTCAGTATTTTCAGCGTATACCGCTTGCACAGGCACCAGCACTGCACTGCTAATCAGCACACTACCGAGCAAACCGAGCAAGCCTTTATACATTGTGCGCATAGGTCATCTCTTATCAATAAAGGGTAAAAATATAAGCCTGCGTAACGTCTCTACACAGGCTATTGAAGCAAAACACTGATTAATCACGTACCGGTGGCGGCGCCAGCACTTCACGCGAACCATTATGCGCTGCAGTGGAGACCACCCCAGCCATTTCCATTGACTCAACCATACGAGCGGCACGGTTGTAACCTACTTTAAATTTACGCTGCACAGACGAAATCGAAGCCCTACGTGTCTCAGTGACAAAGCGTACGGCCTCATCGTATAACGGATCATCTTCACTGCCGCCATCACTGTCGCCGCTGTCAAAACCACTGCCCGCTTCTTCAACACCGGCCAATATTTCTTCAACGTAATTTGGTGCGCCGCGTGCTTTCCATGCATCAACTACGCGATGCACTTCATCATCCGAAACAAAAGCGCCGTGCACACGAATCGGCAAACTGGTGCCTGGTGGCAGATACAACATGTCACCATGGCCTAGCAGCTGTTCAGCACCGCCTTGATCAAGAATGGTGCGCGAGTCAATTTTACTCGACACCTGGAAGGCAATACGCGTTGGAATATTGGCTTTAATCAGACCGGTAATCACATCCACTGAAGGGCGCTGCGTGGCGAGAATCAAATGAATCCCTGCCGCCCGCGCCTTCTGCGCAATACGCGCGATCAGTTCTTCAACTTTTTTACCGACCACCATAATCATGTCGGCAAACTCATCCACTACGACAATAATAGTTGGCAATTTTTCGAGAAGCGGTACTTCATCGTCGATGCTTTCGCGCTTAAACAACGGATCTTCGAGTGGCGTACCCGCCTCTCTCGCTTCTTTAATTTTACGGTTGTAGCTGGCAAGGTTACGCACGCCCATGGCTGATAGTAACTTATAGCGCCGCTCCATTTCAGCCACACACCAACGCAAGGAATTGGCCGCTTCTTTCATATCCGTTACTACGGGACACAGCAAATGTGGAATGCCTTCGTAAATCGACAACTCCAACATTTTCGGGTCAATCATAATCAGTCGTACTTCTTCCGGTGTTGATTTAAACAACACCGACAAAATCATTGCGTTAACCCCCACTGATTTACCAGAACCTGTGGTACCGGCCACCAACAAGTGTGGCATTTTGGCTAAATCTGCAATGACTGCCTGACCACCAATATCATGGCCAAGGGCAATGGTGACAACGGATTTAGCTTCTTCATACTCTGGCGTTTCCAGCACTTCTGAGAAGCGTACAATCTGCCTATCTTCATTGGGTATCTCGATGCCCACAGTGGTTTTGCCGGGAATCACTTCTACCACTCGCACGCTGATCATTGCTAACGAACGTGCTAAATCTTTAGCTAAATTAGTAATACGACTGACTTTAACCCCTGGAGCTAACTGTATTTCAAAACGTGTGACCACTGGGCCTGGATGCACCGACTCAACCTCAACCTCAACACCAAATTCTTTGAGCTTAACTTCTAGTAAGCGCGACAGCGCCTGCAGAGACTCCTCGGAGTAGCTGGGTTTTTTCTTTTCAGCTTTATCCAGTAAAGCCAAAGGCGGCAAGGTGCCTTCTAAGGCATTATCGACCACCACTGGCGCTTTTTTGGCGGCTGCTACCGACTTACTGGGCGCCGCTGTGACGGGCTGCATAATCGGTGCATTAATCACTGGCTCGCGCCGACCCTGTTTGCTATCAGCCTCCTGACGTGCTGCATCAACAACTGCCGGCCGAGCACGTACACGTGCAGGTGCAGCAACTGCATCCACTGCACCACTGTCAAGACCGTCTTCACGTAACTTGCGCTGTTCATCCTTGCGTTCCTGAACCTCGCCTAAGGTGCTTTGCAGCCAAACCTTAACCCACTCGGTCACACGCAGGGTCATGCCACCAATGCCTTCCATTATTTTAAACCAAGATAAATTGGCATACACGGTCAGGCCAAATAGAAAACAGGCCAACAAAAATAAGGTCGAACCCTCAACATTAAGTGCTGCAGTTAAACCATCGCCGAGCACTGTACCGAGAATATTAAAGTTTTTCGGTGTTGCTTCAGGCAACGGAAAGTGAATATGTGCTAAAGCTGAGCCCGAACACAATAGAAAAATAAAGCCGCAGGCACGCAAAGCAAACAGCCAACCATTCCAGACAAATGATTGATAACGCTTCTGAAAAACCAACAAAGTTTTTAACATCAGTACCAATGGAAACAGCCAAGCAAAATAGCCCAACAGACTAAACAGCACGTCAGCAATCCAAGCGCCAATATAACCACCAGCATTACTTACTACGTCAGTCGTTTGTCCACTACTGTTAGAAAAGCTCGAATCGGTGACATCAAAAGTTAAGAGCACCATCCATAAATAAATACACAGCACAGCCAAAAGAATCAGCACACCTTCTTTAAGGCGTAACTGAGCTTGCTGCTGCCAAGTCAATTTTTTAGAAGATTGTAAGTGTGTTGTGTCGTTCAAAAAAGCGTCCTGCACGGCCTCGATAGAACAAGGCTCATCAAAAATATAATCACAAAAAACGTCTAGCAACGCGCCATTGTACGGATTTAAGCAGGTTATTTCATCTTTACCCGCTGCGATTGAGTCGCTCTGGATCTATGCATGAAATTTTCATTAATATGGCTTATCTTACAACATTGCTGCTCACTACATTTTACTGTGCGCACCTAACACCCGCACGCACTACTAAGGCTTATTATGCTGACCTGGCTCGACCGCTCATCACTCGACTTCCCTGCACTCAATAAGGCTCTGCGTGAGCCCAACGGACTTTTAGCTGCAGGCGGTGACTTATCGGCTGCACGTTTAGTTGCAGCCTATCGCCACGGTTGCTTTCCTTGGTATCAAGACGGGCAACCCTTGCTCTGGTGGTCACCTGATCCGCGTACAGTATTGCTGCCTGATAACCTGCATATTTCCCGTAGTTTACGCAAAGTACTGCGCAACGATCAGTTTACTGTGACCTTTGACCACAATTTTAGCCAAGTGATCCATGCCTGTGCCGAACCGCGTCATGATGAGCATGGCACATGGATTACCAGCGCGATGCAAACAGCCTATTTTGAACTGCATACGCAAGGGTACGCGCATTCTGTTGAAGTGTGGCAAGACGATCAGTTGATGGGCGGCCTATACGGCCTTGCCATCGGTCAGCTGTTTTTTGGCGAATCCATGTTCAGCCGCATCAGCAACGCCTCAAAAGTTGGTTTTGTGGCACTGACCAGCACCTTGAAAGCGGCCGGATTTGTGCTGATTGATTGCCAAATGCCCACCGCGCACCTGCATAATTTCGGCGCGCAGAGCATCAGCCGCAAGCGCTTCTCTGAGTATTTAGGCGACCACTTGGACTGCGCCAACAGTATGCAATGGTCATCCCAGCCTCTAATCACAAGTGCTCTTAACATATGAAAAGTATACAACTGTACCTTGGCCAAGAGCACGACTGCAGTTACTTAACCGAGCGGCGCGCAGGCTCAATCCTGCTTGACCCTCAAGAAGAGGTTACCTGCAGTTTATACAGCCAACTGATTGAGCAAGGCTTTCGCCGCAGCGCGGCACATGTCTATCGCCCTCACTGCCAAGGCTGCAATGCTTGCGTATCAGTGCGCATTCCTGTGCAAGCCTTTATCGCCACTCGCGCACAAAAAAAAATCATCCGTCGCAATCAAGATATCGGCGTACGCGCAGTCAGCAGCCACTTTCGCGCCGAGCACTATGCACTCTATCAACGCTACATAGAGCAACGTCATGCCGATGGTGATATGTACCCCGCTTCAGTCGAGCAATATCAAAATTTTTTAAATACAGACTTAGACTTTGCACGCTTTTATGAGTTTCGCTTGAATGAGCAGCTTTTAGCTGTCGCCGTTACAGACGTACTTACTTCTGGTCTCTCGGCTATGTACACATTTTTCGAGCCCGAAGATACGCGACGCAGCCTTGGTCGTTACGCAATTTTATGGCAAATCCAAGAAAGTCTGCGTCTAAACCTACCCTATGTGTACCTCGGCTACTGGGTTAAAGACTGCAGAAAAATGAATTATAAAACTCAATATCAACCACTTGAAGGTTTTATTAACGATCACTGGCAACTCTTGCCTGCTTAATTGATTTATAATACAAAGATGTTTTGATATTTAAGACAACTACTGCAGCGGGATATTTGGCCTTTTGTACCATAATACGGCATAATAGCCGCCGCTTTTGCCTGATCGCATTTTGAGCGTCAGGTCTTTTATTTGTATTTTGAGGGTTATACTGCATGTCGAAAGAAGACAGCTTCGAAATGGAAGGCACTGTCGTCGACACCCTGCCTAACACCATGTTTCGTGTGGAGTTAGAAAATGGGCACGTCGTTACTGCGCATATCTCTGGGAAAATGCGTAAAAACTATATTCGCATTTTAACCGGCGATAAAGTTCGTGTTGAAATCACGCCTTATGATTTAAGCAAAGGCCGCATTACTTACCGCGCCCGCTGATTCATAGACTACTGCGTTACAGACTTAAAATACGGTACAGACCTAGCGTTTGTGCCGTTTTTTTGTTGCTTATTATTTGTTAATCATCGTCTATATTAAAAAGGGCTTGAAAGCGACGTGTCCAGCGCCGAGTTCAAGCCCTTTTATTACTTACTGCAAGATCAGCAGACGATTAAACTGGACGCAGACAATGCTGTCTGTACATCCCTATACCACTGCGTGCGCATCAGTCGCTAGCGCAGACTGCCTTGCAGCGCTAATCAACGTTGCACGCTGATCAGCCACAGCGCACTTAGAAGCTCATATCAACACGCGTCCACCACGTCCGTCCGGACTCATTCACCCGGGTGGTATTATCCGTGTAGCCAAAGCCTGTATTACCGGCAAGGTTTAAGTGTTCGCTGTAATTTTTATCAAACAGGTTGTCCACACCTGCACTGACTTTCCAGTTTTTACTTAAACGGTAGGCACTGTTCAATGAGAACACAGCAAAGCCGGAACTTGATCCGAAATCTTTACCAACCACGTTACCGCGCCCTTCATCAACTCGATTTTGCGCAGCAACCACTCGCCATAAGGCCGCACTACTGAAATCACCCTGCTCATAACTTAAGCTAAAACGCGCTTCCAGTGGTGGGATTTGCGGCATAGCACGACCATCTGTCGTGTTCTTACCGTAAGCATAGGCTAAGCTCATATCACCCTTGATATTGGATGTGAATTGGTATGCAGCCCCGAATTCACCACCCATAATGCGCGCTTTAATATTATCCACCTGCGACATCGGCATCATCATGCCTGGGCGATAGGTAAACATAATATAGTCACGCACTTGTCCCACATAACCAGAGGCCCAAGCTTCAATCGGCCCTTCACTATACTGGATACCAAAATCCACTTGCGTGGTTTTCTCTGGATCTGTTGTAGCAAAAGCTGTTGGCTGAAAACCTGTAGGATTCATACCACCGCCAATTGGTGTACTGGTCGCTGAAAACAATTCCCAATAATCAGGAAAGCGCTGGCTGTGACCTATACCAATATAAGTGGTAGCTGGAATAGCTTGCAGATCATGCTCATAACGAATAAAGCCACTTGGCAATGTTTTGCTGCGCTCTGTATTAGCGGTAGGGTTAGCTAAACATGCTCCCATTCCAGTACATAACTTGGCACGGGTATCTGTTGCTGACGCACGGTCCAAACGCACACCAGTGATTAAACGCTGGCCATCTGCCATATTCCAGCTCAACTCACTGAATAGACCGTATTGCTCAAACTCAGCATCTTTAGCCCAAGACATATTCTTATAGCTGTTACCAGGTCCTTTGCGCGCACGGTGTTCATTTTTCTGCGCATCGACACCAGCAATGATTTCCACCGCATCCCACTGCCAAGTACTGCTCACCCGTGCGCCTAAAGTACGACGATCAACAGCGCTCGCCATAGCAGAACGCATAGGCAGCATCGATGAGTTAACGTCTGGCGTACGCAACTTATAGTTATCCATCACATGATCAGCGTAGTTGTAATAGACCTGCGCCTCAACAGCTTTCCATGTCTCAGTTAAGTTGGTTTGCTTAAAACGCAAACCTAAACTTTCACGTTCAAACTGTGTGCCATCCATTCCGCGTCCGGCATAACGTGATTCACCGTCACCTGTGCCAGCTGTAAGCTCCAATAAAGTATCGTCAGTGGGCGTCCAGCCCAAAATTATATCGGTATTCCATTTATTCCAACGTGATGGCACACGATCACCGTCGCCATCATTGTAATCATGCGCTTTGGAAGCGTTAGCAATCACCCGCGCATACCCATCGCGACTGCCTACAGCACCATCAATACTGCGATCAAAACGACGATTGGAGCCGACTAAGAGACTGCCATTTAAACGGTAATCAGGCTCATCAAAGGTTTCTGGCTCACGCTCAAATAAAATCGTCGCAGCCGATGCGCCCGGCCCCCAGAGCACAGTTTGCGGCCCTTTAATCACAGTCAACTTATCGTAAGTTTCAGGGCTGATATAAGAACTGGGCGAATCCATACGACTTGGGCAGGCACCAAGCATTTCGCCGCCGTTGGTCAGCAGTTTTAAGCGTGAACCAAACATGCCACGAAACACTGGGTCACTATTAACTCCGCCACTACGCAGCGCGGAAAAACCTGGAATGGTTTTCAAATAATCTGCGCCATCACTGGCCGGTACCGGCTGGCGTGGAATACGTGGATCGGTCACCACTTTAATCGGTGATTGTTGAGCGACTCCAGTAATGACCATCGGTGCTAACTGTGCAGCATCCTGCTCATCTGCAGCGTTTGCCTGCTGCGGCATGCAAACCGCAACACCCAGTAAAGCAGCGTGCGCCAGTGCTAAGCGCTGTGACAACGGTTTAAGCTTAAACCCATTGCCTAGGCGTGACAGAGCAACGCCTTGAATAGTATTGGTATACATATTTAGCATCCATCATTCATTTAAATTAAGTCGTGGGCAACATACCCACTTGATTTAGGCGAATAACTGGACTGGTGGAGCGCGGGGATGGCGCAGGCTATGCGCAGCAAGTTGCAATCGTAACGGCGTCGGTAAAACAGCTAACCATTGCACCGCAGGCGGCACTGTTAACGCCTGTAAAAGGGCTAGAACTAAAGGCGGACTAATGGTCAGTAAATCGCAATAACCACACATTTCTAAGTTAGCCAGCCACTGCGGTGCACCCTCAGGCGCTTTTTGATGACCCATCAGGGCATGGTAATCGACGGCATGATCAGCGTGCGCGCTTGCCTGAACAACGTCATCAGCAAGCATAATCGCGTGCTGGTGATGCTCGGCAAAGACAGCTTCTGATGCTAAGGTCGAGAGCGCTATCGCGGGCGTGGCCCGCTCGTACAGGTGCTGTTCTGTAAAGTCTGTATCTGAATCCAAAGACGAGAGTGCTTGCGTACCAGAAATAAGCGGGCCGACATGGATCATCAGCATGGCAAACAAGCCAAGCCAAATTGCCATTAAATGATTGCGGCGCTGCCTCATCAATCCTGATACCTCATTATTTTCTTGCACATCCAAGTCAAAAACATTGCTAGCAAATGATCCCATAAATCAGTCTACGTCTAACGCGACACGCTGCCGCAGGGTAATCAAGCAAACAATAAAATCGCAAAAAAACCATTAATAAGAAACAAAAACCTAACAAACAAACTTATTTCGCTATCATTCACTCATTTTTAATGAGTGCTTGCAATAAACAACCTCAAAATATAGCTTTATTCAAACAAACATGTCACTAAGCATAACGTATTGAAGTCAAAACCTTACAAAAAGTATGCACCGAGTTCATGTTTTATTTCATTGACGACGATTAAGGATCAGCTCATGCCGATGTTGAGTAACCCAGCCACCAAATACCGCGCCTATCCTGCATTAGACTTACCGGATCGCACCTGGCCAAATAACACCATTACTCATCCACCAATTTGGTGCAGTTCAGACTTGCGTGATGGCAACCAATCGCTGATCGAACCCATGAGCCCGGAGAAAAAACTCCGTTTCTTTAAAACGCTAGTGTCTGTAGGTGTTAAACAAATTGAAGTTGCCTTCCCATCTGCTTCGCAAACAGATTTTGATTTTGTGCGTTTATTGATTGAAGACGGCCATATTCCGCAAGACACCACTATTCAAGTACTGACTCAAGCCCGCGAAGATTTAATTGCACGCACCTTTGAGTCTCTAAAAGGTGCACCCAAAGCCATTGTGCATATGTACAACGCTGTATCGCCAGCGTTTCGCCAGATCGTCTTTAATCAAGATAAAGCCGGTGTTAAAGCAATAGCTGTACACGCCGCCGAGCTGTTTCAAAAATACGCGGCCATGCAGCCAGAAACCGAGTGGACCTTCCAATACTCGCCAGAAACCTTTAGCGCCACCGAAACACCCTTTGCCGTTGAAGTGTGCAACGCGGTATTGGATGTATGGCAGCCAAGCGCTGACAATAAAGTGATTTTAAACTTACCAGCAACTGTCGAAGTCTCTACACCCAATGTCTACGCAGACCAAATTGAATGGTTTGCGCGCACTATTAATCACCGTGACAACGTAATCATTAGTTTACACACTCACAATGACCGCGGCACCGGTGTCGCTGCCAGTGAACTAGGCTTATTAGCCGGTGCTGATCGTGTCGAAGGCTGCTTATTTGGTAATGGTGAGCGCACCGGTAATGTGGACTTAGTCACTTTGGCGTTGAATATGTACACCCAAGGTATTAATCCACAACTGGACTTCTCTGATATTGATGCAGTGCGCAAAGTAGTGGAAGAGTGCAATCAGTTACCCGTGCATCCACGCCACCCCTATGCTGGTGACTTAGTCCACACAGCGTTTTCTGGTTCACACCAAGATGCAATCCGTAAAGGTTTTAGCCAGCGTGATAGCAATGATATTTGGCAAGTCCCCTACTTGCCGATTGATCCAGCCGATATCGGTCGCGACTATGAAGCAGTGATCCGCGTCAACAGTCAGTCAGGCAAAGGCGGCGTCACCTATTTACTGGAACAGGAATATGGCATTCAGTTGCCACGTCGCATGCAGATTGAGTTCAGCCAAGTGATTAAAGCGGAAACGGATCGCTCCGGCTTAGAAGTCACTGCTGCGCAAATCTATAGATTATTAGAGAATGAGTATTTACAGGCGCTGACACCTTACGCATTACAAAAACACCGTTTACAAGAAGAAGACGGCATTTGCACTTTAATCACTGAGGTGTCGGCTGATGGAGTGATGAAAAGTTGGAGCGGCTGTGGTAATGGTCCACTTGAGGCCTTAGTGGCCAGCCTACCCATAGACGTGGAAATTATGGACTATAATCAACATGCTATCGGCAGTGGCAGTGATGCCCAAGCAGCAGCCTATATTGAGCTGCGCTTACCACAACAACGCCCAGTGTTTGGCGTGGGTATCGACGGCAATATCACCACCGCCAGTATCCGCGCACTCTTTAGTGCATTGAATCGTGCTAAAACCAGCGCTCAACCGCTTAAAAACTCTGCTTAAACATTCCGTTTACTAAGCCCAATAAAAAGCCCTTGTCCAGATCTCTGAGCAAGGGCTTCTTTATCTAACTGGCTAGCAGCCAGTAACGACTCAGCAGTGATTAAGCTTCTAAGCTTCTGCTTTAGCTGCTACTTTAGCCGCTGCATCTTTAACCATTTTTTGTAACTCACCGCTTTCATGCAACTCACTGATGATATCGCAACCACCAACCAACTCGCCGTCGATCCATAATTGAGGGAATGTCGGCCAGTTTGCATACGCTGGTAAATTCGCGCGAATGTCTGGGTTTTGCAAAATATCAACAAAGGCAAATTTTTCGCCACAGGCCATTAACGCTTGGGTCGCACGCTGTGAAAAACCACATTGCGGCGCGTTTGGCGAACCCTTCATGTACAACAGAATCGCATTGTTTTCAATTTGCTCTTTAATTGTTTCGATGATATCCAAAATCCACCTCGACACATATTTTACTCATTACGCCCACGCATTGCTGGGCACCTAGCAGGTATTCTAGCCTAAAACCTAGCACAACGCTCTGATTTAGGTTAACTCAAATCAAGCATTTAATTTTACTTAAATAAACCATCAATCATTACGTCCTATAACCTAGAGATGCGCAACACAGTACCAGTTCGCACAAAAAAAGGGGGCGTTTGTATACAACGGCCTTTAGTTTTTTACAGCCTCTCCAAATACGACGTTCTCCGTGAAACCTGCTAAGATTCAGTCCTGATTTTATTGAGTTACAGTTTGTTCACTATTTGTCTTTAGCTTATGCGTGGACTTCACTTTACAATCGGGCTGTATTAAATAGAGATATTAGCCAGCTCTCTCATTGACGCAAGTGACTGGGATATAGATGAATACCTGCGCAACATAAAGCCCTGGCGCAGCAACCAGCCATATATGACAGGCATATAAACAAGGCTTTTTTGGAATTTTCAACCTATCCGGTACCCTATCAGCATGGATAAACAAGGTCCTTTATTAAGCCTGACTGATTTAAGTTGTGGCTATCAAAAGCAACCCATTGTGCAAGATCTCAATTTACACCTCAATAGCGGTGATATTGGCTGCTTGCTTGGCCCGTCCGGTTGCGGAAAAACCACAACACTGCGTGCGATTGCAGGTTTTGAACCCATTATTAAAGGCTCAATTAGACTGACGGGCAAGGTTATCTCTCGTCCCAACTTCACTTTAGCCCCAGAGAAGCGTCGCATTGGTATGGTTTTCCAAGATTACGCGCTCTTCCCACACCTCACTGTTGAGCAAAATGTCGCCTTTGGCATTCGCAAACACCCTAACGTCTTACGCATTACTCAAGAACTTCTGGAACTGGTTAAGCTAAATGCATTAGGTCAGCGCTACCCCCATGAACTGTCTGGCGGACAGCAGCAGCGTGTTGCTTTGGCCCGAGCCTTAGCACCAGAACCCAGCTTACTCTTACTCGACGAGCCTTTTTCCAACCTCGATGGAGAATTACGTCGCAGCTTAAGCCAAGAAGTGCGCGATATTCTCAAACACCGCGGCACCAGCGCTATTTTAGTCACCCACGACCAAGAAGAAGCCTTTGCCATGAGTGACAGCATTGGTGTATTCAATAAAGGCCGCTTGGAGCAATGGGACTCCCCCTTCAATCTCTACCATGAACCCTTGACCCCATTTGTTGCCAGTTTTGTTGGTCAAGGCTATTTTATTCGCGGACAAATGCTCACCAATGACAGCGTACAAACGGAATTGGGCGTGATTCGCGGTAATCGTGCTTACAATTGGCCCGCCGGTAGTACCGTGGACGTCCTGTTGCGCCCTGATGACATTATCGACTCACCAGAAAGCCCGCTGAGAGCCATTATTATTGGTAAAACCTTTTTAGGCGCGGCCACTTTATACCGACTTGAATTACCAACAGGCAATCAGTTAGAAGCGATTTTCACCAGCCATATTGATCATTTTCTTGGTGAAAATGTAGGTATCGCAGTGGCCGCTGACCACCTTGTAGCATTTGCTACGCCCGGCACTGTCGCTGCGCACAGCAGCTTACCGATGACCGGCGTACGTCGCTACAGCGCAACCAATTAATCTCAACCGTTTACTAACCTCTTCGCTCTAAATAAGGGCGACTGAGGCGTGTCTAATAATGCCACTAAGGCAGGCGTATTAATCATTGTGCAACAGAGCAAAAGCACCTAGCGCATATCTACAGTACCTGCTTTAACACCCCAATCGTATTGTGAATCAACTCGTGCAAAAGACAGCGCCATTCATGTTTTTTATGCCTCCTTTCCAGCCTTAGCGTAAACGTCTTAGGCTCGCTTAAGAAAATCTCAATACCTGTGCAAACTTGACCCGGGTCAATTTAAAACCTCATCGCCTCGCGTACCTTGCACTACATATTGTGTTTATTTTTACACGAAAACACCACATAATGTATTTTGAGGTTTGTTATGCCCATGCTCGTTGCTGTAAAAAACCCATGCCAATTGCGTAAGCGCGACCAGAGTTTTGCACCCTTTGAGGCAAAAAAGATCTTACACGCCATCACCGCAGCTGGTCGCGCTACAAGTGAGTTTGATCCAGCAACTGCGGTACAGCTCTGCCAATATGTGCTAAAAAACCTACCTGAGCATGACACACTCAACGTTGAAGACATTCAAGACTGCGTAGAAACGTCTCTGATGGAAGCAGGGTATTTTCGGACCGCTCGCGCTTATATTGTTTATCGTGAACAACACACTCGTTTACGCCGCGACAAAAAATCTTTAGTTGATGTCGCTTCCTCGATGAATGAATACCTATCCCGTGAAGATTGGCGCGTACGTGCCAATGCCAACCAAGGCTATTCGCTGGGCGGTTTAATTCTTAATGTGTCCGGAAAAGTCACCGCCAACTATTGGCTCAATGAGGTGTACAGCCCTGAGATTGGCGAAGCGCACCGCGCAGCCGACTTACATATTCATGATTTGGATATGCTCGCCGGTTATTGCGCAGGCTGGTCGTTACGCACCCTGCTCAATGAAGGTTTTAATGGCATTCCAGGCCGTGTTGAAGCGGGCCCACCCAAGCACCTCTCCAGCGCTTTAGGGCAAATGGTTAACTTTCTTGGCACCTTGCAAAACGAATGGGCCGGCGCGCAGGCGTTTAGCTCCTTTGATACCTATCTCGCGCCCTTTATCCGTAAAGATCAGCTCAGCTACGATCAGGTGCGCCAAGACATTCAAGAATTTATTTACAACCTTAATGTGCCTTCGCGCTGGGGCACGCAAACGCCGTTTACTAACCTAACCTTTGACTGGGTCTGCCCAGACGATTTACGCGAGCAAATCCCGTATATCGGCGGCGTAGAAATGTCCTTTGCCTACGGTGATTTACAAGAAGAAATGGAGCTGATCAATCAAGCCTACATCGAAGTGATGCAGGCCGGCGATGGCTTAGGCCGCGTCTTTACCTTCCCGATTCCCACCTACAACATTACCCATGATTTCCCTTGGGACAGCGCTAACGCCAACCGCTTATTTGAGATGACCGCGCGTTATGGTTTGCCTTATTTTCAAAATTTCCTTAACTCCGAACTCGAGCCTAACCAAGTGCGCTCCATGTGCTGTCGTTTGCAGTTAGATGTACGTGAATTACTCAAACGTGGTGGCGGTTTATTTGGTTCTGCTGAACAAACGGGCTCACTGGGTGTGGTCACCATCAACTGCGCTCGCTTGGGTTATCTGTATAAAAACAACCCCATTGGTCTGTATCGCCGCCTCGATAATCTATTGGAAATGGCCAAAGACAGCTTGGAAGTGAAGCGCAAGGTGATTCAGCAGCATATGGATGCAGGCCTTTACCCCTACAGCAAACGTTATTTAGGTACGCTGCGTAACCATTTTTCAACCATTGGCGTGAACGGCCTGCATGAAATGCTGCGCAACTACACCAACGACCAAGACGGCATGCACACCGCTAATGGCCGCAAAATGGCAATTGAAATGCTCGATCATGTGCGTGAGCGTTTAGTGGCCTTCCAAGAAGAAACTGGCAACCTCTACAACCTCGAAGCCACCCCAGCTGAAGGCACCACCTACCGTTTTGCTAAAGAAGACCAAAAACGCTTTGCCGATATTCTGCAAGCCGGCAGCTTCGATGCGCCCTACTACACCAATTCATCGCAGTTGCCAGTGGGCTTTACCGATGACGCTTTTGAAGCATTAGAACTGCAGGATGAACTGCAATGCAAATACACCGGTGGCACGGTGCTGCATCTATATATGTCAGAGCAAATTTCCTCTACCGAAGCCTGTAAAAAACTGGTGCGCAATGCCTTGGGACGCTTTCGTCTACCTTACTTAACCATTACCCCAACCTTCTCCATTTGCCCAGTACACGGTTATTTATCGGGCGAACATGAGTTCTGCCCGAAATGTGACGAAGCGCTGCGGCAAGAACAACAACGTGCCCAACACCTCAAAGCAGTCCATTAGGACAATTTTAGCAACCTAACGCGCCGCTTATATTGCAGCGCATTAATCCGATGCCATGCATCACTCAACAAGGAAATAACTATGCAAACGACCAACCAACTGCCACAAGAGCAGCGTCAACGCTGTGAAGTTTGGACCCGCGTAATGGGCTACCACCGCCCAGTCAGTGCCTTTAACCTTGGCAAGCAATCCGAACACCGTGAGCGTCTGCACTTTAATGAGCAGCCCACCCAGCGTCAGTCTGCGTAAGCATGGCTGAGCAACTCAGAGTTGGGGGCTTCGTGCCCCTGACCACTTTAGATTACCCAGACCATTTGTCCTGTGTGGTATTTTGCCAAGGCTGTGCGTGGCGTTGCCGCTACTGCCATAACCCTGATTTAATTCCACCACGTGCGCAGCAGATGCACAGCTGGGATAGTATTTTAGAGTTCTTAGAGCGTCGCCAAGGCTTACTTGACGCTGTGGTGTTTAGCGGCGGTGAAGCAACCCTGCAGCACGCCCTTAAATCAGCCATACAAGATGTTAAAAACCTTGGTTTTAAAGTGGGTTTGCACAGCGCAGGTATCAACGTCAAAGCTTTCGAGCGGATTTTGCCTTATTGCGACTGGATTGGTTTTGATGTGAAAGCACTGGTGGAAGAGACCAAGCTGATTACCGGCGTATCCGGCAGCGGCCAAGCCAACTGGCAGTGTTTAGAATTACTGCTGGCCAGTGGCGTCAAGTATGAGTGCCGCACTACAGTGCATTGGGATTTGACTGACCCACAGCGTCTACTCGAATTAGCTCGGCGTTTAAGTACTGCGGGCGTAGCGCATTTTGTTGTGCAACATGTGCGAACCCAAAGCATGCTTGACGGCCAGTTAGCAAGCCGCAGTGCAAATTTAGGCACACAGGCGCTATGGCAAGAAATCAGCACATTATTCAGCACCTTTATACGTCGTAACGATTAATCTCGTCCAACAGCGTCGACCTTTAAGTCAATCCAGTGCCAACCTTAGTGTCGCTAAGCAAACGGCTCTAGCAAGCTTGTAATGCTAGGGATATGAATATTACGGCCGCGCATATCTATCAGGCCTTCTTGATTTAAGCGTGCCATAATTCGTGACAGGGTTTCTGGTTGCATCGATAAACGTGCAGCAATTAAACGCTTGGGCAATGGCAATTCAATATCCACTGTTTCTTGTGAACGGTCTTCCAATTGCTGAATTAAGTACAGAGCAAAGCGCTGCGTGGCATTTTGTAAAGTCAATGTTTCTAACTCACCTAAACGCTGGTGTAAACGTATGCTCATGTGCCCTAACAAGTGTAAACACGCCTGAGGGTTTTCTTCTAGCAAGGTCAACATTAAACGATTCGGGAAGCTAACCAACTGCACAGCTTCAAGTGTTTCTGCACACACAGGGTATTCAGAACGCTGCATAAACATCACAGCTTCAGCAAAGGTTTGCCCAGCCTGAATAATCTCAACAACCTTTTCTTGACCGTCAGCAGATATACGATAAAGTTTAACTCGCCCTTTCAGGACCAAAAAAAACCGTTCCGCTGGCTGGCTTTGGCGAACCAATAGCTCACCTGCTGCGTACTGTTGTTCATGACTTTGCGCAATCAAACGTTCCTGCTCAGGCAACCCAAGATTCTTAAAAAAAAGGATGCTGCAATACAGTACTCACCACTGGGTGCGTGAATAACATAAGCCACTCCTCAATAAATCAATATGCATAGGGCACCACTCACAAAAACGGTCTGTGTATGAATTGATACCAGTCAAGTTGTGCTTACTTTAACGCCTTATGTACAAGGCTTCACTGCCCTAGATCAGGCTCATCGTTTTTTCTTGATTTACAACAAGAAGCAGTACGCCTCAAGACAGCTCATTCGCACAAAGTGGCGATATCAGCATACTGCCCGTGAGTCAGCAGCAACAAATCATCGGCAGCCAGCTCAACTTCTAGGCCGCGCCGCCCTGCACTGATATATAAAGAGTCAAGCGTTTGAGCACTACTGTCTAAAAAGGTACGCAGAGCTTTTTTTCTGCGCCAACGCACTGATGCCACCAAGAAGATAGCCTGTACTACGCTGAGCAAGCTGCGGGTCCGCCATCTCGGTTTTTTTTACCCCAGCACTGACAGCCAAGGCTTTTAAATTAAGCTGTGCATGAACCGGTAGTATCGCCACCAATAACTCAGCCTTTTCAGTGCTTGCCAGTAAGGTTTTAAAAACACGTTGAGGTGCTAGCCCTAACTTTTCTGCCGCCTCTAGGCCATAGGAGGTCGCCCGAGGATCATGCGCATAATTGTGCACCGTATGTGCAATGCGTTGCTTTTTTAATAATTTAATAGCTGGTGTCATTTTCAGCCTTTATGTCGAGAAGAATACATTCACTGCATTATTATGACGAAACCCCTGATGGTATTGGAGCATATATTCAACTAATTCCAATCTATCACTAGCGTACGCTCAATAAGCCCTTACCTACATACACTAATGTATGTATATTACTGCATACATTTAAAACCACTGTAAATACACTGTAAAGCCGCTGTATTTAGTTTTAAAGCAGTGCATAATTATTCACCGCTGCATACGTATTTACGTGCGTTTTCATGCAGCGCTAAAAAAGATACACATTAGGAATGACCTTATGACCCGCCTTTCGTCACGCACTACCGCTGCAGCTCTGACGCTCGCCTGTACATTACTGATCAGTGCCTGTGATCAACCCGCCGATGAGTCGGCAAAAAAACAGCAACAACCTGCTGCTAAAGTTGGCATCGTTACCTTAGCATCTGAGGCCTATACTTTAACCACTGAGCTACCTGGCCGAACCGCAGCATACCGCGTCGCTGAAGTGCGCCCACAGGTCAATGGCATCATTCAAAAACGTTTATTCAAAGAAGGCAGTGATGTTAAAGCTAATCAGCAGTTGTACCAAATTGACCCTGCTATTTATGAAGCTAACCTAAAAAGTGCAGAAGCCAGTTTATTGGCAGCACGCTCGCTGGCTGAGCGCTATAAAACACTCGTAGAAGAACGTGCTGTCAGCCGCCAACAATACGATGATGCTCAGGCTAACCGTCTGCAAGCAGAAGCAGCACTTGAGCGCGCAAAAATCGAACAACGTTATACTCGCGTACTGGCACCTATTTCTGGTCGCATTGGTCGTTCAAGCGCCAGCGAAGGTTCTTTAGTGAGTAACGGCCAAGCACAAGAGCTGGCTGTTATTCAGCAACTTGATCCTATTTATGTCGATGTCACCCAATCTGCCACTGACTTATTACGTTTACGTCGTGAGCTGGCCAGCGGTCAGCTGGAAAAGGCTGGCGACAACGCTGCGCAAGTCACCCTCAAACTGCAAGATGGTAGCGATTACACGCACACCGGCACCTTGGAGTTTTCAGAAGTATCAGTCGATGCCGGCACTGGCTCGGTCACCCTGCGTGCAGTGTTCCCCAACCCTGACAACCAGTTATTACCTGGCATGTTTGTCCATGCCAGCTTAGTCAGCGGCGTGCAAAGCCAAGCAATTCTGGCGCCACAGCAAGGCATTACTCGCAACCCTAAAGGTGAGCCGACGGCCATGGTCGTCACTGCCGAAAACACAGTAGAAATGCGCAGCTTAAAAGCCGAGCGTACGGTTGGTAGCCGCTGGCTGGTCACTGAAGGCCTGCAGGCCGGTGACCGTATTATCACTGAAGGCTTACAGTTTGTGCAGCCTGGCGCCAGCGTTGACCCTTACCCTGCCGGTAATGTCAAAGTAACAACAGAGAACACTGACTCTTCTGTAAACGCTGCAAGCCAAGCTCAATAAGGGAACATTTTAATGTCGAACTTTTTTATCGACCGCCCCATTTTTGCTTGGGTTCTAGCCTTAGTGATCATGTTAATTGGTGGTCTTGCCATTCTTAAATTGCCGGTTAATCAGTACCCGAGTATTGCCCCTCCTGCTGTCGGTATCTCGGTTAGATACCCAGGCGCGTCAGCACAAACCGTGCAAGACACTGTGGTGCAAGTGATTGAGCAGCAAATGAACGGTATCGATGGTCTGCGCTACATCTCATCGGAAAGCAACTCCGATGGTAGCATGAGCATTACCATCACCTTTGAGCAAGATGTGGACCCAGACATTGCTCAAGTCCAAGTGCAAAACAAGCTACAGCTGGCGACTCCGCTGCTACCACAAGAGGTGCAGCAGCAAGGTATTCGAGTCACTAAATCGGCAAAAAACTTCTTGATGGTTGTGGGGATCATTTCTGAAGATGGCAGCATGAATCGCTATGACTTAGCCGACTATACCGTCTCTAACATTCAAGACCCTATTTCACGAACCGCCGGCGTTGGTGACTTCCAGATTTTTGGTGCCCAGTATGCGATGCGCATTTGGCTCGACCCAATCAAACTGACTAACTTTGCGATGACGCCAATCGATGTATCTAACGCGATTCGGGCGCAAAACGTACAAGTTTCAGCCGGTCAACTTGGTGGTTTACCCGCCATAGATAATCAACAGCTGACCGCAACAATTATTGGTAAAACCCGTTTTGAAACACCTGAGCAATTTGAAAACATTTTACTCAAAGTTAATCAAGACGGCTCACAAGTACGCCTGAAAGATGTCGCACGTGTTGAGCTCGGTGGTGAAAACTACAGTGTTAACGCCGAGTATAATGGCAGTCCTGCTACCGGTATGGGTATCAAGCTGGCCACCGGCGCTAATGCCTTGGATACTGCACGTGCAGTTCGCGCAACCTTAGCCGAGCTGGAGCCCTTCTTCCCGCCGGGTATGAAAATTGTCTACCCCTACGACACCACACCGGTCATTTCTGCTTCAATTGAGGGTGTTGTTTACACCTTAGCTGAGGCCATTGTTTTAGTGTTCTTGGTCATGTATCTGTTTATGCAGAACTTACGTGCCACGTTAATTCCTGCCTTAGCAGTGCCTGTAGTAATTTTGGGTACTTTTGGCGTACTGGCAGCATTTGGCTACAGCATCAATACCTTAACCATGTTTGCCATGGTACTGGCCATCGGTATCTTGGTGGATGACGCCATTGTCGTGGTGGAAAACGTTGAACGGGTAATGGAAGAAGAAGGTTTATCGCCCCTTGAAGCCACGCGTAAATCAATGGGGCAAATCCAAGGCGCTTTAATTGGTATTGGCCTAGTACTGTCTGCAGTATTTGTTCCAATGGCCTTTTTTGAAGGTTCAACCGGTGCCATTTACCAACAGTTCTCAGTCACTATTGTTTCGGCCATGGTGCTCTCGGTTTTGGTTGCTTTAATCTTTACCCCTGCCTTGTGTGTCACCATGCTTAAGCCGATTAAAAAAGGCGGCAATATTGAAAAACGCGGTTTCTTTGGTTGGTTTAACCGTACATTTCAGAGTGGTGTACACCGCTATGAGAAAGGCGTCACAGCCATGATCCGGCGCAAAACACCCTATTTGCTGATGTATCTGATTATTGTTGCAATTATGGGCTGGATGTTTACCAAAATCCCAACCTCGTTCTTGCCCGAAGAAGACCAAGGCGTACTCTTTGCACAGGTACAAACACCTGCAGGTTCAACCGCAGAGCGCACCTATGAAGTGGTTAGCCAGATGCGCGATTACTTGCTCGAAGAAGAAAGCGATACCGTGCGCTCTGTGTTTGCTATCACTGGCTTTAACTTTGCTGGTCGTGGACAAAACTCTGGTATGGCTTTTATTGGTCTTAAATCTTGGGAAGAGCGCACGCTTGAACACCAAAGCGTCTTCTCTTTAGCACAGCGTGCACAAATGCACTTCTTCTCGTTCCGCGATGCGATGGTGTTTGCCTTTGCACCACCAGCCGTAATGGAACTGGGTAACGCCACCGGATTTAATATGTACCTACAAGACCGAGCAGGTGTCGGTCATGACGTGTTAAGTCAAGCACGTGATCAATTTGTGCAAATGGCTAACCAAGATCCGCGTTTAACCCAAGTACGCGCTAACGGTTTACGTGATGAACCACAGTATCAGTTGATCATTGATGATGAAAAAGCCAGTTCTATGGGCTTATCGCTCAGTGATATCAACCAAACACTGTCAGCTGCTTGGGGTAGTAGCTACGTCAATGACTTTATTGACCGCGGTCGAGTTAAAAAAGTCTTTATGCAAGCTGAAGCTGAAGCACGGATGAACCCTGAAGATCTGGAAAAGTGGTATGTACGTAACAGCACTGGAGAGATGATTCCATTCAGCAGTTTTGCCAGCGGAGAATGGACTTACGGTTCGCCCAAACTGTCACGCTATAACGGTGTACCAGCGATGGAGATTCTCGGTAGTGCAGCACCCGGTTACAGTTCAGGTGATGCCATGCTTGCAGTTGAGGAAATCGCTAAACAACTGCCCAATGGGGTCGGCATGGCTTGGACCGGACTATCCTTCGAGGAACGTCTCTCCGGCGACCAAGCACCTGCATTGTATGCGCTGTCGTTATTAGTGGTGTTCTTGTGCTTGGCCGCCATGTATGAGAGTTGGTCAATCCCCTTTTCTGTCATGCTGGTTGTACCGCTGGGAATTATCGGTGCGCTTTTAGCCACCTATGGACGCGGCTTATCCAATGATGTGTATTTCCAAATTGGTTTACTGACCACCATTGGCTTATCAGCGCGTAACGCGATCTTAATTGTCGAGTTTGCCAAGTCCTTACATGATCAAGGCATGAGCTTAGCTGCTGCTGCGGTGGAAGCCAGCCGTATACGTTTACGCCCAATTATTATGACCTCACTGGCCTTCATCTTGGGTGTAACACCATTGGCTATCTCTACTGGAGCAGGCTCGGGTAGTAAGCACGCAATTGGTACCGGCGTGATAGGCGGGATGTTAACGGCGATGATTCTGGCGATTTTCTTTGTGCCATTATTTTATGTGCTAGTCAGTTCATTATTTAAATCTGCCACTGATAAGCAGGAGGATGCTCAATGAAACGCACCGCCTTAGCCGCCGCTCTATTAACAGCTTTGACTGGTTGTTCATTGATTCCAAACTACCAACAACCTGCCGCGCCGGTTGCTGAGCAATGGAATACTGTTGCCGCACAACAGAACACTATAACTCTGCCGAACTGGCGCGAGTTCTTCCAAGACCCAGTATTGCAGGAGCTGATCGTCACAGCGCTAGAGAACAACCGCGACATGCGTATCGCAGCTCTAAACGTCGATGCGTTTCGTGCTCAGTATCGTATTCAGCGTAGCGCACGCTTCCCATCGCTTGATGCCAGTGGTGGCGCTAACCGCCAGCGTCTGCCGGGTAATATGAGCCCCACAGGTAGTTCCACGATCAACAGTCAGTACTCAGCAAACTTGGGAACAACTGCTTGGGAAATTGATTTATTTGGTCGTTTAGGCAGCTTACGCGATCAAGCCTTGGCCAGTTACTTTGCCAGCGAACAAGCGCAGCGCAGCACGCAACTCAGCCTGATTGCTAGCGTGGCAACTGCTTGGTTGTCGCTACAAGCTGATCAAGAAACCCTTAAATTAGTGCGTGATACTCTAATCACCTATGAAGACAGCTTACGTTTGGTGCAAAGCAGTTACGATGCAGGAGTTGCTTCTTCTTTAGAACTGCAACAAGCGCGTACTGCGGCCAACAGTGCCCGAATCAGCCTTGCTCAGTTTGAGCGGCAAAGCGTACAAAGCCGTAACGCGCTGAACCTACTTTTAGGTGGCGACACAACGGCTGACCTGACCACTCCAGTGGCACTGAGTCGCTTTAAATTTGCAGAGATACCTGTGGGTTTGCCAGCTGATTTACTGCAACGTCGCCCGGATATACTGCAAGCAGAATTCGATCTGAAAGCGGCCAATGCCAACATTGGTGCTGCCCGTGCAGCGTTTTTCCCCAGCGTCAGCTTAACCGCAACAGCAGGCAGTTTAAGTCCTGATTTATCAGGTCTATTTGATGGTGGCAGTGGTTCATGGTTGTTTAAACCTAGCATCAATATACCGATTTTTAATGCTGGTCGTTTACGCGCCAACTTGGATTACAGCGAGATTCAAAAAGACATCAATATCGCGCGCTATGAGAAAACCATTCAAACGGCTTTCCAAGAAGTGGCCGATGGTTTGATTGAGCGCAGCACCTATAAGCAGCAATTGGCAGCACATAATGAACTGGTGCAATCCAGTACTGAGTATTTAAATTTGGCTGATCGTCGCTATCGTGAAGGGATTGATAATCAGCTAACTTTGTTGGATGCTCAGCGTTTGTTATTTGATGCACAGCAACAACGCATCAGCACGCAATTTGCGCAGCTGGTCAGTGATATTAATTTGTATAAAGCTTTAGGCGGCGGATATACAGAGGAAAAGTCACAATAACCGAGTGAGTATGTATTCCCCCCATCAATAACCCTGCTACACACACAATTATCGTAGGGCGGGCACTCGTTGCCCGCGATTGTGGTCGATCATATTCATGGTTCCGGCCCGCACGATCATCCCACGCGGGCATAAATGCCCGCCCTACGAAAAAGGTGGATGATTGTTGCTATGCGATATTTTTAATACGCGATGCGCTTGCTTGCGGGTGTTATACGCGGACACAAGTACCCGTCCTACGATAATATGCAGCAGACAACATAGTCAGCAATCAGTGATTAATCTGCACGGCTCGGTGATAATAGCTCGATCTTGTAGCCATCTGGATCTTCAACAAAAGCCAAGATACTTGAACCATGCATCATTGGTCCCGGCTCGCGCGTGATCTTACCGCCGAGCGCACGAATATCGTCACAGGCTTTATAAACATCCTCAACTTCTAAAGCGATATGCCCATAGCCATCACCTAAGTCGTATTTGTCCACACCCCAGTTATGGGTCAGTTCAATCACACTGTTGCTGGCTTCATCGCCATAACCGACAAATGCTAAAGTAAACTCACCCTCGGGATAATCGCGACGACGTAACAGTTGCATGCCCAACACCTCTGTATAGAAAGCAATAGAAGCATCCAAATCACCAACCCGCAGCATGGTATGTAAAAGTCTCATCGATTTACCCTCCTCAACGCTATTACAGCGACATCAATTAATAACCCAGTATACAGGTAAGATTTATTTTACTCATGAACTGCGCAAAACTTAACAGCCAATAAAGAGCAGCCACTGCAAGCCACTCTGTACATTAGGCTTTAAAATTCTGATCCATTTCTTTTATTGGAAGCTCTTCAAGTAGCTGAATAATAGCGTGATTATTACTCAATTGAGCCAAGTCCAGAAGATAGCTTTTTTCAATATCAAGCATCGGTCGATTGGCCAATAACTTTTTCACCAACGTTGTTTCACCATTGATTACGGCTGTTTTCAAAGCCATATAATTGGCCATACGGTGCTTATTTTGATCAGTCATATTAAACTCCAATTACTGCAATCACAGTCCGCTGCTCAGACTGAAAACGACCTGAGAACTATGCAAGAAGCAAAACACACTTCGTGCACCGCCAAAACTTAGCCAATAACAAACAAGTCCATAAAGCGATTCACCGACGTCGCCTCAAGCGTGGTTTGATCGTTACACAGTGTGAAGATCGTTTCGCACTGCTGATCTGGAAAACGTGTCGCTAAGTTAGTTTTGAATTTTTTCTGCAAGAGTGGAATACCCTCCTCACGACGACGGCGATGCCCCACAGGATATTCGACAACCACTTCTTCTGTGCTGCTACCGTCTGTGAAGAAAATCTGAATAGCATTAGCGATAGAACGTTTATCCGCTTCTAAATACTCTGCGCTAAAGCGTTTATCTTCAATAATTTCCATTTTATCGCGCAGTTCATCAATGATGGGATGTGCGAGATGAAAATCATCCTCATAATGCTCGGCGATCAAATCGCCAAAAATCAACGGTACAGCCACCATATACTGCAAGCAATGGTCGCGGTCTGCAGCGTTGGCCAGCGGACCTGTTTTTGAAATAATACGAATGGCCGACTCATGCGTACGAATCACAATCGTCTCAATCTCCGCCAAGCGATCTTTAACTTCAGGATGCAAAATAACCGATGCTTCTGCAGCCGTTTGCGCATGGAACTCGGCAGGAAAAGAAATCTTAAACAAGATATTTTCCATTACATAAGAGCCGTAACCTTGAGAAAAGGAAAACTGGCGCTCAGTCTCTGGCTTTAGCGCTTGGTCTTTATTGGTTTTCGAGAAAGAGACGTCATAAAAACCCCATTGCGGCGCTGTTAATACGCTAGGAATACCCATTTCACCACGCATGGACATGTCCGCCAAACGCACCGCTCTTGAGGTCGCGTCGCCCGCGGCCCAAGACTTACGCGAGCCTGCGTTAGGTGCATGACGGTAGGTGCGCAACGCAGAACCATCGACCCAGGCTTGCGAGATGGCCGCCATAATCTGCTCGCGATTACCGCCCATCATTTTAGTGACAACCGCAGCTGAGGCAACGCGCACGAGCAATACATGACATAAACCCACGCGGTTAAACGAGTTTTCCAGCGCGATCACACCTTGAATTTCATGCGCCATAATCATCGCTTCAAGCACGTCGCGCATCAGCAGAGGCTGCTCGCCCTTAGATAATCTGACCTGAGACAGATGATCTGCCACGGCCAGAATACCACCTAAATTATCTGATGGATGCCCCCACTCAGCGGCCAACCAAGTATCGTTGTAATCGAGCCAGCGAATGATGCAACCAATGTCCCATGCAGCTTTGACTGGATCAAGCACGTGTGTTGTGCCGGGCACTCGCGCGCCATGCGGTACCAGCGTACCGAGCACGATGGGGCCCAAATGTTTGCTGCACTCAGGAAAACGCAGCGCCAACAGTCCACAACCTAAAGTATCCATTAAACAATTGCGCGCCGTATCCAGCGCCTCTTGACTGGAAACTTTAAAGGTCAATACATAATCAGCGATATCTTGGATGACATGGTCGTAATCGGGGCGAATATTAATATCTGCATTACTACTCATTTCTCTATCCTCATTCGTTTTATGTCCTGTTTAGACTAGCATCTCCATTCGTTTAAGTTGAGTTATCTGCAACGATCTAACCTGATACAGTTGTACACCTCATTTGCTAAGCCCGTCGATCTCAAAAAAAAAGGCCTAAATAAATTTAGACCCTTTTGTCATATTTACAACAAACAGTTTTAACTTACTTATAAAAAGCCTCAACAGTGCCTTTTAGCGTAACCAGTAAGGGCTGGCCGCGGCGGTCTTTTGCTTTAGGCGAAGCAATTTTCACCCAACCTTCACTGACGCAGTACTCTTCAACATCGGAGCGCTCTTTGCCGTTAATTCGAATACCAATGTTATGCTCAAAAACTGCTGCCACATGATGTGGGCTACGTGGATTACCTGACAGGCGATCGGGTAAGGTGGGCAATGCTGTTGTGTCGTTCATGTTTAACCTAGGTTCAATAAAAAGTGCGCCATTGTAGTCAACCTAGATCTAACGCTCAAGAAATAGCATTAAACATCGCAGCCTTAAAACAGATTCACTATGCTATTTCAACATCTCCGAGCTAAGAGCGATGCTTTGCCGAGCGCGCTTGCCCTCTAATAATCTTATACATACAAGGGCGGGCACGCGTTGCTTATGGATTGCGCTGCGCGGGCACAAGTGCCCGCCCTACCAATGCGCGATATATTGCGTCATTTATTCACGGCATAAACCGCTGCGCACGCAAAAATCGTAGGGCGGGTACTCGTTGCCCGCCATGTTGCTAAAAAACCACCGCAAGGGTGGTTTTTTAGTGAACGAAAAGGCAGAAACCCGCCTCTTATTTTTACAACAGTTTGCGGCCTTTAGTGGCAGCAATGCGTAAGCGCAACGCATTAAGTTTAATAAAGCCTGCAGCATCAGCCTGATCGTAGGCACCGGCATCGTCTTCAAACGTTGCAATGGCTGCATCAAACAGTGAGTCGTCTGATTTACGACCAATCACCACAACGTTACCTTTGTACAGTTTCAAGCGTACAACGCCATTCACGTTAGCCTGTGATGCATCAATCATTTGCTGCAACATGGCGCGCTCTGGGCTCCACCAGTAGCCGTTGTAGATCAACGAGGCATACTTAGGCATCAACTCATCTTTCAGGTGCGCCACTTCGCGATCTAGAGTAATCGACTCAATCGCACGGTGTGCGCGCAGCATAATGGTGCCGCCTGGGGTTTCGTAGCAACCACGGGCTTTCATGCCTACATAACGGTTTTCGACGATATCGACACGGCCGATACCGTGCTCACCACCAATGCGGTTCAGCTCAGCCAAGACTGTGGCGGGTGACATGTCAACGCCATCAATCGCGGTGATATCACCTTTACGGTAAGTCAGTTCGATGTACTGTGGCGTTGCCGAAGCTTCTTCAAGCGACTTGGTCCAACGCCACATGTCTTCTTCGTGCTCAGTCCAGGTATCTTCCAACACACCACCTTCATAGGAGATGTGCAGCAAGTTAGCATCCATTGAGTACGGTGATTTTTTGTTACCGTGACGCTCGATTTCAATATTATGCTTAGCAGCATAGTCCATCAGCTTTTCGCGAGACAGTAAGTCCCACTCACGCCACGGTGCGATCACTTTTACGCCGGGCTTAAGTGCATACGCACCCAGCTCAAAACGCACTTGGTCATTACCTTTACCGGTAGCACCGTGCGAAATCGCATCAGCGCCGGTTTCATTGGCAATTTCAATCAAGCGCTTAGCAATCAAAGGACGCGCGATTGAAGTACCGAGTAAGTACTCACCTTCGTAAATGGTGTTGGCACGGAACATCGGGAAGACAAAGTCACGAACAAACTCTTCGCGCAGATCGTCAATGTAGATTTCTTTAACACCTAGGGCTTGTGCTTTAGCACGTGCAGGCTCGACTTCTTCACCTTGACCCAGATCAGCGGTAAAAGTAACAACTTCACAGTTGTACGTATCTTGCAGCCACTTAAGAATGACCGAAGTGTCCAAGCCACCGGAATAGGCGAGAACCACCTTCTTGACGTCTGACATGCCTTCAACTCCACGAGAATTATGCGATAAAGGCGTTATTCTACTGCTGACAGCCGATAATTTATAGTACCAACAGCAGCTGCAATAGAATATTCACCATGAAAAGAACGCAGATACATAAAAATATAAAAATTAGCACTTTGTTAGATCTGCGTTACATGCTCAAGCCTGCGCAGTAGCAACTTGATGCGGGTATCTTAGGCTTTTTTCATAAACTCAGATTTGAGCATGATTTTCTGACCATCGACACGGCAATCCAGGTCATGATCGCCATCAACGATACGAATATTGGTCACTCGGGTGCCCATCTTTATCACCGTTGAGCTACCTTTTACTTTCAAATCCTTGATTAAAACAACGGTATCACCATCAGCTAACGGCGTACCGTGCGCATCACGCACGATTTTAACATCGCTCTCTTCAGTGTCACTCGAGCCGTCCATAGCCCACTCATGGCCACAGGTTGCACAGACATAATTTTCACGATCAGGGTAAGTGATTTCTTCTTTACAGGCTGGGCAAGGTGGGAATTCTGACATGCAATAACATCCTTCTAAATAATTATATGGGGGGCTAAGAATAGCGAACCCCGCCAAATAAGGCCAATCAGCCAGCCTAATGCATCCAACACGAAGCGAATAGACTACTTATGCTAACGCGCACCAGCTTAAATCCCGTTGTCAGCGCACGTCAGCCGTTGACAGCAACCCTTCTTTAATGACGCTGACGCCGCACTTCAATGATATTCGGCAGTTGCGAAATACGTCCAAGTAAGCGTCCCAGCTCATCCAAACCGGGAACCTCGACGGTCAGATTGATAATCGCTATATTGTCTTCTTTAACGCCAGTGGTGTTCAACGCAACAATATTCATTTTCTCATTGAGTAACACTTGAGAAATATCACTGAGCAAACCCGAGCGATCATACGCTCGCACCAGCACATCAACAGGATAGGTTTTCACCGGTTCAGTACCCCAGCCGACCTGAATCATCCGCTCAGGTTCGCGACTACTCAACTGCAAGGCTGTTGCGCAATCTTGGCGATGAATAGTCACACCGCGGCCGACGGTTATATAGCCAACAATCGGCTCGCCTGGCACGGGCTGACAACAGCCGGCCATTTGCGTTAATAAATTACCGACACCATGTATACGTATTTCATCACGTGCCGGCGTGCTGTAATACGTAGGCTTACGTGGAATTAAATCCAGCTGCTGAGTACTGCGCTCATGCGGCTCAAGCAACTGCTGCGCCAGCCCTATAACATGGGGTAAGCGCACATCGCCCGCACCTAAGGCAGCAAATAAATCTTCACTGGTTTTCAAATTACAGCGCTCAGCCAGACGCTCATAATTCACCGCAGCAATGGCCAAGCGCGCCATTTCACGCTCTAATAGTTGCTTACCGGCAGCCACATTCTGATCACGCGCTTGTAGCTTAAACCAATGTACAACTTTGGCACGAGCGCGCGCAGTGGTGATATAACCCAAGTTGCTATTAAGCCAGTCACGGCTCGGCGCACCGTTTTTACTGGTAATCACCTCAACTTGTTCACCGGTTTTCAAACTGTAATTGAGCGGCACAATACGGCCATTGACCTTAGCACCACGGCAATTATGACCAATTTCAGTATGCACACGGTAGGCAAAGTCTAACGGAGTCGATCCCATTGGAAGATCAATCGCATGGCCATTTGGGGTAAACACATAAACGCGATCAGACTCAATATCCATACGAATCTGGTCAGCTAAGCTGCCAACATCCCCAAGCTCTTCATGCCATTCGAGTACTTGTCTGAGCCAAGCAATTTTTTCCTCATAATGATCTGAAGGCCCATCAACATCCGTGCCTTTATAGCGCCAGTGTGCACACACGCCTAACTCAGCTTCCTCATGCATGGCATGGGTGCGAATTTGCACTTCCAACACCTTACCCTCAGGGCCTATCACCGCAGTATGCAGCGAGCGATAACCGTTTTCTTTAGGGTTGGCAATATAGTCATCAAACTCATGCGCGATATGCCGCCAGCGCGTGTGTACAATACCCAAAGTGGTATAGCAATCACGCACTTCTGGCACTAAAACACGTAAAGCACGCACATCGTAAATCTCGCTAAACTGCAGGCCTTTTTTCTGCATTTTGCGCCAGATTGAATAGATATGTTTAACTCGGCCACTGACGTCTGCTTCAACGTCCGCGGCTTTCAGCTCCTCGCGCAATTGCTGCACAACATTGCGAATAAAGTGCTCACGGTCAATGCGCCGCTCATGCAACAAACCGGCAATATGCATATATTGGTCCGGCTCAAGGTAGCGAAAGGATAAATCTTCCAATTCCCACTTGATATGACCAATGCCTAAGCGGTGCGCCAGCGGTGCGTAGATATCAAAGACCTCTCGCGCAACACGATAACGTTTGTGTTCTGGAGCGTTTTTCACGGCACGAATGGCACAGGTACGTTCAGCCAATTTAATCAGCGCCACGCGCACATCATCAACCATTGCCACCAACATGCGGCGTAGATTGTCCACTTGTGCTTGCGCATTCAACACAACACTTTGACGCGGGTTGATCGTGGCACTGATCGCCGCCATACGCAGCACACCATCAATCAGTTTACTCACCCCAGCGCCAAACAGGCCTTCTATCTCAGCTAAGGGCGCTTTGCCTTCACGCACCGTACGGTACAAAATCGCCGCAACCAAGGTTTCTTGATCGAGCTGTAATTCAACTAAGATTTCGGCAATCTCTAAGCCGGTCTGCAAGCTGGAAGTGCCTTCAGCCCAGATATTATCTGCAGCCTTAGCTTTGCGCTCAGCCTCGCGGGCGAACATGCAAGCGTCCAACAAACCCTGTGCATCCAGCGCCGGAGCAACCTCTAGAATTTGCTCCACCCAACAGGGCAAGTCAATGCTGCCATCTTGGCTCACCGGTTGTTCTGTTCTGACCTGTACCATTACCAATCCTTCGAGTTTAAAACTCAACTGATGACATTAACCACTGAAGTAATTTGCTTATTTTTTAACAAATAACGCCATAGCTTCGGTATGTCCCGTTTGCGCAAACATATCCAAGATACCTGCTTTTTCTAAACGATAGCCACGTGCTGTCAAAACGGCAGCATCACGCGCCAAAGTAGCAGGATTACAAGAAACATAGACAATGCGCGGCACTTTCAGTTTCGCTAAATCTGCAACCACAGCGTATGCACCTTCGCGTGGTGGATCTAATAATACTGCAGAAAAGCCTTGTCGCGCCCAATCATTATCGCGTAGCGATACTGACAAATCACAACGTATGAACTCCACATTATTAAGCTGGTGAGTACTGGCATTTTCACCAGCACGCAGCAACATCGCCTCCACACCTTCTACGGCAACCACCTGCCCAACCTGCTGTGCCAACGGTAAAGCAAAATTACCCAAGCCACAAAACAGGTCCAGCACACGATCATCAGCTTGCGGTGCTAACCAATCCAGCGCTTGACTAATCATTGCATCATTCATTTGCGCATTAACTTGGACAAAATCACCGGGCTGGTAGGCAATATTTAAATCATATGTTGGCAGTGGATAACTCAATATTTGTCCCGCTTGATCCGGCTGCGACGCACCTGAGCCTTGCAGCCACAGCTGCGCCTGATGCTCAGCACAATAAGTGCGCAGCTGTTGCAGATCAGTTTCATCTAAGCCTTGTGTGTGACGCAGTAACAGCGCCGTACTGCTACCGCTAAACAATTCCACATGACCCAAGGCTTGCGGCTGCTTAAATCCATTAAATAAAACGCTTAAACCATTAAACAACGGTTGCAGCTCATCGACTAAAATTGCGCAGGCTTGCACTTCAACAATGGCATTACTGGCCAAGCCACGAAAGCCCACCTGTACATGTTTTTGCTTAACGTCATAACGTACGGCGACACGGGTACGGCGGCGGTAGGCAAAGCCCGGCCCCACTAACGGCTCAGCCCATTGAACCGGTGTCACTCCTTCGCGACTGAGCTGCTCAACAAGATTATTGTGTTTAAGCTCAATCTGCTGAGCATGACTGACATGTTGTAAGGTGCAACCACCGCACTGTCCCGCCCATTGACATTCGGGCGTGATGCGCTCGGCACTGCTGCTTTGGATCACCAGCACCTGTGCTTCAACGACTTTGCTGCGCGCCGTGAGCACCTGCGCTTGCACCTGCTCGCCAGGCAAGGCACCACTGACAAACCAAGTGCGCCCCTCAAGAAAAGCGATACCGCGACCATCATGAGATAAACGTTCAATGTTAAGCATTTGTTTTTTGCCCACTGGCAATGCATTACGCTCGCCTCCTGCGGGCTGAAAACGTAAAGACTTTGGCGCTTTGGCACGACTCATAGAGACTCCGGTGCATACACACCACTGGATAAATAACGATCGCCACGATCACAAATAATCGCGACTAATACTGCGTTCTCAACGGTTTTAGACACTTGCAGCATCGCAGCCACAGCACCTCCAGAGGAGACTCCACAGAATATCCCCTCTTCTCGTGCCAAGCGTCGCATGCAATCTTCTGCTTCATGCTGGCCCATATCAACAATCTGATCAACACGACTGCCATCAAAAATACTCGGCAAATAGGCCTCTGGCCAACGTCGAATACCCGGAATGGTCGCACCTTCTATGGGCTGCAAACCAATAATCTGCACAGCAGGATTCTGCTCTTTCAAATAGCGCGAGACTCCCATAATGGTGCCAGTAGTGCCCATCGAACTAATAAAGTGGGTGACTTGGCCTTGCGTTTGCTGCCAGATTTCAGGGCCAGTACTGCAGTAATGTGCGGTCGGGTTGTCTTGATTGGAAAACTGATCCAGTACGATACCTTTGCCTTGTGCTTGCATCTCTAACGCAAGGTCACGTGCAGCTTCCATAGATTCGACCAAAATCAACTCAGCGCCATAGGCCGTCATCGCTGCTTTACGTTCAGCCGTGGAGTTATCCGGCATAATCAATAGCATGCGGTAGCCCTTGATTGCGGCAACCATCGCCAAAGCAATCCCGGTATTGCCTGAGGTGGCTTCAATTAAGGCATCACCCGGCTGAATACGGCCGCTGCGCTCAGCACGCTCAATCATTGCTAATGCAGGGCGGTCCTTAACAGAGCCGGCTGGATTATTGCCTTCAAGCTTAACCAGTAAGGTGTTTGAGGTCTGGCCAGCGAGGCGTTGTAAACGGATCAATGGCGTATGGCCAATGCAATCGGCTAACGTAGGGTAGTGAACAGTCATAGTAATAAGCAGCAGCATCAATATAGAAAGAAGCCTATGATAGCGCCAAATGCAAAGAGTCCATAACCCACGAATGCATCAACTTATAACCTAAACGCATAAAACGCGATAAAACTAACAGTTATTTGTTTATGTTCTCTCGGAGAATCACCGCGTGTTGACCCAGCTCGGAATTAAAGGCCGTGTCCTGCTACTCACCTTATTGCCCTCAAGTGTTTTCGCCTTAGTACTCGGTGGCTGGTTCAGCTATTCACAATTCAATGATTTACAACAACAATTATTGCACCGTGGCGAGCTGATTCTTAGCCAACTGTCACTACTCAGCAAAGAACCCATGCGCACAGGCGATACACAAGAACTGACACGCATTGCCCAAGATGTCATTAATCTCAATGATGTACGCGCGGTTCGCTTTACCAGTGCCAACGGCGCCGTGCTTGTGCACTCAGGCCCATCCATGTCAGAGCGCGCGCTAACCCAGCCACAGCAACTGACCATTCATCACAATGAATCAAGCTCAGAGCTGAGTATCCCCGTATGTGTAAACCCGCTCGCAGCGGTTGATCCAGAGCAATTTAACCAGCCGGAGTCACTCGCTATTGGCTGGGTCAGTTTAGATATGTCACATCACGCCACCATGCTGGCCGGTTATCGCAGTATTTTTTTCAGCGTTATCTTTATTGCCTTTGGCTTACTTATTACTGCCATATTGGCGTTACGCCTCAGTCACACCATTAACATCCCGCTCGACAACATTAAAAAAGGCGTTGCCAGAATCCGTGAAGGGCATTTAGACACCCGTTTAGACTCTCCCGGCAGCCAAGAGCTGGACGATTTAGTCAAAGGTATCAACCTGATGGCACACTCCTTACAGCAGGCACAGGAAGAATTACAAAGCAGTATTGATCAAGCTCTGGCGGACGCCAGTCACAACCTAGAAACGATTGAAATTCAAAATATCGAGCTGGACTTAGCACGCAAAGAAGCCATTGCAGCCAGCCGTATTAAGTCAGAATTTTTAGCCAATATGAGTCATGAAATTCGTACACCACTCAATGGTATTATTGGCTTTACCCAACTCTTGAAAAAAAGCGATTTAACCATTCGCCAACAAGACTATCTGAACACTATTATTGGCTCATCCGAGAGCCTGCTTAACATTATCAACGAAGTCTTGGACTTCTCAAAAATAGAAGCCGGCAAACTTGTACTTGATCATGCACCCTTCTATTTGCGCGACTTAATTCAAGACACCTTGACTCTACTGGCACCTGCGGCGCATCAAAAACAGTTGGAACTGATCAGCTTAGTCTACCGCGACACCCCGCGCACATTGCTGGGCGATGCGCAACGCCTTAAACAAATTCTCACCAACCTAATTGGCAATGCGATTAAATTCACCCGCGAAGGTAGCGTGGTCGTGCGTGCCATGCTTGATGACGAAAATGACGAATTTGCGCAGTTGCGCATCAGCGTACAAGACACCGGTATCGGCATGCTTGATACTGAGCAAAGCTCGTTATTTCACGCTTTTAACCAGGCGGATCACTCACTAACACGCCAATCTGGCGGTACCGGCTTGGGTTTAACTATTTCTAAGCGTTTGGTTGAACACATGGGTGGTGAAATCGGTGTTAACAGCACGCCAGGGCAAGGCTCTGAATTCTGGTTCAGCGTACGTCTAGAAAAAACCTACAGCAGTGACTTTCCTGCAACACAACCCAGCGTTTTAGCCTATAACGTTATTTTGCATGAACCGCATCCGCTCGCCCAGCAAGCCATTGCCCATCAGCTTGAAGATTGCGGTTTACAGGTTAACTGCCCGAACAGCATGGATGACCTGATTGATCAGGTGCGTGAAGCTGCAACGACGCCCTCACCCTATCAACTGGCGGTGCTAGGCATCAATACACAACAGCATCCAATTTATAGCTTACAGCTGCTGCTCAACGAACTGCAGCATTTGCAATGTCAAGTCTTGTTATTATGCAGCACCAGTGATTTTGCTATTTTTCAAAACAAACTAGAACGCCCCTTTTGCGAGCAAATGCTCAGCAAGCCAGTCTGCCATCGCCGCTTACAACACGCCATCAACGACTTACTGCCGGTTAGCGACAGCCCTCAGCTGCCAGTATTGCCGGTGACTGCGCAACATACACTGCATGCGCTATGTGTGGATGACAATCCAGCAAATTTGCTACTGATCAAAACCTTGCTCGCAGATATGAATGTGCAGGTCAGCGTGGCAGATAACGGGCACACCGCTTTAGCTTTGTTTCAACAAGAACACTTTGATATTGTCTTTATGGACATTCAAATGCCCATTATGAGCGGTCAGCAATGCACCGAAGCTATACGCACGTGGGAGCGAAATCAAAAACTTAAAGCTACACCTATCATCGCCGTGACAGCTCATGCATTGCCCTACGAAACACATCAGTTTTTACAGTCGGGGGTTAACGACTGCTTAAGTAAACCTATCAGTGAGCAGTCTTTAGCGCAGAGTATTGCTAAATGGACAGGCGTTTTTATCAGCAATGAAAAACTGTTGGAGCAGGCTCCAGACCATTCAGCGCAACACCTGTTGCTGCCGGTCATTGACCGACAAGAAGGCCGTACACTCTCTAACGGTAAAGACTCCCTCGCCAGCGAACTACTGAAGCTGTTATTTGAATCCTTACCCAGCGATCGCCTGTTTTTACAACAAGCCCGCGCTCGTAACGATCGTAATGCCATGCTGGAGCGCATCCATCGTATGCACGGCGCTGCGCAATACTGTGGCGTTCCGCAATTGCGTGCCATCTGCAAACACTGTGAGACGCTCATTAAAAACAATGCGGCGCTGATTGATCCTGCGCTCGATGAGCTCGATGCGGCTATTGAGCGCTTGCTCTTGGAGCTGGCAAAGCACGGTTACACGCGGGCATAAATGCCCGCCCTACATTCAGGCCATATGTATTTCCCGTGAATGTTATCTACTGCACACAATTGATTATCGTAGGGCGGGCACTCGTTGCCCGCGATGCTGCAAATACACGATGCGCTCCCTACGGTTAATATGCGGGGGTTATACGCGGGCACAAGTGCCCGCGTATATTCAGGTCATATGTATTTCCCGTGAATGTCACCTACTGCACACACAATTGATTATCGTAGGGCGGGCACTCGTTGCCCGCGATGCTGCAAATACACGATGCGCTCCCTACGGTTTAATTATGCGGGGGTTATACGCAATGCTCGCGACGGCTGGGCTGCGGTTTGTGGGTTATGGGTTGTTATGCGCGGGCATAAATGCCTGCCCTACGCTTCGTCCATTTCAGGGAGCTGCCACTGAATCGGTGTTTGCCCTGCGCGTTGCAAAAACTTATTGCACTGACTAAAGTGTCCATTGCCTAAAAACCCGCGGTACGCTGACAAAGGTGACGGGTGCACGGAGCACAGCATCAGATGCTTACTGGCATCAATACGCGCAGCTTTACTGCGTGCATGCGCACCCCACAGCATAAACACCACAGGATCTGGCTGCTCACTGACGCAGTCAATAATACGATCGGTGAAGCGCTGCCATCCAGCTTTTGCATGCGATCCTGCTTCGCCTTGCGCAACAGTTAACGTGGTATTGAGTAATAACACTCCTTGCTCAGCCCAACTTTGTAAGCAACCATGCTTGGCAAGAGGAATATTTAAATCACGTTGCAACTCTTTATATATATTCAATAATGACGGCGGTATGGCTATTCCTGCAGGCACCGAAAAGCTCAAACCATGCGCTTGACCGGGACCGTGATAGGGATCCTGCCCTAAAATAACAACCTTTACTTTAGCTAGAGGCGTTAAATTAAGCGCATTAAAAATGAGTGGACCAGGAGGATAGATCACTTTACCTTGTTGTTTTTCTTGTCGTAACAAATCAGACAGTTGTTGCATATAAGGTTGTTCAAACTCAGCAGCCAATGCCTTTTTCCAACTCTTTTCAAGTTTAATACGGTTATACTGCGTCATAATTTAACCTGCGATAAAAATCAGAACCCTAGGAATTTCAGGATAACTTGTCAATGAATGACACCATATCAACACTAAGCTCAGCCCAGCAAAGTCTACACTACTCGCTGCTCAGTGCTTTTCTCAAAGGCACAGCCAAGATTCCGCAGATGCCTGAAAACTCGCTGCGCATTCGTAGCTTATTAAGGGATCCAGATGCGTCCTTAGTACAACTCAGCCATATGATTAACCGTGACCCGCCTCTCGCTGCTTATTTAATGCAGTTTGCCGACAGCCCACTCATTAAAAGTGCACGGCCTTGTCGCTCCTTAACTGATGTGCTGGCACGGCTCGGTACCAATCAGCTTAATAATCTAATACTCGCTTTTTCAATTCGTCATATGTTTATTAGTAAAGAATTGTCATTGCAAAAAGGATTTCGGGCGCGCTGGAATGCATCTTCAATGCGCGCCGCTTGGTCTGCTTGTTTAGCACCGCTGGTTAGTGGAATCTCTGCAGACGATGCTTTATTGGGCGGTTTATTTCAAGATATTGGCAGCTTACCACTGCTCGCTGAACTAGAAAACTGGCCGCAAATACCTCGCGATGAAGCTACGCTCAACGACGTCTGCGCACAGCTCTCCGCGCCCATCGGCACAATTCTACTGACTGCTTGGAAACAACCGAGCAACTTCGTCGATTGCGCGCGTTACCGTAACAGCCTTACAGAAACCCCAACTAATGAAACAACACAGTTGTATGAATTAGTGCAAATTGGCGAAGCCTTACAGAACCCTAATAAACATCAAACGCTAGGACAGTTGCCACTAGCACAACAAATCTTTGCAAACTTAGATGCCCATAAAATACAGCAACAGTTGAAAGAACACGTTAATCTATGGTTTTTATTGCTTGGGGTCAAAACTCGCATTAACTAATACCCATATTATCCTAGGCACTATAGTACGACTAATATACAGTAGCCTATTGTCAGCTATAACTGCACAGTCAGCCTTTACTTAATCCTTCTATGCTCCAAGACAGGGAGTTTCTTGTGATTCGAATGTTCTCCGCTTTAACCCTATGGGTTGCAATGACCGTTTCAGCGCTGGCCGCTGACCCCGTTATTATTGGTCTAAATTACCCTCGCACAGGGCATTATAAAGAAGAAGGTTTAGCGCAAATGCGCGGCGCTTTATTAGCCATTGATGAAATAAACAGTCAAGGCGGCGTACTTGGCCGCGAGATCAGTTTAATTACACGCGACACTGCTTCGCGTCCAGAAAAAGCAGCACGCAATGTTGATAAATTAGTTAAAGACGGCGCGGTGATGCTGCTTGGAAGCGTCTCCAGTGCCGTTGCGATTGCTGCCAGTGCACGTGCGCAGCAACTCAATACATTGTATTTTGCAACCATTGGCTACTCAAATGACGTCACTGGGAAAAACGGTCATCGCTATGTATTCCGTGAGAGCAGTAGCGCAACCATGACTGGCCGCGCCCTAGGCAAGTACCTGTCAGAAAAAATGCCTGACAAAAAGTACTTTTATATAACAGCAGATTACACTTGGGGACACAGCTCAGAGCAAGCCCTACGTGAAAACACCAACAGCTTAGACAGCAACCTGCACCAAGGCGTGTTGTTACCGTTTCCAACAGCTAAGCAGTCTGATTACAACTCAACCCTTAAACAAGCCAGGGAAAGTGGTGCAGATATTATTGCACTGGTGCTGTATGGCCATGATTTAGTCCGTGCGATGCGTACTGCAGAAAGCATGGGGCTATCCCAACAAGTACAAATTATCGCACCCAACCTGACCCAGTCCGTGATCGAGCAAGCAGGCCCAGCCGTGATGGCCGGTGTGATTGGCACTGAGCACTGGCTCTGGCGTGCACCTGAGCTGGAACAGTCAAAAACAGGCCTAGCTTTTGTTGAGAATTTCAATAAAGCCTATGACTTGTATCCACCTAGCGCAGCCGCATCAGCTTACACTGTAGTTAAACAGTGGGCAGACGCTGTCAATCGCAGCAACAGCTACAATAGTGAAACAGTTATTAGCGCGCTCGAAGATCACACCTACACTTTGCTCAAAGATACAGCGCAATGGCGTGCGTTTGATCACCAAAACGTACAAACCGTTTACGTCGTACAAGCTAACGATCGCGCCACCGTTATGGCGCATCCTTCGAAACAAGACTACCTAAAAATTCTTGAGCGCTTTGATGCCAAACAAACAGCACAAACTCTAGAGCAATGGCAAGCCGATCGTGTTAAAGCGGGCAAACCCACTAAACTGCAGTAAAGCGTTAAAGCATATCTGTCAGATAACAAAAAACCGCGATGAAACGCGGTTTTTTGTTATCTAAATTGCATTCTTACTCATTGACGCGCCAAGCGTAGATTTTCAACTGCATTGCGCTGCGTACTGCGATAAGGGTTAATGTCTAAACCACCCCGCCGCACATAACGCGCTGAGACAGTTAAAAACGCTGGTTTTAAACAACGTTGTAAATCTAGAAAGATGCGCTCCACGCACTGTTCATGAAAGTCCTGATGCTGGCGAAAGCTCACCAGATACCTCAATAAGCTGGCATGATCCAATGCGGCGCCTCGGTAATGCACCTGCAAGGTGCCCCAGTCTGGCTGACCGGTTACTGGGCAATTGGATTTCAGTAAGTGACTGTAAAGCCGTTCCTCAACCTGCTCCGAGCTGCAAGCAAGCTGTTCAAGGGAAGGATGCTGGTACTGGCTCACGTTGATGTCTAGCTCATCAATACAAACGCCCTGTGGCTCATGCAGGCCTTCCGCAGCCACTTCGCGCAGAGTTTTCAGCTCAACCTGTACAGATGCTTGCGCAACCTGCGACAAGTCCACAGCCAACACGGCTTGCACTTCAGAAAAACTACTGTAGATACTTTGATTAAACGAATTGAGATACAACTTAAAAGATTTTGACTCAATGATGTTCGCTGAGTCAGCCGGCACAATAAACTGTGCAATCGCCACAACAGGTTTACCCGAAGGCAACAGCCATGACAACTCATAGCAGTTCCAAACATCAACGCCGACATACGGCAAACTGTTCGCACTAAAACCCAGCTCATGCCACTTTGTAGCACGCGCAATACCAAACAATAAACTCGGGTCATATTGACTTATATATGTACTATTTTTGCCTAAAGGCGAATCGTGCGCAGGGTGATGCGACATAGCTGCAGCTCCATAAAATAACTCAGGGCTGCATTGTAAACAAAGCTATGCATAGCAGCAGCCTTTACCTAGCCTAGCCCTAATCGTCTTTACGACCCATGCCGTATTTACGCATTTTCTCAACCAATGTAGTACGACGAATATTCAAGCGTTCAGCGGCACGTGCCACCACGCCATCTTCTGCATCCAAAGCCTGCTGAATTAAATCCTGTTCCAACTCAGCTAAATACTCACGCAGATCCAAACCTTCAGAGGGCAACTGATTTGTCATCACCGGTTCTTCTTCAATCACCGCTAGCAAAGCGGCACGCTCACTGATTTCTTCGCGTAACTCTTGAATGCCACCATCCTCCTCAATGTAACGGAATTTTTTTGGCAGCTCGCTAATTCCAATCACCCCATGCGGATACATAATTGCCATACGCTCAACGAGATTGGCCAACTCACGCACATTGCCTGGCCAATCGTGTTGGCATATTGACAGTATCGATGCTTCATTAAAGCGCACCGAACCACGCTTTTCACTCTCCATGCGCGAAACCAATTCATTAATCAACAGCGGAATATCTTCCGTGCGTTCACGCAAGGGTGGCATTTCAATGGGGAACACATTAAGTCGATAAAACAGATCTTCACGAAAGTCGCCAGCTTCAATCATCACTTCCAGGTCTTTATGGGTCGCAGCAACAATACGCACATCTGCTGCGATGGATTTATTACCGCCGATGCGCTCAAAAATACGCTCTTGCAAAACCCGTAGTAGCTTAACCTGCATAGTCAGCGGCATATCGCCGACTTCATCTAGAAATAAAGTACCGCCTTTAGCCAATTCAAAGCGCCCGACTCGCGCACTGATCGCACCAGTAAAGGCGTCCTTTTCGTGACCAAACAACTCGCTCTCTAACAACTCTGCTGGAATAGCACCGCAGTTAATCGGCACAAAGGGCCCATCACGGCGCTTGGAATTGTAATGCAGGTTTCGCGCAATCACTTCTTTACCCGTACCGGACTCGCCTAGAATCAGTACACTGGCTTCAGTATTCGCGACTTGCTGCATCATTTGCCGCACACTTTGAATACAGCGACTGGCACCCACTAAACTGCGAAACAAATCCGGCACACGCTGTGTTCCACGCTCAGCAGTCTCATCATAAACTTCACGGTACACCTGCGCTCTGTGCAAAGTACCCAGCAATTGACTGTAACTGGGTGGCATCTCCAAGCGTGTTAAAATCGACTGCTGCACCTCAGCTAATAACTTAACTGGGCTGGCGTCATCGAGAAGAATGATCGGTAAAAACTCATCCCATTCAGTCAGTTCCTTAATTAAACCTGTTAAGTACTGCGGGTCAGTGACACCGCCGAGCATCACACACAAAATACCGCGACTGGAGTTCAAATCTGCCACTGCAGAACGCCATTGCGCGCTGCTGCTGGCAAGAAAGTTTTCATCTAAGAAGGTTAGAATATGAGTAAATTCTTTACGCTGTTCCATGTGGTCATGGATCAGTAGGATTTTCGTTTCTCGCCACATAAGGACTACTTAGACTCTAAATATAAAGGACGCTAATCAGGCATGACAGCAAACTGCCACCAGTAAAGTCAAAAAAACACACATTGTCAATTTTATGGCACTATATTTATCCAGTATTACTACTAAGTGATATACAAATCCAGCTCACATAAAAAAGCCCCAAGCACATACTGCACTTAGGGCTTTTTATTGCGCTAAATATCAACCAAACATTTGGTAAACTTTAGCGCCTTGTTTGAATTGATTAATCTGCCGTAACTCATCCGCAATACGCTGCTGCTCGGCTTGACAGACGCTGACTAATTCACGGTATAAATCTAACAGATCTTGCATGCGCTCACGCAGTTCATCGTTTTCTTGATGAGGGTCAGCCATTGCATTATCAACAGCTTGTCGACACTGCAAATCTAACTCACCAACAGCCTGCCAATCTTGTTGCGCTAGAGCATCGCGCAAAGCTGTGCTGGTATTTTGTAGTTGCTCAACAGTGCTTGAACTCATGGTACTTGCCTCTGATCAACACAACTTATGCTGCAATTGCATCCCAGCCGTTTTTCACTTCACGCAACAATCCAGACACCTCTTCTAGAATAACAGGATCGTTTTTAAGGTTGGCTTCCATTAATCGGGTGGTCATATACTCATATAAGCGATCCAAATTCACCGCCAACTCACCACCTTGCTCTACGTTTAAACCTTGGCGCAAACCACCAATAATCGCAATCGCTTTGCCCACTAACTCGCCTTTCAGAGCCGTTTGATTGCGCTCCATGGCACCGCGCGCTTGCGCTAAGCGGGTTAAACCACCTTCTATTAACATTTGAATCAAGCGGTGCGGGTCAGCTTCAATTGCTTGCGCCTGATTATTAACTGACTGGTACTGTCGCATAGCGGTCATTGCATTCATCACATCGTGCTCCATAAGCGTTTCTACTATTCCTTATATCGTCAACGACCGCTGTTTCTTTAGCCTTTTCTTACAATTCTTTTGGTTCGCTTGCTGGGTCAATCTGCGACCAGCCGTCACGCAGTTGTAAAACAATACTTTGTACCTCTTCTAAACTGTGTGCAGTTTTATCAATAGCGACACCAGCTAAGCGGCGAGTCATATAATCATACAAATCATCGAGATTTTCAGCCAGTTGACCACCTAAGCTTTTATCTAGGCTATCTTGCAATAAACCAATAATCGTCAGCGTTGTATCTACAGCCTTACCACGCTCAGCAATATTACTTTCTTGCTGTGCAATGATAGCAGTTGAGATGCACTCTAAAGCACCATCGAGCAACAGCTCTACGGCTTGGTAAGGGGTTAGGTCTTGCCCAGCAACCACGGACTGGTAAGTTTGCATTGATTTACTCATTTATTTTTATCCTATATTGATGAATGTTAGCAACCACTTACATTAATGATGCTTGCGCTTAAAATAATACGCTACACATCTCAACCCGACATCACTACACAGTGTAGCGCTTTTTTCTGTCAGCATTTGAGAAGCCGCCTCTACTACTGATAGAGGCTATTAATTGGTCTGCGCCAAGATAGCGCCACCCACTTATTGTCTAATGAACAACCACACAGTGCTAAAAATCAACGAATCTTATCAAACAAGTTCAACTGACTGATTTTAACAAAGCTTTGCTGTGCGGCTTCCAACACTACACTTTGAAAAGCCAAGCGTGATATAGCTTCTGGGTAATCAACTTCGCGCAATTCGGCTTGTACGCTTTTATTAACCAATGCCACTTCTTCATTATTGTTCAGAGTGGTCTCAATGACGTTCATCCGCGCACCTATATCACCACGGGTACTATCAATATTAACCATAGCGTGATCAATATTGGTTAATGCCGCAGCTACAGCATCACGGGTGGCGCGCTTGCCTTCAGGGCTGTCAGTATTATTTTCTAACGCGCTGCGCAGTTGTTGAATGGTATCGAGCACACCTTGTTTTTGTGCGCCAGGGATAGGGGCAACCGTGACAATCTCACCGCCTGCAGGTACACCCTCAAGCTGCATTACCACGCCGCGAACTATAATGGAGTCTTGACGTGCATCATCATTATCCATACGACCACTTTGCAGCGCCGTATCACTTGGATTAGAGGGCAAGCCAAATACCTCATACTCTTTTGGATCATTAGGTGCGACAGCAAAGCGAATCTCAACACCAGCTGCCGGAAAGCCATCACTGCCAGAAAAAGCAATTTCATCCTGCACTAAAGGCTTAGAAACGGCCAAGGTAGAAGCAACCGGAACCGGTGCAGGGGGCGGTGGCACTGGCACCACCGGCACCGTTAAAGTACTGTCTAGACGCGAAGCATTGGTGATATTCTCAAACACTTTTTTACCGCTATCACTGACCGCTATATCCAGCGAGCTACCGATTTGTAACTTACGCTGCCCCTCATCACCTTGATAAGCATAACTACCGTCGGCCTGACGCTCAAAGGGTTGAGTTTTCCCCTGGAAGCCAGCAAATAAATATTCGCCGCGAGCATTACGAGTATTCATCAAGCCTAAAAGTTCATCTTCACGCTCACGCAATTCCGAAGCGATTGCTTGGCGATCGTTTTGGCTCAGCGCGCCATTACCCGCTTCACCAGCCAACTCGCGCACACGCTGCATAATATTGTTAACTGAGTTAAGCGTCGATTCTTCTTGCATCAGACTATTATTAGCAGCGCCAAGATTGCCTTTATACTGGTCAAGCATATTGTGCTGCTGCTCAAGTTGCATCAAACGCACCGAAGCAACAGGATCATCAGCCGGCGTTAAAATACGATTGCCGCTGTTGATTTGTTCTTGGGTGCGGATCGCCGCAGCATAGTTGCGCTGCATTCCTTGCACGCCATTTTGAAATGCTTGTAGGCTCGAAATACGCATGGCCTGACTCCTAATGTTTCTGGCTGCTTAACCGCGCAGCGAAAACTTATCTAACTGCATTAAGTAATGTATCGAACAATGAGCGCGCAACTTGAATCACTTGAGCTGATGCATTGTAATATTGTTCAAATTGAATCAAGTTCGCCGCTTCTTCATCCAAGTTTACCGCAGACAACGAATTACGGTTATCAGTGGCCTGCTTAAGAATAGCACCAGTAGCGACATCATCTTGTCGAGCTTGAGCAGTTAAGGTGCCCACGCGCTCAACCATATCGCCATAACCATCATTAAAACTAACGCCAGTTTCAATACTTGTGATATTGGCATCCACGCCTATCACTTGCTTGTTCTGCAAGTCCGCGAGCTTTAGCGCGTTACGGTTATCTGAAACACCATTCTGGTTAAAGCTGACGCTAAAGATATCGCCCGCTTGTGGGCGGCCACTGATAGTTTGGCTGATGGTAAAACTTTGCCTAACGCCAGCAACATTAACTTCAATGGCGTAGCTCAGTTGATTGCTCTGCCCTGAAGTAATCGGCAAGCCGGCAATTGGACCGGGCGCGACCTGTCCTTCGACCGGAACACCTGTGATGCTAACCCCTGCCGGTAAAGGCATGGTGAACTGCATATTGCCGGCTCCGTCGTAGCTCAATTCAATTTCACCGACAGCCTGAAGGTGCGCAAGACTTAACGCCTCTGCCACAAAGTTATCAGGCATCAGCGCAGGCGATACCGGTGGGTTATTCAACACCATCTCTACCGTTGGCTGCCCAATACTACCGTTACCTTTGTTTTGCAATTCAGCACCAGCTGTAAAAGGCGCAGCAAACGCCAACTGATCAGCCTGATCCAATACCACGGCAATATCTGTGGCACCGCGACGGGTTGGCTCTAAAACAAAACGATCACCTGCCGCCGGAGTGCCCGTCATCTGCAAGGTGAAACCTTGATCACGCCCTGGAGTAGAATTATCAGTAAAGCTTAATTCACCACCAGCGCCAACAACCACATTCATCACCTCACCGTCACTTAACCGTCGCGCGCTGTAATTGGTTCCATCAAAATCCAGCTGATAATCACTGGTGGTCAGCAGTTTGGTGTTGGTGATATTCATTGCACCACTGGCATTACTGGCATTGTCAGCCATTGGCCGCACGCGCAACCCTGCGAGCTTCGGATCGTTGATATCATTGAATAGATCAGCACCCACCTGCCCTTTTAGGTCCAAACCTTGGCCCAGTTGGCTATTGATCTCAGAACTGATGCTCAGCGCTAAACGACCCAAAGAACTCAGCGTAGGGTCTAATACTTCTTCACGATAACGCAACAAACCGCCGACTTCGCCGCCGCTGATGCTACTGGTGATATTTTGTCGAGAGCTTCCGCTGACAAAATTAATATCAAACCTGCTTGGATCGCCGCGTCCAGGTACAGCTTCTACCCTGTTCACAGTGCCACCCACCACTAAAGGCTGGCCACTACCAATCGATACGTTAAAGCTGTTGTCGTCTTGCGCCACGACACTGACACCAATATAGGTGGACAGCTCTCGCACTGCCTCATCGCGCGCATCTAATAAGTCATTGGGCGGAGGACCATTACCAGCACCGGCAATCGCCGTATTAAGGCTACCTACAGTTTGCGCTAAACGGTTAATTTGCTCAGTGTTCGTGACCAACTGCTTATTAATAAAGCTATTTTGCGAGCTAATATTGTCGTAAATATTATTAAAACGACGGCTTAAACCCTCAGCCTCAGCCAAGACCAACTGACGTGCTGGAATATTGGCTGGGTCTTCAGCTGCAGTCTGCGTAGCGGAGAAAAAGGCTTGCAGCGAGGGTGTCACTCCGGTATTGCTGCCCGCCAGCAACCCATCGAGCTGTTCGATTTGGCTTTTATAAGGCAACCACATCACTGTTCAGCGCGGTAGTGGAGCGCAACTGTGTGGTCAAAAACTCATTATAGCTGCGACGAATATCGGTCAAACTGGTGCCTGAGCCAACATAACCGGCACCAGTAAACTGCGGCGTGCGCGTGGCCTGTACGGTATCTTGCCGCGTGTAGCCCGGTGTATTGATGTTGGTAATGTTATGCCCGGTGACCGATAACTTGGTCTTTGCGGCACTTAATCCAGACAGTCCAATATTTAATAAATCAGCCATAATTCACCTCACGCCCGCACATTAGTACGTGGCAATTCAACGCTCGCCACCTGCTGATAGGTTTGCATTTTCTGCGCAATTTGTGAAATCTTGCGCGCGTAGTGTGGGTCAGTTGCGTAACCTGCTTGCTGCAATTCGTTGACAAAACGCTCTGGATTAGCGGTGGACTGTAAAGCTTGGCTATAGCGGCCATTGCTTTGCAAAAAACTCACATAATCGTTAAAGCTCTGCTCAAAAGAGTCGTAGCTGCGAAAATCTGCTTTCTCTTTAACTTTGACGCCTTGCACGTATTCAGACGTGGTTACATTTGCTGACGCACCACCCCAACCGTGCGCTTTAATACCAAATAAGTTGTGGCTGCTGTCTCCGCCTTTGTTATTGATAATCGACTTACCCCAGCCTGTTTCTAACGCCGCCTGCGCCACTAAGTAACGTGGATCAACACCTAGTTTTTTTGCCGCTTGCTCAGCCATCGGCATCATGGTGGCGACAAACTCTTCCGGTGAGGAAAATTGCTTACGGTTTAAGTCTGCAACTGTGGCTGTTGCTGTTGCTGTCTGCCCTGCCACTTCTAAAGCTGGCTCGCGCGGTGCTGGGTAGCTGCGCGCGGCCTGCCAATCTTGGCGTATGTGTTTGGATTGCTGCGCGAGACCGGTGCTTAAGGTTTCTTGCGCAGCGGCGCCAATCCCTGCCAATGCTCGACCTGCAGCTGTCGCAGGTAAAGCTAAGCGGCGCAGGTTAAGCAAGGCGGTGTCATCACGCTGACTATTTAGAGAAACATTATTAATTTTAGGCTGCAGTGCGTTTATCACTGGCGCAGCTGCCGGTGCGCTTGGCGCTGCAGCAGGCACCACAGCCTCTTGGGTAAACGGATTGGCGGTACTGGGCTTTGGTGCTTGCGAGAGCTGACGAGTCAAAACATCAGCCATGCCCATACCTTTACCTTGCGACAAAGTCACCGACAATTGCTGGTCGTACATGTCGCGGTAGGTTTTACTTTCATTGGTGTTCATAAAGTTGTCATCAGCCAACACATCACCTGCCGCACGCATGGCTTTCATCATTTCACCAAGAAACAATGATTCAAACTCTTGCGCGACTTTACGAATATTGGCTTCACTGTCACGGCCTTCACCCACTTTTAATTGGTGCAAACGGTTTAAGTCAGTATAAGCGCCACTATCGGCTACGCTGGTGCTGTGCAAGTTCATAACACTATCCTCAAATCACGATCAGATCGGCTTGCAACGCGCCCGCTTGCTTGAGAGCTTCAAGAATCGCCATCAAGTCAGACGGCGCTGCTCCCACCTGATTCACCGCACGGACAATTTCATCCAATGTGGTACCTGGGCCAAACTTAAACATCGGCTTGGCTTCCTCTACCGCATTGACTCTAGAGCGTGGTACAACCGCTGTTTGCCCTTCGGAAAAAGCTTCCGGCTGACTGACTATAGGATCTTCAGTAATCACTACAGTTAAGCTGCCGTGCGTCACTGCTGCTGGTTGTACTCGCACATTCTGACCAATCACGATGGTGCCGGTGCGTGCATTAATAATCACCTTAGCCACTGCCTGCCCAGCTTCAATCTCTAGGTTTTCAATAATTGACAGGTAATTCACCCGCTGCGTAGGGTCAGACGGTGCTGACACTCGAATCGAACCAGCATCCATGGCTTGCGCAACGCGCGGACCGAGCATGTTGTTTAATGCATCAACAACGTTTTTCGCCGTGGTGAAATCAGGGCGGTTTAAATTCAGGGTTAAATAATCACCTTGGTTAAAGCCGCTAGGCACTGCGCGCTCAACGGTTGCACCGGAAGGGATACGCCCGGCTGACGGAACATTGACGGTAATACGCGAACCATCGGCACCACCGGCATCAAAACCACCGACCACTAAGTTACCTTGGGCAATCGCATAGACGTTGCCATCAATACCTTTTAGCGGCGTCATCAACAAACTACCGCCACGCAAACTTTTTGCGTTACCAATCGACGACACAGTGATATCAATGGTTTGCCCCGGACGCGCAAACGCAGGTAGCTCTGCATGAATGGACACTGCAGCAACGTTTTTCAGCTGTACGTTGCCACCCGGCGGCACTTTAATACCAAACTGTGCCAGCATGTTGTTGAAGGTTTGTACGGTAAACGGCGTTTGTGTGGTTTGGTCACCACTGCCATTGAGTCCGACTACCAATCCATAACCAATCAGTTGGTTACTGCGTACGCCTTGGATACTAGCAAGGTCTTTCAAGCGTTCTGCCTGCGCCAAGCCACTGATCATTAGTGTTGCAAGGCAGGCAATCCAATACTTATACATACTCGGTCCTACCTTTAAAATGGAAATAATGGGCTAAGAAAGAAACGATCCAACCAGCCCGGTTTACTGGCATTAGCAAATGCACCGGTACCCGAATAGGTAATACGTGCATCAGCAATACGTGTTGAAGAAACAACGTTATCGGTGCTGATATCATCCGCGCGGACAATCCCTGAAATGCGTACCAGCTCATCGCCGGTATTTAAAGTTAGCCACTTTTCACCGCGCACTGCGAGCACACCATTAGGGTAAACTTCAGCGATGGTCACGGTAATCGAACCAGATAAACTATTGCTCTGTCCTGTTTGACCTGAGCCTTGCGTTGAGCGCTCAGCGCCATAACCGGCCTCCAAGCTTAAATTATCGTTGGTCATACCCAATGCGCTTAATCCTGACAGTGGATTTTTAGGAGCAATTGCCATGCCAAATATATTTGGAGCACCGATATCTACACTACTGTCTTTCTGGATTTGCGAACTGGCGTTTTTACTGGCTTGGGTACGTTCATTTAAGCTGATGGTAATAATATCGCCAACTCGGAACGCCTTACGGTCAGTAAAGTAATTGTTATCAAAATCCGCTTGATAAATGGCACCATTAGTTTGTGTGGCAGGCAGCGGTGTACGCGGTAAAACGGGCGCATAATAAGGATCATCAGGTTTAGGTGGCAGCGGCATACAACCCACTATCAGCACCGATGTAACAAGACTGAGCAGAATTAATGAACGTTTCATCACACGACTCCACTTATGCCTATTAAAGCTGCTGAGTAATAAACGACAGCATTTGATCTGCTGTTGAAATGACTTTTGAGTTCATTTCATAAGCGCGCTGGGTGGTGATCATATTCACCAACTCTTCCACCACACTGACGTTGGAGTTTTCCAAGGTATTCTGTAGCACCGTACCCAAACCATTCAGACCTGGCGTGCCATCTTGCGGCGCACCACTGGCTGCAGTTTCTAAGAACAGGTTATTACCAATGGCTTCTAAGCCAGCCGGATTCACAAAGTCAGTGATTTGAATATTGCCGACAATTTGCGCTTGTGGGTTACCTGCGGTGGTAACTGTTGCTGTGCCATCTTCACCCACTGTAAAGGTGCGCACTTCTGGCGGCAGCATAATCGCGGGCTCTAACGGAAAGCCGCTAGAGGTCACCACTTGGCCATCGGAGCTGAGGTGGAAACTACCGTCACGGCTGTACGACACCGTGCCATCGGGCATTAATACCTGGAAAAAGCCACGGCCATTAATCGCCATATCTAACGGCTGCTCAGTAGTTTGTAAGCTACCGGCGGTAAATATTTTCTGCGTACCAACAATGCGTACACCGGTACCCAGCTGCAAACCACTGGGTAGCTCGCTGTCTTGACTGGATTGCCCACCGGGTTGGCGGCGAATTTGGTAGAGCAAGTCTTCAAACTCGGCACGATCACGCTTAAAGCCCGTGGTTGACACGTTGGCTAAGTTATTCGAAATCGTTGTGAGGTTCATATCCTGTGCGGATAAACCTGTTTTAGCGACCCAAAGTGCTGGAAGCATGTTCGTTCTCCTCGAGCGTCGACTTTATGACGCTGCAATACCTAATTGGCTTTATAACTAACTTAACTGCATAACCCGTGCCACTGCCGACGAATTGTCCTCAGCGGTGCGCATCATCTTCACATGCAATTCAAACTGGCGTGATAACGACAGCATGGCTGTCATTTCTTCAACCGCATTGACGTTACTGGCTTCGGTGAAACCGGAGGTGACACGCGCATTGGCATCGGCCTCAAACGGCTGGCCGTCACGCGCGCGCACCAAGCCATCCTCGCTTTTGATCAATTGTTTAGGATCTGGCAGCACCAGCTTTAAACGATCGACTTCTGCCATCACACTGGGCGCTTCACCCTGCGCACGAATACTGATGGTGCCGTCTTGGCCTATTTCGACTTTTTGCTCTGGCGGTACAGCAATTGGACCGGCATTACCCATCACCGGCAAACCGCCAGCGGTACGTAACATGCCTAACGCATCAATTTGCAGACTACCGGTGCGCACATAGGCTTCGCTGCCATCGGCTGATTGCACAGCCAGCCAAGCGTCACCAATGGCAGCAACGTCAAGGTCGCGACCGGTTTCTTGTAATGAGCCTGAGGTGAAGTCGGTACCTGGGCGTTCACTCAACGCATAGGCGCGCGCTGGTAAACCCTCTCCGAATACAGGCATGGAACGCGCTTGTTCAAAGTCGCGTTTAAAGCCGCTGGTCGAGACGTTGGCCAAGTTGTTGGCGTGCGCCTGCAAGGCTTTGGTATTGTGGCTTGCGCCAGTCATGGAGATATAGAGCATCTTATCCATGGTAAATCCTCCGCGGTGGGCAATTGACGCCCGTAGCTATGTAAGAGGATTAATGCAAAGACCGTGCCACTATAAAACTGAGGAATGGATGTAATTTGACAGCCAGCCCAACTAAAGCGGCAACTGCTTGCCGCTTTAGTTGAATACACTTGCAGTTGTGACTATCGATGTAGGCAAGCTGCCTGCTCTGTCGAAGACCTTACCTTTAAGCAAAGTATAAAAATGCGCAACAAAAGTTTCTACAATCAAAAGCATCGGGCGCTATGTGCATATGCCGTACCGTAAAAGTGCCGACCTTCCTGATCCACCAACAATCAAAAGCATCAGGCACTATGTGCACATGCCGCACCGTGCAAGTGCCGTTCTGCTTATCAACCAAGATGCGTGGGCATAAATGCCCACCCTACGCGGAAAATCTATTGCTCGGGGGTTATCGCCTTATTATCAAAATCATCATAGGGTGGTGATATGCGTGTGGATGCGTGGTGAGCTTGCATGATCATGATATGCATGTGGATGTGTGGTGAATTTGCATGATCATGAATGGTGCGGTTATGCGCGAAGCGTAGGGCGGGCACTTGTGCCCGCGCGGGGACAGACAAATCGACAATTCGCATATTGGATTAATATGATTTTGTGCTCGCGTGGGGACTTACAATTGCATCGCCACGATACCAGCAACAATACAAACCACACCAATCATGCCCTGCTTACCTAAACGCGAGTTAAACAGCAGGCGATCCAGCAGCACTGTACCCAGCACACCCATACCACCCCAGACCGAATAAGCGATACCCAGTGGGATATGACGCACAACAAAACTCAAGAGAACAAAGGCACTAATAATCGCCAACAAACCGGCTAAACCCCAAACGACTTTTTGAAAGCCTTTCGAGCGCTTTACGCAATAACAGGCCAATAAATCCAGCGACACCGAACCAATCAATAGCGAGACAGGGACTATCATAACGCCACCTCGCCTAAAGTACCGATACGCGCTGGCTTAACTGGCGCACGTGCAACGCGTACAGGCTTAGTCTTTGGCAACTCAACCACTGCAGCATCATTTGCTTCAGTCGCCTGACCTTTATCAAAGGTCACCAGCAATAAACCAAACAGCATTAAGGCAATGGCAAACATCTCACCTAAGGTTAAGTACTCACCAAAGAGCACCACACCGGCAACGCCGATTAAGAATAAACCTAAGCCTTCCCAAATCGCATAAGAAACAGCCAGTGGGATGTGAACCACGGCGCGCGAAAAGGCGTAAAAAGACAGCGAAATCATCAGCGCCATCACAATATAACCGGTGATTGGCGAACTGGTTGCAGCGTATTTCATTCCTACTGTGCTTATCACTTCAGCTACAACAGCTAAAACTAACATAAACCAGTAATACATTTTGAAACCCCTTAGGGATTCTCTGAAAAAGCACTTAAGCCATTTAAGTGTCTGGCTTATAGCAGCAGCTCTTTTAGAGCGTCCTTAACTTCTAGATACAGTTGTCCATTTAAGCCTTAAACCAGCTTAAGAGACATTTTATAAAACTTATTAAATTATCGTTCGATGTGAGAAGTAAGCGCGCTACAGACCACCACGCCAGCATTTCTCAAAGAGATGGAGCATCAAGAAGGGGGTAAAACTTAAATGCGAGGTAAACATAAACCACTTTAGGGTGACTTCGATGGGCACAGTTTAACACAAAGGCCTTACCCATCCTAATTTTAAACTGTATAAATCGGCTTTAGCGACTGTCCAAGCCGCTAAAGCCGGTTAGAAATTACGCTTATAGAACACATCCAATGAGTTTGCTAAACCACTAGCCGCTTCTAAATAGATGCGCTTGGTCAGCTCATAACGCAGCGCCAAAGTGCTGGCCGGCTCAAATACACCCACGCCATAACGCAAACTGATGCGCTCACTGATACGCCCACTGGCCACCACACTTGAGGTTAAGCCACTGCCCTCACTTTCTAACAAAAAGTCCTGCACGCCAATAACTTCTGCCAGCTTATTAGTAATCGGCGCAGTACCCATCAAGCCTAACGCCAAGGCCGCTTGCGCCATAACATTGCCATCTTCACCGCCGCCTTGTAGCGGTCGACCCAGCAGCAACCAGGACAAGGCTTGCTCTTGGCTCATTGCAGGATTGGAAAATATCTCGCTGCGTGGCTGTGCAGCAGGACCGGTTAAACGCAGTCCAGCGGTCACATCACCGGTGACCCGAACCGCCTCAATATCCAAAAACGGCTGACTCAAAGGTCCGGCAAACAACAAGCGCGCGCGGCGTAATTCCAAACGCTGACCATAGGCACGGTAACGGCCATTAAGCAGCTCCAACAGGCCGCGCCCAGCCAAGTTGTCACCCACTTGCAAGTTGCCGCGTATATCCGCAGTCAAACCAAAGCCAGAAAAACGCAAACGCTCAGCGCCAACATTCAAAACAATGTCCATCCCCACCTGCAAGCCCGGTTCCGGTTCAGCCTGACCAATCACCCGCGCATCAGACGAGACACGCACCGCCTGCTCAGGCAGTTGTGGAATAGTGATTAAGCCTTTGGGCACCGCTACTTCACCACTAATAAATAAGCGCTGCTGTTTGAGGCTGATATGTAAATCGGGGGCAATTTCAATATTGGCATAGGGCTCAACATGCAGCGGTAATTGCTCGCCTTTTACATCAATATCGACCAGCAACTGCTGCACCCACTGCACACTGCCTTGAATGCTACCGCTGCCGTGCTCGCCACTGCGCCAACTACCCGTCAGCTGCAACTGCTCGCCTTTAATATCAGCACGCAATTGCAGCTGCTCAAAGGGCACCGGTAACTCACCACCACTGAGCTGCGCATCACGTATTTGCACCAACCCAGTGACACGGGGTGCCAACAGCCTACCGGCTAAGGTGCCACGCCCTTCAAGCACGCCTTCTACAGTGCTGACTTGGGCGATAAATGGACGCAGCGCGGACAAATCCACATTTTCAATTAAGAAATGACCGCGTAAATTTTTCTGCTCAGAGCGCGGATCAATATCTGCGACAAGCTCTAAATGACCACTGTCGGCACCGGTTAATAGCACTGTTAATTTAATCGCCTGCTCGGTCAGTTCGCTATTAAGTTTTAATGCTTGCCAAGCAAAGGTTTCCCACTCGTCATTATTCTTAACCCGCAACTGACCTTGGCCGGCATCCAATTGCACTGCACCCAGCGGTCCTTTGTCGAGTAATTCCACCTTGAAAGCACCGTTGACCTGCCCGGCAATTTGCGCGTCATCAGGCAGCCAAGGCTGCAGCGTCGCTAATGGGAAATTGCGCAATTGGTAATCAATTTTAGTCTGCGGCAATAAACGCTGTTCACCAGCACAAAGACTGGACTGCCCATCTTTTAGACAATGCGCAGCAACAGTCAGCTCGCCGCTTTTACGGTAGACAATCGCCGTGGTTTTTTCTAAGGCCCAGTCTTGTTGATGACTGCTTAGCAGCAATTGCTGTAGCTGTCCCAGCCAATCACTATCTTGCAATGCACCGCTGAGTTTAAGCTCAGTGTCCAACAAAGGGCCTTTGAGTGACAAAGAGCCATTGTGCGCCGCAAGCGAGCCTTGACCCTCAATATGCAAGACACCGAACTCAGTCTCGCCACTCCAGATGTTCTCAGCATCCAGCGTTATCTGTGCCTGCTGCGCAGCCAATAACTCGCCCTGCAGGGTCAGTTTTCTGATCCTGTTGCCTTGATAAGCAATACCGCGCGCCTCTAGCTGCGCCACTCCGAGCGGCTCAGCTAAGCTGCCAGACACTTTAATAGTGCCCTCTGCTTTACCTGCCAAGCCCGGCCACAGCTGCACTAAGCGCGGCAAATCAAGTTGTAACTCTGCAGCCAGCGCCTGATCAATTTGCGCCGTAGCCGCTATGCGATTATCACCGAAGCGAATATCAGCTGTATTGAGCTGCCAGATGGGTGTTTCTTGTTCATGCTGCGTGCCGTGAAAATCAACATCTAACTGCGTTAAGGAGCCGCGCAGCTTGCCTTTTAAGTCTGCCGTAGCTTCAACTTGCAGCTGCCCATCACGCAAAAAGCCTTTGCTGTGGATAATGCCTGCCAACTCACCTGGCAACTCTTCTATCCAGTACGCTGGATTCAGCTTGCTCGCTTGAATATCCGCTAACCACTGCACACCATCGGCAAAACCGACATTTGCTGTGCCTTGTAAACGCCCTTGCCCTGCCTCGATCAACAGTTCATGCAACTGCACCTGTTCAAGGTCGCCAGCAAAGGCGGTGGTTAAGCTAAAGGGACCGGCTGGCCCGCTTAAGTCGCCATCAACCTGCCCTTGATAAGCGCCTGCGTTATAGCTGACCTGACCATTTAAGGTCTGCAGTTGCACGGGAATATCGTCTTGATCCAGCAGGCTGTACCAAGGGAAGTTCTGCCATTGCAACTGCGCATCGGCTTGCAAATCATTTTGCCAATCAACCGAACCCTCTAGCGCAACATAGACTTCTGCGCTGGCACTTAAACGCAAGGCCTGCAATTGTGCGCCGCTGGTTTTTAGCAGCGCCGCCACACTGAGCTGCATCTGTTCTGCGGTATTGGGCAGCTGCGCAAGACCGGCAAGGTGGTAGCCTTTTTGCAGATTGCCTTGCAGCTCAAGAATCAAGTCAGCCAGCTTTAACGTTTCGGGCAAATCAGGCGTGACCTGCAGCGAGGCCACTCGAATCTCCAGATGCGCCGGCAGATCAGCATCTAAGACTTGCACCTGGCCTTTGATATCAGCGGCAAGGTAGCCTTGAGTCTGCGCTCTTAGGATTAAATCTTGCACACTGCCGCTCAATTGCGCTTCAACATTCAGCCGAGGCGCGTCAGGTATCGGCAGCTGCGCACTGAGCTGCACATCCAGTGGCCAGTCGGCGTTTGGAATAATTTTGCCTTTGCCTTGCAGCGCATAGTCTTGATAGTTCAGGGCAAACTCGCCGATATGAATGCCATCGTCCAGCCAACGTGCACGCAAACCTGCATCACTGAGCAGTGACTCGCCATTGAGGATCAATTCACCCAATTGCACACGCTTGACTTCAATGCTCAGCGGCAACTTTAAGTCAGGCAAGGTTATCGTCTGCTCAGGCTCGGCAGGCGTGTCTGTTTCTGGCAGATTCAGCTCAAGGCGTGCCACCTCTAAGGTATCTAGACACACTGCACTGCGCAGCAGACAGGTCGGTCGCAGCTGAAAATGTACATCGCTCAAGCGCACAGACAGATCATCCTGCTGCCAATGCACTCGCTCAGCACGCCAATCCGTTAGCACCGCACCTTGCCAGCCTTCCACGGTTAAGCCCGGCACTTGATCAAGCAACCAACGGCTGCCGCTTTGTGTGAGCAACAGGCTGAAAGTCACGCCCAACAGCACAATAACCAGCAGCAACACACTTAGCACAATGCGAATGCTGATGCGCTTCATAGCTCAGGTCCCATCGAGAAGTGAATGCGCCAGCCTTTGTCTTCGTGCAAGGCATGGGCTAAATCAAGGCGCAAGGGTCCGACTGGCGACACCCAGCGCAGGCCAAAGCCCACCCCGGTATTCATAGTATCCGTCAGCGAGTTAAAGGCATTACCCTGATCAACAAAGGTCGCCACGCGCCAGCGCTCGGCAATGCTGTATTGGTACTCAAGGCTGCCGGCAAACATATAACGGCCACCTTCGCGATTACCTTGTGCATCACGCGGTGACAATGTTTGATAGTCATAACCGCGCACGCTTTGATCACCACCGGCAAAAAAGCGCAGCGACGGCGGCACTTTAGAATAGTTATTGGTACCAATCGCCCCGATTTGCGCACGCCCGAGCAGGCGATGATTATCAGCAAAGGTCACTAAGCCACGCGCTAACCCAGTGACATGCAACACATCTGCATCAGCCAGAATACCTTGCTTAGCGCCACGCACATCCCACTGCAGACGGTAACCTTGACTGGGATCGAGCGGCGAATCGCTGCGCAACACTGAGTAACCAATACCCGGCATTAAAAAGCTGCTGCGGCCATCTTTAGAACCGCTGCCAAAGTCATAGTCTTCTTGCTCCCAGCGCAACGATATCACTCTCAGCCATTCGCTAGGCAAACGCGCATGCCATTGCACAGCAAGATTGATCAAACGACTGTCAGCATCGACCAATTCTTCGCGCTGATAGCCGCTGGAAAATCGCACGTAATCCGTTAGCGGTGCCGCCAAAGGTATTTGGTACCAAGCAGAAATATTTTGCCGAGGCTGAGAAATTTCACTGTCAAAACCCAGCTTATGGCCATTTGGATTAACTCGATGCCGCTCCCAGCCAAAACGTCCACGTGGGCCTACGTCCGTAGAAAAACCAAGACCAACGCTTAAAGTACGCGGCTTAATCGGCTCTAAAATGACCTCAACCGGAATATCTAAAGGACCATCGGCAGTGCCCACTGCATCCACTCGCACCTGCTGAAAATAGCCACTGGACTGCAGGTTTTGACTCAGCCTAGCCACCAGCGCGGAGCTGTATGGCGTGCCAGGCGTAAACGGCAACAAACGCTGCAATAACTCTGGATCAATTTTTGCCTGCTCAGAAAAATGAACCTCACCTAAGCGGTAACGTGGACCACTGTCAAACACCAAGTTGATATCAGCGGTACCAATTTGTGGATCAATTAATATTTCGCTTTGGGTAAACTGCGCGGCAAAAAAACCAAAGCGCAGTGCTTGGTTCTGCAACATGCTTTTCACATCGTCATAAGCGCTGTGATCGAGGCGCGCGCCAACCTGTAAGCGCTTATCATCCGCTACAGTAAATGCCGGCAACTCAGCCGCTTCTCCCTTGACCTGAATATTAACGGTACGCAAACGCACCGGATCACCGCGTTCAACGTCAACATGCAAAACCGGCTCGTCACCTTCGCTGATGCGTAACACGATCTGCGTTTGATAATAGCCCAGCGCTTGGCTGGCCAATCGGGTTTGCTTGAGCACCGTACGCTTGGCGGCCTGCAGGGTACGCAAATCACCTTCGCTCAGGTCACCTATATAGGCTTCAATATTTTTCTTTAATTCACTGCTTTTCGGCGTCACTGTCACCTGCACACGCTCTGCAGCAAACACCGGCGTGGCCAGCAGCATCAGTAGTGCACAAAACAACAGCGCGCGAACTAAAAATAAGGGATTAATACACATAGCAGCTCATCGTGGTTAGCGTCTAATGACAACTGGCGGGTACAGCACAGCCTATATCAGCAGGTAGTTTAACTGCTATGCACGCAATTACGCCCTGCATTTTTTGCAGCATAGAGTGCTTGATCAGCATTTTTCAGCGCCTGCGTAATACTGGTATATCCGGGCGACCAACTGGACACGCCAAACGAGAGAGTAACCAGCTTTCCAACGCAGGGGCAAGCATCACTGGCGATACGCTGACGTAAACGCTCAGCTGCTTTATAAGCAATGCCTTGATCCACTGCTGGCAGTAACAGCACAAACTCTTCACCACCGACACGACAGAGCACATCATCAGGGCGTGATGATTCTCGCATATGCTTGGCTATGAATTTTAAAATCTTATCGCCAGTGTCGTGACCAAACTCATCATTGATACGCTTAAAATAATCAATATCACCCATGATGATAGAAAAAGGCTGCTGCGCCTCTTCCCACTCATCCAACGCAACTTGCATGCCGCGGCGATTGAGCAACTCAGTCAGAGGATCAGTCATATTCTCTAGATTCAACTGACCCATTTTCTTATTCATGCCAGCCAGGCCGCGTAACATAGCGCGCTTAAGCTGTATCGCCTCAAAACACCACACCGAAACTCCAGAAAACTCTGCATTAGCATCAGGTTTATCTAAAGACTCAGCAGCATGTGCAAGCTGCCAAAGCGGTCTAGATATCCAGCCAGACAACAGCCAAACCGCCCACATAATTAATATAAAAAATGGAAAACTGTACTTAGCCACCGCCAGCATCTGCTGGCTCATACCCGACAAAGTTGCATCCAAAGAACGCTGGGTCACCACACCCCATTCAGCGCTGGGCACATAGGCATAACCGGCGAGCATTTCTACACCTTTGGAGTTAAATAATTGCTGGCTACCAGCCTTATAATCAATCACATGCTCAATAACAGGATTGCCCTGAATGGTTTCACCAATTCGCGCCGGCTCTGGGTGGTAAATCAAACGCCCACCTGCATCGACTGCATAAGTATAAGTGCCGTTGGCATGAGGATTATCACCCAGCAACGTATAAAGAGTGCTTTGCTTATGCAAATAAGTCGCGCCACCAACAAAGCCTAGGTAGTTACCCTGTGCATCAATCAGCGGATAAGTTAAAAGCACCACCAACTGCCCCGTCACTGCAATATAAGGTTTACTGATCAGTGGCCTGCGCTCTTTAAGTGCTTGTACAGCCCCGTGCTTCTGTAGCTTTTTACCTAAATACTTATGCGCCAAGCGCGTTATCGCTAGCGCTGTGCCTTGCGTATCCACAACCATTACAGAATGAAAGCTGTTGGTTTGCTGTTTTAAGCGCTGAACAATATGTGCCAGCTGCTGAGGATTGTTGTCAGCCTGCAATACATCTTGCGCAGCAAAGGCCAGCTGTTGCTGCGCGGAGACTAAAAAACTATCAACACTGGCAGCCATTTTTGCTGCATAGGCATGATTTGACTCTAGGGTTTGCTCAATCAGCAAAGCACGCTGGGTTTTATAACTGGTATAAAACGTATTGGCTAAGATCAGCAGCGCGGTAGACACCGTTAACAGCAGAATCAGTTGTCGTAACGTTAATGTGCGCATGCAATGCTGATATCCATAAATGTTTTCTAGCTATTAATCCAAATCATCCGTGATGATACGCGACTTAGGCTACGAGTTTTAGCAACACGCGTAAAACCTCACTAAAGTGGTTGATTTTTATACCACTGAGCAGCGTTCTTCATTCATAAAGGTGGCATAGCCTGCCACTGGAAACAACAAAGATCCATAGCATCAGCTTCTGGGCTAAAGTTTTCTGACCCACGCCCGATACATTTATTATCGGCGCTAGATGGTTTTTAAATGAGCAAGACGCAACGCAAAGTTTTTTACAAAAAGATTAAAGCTCTGTGCAACCTCGCCGATATAAGGATTGAACACACACATTATAGATGTCTGATTTGTCGGGCATTTGAGTTACACACTTAGCGACATACTTTACAGTCAAATTGGAGAATTACCCCATGGCTCTTACAGTAAATACAAACATTGCTTCTCTAAACGCTCAGCGCACTTTGGGTGGTTCTACCAATGCACTGTCTACGTCTCTTGAGCGTCTCGCTTCAGGCTCACAAATCAACAGCGCTAAAGATGACGCAGCTGGCCTGCAGATCTCTAACCGCCTGACCAACCAGATCAACGGTTTGACTGTTGCAGTGAAAAACGCCAACAACGGTGTTTCCATTGCGCAAACCGCAGAAGGTGCGATGCAAGAATCCACCAACATCATGCAACGTATGCGTGACTTGGCTCTTACATCAGCCAACGGTTCAGGCAGCGCTGCTGAACGTACCGCTCTACAAGAAGAATTTACTGCACTGTCTGGTGAACTGACGCGTATTGCTGACACCACAGCTTTTGGTGGCACTAAGTTGTTTGGCGGCGACATGAAAAATGTCAGCTTCCAAATTGGTTCGAATGCTAACGAGACTGTGTCATTTGGTCTTAAGTGACGTGAGTGCTGTGGGCTTACGCGGCTCGCACAGCACTGCAGCTGTAACCGGTGCTAATACCGAGCTATCTGCCAATGTGGTTGGTAATGCTATCCCAACCATGGCTACAACCGTAACGGATACAGATGGTGCTGATGCTGTTGATGCTGTTGCCGGTAACGTAACAGGTCTCGCGATTGCAGATAATGCTACTAGCGTCACTTTAGGATCTACCACTGTCGACTTGTCGGGCGTAAATGGCGATGCCTCTATGCTGACTGCACTACAGGCAGATGCTCCGACCGGCTACACAATAACAAGTGATACTCCCGGAGAATATACTATCGTAGGCACCGGTAATGTAACTGTTACCGTGGACACCATTGAAGTTGCAAATGATGGTTCTGATGCAGTAGTAGCTACTGCAGGAACCCTCACTGATGTTTCTATCGCTAGTAGCTCAACGAGCGTAATGCTGGGCAGCACTGCTGTCGACTTGACCAACGTAACTGACGATGCCTCTATGCTGACTGCATTGCAGACAGCAGCAGCCACTCAAGGCAATGGATACTCTGTAGCAGCTGGTACGAACGCTGGTGAGTACACCATCACGTCAGACGGTGCAGCTTCATACTCGGCTACAACCTTAGCTACAACTGACGAAGCTGCAGGCGCATTCACCGTCAACGGTCAGTCAGTTAACGTAAGCGCTGGTGACGATTTAAAGACTGTCCTGAGTTCCATCAGTGCGGCTACTAATGGTGACGTAACCGGTACATTGAGCGCCAATGGTCGTATTACACTGGAGTCTGTTAATGGCGCTGCTATCAAGCTTGAAGATATCGCTGGCAACAGTGGATTATTAGGTAAATTTGGCTTAACTGCTGGTACTACTCAAGCTAAGTTAGGTACTGACACTTCAGTCACTCTGAACGGTACCGAAATCAAGCTAGCCAAAGACAGTGATATGGACTCCATCGTCACCGCCATTAACACTGCCAGTACCGGTGTCTCTGCCAAAAACGACAACGGCCAACTAAGCCTGTCATCGCAACACAACTTCACTATTGCGGACGGTGCAGCGGGTACAGGTTTAGCAGCGCTTGGCTTAACCGGCCAGACCGGCGCCACAGCAGTGACTCAAGAGACTTCTGTCGCCAATTTAAACATCACTACAGAAGCTGGCGCACAACAAGCCATTCAAGTACTGGACGGCGCCATGCAACAGGTTGACAGCGAGCGCTCCAAGCTCGGTGCGGTACAAAACCGCTTTGAGTCAACTATCAGCAACCTGCAGAACATTGGCGAAAATGCCTCTGCCGCGCGCGCACGTATCACAGATACTGACTACGCCGCTGAGTCTGCCAACCTGGCGAAAAACCAGATCATGCAGCAAGCCGGTACGGCGATGTTGGCTCAGGCGAACCAATTGCCGCAAGCGGTCCTTAGCCTCTTAGGCTAAGATCAGTAGCGGTTGACCGGCGGGGGAAGGGATATCCCTTCCCCCGTTTTGTTCTGTATGGAGGATAATCCATGGACACGGCAAAGCTTAACAGTCGAGCAGAAGCAATAACTCTGGCTCCCACCAGCACCAGCAAACCAGCAGCTGTCGTCAACGTCGCTGCGGTTGTGCGGGACGAGAAAGACAGCAGTGGCAAGACAAATAAAACAGACCGCGAACACGTAATGGCGGCTGTCGCAGATATGCAAGAGTACGCGCAAAGCGCACACCGTAATCTGAATTTCAAATTAGATGATGACAGTCAGCGCATGATAGTGACGGTCACCGAAGCAAGCAGTGGCAAGATCATTCGCCAGATGCCTTCAGAAGAAGCTCTGCGTTTATCAGAAAACTTAGATGACATTCGCAGTGTATTGTTTAGTGGTAAAGTATAAGCACGTGCAACCCTAACGCACATGAGCAACAGACAGATTCAGAGGGATGGCGCGACAGGATGATTTGAGGTTGGCGTGCAATTTGCATAATCACTTCACATCTTCATTTTCGACTAGTGGCCCGTCAATAAACGGTCGCAGAGGGTAAGGTTATGGCTATTAACGGTATCGGCTCAGGCATGGATATCAACGGCATGGTTAAGGCGCTGGTCGGTGCAGAAAGCGCACCCAAGACCGCCCAACTTGATCGCCTGGAAAAAACCTCCACCAGTAAGGTGTCGGCGCTCGGCCAATTTCGTAGCGCACTGTCCACCTTCCAAACCGCGCTCGGCAAGCTCAATGACCCCGCTCTATTTGAAAAGCGCAGCGCCACCTCCAGCGCAGCCGACACAGTCAGCATTAGCGCAGACTCTAAGGCAGTCGCCGGCAAGTACAATGTGCAAGTCTTCAATCTGGCGCAAACCAGTAAGGTCGCGCTGGCCGGTGTGGATAACGCCAGTGATGAACTCGGCAGCGGTAAGTTAACTATAAATGTTGGTGAGCAGGCGCTGGATATTGACGTTACTAATGCCAGCCTCACCGACATCCGCGATGCGATTAATAGTGCTGGCAAAGACAGCGGCCTCAGCGCCACCATTGTCACTGACCCCAGCGGTGCCAGCGGCGCACGCTTGGTGCTCAGCTCCACCACTTCAGGTACGGATAATGACATTAGTGTTGCCGTGTCTGGCGATGCGCCGGGTGGTTTAAGCCAGCTGGCGTTTGCCCCGCCCTCTGGTAACGATGTTGACTTCGAGCCAACAGCGGCCCACAGCGACCCCCGTGCCGCGCGGGTGATCAGCTATTCACGCGACGCTAACTTAGCCATTGACGGCATCAACATGAGCAGCGCCAGCAACACCGTAGAAGATGCCATCGAAGGCGTCAGCCTCACATTGAATAAAGCGCAGACAGCAGAAGCGCTGGCCAAAGCTGAAACCATCAATCTGGGTGTCAGCGAAGACAAAGCTGGCGTGCGTAAATCCATTACTAACTTTGTCGATGCCTATAACACCATGTTCGACAGTGTTAATAAGCTGACCAGCGTAACGCCTGTGGGTGGCGAAAATACAGAGCCACTGGCAGCCGCTTTGGTCGGTGATTCTTCGGTGCGTGCCTTTATGAGCGCCATGCGCAGCGAACTGGGCTCAATCAGTGATAATGAGGGCATGCGTATGCTCTCAGATATAGGTATCACCACCCAGCGTGATGGCAAGCTGGCGGTGGACAACACTAAAATGAACAAGGCGTTGGATAATAACTTTGAGCAGGTCAATGCCTTTTTTACCGGCGATAAAGGCTTGATGGCGCGTCTGGACAGCAAGGTCAGCCCTTACACCGACAAAGGCGGCGTTCTGGAAAACCGCACCAAGGCGCTACAGAACACCATATCGAGTGTCGATGATCAGCGTGAGGCGCATGCAGCGCGCATCAGCAAGCTGGAATCACGTCTGTTCTCGCAATTCAATGCGATGGATATGCTGATCTCACAGATGAACAGCACCAGTTCCTTCCTGACCTCTCAGCTCGACAGCTTGCCTGGCGTGGTGAAGAAGGATAAATAAGGCCTAGCCTGCTTGATATGTGATAGATTTTTCCATGCGACGAGTGACTGCACACAGTCACTTTGACGCTTGACTTACATAAGCCAAACAGACGGCCTCACAGCAAACTGTGGTTATCGGATGACAAAAATTTAACAGTCCTCATAGCCCAGCACCCGTGGCCTTTCTACTTCAATAGCATAGCGACTGCAGACGTTATAGACAGGGTATTTGACTGTGATGCACGCGGTTACGCCCGGCTTCTTTTGCAGCATACAATGCAGCATCAGCGCTTTTCATGACCTCGGCAATCGTTGCATTGCCACACGGCCAACTGGCAACCCCAAACGACAAGGTCACCGTCTGCCCAATACTTGGACATATTTCGCTAGCAACGCGTTGGCGCAAGCGCTCTGCTGCATTAAGAGCAACACTGGCATCGGTTTTGGGCAGTAAGAGTATAAATTCCTCTCCGCCAGAACGGCATACTAAGTCATCCGGTCGTGATGTCTCTTGCATGCGCTGGGCCAGAAACTGCAGAACATCATCACCGACGTCATGACCAAACTGATCATTGATACGCTTAAAGTAATCAATATCAGCCATGATAATAGAAAACGGCTGCTCGGCCTCTTCCCACTCATCCAGCATTGCTTGCATGCCTCGGCGATTGACCAAACCGGTCAGCGGGTCGGTAATATTCTCTAAACTCAGTTGCCCTATTTTTCTATTCAGGCCAGCCAAGCCACGTAGCATCGCACGCTTCAGCTGCGCAGCCTCAAAATACCATACGGAAACATTAGAAATATCAGCTTTGACATCAGGCCGATCTAAATACCCAGCACTATGGGCCAGCTGCCAAAGTGGTCTAGAAATCCAGCGCGAAACAATCCACACGACCCACATAATCAATACAAAAAAGGGAAAACTGTGCTTCGCGACCACCCACATCTGCTGGTTCATACTCGACAAGGTCGCCTCCATCGAGCGCTGAGTCACCACACCCCAGCCAGCACTGGGTACATAGGCATAACCGGCGAGCATTTCAACGCCCAGAGTATTCACCAGTTGTTTGCTTCCTGATTGGCCTAAAGTCACTTTATTGACCACGGGGTTATCATCAACTAACTCACCGATACGGTATCCATCTTGGTGATAAATGAGGCGACCTTCTTGGCTCACAGCATAAACAAATGCGCGGTCAGCATGATAATGCTCACCTAAAAGCGAGTGCAAAATACTTTTTTCATTCAAATAAATAGATCCGCCGACAAAACCTAAATAGGTGCCTTGCGCATCAAAGACAGGCTGGGAAATAAAAACGATTGAACGGCCTGCTTTAACCTCAGAGTTATAGGGTTGAGTGATTAATGGCGTGCGCTCTTTTA
>JAUCCC010000028.1:0-3570 GCA_034676485.1 Pseudomonas sp.
TGGTGTAGTTTTTCAACACATCCAAAATAAAGCCTTCTTCAATCGCCTGACGCATGCTGTACACGTGGTACGCCTGCGGCTTATTGGTTTTTGATGCGGGCAAACTTGGATCAGGTAAACGGCCAAACAGCTCTAAAGTTTTAGTTTTGGGCGTGGCAGTAAAAGCTAAATAACTTAAGTTCGGCGAAGCGCGGCGTGACGCCACTGCAGCATCGAGAATATCCTCACTGCTCAGTTCGTCATCGTCGTCTTTGCTATCAATGCTTAGCACTTCTTTAAGCTGGCGCGCGGTGCTGCCGGTTTGCGAGCTGTGCGCTTCGTCGGCGATCACCACATAGTTGCGCTCTTTCAGGCTGACGCTGTTCTCAATGGCGCGCAACACATAGGGAAAGGTCTGAATGGTGACAATAATAATCGGCTGCGAGCCTTCCAGCGCGGCGGCCAGCTTCTCAGATTTCGAGCCATCGCCTTCGCTGCGATTAATGCGCCCGACCACGCCTTCGGTGGAGGTGAACTGCGAGATGGTTTCTTGCAGCTGATCATCCAGCACGGTGCGGTCGGTGACGACAATAATGGAATCAAACAGCTTATGCCCTGCAGCGGTATGCAGCGCCGATAACTGATGCGCAGACCAGGCAATGGAATTGGATTTACCGGAGCCAGCACTGTGCTGAATCAAGTACTTATGGCCTGGGCCTTCAGTGCGCGCGGCATTAACCAACTGACTGACCACATCCCACTGGTGATAGCGGGGGAAGATCAGGGTTTCTTTTTTGTACTTACGGCCTTCCCAGTCTTCTTTTTCTTCGATTTCTAAATGGACAAAGCGCGCAAGAATATTGAGCAAATTATCCGGCAGCAGCACCTCGTTCCATAAGTAATCGGTGGCGTACTGGTTTATATCTGCAGGCACATCATTGCCCGCACCGCCATCGGCTGTACCTTTATTAAACGGCAAAAAGTAGGTGTCGTTTCCTTCCAGCCGCGTCGCCATATACACCTCGTACTGGCTCACGGCAAAGTGCACCAATGCACCGCGCTTAAAGGTTAATAAGGGTTCTGGCTTTTTAGTTTCAGGATCGATAGCAAAACGTGTGGTTTTGTATTGGGTAATGGCGTTTTGTACCGCTTGCTTGAACTCAGACTTAAGCTCCAGCGTGACCACGGGCAAACCATTGACGAACAAGACTAAATCAATGCGCCACTTCTTCGCTTTACTGCCAGTTTCCAGCGCATGGGCATCGCTGGCCCAGGGTGAATACACAAGCTCTGGGACAATGCGCAGCCGGTTTTGGCTGTAACGAGCTAAGGTTTCTGGGTTAAGGTCATGTTCAGGTTTAAACTGGCACAGGCTAAATCGCGTACCACGGTCGCGCAGTTCATTGCGTAATACACCCAAGGTGCCAAAGGTGCGCAGCTCTTTGTTGGCGGCATTGGGGTCGGCTTTATTGAGCTGTGAGGCTACACGCTCTAAAAACTTAGCTTCAGGATTGTTGGGGTACAGCTTGCAAAACTTCTGCCATTGCTCGTCCTGAGTGTCTTTAATAAAACCCAGTACATCCTCTTCATACAAGGCCAACTCGCGGTTGTAGCCTGCGGGCGTACCGAGTTGCCAACCGTTGGCGAGCATTTGACGAATCATATCGTTCTGAAAGGTCAGTTCGCTTGCTTTTCCCATGGTAATTCTTCCTTAAACCTTGAACTTTAGCTTCGCCAGTCATTAACAAAATCTAATTAAATGTAATCCTACGGTTAACGCTATTCATGTTTTTCCGCAAGCGTTCGTAACTGGCCTTCCAAATCTATCAGCGCTTCAATAATATCTTCAAAACCAGGCTTTTCACCAAACAGCATTTCTTGCATCTGCTCATAATCAGCTTTTAACGCGCCTATATGATCGTCCGAGGGTTGCAACAGCAAACCCGCTAAAGTGGCGCATTTATAGTTAGCCCAGCCACTAGGGTAGAACCTTTGTTTAAAGGTCACAACGTCCTTTAATAAGTTCACTTGATCAAGCCCCTGTTGTGACAAGCCCGTCTTAAGCAGCTGATACACATCATAGTAGTGACGGGCATAACGATTGGGCAATGCTTTATCACTGGGGCGGTGCGCTTCCGCATGTAGGATCGTTAGCTTTTCCCAAAAAGTGCGAGCCACGAGGATGGTAGGTACAGATATACGAGTCTGCGCAAACACAGCTGGAAAATACATTGCTGCATAAGACTCCACATCACACCACTCCATAGGCAGCATCGCCGCCAACGGTCCAATCTCCAAACGAACTTGCGGTCTTAAGTATGTCGAGGCAAAGGCTTGTGGGTAAGTAATATTAATCGTATGAGGATCATCAGTATCAACAAGTAACTCACAGGTATCACCCATTAACTCAATCAGACGAGGCAGTAAGGTGTCTGCAATATAACTTTTTGACTGCGCGTTAATCGCTTGATTAAGCTTTTCTTGCTTAGTTTTACTGCGCGCTGCTTCAGGGTTGTCTTGCGTGAGCTGAGTCCAATCTAAAATTAGATCAATATCTTCAGAAAACCGCTCAATGGCGTTGTAGCATTTAGAAAGACTGGTTCCGCCCTTAAATCGCAAACAGCGTCTGAGTTGCGTATCTTCAAATACATGCAATAAAACCCAACATATCCAAAAATCTTTCTCAGCCGCAGCGGCGGTGATATTCATAGCGCTGGCAGTTTCACTGAAAAGTTCTCTGCGTTCTTGCTCTGTAAGTTTGGCGATATTTTTCATTAGGCGTCCTTGCTTAACACTATCTGCCGAATACGTTGAACGATCCAGCCCGTCACATACTGGGTGTCTTTTAAAATCCGTTTTACCAGCAACTCGGATAACTCACCGCTTTCAACCACATCCTTGATACCGCTAGTGGCCGCTAAATAATCACGGATTTTGTGCTGTTGTTCAGCGGTTAAGGGTTGCTCACCTAAAGCCTGAATGGCCTGCACCAATATTTCACTTTGCTGATACTTTAAGCCCAGTTGAGTAAAACTTGTTTTTTTGAACTCGACTGTTCGCTGACCCACCTGATAGCTTTTACTCGGACCATCGCTTAAATACAGATACTGAGTAGGCACTTGCGTGGATAAACCCAGCATATTGAGCGCAGTATTACCTGAGACTTGAATCTGCCAGCCGAATTTACGCGCCAGCGCATGTGCAACTTGATCAATGTCGGGGCTGAGTTCTTTTTTAAGCAATTTGCTATAGGCGGGATAATCGTAAAGCCCGCGCATTACGCGGCGAATAACTCCTTTTTCAGCTAAACGGCTTAAGGCTCGATCAATGCTGCCAGGCTCGCCAAGGGTGGCAAAATCTTTTCTAGAAAAAGCCCAACCCCTACCATTACCGTAAATACGATAAAGCACAGTATTTTCAATGCTTTCAGGCTTAATCATAATAAATACTTGTCCGGAAAAAGGCGTGTTATTTCGGACAAGATAACAGCGTAAGTAGTGTGCTGACAAGTGTACTAGATTAAGCTAAAGATACAGATTCTCGACCGCATACACAGTTAAGCGTATCCATCAAAACTCACTTGTTAAAAAT
>JAUCCC010000029.1:0-3945 GCA_034676485.1 Pseudomonas sp.
CATACTAATAAGCTGTTGCACATAGCCGCTACGCGGCAGAGTATTAAAATTAGAGTTGTGTATATAACAACTGAGGACAAAGGATATGTCCAGTCGAGCGATACAAAATCTGTTTGCTTGTTACTCTGAGCAACTTAAGCAGACTAAGCAACCGCTGAAAAACCTTAAAGCAATTGATGCGTTAACCCATTGCCGTACACGTGCATTGGGTGCCAGTTATTACCGCTGCAAATCAAATCATGCCGAGATAGAGCAACTTCATTCGTGCCGTCATCGTAGCTGTTATGTCTGCGCCCATAAGCAACGCCTGGATTGGATTGAAAAGCAAAAAGCGCGGCTGCTCGACGTGCCGCACTTTCATGTGATTTTCACCTTGCCGCATGAGTATTTACCGCTGTGGCGTTATAACGAAGCGCTATTTGCTCGGATTCTGTTTAAAGCCAGCCAAGAAACATTACTGCAACTACTCGCGCAGCAGCGCCATGGCGGTGTTACCCCCGGTATTTTAATAGCGCTGCATACGTGGGGGCGACAGCTCACACTTCACCCGCATACCCATTGCTTAGTGACAGCGGGTGGCCTTGACTCAAACAATGATTGGAAGGCGCTAGGGAGTTACCTCGCACCCAGCGCGGTGATTCGCTCGGTCTATCGCGGCAAGCTGCAATCTTTTATTAAAGCGGCGTTTGATGCAGGAGAACTGATATTGCCGCCAACGATGTCGGACTCTGAGTTTTGGTCGATGTATCGGAGTGTGTACAAAAAGCATTGGTGTGTGCGCATTGAGGAACGCTATGCGCATGGCAAAGGCGTGGTGCTTTACCTAGCTCGTTACTGTAAAGGTGGGCCTGTTGATCCGCGACAATTAAAACAAATGACTGCCGACGTTGTGACAATGAGCTATCTGGATCATCGTGACAAACGTATTAAACAGCAGCGACTCAAGCCGATAGATTTTATAACGCGACTGCTGCAGCATGTACCGCCCAAAGGTTTGCATACCATTCGTTATTACGGACTATATGCTTCGGCGAGTAAGTTACGGTATGAGCGATGCCGTCAACAGTGCGGCACAGTCGAGCTTATACCGCATGCAAGTAGTGTTGATCGGCTATCGATGATAGTTTATTGCAAAACCTGTGGCGGGCCAGCGCAGTTAAGTCGTCGCTGGTGGTCACGCAGGCCAAAAGGAATTTCCATTAATAAAGAAGCGCTGAGCACTTGTGTCAGCGGCTCTGTACAACAAGTCGATGAACCGCTCCTTGCGGGTGGTTTTTACAATACGTCCTAAAGCTCCGAATGGATCTTTTTTTTGGTGAAGCAAGGACGGTTATCTAAGCGTTAGAGGTAAATGTCATCTATGAACAAAGAACAAGCTCAAAAGTTTGCAGAAGAATGGATTCATGCTTGGAACTCGCATGATCTAAAACTGATACTTTCACACTACGACGACGAATTTGAAATGTCATCTCCGGCAATTATCAAACTCACTGGTGAACCAAGTGGCGTACTCAAAGGTAAATCAGCTGTAGGAAATTATTGGGCAGGTGCTTTAGAAAAATTTCCAGACTTAAAATTCACGTTACTGCACACATTGCAAGGCGCAAATAGTGTCGCTCTAATATATGAGGGCGTATTGGGCCTCTCAAGTGAGATCTTTCATTTCGGTGCAAACGGGAAAGTTGTAAGGGCTTTTGCACATTATGACCTCTAACAAGCACATTAAAAATCGCCCACAAAAACCGTGGGCTGGACTCGCTATCGCTCGCCTTTTATGTGGGCGTTAAATTACACTGGATATATCGAGGGTAAATGGACGTTCTTACTTTTATATCGGAACTAATCAAAGCAGTGGCGTGGCCAGTCACGGCTGTTGTCCTTGTTTTTTTGCTTCGAAAGCCAATCGTTGAACTTGTACCTTTGCTACGTAAGTTGAAATATAAGGAGCTTGAGCTTGAATTTGCTCAGGAGGTGTCAGAGCTAAAAGCTGAAGTTGAGGCAATGGCAAGGGAAAAGGGAGAGCAGGCCCCATCTATCGCGCCCACGTCCTCCAATCTTTTAAATCTAGTTACCTTTTCAACTCGTGCAGCAATCATGGAGGCTTGGCTAGAGGTTGAGTCTGCAAGTGTAGCTGTGGCAAGTTCATTCTGGGGGCAATCTCCCAATGAAACCTTCAGAAATATGCCAAGGCTTGGAGAATACTTGTTGCAGTGTAAGGTAATTGATGAAAAGCAGCTCTCTGTTTTTAATAAGTTGAGGCAGTTAAGAAATAAAGCTGCCCATGCACAGGAGCTAGATCTCAGCGAAAACGACGCGAGGTCTTATGTTCAGCTTGCTTCTGATCTCGCAAGACACATCAGAGGAGCATAGCGGAGGTGCAATTTAACAAGCCGCTCAAATTCGTTCCGGCCACAAAAAGCGTGGCCTCCACCGGACTCGCTAACGCTCGCCGTTTAGCGGGGCGTTGCACATAGCCGCTACGCGGCAGAGTATTAAAATTAGAGTTGTGTATATAACAACTGAGGACAAAGGATATGTCCAGTCGAGCGATACAAAATCTGTTTGCTTGTTACTCTGAGCAACTTAAGCAGACTAAGCAACCGCTGAAAAACCTTAAAGCAATTGATGCGTTAACCCATTGCCGTACACGTGCATTGGGTGCCAGTTATTACCGCTGCAAATCAAATCATGCCGAGATAGAGCAACTTCATTCGTGCCGTCATCGTAGCTGTTATGTCTGCGCCCATAAGCAACGCCTGGATTGGATTGAAAAGCAAAAAGCGCGGCTGCTCGACGTGCCGCACTTTCATGTGATTTTCACCTTGCCGCATGAGTATTTACCGCTGTGGCGTTATAACGAAGCGCTATTTGCTCGGATTCTGTTTAAAGCCAGCCAAGAAACATTACTGCAACTACTCGCGCAGCAGCGCCATGGCGGTGTTACCCCCGGTATTTTAATAGCGCTGCATACGTGGGGGCGACAGCTCACACTTCACCCGCATACCCATTGCTTAGTGACAGCGGGTGGCCTTGACTCAAACAATGATTGGAAGGCGCTAGGGAGTTACCTCGCACCCAGCGCGGTGATTCGCTCGGTCTATCGCGGCAAGCTGCAATCTTTTATTAAAGCGGCGTTTGATGCAGGAGAACTGATATTGCCGCCAACGATGTCGGACTCTGAGTTTTGGTCGATGTATCGGAGTGTGTACAAAAAGCATTGGTGTGTGCGCATTGAGGAACGCTATGCGCATGGCAAAGGCGTGGTGCTTTACCTAGCTCGTTACTGTAAAGGTGGGCCTGTTGATCCGCGACAATTAAAACAAATGACTGCCGACGTTGTGACAATGAGCTATCTGGATCATCGTGACAAACGTATTAAACAGCAGCGACTCAAGCCGATAGATTTTATAACGCGACTGCTGCAGCATGTACCGCCCAAAGGTTTGCATACCATTCGTTATTACGGACTATATGCTTCGGCGAGTAAGTTACGGTATGAGCGATGCCGTCAACAGTGCGGCACAGTCGAGCTTATACCGCATGCAAGTAGTGTTGATCGGCTATCGATGATAGTTTATTGCAAAACCTGTGGCGGGCCAGCGCAGTTAAGTCGTCGCTGGTGGTCACGCAGGCCAAAAGGAATTTCCATTAATAAAGAAGCGCTGAGCACTTGTGTCAGCGGCTCTGTACAACAAGTCGATGAACCGCTCCTTGCGGGTGGTTTTTACAATACGTCCTAAAGCTCCGAATGGATCTTTTTTTTGGTGAAGCAAGGACGGTTATCTAAGCGTTAGTGAACCTATGAATATGAGACTGGTTAGAGCTCTTGGCGTTTTTTTATCTGCCTCATTATTGGCCAATGCATACCTGTATATGGAAATGAGTAGATTTAAAGAGGCATGGTTAACTCAATTTATCGCTACGAGCAAAGTTGAGTCCATCTTA
>JAUCCC010000030.1:0-5310 GCA_034676485.1 Pseudomonas sp.
GGGGAGTGCGAGCAGCGAGCTGATAGCAAGGGATTTTACGCCTGAGGAGCGTATGGATATGACCATTCGCCGGGAAGTCATTTTTATGTCAGATGAGGCATCCGAGATTAATCGTATGGAGTCTGGGCTGATTCGGGAGTACCAATCAAACAACCTGGATGTTGGCTACAATCAATGGCCAAAGTTCAAGGGCAGTAGCAATGCATAACAAGGCGCATCACCCGCCCCCCTTTAGTTGCTGGGATGTTAACCCGCTGCGCGGCTCGCCGCCCGTGTGCTTTGCGTTATGGCACACAAGGAAAAATTATAGAGAGAAAGTCGTGAAGCTAGAAATAAAAGAGCTAATGTCGGAGAAGTTCGATGGGCAATCAAAGGGGGTTGTGATATTGCCTCATAACTACCTTTCTGAAGATAAAGAAGGAATATCACTCTACGACATTGTCATTCTATAAATATTCAAAAGAAAAAGTTGAAATCGCTTACTTGACCGAGCCGGAGCTTCTTGTAGAGCAAAGGTCTGGTGAATGGTTTGGGCCCGTATTACTATTTACTTCTATGGCGTTGAGTGAAAATCCAGAGTTAGTATCTATAACTTGTGGTGTTATCGCAAATTATGTAACTGATTTTTTTAAAGGACAAAAAGAGCCAAGTGTCCGCTTGAAGGTTATACATAAAGAGACAAAGACATCTAAACTGACTGAAGTATCTTATGAAGGTGACTTAGAAGGCTTGGATAAGCTAGAGAAATCTATACTTGAAATGGTTGGCAAGAGTTCAGTAAATGACTGATAAAACCATTTTATTTGATGAGATACGGAATGATTATTTTGATTTCATAGACTCATGCGGGAAATTCATTTTTTTCACCCGCTCAAAAAGAATCCAGAGTGAGAAAGTTGTTGAGTGCGAACATTATCTACAGGTAATTAAGTCGTATAAGAAGCAGGTTGTAGATAAAGGCGTTGAGGCTCTAGCAAATGAATTATTTCATATGCAATGTATGATAAATGCTAGTCGTTCATCGCTGCTCATGTGGATTGCTCTGAAAGAAGAGAAATTCAATGATGCTTGGTCAGATTTAGTTGATGCTCAAGAATATATTTCTATCGCCCTGAAAATCAAGGATTATGAGGGCGTCCGCAATCTAGAGAAGAGATTGCAAGGGGCTGAAGAATCGATTTTTCCAGGGTGGAGTCTTTACAATAGCGCAGGATTTGTAGAAACAATCGGTAATTGCTCTATTTGCGACGAGTTGTTTTCCCTTTGTGATCATGTTGAGAATCAAATTTACATGGGGCAACTTTGCCAAAGAATTGATAGAAAGATAGTCCGAGCCGATCATTTTGCATTTGTTCAAAACCCAAGAGATCGAAGATGTATAATTACAAAAATTTCTGGGATGATGGCCAAGAGATAGATTATTTCACTTGGGAAAAAACCGGAGAAATAAAGGATAATAGCGATGGATGCACGCGGAAGCAATATTGTTCAAAATACCAACATTAGATGTCTCGTGAGAAAAGCCCTAACAATCGCAGGTACGGCGACGGCTTTTTCGTTACGGTTTCGCCTTCACTACAAAGCCGCGTGTGCTGCAGGCGTTATAGAGCAAGGCAGGTTTTCAGCAAATATCATGGAATATCAGCTTTTATTATTAAACTATCAATTTTCTTATTTTTCCGTTTCGATAACATAGCCCCTGACATCAACTAACCAAGGGACGATAATCATGTCGAAGCAAAACAACCACAATTCAAACATCAGCAACGCCAACAAAGGTACTGCTGGTACAAATAAAACGTATTCGCAAAATCAGGGTAATCGTGGTGCACAATTGAACCCAAATAATCCTGCCAATCGCGGTAAAGGTAAATAAAAGACTGGGCGGGGTAACCCGCCCTTTATTCAAATGGAAGTATATGCAAGCGAAAACGAAAGGCAAAAATGCCAAAAATAAAAAGTTTCGTCTGACACGGCAGTTAGTGAATTTAGCCTTAAATGATGAATGGACACAAACTGATATAGCTAAGGCTTGCCGCGTTCACCAGTCGATTGTCAGTGGTTGGAAAAATGGGGCATCCAATGCTACAGAAAGCCAGCTGATGCCACTACTTGAAATATATGGGCACAAACTACGGCGCAATTCCTTTCGTGTGTATTGGGCGCTTGATCCTGAAACTTCGAACCAACTTTCCACAAAGTGGAAGGCAAGGTCATCCTGTCACAAAGTTTTTCTGACCCAAGGCGGCAGAACTATAAACTAATAAAGAAAATCCCAGTGTACAAACTGGTCATACATGACCAAGGCAAGGATAAGTTCAGGGTCATTCAACAAAATCGACTTACCTTCCAGGGTTCCAACGAAGAGCTTGAATGCAGCCAAGAAGATGCCATTTGGAATTCAATTGTTGGTGACCAAATGGATGCGGCAGAGCTGATTGATTTTGTTGATGCTTACTGCAAACAACAGCTTAATAGATACCCAAGTGATGCCAATACGCTACCCTATTTAATTCGTAAGGCACTGCTGAACCACGGCTACCATCTGGAAGGCGTTGTGGAATACCCGGCAGTTTGGTAAGTTTGCATCACCCTATAGGTAAAGGGCACCTTAACGCCCCAAGTGCGGTATGACCGCGTTTATAGTTTGAATACCTTCGGGTTAACCCCATGATTAGCCAATTCGCTACCATGGCGTGAATCAAACACATTTAGGTGTGCAGTATTATTGCCCCGAATGGGGATAGGCGAACGGGCGACTTATTAGCTGAATCGTAGTGCTGTCTAAAGGGAAAGGGTGGGCTAATACCCAAGCCGTTGGCAACAACCGCTTGGGTATTTTTTTATCATTCGTAGCTGTTGATTGATGTGCTCGTAGGCAAGATTACGGTAAATTCTATGTTGTCCCTATAGCAAGTTGCTGCACGCGGATAAATTACTCGCTTTGCTCGCCATTTTCCGGTGAGCAAAGCGCTATAATGAGATAAACGTGACTACAGACCAAGTAAGAATCCAGAATTTTATTGACTCTCTGAAGCTCTCTCAAAGGATGTTTAATCTTGGGCTGCTGCTTTCTTTTTTGGCGGTTTTTGTTGCTTTTAATCCTGGGGAGGTTAACCAAGCAAAAATACCTTTGGTTGGTATAGATATTGACTCAAAAGAAAAGTTTGTTGCAATTTCGGCATTTTTCTTTGTTCTTGTAGGTGTTTATATGAGTTTTGCAGTCAAACGCTGCTGTTCATTAATAATCAAAATCCAAGATCAAGAGCTTGCAGAAGCAGTAAAAAGCTATCCATCGATAGTGAATGCAAATTTCTTCTATACAACAGTTATGATCGCATCTCTCGCAGGGGTTTGGGTGGTCGCCATAGCCGAGGCTTACGACATGAATGCGGTTTATGCTGTGATTTTGGCGAATATAATTATTACACCATATATTCACTGTGCACGAAGTAGTAAAAAAATAAACCCCAAAACATGACTAACAAGGTGCTAAAGCAAGGACGCGCTAACGTGCGCCACTTAGCTTAGCGTTATATTCAATTTGTACTGAGTATAAAAAGTATCGTCGGTGATTAGATTATAAATCTTGACAATAACTATGTAGCCAGCTACATTACAGCTGTCAATATTTGTTTAATGGCGCTGCAGGCTATGTTTGAGCTTAAAGATTTACCGAGTTATGAAACCTTGGTGAGACTGGGTGAAGAGTACAAAAATCCTGATGTGGATGGGTTGCACCATTGGCTGATCTGGGCTTCTGCTACAAGTGAGATGCTGGCAGCGTTTGAAGCTAAGCTTGCGCAAACCTGTGGATTGTCGCAAACACAATTTTTTGTATTAATACTACTTAAGCGAAATCCTAAGGATTGAGTATAGGGGCGCTTGCTGATGGCGTTTCTGTAACCTCACAAACTATGACGCGCGTGATTGATCGTATGGAAGCAAGCGAATTATGTTATCGCGAACCTGATCCAGAAGATCGTCGAGCTTGGCTGGTGTTCTTGGCACCAAGTGGTGATGAGATTTTAAGCAAAGCTTTGCCTGCTCATTATGTTTGGGTTGCTCAGTTGATGAGTCATTTTGATGATGATGAAAGACAGATGCTTAAACGCTTAATGCTCAAAATAAATCAAGCGAATGCGCTTTATGTGTAAATAGAGCGCATTAATTTTTTACCTAAATATGTAGCTGGCTACATAACAGCGAGGTGTTTAATATGGCTGTATCTAATAGGGAGTCACCTACATTAGCTCTCCGAGCTTTAGTTGTGCTCTGTGCGTTGGCAGTGGTTTCTTTGCTCTACTTACCGTTACCAGTGCTGCATGTACTGGAGAAAACGCATGGAGTAGGAGCAACTGGCATGATCAGTGCTTTTGGCTTCACTTATGCTGCTGGGTTTTTATTATTTGGCCCGTTATCTGATCGGCTAGGTAGGCGAAAAGTAATGGTGTATGGCTTGCTGGCACTTACGGTCGTTACGGCTTTACTTGCTATAGCCGAAACACAGTCCCAATTAGTAGCCGGGCGTGTGTTGCAAGGGTTAGTCGCATCATCCTTTCCGCCGGTTGCTATTGCTTACTTGGCTGAACGTGGAACCTTGCGCCAACGAGCATGGAGCATTGCATGGATGAGCACAGCATTCTTATCCGCTGGACTCTTAGGGCAAATTTATGGAGGGCTAGTGACTCTGCGCTGGGGAATAGGCGCTGCATTTTTGCCTTTAAGTTGTATTTATGGAGTAACGGCTTGGCGACTTTGGCGTACGCCTATAGAGCATTCGGGGTCACTGGATCTAACGAGCTTTTTACGTAGTTACTTATCACTAGGCCGCTTATTACTCGACTCAAGGTTGCGTCGAGTATATATACCTGCGTTTTTTATATTGATGTGTTTCGTTGCCTTCTACATGGGGCTGGACATGCGGTTTGATGCTGAACTTGCCCGCCATCATATTTCTCCGCTGATGTTTCGAGCGTTGGCTGCTCCGGCATTTCTTATGCCTTTAATTGTGGCAGCAATGATACCTCGTTTAGGTGCAGAGAGTGTTATGGGTGCTGGCTTGCTGTGTGCAACGGCTGGGCTTGTGTTGAGTGCATTCATAGATAGCAGTCATATGCTGGGTTTGTTAGCTGCGAGCTTTCTGTTTGTTGCAGGTGTTGGCATTAGTGTGCCGGGACTGATTATTCAGGTGACCAGTGTTAGTGATGCTTCTATGCGTGGTATGGCCGTAGCGCTCTACACCTTTGTGCTCTGGATAGGAGCGAGTCTCGGGCCTTGGTTAGCACAGCAAACCGCAGGTTTGTCTCT
>JAUCCC010000031.1:0-9908 GCA_034676485.1 Pseudomonas sp.
TGGCGATGAAAATTGCGGATAAAGACGAAGAAGTCGAAAGCAAAAAGGCCAAAGTTAAACTCAATCAGTGGGTGCGCCTGCACGATTACAACATCAGCCAGAAAGTACAGGTCATCGTTGAGCACTTTAAAGATAACGTCATGGGTTTATTGGGCGGCCAAGCCAAGGCCATGATCGTCACCAGTTCCCGTAAAGAAGCGGTGCGCTATAAGTTGTCTTTGGATAAGTACTTGGTGTCCAAGCAATCCGAGAAAGGCTATCAAAACATTGCCGCGATGGTTGCCTTTTCTGGAGAAGTGGAGTTCACCGAAAAGGATCCGAACTTTGTGGCATTGATTGGTGAGACTGATTTTGGAAAGAAATGGACCGAAGCCAATATGAACCCCGGCCTTAAAGGCCGTGATATGCGCAAAGCCTTTGATAGCGATGATTACCAAGTGATGATTGTCGCCAATAAGTTTCAGACAGGCTTCGATCAGCCCAAGCTCTGCGCCATGTATGTGGATAAAAAACTCGGTGGCGTGGAATGTGTGCAAACCCTGTCGCGCTTGAACCGTACCTATCCCAGCAAAGCTGAGACCGGCACTTTTGCGTTGGACTTCTTTAATGAGCCGCAAGATATTCTTGATGCCTTTCAACCGTATTATCAAACCGCTGAATTGGCCGATGTCTCTGACCCTGATTTGATCTTTGATCTGCACGACAAGCTCCGTGCAGCGGGTATTTTCCAGTGGCATGAAGTTGAGCAGTTCTGCCAGGCGTTCTTTGTAAAGAGTAAAAGTAATGCCGCCATCGGTAATATCTGCAAGCCTGCGGTTGAGCGTTGGACCCATCGTTATAAGTCTGCGGTGGCGGCTTACAAGCAAGCGCGCGATATGTTTGAGCGGACCAAGCGCACTAAAGACGCCGTGCTGATTGCTAACGCGGAAAACAGCCTAAAAGACTGCAAACAGGAAAAAGATGCGCTGGAAATCTTTAAAAAGGATCTGGGTACCTTTGTGCGCTTTTACGAGTTTATGTCGCAAATCGTGGATTATGATGACAAAGATCTAGAAAAACTCAGCCTGTACGCGCGTAATCTGCGCCCGATGCTGCGTGAAGCTGAAACTGATGAAGACGATGTTGATCTGAGTAATGTGGTGCTCAGCCATTACCGCCTCTCTAAAATCCGTCAGCAAGATATTAAGCTCAAAGAAGACGCCGAAGGCTATGACTTAGAACCCGGCGATGCGCTGGGCACGGCTAAAGCTAAAGATAAAAAAGAAGAGTTTTTATCGGAAATTGTCGCCAAGCTCAACGAGCTGTTTATCACTGATGAGCTGACCGAGGCAGATATGGTGAACTACGCCTACACCGTGCGCGATAAGGTGCGTGAAAACACCCTAGTGATGCACCAGCTGGCGAATAACACCCCAGAGCAAGCCATGCTTGGCGACTTCCCGAAAGCCGTGGATGATGCGATTTTGGGCAGTAGCGATGCCCATCAGAATCAGATGATGCAGTTGCTCAGCGATCCAAGAAAGGCCGAGCAGTTTTCTAAGTTGATATTTGCGATGTTGAGCAGTGCTCACTAACGTTTTTTAAAGCGCATAAAGCAACATCAACCTCTTATGGTTGTTCATCTTTTCACCATAAAAAGTATTGAAGTTAGTCGGGCTTTATCACTCTTATATGTTTAATAAAATTCACATAATCTTGTATCAATATTATTTATAAAATGGATGTGTGTGAGAGTGTCGAGGAAATGTAGTTTATATATTTAAACTTTATTACTTATTACTTATTACTTATTACTTATTACTTATTACTTAAAATATAAAAAAGTCCGGGTACACATGTCTGGACTTTTTTAATTATTAAAGATGTTTTTTAAAAGAAGGCACGCAGAATAATTCTCTATTCGTACTTCTAACTCTTCTCTTTTCAAATTGATTATGAATCTCTAATTCGTAGTCCTTGTTAGTAGACTGCTCAAGAATGTCATAGCAGACAAGGTGTCTCTCTTTATTCTCAATTCCAAATTTTTGCTTCCCGTGAGTTTTCTCAGAAGGATTGCAAATCATCTTTGGCATTCCTAGAGCTGCTTGGGCGGCACCAAATTTATCTGTTATCGTAATAATTTCGGGTTTTAGGTTTGGTCCTTTTTCAAGCGTGTAGCATGAGAAGTGATCGCCTATAACGCGTACTGGTGGGTCTGGTAGATTTGGTCTTGAAGCCCCAATAGGAGGTGGGGTTACAATAAGAGTTCCCGCGAATGAGCCACATGGAAATCTGTGTACTTGAAAGTAATTTTCATAATCTCTATCAATTGAGATCCATCTGGCTGCAGAGTCTATTCCTGTATTTGCAACAGGTCCCCAAGTTGCTGTCGATGGGTTTACAATTGTTGGCTTAAGGCTCAATGAAGAGAAAATTGAATCAATAGTTGTTGAGTCAGGAAATAGAGGTGAAGCATCCCTATACCAAGAGCGGACTCCTGATTTGTAACTTTTAACAAGTGGGTCGCCAGAGTAAATTGTTCCAAGGTTTCCAGTTATACTCGCTGCCATTGCGTGTACAGAGATACCACTCCAAGTAACAAAATCAATACTGCATTCACCAGGCACTCTATCATTGACATTAATCGTTGTTGTTTGAGCTTTTTTCCACTGTGAACCATCTGCGCTATTGAAGACTCTTGTTCTTGTGTTTCCTTGTGTTAAGAAAACCACAAAATCGTCATCTGCAGTTGCTTTAATTGTTACAGGAATATTAGCTGCCAGCAGATTTGGTGCAGCTAGAATTAATATTAGCAAAATTATATTTTTCATTTTTATTCTCCAGGTTTGTTTTTTGAGTACCAACCTATAAGTGCTAAGTCAAAATAAAAAATAGTGAATGTATATCTAAAAAATTTACAGACAATGCCTCGATAAAGAATAGTGGCGCATTCAACCGATCAGGACAATGCCATTAATATACCTCTGAAGTAAGGAGTAAATGGTGATGACCGTCACAAACTTAATGAACTATCAACGTAAAGCTATAATGTGGAACGAATGGAAGAAAGGTATTCCTATGGTAAGCGTAACAACAACCCCACATAGCCAACGCTTTTCTGATGCCATAGCTTACCCGTTTTAATAAACGAGGTGATGTATGAGCCGTCAATATCGCAACACAGCGCAGTGGTTAGAGTTAATCGAAGCTTTTGAGCACAGCGGGCAAACCCAGGTCGAGTTTTGCGCTGCGCTTAAGCTCAATCCTAAGTATTTTAGCAAGCGCCGCAGTGAGTTATTAAGCACTCATCCTGAGTCTGCTTTTATTCAGGTGCAGGCTCAATCAATAAGCACGCCAGCAGCAGGTTCTGGTGCATCATTGGCGTTGCGCTTTCAGCAAACTGAATTAACTTTACCTTTGTCGATTGATCCTCGCTGGCTTGCTGGTTTAATAAAAACACTGTCGGCATGAAGATGTTTGTTGAGCCTCCGGGCATTTATTTGCATAAGCAGCCAGTGGATTTTCGCAAAAGCATTAACGGCCTTTGTGTGATCGTTGAAGAGCACATGCGGTTATCAGCTTTTAGTGGTGCACTTTTTGTGTTCTGTAATCGTCAGCGCGATAAAGTTAAAGTTCTGTATTGGGATCAAACAGGTTTTTGCCTATGGTACAAACGTCTTGAAAAAGACAAGTTTAAATGGCCTAAACAGATGCGCGGTGAAGTACTGACATTGTCTGAGCGCCAATGGAGTTGGCTGCTTGAGGGGCTGGATATTGAGCGAATGAAAGGGCATCAACCGCTGCAGTTCAGTAGTACTTACTGAATAAAATAAGCCGTGAAAAATAGGTATAAAAAGATTGTATCTATAGCTGTTACGTCTAATTAAATGGTTGTTTTTAAAGGCTTTTGTAGACGCTTTATAGTAAAATAAACGCCATGGAAACGACTGACTCAACCACCTTGCCTGATGATATCGAGAGCTTAAAAGCACTCGTTTTGTCATTGCAGGGCGAGTCTAAAAAGTATCAGCAGCTGTACTATGAGACGCTTGAAAAATGGCAGCTCTCACTCAAGCAGCGTTTTGCTGCCAGTAGCGAAGGTTATCCAGGTCAGGGTGAACTGTTTAACGAAGCAGAAGAACTGCTTGCGCCCAGCGAAGAAGAAGTCGCTGTAGACCAAACCATCACCTACACCCGCAAGAAAACCCGCCGTCCAAGTTTAGCTGCAGAACTACCTCGCGAAGACGTTGTTCACGACATTCCTGCCGCGGATAAAGTGTGCAACGACTGCGGCAATGATTTACACCGCATGGGTGAAGAAATCAGCGAGAAACTGGAATTTATCCCAGCGACCGTTAAAGTCATCCGCCATATTCGCCCTAAATACAGCTGCCGCTGCTGCGAGAAAAACGCAACACAAACCCAGATTAAAATCGCACCCGTTCCAGCGAGTATTTTGCCTAAGAGCATCGCTACACCGACGTTACTGGCACAAATTATCAGCGCTAAGTACCAGTTTGGCTTGCCCTTGTATCGTCAAGAAGCATTATTCAAAAGCTTTGGTATTGAGCTGCATCGACAGACCATGAGTCGATGGTTGGTCAAGCTCAGTGAGCAGCTTGAACTGCTGTATGAGCACTGGCATCAACAAATACTGAAGCAGCCAGCCATCTGGTCCGATGACACGCCAGTAAAAGTGATCGAAACTGAAAAATCGCAGTGTTATATGTGGGTTTATGGTTGTGGCGCCGATAAAAAATCAGCCGATGGCCCACCCAATATTGTTCTGTATGACTATCAGGATGGACGTGCAGGCGCTTGTCCTGAGACCTTCTTGCAAGGCTACACCGGCTTGCTGCAAGTCGACGGTTATGCCGGTTATAACCATACTGAAGCCACATTAGTTGGCTGCTGGGCACATGCACGACGCAAGTTTATTGAAGCTAAAGCCGTTCAACCTAAAGGCAAAACAGGGCGTGCTGACCAAGCACTTAATCTGATTCAGAAACTGTATGGCATTGAAACATCAATCGCCGATGCAACGCCTGAACATAAACGACAAGTGAGGCAAGAACAATCTGCGCCGATTATGCAGCAGCTCAAGGCTTGGCTGGATAAAACAGTGCTGCAAGTGCCACCAAAAACAGCCATTGGTGTAGCACTGCAATACAGCTTGAACCAATGGAACAAACTGACGGCTTATCTTGAGCATGGGCTGGTTAGCATCGACAACAATCGTGCTGAGCGTGCGATCAAACCTTTTGTGATTGGCCGTAAAAACTGGTTGTTCTCCAACACCCGCAGCGGCGCCAAAGCCAGTGCTATTCTTTATAGTCTCGTTGAAACAGCCAAAGCCAACGACCTGCAACCTGCTGTATATCTTCAAGCGTTGTTCGAACAACTACCGCATACCAGCGCTGCTCATATCGACTCGCTCTCGCCTTGGAATATCAAACTCAACTAAGCATCGGTATGCTCTAACGAATGATCGCAGTTGTGCTAGGTGTGGGTGTTGTTACGCTTACTTCCTATGAGTATTACAAACCGATTAATAGGTAATCCCCCCCCCGAAAAATAGCAGTGCTCACACGTAGATTTTTACAAAAGTTATATACAAGGAAGTTTGGGTTCAACTAAAAGAGCAGGGTGCCCACCGCTTTACTCTTGCCGCAGAGTGATTTGCTTCTGTCGAGCTAACGCATGCTCGGGCCACGAGCTTTTAATATAAGCCAGTACTGCGCGGATATCGTGATCGCTCAGCGTTGCTTTGTAAGCGGGCATGTCACTGACATAACCCTCTGGAGCGCTGATGCCGGGGACTAAGCCGTTTTTTGTGATCTCAATTAATAGCGCGTCAGCATGGTGCCAGGTGTGTCCCGTTGCATCGTGGGGTGGGGCCGGTAAGCGCCCGTTGGTCTTGCGCATGCGCCAGTTAGGCTCACCTTCTAATGTGGCGCCGTGACAGGATGCGCACTCGCTGGCGTAGATATGTTTGCCATCAGTCACTAGCGCTTTATCGGATGGATCAATATAAGCAGGTTTTGAGCTTGTTGAAGAAGCGTAGATAAACAAGCTGGCGCCAAGCGCTAAAATGCTTAACGCGCCGATAAGTACAGCTGTTTTGTGCTTGGCTGCTGCCATTTGACTGATCCTTGCTGTGTAGTAGGTTTACTGCAACAGCTAAAGTATTGCTCTGTTTGCTGGCGCTGCACGCTTGGTTCTAAAGGTCTCAAGCGCTGCAGCGCGGTGTTCAATACAGCTTATTTAACCTGAATCTTGCCCACCATGCCGGCTTCGCTATGCCCAGGAATCAAGCAGGCAAAATCGACCATGGTGGCTGCGTCGAATTGCCAGACCAGTTCGCCGACCTGTCCAGCCTCAACCGTAACCATGTTCGGGTCACTGTGTTGCATATCAGGCATAGCTAACATTTCTGCGGCATGCGCTTTGAGTTCTTCGATTGAGCCAATGACCATTTCATGCGGCAGTTGGCCTGCGTTGGTAATCAGAAAACGTATGGTTTCGCCTGCTTTAACTTCGATGTCACTGGGGGTAAAACGCATGCTGTCGTCCATCTTGACTTCGATGGTACGGCTGACCTGCGCCAGATCGCCGGGTTGGCCATAAAAGGATGCCGTATGTGGCGTGGTGTGCTCATGCATACCGTGAGCCGGCATGTGATGATCGCCACCTGCAGCCAGTGCAAAGATTGGGAGGGCGGCTAAAGTGAGGATGGAGACTGTTTTCTTGATCATAATTTTCTCTGCCAAAGTAAAAGGGTGTTGTCCTGTTGGCGTGGTGCCGTAGACAACAACGCTAAAAAGGTCGGCTGACATACACCACATAGCGCGTCTCGAATTGAGAGCGCTGATCAGTATTTCAGCTCGCTGTGCATGCCATATCAGTGCATGCTGTGGGTTGACTTGATGGAGTCACTATAGCCAAGCATTGCTGTCGTGCAGATGAAAGGCAGATTACAATCTTGTAATGCTCAGGTCATGTAGGTGACAGCAGCAGATGAATAGACTGGTTCTGGGGCTGATCGTGCTCGGTTGGCCAGTGCGTGCTTAGGGGATGCAAATACAATAAATTCGCGGGGCGAGCCGATGAAACTGCTGGTGGTTGAAGATGAAATTAAAACGGGCGAGTATCTGCGCCAAGGTCTAACCGAGTCAGGTTTTGTGGTTGATCTGGCGCACACTGGGCTCGACAGGGCATCATCTCGCACTGACCGAACGCTATGATTTAATTATCTTAGATGTGATGCTGCCCGATGTGGATGGCTGGCGGATTGTGCAAGCCTTGCGCGCAGCGAAGTCGACGACACCGGTGCTGTTCTTGACTGCGTGCGATAGCGTGGACGATCGCGTTAAAGGCTTGGAGCTCGGTGCTGATGATTATTTGATTAAACCTTTTGCCTTTTCCGAGTTGTTGGCGCCGGTGCGTACTTTGCTGCGTCGAAGGTACCGCGCCCGTCTTTGATGATCAATTGCAGGTGGCTGACCTTGTCTTGGATCTTCCGCGGCGCCGTGCCCAGCGCCATGACGGGTGCGTATCAACCTGACCAATAAAGAATTTGCGCTGCTGGAGTTGTTGGTGCGCCGCCAAAGGTGAAGTGTTGCCGCGCTCGCTGATCGCATCGCAAGTCTGGGATATGAATTTTGAAAACAGCGATACCAATGTGATCGATGTGGCGATTCGGCGTTTGCGTGCCAAAATTGATGATGATTTTGAGCCCGAACTGATTCATACGGTGCGCGGTATGGGTTATATGCTTGACCTCAGCAGTGGAGCCTGACGCGTGGCACGCCGCTCCTGCATCCCTCAGCACTGCGCCTGACTGTTTCCATAGGGTCGGTGATCACTGTACTACTGCTCGCGTTTGGTTGGCTCATTGAGCGTTGGATAGATACGCATTTTGTCCAGCAGGATGTTGATGAGCTCAATGCAGTGATTGAGTCCGTTTCACAGTCGCTGTCCGAGCCTGAGCGCGCTGCAGGTGACGAGGCGCTGCAACGCTATTTGGCGAGTGCGGTGTCAGGTCATCACAATGTACAGATTCGGCCTGTCCGACTCGGATAAGAATCTGCTTTACGCCACGCCCCATTCAGATTTAAAGCGCTTTGCAGGGCTTACGTCCTCTGCAGATACGATGATATTGATTCGGTGCACACCTGGAAAGATCAAGGGCACAGCGTTCGGGGGGCTGCTGTGCAACTGATGCTGGCAGAGCCTATGGCGCAAGCGCCGGTAACCCTAGTGGTCGCCACAGACATTGATTTCCACGTGCATTATCTGGACAGTTTTCGTCTGTATTTGAAACTGATTACCTTGGCCGCCTGTTTGATTGCTATTTTGGCGACATGGTTTGCGGTCTATCAAGGCCATGCGCCTTTGCGCCGAATTAGCGCTGAAATTCGTCGGATTAAGTCCGACCACCTATCGATTCGGCTTGCGCCTGATACGGTTCCAGTAGAACTCACCGAGCTGGCCATATCCTTTAACGACATGCTCGATCGCATCGAAGAGAGCTTTGCACGTCTCTCAAATTTTTGCGCAGATATCGCCCATGAGTTGCGCACGCCTATCACTAACCTGCGCACGCAAACGGAAGTGGCGCTGTCGCAAGCCCGTGATCTCGAACAGTATCAAGAGATCTTGTATTCAAGCCTGGAAGAATATGAGCGCATGGCCAGATGGTCAGCGATATGCTGTTTTTAGCCCAAGCAGACAACCAGCAGCTGCAAGGCGAGCGGGTCAAAGTCAATCTGTTGACTGAAGTGCAGATGTTATTTGAATACTTCGAGGCTTGGGCTGATGAACGCGGTGTTGCCTTGGTCTGTACCGGCTCGGCGCTGTGGGTCGAGGGTGATCGGCTGATGCTGCGCCGCGCGCTGAGTAATCTCTTGTCCAATGCCATACGCTATACCGCAGCGGGGCGGGCGGTGACGGTTTCTCTGCTGGCGCACAGCAGTGACGGGGTAGTGATTCGTGTGGAAAATCCAGGCTTAACCATCGATCCTGCACTCGGGCAAAACTGTTCGATCGCTTTTATCGGGCTGATCCCTCGCGTCAACGCAAAGGCGACGGTGCCGGTTTAGGCCTAGCGATTGTGAAGTCATCATTGCAGCGCATGGCGGCCACATTACGGCGAATAGTGCTGCTGAGCAGATGATTTTTGAGATTCAGCTTCCCCGCGTGCCGGTAGGTAATTGCGCGCTTCAGTCACCGCGCACTGTGCCATTTCACAACGCTGAAACAGCTTTGCCCACTTTTAGTTTTTAGGTATTTCTTGCCAGCTCTGCTGTTGCTCGGGTGTTGATCTATGACGCTAAGCATTGACACCGAGTTGATTCACCTTCACCATACTAATAGACCAGTTGTTATAATTACGAGGTTTTTTAGTTATGAGCGAAAAAGTAAAGCCAAAAGACCTTCTGATTGAGACCGCATCACGCCTATTTAAATTACGCGGATATTGCGGGGTAGGCCTGAATGACATCATTGCTGAAAGCGGAGTCCCTGAAGGGCTGCTGTACCATTATTTTCCAGAAGGCAAAGAGCAGTTAGCCATTGCAGCGATTAACTATACGAAAGAGTTGGTCATGGAGGATATTAACAGCGTGTTTGCTGGTGCCTCTAATCCAATGGATGCTTTTCAAGCCTATGTGCATCAGTTGTCTAAGGTTTTTGGCGAAGGCGGTGACCCTCTAGGCTCTCCAATTGGCACCATTGCTGGAGAAAACACACACCACCAGCGAGCCCATCCGCTTGGCTTGTGACGCGACGTTTAGGGATTGGCAGTCCATTTATGCTGAGAAGTTTCTTGCAGCTGGCTATAGCGAGCAACAGTCAAAAAGCTTAGCCATTACTTTTCATGCGCTGACTGAAGGCGGCATTCTTTTAGCTTTAACCATGAAAAGCGGCAA
>JAUCCC010000032.1:0-19114 GCA_034676485.1 Pseudomonas sp.
GCGTAAGCGCCCTTAAATCAGCATCTTTTAACTCGAGCTATCCAGTTTCACACTAATACCTATATTTTTGAAAGGGGGTATTGGTTATGACTTCACAAGATCGCCAGCAATTCTGGCAGCAACATATTGATGCCTGGCAAGCATCGGATGCATCCGGTGCGGCTTTTTGTAAGCAGCGCGATTTGAATTACGCGCAGTTTAATTATTGGCGTAAAAAGTTTCGGGCAGAGGTTGTTGAAAAGCCTGCTGGTTTTGCTCAAGTGACACAACTAGCAGCCCCGCTCAATGATTCTAATAGTGAACTAGGCCTTCATTTGCCGAGTGGCATCAGTTTTTCGGGGGATCAATCATAGCAATTTGGATGTCGTCTTAGCGCTGCTGAGGCAGTTGTAGTGAAAGTGCGCTATTTACGGCCAGCCAAGCAGATGCCGGAAATTTATCTGTACCGCGCGCCAGTGGATTTTAGAAAGCAGGCCAATGGCTTAGCTCTGCTGGTTGAGCAAGAACTCGAGCATAATCCGTTCAGCGGTGCACTGTATGCATTTACCAATCGTCAGCGCAACAAAATCAAATGCGTGATGTGGGAAGATAACGGTTTCGTCATGTATTACAAAGCGCTGGCTGAAGAAAAATTTAAGTGGCCGAAGCCTGCTGATGAGTTGCTGGCCTTAACAGGTGAGCAAATAAACTGGCTGTTAGATGGCTATGATATCAGCCTGTTTAAGGGCCATAAAAAACTCCAGTACGACAGCCTTGGATAGCTTGATTTTACTGGGTTTTAGCTGCTTTTAAGGATGCTTTTGCTGGTGGGTTTTGCTATAATTTCGGCATGAAAAAAGAGCCTAATCACACCATTAAAACACCTGACTTAAGCCGCCTTAGTGCGGCTGAATTACGTTTGGTTATGGCTCAAATGCAGCAACAGCAGCAACAATTTCAAACTGTTATTGATGAGCAAAATGCTCGCCTCTTAAATCAAGATAAAGCGTTAGATGCAGCACATCGCCGCATCGAACTCCTAGAAGAAATCAATCGCCTACTAAAAGCACAGAAATTCAGTGCTAGCAGCGAAAAGTCCAAATTTCAGTTAAACCTCTTTGATGAAACAGAGCTCGAAGCTCTACTCGATGAACTGCTGGACGCTTTGCCTGAAACACCTGATGAAGGCGAAGGCATTGTTCAGCAACGCAAAGAGCGTCAAACACGTGAGCGTGGTTTTTCTGCACACCTTGTGCGCGAACGTATTGAGCACAAACTGACTGAGCTGGAAAAAGCTGGTGCCGATAAGACTTTTTTCACCAAAGTCAAAGAAGAGCTGCACTATATTCCTGCTCAACTTAAGGTGCTGGAACACTGGCAAGAAAAAGCTGTATTCAACTCTAAAAACAGCACGCAAGACGAACACATCATTGCCGCACAGCGCCCTGTACATCCTTTTGGGAAGTGCTCAGCCAGCACTTCACTGATTGCCCACGTTATTGTAGATAAATATCTGTATGGCATGCCGTTGTATCGCCAAGAAGGTAAGTTTAAAAACTTAGGCCAGTCGATTCAGCGCAATAACATGGCGCAATGGTGCATGCGCTTTGCTGATGCTGCCAAACCTCTGTTGCACTTGATGCGCGAGGTGCAAAACAGCAGCAGTTACCTGCAGGCTGATGAAACCCGTCTGCAAGTGCTGAAAGAAGACGGTAAAACCGCAGAGTCTGATAAATGGATGTGGGTTATCCGCGGCGGGCCGCCCGATCAGCTTAGCGTGCTATTTGAATATGATCCCTCGCGCGCAGGCAGTGTAGCTGTGCGCCTGTTAGATGATTTTAAAGGTGTACTGCAAGCCGATGGCTTTTTCTGGCTATAGCAAAGTATGCAAAGACAACAGCCTAACCCGTATCGGCTGCTGGGATCATGCGCGGCGTAAATTTGTTGAGGCCGATAAAGGCGCTGATCCTAAGGCTAAAGCCAAGAAAGGCACTGTGAGTAAAACCGATGTGGCGCTCAGTTATATCCGCAAACTTTATCGCGTAGAAAGCAACATCGCGGACAAAACCGATGAAGAGCGCTTAAAAGCGCGCCAAGAAATCAGCGTGCCGATACTCAACGAATTTAAACAATGGCTTGAGAAAAACGCTGGCAAAAATGATGAAGGGCGGTGCGCTGAGAAAAGCCATCGACTACACCTTAAACCAATGGTAATACCTCATTGGCTACTGCGAACGCGGCGACCTGATGATTAGCAATATCATGGCAGAAAACGCAATCCGCCCCTTTGCTATTGGCCGTAAAAACTGGCTATTCGCCGACACACGCAAAGGCGCAGAAGCCAGTGCTGCTTGTTACTCATTAATTGAAACGGCCAAAGCCAATAACTTAGAACCGCAAGCCTACATCAAACATATTCTTGACCACATCGCGACTGCCGACACGCTTGAGAAACTTGAACTACTGCTGCCATGGAATGTAAAGCTGGGTTAAGCTAAGTAATAGTTTACAAGGGTGCTGATTTAAGGGCGCTTACAAATATAGTGTCTGAAAAGTAATACTATTGCGCGTTACAGAAAATTTTCTTGAGCGCATGCAGTACCTTATCAAGGCTAAAAAAGGTTATTTTCTCGTATTGTTAAGCGGTTCATACAAAAGAGAATAATACCTATGTTGCATCTACTAGCGAGGCCATGTTGCGCGAACGTAAGCGTGGCTTCAAAGCGATTTATGCTGCTGATTTTGGTGTTGCGGGCGAGCCCAAGCCGCTGGTCGAGGCCTCTGCTGCCACCTACTTGATTGGATCCAGCCTGCGTGCAGTCATGAGCCCAGTCAGTAAATATGCCTTTGCGCAACGTTCAGCTGCAGAAGCAGCTATGTCCGATGCCGGTGGCCAACTGGCCAGTTTTGAACAGGCTGTAGCGGCTTCACTGGAAGACTATGCCAGCATGGTGACTCAGAAATATGGCAAGGATCGTAAGTCTTAAGTTGAGCGGACGTACTGCTATCAGTTTGCATGATTCATTCAATTTAGGTTGGGAACCCCCTAGTAACAACCTGCGTCACTAGGGGGCGACATAATGCTTTAGATAAAAGTAGCGCTATTTTTAGTCTGTATTTTTAAATTTATCTTTGCTCGCATTTTTATATTCATACATTTTCTTGTCAGCAATTTGATAGAGCTCGTTGTAGCTTTTTGCTTCATTTGGAAAAACTGCATAACCGATAGAGATGGAAACCTGTAAAGAGTGTTGGTCAATAAGCATAGGCTTTGCAATTTCTTCAGCCATTCTTTTTATAATTTTAGTTAATGATATGTCTTTTTTTAAATTATTCAGTATTACAATATACTCATCGCCTCCAAATCTAGATAAGTAGTCACCATCCCTTAAAGTAATACTAAGTCTAGAGGATATTTCTATTAATACACAGTCGCCAATATAGTGCCCTAAGGTGTCGTTGATGTCTTTAAAATCATTAACATCTATCACTAAAAATGCAAAGCTGTTATTTTTGTTTTGTATTTTTTTGTTTACAATGTCTCTTATGGCATTTTTATTAAGGGTTTGAGTGAGTGGGTCTTTATTTAAGCTACTAATTTTTTCTAAATAGTTTTTAATGGCTAGGTAGAAAAGGTAAAAAATTATAAGAAATATAAGGTAAATGAAGTTATTTAAATATTTAAAAATACTTTTTTCGTTTTTCCAGCCTGCTTTAGGATAGATCGCAAGCTCCCACGTTGCCTCTGGTAGTTTGATAGATTTTATTATTGAGTTTTTTTCAAAAATATCAATATCACCATATAAGTACTTTTGCATTGTGTTGTTATTTGATCTTAATGCAAAAAGATAATTCACATCGTTAAGGTTGTTTCTATATTTGTCTATTAGCTTATCAAAATCAACTGCAACAACAGCGAGCCCCCAAAACGTATCAGCGCCATCTTTTTCAATAAAAATAGCTTTTCTGCTAAAGAGCAGGTGGCCACCTTGTTTTGCCAAAACAGGGCCTTGTAAAACTGATGTTCTTTTATCTATTGCTTTTTGCGTAGATTCAATTCGTTCTGGATCAGCTAATAAATCATGTCCAATTGCAGCTTTGTTTGTCTCTATTGGATAAACTGTTTGAACAACTGCATTGGGTGCAAACTGAACACTTACTATATTTTTGTTGTGCTTTAGCGCTAAGTAAGAATACACCTCTAAAAGATTTTGTTTTATATCTGGGTTATGCAAGATAATAATAGAAAAAAAGTCTGTATATACTATGGCGTTGTGAATTTCATTTTCTAAATCATTTGAGGCAGTTGTTAATCTGTTTAAAGCATAAAATCTTTCGAGGTTACTTTCGGCAGTGATCTCTTCTTTCTGAAATATGTAAAAACCATAAAATACCAGAGAAGATATAAGAAGTGAGGCCACGATAGAGATCAGTTCTTTTTTCAAAAATAAACCCCTAGTTTGGAATTTAACATAAGGTCACTTCTATGGTTTTAATTTACGATATTTTTAATTAAAAGACTGTTTTGATTTGCCGGTCTTTTAATTGTTTTGTTTTTTAGATCTTCGGTGAAGGCGTATCGCCATCAACTGACCTAAACGCAACGATAGCAAGTTTAAGAGGGTTTGGCTTGTGGAGAATCGTAAGATTCCCCGAGATAAAAAAGGCATGTTAACGCTAGCCCCCAGTAGCCTTGGCCGTGACTTGCTGGCGTGCAAACGCGCCAAGTGTGCGTATGGCGTGCCGTGCGGATTGTAGCGCGTTCGCCTGCAAGTGAAACACATGCCAGCGTGCGGTATGTATTTCTAGGCGGCAGGGTACGCCGCAATCTGTTGCGTGCTGTGCCAGCCGCGTGGAGTCCGACAGCAGCAATTCTTGTTCGCCAACTTGAATTAACATCGGCGGTAATCCGCCTAAGTCCACTTCGAGGGGGCGATGTGTGTCCGCATCCAACGGTGGCTTATACCAGTGCAGTACTTGCTCCAGCCATGCACGACGTAACATGGGGTCTTCGTCGTGCTTAGATACCAATGTAGGACCGCTCAGCGTGCCATCGGTGACTGGTGAGATTAGTAGCAGTGCAGTTGGAAGGCTCTCGCCACGCTCGCGTAAAGAGAGTGCCAGTGCTAAGGCTAATGCGCCGCCCGCCGAATCGCCGCCGACTACAATCTGCTCGGCAGCATAGTATTTGCGCAGTTCGGCATAACAGGCTAGAGCATCGTCTAACCCCGCAGGGTATGGATGTTCAGGTGCCAAACGGTATTCTGGCACCCAAACGGGCATGCCCGCTGCAACTGCCAAGCGGGTGGTGAGGCTGCGATGTGATTTCGCACTGCCCAAACAAAAGGCGCCGCCATGCAGATACAGGATGACACCATCTGCTTGGCTGCTCTTCGGGGTAATAATTTGCGTGGGGATGTTATTGGCGGTGAGTTGCTGCAAAATGACACCGCCGACACCTGGCGTCATTGCTGAGTACATATTGACCACTCTGCGCTGGGTTTTTGCTGAAAAAGGTGGACCCATAAATGCACGAAAATTAAAGCGTAAAGAGCGGCGCAGCATACCTGCATTGAATTTTTCTAAGCGATTTTGTGGTTCAGCCACAGTCACACCCTCCACATGACTGAGACTGCCGGGTAAGGCGCTTGTGAGGCTGTAGGCTTGTACCCCTGAAAAGTGCGTTAAACAGCGATACGACACACTAAAACCGGGCCAGTTGGCGCTGTTGTGTCCGGATTCATCCACATACCAGCTTGTGCAGCCTTGCCATACGCTGTTGCTGAGGCGCTTTTGTATCCTGCTGTTGAAGTGACGGTAGAGTGTGTCATCCACTTCAATGCGTGTCGCTTGTGCTGTTTGCAGTGCTTGATAGCAGCGCAGCACGTGCGCCATCTGGCTTTCTAACATGTAAAGGATGGAGTTGTGGCCCAGGTTGGTGTTGGGCCCATAGAGCATAAAGAAATTGGGGAAGCCGGGTACGCTCATGCCAAGGTAGGCTTGTGCGCCGTCCTGCCAAACATCATTGAGATCGAGCCCCGCACGACCAGTAATGCGCATGGGCGCAAGAAACTCAGTCGCAGCGAAGCCGGTGCCATAGATGATGGCGTCAACTGGATGCTGCACGCCACTGCTGGTTTCGATGCCATCTGCAGTGATGCGGCTGATGCCTTCTGTCACCAGCTCGACATTAGGCTTGCTCATGGTTTTGAGATAGTCGTTGGACAGCAGAATACGTTTGCAGCCAATCGGATAATCTGGGGTTAATTTGCTTCGCAATTCGACGCCTGCAACGTCCTTGACCAACATTTTTTGGAAAGGTCGATCGACCGCCAGCTTCATCAAGCCTTTAAATTGGGTAAACGCCAGCGCTTGCGCTTCATAACGCAGATAGATACCAGCGCGGTGCAGTTTCATGGTCCAAGGCAGTTTGCGAAATAGGTTTTTTTGCCAGTCTTTGTAAGCACGATCAGGGCGCTTTCTTAAATAGGCCGGTGAGCGCTGAAATACGGTTAATTGCTCGACTGTGTCGGCGATGGCGGGCACGAACTGGATCGCCGAAGCGCCGCTACCAACCACGGCTACGCGTTTGCCTGCGAGTTCGTAGCTGTGGTCCCAGTTGGCCGAATGGAAGGCGCGGCCTTGAAAGGTCTCGATGCCATCCAGTTTAGGCAGAGCAGGGCGACTCAACTGGCCGGTGGCGCTGATCAGTAAAACTGCACGTAATTGGCTGCCGTCGGTCAGGCTGACCTGCCAGAGCGAATCGGCTTCGTTGTAGGTCGCCTGCTGCACCTCTGCGCCGAACTGGATATGCTCTTCTAATTTGTATGTGCGCGCACATTGCTGCAGGTAGCTATAAATCTCTGCCTGTGAAGCAAAGGTACGCGTCCACTCAGGGTTCGGCGCAAAAGAAAATGAATACAAGTGTGAGGGCACATCGCAAGCTGCGCCGGGATAGCTGTTATCACGCCACACACCACCCACGTCATGGGCTTTCTCCAAAATCGTAAAATCAGTGATGCCAGCTTGGCGAAGTGTAACCGCCATGCCAATGCCAGCGAAGCCGCTACCAATAATAATGGCCGTCAATGGCGTGATGGTATTCTGCGCTGTGGCGTTGTTCATATGGGCTTTCCTTGGGCGGGTTGTTGCCAGTTAGGTGGTGTTGTGGTCATGGATGCAGAGGGCGTCAAATTTTAAAGCATACCTTCAGAGCATGACACACTAATAGATACAAATACCGATGGGCTCATCGGCAGATACTCGAGAGTTGATGTTTATACTGTGACCACACCTTTCAAATATGAACGGTATGATCAATATGACAGATGTCTTCCCTGCTGATTGAACGTGTTTTCCCGGCTCTTATAGTCCGGCAGATTGCTATTTGGCTTGCGCGATAACCATGCTGTCGCCGCCCACCCTAAGGCGCCTCTCGATAACGTAAATGGTTATTGCTTTGATATTGCTGCCAGCGGTTTTTACATACTGCAAGCGTTGAATTTAGCACCAGTCCAAGCATTTTTCCTCTGTAGACTCAAGCGATTGCTGAGTGTTCACCGTTGATTCCCAGCGCATTAGAGCTGCAAGCATTTGCCCGCAATAACGGGGTTAAGCTTGGGTGTAAACACCGGCTACAGCCGAGAAATGGTTGAGGTGATGCTGCTGGAACTGAGATGCCAAGGTTTTACATCGCAGAGCATGGTTTGTGCGACTGAAGTTCCGCTGGGCCGTCCGGCGCCTTATATAAGCTTTCAAGGTGCGCTGGGATTGCCGATGCCGGCGAGTTGGCAGGATCTGACCAAACCGGTGTATCAGGGTCACATCGTTATGCCCAATCCAAGCTCCTCTGGTACAGGCTTTCTTGATGTCTCTGCATGGTTACAACTGATGGGTGAAGAAGCTGGCTGGGCGTATATGGATAACTTGCACAATAACGTCAGCCGCTACACACACTCAGGTTCTAAGCCTTGCAGAATGGCTGCCACTGGTGAAGTACCGATTGGTGTGTCATTCGCTTTTCGCGGTGTTCGCCTTAAAAATCAAGGCGCGCCGATCGAGTTGGTGTACCCAACAGAAGGCTTAGGTTGGGAAGTAGAGGCCGCTGCAATCATTAAGGGCACAACTAAAATCCAAGCAGCGCAGACGCTAATGGATTGGGCAGTGAGTCGTAAGGCTATGCAGTTGTATAACGAAGGATTTGCCATTGTTGCGATGCCTGATGTGGCTCAGCCCGTGGAGTATTTTCCAGAGAATGCGCAAGCGCTCATTATCGAGAATGATTTTGACTGGGCTGCGCAGAACCGCCAAGCCATTTTGTCGAAGTGGCAGCAGCGTTATGACAGCAAGTCTGAAGCGAAGTAATAGAGCTGTTTCCAGCTCGAACATTGTGATCAAGCAGCCCTATAAGGCGGAGAATTAAAACATGCAACAATCCATTCAAGGCAGTCGACTTGTAGTCAGTAATGTCAGTAAAAACTTTGGTAGTTTTTCTGCGTTGCGCGATATTAATCTTGATATTGAGCCGGGTGAATTAGTATGTTTTTTAGGGCCCTCTGGCTGCGGTAAAACAACACTTTTGCGCATCATTGCCGGCCTCGAGCAGCAGTCATCAGGCTCGCTGCATCAAGGTGGTGTTGATATTTCTTTGCAGCCACCGAGTGCGCGTGATTTTGGCATTGTGTTTCAATCTTATGCACTGTTCCCAAATATGACTATTGCAGAAAATGTCGCCTATGGTTTGCGCAGTATGGGCACACCTAAAGCGCAAATTAAGCAACGCGTTGCAGACTTACTAGCTACGGTTGGCTTGCCTGATCAAGCGAAAAAATACCCCACTCAGTTGTCCGGTGGCCAGCAGCAGCGTGTGGCACTGGCGCGTGCTTTGGCACCCAATCCAGGCTTGTTATTGCTGGACGAACCTTTATCAGCCTTGGACGCAAAAGTGCGCAACCACTTACGCACGCAAATTCGCCAACTGCAACGACAGCTGGGCGTGACCACTATTATGGTGACCCACGACCAAGAAGAAGCCTTGGCTATGGCCGATCGTGTGGTGGTGATGAATGACGGTGTGATTGAGCAAGTGGGCACACCCATGGAAATCTACCAACAACCGGCTTCTGCATTTGTGGCTGAGTTTATCGGTGCGATGAACTTCATAGGCAATGCTTCAGTGCGCGGGCGCTCTGCTCAATTAGGTGTACGCGTGCTGCAATTAAAAACACCAATGCCGGCGATGCAGGAATCAGTACGCCTGGCGATTCGCCCAGAGGATGTGCACCTGCAGCCTTTTGATGATCAGGGTTGGGCTGCTCAAGTTGAAACAATGGACTATTTAGGTGCTTTTATTCGCACCCAAGTGACTTTGCGTGAGTGCGGTTTGCGACTGGTGGTAGATGTTGATCCTCGCTCAGCACACACGCTTGGCTTAACCCCCGGCGCTTGGGTGAATGTCACGTTACCCTCAGACTCTTTACACTGTTTTGCAGCCTGATCAACATACTATTACCCGACCGAATGATGAGTTTATGAACCTTTCTGCATCTGTTACGGCATCACCGTCGCTGGGTAAAAGACTGAGCCAGCTGCGCCAACGTTGGGGGTTTACCCTGTTGCTGTTACTGGGCTGCGCTGTGTTGATATTGCTGGTGTTAGCGCCACTCTATACGTTGCTGTCTAAAAGTGTCGAAAACAAAGCGGGTGACTTTGTTGGGCTTGATAACTTTGCCCAATATTTAAGCTCAAGTGCCTTTGAGTCGGCTTTTTTCAATTCACTGTGGGTTGCCGGTTTAAGCACGGTTGTGGTGGTGCTGCTGGCATTTGTTGCAGCCTGGGCATTGACACGTACACGGCTGCCTTTCACTGGGCTGATTCGTGGGGTTTTGGTGATCCCCATTCTTGCGCCATCGCTGTTGTCAGCCATCAGTTTGGTGTATTTATTTGGCAATCAGGGCGTGCTAAAAAGCTGGCTATTGGGTGCAGATATTTATGGCCCAATCGGCGTTGTACTGGGTTCTGTGTTCTGGACGTTTCCTCATGCACTGATGATTATTTTAACTTCAATGGAAAACGCTGACGGGCGTCATTATGAGGCTGCCTCCTCACTTAAAGCCAGCCCTTGGCGAACCTTTTGCACGGTTACGGTGCCGGGTGCTCGCTATGGTTTAGTCAGCGCCGCCTTTGTAGTATTTACATTGGTGATTACCGACTTTGGCGTGCCTAAAGTGATTGGTGGTCAGTTTAATGTGTTAGCCACGGATATTTACAAGCAAGTGGTGGGTCAGCAACAATTTGAGATGGGCGCAGTGGTCAGTGTGCTGCTGTTATTGCCGGCGCTGCTAGCCTTTGCTGCTGATCGTTATGTGCAGCGCAAACAGGTCGCCAGTTTTACCGCACAATCAGTACCGTACAAGCCCACAGTCAATAAAACCCGCGATCGACTGGGTGGTCTGTTATTGCTGCCGACGCTGGTGTTTATCTTGGTGATTTTAGGCACAGCGGTGTATGCCTCCTTTGTCACCTTCTGGCCGTATAATTTAGATTTAGGCCTTAAAAACTATCAGTTTGACCTGATGGATGGTGGTGGCTGGGGTGCTTACCTCAATAGTATAAAAATGGCTCTGGGTGTGATGTGTCTTGGCACTGTATTGGTGTTTTTTAATGCATGGTTAATGGAGCGCACGCCCCAGCCTTCAGGTCTAAAAGGTCTATTCCAATTGCTGGCCATGTTGCCTTTAGCCGTACCTGGGTTGGTACTGGGGCTGTCGTATATTTTCTTTTTTAACAACCCCGGTAATCCGCTAAGTGTGATTTATGGGTCGCTGTTTATTTTGATTTTATGCACTGTTGCGCATTTTTATGCTGTCTCACACCTGACTGCAATCACAACATTAAAGCAGCTGGATCGAGAGTTTGAGGCTGTGGGTGAATCGCTGAAAGCCTCGCGTTGCCGGGTACTGTTCACCGTAACTATACCGCTGTGCTTGCCAGCGATTCTTGATGTGGCGCTGTACCTGTTTGTGAATGCCATGACTACAGTTTCTGCAGTGGTGTTTTTGTATGGGCATGACTCCCAGCTGGCCGCCGTTGCTGTTTTGAATATGGACGAAGCCGGTGATACCGCTGGCGCAGCAGCAATGGTTGTGCTGATTACCGCAACCTGTGCCGCTGCAAAACTGATTCAAGGGTTGCTGCGCTACTGGCTTGATCACAGCACTAAAGCCTGGAGGCAAGGCAGCCAATGACATTCTCAGCAATTCTTATTGTATTGCTATCGGCGCTCACTCATGCAAGCTGGAATCTGTTTGAAAAAAGTGTCAGTCCCTGCACGGCTTTTTTCTGGCACAGTAGCTTTTTTTGGGGGTACCGGGGCGCGCTACTCTAATTGCCATATTTTATGGTGGTACTGGGATGTGCTAAGTCACTTAACCTTGGCCATCCTTTGGTTAATGGTGCTCACCGGGGTGTTTCAGGCTATTTATTTAGCTGCGCTGGCAGCGGCCTATTGGCACGGGTGTGATTTTACTGGGTTTGTTGCTGGTAGTGCTGGGCTAGGCCGCCCTTAAGTTTTATGGGCTTTGAATCAGCGCGCCACGAATAGGGTCGAACTCCATTTTTTTAAGGCGATCGATAAACCATTTAAGTCCCTTCCCTTTGTTGCCGCGAGACCATGCCACTGATATTTCTGTTGGCCCGCGTGGCGCATCCAAGGTTAAGAGTTCTAATTTCCCTTCGGCCAACTCTCGAATAATCCGGTGGCGCGGCAGGTAGCCGACGCCAAGCCCTTTGCATTGCGCTTCTATTTTATGCTCGATACTGGGCACAAAAATACGGCTGTGACCATCCAGTAGTCCAGCGGAGCGCGTGGGTAAGCGTTGTGAGCTGTCGGCGACTATCACGGTTGGGTAGTGCTGTATCGCGCTGGTTGGCAGAGGCATTGGTAGCTGGGTCAGTGGATGGCCGGCAGCGACCGCGAACTCAAATACCACTTGTCCGAGCGAGTGCATGGCGTAACCTGGAACAGGTGCAGAACCTTCTGCGCCAATTACCAAGTCGCAGCGGTTATCAATCAGTGCATCCCAGCTGCCGCTAAGCACCTCTTCACTTAAACGTATTTCGGTTTTAGGCTGAATGCGCTGGAACTCTTCAATCAAGTCATAGATAGGGTCGCAGGTCAGTACGCTATCAATACAAATCCGCATTTCTGTTTCCCAGCCATCGGCGGCCTGGCGTACCAGTGCGGTCAACTCCTCAGAAGCTTTAATAATTTGCCGACCCTGCTCCAGCACCATACGGCCAATTGCGGTCAGCTCGGCTTTACGTCGACTGCGGTCAAACAGCTCGACGCCAAGATCCTCTTCCAGCTTGTTGATGGTGTAAGAGACTGCTGACGGAACACGGTGTAATTCTTCGGCAGCAGCGGCAAAGCTGTTGCGACGCTCTATTGCGTCGAGTGTCTGCAGTGCATCTAAAGTGATAAGTAAAGTCATAGTTCAGTTTTTCTGATCATAAAGATCAAATCATTCCGTTATTATCTGTCAATCCTTTACAGTATAGTATTTACATCGAACAACACAATTGATGTGACCTGTAGAGGTTGAACTTCAGCCATATCGCATCATCACATATAGCATAGGCGCGCTAGGAAAAACGGTCTTTCCTCGTGCATCACATGCAAATACAAATGGAGGCTCCAATATGGGCTTACTTGTAGAAGGTCAGTGGGTTGACCAATGGTATGACACGGACTCTAACGACGGTAAATTCGCACGCAGCGAGTCGCAATTTCGCAACTGGATTACTGCTGATGGCAGCCCTGGACCAACTGGTGAGGGTGGCTTTAAAGCTGAAGCAGGGCGTTATCACTTATATGTTTGTCTAGCCTGTCCTTGGGCACATAGAACACTGATCTTTCGCAAATTGAAAGGGCTGGAGTCAATGATTTCAGTGTCAGTGGTGAATCCGTTAATGGCTGAACATGGCTGGACCTTTGCAAGAGGTGAAGGCGTGGTGGCAGATCCGGTTTTCCAGGCAGATTATATGCACCAGATTTATACTGCTGCTGACCCTAAGTACAGTGGGCGCGTAACCATTCCGCTGCTCTGGGATAAAAAACAAAATAAACTGGTCAACAATGAATCCTCCGAAATCATTCGTATGTTCAACAGCGCTTTTGATGACATTGGTGCCAAGTCTGGCGATTATTATCCAGAGGCTTTACGCGCTGAGATTGATAGCATTAACGCGCATATCTACGACAACGTAAACAACGGTGTCTATAAAGCAGGGTTCGCTACAAGTCAAAAAGCCTACGAGCTGGCGGTATTCCCCTTGTTCGAAGCGCTGGATGAGTTGGAACATCGCTTGTCGAGTAATCGCTACCTTTTAGGCGAGAAAATCACCGAAGCCGACTGGCGTTTATTTACTACGCTGATTCGTTTTGATGCGGTCTATCACGGGCATTTTAAGTGCAACTTGAAACAGATCGAAGATTATCCGCATTTGGCGAATTATATGCGCGAGCTGTACCAATGGCCTGGTGTAGCTGAGACGGTCAATATGAAGCATATCAAAGAGCATTATTACCGTAGTCACACGACCATCAATCCAACCGGTGTTGTGCCAGCAGGGCCTGTGCTCAATCTCGATACTCCACACGGGCGTCAGTGATTTATACAGTCAGGCCGACTGAGTAGCACTTTAAGTGGCTGCTTAGCGCGCTACACAGTAACCCAGAGATTGAGGACTCTTATGCAAGCTCTACAGTTTTCAGCAACCGGCTCTTTAGATTTCTTGCAGTTGCAAGAACTGCCTAAGCCTGTGCCAGCAGAGGGTGAGGTGTTGGTTGAGGTTCGCGCGACAGGTATTAACCCCAGTGATATTAAGAATGTACTTGGGCTTTTTCCTTATACGACAACGGCGCGTGTCCCTGGGCGGGACTTTGCTGGCGTAGTGGTTGAAGGGCCGCAAGAATTGCTGGGTAAAGCTGTGTGGGGTGGCACCGGTAAGGGTTTTGGTTTTTATCAAGACGGCTGCCATGCGCAGTATGTGGTGCTGCCGGCCAATGCCGTTGCACTATTACCCGCGTCGTTGACCTTTGCTCAAGCTGCCACTTGCGGCGTGCCATTTATCACCGCTTGGGATGCACTAGAGCGCAGCCAGGTTAAGGCGGGCACGCGTTTCTTAATCATTGGTGCTGGCGCAGTCGCTAAAGCAGCACAAGTATTGGCCAAAGCAAGAGGTGCAGAGGTGGTGATGGCTGTGCGCCGTGCTGAGGTTGTGCAAGATCTGCAAGCGCAAGGTCTAAGTGCCTTTCAGTTACACAATGCAGAGCAATTGCCTGAGCAAGCGCGAAAGCACTTTCAACAGCAGGCGCCAGAAGTGATTTTCGAAACCACTGGCTTCTGGTTAGCTGAGGCAGTCAATAGCGTTGACACCTTTGGTCGCGTTGCGATTATTGCGGCACCAAAAGATGGGCTGATCAATATGTCATCTTTAAATCTGTACCGTCGTGGCGGTTCAATTGTCGGCATTAACTCTTTGCTCTACACCTTGGAAAACTGCGCGCAAATGCTGACGCAAATAGGCGCTGCATTTGATGCTGGTTTAGCGCTGCCCAGCGGATTTATTGAGCTGCCACTGTCTGAGGCGGTCGTTGCCTATCATAAGGTCAGCGACGGTGGTTCGGAAAAAATTGTTTTGATTCCCTAAGGTTCTGGCAGCCACTATTCACCTGAGACAGGAGGTTCTGCAATGATTGAACTACGACCTTATAACGAGCTGGGCGGCGCTCAGCATGGCTGGCTGGATACTCGCCACCATTTCTCTTTTGCGGATTATTACGACCCCAAACGCATGAGCTGGGGGCATCTGCGCGTCTGGAATGATGACAGTATCGCTGCGCACTCGGGCTTTCCAGCGCATCCACATCGCGATATGGAAATCATCACTTATGTACGTACAGGTGCGATTACCCATGAGGATAACCTCGGCAATCGCGGCCGTACTGAAGCCGGTGATGTACAGGTGATGAGTGCTGGAACAGGCATTGCCCACAGCGAGATGAATGAAGAAGACGTGACAACGCAGATCTTCCAGATATGGATTATGCCCAATGAAAAAGGCCTACCGCCAGCCTGGGGTACTAAACCCTTTCCCAAGGGGAAGCGTAGCGGATCGTTTGTCACTCTTGCCAGTGGTTTGCCGGATGACACTGAAGATGCCTTGCCCATTCGTGCCAACGCACGACTGGTGGCTGCCACGCTAAAGGCTGGGCAGAGCACCGAATATCACATTGCTGCTGGACGTAAGGTGTATCTGGTTCCTGCCAGTGGCCAAATCGAGGTGAATGGGGTGGTGGCGTCTGTCGGCGATGGCGTTGCAATTAGTGATGAACGCCTGCTGCTGGTTAGGGCCCAGCAAGACAGCGAAATTGTTCTAGTGGATGTGGCATAAAGCGTGCTATCCATGTTCAGTATTAGATTGCGGTGAGCTGCTTTCAGTTTTCATACTGAACGATTAATAGATATTTCCCAGCGGGGGATACTGGCGACTTGTTCGCTTGCATTTAAACAACACAAATCAAATCTTACTTAAAAGGAAACAAAAATGACTAAAGTATTGGTTCTTTATCACTCCATGTACGGCCATATCGAAACAATGGCTAATGCCGTCGCCGAAGGCGCGCGTGGCGTTGCTGGTGTCGAGGTCACGGTTAAACGTGTGCCAGAAACGATGGATGCTGAAATTTTTAAAAATGCTGGCGGTAAGACGGATCAAGCCGCAGCGGTCGCCACGCCAGCTGAATTGGCAGAGTACGATGCCATTATCGTTGGTACGCCCACGCGTTTCGGCAATATGTCTGCGCAAATGCGCACATTTTTTGATCAGACTGGTGGTCTTTGGGCTAAAGGCGCTTTGGCTGGTAAAGTGGCCAGCGTATTTACCTCAACCGGCACAGGTGGCGGACAAGAGATGACGATTGCCTCAACGTGGACTACGTTAGCGCATCATGGCATGGTCATCGTGCCTATCGGTTATACCACGCCTGAGTTGTTTGATATTTCCCAAGTAGGTGGCGGTACACCTTACGGTGCATCAACGATTGCCGGCGGTGATGGCTCGCGCCAACCTGACCCGCGCGAGCTAACGATTGCCCGCCATCAGGGTAAACATGTTGCTCAAATTGCAGCCAAGCTCAACGCTTAAAAGGCTAGCTTAGCGATTGACCAACGCCAGTCTAGGCCATCACTATGGCCTAGACTGGCGTTTTTTATTTAAAGAACTTCTCGTGTTACGTCCATTACGCGTGCTTCTACGCTGCGTTGTATTTTCTCTTCAATCTGGCTGCACAGCGATTCGATTTCACGTTTCGTGGTTGCCACCACCACAAACGACCATTCGCTGGCATCGTGTCTATTGAGTTCGCCACTTTCGCACACGGCCACCGCTGGATTGCGTCCGAAACGTTCGTGCATGCCGCCCATGCGCTGGCGTTTTTCTTTTAAAGAGCTGCATCCGGGTAGGGAAAAGCTGAAGGTCAGAATGCCAATATGCATGTGATTCTCCTTGTGGTGTTGTCCATTTGCTTAGGCTAGATTGAAGCGGCAGATATTTTACTGTGTTTTTTTCTCTTCATTGGTCTGGTTTTTTTGCTACTGACTTTATAAGGCATTGCGCCTAAGTAGCGAGTAGGGGTGTCATTAGCGGTTGTACTGCAGCATAAAATAGCTTTCGATAAACAACCAGATGAACTATGTATCGCTGAATACCGCACAGTCACGGCCCCTTTTCTTGGCTAAATAAAGTGCATCATCTGCGCGCTTCAGCCAGGTATCCATGGTTGTCTCCGCTACCCATGCTGCAGCACCAAAGGATACTGTTATTTTCTCGCCGCCCGGTGTTTTTAGCTCATTGGTTATGACTGTTTTAAGTTTTTGGATAAACGCAAGCTGCTGTTCATGATTGATCTCTGGAATCAACAATACAAACTCTTCCCCGCCAAGCCGATAAAGACGATCGTGCTTACGAGTATGCGTCCTAGTAAGCGTAACAAGTTTTTTCAACACTTGGTCGCCAACAGCGTGGCCGTACTTATCGTTCACCGCCTTGAAGTGGTCCAGATCTAAGATTGCGAGTAAATACTGAGTACCGTTGCGTTCGGAATTGGACAGGGCCGCTGCCATATCTGAGTCTAGAGCTCGGCGGTTAAAAGCGCCGGTTAGCGGATCAATGGTATTCAGGCTTTCCATTAAACGTAGTTGCTTTTGACCGTAGCTGGCATACACAAAAGCGCTTAATGACAGCATAGTGCTCGTCATAATGTAGGCACTCAGCGAAATGGTGTCAAAAATATCAGGCAGGGTGGTCAGAAATCCACCAGTGATAAGGCTGATACACAAGGCTTCAATCGGTCTTGCGAGGAAAAACGTGGCTGCAAAGACAGGATAAATCCACAAAAAGCTATCAACCCCGTTATGAGCAATAATGACCGCCACACCGCCATTAATAAATATTGCAGTTATCGCGCTGGCCAGTCGAGGTTTATTGGTGCGTCGTGCATAGGTCACGAGCGTTATGATGCCCAGCACTAGGGATAGGTCAATGAGCGCGCCGAAGATATTGCCTTGCAGAAAACGTATAACTACAAATGGAGAAATACCCAGTACAGATACAACTCCGAGTACCGAAAGTATCGAAAGCTGATATTTCGTCTGTAGTTGATTGTTCATAAAACTCCAAGGGGCAAACTTTGTTATGCAAAACACAGTGGCACATTATATATATCAGATAATGATGCATTCACAAAAGTGAAGTGTCTTTTAACCGAGTGTGCAAGGGCGCCAGACTTTATCGTAACGTTGGGCCACCTGTTGATAATTTACTGAATGAGCGCCTTTGCTATCTGTGAGGTTGGTAGAGCCTTTGGGTTTCCCATTATTCACAGTCTTGCTCAGTTAAACACTTGAGCAACATATAAACCTAGTCAAGGTAGAGGGTGCCTAACGGTGTAAGCGGAGTGAGAAAGCTGGCTGCTACACCTCGAATCAAAGTGTGCCACGTTGCCGTTGATACAGGACGCTATGTAGAAATTAATTTGTAAAAAAGTAGACCTTAAAGGTAAGGGATGAGGTTTTTAGAGCCTGTTGTGCGACTAATGGATAACATGATTCTAAATTAAACTGCAATAATGAGATGAATTGTATCTTTATAAGTGCAATTATTGCTCTGCAACAATGCCAAACCCTAACGGGTGACTACCGATATTAATAAAAATGAGGCTGTGCAGATGATTTACTCTAAACCAGGCAACAAAGATGCTTTATTAACCATTAAATCCTCTTATGGAAACTTCATTAACGGTGAGTTTGTGGCACCTGTTAAGGGCCTGTACTTTAGCAATACCACCCCCATCACCAATGAAGACTGCGGGCAGTTCCCGCGTTCAAGCACTGAAGATATTGAAAAAGCCCTTGATGCAGCGCACGCAGCTACTGATGCTTGGGGAAAAACCTCAGCCCAAGACCGCGCGTTGGTGCTATTAAAAATAGCTGATCGTATTGAGGAGAATCTAGAATTATTAGCTGTAGCAGAAACATGGGATAACGGTAAGCCCATCCGTGAAACATTGGCTGTGGACGTGCCCTTATCGGCTGATCACTTCCGTTATTTTGCTGGCTGTATTCGTGCACAAGAAGGCGGCGCCGCAGAAATTGATAGCGACACCGCCGCCTATCACTTTCATGAGCCCTTGGGCGTGGTGGGTCAAATTATCCCTTGGAACTTCCCTCTTCTGATGGCGTCTTGGAAGCTCGCACCGGCCTTAGCCGCCGGCAACACAGTTATTCTTAAGCCGGCAGAGCAAACGCCATTGTCCATTACCGTACTTATGGAACTGATCGGTGACTTATTGCCGCCCGGCGTTTTAAACGTAGTGCATGGTTTTGGTCGTGAAGCCGGAGAAGCATTAGCCAGCAGTAAACGTATTGCCAAAATTGCTTTCACCGGCTCGACTGCTACTGGCCGTCATATCATGCAACACGCAGCCGCTAATATTATCCCCAGCACCATGGAGTTGGGCGGCAAATCACCGAATATCTTCTTTGCTGACATTATGCAGGCCGAGCCTGAGTTT
>JAUCCC010000033.1:0-5988 GCA_034676485.1 Pseudomonas sp.
ATACCCTTGCGCAGGTGTGAATCTATTGTGTGCTGCAATATGGCGCAGTTGCCTAGCGGAGGGGTACGGCAATCGGTTGATTTGTGCAGTTGCGAGCAGCATTAAACTCACCTTGCTTAAGAGTGGTAAATAGCAGCGATCAAATACTTCAGTGTGATGGATTGCACATCTTTACTTGCCGCCTGACCGCTTATCCTGCTTATTAAGCCAATAATCCGTTGTGCAATGACAGCGCGGCAGCGCTTATGCATGCTTAACTCACGAATTCGTATGGAGTACACCATGTCACGATTAAAAGGCATGCGCGGGTTTACCCTCGTGGAACTGATGATCACTATCGCGCTACTGGGAATTGTTGCCACCATTGCCGTACCAAACTTTGTACAGTTTATTCGCAACAATCAGGTGCAAGCCAAAGCCGATGAGCTGAAAACATTTTTGCAGTACGCGCGCGGGCAAGCTGTGACCACTCGCAAAACTTACGAAGTGGATACCACAACCACCGCTTGGGAATTAAAACCGCAAGGTGGAGCAGTAGAGCGCAAGCTTGAGTTTAATACCGCGCAAGCGAAACCGCTGACTAATCCCAGCAGCTTAACCTTGACCTTCACACCTAATGGTATGACCACCAGCAGCGCTAAAATTACTGTGTGCCGTGACACCGACTTTGCCAACGGTTACCTGCTCGAAGTTCAGGCCAGTGGCGTTGTTAAAATGTATGCGCGTGGTTACAAAGATGACGCCGATAAACTCACCAGTTGCACACCATGAGGCTCAACATGAAAAGCAATCAAGGATTTAGCTTAATTGAAGTACTGGTTACCATCGTTCTTACTACTGTAGGGATTTTGGGCATGGTTGCACTACAAAGTAAAAGCATTCAATACACGCAAGATGCGGTCAATCGTAACGCTGCGGTCACACTGTCGAATGATTTGATTGAAATTATGCGCACGCATAGAGATGATTTGTTTCTTAATAAGCCACCGCTTGAGTATTCCTACACTGAGCTCAAAGCTAGTAGCGATATTTATGACGCGAGTGGTGTGTTGCAGCTCACAGCGGCAAACTGCCCAGACTCGGCCTTGGCGCACAGTTTGCAAGAGCAAGGAGATTGCTGGGTGAAGCAAGTTGTAGAAACTTTGCCTGACGCAAGCGCTCTTCTTGCTGGCTCTTTTAAGGCGTGTCCAAGTTTTAAGCTTGATGATAATGGTGAGCCCGTCTGCGCGGGCTCTAGCTACAAAGGTTCTACCTTAGCTATTCAATTGGCATGGCGTAGCAAAGAAAGTGTTTGTGGTAAAAATTCAGACTCAGATATTTGTACCTTTACCACGCGGGTGGAATTATGAAAATGTTAAGCGTGTTCCGTCAGCGCGGCTTATCTATGATTGAGTTGTTAGTCGCATTAGCGATTAGCAGTTTTTTAATTCTCGGTATTACCCAAGTCTATATCGATAACAAACGCAATTATGTCTTTCAGCAAAGTCAGGCGGGTAACTTAGAAAACAGCCGTTTTGCCGTACTCATGCTGGATAATTTGCTGAGTAAGGCAGGCTATCGACGAGTGCCTGATCAGTCTATGTTAGATGCATTTCCTGCCAGCACTGCATTGTCTGCACACTGCAAGCCATTTCCTGCTGAAGGCGTGATTACAAATATTGAGGCAAGTGGTGAGCAAGTTGGTTTTTGCATGCGTTACCAGCCTGCTTATGATGAAGAACCAATTTGCGATGGTAATAATGCAGAATTAGCGAAGGATAAACCATTCCTTTATCCTTCTCAGGCTGAAACAATTTATGTTGCTATCAAGTTCACCCCTCATTCGACTGATCTTAATAAAGGCACCTTGAGTTGCGTTACTAGTGCTGCATCTGCAGAAATTATTGATGGTGTAGCTGATATGAACGTTGAATTTGGCTCAGGAGTGGATCAAGAAAAAAGATTAAAAGCATCTTCGCCTTTTAAAGCAGCTGCCAGCTGGAGTGCAGCAGACGGTCCCGTACGTGCTATCAATTATTCGGTGTTGACTGTCAGCCGTAATAATCAGCGCGATGGAGATTCTAATGTTTATACGCAATGGCTCATGAATGCCAGTGATGCATCTAAGACCCGTTTAGCAGCGCAAGATAAAAGACAAATCTATCAAGTCGCTATGGGTGCGCAAGCGATAAGGAATGTGATGCCATGAGAAATTTTAAAGCTCAAAAACAGCAAGGCGCTGTACTTGTTATTGCTTTGGTAATGCTGCTTGTGCTGACAGTTTTGGCCGTCAGTAATATGCGCGGGGTAACACTTGAATCGCGGATTACGGCAAATCGTGTTGAAACAGGGCGTTTAGATAATTTAGCGGATGCGGCATTGCGTGAAGGAGAGTTTCGTTTTTATGGGCCGGGGTACTTGCGTGACAAGCTTGAAGCAAACGTCGGTAAAAACTGTATTAAAGATAATAAACTCAGCCGTAACTATATTAATCGGCCTTGCTTATTGTGGGAAATGACTGAGGAAGAGCTGGCAGACTACTTTATCGCGCCAATTAGTTTTTTCAAAGCAACCAGTGATTACACAAATCAATATGCAAACAGAACAGGTGCTGCAGCATTATCAGCGGGTTCTACAGCAGTGGTAGCGTGGATGCCTTATCGTGGTCTTGATCCCAAGGAAGATAATTATTTCAAACCAAGTAATGGCGTAACTGCATTTTGGAATACCTACCGTGTAATGGCTGGCTCTGAAGAAAACGAGACAGTTAACCCTGAATATGGTGCTGCTCTTGAAGGAAAAGGTACGTTCTTTTTCTTAATAGCGGCGCAAGCCAAAGATGAAGTAGCTGCTCAGTCTACTATTGCTGTTACTTACCTTGGACTTAATGATTAAAGGTGATGATATGAATATACAAAATAAATATACCAGTCTAGGTAAAAGCATTCTTTCTGGTGCGCTATGTGCTGGAATTCTGAGCGCTTCTATAAGTGTACATGCAAGCACTCAGCAGGAAATATCTCAGGTGCCGCTCAATTTGTCAGAAGGCGTGCCACCTAATATTATTGTAACCATTGATGAGTCTACCTCAATGGACAGAGCGTTTGTACCTGATGGCTTAGGATTTACTGGTGAACGGCGCTTCAGATCAAACTCGTTTAATGCGATGTACTACAATCCTAAAATCACATACAAAACACCATCATCCTTTAATAAGGATGGCTCAGAAAAAAATATTAAGCACTTCTTTTAATAAGGCTTATTTGAACTCTTTTAAACCTAGAAATGATGAGTCTGCTGATTTACGAACAGAGTATTATGTTGCAACTGAAGTGAAAATTAGAGACTCAGAGACTACAAGATCTTTACCAGCAATTCGTAATCCTGAATTCGATTTTAAATGCTGAATTAAAACCTCTCTTTATAGTAAAAACAACGAAATGCATGCATGTGATGGAAAGTGGCATGCAGATAAAGTGGATAGTTACTCTACACGAACAGGAGTAATTAAAGTCACAAGAACGGGGGGAACCTCTTCATGCTGAGCCGTTATGGAAGTGGGTAATATAAGTATAAATGCTCCTTGCAGCCGAAAAACAATAAACGGTAGCTATCATTTTACAGCAGACCTGACAACATCTTCTGTGCCTGCTTATTACTATGTGGCCGACTCTGATTTTGAGTTTCCCAATGGCAACAAGCTACCCGCAACTTCTGGTAGCGCTGATTGTAATAGTTGGGAGCAATGTTATCGTTTGGTTTTTGTAACAAATAATTCTGGGTTGACTCGTGAGGATGATAGTGAATCCGGTAGTGATGAAAGACAGAACTTTGCTAACTGGTATTCTTTTTATCGTACTCGCTCTTTAGCGACTATTTCTGCAGCAAGTTTGGCGTTTTATAACTTGAGTCCCAGCTCAAGGGTGACGTGGCAAAACTTGAGTGATTGTACGCAGCTTAATAAGTCTAATGCTAGTCGGTGCGGTGATAACCGATTTAGAGAATTTAGTGCAAAGCAGCGTGGCGAAGTTTTATTACTGGATGCAAAACATGCGCATGAATAACTCTACGCCTCTGCGTGCTGCGATGGACAGAGCTGGTAAGTTTTTAAAAAATGATTCTGCAGCTTGGCATAAATATCCAAATGATACTTCAAAGACTAATAATACGGATAACACCTATGCATGCCGTGCTAGTTATCATGTATTGATGACAGATGGAGTTTGGAACGGTAATGACGCAAGTGGTATAGGTAAAACTTATAATGATGATGCAGCTATAAGTTTAGAGTCTGGTACTGGTTATACCGGTACACGGCCTTCTCAATATACTCCTGCTGCGCCTTTTCAAGGTGGTGGTAATAACTCACTGGCTGACGTTGCAATGAACTACTGGGCAATGGATTTAAATAAAAATCTAGTCAATAAAGTAAAACCTTATATACCCTTTAAAAGTGGCAACGATATTGATGACTATTGGGACCCACGCAATAATCCCGCATATTGGCAGCACATGGTTAATTTTGTGATGGGGCTTGGGCTTACTAACTCACTTAATGATACTAATATCCCGTGGAGGGCTAATCTACTTAGGTGAAGGGTATAAGAATTTAAAATCTGGTACTGCTGTTTGGCCTACTGTGGGTACAAGCTCTGCCAACGTATATGATTTGTGGCACGCGGCGATTAACTCACGCGGTGAATTCTTTAGTGTTGACAGTCCTGACGCTATGGTTGCTGCATTTGATAGCATTTTAAACCGTATTGCTAACCGAAAATCATCGGCAGCTAAGCCTGGAACCAGTACCTCGGTTGAGTCGGATGGCGATCCCCTTGATCCTGCTGATCGTCTAGCTTCATATTTTTATCAAACTACATTTGATAGTTCATCAGGTTGGTCCGGAGATGTGCAAAAAGTTAAAAAATATCGTAAATGGAACCCTGTTGATGAGAAGTTTGAGGATGTAGTTGAAGAAGGCTGGAGTGCGAAGGCGGCCATGCCTGCTTACACTGCGCGTAATATTAAGATTGCAAATGGAGCTGCCTCATTACAAGATTTTGTAGTTGGAAATGCAGGTTTGCCATCTACACTTGGTACTCTAGCTTATTGGTTGAATTTTAATCCTGATCCTAGTGCTCAAGTAGCCACATGGTCTGATCGTTTAGCATATATAAGAGGTAATCGTTCTAAAGAGGGTGAGAATGATGGAGATTTACGTGTTCGTACCTCGATATTGGGTGATTTCCTTTCATCACAACCTGCAGTAGTTACTGGTGCACGTTATTTAGAAGGTTTTGCTAATCGTCTTGAAGGAGCCCCTGATGCAAAGGCCTATACAGCGTATATGGCTGCTATCGCTAACCGTAGAGGTCAGCTCTACATAGGCGGTAATAGTGGAATGCTGCATGCTTTTGATACTGCAACAGGCGTTGAGAAGTTCGCTTTTATTCCTACCGCAGTATTTCCTAAGTTAAACAAACTCACAGGCAAAAACTATACGCATGAGTATTATGTTGATGGTACGCCTGTGGTGTCTGATGTGTATGATAGTGAGCTGTCTAAGTGGCGAACGATTTTAGTTGGCACGCTACGTGCTGGCGGTAAGGGTTTGTTTGCTTTAGATATCACCAACCCAGATGCAATTACGTTGTTGTGGCAGTTGGATGGTTCATCAGATGTTAAAGGCACGGTTAAGCCAGGTTACAGTTTTCCCCAACCAACAGTAGCGCGCTTGCATAATGGTAAGTGGGCTGTGGTAACTGGGAATGGTTATAAAGCAGAAGGTGCTAATAGTGGTGCCGCAGCGCTCTATGTCATAGATGCTATAACTGGCGAAATGATTACTAACTTAACAGTGCAAAGCGCCTCAGAAACACCAAATGGCTTATCTTCTCCACGCTTAGCTGATTATGACAGTGATGGTATTGCTGATTATGCTTACGCGGGCGATCTACATGGCAATTTGTGGAGATTTGATCTGCTGGGTGATGGTGCTACTGGCCCTACCTT
>JAUCCC010000034.1:0-5819 GCA_034676485.1 Pseudomonas sp.
AGCGTGATGATGTGAATTTCCTTAAACATACTTTGGCATTCTATAACCCTGAGGGCTCCCCTCGTTTAGAATACAGTGATGTGAAAATCACGAAATCTCAGCCAGCTAAACGTGTTTACGGTGCCGAAGCTGAAGCTCAAGATAAGGCGAAGAAGGAGCAAGCTAATGGATGATATGAAACACCTAAAAATGGAGATCATGCGTTACAATCCGGAAACGGATAGTGAACCCCATTTGGTGACGTATGATGTCCCTTACGATGAGCAAACTTCTTTGTTAGATGCGTTAGGCTATATCAAGAATAACCTTGCTCCAGACCTGTCTTATCGTTGGTCTTGTCGTATGGCTATCTGTGGTTCTTGTGGCATGATGGTAGATAAAGTCCCTAAACTGGCTTGTAAAACCTTCCTGCGTGAATACCCACAAGGTATGAAAGTTGAGCCGTTAGGTAACTTCCCAATCGAGCGTGACCTTGTTGTTGATATGACTCACTTTATTGAGCGTTTAGAAGCAATCAAACCCTATATTATTGGGAATGATCGCAAACCATCTGAAGGCCCAAATAAACAAACGCCTGCACAGATGGCTAAATACCATCAGTTCTCAGGTTGTATCAACTGTGGTCTGTGCTATGCAGCTTGCCCACAATTTGGACTGAACCCAGAGTTCATCGGACCAGCCGCGATCACATTGGCAGAGCGCTACAATTTAGATAACCGAGACCATGGTGCGAAAGAGCGCATGACCTTGTTAAATGGTGACAACGGTGTCTGGAGCTGTACGTTTGTAGGCTACTGCTCTGAAGTCTGTCCTAAGCATGTCGACCCTGCAGGCGCTATCCAGCAAGGTAAAGTTGCCAGTGCGCAAGACTTTGTTATCGCCATGCTGAAGCCACGATAAGGAGAATTGAAGTCATGACTACGAAACGTAAACCCTATGTCAGAGAAATGAAGGGCGACTGGTGGCAAAAGCTCGGTTTTTACCGCTTTTACATCATGCGTGAAAGCACCTCCGTTCTTCAGGTCTGGTTCAGTATTTTAGTCCTGTATGGGGTGTTTGCGCTTAAAAGCGGTCCTGAGTCTTGGGCTGGCTTTGTTGGTTTTTTAAGTAACCCAATTATTCTTATTATTAACATCATTACGTTAGCTGCAACGCTGCTACATACCACAACGTGGTTCAACCTTGCACCTAAAGCTGTCAGTATTATTGTTAAAGATAAGAAAATGTCTGATGAGCCTATCGTTAAAGGCTTTTGGGCTGTCACGATTGTCGTCACTGCGGCAATTTTAGCTATCGCATTGTTATTTTAATCGAAGGAGAATCTGATGAATCTAACGCCTAAACGTTCCGATGAGCCAATTTTCTGGGGGTTATTTGGTGCTGGTGGTATGTGGAGTGCTGTAATTGGCCCCGCAATTATCATCCTGTTAGGGATTTTAATTCCACTGGGTGTCGCACCAGAAATGCTTAGCTATGAACGCATTATGGCATTTTGCCAAAGCTTTATCGGCCGCGTTTTCTTATTACTGATGATTATTCTGCCAGTATGGTGTGGTATGCACCGTATTCACCATACACTGCACGATTTTAAAATCCATGTCCCTGCAACTAAATGGGTTTTCTATGGCGGCTCAGCGATCATTAGTGTGATCGCAGTTATCGGTGTTTTCACTCTGTAATTGCGAACCTAACAAAATATACATACCCCATTAGCTATTGAGTAATGGGGTATTTTTTATTTAAATAGTGGCATTTTTAAATAAGCGATGAATATATTTATCCATCGCTTATAAACAAGAAAACCTTCTATTTTTACGCCAATACACCCTTTTAGCCACCTTAAACTGCATAATTCCAAAGCTAAAAAACATTCAGAATAACCTGAAGTTAAATCAAAACCTTACTTGCTATGATCAATACTACCTTTTAGAAAAGTCATTAATTATCAAATATCAATGTATTAATCATACCCCTCTAAGAATAAAGGATAGCATTCACACATTCTTTATTTTTATGTTAGGAGAAATTTAAATGGAATTTAAAACTCTATTTGTTGCACTATTAATTTCGAGTGCATTCGTATTACCCGCACAGGCTGATTCCTTTTCTGTTAAAAAAGAATCTTCCAACCAAATGCCAACCGAAACAGAGTTGTATAATGATTGCATAAAGTCTAATACTTACAGTTACTTACCAACGCCTGGTGAACCCCAATCTTCCGTAAATAAAAAACGTGCGAAAAGAAAAGCAGCCGTAGAGAAAAAATGTAAATGTGTGGCTCCACGCGAATATAAGCTGTTAAAAGATATAGTAGGAAATGACCTCAATTCTTTTACGGCAAAAATGCAAGCCGATGAACAACTCGCGATGGCAACAGCTAAAAAATTGGTAGAACAAAAACGCCAAATTGAAAAACAATGTTCTAAATAAATCCATCACTCGCACAAATCCCCCCCTATTGTGCGAGCCTAAAAACACAGACACCTTATCACTGCTTTTCGAAACCATTAATCAATGCTTCTAAACCAAATAAAAAAGCCTCTGTGCCATCATCTTGATCCATAATTTGCAAAGCATCTTTTAATAGTCGAGGCATCGTATCATCTGCTATTTGTTGCCTATCATTAAGTGCTGCGATATGTTCTTGCTGCTCTAACACAGAACCTAACGTAAAATGACCAACCGCGCTTATGGCATATAACCCACATTTTAATGAAAAACCATTGTCCACCATAAACTGCAACTGCATTTCTACGGTGTCATATTGGTCTGAACTCGGGCGAGTCCCTAAATGCACTTTTGCGCCATCACGGTAACTTAATAATGCATCACGAAAGCTCAATGCATTATTACGTAAAAATTGTTGCCACGTTTCCCCAACTGCGGGTAATGAATGACGATGATTGCGCTTTAGCATTTCAACAGATAATGCATCCAACAATGTGCGCTTGTTCTTCACATGCCAATATAGTGTAGGCTGCTCTACGCCCAGTTTTTGAGCTAGTTTTCGCGTTGTCAGCCCTTCCATTCCCACTTCATTTAGCAACTCTAATGCCACTGTGATGATGGTTTCTTTATCTAATCGCGCCATACTGCCCTCTCTTTTTTTCTATTGACACTCTATCACTGATAGGGATATATTCCAACTCTATCAATGATAGAGAAAAAACGATGAATAAATTTGCGATCACCGCTTTAACGATCACCGCCCTAGATGCTATGGGGATCGGCTTGATCATGCCTGTATTGCCTACATTGTTACGTGAATACGTGTCGGCTGAAAATTTAGCAAATCATTACGGTATCCTGCTGGCACTGTATGCCATCATGCAGGTTTTTTTTGCTCCTCTACTTGGCAAATGGTCTGATAAATTCGGGCGCCGACCAATATTACTACTATCTCTTGCAGGCGCTGCTGTGGATTACACTTTGCTTGCATTATCTAGCTCACTTTGGATGCTATACGTTGGGCGATTAATTTCTGGAGTTACTGGCGCAACAGGTGCGGTCGCCGCTTCTGTTATTGCTGACAATACTGCTTCACAAGAGCGTACTAAGTGGTTTGGACGCTTAGGGGCGGCTTTTGGTATCGGGTTAATCGCTGGCCCTGCAATTGGCGGCTTTACAGGGCAATTCTCAGCTCACCTTCCTTTTATTATTGCTGCCATTTTAAATGCGCTCTCTTTTTTAGTTATTATGTTGATATTTAAAGATAATAAAATCAAAAATACTGAAAAAAACACCACAGAAACAGCAGAAAATTCGCGACCTTTCCTGCAAGTGATCAAGCCAGTCATACTATTGTTATTTATCTTTTTTATGACTCAAATGATAGGGCAAATTCCAGCAACGACATGGGTGTTATTTACGGAACATCGTTTTCAATGGGGCAGTATGGAGGTCGGCCTATCTTTAGCGGGGTTAGGCATCATGCATGCCTTGTTCCAAGCATTTGTAGCGGGCGCAATCGCCAAGAAATTCAATGAAAAAGTGACGATTATTGTGGGCTTTGTTGTTGATGGAGCAGCATTCATTATTTTGTCATTATTGACAAAGGGTTGGATGATTTACCCTACATTAATCTTACTCGCCGGCGGCAGTATTGCGCTACCAGCCTTACAGGGGTTAATGTCAGCTCAAGTCAATCAAACTAACCAAGGTAAGCTACAAGGCGTTCTAGTCAGCTTAACCAATACGACGGGGGTGATCGGCCCATTATTATTTAGCTTTATTTTTGGTCAAACACTGGCAAGTTGGGATGGCTGGATATGGATGATTGGTGCGATAATGTATGTTTTATTGATTGTATTTATTTTATCTTTTTATAGAAGCACCAAAAAGATAGTTAAAATAGCGAAGCTACCAGCGAGCTAAGTTTTAGCATATCAATATTAAGTGCTATGATACCCCTATCAGATTTGCTTTTAGCACAAGATATTAAGAGACAAACCCTATGACATTACCCCCTAAAAAACCAAGAACAAAACCTGCGGAAGAAAGGCTAGATGACCTAATGAATGCAGCGGAAAAACTGTTTCTTTCTAAAGGGTTTGTGAGTACCACCGTCAGCGAAATTGTTTTATCAGCTGATGTAGCAAAAGGGACCTTTTATCATTATTTTCAATCTAAAAATGATATCATGGAAGCCCTGCGCACACGCTATATGGACTGGTATTTAGGCCATATTCAAACGGCTTTAGATAGCCAAACAAGCGCCTGTGAAAAATTAAAAGCATGGTGCGAAAATAGCGTCAAATACTATGTCGAAAAACAAAATATTCACGACATGTTATTTCATGACGAATACCACGGCCGCAGCAATGATCATGAAACCCGTGCCGTTGAGCAGATTAAAACTATTTTAGCTTTCGGTGAACAAAACAAAGCGTGGCCAGAGTTGCCTAATGAATTGATGTCGACAATGATTTACCATTCGATGCATGCTGCGGTTGATAATTTATCGACTAGCACCGAATACAATCAACATAATTTAGGCCGAATCCTCTACCAGCGCTTTAGCCAACTTCTAAAATAATTTAGCCATCCATGCAGTGATACCTCGCTGCATTTCTCATATTTTTCCTTCTCTTACATTATCTATTTTTATTTAGATATCAAACTATTACTTAACTCCCTTTTTTATAGGCTCATTACACCTCATTATTTAAATGCAAATGATTATTAATTATATTGACCGACGGTCGGTTTGCGAACGTATAGGAAGAATAAACGCCCTTTTCACCCAAGTCCAACAGCTTTGGACCGCAGTTGACTCTTTCGACACCCCTGCGATGCAACCCAATCCGGCTGACGGGGAGCCAGCAACGCTGAAAATTTACCCTCCTCTTTCCCACTAGCGGCTCCTTTTCCGACAACCAGCACGGCGGATCCCTGCCGCGGCGCTGTGAACGCAGCATTTTGATTGGTATCGTTGGCCTTCAGGCTCGTCAGTCAAACAGACCCAGGAGCAGCTCAGCCGGTGGCGCCCGGCTTTCGGGTAACGCCCTGGTCCCGCTGGTTTCGGCTTTGTGCTTCAGGTGATCAAGGATCTGCTTGATCACTATAGGGTCTTCAATGCAGGCGATGACTTTCATGGCGCCGCCGCAGCCGCTGCAGGTCTCGATGTCGATATTGAAAACACGCTTGAGCCGTTGCGCCCATGTCATCGACGCTCGCCGTTGTGCTGGTGTTGCCGGTTCATCAGCCACCCTGACCTTGTTGCCCCTGCCCCGTTTTGCCGGCGTGACCAACGCCCGGTGCCGACTGTTGGGTGCGAACACCCCGTGGAAGCGGGTTAGGTTGACTCTGGGCTTCGGTAC
>JAUCCC010000035.1:0-11358 GCA_034676485.1 Pseudomonas sp.
TAGCCCATTAAAAAACTATGATTCAGGTGGCATGTCTTTAGAGGGCAGTAAACCTGAGCAAGGGCATGTCGGAGCAATTTTATATGGGGAAAGTGCACGCAATACAATTCAGACTGAAAATCAGCTGTCGTTTTTTGAAAATATAATCAAGTTAGACCCTGACTGGGCGGTGGTTGAGTTTAACCCCGCCGACTTACGCGATGATGCCCAAGCGTTGCCCAGCTATGGATACGCATGGGAGTGTTTACGGGAAGTGTTCAACCATGGTGCGCGCTTCGTTAATTTAATGGCTTGGAATGGCAGCAGTGGAAAAGATCACGGTAAACCAGGTTTTAATGCTCATATGGCCTTGCGCGATACTTCATTAGAGCAAGCGGTGATTGATTTTATGTTGTTGTATGCCGATATTGCCCGCGGTGAACAATGCTATACATTCGGTACTCAGCGTTATGCCTGTTCAGATGCTTGGTCAGTTTCAGGCGGCAAGCTCACGCCTACAGAGCAGGGGTTACAGGTAGGTTTTATTAAACAATGCATAGAGCTCTACGCGCCGCAGCCGTATTTATATTCCGGAGCAAGCTTCATTGAGCTTGATTGTGCTGGGCCTGTGAATAGCGACCTTGAAATTAAGCTGGTAGTAAATGGGGTTGCCATTGACTGTCAGCAGCACATACAGCAACTAGCTGCGGGTGATTTGAGTCGCTATAGACTATCTATTAAGCAGGCATTATCCAGTAAAATAGCCTGTTTAACACTCCAAGTTACAGCACATAATGCAGCTAAACAGCTTCTGCTCCATCGAATCGTTTTTAAACGTAAAAGCTCGACAGTAGCGGAAGATTAAGCGGTCTTGAGTGTTTTTATTGCTTTAACTCCACTGGTAACTTCTCGTTGTAATAGAGGCGCAGTTTGTGAAAGATACAGTGCTATAGCGCCAATTTTTAAAGCTGAGTTGTTAGGGCATTTGAATTTGATATCTAACTGACTGTTATATTTATCAATATTATTCAAATGAAGTGTGCCAAAATTTAAAGTCAGTGGTGCTTTTGGCCTTTTTAACTGCATCGATGAATACCAAATATTTTGTTCTTTATCTGAATAAGTGAACTCCACTTTTTTGCAGCCCTTATCTATTTCTAAAACATCAATAGAAATAATAGGTGTTCCGCCACGTGTATGGTTGGAAATGTTTTTCCAAGTAATGCTTGGTGTTTTCACCAATGTCGTGGCTACTGCAGTCAGTGGGTTATTTGAAAACCCTTGATAGTCTAGGTTTTCCAGAGGTGCTTGTAAGGCTAAGCGTGATATACCCTTATCCAGGCGTGGCATCAGTGGTGCGCTATAACGCTGATGCAGAGTACCGAGAGTGATTCCAGTTACAATAATAAGAAACATGCCTGCAATAAGTTTTTTATTAGAGTACTGACGTATCAGTTGCGCAACACCGAGAGCGGCAAGCAGTGTTAAAGGTAAGTCGAGGGCGCCAATGCTGTAGCGTTGATTGTACATAGCTGGAACGTGGACAGCTGTAACATACAGAAAAACACAGAACAGCATGACAACAATGAGGTTTTTTCGATAATAAAACACCCCAGCCACAGCGAGCGCCAAGAGAAATATTCTAAACGTCCGTTCATTAAAAATATTCAACTGCATATTGACTTGACTAAAAAACAAAATCGCCCCGAGCTTATTTGTATAAAGCTCCGCCAAGTCCTGTGCGGGCATGTCTTTTAGCATTTGTTTTGCGACAAAGCTTAGCCGGCGGTTATTGTGGGGGGTTAAGTGGCTATTAACCCTATCTGTCACCATCCACTCATCATGCAACATATTAAAGTAAGGAGGCTCATAACCTAAGGTTACTGGGTTGTTCCCGAAGTCTAAGGCACCACCACTGCCGGTAGCGATCATAGGGGTGTCGTGTACTTGCCAGTTATATAAGGTGTAGGCGCCGGCCCCTGCTGCGGCAATAAGGTGTGCAGCTAGAATACGGACACCTAGTTTCTTCAAGTCTAAATTTTTCGAATAGACATAAACGAGTAAGCAGGTAACAACGGCAGGAAAGAGCCAATAAAAATAAATGGCGCGGGTTAAAATAGACAGTAGCAGCGCAAAGCCTGCAACAAGCACGGGCCAAAGCTTGTCTTGCTTATCACCAATGAGCACCGTACTCCACAGCCAAAGAGTGGTAAAGAAAAGATACGGCGGTTCGTTTAGCGTAGGAATCAGGACGTGCGGAAGCAGCGGTGAAGTACAGTAGAGCAAAGCACCAGCCAGACCTGCATAAATACCGCCAAGCCTGCGGCATAAATCAAAGATAAGTAGTGCTGAGCAGACAGCCAGTACAATGTTGAAGATGAAAATTCGCGCAGGTTCGGCACCGGCCAGTGCCATATAAAAATAACTGCCCGGTGCCACAGTCACTGCTGCTGGCTCACTTAAAATAGTTAGAGGGTTTTCTAACAGTTTAGTTGCCAAAGGCAAATACACTATAGCTGCGTCCGGCATGAGAAACCCAAACAGTTCTGACGAGAGCATGGCGTAAATCAAATAACCCACACTAAAAGACAGCGTGAGAATGCTCAGTACTATTACATGGGGTGATGCTGGCTGGTGTGCAGAGCTAATTTTTTTCATGTGGATGTATTGAGAGTTGTGGGGCTAGGGGTTCAGTGGGAATGTTGCTTATGTCATGTTGCAAAAAAGAAATTAAAAATTGCACACCAAGGATAATCGGCAGTGCCGCCAACATGACCGTGCCGCTGGATGAGGGTTCGCCGGATGAGGTGCTTGCTAACCAGTGTGACAGGCCAAATATTGAACCCATACACAGCAGTAATAAGCCTAAGACACTGTAAATTGAGGCAACATTAAAATCGCGCAGCCAGTAGTTATAGCCGTAGCGCCGAAACATCCGCGACAAATTGTTTTTTAAAAACTCAGGCAGCGCTGTGGTGATTTTTAGGTTTGACTCTTCGTCCTCATACACCGCACCGCATCCATCGGAATATCGCGCACCACTGCACGGACAGTGTTAAGTCGAAACAGCATGTCAGTTTCAAAAAAATAGCGGTTAGCGATTTTTTCTAAAGGCAGCTCGCGCAGCACAGATCAGTGGATGGCAGTGTAGCCATTGGTGGGGTCCATAATATTCCAATAGCCACTGCTGGCTTTCGTGATAAAGGATAACGCCGCATTACCCAATAAACGCATTTTTGGCATGCCCTGCAGGGGTTCGAGCCGGAAGAATCGATTGCCTTTGGTATAGTCGCAACGGCCTTCAATTATAGGGTGAACAAAGTGCGGCAGTAGGTTGGGTTTCATTTGCCCGTCGCCATCGATTTTCACCACAATATCCATATTATCAATAATGGCTTATCGATAAGCGCTCAGAACTGCGCCACCCACGCCACGGTTGCTGCTGTTATACAGCACAATGACACGGGGCTCTGAGCAATGCTCTTCAATATACTGCCCGCCGGCTTCTGGATATTTATCATCCATCGCATAAATTCGCTCAACCGAATCAGGTATCTGCTCAATAACCTCGAGCACATGCTTACGAACCTTATAGCAGGGGATAGCAACAGCAATCTTCATAGAGTTCTCCAGTCTTCCTAATGGGTCACACTTAGGCTGGCACCAATAATAATCAAGGCACCACCGATAAAGGTTTTGATGGTGAGTGGTTCGCCTAAAAAGTAATAGCTGAGTAACGGCACAATAATAAAAGCCAGTGCCATAAATGGATACGCAATATGCAAAGGGGCGTGCCGCAACACCCAAATCTACAGCGGCGTAGCAACGCCGTATAATGCAAGCGCCGTGATCAACCAGCCGTTCGATAACCAGTCCATAAGCTGTGGGTTGCTAGGCAGGTGTATGGTTGCTTTTTTAAAGAGAATCTGCCCAAGAAGCGATGCCAAGTACACACAGCAGTGTGAGTGCGGTAATAGCTATAGATACATATGGACTCTGCGTTAATGAAATAAATAATAAAGTTGACCGACACTCTAATTATGAGCTGTATATTAAGCGCTGCACATAAGAAATTGATCTGTTTAACTGTACGCTTATTGCGCCTTTGTCTAGGCAGTCGTATCGTTAGACATTGGCTTTTTCCTTGGTGTAGTCATTAGTGAGAGTATACACGGCGGTGAAGATCGCTTAATAAATAGGTTGCCTAAGCTGGTACGTTATTTTTTGGGCGCACACACTGTTGATACAGATTAATAATTATACGGCATAGATAAGTGCGTGCACCGATGCCGCTAAAGCAACAAAATAACAGCGCTGACCCAGTGCATAGGTAATGCTCATCAAGCGGTGTTACGCCAATAAATCGTCACATTATCCCCAGTAAAATTCTAAAGCACAACATGCCCAAGAAATACAGGGAAAGAAGCAGGTAATGCCCGTAATAAAAAGAGCTTAATTGAACCTGAAATATACCCACTCAACGGGTCGTGGTAGTATGCCGCGTGCATTACAGGCTACCCGGTAGTTCAAAGCAAACTAATTATCATATGCTGCTTGCTATACTGGTGCCTCTTTCGCAATCATAGTGTGGCGTATCCTTTAAAGCTTAAGGTCTTCAATGAAATCACTCCGCAAACATCTATTCAGCGTAATAAGCGTGATTATCAACCGCAAGCCTATTTTGGAGGCTCCTATGCCGAGCACTCAGTCTGATGCCCAGCACCCAGACCCTGAGCGTAATTTGGAGGATTTTTTCCGAGTCGTTGAAGTAAGTGATGGCGAGTTTTTTGCTGGCCCCTTATTCAAGCGCAGGTTCGCTTGTGATTCCTTTCCAGAAACACCTATGCACTTTGTTACATTGTATCAAAACTCTAGCGGAGAAATTCTGACGCTGGGTTATGTGCATTTTGAGCTATGGGAGCAGCAGGCTATGGGGGGTGGAATGGTCATTGATGAGCGTGCATGGAGGTTGTTACCAGCAGCGGAGCGTAGCAAAATTCGTCAAAAAGGTGGTGTAGCTGAAATAATGCTCAGAAGGGCGATTGACTTGCTGCCTGATCATTTAATTGGTATCTGGGGTTATGTAGGGGACTCGTTGGCCCGTAAAGTGGACACAAGAGTCGGCTTTCAGCCAACAGACAGCGAGCATGTCATGGTGATATGGCGTAATGAGCCCAGTGCAGATGAGAAAGAATATTGGATTCAACGCGTGGTTGATTATGGTCCATTTTGATTGAGATTTTTGGGCTTTAGGCGTGCTGTCTGAGTAGCAACCGATTTTCTATTTAATTAATTTATGAGCTGTATTTTTTCTTATTGAGTAGAGCCATGCATGACGATGCAAGCTGAATTAAAGACGGCGTTTGCTATATTAAAGAAAGCTCTTAGCGCAAGCAGCTAAAGTGAGTGTGTTTTAATGCGTGTCGCAGTACTGTGTTACCACAGCCAAAACATTCAAGGCAACAGCTATGAGTTAAATGATCACATTGCCTTGGCACAGGATCTTAAACGCATCAGTGCCAGAAATATTCCCATAATCAGCGCTGCTCAGTTGGTCAAACACCTGCAGGGCACTCATGTATTAGACATTCCTGCTGCTGTCGTTTTGACCTGTGACGATGGCACCACATTGGATTGGCTTGATTATCAGCACCCAGAGTTTGGTTGGCAACAATCCTTTCGTAATATTTTGCTCGAACACTTTGCTGGGGCGTTACCAAAAAGAGGTGATGACCTCGTTTGTGATTGCCTGCCCCACGGCCCGCCAGCATATTGATCAGGGCTGTTATGGAGGTGCTGCTTTATCTTCGGATAGTTGGTGGTTAGAAGCCGCAAAAAGTGGCTACTGGGCGATTGAAAATCACAGTTGGAATCATTGGCATATATCGCTACCTTTCCACACTATGACCGAGCAGCCGTTGGGGCAGTTTTACACGGTTGATAATTACTTACAGGCCAGTAAACAAGTGCTTCAAGCGAGCCAATTGATCAATTCTAAGCTTGCAGTTGCAGGTAAAACTGTAAGATATTTTGCTTATCCCTATGGCCATGTTGCAAAATATTTGCAGGAGTATTACCTGCCACGCTACTCGGCTAGGCATGGTATACAGGCAGCTTTTACAACGCAGGCCAGTTTTATCTCTGCGCAATCCTCATTATATGCTTTACCGCGTTTTGTTTGCGGTGAAGCTTGGCAGGGCACAGAGCAGTTTGACGCGCTGCTTGAGCAGCTTGTTCGTTAATTGATTTTTGTGGTGTGCACACCTTAAAGGCTTGCTATGCAGTTCGACTCGATCACTTTTTTGTTGTTTTTTGTTATTTTATTGGTGATTTATAACTTACCAGCATCTTGGTCGAGTAAGAAAAATCAATTGCTGTTTGCAAGCTATATTTTCTATGGGGCATGGAACCCATGGTTTCTACCTTTGCTGCTATTCACAACAACGTTAGACTGGCTGCTGGCTATAGCGATAGATACAGCTCAGCAGGCATATAAAAAAATATTTTTAACCATCACTATTGTTTCCAATCTCTGTGTTCTGATATTTTTTAAATACATTGTGTTTTTCTTTGAAGCCATACAGGACTTTTTAGCTGTATTTTCAATTCAGATGCCTGACTTGGAATTCAGCATTATTTTGCCTCTGGGCATCTCTTTTTATACATTCCACTCACTTTCCTATTGCATTGATGTTTATCGCGGCAAGTTTAAAGCAACCCGTAATTGGCGTGATTACGCTTTGTATGTGTCCTTTTTTCCGCAGCTAGTTGCTGGGCCGATTGTGCGCTGGACATTTATGCGTGAACAAATTGAAATACCACGTCAGAGCAGTATGCAGGGTTTGACCGTTGGTCTTGCGCTTATGTTGCTTGGAATGTTTGAAAAAATTGTGTTATCTGATAGCGTTTTTGCGCCCATTGCCAATCAGCTCTTTGCTTTAGAACACGTCAACAGTGCTCAGGCCTGGATTGCTACGGCTGCTTTTACTGGGCAAATTTTCTGTGATTTTGCTGGTTATTCAACCTGCGCCATCGGTGCTGCATTAGCTTTAGGCTTTCGCTTACCGGTCAATTTTCGTAACCCTTATGGCGCAATAGGTTTCTCTGATTTTTGGCAGCGCTGGCATATTTCGCTTTCCACTTGGCTGCGAGACTACCTGTATGTCCCGCTGGGCGGCAATCGTGGCAGCACAGTTTTCACCTATCGCAACCTTATGTTAACCATGCTTATTGGTGGGTTGTGGCACGGCGCTGCGTGGAACTTTATTATTTGGGGTGGAATTCATGGGGTGCTCTTAATTGTTGAGCGCGTATTTAAGCAACTGTTAAGTGGTGTTTTGCAACTTAAAATATTGCGGCCGGTGTATGCCGTGCTAGGTTGGTTGATGACTCTGCTTGCGGTGATGTTTGCTTGGGCATGGTTTCGTGTGCGCAGTTTGGAGCAAGGCATGGATTGGACGCAGAAGTTGTTGAATATTACTGAGTTGCTCGACAGCGCCCAGTCTGTGTCCGCTGAGTATTATTTGATGCTGTGCTGTTTTTTAGCGTTAGTCAGCATTCATGTGCTCTTCAGAAAAGTAAGCCTTGAGCATCTGATCCATAAAACCCCGTTGCTGCTACTGGCGCTGCTAATGGGTGTGTTAGCGACATTTATTATAATTTCACCAGGTGACAGTAATGCGTTTATTTACTTCCAGTTTTAACCGCAGGGGTGTGTTTCGTTGGTTGCTGTTCTACTGTGTGTTTATCGGCACACTGGGTACGCTGTTGTTTGCATACAGTAGTTACTGGCTTAAGCAAGGCCATGTCCCAACTGTTGCAGACAGCAAAAGTTTGTGGGCTTCTCAGCGCGATCAAGTCTACCGTCACGACAAAAAACCCTTAGTATTTATTGGTGCCTCGCGCACCTTATTTGCCGTTGACTTGCCCTATGTGCGCGAGCGCTTGCCCGACTATTATCCAGTGATGTTGGCGCTCAATGGAATGTACCCCTTAGCTACTTTAAAAGACTTAGCGTTGGATAAAAACTTCTCCGGTGCAGTGGTGGTTGATATTGATAGCCACGGTTTGCTCAAAGTGCATAACGACATGCAGCAAGCGTATGTGGATTATTATCATGGCAGTTGGAGTCCGAGCTGGCGGGTTCACCGTTTACTATTAAATCAGTGGCAGGCATTTACTGTGCTGGGGGATCCAACGGTGAATGTGATGAGCCTTGCACAGCGGCGCTTGGCAGGGTACCCGTTGCCACGGCAGCCTGATTTTACCATCGAGGCCGACCGCAACAGCGGTTTATTGCTCACAGAGGAGGAGGGCGCGCACCTTAAAAAGCATTTTATTAAAGTGGTGCGTGATGATTTTTTGGAAAAACATACAGCTGATGTGGCCGCTTGGGCTAGCAATTTAGATGATGTAAAGCATTGGGTCGAGTTGATCCAAGGGCGCGGTGGGCAGGTGATCTTTTATACCGCTCCGGTCACTGGCGAGTTACAACAAGTGTACGATGAAACCTATCCGAAGGAGCGCTACTGGGATGTGTTTATGGCGCAGTTGCCGGTTATGGCATTACAAGCTGCCGAGATTCCCCAGATGGAATCAATCCATCTGCCTGATGGCTCTCATATGCACGCTTCCGATAAGCGTACATATAGCAGGCTGTTACTGGATGCTTTGCTTGAGCGACGAATGTTGTAAGCGTTATTGATACTGTTTGGGCTTGCTTGATGCTCGCGAAACGGAGTGGACAATCTAAGCGAAAGAAAACCAGTGCTAATGGCTGGATGGTGGCAATCGGCTGAGATTGTTTATACTTTGCTGGCGCTCGGTTTTTTTAGTTGGCATCTGGCCTTGCGTTTTGTTGTAATATGCCGCCCTTTGCAGGATTGGGCAGGGTGATTGCTCATTGCTAGTGGATGGTTAATGATTGACTTGACTGTGGCACGACGTGAGGCAGCTTCAGGTGTTGGGCGGTTGCATAGTTTATCTGTGCTTTTGGATAAACTGTACTTAAAATTGCGAATTTATGCTTAGAGATGAGCATTAGGGTTTTATAGGAAAAACTTGTATGCTTGCACTGGAGCTAGACGTCGTTATTGTCAACTATAACGCTGGTGATACTCTACGCATGTGCGTTGAGTCAATCATGGCGAGTCAAGGCATACGTGTGCGTTGTATTATAATTGATAATGCTTCCGTGGATAGCAGTGTTGATTTCTGTCAGCAGTATTCTCCAGTAGAGGTCTTGTTGGTTAGAAACTCACAGAATGTGGGTTTCTCTTGTGCCGTAAACCAAGGCATGGCTTTAGCCTCAGGTGCTTGGGCGATGCTACTAAACCCCGACACAGTAGTGCCCGCCGATAGTTTGCAAAAGCTCTTGTGCCTTGCGCAAAATACAAGCGAGCGCGTGGGTGCTTTAGGTTGCTTAGTGCGTAATCCAGACCAGAGTGAGCAGCGTGGTTGTCGGCGTGATTTCCCTACACCGGCTAAAGTATTAGCCCATGCTTTTGCTCTGCAGTATTTTTTCCCCGCCTTGCGCTTTAATCATACTGGACAGCCTTTACCGTCAGATGTGCAAGTAGTGGATGCCATTTCTGGGGCGTGCATGTTATTAAATCGTCAGGCTTATGATGATATTGGGGGGTTTGATGAGCGTTATTTTTTGCACTTTGAAGACCTTGATTACTGTCAGCGTTTATCTAATAAAGGTTGGCAGGTTCTCTTTGTCCCTTTTGTGCAAATTGAACACAGGCAGGGCGTGAGTAGTGCGCAAGCGCCAGTTCAAGTGATTTTGTATAAACATAAAAGCATGCTGCGTTATTTCTATCAGCATGGTGGAAAGCAGAAGGTTTTATTGCCTGTGCTTGTACCTTTTGTGTTGTTACGTGTGCTGGGGCAAATTGCCTATAGTTACGTGAAAGAGCGCAGCAGGTGAGTCGCTTGCGAACACGTTGTTTGGTGCTGGGTGCTCGTTCACAGTTGGGTGACAGAGTATTGCCTTATTTGCTCGAAGCTGGTTATGAGGTGCATGCAGTCAGTCGCACGCCGCATGTAGAGTCGTCAGTAGCGCCGCAACTGCATTGGCATACTTTAGACCTCACTGCAGCAGAGCGCTGGCCTGTTGCAGTCGGTCTTGTTGTGCACCTAGCGCCGGTATATTTATTGCCAGCTTTATTACGTCACGCTTCAGAACCGTTACGGGTTGTTGCAATCAGCTCAACGAGTGCTCGTACCAAACACAATTCGCCATCGGCTGCGGAGCGTAGGGTTGCACAGCGTTTACTGCAAGCTGAGCAAGATGTGAGCCAATTGTGCCAAGAAAAATGGCCATACTCTGACCCTGCTCCGGCCCACTATGCTCTACGGCTTAGGGCGTGATGCGACTATTGCGCGCATGCAGAAGTTTATCCAGCGCTGGGGGTTTTTACCGCTACCAGCGATGCAAACAGGGTTGCGTCAACCGGTGCACGTGGATGATGTGGCTTTAGCTATTTTACAGGTGATTAATGAACCTGCTGCGTTTCATAAAGTCTATGAGTTGGGTGGGCGCGACTGTTTAACAGTGCGTCAGCTCGCCATACGTATTTTTATTGATAATCGCAGGCCTGTGCGTATTTTGTCTATTCCCACTTGGATGCTCTCGGCAGTGTTAACACTGCTTAAAGTTTTGCGGCCTAGGCTGGATTGGTCGCCTGCGTTGCTTAAACGTGCAGCTTTGGATCAGGTCGCTAATAATCAGGCGGCTATTGTAGATTTTAAGTATGCACCGCGTCTGTTTACAGGGACGCTCCACCCCCAAGCATTTAAAAAGCTAAGTTGAGGACGTCGGTGCACTCAGAAGATGAGGTTTTACACAGCCTGCAATGCATGAGAGAGAGTGGTTTGCCGTCATTGTTGATGGTGACCCATGCGCTAGGTGGTGGCGTAGAGCGGCATGTGCAAGAGCTGCAAGAGCTCTTGCTCGGGCGGGCTCATGTGTTAATTGTGCGCCCTCATGTGCATGCCCAGCAAGTGCTGTTAAGCGTGCCTGCATATGCTCAAGTGGATGGCGAAACACATGGTCAAGATGAACTCAAACTGGCCTTTAAATGGCCGCAAGATGCTGCACAGGTGCGCCAGTGGATTACTTTACTGGGCATAACCCGTGTACATGTACTCATCATGTATTGGGTTTTCCTCGGGGGTTTGGCAATTACTTGATGATCTGCAGTTGCCCTTTGATTTAACCTTGCATGATCACAGTATTTTTACCGGTAACCCAAGTTTGCTTGATGCGCAGGGTCGTTTTGATTCGCGTTGGTTGGATGAGGGTCTGTCTGCGTTACCGGTCAGGGTCGTTTTTGATTTCGCGTTAGTTGAGTAAGGTACTATCTCGTTACCGGT
>JAUCCC010000036.1:0-25657 GCA_034676485.1 Pseudomonas sp.
CAAACTCATCTACCGTAGCCAATTCAATGCCCTGGCCACGTGCGCCGCTGACAATGGCATCGGCCAATGGATGTTCGCTACCCTGATCCAGACTGGCAGCCAGGCGCAAGACCTCGTCGGCAGTACCGCCCTCGACAGGAACCGCTTGCTCAAATGTGGGTCGCCCTTCGGTCAAGGTGCCGGTCTTATCGACAATTAAGGTATCAACTTTGCGGAAATTCTCGATCACAGCCGCATAGCCGAAAATAAGACGCCATGCGTCGCACCACGACCTGTCGCCACCATGATGGACATCGGCATAGCCAGGCCTAACGCGCACGGGCAGGCGATAATCAGGACGGCTACTGCATTGATAAGACCATCTACCCAGCTTGGCTGCGGACCCCATATCCCCCACACAAAAAACGTAATGATAGCGATCGCAACCACCGCCATGACGAAATACCCTGCCACGTGATTGGCCATGCGCTGCATTAGGGGCTCGGGAGCGCTGTGCCTGCGCCACGAGCTGCACGATATCCCGATACCGGTCACCGCGCCCGACCTTCTGGCGCGGATCACCAAGGCGCGGATGTATTCATCGTGGCACCGATCACCTTGTCGCCCACGCGCTTGTTCCCGGTAGCGGCTCACCGGTAAGCGTGGGTTCGTCTATTGAACTTGCACCTTCCTCGACCGTCCCATCGACCGGCACTTTTTGGCCTGGACGCACGCGCAAGCGATCCCCCTCATGGACATGAGTAAGTGGTACGTCTTCTTCAATACCATCAGCCCCGATACGCCGGGCTGTCTTTGGAGCCAACCCCATTAACGACCTGATAGCCGCAGAGGTCTGCGAGCGTGCTTTCGACTTCAAGGAACTGTCCGAAAAGCGTCAATGAAATGATGACGACAGCGGCCTCGAAGTACACCGCGATGCGCCCCATCGACAGGAACGTATCGGGAAAGACTTCAGGTGCAACTTTCGCCACGACACTATAGATAAAAGCCGCCGAGGTTCCTAATCCAATGAGTGTCCACATATTCGGACTGCGGTTAACCACCGATTGAACGCCTCGTACAAAAAACGGCCAGCCTGCCAGAGCACCACCGGGAGGGAGCACTAGTTCAATCCAGCTTTGGGTGGTCGCTCAAACCAGCCCAACTGGTGTCCGAACATGGCCAGCGTGGTGACGATCAGGGTGAGCGGCAAGGTCCACCAAAACCGGCGGCTAAAGTCCACCAACTCGGGGTTATCGTCCTCTAGCGTGGGCATAAGCGGTTCCAGTGCCATGCCGCACTTGGGACAGTTTCCAGGGTGATCTTGGCGAATCTCCGGATGCATCGGGCAGGTGTAGATCGTGCCTGGCGCAGCTACCTTGGTGTGCTGCTCTCCTGATTGGTTATTACAGAGATATTTGGTCGGGTCGGCGCTGAATTTGGCTTGGCAGCCAGTACTGCAGAAATAATACGGCCGACCGTCATGCTCAAGATGGTGTGGCGCTTGTTCGTCCCCGCCATTCCGCAAACGGGATCTTTTAATGTCGAAGCCGAGGACTTCGTCGGCTTAGCGTGAGCCTCACCAATTCGCATTGATCCAGTGCTCAAATCACCTGGCTGGCCGTGATGGGCATGGTCGTGATCGTGGTTGTGTGGTGTCATAGCGCAGCCGCTTTCCCCGTTTGATACTGGGCTACGCTGACCGCTATCACCACCCAGAAACAGCGTAGAGCCCAAAATTGAAACAGATGGTTAGGCAGATTGATCATGCCATACTTCGCTGCCCTCAAAGCTAACAATTTGCCATCAGTTTCATTACATTTTTGTCATCTTCTCGCGCGGCCAACTTGCCGCCCCGCAGGTCTGATTCCTGCAACCGTCCAAACTTGTTCGCTGCAGTTAGCCCGGTATAATGGGTGTCACACTTTGGGGAGTAGCCATCTTCTGAGCAATTCAGGAGAGTCCATGTCAACATTCTCGACTTCTGCCGTGGCATAGATAGCCGAAAGGTAGGCAAGACCATTGACATTTCTGCGTATCGAGTCGGGCGCGCAGAAGTGCCATGGCCGCCCGACTGGAACTCCTATCATGAGCTTTACCTCCCTCGTTTTCTTAGCCCTTGCTATGTCTACTGACGCGTTTGCCGCAGCGATTGGCAAAGGCGCAGTCATGCAAAAGCCCCGCCTTTTCCAGGCGCTACGCATTGGCTTGTTGTTTGGCATTATCGAAGCCATTACGCCCGTAATCGGCTGGGCCATCGGCTCAATAGCAGCTGCCTGGATCGCCGAATGGGATCATTGGATCGCTTTTATCCTGCTGCTTGTTTTGGGCGGCCGAATGATTTGGGAGGGCGCCAAAACAGAGGATGAGGCTGCCAATATAGAGGAACCCAAAGACCAATCCTTCGTCACCCTTGCCCTGACTGCTGTCGCAACCAGCATCGATGCGATGGCCGTCGGAGTGGGTCTTGCCTTCATCGAAGTCAGTATTGTTGAAGCAGCACTTCTAATCGGGCTGGCGACGACGATTATGGTGACTATCGGCATCATGGTTGGACGGTACTTGGGGAGTGTTATCGGTAAGAAAGCTGAAATTCTCGGCGGGCTCGTATTGATCGGGGTCGGCGCCATGATCCTCTATGAGCACTTATCTACCTAAGATTTGGGCCATGCAGTTTGCTGGGGAACGGCATGGGATCAATGCTTGTGTCGATGATGAGCATCCGGAAAGTGCTCGTGAGCGTGGGTTAACGGCTCATGACGATGCCAATGGCTATGTGCGATACCCGGCGCGACGGGCGTATCGTGCGAATGCTGATGATGCTCATCATGGGTATGCTGATGCTGATGCTCTAGCGCCTCATGAGTATGAGTATGGCTGTGGTGCTCAGTCAGGTGCAGCCATATGCCGATCGCCATTAATAGGCCCGCGACAAGTAGGGGCGTAGTCACTGGCTCTCCCAACATGATAGCCAGCACGGCACCAAAGAACGGCGCCACCGAAAAATATGCCCCGGTACGTGCGGTACCCAGATGGCGCAGACCCACAACGAATAGCGCCAAGCTCACGCCATAGGCTAAAAACCCCACCACCATGGCGCCAGCCAGACTTGGCCATGATGGCATCGAGGAACCCAGAATAAAAGCCAAGGTTAAATTGACGGTACCGGCGACAAGCCCCTTCACCGCAGCGATCCATGTGGCGTCTGTAAGCGAGACCTTGCGCGTGAGATTGTTGTCTACGCCCCAAGCCAAACATGCTCCTAGCACAGCCAATGCTGGCCAGAGGCCCGCAAAGCGCGCTTCGCCAGGCCAGCTCAGCACCAACGCTCCAGCGACAATGACCGCCATGCCCAGCGCAATGCGACGATCAAAATTTTCTTTGAAGACGAACCACGCCAAAAGCGCCGTAAACACCCCTTCTGCATTCAGCAGCAAGGAGGCGCCCGATGCCGGCATCCCCGTTAAGCCGATCATGAGCAAGACCGGACCAACCACGCCGCCAGCGCCGATGGCCCCGAGCAGCCAGGGCACTTCATGGCGTGGTAAGCGCACCGCTGGAGCGCGCTTTAAGCGGCGATAGAGTGTGAGTCCAACACCGGAGCCCAGATAAAGCAGGCCGGCCAGCAGCCATGGGCTGACACTCTCCAGCAGTAATTTAGCCAGAGGTGTCCCGGCGCCGAACAGCAGCGCTGCAAGCAAGGCCGAAATCACACCCGGTTGACGTAAATTCTGCTTCCAGTTGAGGATAGGCATGTGAACTCTACAGAGGTTTGGTGGAGAATTCGTTTGGCTCGCGCAATGACGCGATCAGCGGACATTTGACCGCATTGTGCGCTGAGTCGCATTGGGCCACGAGTTGATCAAGTGCCCTTTCGATACGCTGCAGATCAGCGAGCTTTTCGCGTACGTCTTGAAGCTTATGCTCGGCAATCTCACGCGCATCCTCGCAATGCGTGCCGTCGTCAAGCTTCAGTAGCTCACCCACTTCGGCAAGGCTAAAGCCCAGTCGCTGCGACGTTTTGATAAAGCGCACCCGATCAAGATCGGCGTCGGTATAGCGGCGAATACTGCCATAGGCGCGCTCCGGCAGAGGCATCAGGCCCTTGCGCTGGTAGAAGCGAATGGCCTCAACAGTAATCCCAACAGCCTGCGCCAACAGGCCCACAGTGAGCGTCTTTGATGTGTTTTCCATTAGTTGACTCTGTACTTAAGTACAGCATTAAGCTTACATCATGCGAACCGATGCTACCAACAAAAACACCTCCCCGCCCACACAGCCAGGGCACGCTGCATTGCTTGCCGGTGGAATTGCTGCGCTCCTCGCCTCGACCTGCTGTCTGGGGCCGTTAGTGCTGATCGCACTTGGCGTGTCGGGGGCCTGGATCGGCAATCTGACCGTGCTCGAACCCTATCGGCCCCTCTTCATAAGCGTGGCATTAGTGGCGTTGTTCTTTGCCTGGCGACGTATCTGGCGGCCTACCCTCGTGTGTGCGCCTAGAGACATGTGTGCCATGCCGCAGGTCAGGCGCATCTACAAATTGTTATTCGGCGCCGTATCGGGGCTAGTGCTGAGTGCACTCATGTTTCCGTATATCGCGCCATGGTTTTACTAGAAGGAAGATGGTATGAAAAAGATTCTTGCCGTAGCCGCCTTGAGCGTGTTGACTACCCCAGTCTGGGCCATCCCCACGACCGTCACATTGTCTGTGCCGACGATGGATTGTCCGGTATGCCCCATTACGGTGAAGAAAGCGCTCACCAAGGTACCGGGGGTAAGTCAGGCGGAAATAGACTTTGGCAAGCGACTGGCCACCGTGACCTTTGAGAGCTCCAAGACCAATGCCGATGCTCTCGTAAAGGCTACGACGGATGCAGGCTATCCGTCGACGTTGGTGGAGCACACGAAGTGAGTACCATTGTCCTGAAGTCGGCCCTGACTTGTCCCGAATGTGGGTACGTCAAAGCAGAAATCATGCCGACCGACGCCTGCCAATGGTTCTACGAGTGCGAGCAATGCCACGTTGTGCTGAAGCCCAAGCCTGGCGACTGCTGTGTGTATTGCTCATACGGTTCGGTGCCGTGTCCACCAGTTCAGGAGCATGACAAGGAGAGTGGTTGCTGTGGCTGACATTGGCCGCAAGCAACCTGGGCAGTCGCTTGTAATTACTTCGGTCGCTACACCTCCACCTGTCCCGCCTGGTAAGCAAAAAACGAAACACCCGCACTCGGAACCCAAAGCCCCGTGAAGGGGCGACAAAGCCGACATGCAAAAGCAAGAAAACTAGCGATTGAGGGGAAGCTTCTTTGATCAAAAAAACAGCTTAGATAATACTTAGAACGCTACTGGTACGCTATCCGTCACTGGTAAACCATGTGGATCAAAAACGCGGGTTTCGACGCCAAACTGCTGCAAAATGCGTTCAGCTTCCAGTGTGAGCAGTCGGCTGTATGAGGTCTCACGAAGCGAGCCATACAACAACAGAATGCGAGGGGCATGGGTGCTGGCACGTATCGGCTCCAACTTGCTCAAATCAGGTGCATCCAGCACCGACGGTATAACGTTGGGCAATGTTTCGATCATCGGTTTGCCCTCCGGCCTGCTGAGTCCACCACCACCTCCCCATCCTCCTTAGAGAAGGCTCCTTGTTGAGGAGAAGGCAGAATGTCGAGCACGAGCTCCGATGGCCGGCACAGGCGCACCCCAAGCTCTGTGATAACGAACGGGCGATTAATCAGGATCGGATGCGCCAACATGGCATCCAATAATTGATCATCTGTCAGGTCAAGGTTATCCAGGCCGAGCTCCACATAAGGGGTGCCCTTTTTCCCGGATCGCCTGGCGCACCGATAAGCCTGCTTGACGAATCATATTCTGCAGCTCGGCACGAGCCGGTGGCGCGCTCAGATACTCGATCACCTGCGGCTCTATGCCCGCATTGCGAATCATGGCCAGCGTATTGCGGGATGTGCCGCACTCGGGGTTGTGATAAATGGTTGTAGACATCGTGGATCCTTAGCTTGCCTTTGCTTCATACCAGGGGCGTGAGCGATTAACGATGCGAACCACGACCAGCATGATGGGTACTTCAATGAGCACGCCGACCACGGTAGCGAGGGCCGCACCAGATTGGAAACCGAACAGGCTAATAGCTGTGGCCACAGCCAGTTCAAAGAAATTACTGGCGCCGATCAGAGCCGACGGCCCTGCCACACAATGGGCTACGCCAAGCTGGCGATTCAGGTAATAGGCCAGGCCAGAATTGAGTACGACCTGAATCAGTATCGGGATCGCCAGCAGTAGGATAATCAGTGGCTTTTCAACAATCGCGTTGCCCTGGAAACCAAACAGCAGAACCAGCGTGGCCAACAGTGCGGCGATAGAGTACGGGCCCAATGCATTGACCACGCGCTGATATGTCGCTTCTCCCCTGGAGAGCAGCAGCTTACGGATCAATTGCGCGATGAACACCGGAACGATGATGTACAGCACGACCGACGTTATGAGCGTATCCCACGGCACCGAGATCGAGGATAGCCCGAGCAATAGAGCCACTACCGGTGCAAACGCCACGATCATGATGGCATCGTTGAGTGCCACCTGAGATAGTGTGAAATAGGGATCACCCTTGCATAGCTGCGACCAGACGAACACCATCGCTGTACATGGCGCGGCAGCCAGCAGAATCAACCCTGCTACATAACTATCAAGCTGGTCAGCAGGTAACCATCCAGCAAAGAGATGTCGAATGAAAATCCAAGCCAGCAACGCCATCGAAAAGGGCTTCACCAGCCAGTTTACGAATAGTGTTACGCCGATGCCCCGCCAGTGGCTTGCCACCTGCCCCATGGCTGCGAAATCAATCTTGATCAGCATGGGGATGATCATGACCCAGATCAGTAGCCCCACCGGAAGGTTGACTTGCGCCACCTCCAAAGCAGCGATGCCTTGAAATACCCCCGGCATTCCTTGACCCAGCAAAATACCAGCCACGATACACAGCATTACCCAGACAGTCAGGTAGCGCTCGAAGAAACTGATGCCACGGCCCTGAGGTACAGCGGATACTTGTGCTACCGAACTCATTCCTTAGGCTCCACTGTCACCTTACCGGCTGGTTGACTACCAGCGCTATAGGCTCGAAAGTGTCCTTTGCCCAGCACATTGAAAGTTTTATCAGACATGATGGGTTACTAATTTGAAGTCATAAAAAGGTTGATCCATTAGGCCTAGCAGCACGATGAGCCAGGCTTACAGCATGCGTTTTCTGCCTCGGGCGGCACATCGAAGGAGCTTGGTGCAGGTGTGCAGCACGCAGCACCCTTGCCTGTAGCCTGACGAGATTGGCCATAGGTCGGTGCGCCTTCCAACGTCTGGAATGACTCCCAGGCGACGCCTTGGGGATCGATAGACCAGTATTTGTCGGATTTTGCATAGCAGCAGGTCGCATTGCTTTGTTCCTGCAAAGGCAGGCTCGCGCTTGCCAGGCGATCTTGCATTTCTACCAGTTCCTCATCTGATTCGACTTGGATTCCAAGGTGGTCGACACCGAGCTTGTCTGGCGATGCACCCTGGGCGGAAATAGCAAAATTCACCCGCGGATTGTCAAGTGCCCACTTCGCATAGTCGGGTTTAACCGTTGTGGGTTCAGCTGCGAAGAGCGCTGAGTAGTAGTGGATGCTGGCCGGCAGGTCGGCGACCGCGACATGGACATGGAAGCGTTTCATGATTTGGACTCCAATGTGGTATCACAGCTGATGATGGGCGAGCACGGATTACCGCCGCAGCAGTTATCAGTGAGGTAGCCAAGCAGATCATTCATCGTCTCGTAGCGTGCTGAATAAATGATCGACCGACCGTCCTGACGACTGGCAAGCAATCCTGCCCGGTGCAGCTCTTTCAGATGAAATGACAATGATGAGGCGGGTATCTCCATCAACTCAGCGATACGACCTGCGGGCAGGCCCTCTGGCCCGGCTTGCACCAAGAGGCGAAAGACCGATAGGCGGATCGAGTGAGCTAGGGCGGCAAGTGCCTCAAGGACTGTGTTCGTTTCCATAGTTCGACTGTAGCCGAAATATCAAACCTACACAATCACTTTTTAGAGACCTTGGATAGGTATTCCCTGTGTCCGGGGTTAAGTGGCACTATCCGAAGCGACCACTGGCCAAGCTATACGTCCGACCCTGATCCCAGCAGTCAACAGTCTGGGTAATTAGGGCCCACTATCATGCCGCCATGGGTCGAGCCACTTCTGCACGGCTGATGATCCAGAACCACCAGGCAGCTATTTCGCTTCCTGGCATATGCTCCCCGATCAATAAACAAGTGGGAAGCGTGCAGCACCATGCATTTCAACGGCGTATGCCCAACATAGGTCAGCGCAAGTCCGGAGCTCCGTGGTTTGTGACTAGCCACTAGTTTCCCATAAGAGGTATCCACCTCAGATGCCTCACCCATTCTGATCTCCCGAATCAGCCGCCTTCCCCAGGTGAGCGGTTCGATCATTGTCGCAAGCACCTCATCGTTGATCATTGTGTCAGTCAGCACCTGTTTTGGTGATGAACTCTCCTTACCCTTGAACCAGGTACTGACTTCATCCACGTATCCAGTCATCAGCTCCGCATGCGCAACATGAAATCGCGCCGCGCCCTCTCCAACCGTGATGACATAGGGAAGTTTCGCCACCCGAGGCACCAGATCCTCCCAGAGTTCATCCTGCTCGGATTTATCCAAGTCCAACACCCAGCGCCCGCCGTTGCGAAGAAGCAGATCCGTAGCCCTGCCGTAAGCATATGGAGCAACTACCGGGTAGGCATAATCGAGGAGCATATCCTCATGGTTGCCTCGCACCGCATGAAACCACGGCTCATGCAACAGCCGCAGACAACCCATGGAGTCCGGCCCACGATCCGCCAGATCTCCCACTGAGAAGATACGATCCCGAGTGGTGTCGAACTCGATTCGATCCAGCTCCGCCTGAAACAGATCCAAACACCCATGCAGATCCCCGACTACGAAGTCGCGGCCAGACAAATTCTCAGGAAAGCGTTGATGTAAGACTTGCATAATCACTCTACTTTTTGAGTGCCCCAACCGGCCGACAACTGGCAGGCGGGGACGGGTTAATGCAGGGTGTAGACGGCACCATTTGCCTCACCCCCAAAGAGATCAAGCAATGCACGGCGAAGCTCGCGTGGGGCAAGCCCCCGCAGAAGTGCGATCTGATGCGGAGTGACCGTCAAGGTGCCTTCAGGCAGTCCCCAGCTGCGCGCCAGGTCAGCAAGCATCCCCCGCACAATGCTCTCCGTGTGCTCCGGCCCAGGGGGTGGAAAATACACCGGACGCAAACGTGAGAGCAGTGGTTCTGGCACTCTCGCCAGGGAATTGCTTGTTGCAACGTACAGGCAATGTGAAAGATCACACTCGGCCATGAGATAGATGTCCTGGTACCGTTTGGCATTGCCAGGCTCAAGCAGATCAAGCAGCGCCTCCTGGGGATCACCGCCATTGCTGTAACCAGCACCTGTCTTGTCGATCTCATCGAGCACGAACAGAGGATTGGCGATACGCGTTTGCTGGATGAATTCCAGCATCCGAGAGGGGCGATTACTTGACCAGCCTCGCGCCACCCCCTTCAAGACCTTAACGTCGGACATACCAGCAAGATTGATGACCGTGTTGGGTGTACCCAGCAAGTCACTCAGGCGCTGCGCAAAGCGTGTCTTACCTGTGCCCGGCAACCCCGCCAGTAAGATGGGAGACAAGCCCAAACGCACTGCTCCGTGACGCCGCCGAGCAAGCAGATCGCTCATCACGGTACCAATTGCCTCGATAGCCCAGGGAAACTCTGCCTCCAGAGCACGGCGGATTGCCTCCAATCCCGTGAGGTCAGGCAAAGAAGTGAGTGCTACCGGTCGCCGCAACACCTCATAGCGCTTTAAATAGTCCTTTTCCGAGCAGTCGGATGTCTCCGGAATTTCGCCATGGATCACGATAATCTGCCCCCCCTCAGAGACGAGTGAGCCAACAGCCACGGGTGCCCTCACATGGTCGCCTCGCCCCTGCTCCAGGTCATCCAAGCGCATGAAGACAGCTAACTGCTGCTCGACGAGAGCCATACGGTACGCTTGCGGATCCAGAGCGTGCTCGGGTGCAGCAACAATCAGGCGATTCCACAGCGGCTTGAGCCAGGCCAGTGCTGCACGGCGTTGTGGCAACGGCGACAACCGAGTGAGCCTTTGTTGCTGAGGCAGCAGCGTCAGGTAATTGACCACGCAGGCTAGCGCACAGCCAAACGCCTCAGGCCCCCAGCCAGTAAAGCCGCCCTGCACATGACGCAAGGCAACGCGCGCACCCATATACCAAGCCTGACAAACTCTAGCATCTGGACTGGGCGCTTGCGCGGCTTCTAGTTTGGAGTCCCATACGAGCCTGGGCAGTGGGTCGTCCTCCAGGCTAAATTGGACGCTCTGTTCAGCCTCAGCCAATAGAGCGTTGGCATAGGCGAGCCCACCGATCACACTACCCAACTGGCGCGCAAGGCGAAACCAGTCGATGGGATGGCTTACACCACGTGCATACACATCAACTTTGGAGTGGCGTGACAATACAAAATGCCCAAGCACCGTAAGCCCCCGGCGAACACATCTGTCGCTGCCCTTGTTCATCTGGGATGATGCCTGCCATTAGTCCGACAGGCAGATAGTCATGACACAAGATTCTGTGGCAGCGCGATGCGCCAGCCGCTCGTATCCAGATTCAGTTCGTCAGGAGGTCCTGGATCAATGCGCCAGGGTAGGAACACGAGTGGCGGGCATTGCCCGCCAGTACGAGATCAGTCCCGCCACGATTTATCGGTGGCTACGCCAGGCACGTCGGACGACGCAGACCAGCCAGCCCTGTTCAGGCCGGCTGCCAGCTGTGGGGCAACAGATCCTCGATCCGGCTGTTCGGATGCGTGGGCAGGCGGGTGAGCACGTCAGCCAGATAGGCGTAGGGATCGTGACCGTTCAAACGTGCCGACTGGATCAGGCTCATGACGGCAGCCGCCCGGATGCCTGCCCGCAGGGAGCCTGCAAACAGCCAGTTCGAGCGCCCGATGGCAATCGGCCGGATGGTACGTTCTATCAGATTGTTGTCGATGGGCAGGCGGGCATCATCCAGATACCGGGTCAGGGCGACCCAGCGCTTCAGGCTGTAATCCAAGGCGCGTGCGATGCCCGATCCCTCAGGGACCCGGCTGCGCTGGGCCTGCATCCACTGGTGGTATTTTTCTGCCAGGGGACTGGCCTGTGTCTGACGCAATGCCAAGCGTTGTTCCAGGCTCAGATCCTGTGCCTGGCGTTCGATCTGGTACAGGCCACCAATATAGTCCAGGGCCTGTTGGGCCACCACGCTTTGATTGGCTTGATGCAGATCGAAGAATTTACGCCGCGCATGGGCCATGCAGCCGATTTCGGTGATGCCACCGATAAAACAAGCTTTGTAGCCTGCGTAATCATCACACACCAAGCTACCTGCCCAATCCCCGAAGAATTCCCGCGCATGGGCACCGGCCCGCCCTTCGGTGAAGTCGTAGACCACCGCCTGCAGTCCCTCGGATTGGGCCGGCGCATAAGCCCACAGGTACGCCTTATGAGTCGTCCGTGTGCCGGGCTTGAGCAGGCGCACCGGCGTTTCGTCGGCGTGCAACACCGTGCAGCCCAGTATCTGCTCGCGCAGCGCCGCCACCAAGGGTTGCAGGACATAGCCACAAGCCCCCACCCATTGCGCCAGGGTTGACGGCGCAATGCGCAGCCCCGCCCGGGCAAAGATGCCCGACTGACGGTTCAGGGGCAGGTGATCGGCGTACTTGGCCACCAACACATGGGCGAGCAGCCGTGGGGTGGCCAGCCCCTTGTCGATCACATAGGCGGGCATCGGTGCCTGAGTGATGGTCTCGCAGTCTGGGCAGGCCAGGATGGGGCGCACATGGCGCTCAACCGTGAAGGTGCCGGGCGTGTAGTCCAGTTTTTCGCTGATCTCGTCGCGCACGAACTTCAGCTGACAGCCGCAGGTGCAGCTGAGATCATGCGGTTCGTGGCGGACCTCGATGCGTGGCAATTCTGGCGGCAGTGCGGCCCGCTTGGGCTGGGCCTTGGGGGCTGCCTCAGGGACAGCCGGGACCAGCGCACTTAATTCGGCTTCGATCTCGGTGATGTCGGCCTCGACCGCTTCTTCCAGCAGGCTGCCTTGCACACCGGGCGGCAATTGTTCGCCGCGCTTACCAAACCGGAAGCGGCGCAGCATCGCGATCTCGAAGGTCAGCTTCTCATTCAAGGTCTTGCTGGCGAGCAATACCTGTGAGGTATGGACGAGTTCCCGATCCCTGTCCTGCAACGTCGCCATGAGACTTGCCGCCAGAACGCGCAGTTGGGCGGCATCCATGTTCTGCAAGGCTTCGGGGGTATCGCTCATCATGGCTGGCAGTATGCCAGCCTATATTGCAACGCACCATCGGGATCGATGCCAATTGTCAGAAATGCCGTCTCTGGGGTCAGATACAGTCAATGATGGCCGCCTCTCCCAGGCGCTGCCAGGGCAAGCCCAGCATCAAGGCATGGGCCTGCTCCAAAGACAAGCTCAGTTGCTGGGCCTGGGCATCTGGCCAAACGAATTTGCCTTGATGCAGCCGCCTGGCTGCAAGCCATACACCGATGCCATCATGCATCAGCACCTTGATACGGGTCGCCCTGCGGTTGGCAAAGACATAGGCGTGATGCGGACGAGCCGCCCCGAACACCTGCACGACCCGGGCCAGCGCTGTGTCCACACCAGCACGCATGTCCATGGGATCGACCGCCAGCCAGATCCTTTCGACACGGATCATCGGAACAGGTCCCGCAGCCAAGTGGCGCAGTCGCGGCTGGCATGGGACGGCCATTGGACCCGTGCCTGGGTCTGGCCCCGTTGCAGTTGAACTTCGATTGTCGTAGCAATACCACCTCCGGGACAGTGATGCTGCTGGGCTGCAGCGATATCCAGGGCAATGAAGGCGTTCCCAACCGTCAGCTCCGTCTTTGTCTGGTGGCTACGGGCTTTGCTGCACCAGCGACGCACCATGTTGGCGTTCAGCCCATAGGACAAGGCGATGGCCGAGGTCGATGCGCCAGGTTGCTGGCACTGCTGAACCACCTGTGCACGAAATTCTGGGGTGTAGGTGCGCCGGGGCGCACGATCAAGCGTGATCTCTTGGGGCATGTGTCCACCTGTTTGAAGTGGACACATCATCCTGCCCTTCGCTAAGGAGCACCAGATGTGTTCGCCGGAGGCTTACCAAGCACCAGCGCTGCATCAGCTCGGACGTGACGTGGCATCTTCTGGTTGGACACCACCTCAAGGTTCTCCCTGATACGTGCCAAACCCCTTGAGCACGGCCCCTCGCGCAAGTACAAAAGCGTGAACAAATCATCGCCAAAAAAATTATTCAGCGGCGTCTCAGGCGCTTGGGCGGTCCGTGCCTCATCGCCCTGCACTTGCTTGCAAGCTTCGTCGTCCAGGCATTCAGACAAGGCCTCGGCAAAATCTTTCTGTTCCATGATATTTCTTCCTATTCTTATATTTAGTTTTCAAGGGTCAGTTGCACTACAAGCGGCGCATAGCGTGACAAACCAGCCGCCACCCGTGCGATGCTCACCTGGGCACCCACACCGCTCACAGATATGAGTGCTTGCGGCCTCGGCCAACGTCACGGCCTCCCGGATCGCCGCTGAGATCGAGGCGTCAACGCCCTCCAGCCTGTAGTAGAAGCGCAGAGCACCAAACTTCTCCTTGACCTGTACAACTTGCATGCGAGCGCCATGGGCCTCGCGCAGAATTGAATCGATACGGGCGTACAGTATGGCCACCAGTTCGCTCCAGCCATCGCTCACCTCAAAACCCCAAGGCAAGGGGCCACGTGGAAAGAGTTTCGGGTAAAGGTTGGGTAAAGCATCCAGACGAGCACGGGCCTCGGACATGATGTGTCTCCGATACAAAAGGGTGGCAAATAGGCGGAAATCGTGGCTGACGGCCAATGCTGCAACCTGCGTCAGGATGACGGGGCAGCCTACAGGCGGTCAGTCAGTTGGGATGTTGGATGGTATGAACGACATGGGAGGCTCCAATTAGTCTTGTAATCTTGGCGGAGCCCATAAAAGCAACAAGCCCCGCAATAGTGGCGGGGCTTGTGGATGACGGCATCAAAGCGTCACAACATCATATCCCCGCGCACGCGACCGTAAACGGTCACTATGACAGCGATCGTTATCGTCCAATTCTTCGGTGCGTAATATTCGTGGCGGTTCATGATGGGTCTCAGTCGTTGTTTGAGAGACGGGAGCGGCAAGTCGAAAACGTTGCCCCATGAAAATAGGATATCAAACGCATTCCCTGTCATGCAAGAAAAATCCCACAGTAGTGGACAAATTTTGATTTTGTGGCATAAATACAAACGATATCATATGATTTTTACCGCAAAACCCTCACATCTGCCGCAAAACCCCCACATCTGACAACCTGGAAAACATGGCACATAACCAGATGTGAATGAACCGCCTCCAGAGAATCGATTCCATCGTTTGAATTGTAGAGAATTGCCCAAATTAACTCAAAAATTCATAACAGTTACAAAAAATAATGATACCGGTGCTCAAGCCTATAAAACTACATTTCAAACATTAAAATACTCAAACGTTGGCTGCCCGAACCGCTCGTTTTGAGTGAGTTTAAATAAGCTTTTATGATATCTATTTGGATCAGCTGCCCAAGACCAGGTCATAGCACTATCAAGAGCATGTTCATCACACATGCTTCGATCGGCGGAACGAGATAACGCACGCCATTTTGCACAAGTTTTTTCGTCTAAGCTTGCTACTTCTGGGCAAAGGATCTGGACTATGCCACTTCCGACCATACTGACTCCATCAACAGGCGGAACTGTGTGCTCAATTAGCTTTGATTGCAGAAAGCCATCACATATGGGGTACTCGTTCATAGCTACAATTATCCGCCAATGCCGTTCGTGTGTATCCTCCAAAGCGGCCAATAGCCCAAAAAATCCGTCAAATGTCCAACGGATCTGATCGCTGTCAGCAAGAAAGTATGACCATGTATTCGGCCGCATCAATCGCAAAGGCACATGCTTTCCCTTGGCGGTGCGAAGCCCTTCAACATTACAAATGCCCTCGACCGACATTCTCCAGGTTAAGAATGCCACAGCATGTAGGCAAGCCTTTTCGCTATGTAGATAGAGTGTTTCATTACGTGAAAGATTAGCCAAGTGCTTAATACAAGCATGATGGGCACGTAAATATCTCTTATAGATGTGCCGCCGGACGCTACGATAACTATGGCCAATGTCATCAGTAAGATAATGCTTTGACCTACTTTCATTCTTATCAACCAAACAAAGCCGTGAAATAACATGTGCGGGTTTTTCCCGCATAGTGAATTTCCAAAACAGTTCTTTCTTTGTAATGCTTCGTACGAAACCTAGTTGCCATTGAGCGAACTGTATTTCCGGTTGATTTGCCCGGTGAGCATTCAGCAACGCGTCTATAAACGACGGGCAGCACAGCGTACCCGTTTTCACCTCCTCCCACCAATCAATAAATTCCCTGCAGTAGCCGATTACAGTGTATTTTAGTGTGTCATCAAGGGAATTGAAGCGCGGCGCATTACTAAACTTATCGAGGCTTTTCCCACAGCTTGTGCAGGCCGAGTCACTATGGCTCAACGGGCGTAAGGCGTCACAGGAGCTGCAAGGTTTAATGAGCTTGCAACGATGCCAAGGGCACTCGTCAATCATAGTAAGTTGAAATAACACGCAATGATACCCAAGCTTGTCACAGTATGGGCAATGACGAATATAAAGCCCAAATGAGCCTATAGGCGCAATATCTAACTGATCCAAAAAGCCTTCTTTCAACCGTTCAACAGCCACACCCAACAGACTCGCATATCGATCAAAGTCTATCCAATCGCCATTTAAATGGTTTCTATGCACACCGCTATTTTTCGGCACTGGCTCCCGTTCTATCAGCTTCTCCAACTCAAGCATTGTCATGCGGTTGATTGTTAAAACCTTTAGAAATACGGACCATGCCGATTCGTACGGCCCGGGCGCGTGAGAATCCCAAGTCAATCGATCTGATGTTTTATTGATTTTCGATATACTCATACTCATTGACAATCAAAGGCGGCTACCTATTTGTGCTCTTTATTAACTTTAATTAGCGGCTATATACGTACAAACGTCAACTAATGCGCGTCGCCAACATTGCCGTGCATTAGACCGCTAAAGACAGCTAAGTTGGAAGCGCCAACCGCGTCATTAGTCGTCCCTGAAGAATTCATTTCACCTATATCACGCCGGATTTCCCGCGATCTGAGGCCACGAACTCTGGCGGGGTAGCTCACCCCACAGGGATGATTTCTGAATTCGCTGCCAAATCCAGGCCAAAAAATAAGGCGCAAAAAAAGGGCGAATGCCCTTTCGGGCAATCATGCGCAGCAGCCACTTCATATTGAAGCCCGCCGCGCACAGCACCGCATGAATGGCGTCTCCGGTTTGTCCCTTCAAGTGACAGCGATTCATGCCGTGATCGCTTTTCAGATGCCCAATGATCGGCTCAATCGCCTGGCGCCGCTCAGCAACTGCTGCTCTTTGGGTGTCAAGCGTTTGAATTTCCCACGGTGCTTCAGTGCATATTCCGGGATTTCACCATCTACCCCGCGATACCCCAGATCCGCATAGATCGTCTTGGGTTTGACGCCGGTGTCCTGCAGCAGGATACTGGCTTGCTCCAATGCCTCCGCCAGCGTATGACCATCGTACGGGTTGCCTGGGAAGCTGCGTGCGCCCACGATCAGGTTCCCTGTCAACGTGGTCACGATACCCACCTTGACGCCGAACTCATATGGGGTGCGGGCCTTGCCCTTACCGATACACTCGACTTCGGGGGCATGCCAGCTGTAAATCTTGTCCTTGCCCTTCACCGCCTTCTTGCGACGGCTCTGCTCCGCGATTCGATGCGCTCGGGCCAGCAGCGGATCCAGGGCTTGCTGGATGCTTTGGGCCAGCACCGTCTTGCTGCGCTCGATGTCGCGGGCCAAGCGGCCCAGAATCGTGCGCTGGCGCTTGATTGCCTTGTGCATGCGGCGGTACTGCTTGGCGTGCGCATATCGCCCAGCCCGCCTGGCCAGGTCCCGGCCTTCTTTGGCGTAGCTTTGCTTCAAGCAAATGCCATGGGCCTTGGCAGCGGTTGCCAGTTTTTCACGGGCCACTTCCAGCAAGCGGCTGTCAGTGGGGTGTGCCACCGCCTTGCTCTGCACCGTACTGTCCACGATCACGGTTTCCAGTGCCCGACGTTCAATCAGGCCCAGCTTCATACCCACCATAATGGTTTGCACCAGCAGTTCTTCGACGCCATCTTCGCCCAATAGCCCCCGGAAACGGCTGATCGCGCTGGGATCGCACGGCAGGCGATCCTCGAAATATTCCTGGCCGGAAAAGTATTGCCAGACTGGCGTCTCGCTCCAGCGTTCGCATACGCCTTCATCACTTTCGTTGAAGGTGTGCTTCAAATACAGCAAGGAGATCATGAGGCGCATCGGCAGGCGCGGGCGCCCAGCGTTTGAAATCGCACCGCCCACGACAGCCACGCTCGGGCCAAACAAATCCACATCGGAAACTTTCTTTCCTGTGCGCACCTGGCGAGCAAATCGATGGGCCACCGAGGCCTCCAATTCCTGCCAAGGGATATGCGTGGCGAGTACCGCCAGCGGTTTACGCAGATCGATCATTTGATCCAGGCGACTGCGGAAAAAATCGTCGATTTCACTCATGGGGCGTTTGGCATTTCTCCCAGAAAATGACCTGCAACGGAGGCGTTTCTGGGAGATTTGTTGGTTTTGGATGTCAATATTATTGCATGGAATCAATGTGTTATTGATACTTCAGGGGCGACTCATTAATATCCCCATCAGAAATAGCGACATTGCAACAATCCTCAGTGCGAAGAGCGAGAAGTAAATACTCCACGGTTAGGCACACATGCTCCATAGGAACGCCCGCTTCAGTATAAGAGCCAAGCGCATTAAACAAAGCACTCCAAATTTTCTCTGAATAATTTATCAGACGAAATCCGGCATCATAGCCTTCGGGTAAAAAAAATCGTGTGTATGACCAACCCGAGCCCTCTGGATATTCTGAGTCATAGTCATAGGAATTCAATATATCTCGAAGATCGTCGACAGACGAACAGCCTTCGAATTGAATCGGCTCGGCAAGGAACCGCGCTAATAATTGATGCTGTCTCCTTGTGATGAGTCCTGTGACCCTGTCCATGATCTCAGGTTGAGCAAAAGAAATTGTAGTCATGCTGATTTTTTGCATATGCAATGCGTTATGCACCGCCAATAGCTGCTCAAGATTTACGTCGTTGAGTCGGTGCATTTCGTCGATTATTAACACTAGATGGTTACCCCCTAGGGCGGCCAACTTCACCATAATGTCTGCCTTGATATTATAAAATAGCAAGTCTGCATGGGTCCGTTTGCTTAGTGCGTGGTTCACGCCCTCCAAAAGCAATCTGAACATGTGCGCGTCTGAAGGTCGTAGGTTTCGCCTCGCATTGATTCGCACAATATGAAGTTTTGGGAACTCCAAAAGAAGCAAGGCCTGAACTGTCTCTGCACAGGTCGTTTTGCCCATACGAGGGCTCGCGTAAAGGTATACACCTGTTCGCTTCATCCATACGCGCTCACGGATGATGGCATACGTCCGCTCCAGCATGGGGGTTGGCAATCGATAGTTTTTTTCTAAAATTGGATGAGAATTGAGAAGAGCTGCTCGCTGCTCTGTCGTGAGTTGATAGACCATTTTCTTATCCAGCATGGTCCTCTCCTATCGCCGATTTTTAACTAACCGCAATATTGGAGCGTCCGTGTCCATCAATGATCGGCGCTGCTTGCTCGTTGATGAAGCTTTTGGGGCGACTATAGAGTTTTCTCGGCCTAGTTCTGGTGCAGTCACTATTTTTAACGGGAGATTTGCCTCTTTGGCAATTCGAGTGGCGTCGGTTGCCTGTTTTCTTGGCACTAGACTTGTTGAGCGCTGCTTATGTTGTACTGAAAGATGAGAAAGATAGGCACGTACGGGATCGTCAAAACTCAGACACTACAAGAGTGCGCTTGGACATGAGACTGTTAATCGCCTTGCGTGTGCGGCGACTGTGCTTCGAATTTGACCACCTTCCTTTAGCAGTTAGAAAACCTATTCTGCACCATTTTTTAAAAATGCTTTCACCTGACGCATATCGGTTTCATCAATTTTGATCAGCAATTTTTCACCGATTAAATTGCCGAGCTTCGTTTTCTACAGGATGGGTGTAATGAACCCGATCAAGCTGAATATAAGGTCTACGACCGTCTTTAGATTTCCACGAACGGTGGCCTCTTCGGTAACCGACAACATGTGCGTTTCCCTGTCCCTGGCAGCGTACGAAGCATGAAACCTGAGCTCTGATTATCCAGAAAATGCCTGATGTATTCGAATGGCGTAAGAAGGGAAATGCCTTCGCAGGGAGTCACATTATGCTGGGCGATGTATACATCGAGCATTTGCTCCGCTTCCTCGGCTCGAATTTTGTAGCGCAACGCCTTGGCCTCCCCGTCTGGCGCCCTCCCATTGTAAGGATTTGATCCTGTCGTGGAGGGCAGGCGCTTAAAAAGATCATCTGCTATACGCCGAAAGGTGCGCTCTACGTTCGGTCGTCTTTCTAAACGCCCCGGAGCGCCCCAACTAATGACAAAACCAAGCTGCTTACGAATACGATCGTAAACGGCACGCGATAAATGAGCCAATGCTCCGTCAAACAAGAGCAAGTTCCACACGGCGCCATATGCCTCCGGAATAACACCACTAGGCAGCCCTCCCCCAAGCGGATAATTAAATGGCAAGGTGAGTACCTTAGGCTCCCATTTTTTGGTTATAGCATTCCGAATGACCTTCAAAACGTTATCAGAGGTCACTTCACTGCGGTAGACCACGTCATAAGCGATCACAGCCGTCGAAGCCCGGTGAACTGCTGCTATCAACCACAAACGCTCCAGGAGAACTTCCGATTTTGTGCCCTCAGGTGTCCGGAAGGCAACGGTAAGATGCGCGTCAATCCTATAGGAGTCTATTTCCACTACATCATAAGGCTCTGTCAAAAGTAAGAAATGGAGCATGCCCAGTTCCTACGTTCATATGTGCCTTTGCTGTAGGCCCTTCGCGAGACATAACGGACTTGGTGAAATTTTCGTTTAATACATACCTGATATATGCGTAAATCGTACGCAGCCCGAGGTGCTGTGTTGTAAAGGGCCATTCTGCCTCAGAAACGCCTTTCGCTTTTACACACTGAATGAGAGGCGATGCAGGTCCTTTGCTCGGATCCGGAACTCGGGCATCCGCTTAAGCTTCCTGTCCTGCTTAATGCACTTTACGGTATTATCTTCGATGTCCGGAAATCGCATCAACAGAGCACCTAATGCCCCCGATTGCCCACCCTGCTGATGCTGCCGCTTTGTCTTCAATTCTGCATTGCGCTGGTAAGGCCTTGTCCTTATGTAGGGAATTAAGGCTCGGAATCCATAAACAGCACCATCCGGCGCCATCTGTAGACATTTTTGCGCCATTCGCGCGAGGCCGTACCGATTCACTCCTGTCACACGCGTAATTTTCTCGACCGGCTTGTGCCGCGAAATACAGTCGCATGGCTTCTTTGCGGGCAATAAACGTTTGTGCCTGTTTGCGAGTCATTCCAACACTACTACGGCCTGCGAAAGCGCAGTTGGTAGCGACGATGCCAGCATGTATTTCTTGTCCTCATATCAAGGCCTCTTGACCCGCAGCATCCAAGGTGTGTAATACCCAAAGCCATTGGCAGTGAGGTCTAGCCTGATGTGCCCCTTAATACAAAGTCGAACGATTAAGCCAAGAATCACTGCTGGCTCCTGCTCACATACTTCAGCCTTCGCCAACACCTGCCCCGACATCTCCATTGCCTTGCTGTCTAAAGTACTCAAGCAGCAAAAGTGTCTGACGGGTGTATTCTTGATCGCGCAAGGCAGACGGAAAAGCGATGGCTTTGAGCCATCGCAGGCTAGTTTTTACAAAAGGTTGAAAGATCTTCATCGGTAAAAACCCGGATATCTGTAGGTGATGCGTTATCGGCCGAGTGCTCATTTTGAGGCTCGCGTGCATCGCAGTGCTGCTCAGCCCTCTTCTGCCCGAGCTGGTGTCTTACCCGCGTACCGCTAGATAACAGAACATCGACAAGGCATAAGCGACTATCTCCACTATTGCCTTCCGACGTAAAAGTGAAGCCGTGCACCTCTGGATCTGTTTCCAGGTAGTGAATCGTAAGCCCCCGGCGAACACATCTGTCGCTGCCCTTGTTCATCTGGGATGATGCCTGCCATTAGTCCGACAGGCAGATAGTCATGACACAAGATTCTGTGGCAGCGCGATGGCGCCAGCCGCTCGTATCCAGATTCAGTTCGTCAGGAGGTCCTGGATCAATGCGCCAGGGTAGGAACACGAAGGCGTGTATTGCCCGCCAGTACGAGATCAGTCCCGCCACGATTTATCGGTGGCTACGCCAGGCACGTCGGACGACGCAGACCAGCCAGCCCTGTTCAGGCCGGGTGGTCAGCTGTGGGGCAACAGATCCTCGATCCGGCTGTTCGGATGCGTGGGCAGGCGGGTGAGCACGTCAGCCAGATAGGCGTAGGGATCGTGACCGTTCAAACGTGCCGACTGGATCAGGCTCATGACGGCAGCCGCCCGGATGCCTGCCCGCAGGGAGCCTGCAAACAGCCAGTTCGAGCGCCCGATGGCAATCGGCCGGATGGTACGTTCTATCAGATTGTTGTCGATGGGCAGGCGGGCATCATCCAGATACCGGGTCAGGGCGACCCAGCGCTTCAGGCTGTAATCCAAGGCGCGTGCGATGCCCGATCCCTCAGGGACCCGGCTGCGCTGGGCCTGCATCCACTGGTGGTATTTTTCTGCCAGGGGACTGGCCTGTGTCTGACGCAATGCCAAGCGTTGTTCCAGGCTCAGATCCTGTGCCTGGCGTTCGATCTGGTACAGGCCACCAATATAGTCCAGGGCCTGTTGGGCCACCACGCTTTGATTGGCGTGATGCAGATCGAAGAATTTACGCCGCGCATGGGCCATGCAGCCGATTTCGGTGATGCCACCGATAAAACAAGCTTTGTAGCCTGCGTAATCATCACACACCAAGAGACCTGCCCGGACCCCCGAAAGAATTCCCGCGCATGGGCACCGGCCCGCCCTTCGGTGAAGTCGTAGACCACCGCCTGCAGTCCCTCGGATTGGGCCGCGCATAAGCCCACAGGTACGCCTTATGAGTCGTCCGTGTGCCGGGCTTGAGCAGGCGCACCGGCGTTTCGTCGGCGTGCAACACCGTGCAGCCCAGTATCTGCTCGCGCAGCGCCGCCACCAAGGGTTGCAGGACATAGCCACAAGCCCCCACCCATTGCGCCAGGGTTGACGGCGCAATGCGCAGCCCCGCCCGGGCAAAGATGCCCGACTGACGGTTCAGGGGCAGGTGATCGGCGTACTTGGCCACCAACACATGGGCGAGCAGCCGTGGGGTGGCCAGCCCCTTGTCGATCACATAGGCGGGCATCGGTGCCTGAGTGATGGTCTCGCAGTCTGGGCAGGCCAGGATGGGGCGCACATGGCGCTCAACCGTGAAGGTGCCGGGCGTGTAGTCCAGTTTTTCGCGGATCTCGTCGCGCACGAACTTCAGCTGACAGCCGCAGGTGCAGCTGAGATCATGCGGTTCGTGGCGGACCTCGATGCGTGGCAATTCTGGCGGCAGCGCGGCCCGCTTGGGCTGGGCCTTGGGGGCTGCCTCAGGGACAGCCGGGACCAGCGCACTTAATTCGGCTTCGATCTCGGTGATGTCGGCCTCGACCGCTTCTTCCAGCAGGCTGCCTTGCACACCGGCGGCAATTGTTCGCCGCGCTTACCAAACCGGAAGCGGCGCAGCATCGCGATCTCGAAGGTCAGCTTCTCATTCAAGGTCTTGGCTGGCGACAAATACCTGTGAGGTATGGACGAGTTCCCGATCCCGGTCCTGCAACGTCGCCATGAGACTTGCCGCCAGAACGCGCAGTTGGGCGGCATCCATGTTCTGCAAGGCTTCGGGGGAATCGCTTATCATGGCTGGCAGTATGCCAGCCTATATTGCAACGCACCATCGGGATCGATGCCAATTGTCAGAAATGCCGTCTCTGGGGTCAGATACAGTCAATGATGGCCGCCCTCTCCGAGGTGCTGCCAGGGCAAGCCCAGCATCAAGGCATGGGCCTGCTCCAAAGACAAGCTCAGTTGCTGGGCCTGGGCATCTGGCCAAACGAATTTGCCTTGATGCAGCCGCCTGGCTGCAAGCCATACACCGATGCCATCATGCATCAGCACCTTGATACGGGTCGCCCTGCGGTTGGCAAAGACATAGGCGTGATGCGGACGGGTCGCCCCAACACCTGCACGACCCGGGCCAGCGCTGTGTCCACACCAGCACGCATGTCCATGGGATCTGACCGCCAGCCAGATCCTTTCGACACGGATCATCGGAACAGGTCCCGCAGCCAAGTGGCGCAGTCGCGGCTGGCATGGGACGGCCATTGGACCCGTGCCTGGGCTGTTTTTGTGGCAGTCAAACTTCGATTGTCGTAGCAATACCACCTCCGGGACAGTGATGCTGCTGGGCTGCAGCGATATCCAGGGCAATGAAGGCGTTCCCAACCGTCAGCTCCGTCTTTGTCTGGTGGCTACGGGCTTTGCTGCACCAGCGACGCACCATGTTGGCGTTCAGCCCATAGGACAAGGCGATGGCCGAGGTCGATGCGCCAGGTTGCTGGCACTGCTGAACCACCTGTGCACGAAATTCTGGGGTGTAGGTGCGCCGGGGCGCACGATCAAGCGTGATCTCTTAGGGCATGTGTCCACCTGTTTGAAGTGGACACATCATCCTGCCCTTCGCTAAGGAGCACCAGATGTGTTCGCCGGAGGCTTACAGTGAATCCAATGCACCAGGTGCCTGTCGCTAGGCAACACCCAGTCCTGGCCTGTCTTTACGCTATAGACCACGAAAAGGTTGCTGCTCCTGTGTCCTCGCCCTCGATAAGCTTCGAAAAGGCGTAGGCGCTGAGCATTGCTTGGCGTTAGATGTTCGCTGATCAGACGAACCTCCTTCTTCCATGCAGAAAGCGGGAAGTTGGAAATAGCGAAGGCACACAAGCGCACATTCGCACCGTGTCGCTCCCCCTGCAAATGAACGGACTTTCACCGAACAGCGCAGGTAGGGGTCATACAAACTCGAAGGATTATTATGCGCCCATCTTGAGCAATCAGTGTGTCGAATTTGAGGAAATCACATGGCGGCTAGTACCCAGCCCTTATCACGTTAGTAGTTGTATCCAATATCGACAGTCCGGCACCCATGTGGCGAATTTAGTTCCTTTTCTGCCGACAAATGAACTAGCATGCAATAATTCTGGAACTAAATTCGCCACATAAAGACATATTCAACATTAAGTTATCGCGGTAATCGATTGATTTAACGTGTTTTTTATATTATGAAATGTGGCGAATTTAGTTCGGCGTGCTACTCTGAACTAAGCTCTCCAATTAGATGAGCTGCTGCGCTCGATAAAGGATGCACGTAATGAAATGATTGACGCCGAGATCAAGGCTTTAGCTGATCCCGGAATCTCGCCGCCTTGGTGGGCGGCGCTATGTACATTGACATACAGATCGCCCGCTTTAATACGCAGCCTCGATCCACGCCCGGGTGCGTCGTTCATACCGCCTGATCCCACATGCTATATCGTGGCTGATGTCCTGGTGCGTCGTGTTGGCAAGAGATGGGTTGCCCTACCCAACAGCGAGGCTGCGCCACGGGTGCGCATCAACAGTGCCTATGCCCGGATGTTTCGTGAATCGCGCTATCGCGACCGCACCCTCATGGCCCATGCCTTGCAGGAGGCGCGCTGGCTGGTGCGCAACCTGGAGCAACGCGACACCACCATACAACGCGTCGCGCAAGCCATCGTGGCGCGCCAGCAAACTTTTTTCGACTATGGCGCAATCGCCCTGCGCCCCTTGATGCTCAGTGAGATCGCCCAGGAGCTCGACCATACTACGGCCAGCACGGATGCCGCGATTTAAAACTCGGCGGGGCACCAAGCTGAATCTGCCGTCAAATGAATTAGCGCCCAATGATTTTGGAACTAAATTCTCCACATAAAGGTATAATTAACATTAAGTTATCGCTGTAGTGAATTGATTTGACTTGTTTTTCATATTATGAAATATGGGAAATTTAGTTCAGCGCATTACAGCGCGCACGACGTAAATTCATTACAGTAATATGTCCAGCATGAAAGCAGGTAGCTCGGGCGCTGAAATGCGCGATCATGCCGCCATGATGCAAAAGACGCCTGGTGTGAAACATGCCGAGCCCAATATGATTTCGCTTGACCCTGGCCAAGAAGGCGAACTGATCTGGCAGTTCACCCAAGTCGGCACCGTTGACTTTGCTTGCTTGATTGCCGGGCATATGGAAGCAGG
>JAUCCC010000037.1:0-34837 GCA_034676485.1 Pseudomonas sp.
AATAAGCGCATCAAATATGATTGCAGCCAGCGCTAGGTGGGGCTTCCAGGGTGCTTGCAGCCATACAGAGGCATATGGAAACTATCATCTAGTGCTATTGCGGGACACCGGTTTGCTTCCCGCAATAGCACTCATTTTAGTTCCTCAAGAGCTTTTAAATACTGAAGCGGGCTTATGAATCCACTTTGTTAGAAACCAGCAGAAGCTCGTTTGACTTTATGCTGCCCGCCAATGAGGAATCTGCGAACTCGATTTTGTATCCCATTGCTTTGTAACTTTTCTCTCGCTTGTTGAACATGCGTTGCAGCATAGGAAGTGAGCAGTCCACATAATCGTGAATGGTAACGAGTTCTTTGCTATCTGATTCTCGGTGAATACGACCTGCATATTGGGCCAATAAGCCTTTCCAGGCAATGGGCATTGCCAAGAACAAAGTATCTAATCTTGGTAAGTCAAATCCTTCACCAACGTATTTTCCAGTTGCAACCACGACTTGGGCGGTAGGTAGTCGCTCATCGATTTTCTTTCGCTCCGCTACGCGCATTGCACCTTTCAAAACTACCGAATCGACTCCTTTTTCCAATAAAATCGAGTTGATCGTTTCAGCGTGTTCTCTGCGCTCGGTTAGTATGATCGGGTGTTTTGACTGATGAACACACATGAGAATATCCGCAACGATACACTCTGTTCGCTCAGTATTTTCCAAAATCCAGCGATATACGTCTGAAATTCTCGGGCGTTCTTCAGATAGGATTAGCTGTTTTGGCGGTGTGCTGTAAAGTTGATGAACAATGACCTGCTGCTCAAATTTATCTTCAGAGGTGTTCTTGACTTTGTGACGAATAGGTCCTACTGCCATAAAGATGATTTTCTGGTGACCATCTTGTCGCTCTGGTGTCGCGGTCAGGCCCAGCACGTATTTGGCTCGAACTTCATTCAAAACCATTTCAAAACGTGGTGCAGAGACGTGATGACATTCATCAACTATGACATGGCCATAGTTTTGAACAAGCTCAGATACAGTATTATCCTTCTTGTCGATCAGGCTTTGATATGTGGCGATATCGATGAGCCCAGTAGGATTTTTCTTGCCACCACCGATGATGCCTACATCGATATTTGGCAAGAATGATTTTAATCGTTCTTTCCATTGATCAAGCAACTGTCTACTGTGAACTAGAATCAACGTATTAGCTTTGCGGTTTGTAATCATACCAATGGCAGTGACTGTTTTTCCGAAAGCAGTCGGTGCATGAAGAATTCCTGCGTCGTACTTGCTCATAGCCTTCACCGCAGCTTGCTGGTTCTTTCTGAGTTTGACTAACGACTTAATGTTTTTGAGCTTGGCGCCGCTCTCTCGCTTATCATCTATTTGAACTTCAATTTGGTTTTCAGTGAGCAGCGCAAGCGCTTCATCTAAGCACCCTCGAGGGATTGTCAGGTAGCCTTGCTCTATTCGAGCACAGGAAATGATTCGTGGAATACCATGCGTCGAAAACCTCAGTGCCTGTGTTTTGAAGAAAACGGGATTTGAAAAGCTGGCGAGTCGTCTTAACCTTGCCGCCAACGTGCTCGGTATTTCACTCAAATCAAAATAAACGTGATTTGCGAGTGTTACTGAAATTTTTTGCGGTGGGTTCTCCAATACTAGCGGCTTTGTCTTGGCGGTAATTTCCCATGGTGGTCTTTTCTCAACAACTTTTTGCTCATCGAAAAGCGTTGAGTTTGGTGAAATTAAAGTGAGCAGCTTGCTCAGATTTTGATGTGATATGGATTTCATTTGTGCAAGATGCTGCCACTGATCTTGAACGACATTGAGATCAGCATCGACAAAGGAACTATTGCCCGACAGTCTTGGCTCTTTTTGCAAAGGCAAAGCGATTAAATTACCAAATCCTCCTTCGGGCAAAATATCTTGATTTGGGAAAAGGCGATCATAGGAGTCAAACGATAGGTTGGGGTAAACCTCCATCGCTTTATCGAGAAGGCCAAACCCCAGTAATCTGGCTTCCTTAGCAGGGACTTTATCGTTGAAGAAAATCCAAAGATGTGCTCCGTTACCCGACCGAGATATTTCAATGGCATGCGGTATTTCTAAGTTTGCACAGGCTTGCGACATTGCCTGAACTTCTTCCCTCCATTGGCCTTTATCGAAATCAGCAGTCAGAAAGTAGCAGGTGTTGTCGTGCATCAATGGGTAAAGCCCAACCACTTGTTGACCTGCTAAGTGGCGATAAATTATCTGGTCATTTATTTCAGTGAATTGCCGATGATCACAATCTTGGCATTTGACTCGAGGCTTGCAGCAGACCCCCTGGACCCACTCGTTATCGCAAGCGACAGAGTAGCCACTACGCCCTTGTTTGTTTTGCCAGCGGTTAGCAAAAGTATCGGTTCGTCCGCGAAACAGTCTTCTGAATATGGCAATCTTTTGTTCTGGTGAATAGGAGCTAGAGCCAGGCGCAATCAGTAAGGTTTGTTGAAATTGCTCTCTGAGGGCTAAAAGCTGTTTCTTCTCCTCTTCAAGCTTCGTGAGTCTGGCATCTACTTCAGCAGCGCTCTGAAAATCTGCGCTATCAAGTTTACGCATGCGCTTGCGGAGGCTTAATCAAGGATTCCGCAGGAATTCCGAGTCCCTCATGCAGGTTCCAAATCATTTTCAGTGTGAGCGAACGCTTACGATTGAGTATCTCATACATCCGATTGCTCTTTCCGATCATTGGTTCGAGATCTTTCACGGTTAAACCTTTGCGCTCCATTTCAAATTTGATCGCTTCAACGGGGTCAGGCAATTCCATTGGGAAATGCTTCGCTTCATAGGCCTCGATAAGCGTGACCATCACATCCAGCTTTTCACCTTCTGCTGTGTCAGGGGCAGCCATCATTAGGCTTGCAATTTCTTTTAATGCCGCTCGGTAGTCGGCATCATTTTTAATCGGTTTGATGTCCATAGTGTTTCCTCCAGCATTTATACAGTAACCTCACATTTACCAGCACGAGGTTATACCAATGAGAAAACACCGCCCTCCAGAGCAGTGGGGAACTTTGATAGACCTGCTGATTTGCAGCGGTCTGTCAGCAATCCAATTCTGCAATCAGCACGATATTGATTATGCAAGTTTTTGTAATTGGCGCAAGCGTTTGTCTGCGTCCGAGTCTGAAGAAACCGGATTTCTAGACCTGTCTTCCTTGATTGCCGAGGACTCCACGCACTATAGAATATCACCAGGTTTGCTCAAGCCGAGCTCCGATTTCGAATAGCGTCAACCATGTCGTGGAATGAACGCTTACTATGCAAAGCACTTGGCGTGGGAAAACTGTGTTACCAACGTGTAGGTGCGTTCTCTAGCTGTACAGTTGAAACCCCGTACACTAACTGAATAGCTGCGCTACGGTTTTCATGGGTAAAAACATACGCACTCGCCCGTTCTGCTCACACAGCACCTGAAACCCAAACTTCTGATAGAAGCCTTGGGCTGAGTCCGCTAGGCAGTCAACTATGATTGCGTAGGCTCGCATATGCGCATTCACATCCCACAAATACTCCAGCGCCTTAATTAAACTGACTTTACCTAGGCCACTGCCATGAAACTCTTTATGAACAGCTAACTGGGCCAGTAAAAATACTGGGACGGGATAGTGAGGTAATTTCTTAGCTAATGTAGCAGGTAATGTCTCACGACAAATCGAACTGGGCGCAACGCTATAAAACGCACAGATCGGATACTTCTGGTTGAGCAAGGGCACAGCGCCAGGTAACACCATGGTGCGACTGATACCGGCCTGCATGTGTTTAGCCGCTTGAGTTTGAATAAAAATATTCAGTTCGCTCTCACCACAGTCAAAAGAATCGCGGTCATGTTTGGATTTACTAAGCTCTTCAAACGTCTTTGACCAACTCATTTAAAGTCACTCGTCTTGGTAAAGGCCGCGGCTTCTAACAATGCTTTGTTCGGTGCCTGAGCCTGCTCACAGGCTGCCATAAACTGATCAAACACATTATCTTCAACAGGCATGCTTTCATGCTGAGCAATAACCTGTGTCGAGTCCTCATCAATAAGCCTGACCACATATTCAGTTAAGCTTTTCAAACCCAACAGCGCAGAGGCTTTTTCAGCTTTAACTTTAATCTCTTCATCAAGCCTGATATCTAATCGTGCAGTTGCCATTTCACTCCCATTTGTACGTATAAATGCCGTACTACATAGAGATAATAGTGCAAGCCTCGAACATAAGCAATCTGTACGGAAGAATGCTGGATTACTTTTAATAATTAGAAATGCAGTCTCTTGATGCTAACCGCAAAACGAACAGTCCCGTTAGATCAGTACACACGTGACTGCCTTGCTCAGATGCACACTATTTACCACGGCAATTTCTTCGAGCTTCATCAGTCAGAACAAGATCCTCACCCTGTCTAGCGAACCAGCGAACACCTAACAGATGCGCTTTTGTTTAATCCTCTAGCAGTGAGGGCAAAAAATGGGCAACAGCTACCCTAAAAAGCAAAAACCCCTGAAAATCTCTAGGATAATCAAGGGTTTAGGTGTTTCTAATTGGTGGAGCCGGGGGAAACCTAATTAACCCTGTAAGCAATTGATTATGAAACAAATATTATTTTAAAAAAATCTTTTGGAATACTTTTTGGAATACAAACGTTTTTTTTAAATTCTGCTTAAAAAACATCACCAAATATTTGTGCAATTGACTTACACCTGTAACTCTAGCTTCCCCATCTGCTTAAGTCCCCCCAGATATCAATATCCCGTCGCATACCAAAAGCTATCTAAAAAAATCACAGTCATACATCACCATAGTGTCAACACTCACGAGAGGAATTGAATATGACATTACGGTGCCCTCACTGCTCATCAAAAAACATTGCTCGATCACAGACAGCTACAGCAGTCACTACCAGCCTTGGCGCGCTGGGTGGCATTGCTTCGGCAGTCTTAGCAGCAACCCGTCAAGCAAGCAAATCAACCCCCTTAACTTTTACACCGATAACTATAGCGAACCTGCTTATAAGTGGTCTTATCGGTGGCATTAGCGGATCACACATTGGCGCTCAACTCGGCAGCCAACTTGATCAGACTTACCTATGCAATAGCTGCAATCTAAAGTTCTCACCTGTAATCGCTCTGAACTAACAATCCACAAAGGAGTTTTCATCATGGCTCATTTAGTTGAACAAATGGCTTACGTTGGTGATACGCCCTGGCATGGCTTGGGCAATCAACTGTCACCTAAACAACCGTTAGAAGTCTGGCGTCGTGAAGCCGGTATGGACTGGGATATTTTAGAAAGCCCAGTTCACTTTAAATCCAGCATGGCTGGTCATCTAGGCAGCATCCATACCTTCCCTGAACAGAAAGTGCTGTACCGCTCTGATACCAAAATGCCGCTGTCTGTTGTGTCGCAGCGCTATCAAACCGTACAACCCAACGATGTGATCGAGTTTTATCGCGACCTGACTGAAGTATCTGGATTTGAACTGGAAACCGCAGGCGTACTTAAAGGTGGGCGTAAGTTCTGGGCTCTGGCTCGCACAGGACAAGACTTCACGCTCAAGGGTAAAGACCTGGTGAACAGTTACATACTGCTAGCCACCTCGTGTGACGGCACCTTGGCCACTACAGCTACGCCCACAACAGTACGTGTCGTGTGCAACAACACTTTAACGGTATCGCTCAACGGTGCACCTATGGCCATCAAGGTGCCGCACAGCACCAAGTTTAATCCTGATGTAGTAAAGCGCGATCTCGGTATTGCCGTCTCGCAATGGGATGACTTCAAGTATCAGATGAACCTGCTATCTCAACGCAAAGTGCGCTGGAAAGAAGCGATGGGCTACTTTATGGGCGTCATGTGCCAGCTGGATGGTGAAGTGTTTGTACCTGAAAAGTTACCCAACGAGCGAGCCTTACGCATCGTGCAAGACCTCTATGACGGACGTGGACGTGGCAGTGAGCTTGAGTCTGCTAACGGTACGGCTTGGGGCTTACTCAGTGCAGTCACCGAGTTTGTTGATCATCACAAACAAGCACGTAGTAACGACAACCGCCTGGACTCAGCGTGGTTTGGTCAAGGTGCTCAGATCAAACAACGCGCTCTGGATACAGCCTTACAACTCGTCGCTTAAATTTCAATACATAGAGTTACGTTATAGCGTAATGGAGTATTTATCATGCAAACCAATCAAGTCAATACAGAAGTAAAAGCCATCATTAACCGCCCTGCTTTGCGCTTAGTCAGCACTAAGAACCTGGAGCGTGAAGAGTGGCTGAACATCCGTAAGCAAGGCATCGGCAGCTCTGATGCTGCAGCTGCTGTTGGATTAAACCCGTACAAGTCACAGCTTGAGTTATGGATGGAGAAAACAGGCCGTGACGCTGAGTTACCGCAACTTGATCCAGCTGACGATACCAGTCCAGCATTTTGGGGAACGATCCTGGAGCCGATTGTGGCCTCACACTACACCAATAAAACGGGAAACCGTGTACGTCGTATCAATGCGGTATTGCAGCACCCTGATCCAGAGCTTTCATGGATGCTCGCTAATATCGACCGTGAAGTGATTGGTGTTGAAGATGTGCAAATTCTGGAGTGTAAAACAGCCGGTATCAATGGCTCTCGTCTCTGGAAAGAAGGCGTGCCTGAGTACGTGCAACTGCAGGTTATGCACCAGTTAGCCGTCACCGGCAAACAGGCTGCAGACGTTGCTGTCCTGCTGGGTGGTCAGCACTTGGAGATCTACCGTATCGAGCGTGACGAAACCATGATTGCACAACTGATCGAACTAGAACGGCAATTCTGGAACTACGTGGAAACTGATACACCGCCACCGGCAGATGGCTCTGCTTCTGCAGATACAGCGCTGCGTTGCTTATTCCCACAAGACCAAGGTGAAACCGTTGATTTCTCAGTAGATGAAGAACTCACCCTGGCGTATGAAACGCTCAAACAGGTGCGTGACACTATCAGTGAACAAGAGAAACACGAGTCAGCCCTCAAGCAAAAGATCCAACAAGCGATGGGCGATGCTTCACGTGCAATGTTTGCTTCAGGTGCGGTGACTTGGAAGAAAGCTAAAGACAGCATTACTTTTGATACAGCATCTTTGCTGCGTGACCTGCCCCACCTTAAAGAGCAATACCAAGCGTTACGCAAAGGCAGTCGTCGTTTCTTGATCTCATAGACCCATACAACCAACACAGCATAAAGCCCCCTGACCGCGCGATGCAGTCAGGGGGCTTTATGCTTTAAGGAGAACATCATGCTGAAAGGTTTAGCTATTACCCCACCAGTGCTGGGGCGTATTTCAATTGGGCGCGTTGTAGAAAAAAACGGGAAACGTCTGCCTGAAAAAGATGATCAATTCACTATCACCTCTCAGGTGCAAACCCGTGACGGTTGGCTGTTACACCCGCTGAATGATGACCTACGCCAAGAGCAAGAAGGCAAGTTACGTAGCATTCCGATCCGCTTACTGTTCAACGAGCCTGAACTAAACTTTCGTGCTGACTACAGTTTGTTTGATCGTAATACTGGCCGCCCGTTATGCGTAGGTAATGGCGAGACCTGTAAGCGTCAAACGGAAAGCGGTATTCAGTCGTTACCTTGTCCATCACCCGATAGCTGTCCACTGGCACAAGGCAATGCCTGTAAGCCATACGCTCGCTTGAACGTCCTGATTGGTGACGACGACAGCATGGGCAGCTTTGTGTTTCGTACAACAGGCTTTAACAGTATCCGCACTCTCACAGCACGCCTGAATTACTTTAAGGCGATCTCAAACAACCTCTTGTCTTGCCTGCCACTAGAGCTGCGCTTGCGTGGTAAATCCACACGCCAAAGCCGTGGTACGCCCATCTTTTACGCTGACATTACGTTACGTGAAGGGCTGAGCATGAAAGACACTTTAATGGCAGCTAAGCAGCTGCATGAGCAACGTCAGCAAACGGGATTCAATCAAGATGCGCTGGATCACATTGCCAGCGCTGGCTTAGGTAATGGAGCCTTTGAAGAGGATGAAGATGACATCAGCGCAATCGTTGAAGAGTTTTACCCTACTGAAAGCAGAGCCAATCATGACCTTAAAACTCATGTATTAGCCGAACGGTCACTGGCAGATAAGCTTCACCGTAAAGCAAGCGCTAACGCCAGCAACGCTTAATCACACACTGGACTTCCCACTATTTCAAGCCACCCATCGAGGTGGCTTTTTTATGCCCATAAGGAAAAACATCATGCGCTATCACATGCTTAAAGCCGGTACTGAACCTGGCACCTACATCATGGAATCACCGATCGTTACTGAACACGATATCTTGACCATGGCCAAACAACTCTCACAGAAGCGTCTTAGCAAAGGCCGCGCACTAGAAAGCCCACAGGCAGTTAAGGAACACCTCCGCACGCTGCCGCATGATTATGAACATGAGGTCTTTGCCGTGCTGTTACTGGACACTAAGCACAAGATCATTGGCTTCCACGAACTGTTCAGAGGCACCATTGACTCAGCATCTGTATACCCGCGTGAAGTGGTAAAGACTGCGCTTGAGCATAACGCTGCGGCCATGATCATCACGCACAACCACCCTTCAGGTAATCCAGAGCCCAGTCAGGCTGATATCCATCTCACCACCCGTTTAAAGGAGGCGCTTGCACTGGTAGACGTGCGGGTATTGGACCACATCATCGTTGGGACGGATGGATGCTATTCGCTTGTGGAAAACGGGAACATGTAGCCATGTGAAAACCAGCCAGGCTGCATACTGCTTGGCTCTCACGCCAAGAGCTTACGCCTTGCGAGATCAAGCATAGATGAAAATTTATTTAGTTAAAAAGGCCAAACATGCGAATTGTAAAACTGAATATAAAAAACAAATTCAAAATACCTTATGAATGCCTAGAACGATTAAGTAATAAAACCAGCCAGACAGAGGGCTGGCTTTTCAAAACGCACACCTACACAAAAGAGCAGCTCATTAGCAGCCCAGAGCATCACAAGATCTACTCTGTCACAGAGAAAATAGGTAGCGATTTACAGCTCTGGTACAAACTAGGCCAAATCACAGAAGACCAGCATCAGGAATATATTGAGGAGCGCAATGAAGTCGAATACCGTCTTAAAAGACTCAATGAAAGTATTCAATATCGAAAGCCAACGCTGTGGGAGCACATCAAGCTGCCATTCAGTCAGTTTGTCATCATGGTCATGAAAAACTTACCTGAAACACTAAAGGAGAGATTTTTAAAAATAGCAGCGGCAAAAGCCATCCCGCTTTTAAAAAGAATATCCAACTCAATCAGCCTGTAAATAAAGCTCCCTTCTGGTCCAAATGACCACTGGTCATAGGCGGATGCTGCTCTCTGCCTTAGTAACGAGGCATGAAAGCAACACAGTGAACCTACGTTTTAAAGGAACACATGCAATGGACACCTTCACTTACACCACTGAGTTTGCCCATCCTTTATGCCCGTTTTGTAGCGCCCGAGTTCCTTGCGATATAGATGACCCAGCAGAGCCCTGGGTCGGCACATGCTTAAGCGGACATACTGCGACTTACCAACTGGATGTCGAGGACTGAATTGGCGTATTGCAATAGAGCAATAACTAAGTCAGGCAGCGATAGCTGCTTGGCTTCAGCTATTGATGCTTTATTTTTTGGCGTAAAACCGTTTGAATATCTTGGCACTCCATAGCACGGTGTTTATCCTGAAGCATTACGCCGCAGCCATGGTTATTGCATACAACCTCCTTTTAGGTAGTCAGGCTGGCTATACGTTACGTATTAACCAGTTGACTAAAGGAGCCGCTGGCACTGACAGATGTGCGGGTGCTTGATCACTACACTGATAAGGCCTGACTAACCCCGACACTTTTTATGGTAAAAGATGAACAACCATAAGGGGTTAAACATGAGCAAAGGCTACCGTTATTCAGATGAGTTTAAGCAAGAAGCTGTCAACCAAGTGACCGTCCATGGTTATGCTGTTGTAGACGTTGCTACGCGCTTAGGCATCAGTGATAAGACGCTGTACAACTGGATTAAGATCTTTTCCAAACCGGTTAAAAAACGACTGGAAGATAATGATTTACAGACTGAAATCGCCCGTTTAAAGCGCGAACTGAAGCGTGTTGAGCAAGAGCGCAACATCTTAAAGGAAGCCGCCGTGTTCTTTGCCAGCGAGTCAAAGAACGGTACGCGTTCATAAAATCTCGTCGCCACCGTTATCCTGTGCGCTTGCTTTGCCAAGTGATGCGTGTTCATCACAGCAGCTATTACGCTTGGGTTAAAACGCCAGAGAGCAAGCGTTGCAAGGATGATCAGCGCTTATTGCCTTTGGTTAAACACTATTGGCTGGCAAGCGGTGGACACTATGGCTATCGCAATATCCATCTTGATCTTGCTGAGGCAGGTATCAAATGTGGGCGCGATCGAACACTGAGGTTAATGCGATTGGCGCAGATTTGTGCGCAACGCGGCTATAAAAAACCTAAAGGTTACTATAGTGGTAAGCCTGATATCACAGCGCCCAATACGCTGGATCGTGCTTTTAATGTGTCGGCACCAAACCAGTGGTGGGTCAGCGATATCACCTACATTCACACCCAAGAAGGCTTCTTGTTCTTAGCGGTAGTCATGGACTTGTTCGCACGCAGCATTGTTGGCTGGTCGATGTCTGAGCGGATGACTGACACTCTGGTTCAAGATGCTTTAATGGCTGCTTACTGGCGCCGTAAACCAGAAGGCACTGTGCGACTGCATTCGGATCAAGGCTCTCAATACAGCAGCCGTGATTTTAGGACGTTGCTCAGCTCACTTAATATGGAAGCCAGCATGAGCCGCAGAGGCAATTGTTGGGATAATGCAGTTGCTGAAAGCTTCTTTGGCAACCTTAAAAAAGAAAAGATACGCCGCCATAAGTACACAACACGGGAAGAAGCAAAGCGAGCTATATTTCATTACATCGAGATGTTTTACAATCCAAAACGCAGACACACGCACAATCAGCGGGTGTCACCAATGAACTATGAAAAACAGTATTTTATGAATCAAAAAAGTGTCTGAGAAACTCAGGCCTTATCATTTTCAGAGTTTCCCTTAACTTATTCTATGATTAAAAAAACCCGAACTTCTGAAGCAATTTTATCTCATCAGCTTTTACAGCCTTGTCAAACTGGCCATACCCGTACGCAGAGTCCAGTGTTTTCCTTCCGAGTCCGACTACATCCGCCGCATTCGCATTGCAATAGGAAATGCCATCTTTTATGACCTCCCTTTCATTGTCTGATTTCATGATCTTCACTAAGTGTTCATTCTCACTTTCTTGAGCTATCTTCGAAGCTATTTGTATATCCCCACGCCCAGCAGGACTTGAATAAGTTAGAAATAAATTTGCACTCCTATATTGATAAAGCAGTTTTATTATTGATCTAGTATATTCCTCATCAGTCCTTTCCTGGAAGATGGCATGCGTTTCGGCCGCCAGAATAGCAGAGCACTTTGACGCTATTTCAACTGAACTAACAGTATCAGCATTGGCGAAGACAGATACAGATAGAAGAGCTAGTGTTTTAGCTATTTTATAATTCATATAGACCATAACTCCGGGCCCAACATCGGTTTGATACTCACGAACGGCAATACCTTGTGCAGCAGCAAAATTGATTTTATTTTTATCCTGTACAACCCAACCTGCCTTAGCAAGCATGAGGTCAATTTTATCGCGGGCTTTTTGTTCGGGAGATTGATTAACCATGGTCTCATCCTTGTGCAAGGCAGTGAAATAGCGCATACAGCTTAACAAGATAACTGTAGAAACCTATATACAGCGGTCATTTTAAGCTGCAATCGAAGCAAATACACTTCTCTAGTGATCTTTAATTGGTTTAGCGCTTGGTTACGCAGCAAAATGAAGAACAAGATGCCGTAATAGCAACGGCATAGACGACATACTAAAAAGTCACCGAACAACGAATCGTCAGGTGACTTTAGGAAGTGACTTTAAGCGCTTTAGGTTAAGTCTTTAATGGTTGTGGTCGAACCATTGGTTTTCACACTATTAATACCGTTCTCGCAGGACGCATCTGATGAGTACATTTGGCTGTTACCAATAATCTGATGATTAGCGGCTTTCAGATTAAAGTAGGGCTTACCATTTTTCGCAACCTTACGCTCGTAACGCTCATCTAAACCGCTATTTGCCTGCACCGAAGCAATACCGTTTTGCGCAGACGCTTTTTGTTTGTATAACTCGCTCGTCAGAATAGTTTCAGCATTGCCCGCTTTTAATACAAAGCGAAACTGACCATCACTACTATTACTCAACTCAAACCAACCTGCCATATGAAACTCCTGATTTTTCAATAACACTCGGAAAGCATGCGTAACATGTGTGACACATGCATCCTCAAATTACCTCATCAATAAAACCCTAACAAACTTTTTTTATACTTTTTGCGATCCAGTCCTCTCCACCAACCAGTAGCGCAACATATTGCCAGCGAAATAGCCGTACAAACAAAAACGGCGAACCACATTGCTGTGGTTCGCCGCTGACAGCTCCAGATTGGCATAACGGCGCAATTGGTTGATTCCTTCACTAATGGCATCGGCAACATAGGGTGACTTGCACTCAATCACCGCCAGCGGCAAACCATTCACAAAGCAAACAATATCGGGAATGACGTTCTGGCGAGCGCCTTCAATCTTGAACTGATTGGTGCACAGGTATTCGTTATTGGCTGGGTTATCAAAGTCGATGATCTTAACCGTCTGCCCTTTACGGCCCTTGCCTAAGTCTGGCCGACCGAGAGGTAATTGACCAGCATCTCGTAAATGGAATGGTTGTAATCCATCAGCGCAGCATGATTGGGGTGCGTCAGCTCACGCATTACCTTGCCAAGGTTTTCATTACTGATCCACGGATTAAGCTTACGCAGCGCCGACTCAAGACGCTGCACCAACACCACATCGCGGTAAGTACCACGCTCTGCGCTGGACTGTGCATCCTTGCCGACGGCAACCGGTGCAAGACTTGCGCCTGGCACATAGGTCCAACCTAGCTTAACCCTCAGCTGGACGATGGCGGGTTGCTCTGCTTTTAACTCTTCATCCTGAAACATCATGCTGCTCGCTTGTTAATCCGTTTTGTATTGCCCGTAATAGACATCTTGTTCGAGCCCAGCCAAAAGGTTTCATTATAGGTACTCTACACTTAAGGATGGACTTCGTTATAGGCTCAATGCGTACAAGCCACCTAAACGACTAATGCTTGAAAAGTACAAATAATTTCTGACTCAAAAATGGGTTTTTATCACCAGAATGGAATATTTAAAAGTAGTGGAAAGTATAGAAATTGAAGCGTTCTGGGTTTGGTTCCTCTTTTTATGCTGGTGTTTCACTCTCGCATGTTCTTTATAATATTGCTTTTCTGCTTCTTCTGGAATTTGTCAATAAATAAGTGCTTCGTGTAACCGTTTCGTGTTCCACCAGTAAACCCAGTTCATCGTCTGAAACTCAACCTCCGTCACTGACGGCCAAGCAGGCCTCGCGTAAATCAATTCAGTCTTATAAAGTCCATTCACTGTCTCAGCCAACGCGTTGAAGGATAGGGAATATAAACAGGTATTCCATTGTCGTCGAGCCTGAAATGCTTGCTCGTTACGGAGCCTATTTCTCCGCCAAAGACCCCTCGAAACCCTGAAATGTCCATGAATTGCGCCAAATGCACCCACCTTGCTGGCTGCTCTCCCATCAAGCCTCTCCTGCATCCGCACACTCCCCTGCAATCCGTGTAGGTCGCATCGTCCGTGATGTCTGTTGGCGTGCTTGCTGTATGTTGGTTCAATCCGTCAGTCCCTGCTCCCACCCAGGCAGCAAGGGTGGAGCTCGTGGTGGCGGCAATTGGGTGGATGGAGAAACTTGTTTGGCTTCCTTGGCCTTGAGGTGGTTGAGGATCTTGTCGATGACCACAGGGTCCTCGATGCAGGCAATCACCTTCACCGGCCCCTGGCACTTTTCGCATTCGGTAATGTCGATGTTGAAGACGCGCTTCAGGCGTCTGGCCCAGGTCATGGCGGCCCGCTGCTCCAGCGGTGTGCGTTCCTCGGGCGCAAGGTGCACGGTACCGACCTTGCCTGCCCCCTTGCCACGTTTGGCCGGGGTGATCGTTACACGGTAGTGGCTGTTGGGGGCGAACACGCCGTGGAAGCGGGTCAGGTTCACTCTAGGTTTGGGCACCAGCGCCGCCAGCTTCGCCATGAAGTCCAAGGGCTCGAAGATCACATGGGTGGTGCCGTCCCGGTACGGTGTCTTGAGTTCGTAACGTACCCGGCCGTCTCTTGTCAGCGCCAGACGCTGCTCCGAGATCGCCGGGCGCGCCACATAGCGGCACAGGTGCTCCAGTTTCTGTCTTTCATGCGCCTGCACTGCCACGCCGGCGTGCAGGGAGAAGCCGCCGGCCTTGGCCAACTGAGTGAATCTGTCGTCTTCCGCTGCTTTGGGGAGCAGGGTTTGCAGGGTGAAGACCTTCTTGCCCTGCTGCGGGCCGAGGGCGATGCGGTAGGTAATGCTGTGCCCGTGCACCTGCTGCATGGGCTCGTCTGCCAGGTGATCCAGAGTCAGGTAACTGTTCTCGCTGTCCTGGGTCAGCACGCCCTCCTTCACGAGGAAACGGGCCAACCGGGTGCTCAGCTGCTGCAGTACCGCTTCCAGATCGCCCTTGGTAGGCGCATTGACCCGGCGGAACACCTGGCTGGTGTTGTTGTCGTCGCTGTTGCCGTCGTGGCACCGCGTCACATACACCCCGTCCAGGAACAGCATATGAAAGTGGACATTCAGGTTCAGGGCCGAGCCGAAGCGCTGGATGAAGGTCACCGCCCCGGTGCGGGCGGTGTCGTGAGTGAAGCCAGCCTGCCGGAGCAGCCAGGTGGCAATCGAGCGATAGACGATGCCCAAGGCCTTGCCCATCAGGTCCGGGTAGCTGGCAAACAGGAAGCGTAGCTGGAAGGGGACACTGAGCACCCACTGTCTGAGTGGTACCTTGGGCAAGACCTCATCGACCAGCAGCGCGGCGCTGTCGACCATGCGCCGGACGCCACAGCTGGGACAGAACCCTCGGCGTTTACAGGAGAAGGCCACCAGCTTCTCGTGGTGGCAGGATTGGCAGCGTACGCGCAGAAAGCCGTGTTCCAGGCGGCCGCACTTGAGGTAGTCCTCGAACTCGCGGGCGACATAGCCTGGCAGGGGTGAGCCTTGGGCGGCCATGAGCCGGGCAAACTCGGGGTAATGACGCTCAACCAGTTGGTACAGCAGGGTCTGCTCGGGCCGGTGGCGGACATGGGTGGCCGGCCGAGGCGCTTGGGCGGTAAGAGACATGACGGCATCCGTTCCATCGGTACTGGTGTGTGGATGCCTTCAGGGTAGTGCAGCTTGGGGAAATGTGCGGAGATTGATGCTGTGGGTGACAGCAAAAAGGCACTGGCAGAGCTGGAACAGAAGGAGTTTCCCCAGGTGGGTCAGGTCACCTGTAGTATCGGTTTTGCGGCTGTGGACCCTGCCCAGCCACCGGCCAATATCCTCGACAACGCCGACCAGGCCCTGTATTACGCCAAGGGCAATGGTCGCAACCGGACCTGCCACTACGAAAGCCTGGTGGAAACCGGGCAGATAGCTAGGCGAGACAATATGGAAGGCAACGCCAGCGTCGATTTTGATATTGATGCACTGTTTGGGTAATGCCGTTTTATTGCGAGCGCAAAGTGTCCAGCAGCTCCCTGTTCATCAATATCCATATGCCGGCAGCGGCAATAAACGGCAACATCAGATACCCGAACTGATAGCCCAGGGCAATGGCATTCATTTGCCAGGGGGCAAAATCGAGCTGAGTGGTGACATCGCTGCCGGTTTCAAAGGCCAGGGTTTTGACTGTGTCGAGGGCAATACCAAACGCCTGAAAAGGCAGCAGCAAAACATAGGTTAAAAACATTCGCCCCATGGAAAAAAAGCGCTCGTCTGCGGCAAACAGCAGCGCCATCAGCACCGGCAGATTCCAAGTGTAGAGCAGCGGGTTTTTTTCTACCATGATCTGCCCCAGGGCACCCTCGGGTGCGTCCGGCACCTCCACTGTTAAGCGGGTGATCAGGGTGTATTGATGGCCCTGCCTCGCCAGATCATCAATTAACCCGCCCTCAAAGAGATTGATGCCCAGTGCCCCCAGCCATACTGCCGGGGCGGCAAGAACACCTGCGGCCACATACCAGAGAGCAAGCCAGACAGGCAACCACAGCAGTATCAGGCAGACAAAACGGCCAATAACGTTACTAGGCAGCAACTTCACTGGTAGCCTCCCTGGCTGGCAGCGCCCGTATCCACAGTAGCCAGACCACCAATGCGTCCAGCATGATCAATGCCTGCCACAGATAAAGGTGGGCCCACTCAAAGGCGGTTTCGTTCCACAACCCGAGAAAAAACAGGGACACAATCCGCACCAGGTTCAGCCCCTGAATTGCAATCCAACCCAGGGCAATGCCGATCAGCTTGTGTTTCCAGGGTGAAGGGAAGGCCAGGATGGCTGCCGTGAGCAAAATCATGGCCTCGACACCATTGCAGCCTGCGGCAATCTCGATGGCAAAACGGGCGTTCAGGTCATAGATGATGACACCCTGGGTTAAGACATCCCGCCCCAAGAGATCGATCAATACACCCGACACAGCAGCCAGGCCCGATGTCAGAGGTGTAACAAAATACTGCTGTCCGAGCGGGAGCAGTTCAACGGTAAAAAGTGCCATCATAATGACAAAAAACAGCACAAAAAAACGAATCAAGGCCGGACCTTCATAAAACCGTCGCTGATGTTGAAAACGATCCCGAAGATGGTTCGGGATCGATTAATTCCGTTAGCTGAAAGAACGCCGGGCCCGCAGTGCAACCAGCCCCATCAGGCCAATCAGGATAACTAGAGCCAGCGGTGAATTAACTGGCACTTTTTTGGGGGATGACACAGAAGCACCATTGGCAGCATAGTAGATGGAACACCCTTCAAGGGCGCCATTCAAAACTTCAATCGGCTCCTCATCCCAAGTGAATTCACCCGGAGTAACTTTGTACCTGTGGGTGTTCCAAGTCATCGATATTCCACTGATTACATCGACCTTCCCCTCAGCAGAGTCTGGGAGGGTTACGTTGAAGCTAAGCACGCCTGCAGATTTATCGATGTCAATGAAAGGAGGGAATCCTGGGGTGATCGGCACACCCTCAACCATTTGCGCGTCTGTGTCCTGGATCCAGACGATAGTGCCAGTAGCATCGTCGTACACAGACGACTCACCTGGGTTGGGTGCGCTTCCTGTTACTGAATCGATCACCGGTAATTCGTTTTCATCGGGAACTGTCGTGACTCCCTGGCTTAAAGTAAAGTTTCCAGCCTCAGCACCATCACCGAGGTTGATTGTATTTTCTGAGAACCTGATGCCTTGAGGAATCGGAACGTAGTATTCGGGTCCGAAAAAATCCCGGCTCTCCACCATCTTCACCTGGTCCAGCAGCAAACATGAGAAGGTCTACCATTCTCACATCGAAAACGCGTGGTGCGGTCTGCACAACCCGATAGTTATGGGTATCTGCACCCCATACATCACAAATAAGCTGCTGCTCAAAATCGTCATCGTTCACAGCCATGGCTGGTGACGCGAGTAGCACTCCGCCCAGCGCAAGTGTACTTACTGAAAATACCGCCAAGGTCTTCTTCACTTTCCACCCCTAAATTAATAGAACAATTTACATACGATCGTATAGCATATGTAAGATTATTGCCGGAGCACATCAAGCAGCCACTCATTCAGTTTGTCATCGTGGTCATGAAAAACTTACCTGCAACACTGAAGGAGAGATTTTTAAAAATAGCAGCGGCAAAAGCCATCCCACTTTTAAAAAGAATATCTAACTCAATCAGCCTGTAAATACAGTTTTCTCTAGGCTAAATTGCCACTGGCACAGGCGGATGCTATTCACTGCCTTAGTAACGAGACATGAAAGCAGCAGAGTGAACCTACGCTTTAAAGGAACACATGCAATGGATATCTTCACTTATACCACTGAGTTTTCCCATCCTTTATGCCCGTTTTGTAGCGCTCGAGTTCCCTGCGATATAGATGATCCAACAGAGCCCTGGGTCGGCACATGCTTAAGCGGACATACTGCGACTTACCAACTGGACAGCGAGTACGAAGACGAAGACGAAGACAGCGATGATTGGCCATAAGCTTGCAGCTCAGCTAACCGCTTCAAGAAACTAACTTATCAACAATTTCTACGAGAAACCCAGCGAGGTAACAGCAATTAAGTCAGGCCGCGCAAGCTGCTTGGCTTGATTCATTGACGTTTATTTTTTTACCCGCTCAAGCTTTTTATTCAAGTAATAAATAGCAGTTCCACAAAAGGACTTGTGCTTGCCCTGGCGATCTCAAGATAACCAATCCTGAAGCAATCTTTGCAGCTCACCAGTGGTTGCAATGCTTTTCGTCCTCGATAACACATTCTGCACTGTTCTGGTCAAGCAAAAGTAGAAACATTTTTACGTTTTCATACTCAACTGGATCATCCAGCTTCAATTTACCACTACCTAAGTATCTGACCTTCTCTTGAATAGATTGCGCTAGCTGCCTGACTCAGTCTAAGCACATTTATTTATGCAGAAAACAACTTAAGATCTTGACATTTTATTGTACAAAGCTAATCTTCGCCTTAGCAGGAAAATATAATTAAAGAAAAGGGAATAAAATAATGGATGTCAAACCTCTAACAGTCACTTGTGGTAATTGTGGAAAAGAAACAGAAGTTGATCGCTCTACATTATCTTACGATTTAGTTGATAGTGTAGAACGTCAAATGGGGGCTGAGAAAACTTTCAGAGCTGAGCTGAAAATCAAGTGTAAAAACTGCGGTCATACTATTGAAGTAGAGCATCTGATCTATGAATACGCAGGTAGCAGAACACATGAAGAGCTTAATGATATTTGATTAGATTTAAAGCGCTTGTAAATAATTCTTTGCAACTTCAAAGATTAAATATAATCCGTTTAGCGGACCCTGTAAATGATTCTGTGTAACTGCCAAGGTTAAATATAATTTTTTAAGCGGTCTTCAAACTCAATCATAAATCGATTCAATGCCGGTTTCCAATCTCTGATCGGCATAGTCCATTTCTTGGACGCATTCTGGATCGCCAAATAGATAACTTTCTTAGCCGAGTCGTCCGTTGGGAACAGCTTACGTTTTTTGATGGCTTTGCGGATCACGCTATTCAGCGATTCAATGGCGTTGGTGGTGTAAATCACCTTCCTGATATCCGCAGGATAGTTGAATAGGGTATTGAGGTTATGCCAGTGCGTCCGCCATGATTTGCTGATCTGTGGGTACTTGTCGTCCCAGTGCTCAGCAAATTGGTTCAGGGCGAGCAAGGCTTCTTCTTCGGTGACTTATTGGTATATTTGCTTTAACTCAGCGGTGACAGCCTTGTAGTCTTTCCAGGGCACATATTTGACTGAGTTGCGCACCATATGAACGATGCAAAGCTGAATTTGAGTCTCAGGGAAGACCGCATTAATGGCATCTGGGAAGCCTTTTAGGCCATCAACACAAGCAATTAATATATCTTTTACGCCACGATTTTGTAGCTCAGTGAGCACATTAAGCCAGAACTTAGCGCCTTCATTTTCAGACAGCCATAAGCCTAGTAACTCCTTATGGCCCTCCATATTAACGCCTAGAGCAAGATAAACGGCTTTGTTGATGACGTGCTTATCTTGGCGGATTTTAACCACAATGCAGTCCAGATAAACGATGGGGTAAACCGCATCCAGTGGCCGCGACTGCCACTCAACTACCTGATCAATAACCGCATCAGTGACTTTAGATATAAAGCTTGCAGACACGTCTGCGCAGTACATTTCTTTGAAGATATCGACAATTTCTCGTGTCGTCATGCCTTGGGCATAGAGAAAAAGGATTTTATCATCCATCGAGGTAAAGTGAGTTTGGTGCTTTTTCACCAACTGCGGCTCAAAATCACCTTGTCGGTCACGTGGCGTATCCAGCTCAAACTGGCCATCTTCAGTGCGCACGGTTTTGCGCGTGACACCATTGCGACTGTTGTCTGAGCTGGACTGCTCGTGCTTGCGATAGCCCAAATGATCATCAAGCTCAACACTAAGAGCTGCTTCCACCATGACCTTGGTGAGCATAGCTCGCATGTCTGTTAGGTCTTTTTCAGTTTTGATAACTTTTGCCGCTTCGCGTGCAAAGGCTTCGAGGTCTTTTTTGTTCATCGCCTGTCTATCCTTCCCGTTAGGGGGTAATGATAAACAGTTACACAGATTTAATTACAGTCTCTGAGCACCTGTCACCAGCATATACAACGCGATGGTCAGATATACCAAGTGTGCGGTGAGTTGACTCTATATCCTTTCTTTACTACTCAGTATTAAGTTCATTGTTATAGCACTGACCACACCTAAATCATCTCAGCGCTGTGCAACCTCGTGAAAATATCTTTGCTTTGGACTATTAGGCTTATCTGGCAAGCTACGCTGCAGCCAACCGGCATCTAGCAGAGGGATTAGTACGGTTTTACGAAAGTGTTCGCGGTCTTTTAACGCGCAAAATTTTTGCAACTCTGCACGACTTCTTGGTTGCTGGCAAAATATAGAAAGCCCAGCAAAGCGATTCAGTATCTCTGTTACAGCTTGCGGGGTATCTTGCGGGCTTGCTTGCGGGGTACTGGCAAGCTGCTCACTCAAAGTAGTGTCAATTACTCCCAGCATAAACTCAACAAAGGGTGCGCTATCTGTTTGCTCGGTACTGGCTGCAATAGCCTGGTAATATTCCGACTGATGCGCATACACCAAGGTTTCTATAGGTAAGTTAGCAAACAGCGGATTCCATTTGGCCAAAATCAAGCTTTGCCAAAGACGTCCCATACGCCCATTACCATCAGCAAACGGGTGAATAAATTCAAACTCATAATGAAATACTGCACTGGCAATAAGCGGGTGCTGCTCAGTACCGTTGAGCCAAGTAAACAAATCAGTCATCAATCGTGATAACTGCGTAGCTGGTGGAGCCATATGTACTACTTCGTTACCGCTCATCACGCCTACACCGCCATGGCGATAGGTGCCTAGCTCATCCACTAAACCAGTCATGAGCACTTGATGTGCGTGCAACAAGTCAGTTTCTTTAAACGGATCCAGATCATCAAACTGCGCATACACGGCTAATGCATTCTTTACTTCCTGAACCTCTCGCGGCGGCGCGATCACTGGCTTTCCTTCAAGCACCGCAGTAATTTGCTCAATGCTTAAACTATTACCCTCTATCGCCAGCGAGCCTTGAATTGTGCGTATTTGATTGACACGGCGCAGACGTAAAACCTGCGCCTGGTCCGCACGCTCAGCCCAGCGGCCTAACTGCTCGCTGATGGAGGCTATTAAGTTAAGGGTTTTGGCTGTGATGGTTAGTGGTGGCTGGTAGCTCATTATTTCACCCATCTAATCAAGTGTATTTATCTCATACCTTCCCGATAAAATATTTTTCTTCGCTGCATTAACTGCATCTTGATCTCTGACTAGATATATGAGGTCAGTAAAATTCGATATGCGCGCATGGAAAAAATAATTTTGATTAGGTTCAAACTCTACTGGCACAAAACTATCAATAAACCCGCCGCTAAACTTGTACTCATACATTCCAGGATCTATTTCAAAAGTTGCGTACTCACCTGTGTTTAACGAGGCTGTAGGTCCATCTTTTATTTCAAAGTTAACATCATAAATAGCGCCATAAATCCCCATTTTAAGTTGATAGACATAAATTCCTGAGCGTCCTGGTGTGGGCGTATTGAAGTTTGATGTAGTATCAAGACCCAAATCTTTATACGGAGTTATAGAACACCCACTAATAATCAAGACACACACAAAAAGCATTATTTTTTTCATAGCTATCTTCCGATTAATCACACTCTATAAGATCAGCATCGATCCTTTGCAAAAAAGCCTTAATATGCTAAAGCCTTAATCCCCTGTGTATCCTCAATACAAAAACCCTCCTCCCTCTTGGTGTCAGGCTTTACCACTACCCAGCACTAACTAAAATGAGGGAACACACCTACTCCACAATCGCCTTCAACAGCGCATCCCTAGCATCCTGGTAAAACTGGATATCAATCTTAGTCGCCATATCATCTGACAGGTCATACAGCTGACGCCTCGCTGTCACGGGCATGAGTAATACGCTTGCGCCCTTTTCTACTGCCAGTTCCGCAATATTGACTGCGTTGGTAACGGGCTCAATAGAGCCGCCCAGGTTGATCTCTCCAATAACGATAAGACCGCCCTTCACTGATTTCTTTAGCACGCTACTGCACATAGCGATTAGCGCGGCCACGCCCAGTCTGGAGCCTTTCTTAGCCGCATCAAAGGCTCTAAGCTGTACAGTGAACTCATGGGCTCTGGGGTCGCGATCGCCGATCAATTGCATCGCACGGGCATAGAGGTTTTGTTCTGCATAACGCACAGATTCTTTAAACGCTGCGGGTGCTGGGTTGTTAAGTATCTTCACACCAGAGCCTGGTCCCTCATTGACTTCAATACGGTATAGACCGGCATTGTCATCCGCCTCAGATCCGCCTTCACTAATCGTCCATACCTGGCCTGGCTCTAGCGGATCATCACCGATCTCGTTATCCGCTCGCAGCTCAGGCGTAGCGACAAACTTTTCAACGCCATCATCGCCGAGAATGTAGCTGAAATGTGTATTACGGAACTCAGCTGAGCCAATACGTTTTTGCTGTTCTTTTACGCGGCGGCGCACTTCAAGACCTAAGCGTGTGGCCCATTCTAGGTCTTCATCAGAAATGCTTAACTCTGCATCGGGATACATCAGCTTGAGCAGCCCTGAAACGGTTTTATTGACGGCGTTGGTATCACGACCACTGAGCGCACCGCCAAGGTACACACGGTTCTGCATGGCTGATACACGGCTTTGGAAACGCAAGCGAGTCATACACTCAGAAAAGAAATCACTGACTAAACCAAAATGATCTGTGGTCAATTCTCGACTCATCTTAGGCACATCCCAACCCGGTAGATAGCAGTGAATACGATCCATCCAGGCAGTGTCATCACGCATTTCAGCAGGCAATGGGCCAAACAAATGGCCAACACGTTGCTGATGCTCAACGTCCACATCGAAGTTACCAACAAACACCAAAGAACCATCAGCACGAATGCTTTCCTTGCCACGGCTAAACTCACCGGACTCCATATAACCTTTCATGATGTTGACCCCTTCTTTGGTATCGAAGGAGATGCCGCTGACTTCATCAAAGCAGACCACATCGTACTGACACACCAAACCGCGCTGGCCGCTGGCGTTGTTGACAAACATCTTAGCGATTGTCGCTTTACCACCAGAGATCAGGTGCGCATACGGCGAGATTTGCTGGAACAAGTGGCTCTTACCGGTACCGCGCGGACCTAACTCAACCATGTTGTAGTTGCGCTCAACGAAGGGCACCATGCGCAGCAAGATCGCATCTTTGGCACGTTGAGACAAAGTAGCTGGCTCAAGGCCGATGGAGCGAATTAAGAAGTCTCGCCATTCATCGCTACTGTAATGCTTACGCGCCTCAGTCATCACATCCAGTACGTTGCGCTTGGACATTTGAATCGGACGCAACTCAGCTATGCCGAACGCATTACCCTTTTCGTCAGCAATAATACTGTCGTACTCAAGCGTCACTTCAGCATAAAAACCACCCGTTAAAAGGCGTTCATTATCGTCGACTATCTTATCTGGGATACGCACTCGGTTAAGGTTCAAGCTGGGCAGGCTAGCAAGGTAGCCACCCTCCTTCTCGACAAACCGTACACTGACGATATCAATCAACTTGGCAGATCCGTCCTTATAGGCTCGCGCTTTAAATAACTCTTCCTCTCCAGCACGAACGGTACGTGAAGACAATTGCCGCTCAACAATCTCCAAACCTTCCTCTATTTCATCAGGGTCGGTTGAAGCGCAGTAACGCCCAAGCATGAACTCAACAACATAAGTCGGCACAGGAAACTGGCGTGCGAAGGTACGTACAAGATCCTTACGAACAATGTACCCCTCAAAAAACTCAGCGGCCTTTTGGTCCAGTGCATCCAGTTCCATTTACTCTTCCCCTACCAATGTTGATTTTTTTGCCAGCACATTGCCTTGCTCATCCAGCAATACTAGAACAGCAGATGTATCTTCATGCTTATCATCGACCATCAACGTGCACTTACCCTTTTTAAGCGGTCTGCGTTTACTGATTTCAGATTCAGGATCAGCAGCATGTGTTCGCAGTACAGCCAGCACACCTTCTGAGCTGGTTTCAGCTTGGACTTTACATGTCAGACCAATCCAACGCAGGTCAGAGAGCGTTGCTGTCGCTGTGGATTGTGCTGCCGTGCTTTTCTTACTCAGAATTTCAATTACAGGCGTTAAACATTCCTGCAAGCTCAAGCCTCCATGATCATAGTGCAAGCCTGCTTTGAAGCAAGACGCACCGGGTGCCATGGCAATACTCACTTGGTTGTTCCAGTACCAACCTACTTGCTGGTAACCACTGGCAACTGAGTCTTTAATCACTGCACAACGTCCCCAGCGGGTTTCGGTTAAGTGTTTAGGCAAATCAACCCTTGTCATTGGCTCAGGCGTTAGCATCCAACCATGGTCGGTCACGATACGAATTTTACGCCAACCGGCTGCAACCAACTCTTCAACACGCTCAACGATTTCATCCAGCAAAGAATCAACCCGTGCAGCAAGCTTAAGACCACGTACATGCCCTTCTTTGTCGATATCGCCGCTTTGCACCCAAGCATTGCTAGTGATATCACCCGAGTCACCGTCCTCAAGATAGAGCCAGCCCTTCTCTTTCAGAAATTTCCTCAGGTAATACGCAGAAAAATCTTTATCGTCATCTAACAGACTTGGTTCAAAGTCACGGTCTGTTTCTCTACCGGTTAAGCGATCATGCACTGGCGTAACAGCAGCTTTTGCCGTTGCAGTCACTGATGGTAGAGCTGCCCAATTGGTAGAGAATTTAACTTCACCTAACTGCTGCAATTGCAAGAGCAGACGCTGTGCCAGGTCATAGCGCAAACCATCCACAAAAAACACCACCTCACCGGCTGCGGCATAATCTGCGGTGGCTTCATTGACTTGCCCTACACCTGGATAACCCTTCACTTTAACCAAGTCTTGGAAGTTTCGTGTCACCTCATCCAGCCAAGGTGTGTAGATAAGCGCTAAAAGTTTTTGCACTAAGGCTTGCTGATTTGATGGCAACGAATACGCCAGCGTCTTGAGCACTAAGTCATCAGCCTGCCAATACTTGTTACGGTACAGTTCGGCCATTTCTTCTGGCTGCGTACCCGAGAATGTTTTCTGAGTGATCTCCGCAACTCCGCTCAGGTGCTGCAGTACACCAGCCAGCGGAGCCATATCTAACTTAAACCAAATCCAATCACGACGTTCGGCGTGTTGTTGTTCAAGTACCAGTAACTTCTGACGTATCTCGGCGGAGCCAAGCTCTTGTAGTTGGGTTAAGGATTGTTCTAACGCAACTTCTTCACGCTCGTTAATAACCGGGTAACTGGCACCATCCGCTACTAGGTCAGCCTGCACCTTGAGGAGCAGCTGCGGTAAAAAAGGATAGTGCTGGCATGACTCAATATAACGCTGCCATACGCTCTCCCAGATACCTTGGCGTCGACACAGTAACTCTGCAGCGCTCAGCTCGCCTTCTTGCTCGGGGTTGAAGTGGTACTCAGTCTCACAGATACCTACCAGCGCTTGCCAACGGCTTTCATCCCAACGTTCACGTGAACTTTTACTGTCGTTCATCCAACTGAGTAGGTCACGCACAGGATCACTGGACACCAGCTTATTAAAGTCAGAGGCTTCCAGTCGGCGGTTGGCTAAATCTTCACGCTTACTTTCTAGTATTTCAGGCAACACACGCTGCATGGCTTGTTGAGTTTTATCGTCACTGGCCACATCAAGGCCAACACCGCCATTACTGGACACCAAGAAAGCCTTAACCGTCCAATCCCGACCAGAGTTGCTGTAAATCCACCAACTGCCACGGTACTGCAATTCAGCCAAGGGCATTAACTCTTCAGGACAGCTAGAGATTGCTTTCAAATCACGGCGCTCAACACCCGGCATATAGATAATGGGCGTGCGATCGCTTGGCATATCAATGTCTGGCAGCACATCTTCAATGACACATTTAATCCAAATGGCTGGCCCTGTTTTTTGCTTGGGGTCGTAATCACCCAGCACAACCAGTTCAGGCATCGCCGCTTGCAGTAATGGCAGAGCAGACTCCCATTGGCGTTGTTTATCAGTCCAGAGAATCACACTGGGAGCCACTTGCACATTGGAGTTGTAATCAGCACTCGCGCGCACTTCGCTGGCCAGTAGATCAATTAGTTTCATAGCAGGTTTAACCGTCCGTTTTCAGGTACACCAAAATATTTGCTACCGCGGTTCAGTTCATCCATTACGGCAGTCACTTCTGCGACCCAGGTATTTTCGGGATCTATTTGATGGGAAAAATAATAAATGAGGCGACCATACCCTGCATTGCGCAAAGTATGATAAGTAGGCTGATGACCGGGAACATGTATTCCATCCCCAACTGTTAGTTGGATAAGCTCAGATAAACTCTGAGATTTTTTTTGGAACTGGTGTTTTTTTAAGCATAAAAAAACCCGCACTGGTACGCTTTAATCAGAGGCGTTGCGGGTGTTGTTACAGCAAAGATTACCCAAGCGCGCACAGAGACACAAGAAAAAAGCTTTGCTAAACGTTTTAGCATAGAGGCATAGCAGTACATCCTTGACTCGCTTTCCACTGATAATTACTCCTCTCAGTTGTAATGAGCACTAGCGCCAATTTCATCAACGAGCATATCGATTATTTTCATAACAATCCCTGCCTGTTCGCTTCCTGCCAAACAAAGGGTGATTTCTTTTTTAAGTAGTCCGCAGGTAAGCCATGCTCTAAATATTCTTGATACCAGGTTGCACGTAGATTGCGACACTGCGGATCATCAAGCCCTAAGCGTTCGATGGTTTCTTCAACGACACGCATCGCTTGAGCTTCAAGACTTGGATTTGGGTAAATACGACCTGTGGAAAGCTGTAAACGAAACAGCCCAGGCGATAAATAAAAAGGATCAAGCACATCGCCATAATCTCTTTTACGGCTGTTCATCGTAGAACAGGCTAACCGATAATTACTCCACTCATAGGCAAGGCCAGCATGGGTGGACTTTGCAATAAAATGATCGACGCTAGCACCACCCATTACCCGCTCAAAGTAAACACCGAGATAAGCACACACCCCGTTATACGACTGGTGTAAGTCTGTTAAGCAAGCACGCCAATAAGGCTGCAAATCAGCTTTAGGCGGCAGCGGTTGATCCAGTGCAAACCCTTTTTCAGTCAAATGCGCTAAACCTTTAGCACGCACATTTGTATCAAAATCAGCGGGCTCAGGCTGTGCAGCAACAGGAATCATGATAACCACCCCTGCTTCTCGCCCACATAACGCCAGCGAATCCAAAACGAGTCTGTATCACCAAGCAAATTGCGCAGTTTCTTATCAAGAGACTGCGCAAGCTCAGCATCAATCACCTCTTCTGATAACACCCGTGCTGCTTGCTCTAACACCTGCTCTGCCTCTAAGGATCGAGCACTGGTCAAATCAAAGGCTTGCGACGTTAACCAGCTTGATACATCGCCCTGGCGAATAAAGGGCCGTTGACGCAGAACAACGTCACTCTGCTCCAGATCAAGATCGAACCAAGCATCTGTGTCTGAATTAAATGTAGGCTCCACCGAAGCCATTACCAACGGGGAATGCGTGACTGCCAGCAACTGCACGCTCGCCTGCTGATCTAGATTGTTCATAACCTTTAGTAAAGAAGGAATCACCGAACGCTGCCATCGCGGGTGCAAGTGTGACTCGACTTCATCAATTAAAAATAGAATTTGATTATCTGGCGTTTCACCGATGAGCTTTTTAGCTTTTAAGTGCTCATCCCAGCACCAAACTAAAAAGTAAGCCAAAGAAAGAATACGACGAATACCCGATGAGGCATGCAACACAGGCACATCAGTACCGTATGGCATTGTGATAGTGGGCATGTCACGTGCATCGTCTAGGCTAATGCGGGTGAGTTCGCCGGGCTTAAATTGCTCTTCTGCAGAGGGCGACAACGCTTTAAGTACAGCACATAGGTTAGTGAAGGCTATACCTTTTTCCTTTTGCCAGCTGGCCCAATCACGAATCAAACCGTTGCAGAGCCAGGTACCGTCATCACGCTGCAAACCATCCCAAATTTGTTTTGGGCCAAACACATAAGCAGGTGGACGTGTGCTGCTGCGCGGTGGCATTGAAGAGCGATTACGCGCTGCATCCCAGACGGCAAAACTGCCATCGGCCATGGCGTAAAACGCTAAACCGTTTTGGGGTGAACTTAATGGCGTCCAAGTTTGTTCATTGCCGACAAAGGTGCTGCTGTTTAGGGTCTCTTCACCTGTTAAAGCAAACTCTAAACAGCTTTGCTCAAAGGTGTCCCTTGGCAAGGCTTTTTTGCCTGAGACCATGGCTGGGTTCACGTCAGCAGGCCACGCGCCGGTTATCGCCCACCAAGCAATATCCAGCAAAAAGCTTTTGCCGAGGCCGTTATCACCGGTAATCAAATTAAGCCGTTGGCCCAACTCAAGCTCCATTGCTTGAGCGGGACCTACATTTGTTAGCTTAAGTTGCTTGAGCATGGTGTTCTCCGTAAATGATGCAATGGGCGCTAAGGCACGATACATCCAAGATAAAATTCACTTCTGTATTGTAAGCAAAACAGCTGTTATTGCCTTTCTTCTGCCAAGTGCTCTAAGCTTTTTAGCCACAGATTAAAGAGCTCGCACTTTTCTCGCATCCCGACGGCCCCGCCCAAGATGTTTTTCTGCCACAGTTCACCGATGGTGTAGTCTTCAAGCCACTTTGCAAAGTCTGTCGCATCAAGACGTTTGAAGACTGTGCCGCTGTCTTCGCGATCCACAACAATCAGGTCTTCAATTTCAAACTCGTTTAGCAATGCAACGGATTGAGTTGAAACAATCACCTGCATCCGCTTGGAGGCTGAGCGCAACAATGCACCCAGTAAAGTAATGGCATAGGGGGGCAAACCCAGTTCCGGCTCATCAATCACGAGAGTGGAAGGCGGATCAGGTTGTAACAGCGTAGTTACCAAGCAAATAAAGCGGATCGAGCCATCCGAAAGCTGGCTGGGCCAAAGCACGTAATCACTGTTTTTTTGTTTCCACTGCAGGTTAATTTCTTGCTCTTGTGTTGGTTTTTCTCGTGGTTTAAAAACAAAGTCATCAAAAATAGGAATCGCCAGCTGGATCGTTCGACGAATTTGGTCCAGTACACTGGGGTGCTCCTTCGAAAGACGGTATAAATAAGCGGCTAAGTTTGATGCATCAGACCTTAGAAACTCATTATCATGCAGTGCTCCCCAACGCTTTACGCCTGCGGTCTCACTCGTGTCATGGAAATGAAAGACCTTCCAATTGGCAATAGAGTTGTAGCTATAACCGGGCGTGCTGAACTTATCGGCCAAAGCAGCTTGGCCGGGCAACATGGATTCGGTATGCCCAGTGCCCAAACTTTGTTGCTTATCACCCAGATTACCTTCAAAGGTTAGATGCTCACTGGCAAAGACAAAGGCACCATCAACAGTAGGCTCAAGCTCAAATGAAAAGCCATTACGATCAAAGCGTACATAAGACTGCATGCGCGCAGTCTCTTTGATGCCATAACTCAAAATACGCTCTGCGCCACCTTGTTTATTTGTCCAAAGTTGCAGACGCCCTGCCATCATTTCGCCGAGCATCCGAAAGTAATCAACAAAATTACTTTTACCTACCCCGTTAGCACCAATGAGCACGCTCAGGCTATTCAGGCGCAGACTGTCCAAATCCTTGATGGATTTGAAACCTCTAATGGTCAAGTAGTCGATACGTTTTTTTGTCGGCATGTTATCTCTCATTACTTGTATTTATTAGTATTTTTCGAGCAGTGATTTTCTACTTCACTAAGCCAGTTTTCATACCAATACCAAGTTTTTGCAACCAGCACACCAAAACGTTTTTGTGGCTCTTTTGCCTTTTTGTTCTGCCAAAAAGCAGTATGGTGATGAATGCTGAACTTTGTATAACCATTCCTCTGCATTAAATTGACAATTTCAGTTGGCAAATATTTTTTCTTTTCAACATCTCTTAAAACAACATAATCCTTGTTTATTTTGCTTGCTAACTCAGAATCCGCCTTAACAAACTCAATTACTCTATCGGCTTGACCGCGTTTATTTACTGTTTTTGGAACAAACAATATTCTATAGGCATAGCCAGAACTGGAAAACTCTTCATCTGTCAAACTACCATCGAACGTCTGAATGTAACCTTGAATATTAGCAGGAAGGTCTTTTTGCTCTTCAAGCATTTCCTTCTGCTCGGTAGAAATACTTGAAAACTGGAGGCTGAAAGATAAATGTCTCTCAATTGAAAGAGCTTCACCAAATAAGATTTTAATATATTTATTATAATTTAGAGCACAAGCTTGGAATCGGGCACTCAAAAGGTCATCTATTCTTGATGTCATTTGATGTTCAATTTCATGTCTAAGCCCAATTAGAAACCGAAGGTTATTTGAAGTATCACTATCAATAGGCGAACTTTTGTCATTCAAGCAACGCTCAAGCTCCCAGTACTTATATGCTCCATGCTTGGTTCTATCATATTTTTTTGATTTACCAGCTTCCTTGTAATATCTATATTCAATTCCTTCCCCTCTATAATATGCGTGCATCAGATAAGTCCAGGAAATAATCATTAGCACAACGTATGACTCAGACTTAAACGTAATGTTTGGGTTATTAAAAATCTGAACCGCAGCTAGTGCGGCCTCACGCGATTTATTAATCAGCTCATTTTTGACTGATCCAACACGTCTAGTCCTTTTTTGCACTTTAGCTTTCCCTCGCTCTGCGCTTTTCTTCCAATGTTAGGTGGTGCTCGTTGATGCGATCGCCTTCCTTACCGTCATACTCTAAACCCAAGGTGTACCAGGGGGCGGATTCTACGTCTTTACCGCGGTCTTTTTTCCAGTGGATGTTGGGTTTCCAGCGGAGGATGCCGGCGCCTTTTTTGCCGACGTCGCGCGCTTTGAGGAAGGGGCGGATGTTAAGGCGCACGCCGTCGTTGAGGTCGGGGGTCCAGCCGATGGGTTGTTCGGCCAGGTGCTTCCAGCGGACGAAGATGTCGTAGGGCTTTTCGCCTTCAAGGATGGCTTCCAGTTCTTTCTTCAGGGCTTCGGCGGCGGCGAGGCGTTCCTGGGCGCCGTCTTCGCCGTTGGCGAGGCCTGATTGTTGGGTGCGGATCCAGTCCCCCAAGTAGGTGTAGATCAGGCGCTCGAGGCCGGCCTTGTCGAGCTTGTGGTAGTTGACCAGCACGCTGAAGCCGTCCTTGAGGCCGTCCCATATGTGCCAGATAAAGGGCCGGTGTTGGAACATTTTGCAGTGCTGCTCGAAGAACTTGTCGCGCAGCCATAAGCTGAGGGATTTGCTGCCGACGGCGTCGAGCAGCCGGTTTTTCAGCGGGGTAGTCCAAGCATCGCCATAGGCAGCTTGCAGCAACGCTTCCAGGCGCTGGTCGGCGGCTTTTTCACCGCGCACAGGTGGCAGGCAGACAATGCCGTCGTCATCGACAAAACCGGCCAGTGCCTGACAGCGCTCTACCCACTCGCGCTGTTCGGCGGCCAGTTCCATCTCCGGGTCCAGCTCGGCCGGCCAGCGATAACCGAGCAGGCGGGCAACGGCGACTTGCAGCACGCTGCCATCGATGCGCAGCTCGCCGCAAGCGGTCCATTTTCTGTCTTGGTCCCAGATTACAGAGCCACAGGGATGGCCGTGAAAAATCCATTGGGTGGGATCGTTGGTGTAGGGTTGCGGTAGGCCGTTGGGGTATTGTTCTTCTGTTATGTTGGACCAATATTCAACGTCAAACGGGACCTTAACCAAAGAGTTACTTGTGACTTTGAGTGACTGATCGATCTGGCGCACCATGACGCCATATTCTTCTGAAGAAAGAAATGACCAAATTGCAGCAAGTGTATTGTCGTTTTTTGGGACAACAACAGCAGAGCTATTCATCAAAAATCTGTCCGCCGTATATCGTTGTGGGTAGCATTTGCATTTGGCTTATTAAGATTCCCTTGCTGCCCCAAACTTTTTGTCCTGTAATACGAGCCCCACCAATGTTATTCATTGGGCCGTGGCCTCCACACCAGTGCAGAACGCCTTCCATACCGCCAAAATCAACTTTCTGTTTCACCGTGCTCCTGAACGGCACCCAGTCAGGATTGCCGGCTAGAATCTCCCAAAAAAAGCTCTTAATTCGTAGCAGATCACCAGTGCTCAAGCCTTCAGTACGATGAACGAAGAACTCTAGCATTTGATGTAGCGAATCATTGTTCTGAAAACTGACTATGGCATCCGGCTTTTCCAACTGCCTCCCCTGCCGCTCCACACTCTTCACGTCACCCGCCAACAACCTCGCCGCCTTTTCCGCCGCCGTGCGGGGTGCGGACACATCCATCCCACGAATCCAGTTGCCCTGCTCGCCACTGTGCAGCAGATCCGCCGACTGGCCTGCCGCATTGCCACGGCTCAGGTTGATCAGAATGGCTTTGACGACCTCGCCACTGATGGTCTCGAAGGCGCCGGGTCCCAGACGAGCAATCAAATGCCAGCTATCGTTCTGCAACAGCTTTTCGCGGAACTTGCGGTAACTGGTGAGGAACAGCCAGTTCTGCGGCAACACAATACTGGCGGTGCCGCCCTGCACACAGAACTCCAGGCAACGGTCGAGAAATACCGTGGCCAAGTCGTTTTTGCCTTCGGGGTAATAGCTTTCGCAGTAATCCTTGAGGGTGTCGTGCTGCTTGCCGCGCGCCAGGTAAGGCACGTTGGTGATGACCCAGGTGTATTGGCCGGACAGCAGTTCAGCGGCCTTGGCCAGGCCCTGGGCGACAATGCCGGCCTCTAAACGATTGGTCAGGGCGGAGATTTCACTGTCGGCCTGGCTTTGCTGGTTGGCCTCGTCCTGGGTCAGTGCCTCACCCAGCAGTTGCTGAAGTTCGCTCCACTGGGCAATTTGCGCTGCCTTGCTACGGCGCGGGTTGATCAGGTTGCCCAGGACCGGGCATCCTGGAAGGTCTGATACATCCAGTCCAGGGCAATGGTCAGGTTCTGTTTACCGGCCTTGCGGCTGAGTTCTTTCCATTCATCGCGGGCAGCAGTGATGGACAGACCACTGCAGGCCAGATGCAGTTCCGGCAGGCTGCGGTAGCCACCGGCATCGGGGTAACGCCAGGCTTCCAGCGCCACGGCAAAGGCGGCCAGCTCGACGCAGCGCTGGTCCAGCTCCAGGCCGTGGAGGTTCTCGCTGAGCACCTTGTCAATGGCCTGGCGGGCGTTGAGGTGCTCGGCCTGGATGCGCACGGGCACCAGCATCTCAGGGAAGGCAGCAACCAGGAAGTGGCCGGAGCCGCAGCAGGGGTCGAGGGCTTTGAGCTCACTTAGTCGCTTGGGCCAGGCGTCGAAGGTGCCGGAGGCGGGTTGCCATTGCTGGGGTGCTCCGGCCGATATTGGCTGGACATCGGCATCTTCGGGCGTCCTGTAGGTCGTCGCTTACAAAACGCAGGTAGCTCCAGTGGTACGCCAGGAATGGCGGCTTTTTCGCGCAACTCTTGCTCACTTTGCGCGTGCTGCCAGTCTCTTTCGGTTAAGCGCTGCTTGCCCACCAGGCGCCAAGGCTGTTATCCAGCAGGAAGCTCACCATATAGGGCTCAGTAAATAGCTGGGTGACGGGCGAGAGCTCGTCGGCGCCAATCTTGACCTCGGATTTGTTGACCTCTTCTTTACGCTTGCTCTGCCAGAACTGGTAGACCCAGCCCAGACTGTCTTGCGCTGAAAAGTATCCAGCTTTGCCAGGGCGGTGACCAACTGCTCCAAAGCGCGTTGGTGCTCAGGGGGCAAATCCAGCTCGAACACCGGTGAATCAATACGGAAGATCTGCGGCAGCATTTTGGAAGCCAGGACACCGGCCAGCTCCCAGCCTGTTTTACAACGGCGCTCATGCTCATCACTGGGGCCGCCTCGGCAAGTCTTGCGCTAGCTCTACGACTCTCATCTAAAGTTAGAGCGGTGTGCTCGTCGTACATCAGCAAATTGTTTTGCTCTAAAAAACGAGCAAACAACATACGGTGCCAAATGCCGTAGGCCACTCTCGTGAATAATTTAGTGCGTGGTTTGCTGGCCGTTGCCGGCTTTTAATATCACCCAGCTGGCGGCCACGTGCACGTAGGCGGGTACGTAGGCTTTCGTTGCTCTTCGATTCAAATAGTCGGCAGCTTTGGCAGCCTGCCCACTACGGCTAGGCGGTGTAAGAGCCTCGGTGGCAGCTTGCTCTGCCACATGTACGGGCTTTTTTTACCGCGCGCTTCTAGGTTGGCTGCGTAAGGCTTCTATCTAAAGTTGGGGCTGATGAGTTGTATCAATGCATTAAAAGGTCACCGGTCCATCGTTTAATTTATTTAGCACTTGCTGTTTTACGTGTGCTAACCATTGCTCGAGTTCGGCTTCGGTTTCAAAGGTCGGTCGC
>JAUCCC010000038.1:0-138727 GCA_034676485.1 Pseudomonas sp.
GTACAGCACGCCCGCCGGGTATTTATTTTTTGACCGTTTTAAGCGCCCGTGTACGGCGTAAAGAAACGCAGCACGACAATGGAGTTTACCATGAAACAGATGCTTAAATTCAGTGCCTTGGCCGTGGTTGGCGTATTGCTAAGCGGCTGCATGTTGGGGGCCGGATTACCTGCGGCCTGAAACTGCGATGCCGCTTGAGTTTAGGCACACGCCCGGTTGGAAAGCGGCGCAGCCGGCTGATTTTGCTACTTCTGTGGCATGGTGGTCGATATACCAACAGACGCCGCTGGCCGATTTACTTAAGCAATTGGAGACGTCAAACCAGAATTTACGAGCTGCAGAAGCCGCATGGCGTGAAGCACGCGCATTAAGCCGGAAGCAGTTGTGCGGCGCTCGATCCAAACGCCACAGGGCAGTTGGGTGCTACGCGCAGTGGTCGTGATGACGGAGTCACTACAAGCAATGAAGTGGCTTTGGGTTTAAGTTGGCAGTTGGATATTCTGGGGGCAGGTGCGTCGTCAAGTGGAATCCAGTGAGGCCAGCGCGCAGGCCAGTGCGGCCGAGTGGGGGTGTGTTTAAGTCAGCAGTCAGAGCTGGTACAGAATTATCTGCAATTGCGGGTGATTGATGAGCAGATGCGTTTGCTGGATGGCCACTGTGACGGCTTATCAGCGTTCTTTGCAAATGACGGAGAACCGCTATACAGCAGGTATGGTCACCCGCGCTGATGTCAGCTAGGCGCTGACACAGTTAAAGAAGCAGGGCAGGCGCAGCGTCTTGATCTGGATTGGCAGCGCGCGCGTTATGAGCATGCGATTGCCTTGTTGGTCGGCAGCACGCCCAACGCGTTACAGGTTGCCAGTGTGTCCGAAATAGCTTGCCGGTGTTGCCAGTACTACCAATGACTGTGGCCTGACTGCCGCTGAAGCGCTGGCCGATACCGCCGCAGCATAGTGTCGATGCATGGCCGCTAATGCGGAGATAGGCGTGGCTGAGCTAGCCTATTTTCCAGATTTAACCTTGAGTGCTAGCGGTGGTTACCGTGGAAGGTAACTTAGCGGATTGGATCAGCACGCCCAATCGCTTTTGGTCGATTGGGCCGCGCAGTTTGCCATGGCTTTGTTTGATGCCGGTTTGCGCCGTTCGAAAGTTGAGCAAGCCGAAGCGCGTTATGACCAGGCCGCGCGTTACCGTCAAACCACCTTGCAGGCCATTGGTGAAGTGGAGGATGCCTTGGTGCAACTCAATGTTTTAGCCGAGGAAATTGTCGTGCAGCGTGAGGCCTTAACCGCGTCCCGAATACACACTGAGCTTAACTGAAAACCAGTATGAGGCAGGTATGGTGGATTATTTAGCTGTGACTAGCGCACAAACCACAGCGCTGAATAGCGAGCGTACTTTGCTTGATTTAACTGGGCAATACAATTGACTGCCAGTGTGCAACTGATCAGTGCCCTAGGTGGTGGCTGGGACATGAATCTGAACGCTGCTGATTAGACATAATGCCGATCAGCGCTGATATCCATCCGCAGGTCTAAATTGTGCTGGATAAATCAGTCGTTTTATTTGTATGCTTACGTTAACGTAAAGCGGCGTTGTGCCGTAATCTCTCTACAACAATAAGGATTAAGACAATGGACTGAAGGGTTTTGGCAAACGCGTTGGCAGCGTGATCAGATTGGGTTCCATCTGAATGTAGTGAATCCAGGTTTAGAGAATTATTGGTCACGTTTAGAAGTGCCGAAAGGCAGCAAGGTGTTTGTGCCCTTGTGCGGGAAAAGTGTCGACCCGTGCTGGCTAGCTGAGCAGGGTTATAGCGTGCTGGGTATTGAGTTGATTGAAAAAGCAGTGATTGATTTTTTTGTTGAACAAAACCTGACGCCGGTTATCACTCAGCAAGGATCTTTCACGCGTTATAGCGCGGGTGCAATTACTATTTTGTGGGGCGATTTTTTCAACTTAACGACTGAAGATTTAATAGGTTTTGAAGTGTTTTATGATCGTGCCGCTTTAATTGCTTTACCCTATGATTCGCGTAAACATTATGCTGTGCATTTAAGCAAAATTATGCCGCAGGGTTGTAAAGGCTTGTTGTTGACGATGGACTATCCGCAACATCAGATGAAGGGCCCACCATTTGCAGTGCCGCCAGAGCAGGTTGAGCAACTCTTGGGGGAGAACTTTATCCTTGAATGCAGTGAAGAACGCGATATTCTTGAAGAGGAATGGCGATTTAAGGCTGTAGGTATTACACGCATGTTTGATTATGTGTATGGCGTAAGGTGCCATAGCTTGGCATAAAGTTTTTGCGCGCTCTTGCAATTATTCCACATATTACAGAGTATTGGTTATATAACCCAGTGTTTTACTATGGCTTTGATTCAGTTGTCGTAGTCATCCCCCTGCTTAAAGACAGGGGATTCCTACTGCTAGACGACCATGTACCTGCGCCGTTGGTATGTTTCTGAATATCATAGGCCGACAAAAACACACCACGCTCTTTAATCGAACGCTGACTTAACGCATTAATAAAGCTGAGACGAAATTAACCCTTCGAAGCATGCTGTTTAGATGTGCTCTGAATGAGGCAACAGGCTAAACAGTAGAGTGATTTGGCCATGCTGAAACCCGTTGAAATCGCAAAATAATAAATCGCTAATTCGTCAATTCGACTGATAAGCTAAAAACCTTTAATGCTACTCAGATCGATAAGTCGCTGATTGAAGTGGTTTAATAGTGTTTTTATACAGCACTGCTGAAAGGGCTTTTAAAAGGCTTGGGAGATCAGCAGCAGATGTAGTTATCTCGTTAATCAAAAGTATAGAAAAGGTTGTATAAATGGCTCAGCACAAAGTTCACCGTTATCATGATATAAGCTGCGGTCATCGCGTATACGGTCATGAGGGTAAGTGTCGTCATTTGCATGGGCATAATTATCGCATCCATTTCACTTGCGTTGCCGAAAATGGTGAGCTTGATCCACTGGGTAGAGTGATTGATTTTAGCGAAATTAAGTCGCGACTGTGCATGTGGCTGGAGGACAATTGGGATCATCATTTTATTATGGGGTTTGAAGACCCAATGCTCGAAAGCTTATTAAAATTAGACCCGACGGTTGTACCTGTCCCATTCAACCCCACAGCGGAAAATATGGCTGAATATTTAGTTGAAGTTGTTGCGCCGCAACAGCTTAAAGGCACGGGAATTAAGCTGCAGTCAGTGCGTATTGACGAAACTATGAAATGCTCTGTTTCTTACGGAGAGTAATCAATTAAAGCATCTGCCACTACAATTAAGTCTGCATCAGGGCTGTGTGTATCGGATAAGATTTAACCGCTAGGTGTAAGCAAGCATGAGTACGATAAGGGTTAATGAGGTCTTCGAAACGATTCAAGGTGAGGCCGCATTTACGGGCTCGCCCTCGGTTTTTTTAAGACTGCAAGGTTGCCCAGTGGGTTGTGGCTGGTGCGATACTAAGCACACGTGGGAGACGCTGCCAGAGCATGAAACCAGCCAGAATATTATAATTACGAAAACTGAAGATTCGCCTCACTATTTTGTCAGCGATGCGCAAAGTATTGCTGCAATGGTGGCGCAAAACTATCAGGCCAAACATGTTGTGATCACTGGCGGTGAACCGTGCATGATTGACTTAACAGCGCTCACTACTGAGTTGCTAGCAAGGGGGCTGCGTGTGCAAATTGAAACCTCTGGCACTTTTGAGATTAAGGTGCATCCACGTGCTTGGGTGACCTTATCACCAAAGATTGCTATGCCTGCTGGCTTACCAGTGCTTGCATCCAGTTATGCGCGGGCCAACGAAATAAAATTCCCTGTGGGGAATGAGCGAGATATTGATGTTGTTATTGAGCAGGTTATGCCGCACGTGGCAGCCAATAAATTGCTGTGGTTGCAACCCTTAAGTCAAAGCAAAAAGGCTACTGATCTTTGCATAGCTGCGGCTACCAGACTTGATGCGCGCGTATCGATTCAAACACATAAATTTATTGGCATCCGCTAAGCAGTGCTGTGAAAATGCTTTTTTAGCACGATATGTTTAACAATGATGCGTATGCTGCACTGTGCACAGTCTATTTCCCCCGAACAAACCCGTTCGGGCTCAACTCGGGTGCAGTGCCATCCCTGCTGCGCTTGTCACAGACCCAGTACGGTACTCTTATTAACGTACGCGTGCTTATTACATTTGCGTACATCTCGGTTTAAGAACAGACGTGCTGTTTTTAACACGTTCTTAGGGTTTAGAAAAACAAGAAAGTCACATACCCAGCAATGATTGCCATGCTGAAAATTACCACTACAAAAGCCACCAGCAATTGTAGGGTAAACAACGCGCGCAACAGAATCAGTTCGGTAAGGCTGGCACCGGCACTACCGATGATCAGTGCCAGCACGGTTCCTGCACCGACACCTTTGCTCATCAAAGCAGCAGCCAAAGGAATCACCGCTTCGGCACGGATATACAGGGGCACGCCAATCACCGCAGCAACGGGTATAGCCAGAGGGTTGTCAGCGCCTGCGTACTGCTCAAGTAAACCGATGGGCATATAGCCATAGATCAGGCTACCAATAGCAATTCCAACCAGTAAATAAGGCAGGACATCAAGAAAATCTGCCCAAGCTTCTTGCCACAAACCGCTGTATTTGCCTGCTTTGGCTGCTGACTGACTCGCTTGTGTCGCGCAGCAACTGCTGCTCTGAGTTGCGCTAGGTTGAGCAGGGGGACAGCATGACGTCACAGCAGGGATTGGGGCGCTGTCACAAGCATTGCTGGTACAAGTAGAAATCGCTGGCGTGCTAGTGCAGGTGTTTTTTATGGGAGCGCAGCTTGTACTGGCTAGGCTGGCATCCTGACGAATATAACGTGCAAATCCTAGGGTTTGCAGTAACCACCCTGCGCTCAGCGCAACGAGCAGTGCCGCAAGGACATAAATGCCAGTGAGGGTTAAACCAAAGGTCGCCATCAGCAACACCACAATAATGGGGTTAAGCAGAGGTGAGGCAAAGAGAAATACCATCATCGGACCAAAGCCAGCGTGGGCGCGAATCAAGCCTTTGAGCATCGGAATTGTTGAGCAGCTGCAAAAGGGCGTGATGGCACCCAAGCCTGCCGCAATAAAGTAGCTACGGTGTCGACTTGAGCTCAGTAAGGTTTCCACTTTAGCCGGTGGAATATGACGTTGTAGAACGCCAACCAGCACGCTAATGGCAATATACAGAGCCGACAATTCAACAGCGAGAAAGGCAAACATGCCGAGGGTGTCATGTAATTGAGAGGACATTGGATTTAATACTTCTACTATTATCGAAATGTTGCTGCCACGATAGATTGCTGTGATTGTATTTGTCAACTATAGTTCTAGAAATATAAAACTATACAGGGAATCCTTATGCACCATGAGCAGGTTGCAGCGAGCTTAGCGGAGCTGGGCAATAGTCATCGTTTAGCTGTGTTTCGGTTTTTAGTTAAAGCCGGTCATCAAGGCGCTGCAGTGGGCGATATACAAAAAACACTCGACATTCCAGCGTCCACGCTCTCGCATCACTTGGCGCGTATGGCTAAGGTTGGGCTGATTCGTCAAGAAAAATATGGTCGTAGCATTATTTGTCTACCTGAATATCAGCATTTGGATGCTTTGATTGGTTTTTTACGTGAAGAATGCTGTGTCGGCATAGCTATCGAATAGGATCATTTAGCACGGGTCTTGACTGGCAGGCTGAATGGCTTTACTGCACAACAGTCTATATTCTATAAGTATGTATTTTATTGGTGGCGATAGCCGTCACTTTGTTAGCGTAGCCATGCAGTGCATGACAGGAGTTGGGTATGACAGAGCAAATCAATGTTGATGTAGCGATTATCGGAGCAGGTACCGCAGGCTTGTATGCGCTGCGCGAAGTGCGTCGAGCGAAGAAAAGCTTTGTGCTGATTGATAGCGGCCCGCTGGGAACCACCTGTGCTCGCGTTGGTTGTATGCCATCAAAAGTTGCGTTGCATATTGCTGAGTATTGGCACGCACAGAAAGACTTTGAGCGTTATGGTATCAGTGGCGCAGAACATTTACGCTTGAATGGTGCAGTGGCGTGGCAAGCCTTGCGCGAGCAGCGTGATGTATTTGCTGAGCGAGCAGCTGCAGGTGCAGAAAGTGCCGCTGGTGAGCAGTTAATCATGGGGCGTGCGCGTTTTTTAGCAGCGACTGTGCTCGAAGTTGAAAGCGCTGCAGGCACCCAGCAAATTAACGCTAAATCTGTGATTATCGCCGCAGGCTCACGCCCCGTGATGCCAGGATTTTTACAGCCCTTTGCTGAGCATTGCATCACCACTGATGAGCTCTTTGAAATGCAAGAGTTACCTAAATCCATAGGTATTTTGGGTTTAGGTGCGATTGGTTTAGAGATGGGCTTGGCGCTGGCACGTTTAGGGGTTGAAGTGCATGGCGCAGATATGGCGCAAACCGTTGGTGGCATCTCTGATCCCGAGGTCAGCAAACATGCGCTCGAGGAATTTGCTAAAGAAATGCAGTTGTATTTAGGCACTCCCGCTGAACTGGTTAAAACTGAGCAAGGCGTGCTGCTAAAAGCCGGTGATAAACAGGTGCAAGTGGATAAGGTGCTGGTGGCGTTAGGCCGCAGACCCAATACCGATCAGCTCAATCTTGCTGCTGCAGGTTTTGAATTGGATGAGCGAGGTCAGCCAATCTTTAATCCGCAAACAATGCAAGTTGGCAAGCATCCGGTGTTTATTGTGGGTGATAGCAATGGTCAAAGAGCCTTGCTGCATGAGGCGGCCGATGAAGGCGCTATGGCAGGCTATAACGCCAGCCAAAGTACGCCTGTGGCCTTTAAACGTAAAACCTCGATTGCCATTGCTTTTACCAACCCGGATGTGGTGAGTGTTGGTGCACGTTTTGATCAACTGAACCCCGATGATATTTTAATTGGTACGGCGTATACACAAAGCAATGGCCGCAGCCAAGTGTTATCTGAGCATGAGGGTGTCTTGCGCCTGTATGCGGATAAAGTCAGCGGCAAGCTGCTGGGCGCCAGTATGCTGGGGATGCGTGCTGAGCATGTGGCGCAGTTTTTAGCCTTGGCGATTGAGCGTGGAGAGACCGCGCATAGTCTATTGCAAATACCGTTTTATCATCCTGTGGTTGAGGAAAATGTGCAGAGCGCCTTGCAAGATATCGCTCGGCATATTCCTGTCTCGACAGGATTACCCTTTGGCTTGGTTTTAGCAGACGCATAATCGTCTACACTATGCCCCGTTGTTTGTTGAGTTGATTTAAGCGGCTCGGCAGACAACGGGTTTTTTTATGACTTTTTAATAGTAAAGACACAGCACAAGGACGCAAGCACATGCGCATTTTACACACCTCAGATTGGCACCTTGGTCAGCATTTTATGGGAAAAACCCGGCAGGCTGAGCACCGCGCATGGTGTGATTGGTTGGTGCAAACAGTGCAAGAGCAACAAGCGGATGCGTTGATTATTGCGGGTGATATTTTTGATACGGGTACGCCGCCCAGTTATGCGCGTGAGCAATACAACCGCTTTGTGGTACAAATGCAGGCCACAGGTTGTCAATTAGTGATTCTCGCGGGTAACCATGATTCGGTGGCAATGCTCAATGAAAGCAAAGACTTACTGGCACAACTTAATGCTCATGTGATTTCTAGTGTGGTTGAGACTTTAGATGAACAGTTACTGTTGCTGAAACAACGCAACGGTGAAGTGGGCGCGATTGTCTGTGCGATACCCTATGTCCGCCCGCGCGATGTGCAGCGTAGCCAAGCAGGGCAAAGTGCTGAAGATAAACAAAGTGATTTGCAGCAGGCGATTGCCGAACATTATGCGCAACTGTTTGCTAAAGCCGAGGCCTTGCGTGCTGAACTGGGTGTTAGCGTGCCGATTATTGGTACAGGGCATTTAACCACTGTAGGTGTCAGTCTGACTGAGTCAGTACGTGAGATTTATGTCGGCAGTTTGACTGCCTTTCCAACCGATGCCTTTCCTGCGTTTGATTATCTGGCGCTGGGGCATATTCACCGCCCACAAAAAGTCGCAGGCCTTGAACATATCCGTTACAGCGGCTCACCCATTGCGTTGAGTTTTGATGAATCTGAGCAGCAGAAAGAATTACTGCAGATCGATTTAGATGCCAGCGGCTTACAAGCAGTGACTGTCGTAGAAATCCCATGCTTTCAGCGTTTGATTTCCTTAAAAGGCAGCTTGGCTGAGTTAGAACAACAGTGTACTGAACTGACAGGGCAGCTTGATCCAAACGCCGTGACTTGGCTGGAGATTCAAGTTGAGGTGGATGATTACTACGCTGATTTAGATGAGCGGGTCACTGCGCTCTGTGCCGAGCTACCGGTGGAAGTATTACGCGTGCGCCGCTTACGTGGCAATAAGGTGGCTGGCTTAACCCGTGACTCCGGTGAAGTGCTCGCTGAATTAACCCCAGATGAAGTCTTTGCTAAACGCTTGCATGCTGAAGAGCTGACAGAGGACGACATAACAGTGCTCAAGGGGCTGCATGCGCAGGTGCTTGAGTCACTGCAGGAGGCAGAGGCATGAAAATACTTAGCATTCGCCTGAAAAACATCAATGCGTTAAAAGGTGAGTGGAAAATCGACTTCACTCAAGAGCCTTTTAATGGCAGCAGCCTCTTTGCTATTACTGGACCAACAGGTGCTGGTAAGACCACCTTGCTTGATGCTATTTGCTTGGCGCTGTACAGCCGCACCCCGCGCATGAGCAGTATTTCAAAGACCAGTAATGAGTTGATGACGCGGCACACCAGTGATTGTTTAGTGGAAGTGGAGTTTGCCGTAAAGGATCAAAGCTATCGCGCTTTTTGGAGTCAGCGTCGTGCCCGCGATAAAGCCGATGGTGCTTTACAGGATGCGAAAACTGAATTGGCGCATCTAGACGGTCGCATCATCACCGACAAACTGAGCGAAAAACCCAAAGAAGTTGAACGCTTAACTGGTTTGGACTTTCATCGATTTACCCAGTCGATGATGCTTGCTCAAGGTGGGTTTGCCGCATTTTTAGAAGCCAATGCTAATGACCGCGCTGGTTTATTGGAGCAGCTGACCGGTACTGAGATTTACGGTGATATTTCTAAGCACGTCTATGAAAGCCAAAAAGAGCAGCGTTACGCGCTAGAAAATCTCCGCAGTCGCGCCGAAGGATTACAGTTGCTCAGCGCTGAAGAGTTGAGCGAGACACAAACACAGCTGGCTGTTACCGAAGAACAAATAGCGAGTCTTAAACAACAGCAAGAGACTTTACAGCAGCAGCAACACTGGCGCAGCAGTTTAGATCAGGCGCAAAATAGTCAGCAACACGCGCAAGCGCAGTTGCAGAGTGCTCAAACCCAACAGCTGGCCCATGCCGATGACCTGCAACGTTTAGCTGAGCATGCCCCGGCTGCTGTATTGCAAGCTGATTACAAAGCCTTACAGGCCGCTCAGCACAGTGTGCAGCATAGCCAGCAGAGTTTAACGGCTGCGCAGGAAAAAGTGCGTGAGAGCAGTCTGCAGGTCGAACAGTTGTCTTGGCAGCGCTATCAATATGCGCAGCAGTTAATGCAGAACCTGAGTGCGCAGCTGCAGTTGGCCAAAGAGCAAGAGCAGCAGCTATTAACGGCACGTGAGCAAGCGCCACAGCATGGGCAACTGGCAGAACACATCAGCGCCTGGCGCAATCAGTTTGAATCTCTCAGTAAGCAGCAGCTTGCAATACATAGTAATCAAACACAGCAGCTGAACCTTGCAGCCGAAATCAAACGACTCACCGCTGAATTAGTCAGCCAGAAAGGCCGCTATACACAGCAAGAGGCCGCGCTTAAGCCTTTGCATGATGCTTGGCAAGCACAGCAGCAAGCTTTGCAGCAGGTGCTAGCGCAGCGCAGTACCAGTGACTGGCAGACGCAGCTCAACGACTTATATGCGCAGGATGCCTACTATCAGGGGGGATCTCTAAGCTACAAAGCTGAGCAGGTGAAGCGTGCCGTTGTTGCTAAACAGGCTCAACGCTGCAGCGAACTGGCCGTGCAGATTAAACAGCAGGAACAACAGCGTGATGCTTTGCGTACGCAATATCTCAGCTTAAAGGATCAAGTCAAGGATAAAACACTGTTGCTTCAGCAGGAACAACGCATTGCCGGACTGGAAGCCTATCGTGCGCAATTGCAGGCGGATGAGGCGTGTCCATTATGTGGTTCTTTAGAGCATCCAGCGATCAGCACCTACCAAGCCTTAGATGTCTCACACACAGAACAAGCGCTGACGGTTAAACAAACAGAGTTAGAGGCTGTGCTTGAGCAAGGGCAGGCCTGTAAAGAACGGTTGGCTAAACTCAATAGTGAGCAAGATCTGTTGCTTGAGCAGCGGGCGGTGGATGAAAGCGAACTGCAGAGAATTGCTATAGAGAAAACCGCCAATCTGACAGCTTTAGGCTTAGCTGACAGTCTACTCGAAGGCGACTTTAACCTAGCAATGGCAACATTTAAGCAGACAGTGGCCGCTTGTCAGCAACGCTTAGCGGCTATTGCCAAGGCTCAAGAGGCGTTACAGCACAGCGAGCAGCAGTACAGTGTTGCTGAGCACGCACTGCGCGATCTTCAGCACAACAGTATGACTCAGCAAAATCAATTGGATCAGAAAATTCAACAAGATGCTGAGCTAACTCTGCGCATCAAGACACAGCACGTCGAATTTAAGCATCTGCAGCAACAGCTCGGTGAGCAGCTGCAAGGGATGGGCTATAGTTTGCCCGAGGATCCGCAGCAATGGTTGCTGGAGCGGCAGCAGGAAGCCAAGCAGTGGCAAGCGGGCGCCGCACATCTGGCAGATTTAAAGTTGCAGATAAATACTTTGCAGAGTGAATTAATTAGCGCAGAAAAAATACAGCAGGTCGCACAAAGCCATTGGCAGGCACTGGCCGTTAGTGTAGGTCAGCCATGTCTGCCAGCAGCAGATGCGGCGCAGGCTTTGGCTGATACTCAAGATAGATTACAGAGCAGTGAAAGTCAGTTATCACAACTGCAAGGGCAGGTTCACAGTCTAACCGAACGTCTTGCTGAAACGCAGGCGGTGTCTGCAGCCTTGCAAACTGAGTGGCTGGAACGCTTAGCACAGAGTGCTTTTAGCGATGAGCAAGCGTTTTTAAATGCCTTATTACCTGCCGAACAAGCACAGCAACTGCAGGTGCTTAAACAGAATATAGACACCGCGCTGCACGAAGCCACCACCTTGCTCAGCGCCACCACTCAGCGCATAGCTCAGCTGACTGAACACGCACAGACTGAGTTGAGCAGTGCTGAGTTAAGTCTGCAACGTGTTGAGTTGGATGCTCAGTTAAGCGAGCTCAATCGTCAATTGGGTAGCGTGCAACACCGTTTAGAGACCGACAATAACAACCGTACCACCCAGCAGGCCTTGCTCAACAGTATTGAGCAGCAGAGGCTGTTGTATGGCCAATGGCAGCAGCTTAATAGCTTAATTGGTTCGGCTGATGGCAGTAAATACCGCAAGTTTGTGCAAGGCTTAACCTTGGACCATCTGGTCAGCTTGGCCAATCAGCAATTGGCTATTTTACATAACCGTTATCAGCTCCATCGTCGTGAGCAAGGTGAGCTGGAAATCGAGATTATCGATACCTGGCAAGGGGATGCCCAACGTGACACTCGAACTTTATCCGGAGGTGAAAGCTTCTTAGTGAGCTTGGCTTTGGCCTTAGCGCTGTCTGAATTGGTCAGCCAGAAGACGCGTATTGACTCGTTGTTTTTAGACGAAGGCTTTGGCACTTTGGATAATGAAACCTTAGAAATGGCGCTGGTTGCTTTGGATAATCTAAACGCAGAAGGCAAAACCATAGGCATTATCAGCCACGTTGAAGCACTAAAAGATCGCATCCCCGTGCAGATCAAAGTGCATAAAGGTGCGGGGATGGGTTATAGCGTATTGGATGAGTGTTATCGTGTGAGCCAACCCATAAGTAGAGCGCTCTAATAGGGAGGCTGAGCACGTAAATGCTTGGCGATATATTAAAGAGGCCGGCTGGATGTACTGAGCCATAACGCCCGGTTTTATTGAGGCTTTTGTTATCGCGTGCGAGGGTGGCTCGGGTTAAAACTCACACCCAGTTCGCTTGTGCTAAGATTTTGCGCAATTACCGCAGAACCTACTGTTAAAACATGATGGTCATGGAATATAGAATGAATTCGATAGCACTAAAAGCATCCGTACTTATATTCTGCATAATCTTAGTGCAGCCGCGTGTGCATGCTGAGCAAGTGGAGAGTAGCAGTACCGAGCATGCAGTCGTTCGATCATCTGTGTTTCACGATCTTATAAAACCGGTGCCGGCAAAACCCTATTGGTATATGCAAACCAGTGTGTATACAAAGCATTTCAAGCCCAAGCCTGAGCATAATAACCATCAAGAATTGATTGGTTTGGAACGTCATACAGAAAACAGCTATCTATTAGGTGCTGCAACGTTTTTACATTCGTATAACAAGCGTTCTTATTATGGTTATGTTGGCAAACGTTATGACTTTGCCGGCACTCCTTTTTACGGCAAAGTCACTGCAGGACTGCTGTATGGTTACAATGGTAAATATCGCGACAAAATCCCGCTAAACCGTTTTGAAATAGCTCCAGCTATTATTCCTTCCTTTGGTGTGAAATACCGTCGATTGGGCGCTGAGGTTCTTTTGCTGGGTTCAGCTGCAACAATGATTAATATTGGCTTTGAGCTGTAATCTTTTAGGCGTCTAAATCCAGAGCTGAAGCAGTGGGCTCTGCTGCTGTCTTTTATCGTATTTAAGTTCCTACACTGATTATTTTCCTGTAGGCGTTCTTCCTGCACGCTTAAATTGCGATCCATCTTGATTGATGAATTGAATTATTTTCAATGAGTTTTTCTGCTGTTTGGCTGCCTGTTTTTTATTGATTATGGCTTGAAAACATCTGTCATAATCGCTTTTTTTCTGCACCTGTTTGATTGACTAAATCTTAAGAAAAAACCTCATTTTATGTGTTTTTTTGGTCACAATTAGAAATATCTCAAGGCTTGAACTTTATTTTTTCCATGGATCGTTTTTTATTTTTTCGTCTAAAATCACTAAAAAAACGTTAAATTTCATAAAAATCGTGAAAATAATACTTTTCTAAGTGTAGAAAAACGCTATACAAATGGTGAATATACTAAAGTTGGGGGTTATCCTGACATCTAATAGCTTGTTAAATATGCACCTCCACGCTGCAATTCAATTCACAAATAAAAACAATGGTGAGCATTATGCAAGACGACAACAAAAATGCTACTGCCTACTGGACGGCTAACCTGCGCTTAATCACAGGCTGTATGGCTGTGTGGGCTCTGGTTTCATACGGCTTCGGCATTCTACTCAGACCACTACTGTCCGGAATCTCGGTCGGTGGTACTGATCTAGGCTTCTGGTTCGCACAACAAGGTTCCATCCTTACCTTTATCGTACTGATCTTCTTCTATGCTTGGAGTATGAACAGACTCGATAAAAAATTCGGTCTCGAGGAGTAAACAGCATGAGTCAATTTGTAGTCAATCTGCTGTTTGTTGGGGCTTCATTTGTCCTCTACATCGGTATCGCGTACTGGGCGCGCGCAGGATCAACTAAAGAGTTTTATGTTGCAGGTGGTGGTGTTCACCCAATTGCCAATGGTATGGCAACAGCTGCTGACTGGATGTCAGCTGCATCGTTTATCTCGATGGCCGGTATTATTGCGGCAACTGGTTACGCCAGTTCTGCTTACTTAATGGGCTGGACCGGTGGTTACGTAATTTTGGCGATGCTACTTGCGCCATATTTGCGTAAATTCGGTAAGTTCACTGTACCTGACTTTATCGGTGATCGTTTTTACAGTCGCGGTGCGCGTTTGATGGCAGTACTGTGCTTAATTCTAGCTTCTGTTACTTACGTAATCGGTCAAATGACCGGTGCAGGTGTAGCATTCTCGCGCTTCTTAGAGGTCAGCAGTGAAGCCGGTATTTGGATCGCAGCACTGATCGTATTCTTATACGCAGTATTCGGTGGTATGAAAGGTATTACTTACACGCAGGTTGCGCAGTATGTGGTGCTGATCATTGCTTATACAATTCCAGCGGTATTTATTTCGCTACAACTGACCAACAACCCAATTCCTATGTTTGGTATGTTCAGTACGCACGTTGAATCCGGTGCGCCACTGTTACAGAAACTGACTGAAGTATTGGTTGAGCTTGGTTTCCGTGACTACGCAGCTGATGTACCAAGTCACTTGAATATGGTGTTGTTCACCTTGTCCTTGATGGTTGGTACTGCCGGTTTGCCACACGTTATCATTCGCTTCTTCACTGTACCTAAAGTTGCTGATGCACGTTGGTCTGCAGGTTGGGCGTTAGTGTTTATTGCACTTCTGTACTTAACTGCTCCAGCTGTAGCCTCTATGGCGCGCTTGAACTTACTGACTACGGTGTATCCAGAAGCAGCAAAAGAAGTCACTAACATGGACAGCTATGATCAAATTCTGGGTAATTCAATCCAGTATGCCGATCGTCCAGAGTGGATTAAGACTTGGGAAGGCACAGGCCTGATCACGTACGAAGACAAAAATAACGACGGTCAAATCCAGTTCTATGATGACACTAACGCGACATTCGCTGCTGATGCTGAGAAGCGTGGCTGGGCTGGTAATGAACTCGTGGTTAACAATGACATCATTGTATTGGCTAACCCTGAAATTGCTAACTTACCTTCGTGGGTGATTGGTTTGATTGCAGCCGGTGGTATTGCCGCGGCGTTATCCACAGCAGCAGGTTTGTTGCTGGCGATTTCTTCAGCAATCAGTCATGACTTGATCAAGAAAACCATCAATCCAAATATCTCTGAAAAAGGTGAGATGTTAGCGGCACGAATCTCCATGGCGGCAGCGATTGTGGGGGCAACTTGGTTAGGGCTTAACCCACCAGGCTTTGCGGCACAGGTTGTGGCACTGGCGTTTGGTATTGCTGGTGCGTCAATCTTCCCTGCATTGATGATGGGTATCTTCTCTAAGAAAATGAACGATAAAGGCGCGATTGCTGGCATGGCTGCTGGTCTTGGTTGCACCTTGCTGTATATCTTCACTTACTTAGGCTGGTTCTTTGTATCAAGTACAGCAATGTTGCCTAACACACCAGAGCATTGGATCTTAGGTGTTTCACCTCTGTCCTTTGGTGCGATTGGTGCGATGATTAACTTCGCAGTAGCTTACACAGTGTGCAGCATGACGGCTGAAACACCGCAACACATTCAAGACTTGGTTGAGAGTGTGCGTTCACCTAAAGGTGCTGGCGGTGCAATTGATCATTAATGATCAGACAATACCTCTGTAGCATATGCTACAGAGGCTCGCGTCACGTAACGGGCTTCTTGATTGAGGCCCGTTTTTTTTATAGCAAAAAGAGATTCATATGATTTGGCATTTAGTTGCAGTATTTAGTGCAGGTTTGGGCTCCGCAGGCATCGCTTTTTTGCTGCGCTCACTGTCCAGGCAAACATTACCCAAGTGGATTATTCCTGCATTTGCAGGTTTAGGTATGCTGGGTTATCAGATTTATTTTGAGTACAACTGGTTTGATCATCAAAGCTCACGTCAACCTGAAGGTACGGTTGTGACCTCAAGTCAGAAGAGTGAAATGTTTTGGCGGCCATGGACCTATTTTTACCCTATGACAAATGTTTTCACAGTGGTTGATACCACTAATTTAAATGTGCAAGAAGTTGATGGTTTAACTTTAGTTGAGTTTATTGAGTACCGTTTTGAGAAGAAGTACATTGATGTAGTTACCCATCAAGGCTATGTTCTGAATTGTACTGATGCGCAGATGATTGCAATATCAGACGAGCATAAAACACTGTCCGAGCGTCCGTTAAATGTAGATCGCAGCAGTGTTTTATTTTCTACAATTTGTTCTACATCTAAATGAGCATAGCGGTTTCAGGGTTTGAGCGGCAGGCTAAGGCTTATTTGACTTGACTTGGTTACAGGAGTTATATGCATGTCCGTTTCTTTCAACGTTGATCAATTACCTTTTAGTGTCTTAACTGAGGCTGAAAAAGCACTGTTACTGAGTCATATACAATATAAAGAATACCAACCTTTAGATGCTCTAATTACTGCAGGCGAACCAGCACAAGGTGTATTCGTTCTCCATCAAGGCCGTGTTGCTGAAAGTGAGCCTGGAGCACAAACAGATGAACAGCTCATGCAGCAACAGTCTGCCTTTATGCATTACCAGGCGGGAGAGTATTTTGGCAGTTGGTCAGTGTTTAATGGCAAAGCAATTCATAACTTTATAGCTGTAGAAAACACGCACTGCCATCTAATCCCTACGGAAACTTTAATAGAGTTAATCGACAGCAATACGTTGTTTGCCGATTATTTTCAGCAAAGTTTCACCAGTAAACGTGAACTTATTGCCCAGCAGACATCCAGCTCTGATATGGCCGATTTTATGTTGGCACGTATTGTTGATATCTCGATTCGAGAGCCGTTGATTGTTGAGGAAGGGACTTCAATTGAGCAGGCGACAGGCTTGATGCGTGAGCATAAAGCTGACTGTTTGCTGGCAAAAAAAGGTAATCGCTATGGCATGGTGACGGGTACGGACTTGTTAGATGCAGTCATTATTCAGCACTTACCTTTAACAACCGATGTTTCACAAATTGCCAGTTACCGTTTGATTAGTATTCATCCGGATGATTATTTATTTAATGCGCTGATTATTATGACGCAGCAGCGCATTGAGCGTGTTGTGGTGATGAATTCTAAGCGCAAACTAATAGGCGTGATTGAGTTAACCGATGTATTGAGCCATTTTTCTAGCAACTCGCATGTGATTGGCTTGCGGGTTGAGCGTGCGCAAACTGTGGCTGAGTTGCGTGAGGCGTCGTTGGGCTTGGCTGATCTGATCAAAGGCTTGATTTCTACTGGAGTGAAAACCCGTTTTATCATGGAGTTATTGGCGGCACTTAACAGCCGTATTTTGAGTAAGCTGTTTGATCTAATTGTGCCCTTGGAAGTGCATCCTCATGTGTGTTTAATTGTGATGGGCTCGGAAGGTCGCGGTGAGCAGATCATGAAAACAGATCAGGATAATGGCTTGATTTATCGTGATGGCTTAGATTGGCCGCAGATGCATGAGGTGATGAATAAGTTCAGTGAGACGCTGCTTACGTTTGGTTTTCCACCGTGTCCAGGCAATATTATGGTGTCAAACCCTGAGTGGGTGAATTCGACCAATCAATGGGCCGAGAAGTTAACACGCTGGAGTAATAGCTTTGATGGTGAGTCAACTATGAACTTGGCGATTGCCAGTGATAGTAAGCCGGTAGCAGGTAATGCTGCATTATTTAAAGTCGCGCGCAATAGTTTCTTTCGTCGTATTCAGGACAGTGAGATTTTCTTTGCGCATTTTGCTAAAGCATCCTTGCGTTTTGATACGCATTTGACGTTTTTTGGACGACTGAAGGACAGTGTTGGGTTGGATATTAAGAAGGCAGGGGTTTTTCCGATTGTGCATGGTGTGCGCAGCATTGCTTTGGAAAACAAGGTGTCCGACACTAATACGTTTAAGCGTTTAGAGGCGCTGGTGGAACGGGGGGTATTACAGAAGGAGCTGGCAGATAACTTGTCCGAGGCACTTAGTTATTTTGTGCAAGTGCGCTTGCAACAGCAAATTGAGCGCTACAATCCTGATCCATCTGCGATTGATGAGACACCCAATGAGATTAACATCAAGTTATTGACTGCACTTGAGCGCCAATTGTTACGCGATGCTCTATCGGTGGTGAAGGACTTTAAAAAGTATCTGATTCAGCGTTATCACTTGGTGTTTTAAAGTTGAGCGTGCAATGCTTTTTGCGCAAGAGCATAGTGTTTGGTGGTCTATGATAAGTTTGTTCCCCCATTAGCGAGCTCCTCCGGGGCTCGGCCATCCATGGCTCGCTTGTCACAGACCCAGCGCAGCACGCTGTGACTATTTATATGTTTTTCTAGATTTGCGTAAGTTTCTTGTGCGAGCGCAAGTGGTTTGTTAGCAGGCTCAACTGCAGATTTTGTACAAGTTGCTGTGTATTAAATATTGTGCGTTTGGCGAGCTGCGCTAAGTCTGCTCTTCCCTCAACGAGCCCATCCGGGGCTCGATTCGGGCGCTACGCATCCATGCTTCGCTTGCCACAGACCCAGCGCAGCACGCTGTGACATATTTATATGTTTTTCTAGATTGGCGTAAGTCTCTTTTTTCCAGCTCAGCTGATTACTGGCCATAAGTGGTAGATGCTGACTAAATAACACGTGAAAAGCATGAGTTTGTGCAGATAAACTAGGAATTATTCGCTTTGAGTTTATAGAAGACGTGAAAGCAACTCCGCTGATCAACGAGTGCTTCGGGGTTGGTGTGATGAGCGAGCCATGGATGGCAAGCGCCGGAGTTGAACCCAGGATGGGTTCGTCGACGGATAAACACCCACCCCGGAGTACGGCATGCCACACAACCTCAACAAGAAAGCAGTTAAAAGCACCAAGTAGTGTCTACACGCGCTGAAGCTGAACACTAGGCGGGCTCAACTCCGGATAAACACAAATTTCGAAGCACTATATGCCGCGCAACTTCAATAACAAAGCAATTAAAAGGCAGATGAGTACTTTATAAAAGAAAAATATCTCGCACATAAAAAAGCCAGAATCATTAATAGATTCTGGCTTTTAAAGGCGCTTAATACGCTTAACGCATGTGCAGTAAAGGAGGCTTACAGCACCTGTACGATAGCGTCAGTTACCGCATCAATATTGTTCAAGTTCAGTGCCGCAACACAAATACGACCTGTGCCAACCGCATAAATACCAAACTCATCACGCAAACGATCAACTTGCTCTGTGCTTAGGCCGGTGTAAGAGAACATACCGCGCTGCTCAGCAACAAAGCTGAAGTCTTTTTTTGCACCCTTGGCTGCTAGTTTTTCAACCATCAGTTTGCGCATTAATAAAATACGCTCACGCATTTCTCCGAGTTCTTTCTGCCATAAGTCATTGAGCTCAGGCGTATTGAGTACCAAACCAACAACACTTGCACCGTGTGTCGGCGGGTTGGAATAGTTGACACGAATCACACGTTTGAGTTGCGATAGGACACGTCCCGCTTGCTCTTTAGACTCTGTAACAATAGATAGCGCTCCAACGCGCTCGCCATACAATGAGAAAGACTTAGAGAACGAACTGGAAACTAAAAACTGCATACCGGATTCGGCAAATAAGCGTACTGCCGCGGCGTCTTCATAAATGCCTTCAGCAAAACCTTGATAGGCAATATCCAAAAACGGTATATGACCACACTCTTTAAGTACAGCAACCACAAGACGCCATTGTTCGAGTGTCAAATCAACCCCAGTCGGGTTGTGACAACAGGCATGCAAGACAATGATTGACTGGCGAGGCATCTGACGCAAATCAGCTAACATCCCGTCAATATCAACACCGTCTAAGCTGGCATCGTAGTAGCTGTAGGTTTGTACCGGAAAACCTGCGCCTTCAAATAATGCACGGTGGTTTTCCCAGCTTGGATTGCTGATGGCAACAACCGCATCAGGCAATAAACGCTTGAGGTAATCGGCACCTATTTTTAGCGCACCGGTACCACCAATGGCTTGACTAGTGATAATGCGGCCTGACTGGACGATTTCAGAGTCAGCACCAAATAGCAGTTGCTGTACTGCGCTGTCGTAAGTACCTAGGCCTTCTATCGGCAGATAGCCGCGTGGTGCATGGGCATCAACACGTGTTTTTTCAGCTAACTCAACGGCTTTTAAAAGAGGGATACGTCCAGCTTCATTGAAATAAACACCTACACCGAGGTTGACTTTGTTGGAGCGGGGATCGGCATTAAAAGCTTCGTTCAAACCCAAGATAGGGTCGCGTGGCGCCATTTCTACGGCAGAGAACAGGCTCATGTTTAGAGAACTCGATAATTGTGGAATGGAAGTATTAGCTTAACAGACACTGCGCCGAGACGCAGCGCGATTCGACAGGTATTATAGCGTGCTATGTTTTTTTTTACGCAATAACGCTGTTTTTTTACTTTATGCGCGGCTTTATTGCGCCTGATATTAGAGGTTTGCATGTCGAGCTTTGAGCTTGTCACACAGTTTCAGCCCGCCGGTGATCAACCAGAAGCCATTGCCAAACTGGTAGCAGGTATCGAGTCAGGCTTGTCTCATCAAACCCTGCATGGGGTCACAGGCTCTGGAAAAACCTTCAGTATTGCTAATGTGATTCAACAGGTACAACGTCCTGCAATTGTTCTCGCGCCCAATAAAACCTTGGCAGCACAATTGTACGGTGAGTTTAAAGAGTTTTTCCCGAACAACGCTGTGGAGTATTTCGTTTCCTATTACGACTACTACCAGCCTGAAGCCTATGTTGCAGCGTCAGATACTTTTATTGAAAAAGACGCATCGATTAATGATCATATTGAGCAAATGCGCTTATCGGCCACCAAGGCCTTACTTGAGCGCCCCGACGTTATTATTGTCGCTACGGTTTCTTGTATTTATGGTTTGGGCAGTCCCGAAAGTTACTTAAAAATGGTGGTGCATTTAGACCGCGGTGATCGTATTGATCAGCGCACCTTATTAGCACGCTTGGCTGACCTACAGTACACACGCAACGATGTGGATTTTTCTCGTGCTACGTTTCGTGTGCGTGGTGATGTGATTGATGTGTATCCTGCCGAGTCCGATTTTGAAGCGATTCGGGTTGAACTGTTTGATGATGAAGTGGAAAGCATCAGCGCTTTTGATCCTTTAACTGGTAAGGTGATTGGCAAATTACCACGCTTTACCTTTTATCCTAAATCACACTATGTCACTCCGCGTGAAACGCTGCTCGAAGCGGTAGAAAATATTAAAGTTGAGCTGGATGAACGCTTAGAGTACTTGCGCAATAATGACCAATTGGTGGAAGCACAGCGTCTAGAGCAGCGCACGCGCTTTGATTTAGAAATGATTTTAGAGTTGGGTTACTGCAACGGTATTGAAAACTATTCGCGCTATTTGTCCGGAGGTAAGCCGGGGGCGCCACCACCTACCTTATATGATTATTTGCCTGATAATGCTTTGCTGATTATCGACGAATCGCACGTCTCTGTGCCGCAAATTGGTGCTATGTATAAAGGTGATCGCTCGCGTAAAGAAAACCTGGTTAACTATGGTTTTCGCTTGCCGTCCGCGTTAGATAACCGTCCGATGCGTTTTGATGAGTGGGAAGCAGTGAGCCCGCAGACGATTTTTGTCTCAGCCACGCCAGGCAATTATGAGGCTGAACATGCAGGGCAGGTGGTTGAGCAGGTGGTGCGTCCAACCGGTTTGATTGACCCGGAAATTGAAGTGCGTCCCGCATTAACCCAAGTCGATGATTTACTCTCGCAGATCAGTGCGCGCATCGCTGTTGATGAGCGTGTGTTGGTGACAACGCTGACCAAGCGCATGTCAGAAGATCTAACCGAGTATTTAACTGATCATGATGTGCGTGCGCGTTACTTGCACTCAGATATTGATACTGTTGAGCGTGTCGAGATTATTCGCGATTTACGTATGGGTGTATTTGATGTGCTGGTCGGGATCAACTTACTGCGTGAAGGCTTGGATATGCCAGAAGTATCTCTGGTGGCCATCTTAGATGCAGATAAAGAAGGCTTTTTACGATCCGAGCGCTCGTTGATTCAAACCATAGGCCGTGCCGCGCGTAACCTTAATGGCAAGGCCATTTTGTATGCTGACCGCATGACGGGTTCGATGGAGCGCGCTATTGGAGAAACCGACCGCCGCCGAGAAAAACAAATTGCTTTTAATCTCGAGCACAACATCACTCCTATTGGTGTGAAGAAAAGCGTTAAAGACATTATGGAAGGTGCGGTGGTGCCTGGTGCGCGCAGTAACAAGCGCAAAGCTCAAGCGCGAGCTGCAGAGCAAGCCGCTGAGTATGATCAGCAGTTGCGCACGCCCAAGGATATTGGCAGGCAGATCAAGCTGCTGGAAGAAAAAATGTATCAGCTGGCACGTGATCTTGAATTTGAAGCTGCCGCACAAATGCGCGACGAAGTGCAACGCTTACGTTTGCGCCTGCTGGATATGTAGTCTGTTTTTTTACATTGATTTTAATTGCTGCACAGTGATGTGCAGCTGAGTCGAACTGGAGCGAGCAGCTTAGAATTTGCTAAGATGAACGCTTAAATACACAATTTTAAGTTTTGAGTAATCACAATGACCACTGTACGTACCCGTATTGCACCTTCACCAACTGGCGACCCGCACGTTGGCACTGCTTATATTGCGCTCTTTAATATGTGCTTCGCTCGCCAGCACGGTGGTCAGTTTATTCTGCGTATTGAAGATACCGATCAGGTGCGCTCCAGCCAAGAATCTGAACAGCAAATTTTTGATGCATTGCGCTGGTTAGGTATTGAGTGGGATGAGGGTCCGGACGTGGGTGGCCCGCACGGTCCTTACCGTCAAAGTGAACGTGCTGATATTTATAAAGAACATGCGCAGCAATTGGTTGAAAAAGGCCATGCTTTTCCGTGCTTTTGCAGCACTGAGCGCCTCAATGAAGTCCGTGCCCAACAAATGGCAAACAAGCAAACCCCGGCCTATGACGGCCTGTGTTCGCACCTCGATCCAGCGCAAGCTCAGCAGCGTGTTGCTGCCGGTGAATCACATGTAATCCGTATGAAAGTACCAAGCGAAGGCGTGTGCGTGGTGAATGATATGCTGCGCGGCACAGTTGAGATTGGTTGGGATCGCATGGATATGCAGGTGCTGATGAAAGCTGATGGTTTACCGACCTACTTTTTAGCCAATGTGGTCGATGACCATCTAATGGGCATTACCCACGTATTGCGTGGGGAAGAGTGGCTGCCCTCGGCACCCAAGTTGATTAAGTTGTATGAGTATTTTGGTTGGGAACAACCAGTTTTATGCTACATGCCGCTGTTGCGTAACCCTGATAAAAGCAAACTGTCTAAGCGTAAAAACCCCACTTCAATTAACTTTTATGAACGCATGGGGTATTTGCCACAAGCGATGCTTAACTATTTGGGTCGCATGGGTTGGTCGATGCCGGATGAGCGTGAGAAGTTCTCACTCGATGAGATGATTGAACATTTCGATATTAACCGTGTGTCCTTAGGTGGACCCATTTTCGATGTGGAAAAGCTGTCGTGGCTCAATGGCCAATGGCTGCGCGAACTGACTGTAGAGCAGTTTGCTGAGGCGGCACGACAGTGGGCATTTAACAGCGACTATGTCATGCAAATTGCGCCACATGTACAGGGTCGAGTGGAAACACTGAGTGAGATTGCACCCTTGGCTGGATTCTTCTTTTCCGGGAGCGTACCGCTTACCGCCGAGTTATTTGTTCATAAAAAACTTAGCAGCGATCAAGTGCGTCAAGTATTGCAGTTGGTGTTATGGACGTTGGAAGCTTTGCGTCAATGGGATAAAGAGGGCATCACCGCCTGTATCAATAGCACCGCTGAGCTACTGGAGCTGAAGTTGCGCGATATCATGCCGCTAATGTTTGCGGCGATTACCGGTCAAGCCAGTTCCGTCTCAGTATTGGATGCGATGGCTATTTTAGGTCCAGACTTAACCCGTTTCCGCTTGCGCCAAGCTCTTGATTTGCTGGGTGGTAGCTCTAAAAAAGAAGCTAAAGCCTGGGAGAAATTACTGGCGCAATAATCAGGAACAGCTATAAAAAAGCCGCGCTGACCGATAGGCTCGCGCGGCAAATGATCTGCAAGGGAATCAGATCGTGAAGGGCTGACGGATGTTCAGAATTTGCGTAAGACCCGATTGCGCTGCTGTAATTAAGCGTGCGCGCGCAGCGCGTGGCAAAGGATTAAACCAGCTGATAACGGTGTGGCTGCAGCCTAAGCGCAATGCTTCACAGGCCAGTTCTTGACTGCTCTGTAAGCCTCTTGGGCGTAGAACCAAAATACGTTCGCGATTAAGGCCTGCATCACGCAGCCACTGCGCAGTGATGTGTTCTGGCGGAGATACCAGTGTCAACCAGCGATCATTTTCACCCTCGCTGAGTTCTCGTAATATAGGGGCAATCAGTTGTAAGCATTGCTGTGAGCGACCGGATAAAGAGATTTCACTGAACACGCTGTCTTCAGCTTCGTTACTGATCTTTTTAGAGGCTTGCGTTGACTCAAATACAGGCGCTAATGCAGCACCGCTTAGATTAAACAACGGCTCAAACAATGATATTTGTTGATGATCTAGTGGTATAGAACGAGACATACGACCTCTCTAGCGGCGGATAACGCCGACACTTAAACCTTCGATAACCAAGTTCTGTGTTTTTAAATCAACTTTAATAGGCTCAAAATCAGGGTTTTCAGGTAAGAGCCAAACCGTGTTGCCTTCACGCTTGTAACGTTTTACTGTGACATCGTCATCAATACGCGCTACCACGACTTGACCATTGTGTACGTCTTGAGTCATGTGCACGGCCAGTAAGTCACCATCCAGAATGCCAATGTCTTTCATGCTCATGCCGCGTACCTGTAGCAAGTAATCCGCACGCGGCTTAAATAACTCAGAGCTGACTGGGCAGGTGCTTTCAATATGCTCTTGAGCCAAAATCGGCTCACCAGCGGCTACACGACCAATAATTGGCAACTCATTATCGTTTATTGGCAACTCGCTTGCGTCCAACTGCTCGATTATTTTTAAGCCACGCGATGCGCCAGGAATCATTTCGATAGCACCTTTGCGCGCCAAGGCTTTGAGGTGATCTTCAGCGGCATTGGGCGACTTAAATCCCAACTCTTTAGCAATCTCAGCACGCGTCGGTGGGTAACCGTTGTCGTCTATCCAGACTTTAAGAAAGCTTAAAATCTCTGACTGGCGTTTCGTTAGCTTAGACATAATGGCACTCTGTTGTTTTATACAGTGACTGGTATTATATACAGTCTTTTCTTATATGCAATACTTTCTATACAGCGATAAAAGCATCATTTAGCAGTAGTGATTGGAAAGGATTGCTGTCAGTAAAAGCACGTTAAAACGATGGGGTCAGTATTTAGCTAACTGCAAAAGGATTTCACTGGCATCGTAAGCGCCTGCAAGTCGTAAACCTTTACCTAAATGATCTGATAATTGCTTGCGTTTGGGTAAAATTAAAACCTCAGTTGGGATGGTGCCTTTAGTCAGAGCTAGACGCGCGTAGGGACAGCCAGAGTCAAGTAGAATAGCCATAAACTCACGATCGCTCCATGCCTCTGCAGGCATAATCAGCACATGGTAGTGTTTTTGTAACCTCTGTAATACTTCAAGGTTTAATGAATAGCGGCTGATATTAGTGCGTTTGGGCAGATCCAATCCGCGGCGGCGCGCATATACTACAGCGCAAGCAAACGCATAACTGTGCTTTTCGTCAGCCCAGAATAAATGCTCACCGAGCCAGTTGGCTTGAAGTAAGTTGATTGGTTGGTCACTGAGAAAATAAGGAATGGCTTGGGTAATGGTTTTCTCAAAATCACGGTAACTGATAATGCGAATATGCCGACATTGTGCACCAGCAGCAAGATTCTCCAGCGTCTGTAATATTTCAATGTCAGCTAAGGGCTCAGAGATGCCATAGATGTCACGCAAGTCGATGGTATGTTCAGTGTCTATTACTTTGCTAACGAGCCTTGCCAGTAATGCATGGGCCTCTTCTTTATCTTCTTGTACCGGGCCAGAGAGGGCGCTGCGCGGCAGGTCATGTAAATGTTGGAAGTACAGGTTGTTTTTCCAGCCTATGCTTAAACTCGGTATATTAAGGTCGGCAAAGGGCAGCTTTACACGCTGTGCAATGCTTTCTGGCAAAAACGTAGCCGGCCCGCTGTCTGTACCCTTAAGAAGAGTCCTTAGGCGCGATAACAGCGAACTTGCATTGGTGGGTCGATTCATAATCTCAAATAGCACCTTGAGAGCAGTATGAGCGGATAAAATAGCGCCGCAGTAGCCATGCTACACTGACACCACTATTTTAAAGTAGCGCATTTTATCGATAGAGTTTAGCATGCTCAGTTTATTGTTTGACATATCAATACCTGCACAGGATTACTTGCGTGTCTATCGAGGCACTGCCAACCGTGTGCTTATTCGCAGTAGGGATGGCCGTACGATTAGCTTGCCTGCACGGCACTTGCAGCCATTTCTAACCCATGATGGCATATATGGCAGTTTTATTATGGAGTTTAACGCGCAGGGGCAATTATTAGATCTGCGTAGGCTGGGTTAACCCGCTATAATCAACATATTCTATTTAATAAACTCGATATTTCACTATGTATAGCTTATCTCGTCGTTTACTTTTTAAATTATCACCGGAAACAGCACACGAATTAACCATAGATGCATTGGGAGCGGGCGGACGTCTTGGTCTGACGCGGCGCTTAGTAAAACAACCAGCAGGGTTGCCAGTCAATGTCATGGGGCTGGATTTTCCAAACCCCGTCGGCTTAGCTGCCGGGCTGGATAAGAATGGCGATGCGATTTTAGGGCTATCAGGTTTAGGTTTCGGTTTTATTGAAATCGGAACTGTGACTCCGCGCGCGCAGCCAGGTAACCCTAAACCACGCTTATTTCGCTTGCCATCTGCTGAAGGAGTGATCAATCGCATGGGGTTTAATAATCTCGGTGTTGATCATTTGTTGGCGCGAGTGCAGAGCGCTAACTTTCCTGGGGTTTTGGGCATCAATATTGGTAAAAACTTCGACACCCCAGTTGAAAACGCTGCAGATGACTATTTGTATTGCTTGGATAAGGTTTACGCTTGTGCCAGCTATATTACTGTCAACGTCAGCTCGCCGAATACACCAGGCTTACGTTCTTTACAGTTCGGTGACTCTTTGCGAAACCTGCTGGATACGTTACGCCAACGCCAAGAAGACTTAACCTTTTTACATGGCAAGCGTGTGCCTTTGGCTATTAAAATTGCGCCAGACATGAGCGATGAGGAAATTGTTGATGTTGCAAATATCTTGATTGAAACCGGTATGGATGCGGTAATTGCAACCAACACAACGGTATCACGCAAGGGTGTTGAAGGTATGTTACATGCTGAAGAGGCGGGTGGTTTATCGGGAGCGCCAGTACGCGAACAAAGCACGCATGTAGTACGTGTTTTGGCGCAAGCTCTTGGCGGCCGCCTGCCTATTATTGCTGCTGGAGGTATAACTGAAGGGCAGCATGCTGCTGAGAAAATTCAAGCAGGTGCGAGTTTAGTGCAAATTTACTCAGGTTTTATCTATAAAGGCCCAGCGTTGATCCGTGAGTCAGTGGATGCTATTGCTGCAGTATTGCGCAGTCATTAATGTTTTTTAGACTGCTAAATCGTGAGGCACTAAGCAGCGCCTCACGATTAGAACATAGTAACTCAACTAGCCTACCGCGTTGAGTTCATTAAGTCGGTGCAGGCCAGCGGCACCACGATAACCATCCCAGTTATCGCCACGTCCTTCACGCCAGCCGTTTAACCAAGCTTGGCGAGTCGTTACTACATTAAATGGACAGAGTTCCCGCGATTTGCCTGTGACACCATGCTGGTAGCCACGTAAAAAAGCACGCTCTAACGGATCACGCTTGAGTCTTCTCATTGGGTATAGCCCTCAGTTTTTGACTAGAATGTTGCCGCAGGCTTTTTAAGTAAAGCCTTATACTGTACAGTTTTAAATTCACTTGCTTTACGATCATAATCGAGTGCGCAAAGTAGAAAAGCACATATGAGTTGTAACCAATCAAGGCACCACTTGGAATGATTGTTTGGCTATATGTGACTGGTGTTTTTTGAATATTCAGTATAAGTGACAAATTGTTTCGAGTAGAAATGCTGCAAAGTCTGTGTTTTCAATGCTTTCCATTTTTACTGATGTTTTTAGATTACAAGTAGATAACCTAACTGAGAGCTGCGCTAAAAATGATAAAACCGATAAAAGGTCACTAAGCGCACTATAAATGGTTGTCTACATATTTTATTTGTACCTTTGGTGCACACATTGAGAATTTTATGCTTGAGCAAAAAGAAGTTGAACTGTATTTAACATGCCCAAAAAGCCTTGAGGGACTGTTGTTTGATGAAGCGCAGTCGCTGGGTCTTAGTGATGCCCGTGAGCAGCTGTCAGGCGTGTCTGGACGTGCGACGATGCAAGATGCTTATCGCATGTGTTTGTGGTCGCGCTTAGCCAACCGCGTTTTGTTGGTGCTTAAGCGCTTTAGCGTGAAAACCGTTGAAGATCTGTATCATGGTATCAATGACGTGGACTGGTCTGAGCATCTGCAAGCCAATGGCACCTTGTCGGTTGAATTTACTGGGCGCGGATCGGGCATTGATAACACCCACTTTGGTGCATTAAAGGTTAAAGATGCGATTGTTGATGCGTTGCGTGATAAAGAGGGTAATCGTCCATCGGTTGATAAAATCAGCCCTGATGTACGTATTCATTTACACCTGAATCGTGGCGAAGCGACACTATCTCTGGATTTGTCCGGCACCAGCTTGCACCAGCGCGGCTACCGTTTGCAGCAAGGTGCAGCACCGTTAAAAGAAAACTTAGCTGCAGCTATTTTGTTACGTGCTGGCTGGCCTGCACTCGCCAAGCAGGGCGCAGCCTTAGCTGACCCTATGTGCGGTGTGGGTACCTTTCTAATTGAAGGGGCAATGATGGCGGCTGATATCGCGCCAAACTTACGCCGCGAGCGCTGGGGCTTTACGAATTGGCTGGGGCATAATCCAGAGTTGTGGCAGCCATTACTTGAAGAAGCCCAGCAACGTGCAGAAACTGGCCTAGCACAACCGCCGTTGTGGATTCGTGGTTATGAAGGCGATCCTCGTTTGATTCAGCCTGCGCGTAATAATATCGAGCGCGCTGGATTGTCGGACTGGATTAATATCTATCAAGGCGAGTTGGCAACCTTTGAGCCTAAGCCGGACCAAGGGCAAACTGGACTTGTCGTCACCAACCCTCCGTACGGCGAGCGTCTCGGTGATGAAGCCAGCTTGTTATACCTCTACCAATACTTAGGTGAGCGTTTACGCAATGCCTGTTTAGGTTGGCAGGCGGCGGTATTTACGGGCGCGCCGCAACTGGGTAAACGTATGGGGTTACGTAGCCATAAGCAGTACTCGCTATTTAATGGTGCGTTACCTTGCCGTTTGTTGTTATTTCAAGTGCAACCAGAGCGTTTTGTGCTGGCTGATCGCGTCACCACTCATGCCAAGCCTAGCGCGACAGTTGACTATGATGAAGCGCCACGCTTAACCGGTGAGCCTGAGCGCACAGTTGCACCAGTTGAATCCGCACGCTTAAGTGAAGGTGGGCAGATGTTTGCTAATCGCTTAAAGAAAAACTTAAAGCAGTTGAGTAAGTGGGTGCGTAAAGAGCAAATTGAGTGTTACCGCTTGTACGATGCTGATATGCCTGAATATGCTTTAGCGGTAGATATCTATGCCGACTGGGTACACGTACAAGAGTACGCTGCGCCAAAGACCATTGATCCTGAAAAAGCCAAAGGCCGTTTTTTAGATGCTTTAGCCGCCATTCCGACCGTGCTGGATGTGCCACCTGAGCGTATTGTGATTAAACGTCGCGAGCGTCAAGCAGGTACCCGTCAGTATGAGCGCCAAGCAGAGCGCGGTCAGTTTATGTATATCACTGAAGGTGGTGTGAAGTTGTTGGTCAACTTGACTGATTATTTGGATACTGGTGTATTTCTTGATCACCGTCCGATGCGCATGCGTATTCAGCAAGAAGCAACCGGTAAGCGCTTCTTGAATTTGTTTTGCTACACCGCGGCGGCCACAGTGCATGCGGCTAAAGGTGGTGCGCGCACTACCACCAGTGTGGACTTGTCAAAAACTTATCTGGATTGGGCAAAACGCAACCTAGCGCTCAATGGGTTTTCGGATAAGCACGAATTAGTGCATGCCGATGTGATGGTCTGGCTGGAAAATGATCGGGAAAGCTACGACCTGATCTTTCTTGATCCGCCCACCTTTTCTAACTCAAAGCGTATGGACGATGTGTTTGATATTCAGCGTGACCATGTGCTGTTGCTGGATCGTGCTATGGCACGTTTAGCGCCGGGCGGTAGCCTGTATTTCTCCAATAACTTCCGACGCTTTGTCATGGATGAAAGCATTGAAGCACGCTACCAGGTAACCAATATCAGCGCGCAGACCTTTGATCCTGACTTTGCGCGCAATAAAAAAATTCACCAAGCGTGGCATTTAACCCAGCGCACGGACTGATTTATGTCGTCTATTGACTGCGCCACGCGTATGATAACCGACTTGCAAATTTTGCAATTTAATCATTGAAAAGTAACCCACCGGGAGGTGCTTAGATGAACGATAAAACCAAAAAGACTGCTGCACCAGCAGTTAAAAAACCACAGAACGAAAAAGCCAAAAAAGCTGCTGTTGCGCCAGTTGGCGAAAAGTTGCAAAAAGTATTAGCGCGTATGGGCTTTGGCTCACGCCGTGATATAGAGCAATGGATCACAGATGGCCGCGTACTGGTCAATTCACGAGTGGCTAAACTCGGGGCACGCGTTGATGCATTGGATGCCATTACTGTCGATGGGCGTCCACTGAAACAAGACGCAGAAACCTACTTGCAGCGGCGGGTTATTATTTACAATAAGCCTGAAGGCGAAGTGTGTACGCGTAATGACCCAGAAGGTCGTCCCACTGTATTTGACCGTTTGCCGCGTCCACATACGGGTCGTTGGATTAATGTTGGTCGTTTAGATATCAACACCACAGGCTTGCTGATGTTCACCACTGATGGTGAATTGGCGAATCGTTTGATGCACCCTTCATATCAGATGGATCGTGAGTATGCGGTGCGTGTACGCGGTGAAGTCACTGAGGAAATGATCGACAATCTCAAGCGCGGCGTGATGCTCGAAGATGGTCCAGCGAAGTTCACTGATGTGCAGGCTGCACCCGGTGGTGAAGGCTTTAACCGCTGGTTCCATTGCGTGGTCATGGAAGGTCGTAACCGTGAAGTGCGACGGTTATGGGAATCACAAGATGTTATCGTTAGCCGTCTCAAGCGCGTACGTTTTGGACCAGTGTTTTTAACTTCAGAGTTAAGCATGGGGCGTTGGCGTGAAATGGGGCAGGTTGAGTTAGATATTCTCAGTAAAGAAGTGGGTTTAGAACCGATTTTGTTGCCAGAAATGAGTGAGAAAGCTAAAGATAAGCTCAATCGCCAGCAGCGTAAAACAGCTAAACCTGTAGCCGCTACGCGTAATGCTCGACGTGGTGCTGATAAGGTCGTTTATACTACTAATAAAGATCAACCAGCAGAATTTGCTAAAGACTCAAGAAAGCCACGTGCTAGTGGTCCAACAGCCCATAAAAAGGTACCTGTACGCCGTTTACGTCCAGAGTAAGCGTGTTATCTAGATGTGGCTCCTCAGCTAGCACTCGTTATTAGAGTGCTAGCTGTACTTGGTTACGACCATTATTTTTAGCAGCATACAAGGCAACATCTGACCGCTGCAACAAGGTTTGTTGGGTGTCCTCACTGCGCAGAGTAGCTCCACCAATGCTTGCTGTCACTGTAATGACATGCTCTTCATAGCGAGTTTGCAAACTTTCTAAGCTCTCACGTAGGCGTTCAGCAACTAAGCCCGCATGCTGACTACAAGTGTTGGGCATGACTGCTAAAAACTCTTCACCACCGAAACGAAACAAAGCATCAGCTGTACGCAACTGCTTTTGAATGTGCTGTGCTACTTGTTCTAAGACGGCATCTCCAGCGCTGTGACCGTAGCCGTCGTTGACGCATTTGAAGTAGTCAATATCGATCATTAGAACTGATAGCGCTTGCTCATGACGTTGTGCTGTATCGATATCGCGTTGTAGTGTCTGTTGCATAGAAACACGATTACCTACACCAGTCAGCGGGTCTTTTAATGCACTTTGTAGTGCTGCGCTATACAGCAAGCAGTTGCGTAGAGGAAAGATTAAGCTGGCTATTATAGACTCAAAATCGCCCAGCTCATCTTCGCTAAACATATTTTCACGAGTAAAGCTGATATCACCTAAATACTCGCCTTGGTAACTGAGGTTGTAGGTCACGCTGTGTTTTTTACTAATGCCCAGCTCCGCTACAATTGTATGACCTGTATGCTTATAGGTTAATGAGTCATAGCTAATAAGGCGCTGAGTCGTTTTAAAGAACATAGCTAAGATATCTTTGATATCAAGTGAGCTTTGGAGTTGCGTGGACAATAGTTGGCGCAGCTCAGCATGCGATAAAGTAATAAGAGGCAATATTTCTGGCGCACCGTCAATGCGTTTAGAAATATTTTTCTCAATATTGATGACCCTGGCAGTGGGTTGTGTATTCATGATAATCCTTCACCTTAAGCAATCTTATATATGCTTAAGCTATTATCATGCCAACTTTACAAGCCCTTTATAATCAATGAGTTACGGTGGCTTTTAATAATGCGTCAAAAAAACATTGTATAGAATTGGCATCTTGAGTGGCACAGTGATGGCACTGACAGGATTATGGCGGCTGAATAGAATGGGCGTTGTAGTGTTACTAAATTGACACATAGATGCTGTTAGGTAGCAGAATAAAGGCCTAGCGCCAAGCTGAGCGGGCAGTGGCGCTGGAGATAAAGCGGTTGAGTAGTGATTATTGTGCGTTTAATGCCTGGCCTGTGATATCAGCGCTATCAGCACCCATTAAGTACAGATACAACGGCATGATTTCAGCTGGGGTAGGGTTGTTGTCAGGGTTCTCTCCAGGGTAGGCATGCGCACGCATGTCAGTGCGAGTTGCTCCAGGATTGATACTGTTAGCACGAATCGATGTCCCGTCTGTTTCATCCGCCATCACTTGCATTAAGCCTTCGGTAGCGAATTTAGATACTGCGTAAGCGCCCCAGTATGCACGGCCTTTGCGGCCGACACTGCTTGAGGTAAAGATCACCGATGCATCGTTAGATAAGCGCAGCAATGGCAACATCGCGCTGGTTAGCATAAACATGGCATTAACATTAATTTGCATGACCTTGGCAAAATTCTCGCCAGAGAGCTGCTCAAGCGGCGTGCGCGGACCTAAAATAGAGGCATTGTGCAGCAGGCCATCAAGGTGGCCGAACTCAGTTTCAACCATTGCTGCAAGCTCGTTATAAGCATCTTGAGTCGCTCTTTCCAAATCTAAAGGAATAACCACAGGCTCAGCATGTCCAGCAGCAATAATTTCATCATAAACAGCATTTAGATGCTTTTCTGTTTTACCCAGCAATAGCACCGTTGCGCCGTGGGCAGCGTAGGTACGAGCGGCTTGTGCACCAATACCGCGCCCAGCACCCGTCACGAGAATGATACGGCCTTTTAATAAATCAGCTGGTGCAGTGTAATTAAACATAACTCATCTCTTTAAAATCAATAAGGTAAGCCAATCAGCTCATGTTAAATCTATTCTAGTCAGCGTGTACTCTAGCGACTGTTAACAACCGCATTGTGCTTCTAACAGAGCCTCCAGCTCAGCAATACTATCAATGACAGCGTCAGCACCCCAGTTGGACGGATTGTCACCGGACACGCTATAGCCATAACGCACAGCGATGGTGTGCATATTAGCAGCACGACCCGCATCAATATCGCGTTTATCATCGCCAACGTACAACACTTGGCGTGGTTCAAGCTGTAACTCTGCGCAGGCGGCTAGCAACATATCAGGTGCTGGCTTGCTGTTTTCTACATGATCAGGGCAGATCAGTACTGCGCTGCGTGAGGATAAATGCAGTGCGTCCATAATTGGTTGGGCAAAACGCAGAGGCTTATTGGTTGCTACACCCCAACGAATATCAGCACGCTCTAAGCGTTCAAGCAATGCTAAGACACCAGGAAAAGGCTCAGTGAGCTGTGCATGCTGTACATCGTAGCGAGCGAGAAAATTATCGCGCAAAGGATTCAACTCAGGGTCGTCCGGCTCTAAAGAAAAAGCGTAGGCCACCATAGCCTGTGCACCGCGCGAGACATGCTCACGAAAGCCCGAATCACTTACGAGAGGCGTTAATCCTCGCTCAACACGCATACTTTGTATAATGGCAAAAAAATCTTTTGCCGTATCGAGCAAAGTTCCATCCATATCAAACAAAACTGCCTGAATACGCATTAAGTATCCTTGGTCGTATGCAGCATGTAATTCACATCGACATCGGCTTCAAGCTTGTAGTGTTTGGTCAGTGGGTTATAGGTTAAACCTATAATATCTTGTACTTGCAGACCAGCCGCACGACTCCAAGCGCCCAACTCAGATGGGCGAATAAACTTTTTGAAATCATGGGTGCCACGTGGCAGTAAACGCATGATGTATTCCGCGCCAATAATCGCAAACAGGTAGGCTTTAGGGTTGCGGTTGATGGTCGAGAAAAATACCTGGCCGCCAGGTTTAACCAAAGCATGACAAGCGCGAATAATTGAAGCAGGATTCGGAACATGTTCAAGCATTTCCAAGCAGGTAACAACATCAAACTGCTCGGGTAATTCTTCAGCTAAGGCTTCTGCTGTTATTTGCCGGTAGGTCACATCAACGCCTGTTTCCAGTTGGTGCAAGCGCGCGACAGCCAGTGGTGCTTCCCCCATATCAATGCCTGTGACATGGGCGCCGCGCTGTGCCATGGCTTCACTTAAAATACCGCCGCCGCAGCCAATATCTAAAACACTCTTGCCTGCTAAAGGAGCCCGCTCATTGATCCAGTTGATGCGTAATGGGTTGATATCATGCAGCGGTTTAAATTCGCTTTCACGATCCCACCAGCGGTGAGCTAAGGCTTCAAATTTCGCAATTTCAGCATGGTCTACATTGCTCATTAACCCAGTCCTATACGATATGTGCTGCGATTCAAGGTGCACATCATGCCAGTTTTTACAGGGCTTTGCCTTAGTGTTCACTGAGCGTGTGCGGCACCATCTTTACTAAACTTTAAGTTGGCTTTTTAACGTATTGATTTATTTGCTATTTTACTTGCCCATTGCTGGCTTTTAGCGATAATTTTTTGTTCGTCCATGCGCAGCAATTGGCGATCTTTGAGTAGCTGTTTACCGCCCACCCAGACATGCTCGACGCAGTTGCGCCCAGCAGCATATATCAACTGCGAGACAGGGTCGTAAATCGGCTGTACAGAAAGATCATTAAAGTTAAAGGCCGTCATGTCCGCTAGCTTTCCTACTTCTAATGAGCCGGTCTGCGCCTCAAGGCCCAGTGCTCGGGCACCATTTAAAGTGGCCATACGCAGGGCACGATGCGCATCCATGGCGCTGGCTGATTGCGCCACAGCTTTCGCCAGCAATGCAGCGGTACGGGTTTCCCCGAGCAAATCGAGGTTGTTATTGCTGGCTGCGCCGTCAGTACCAATTGCCACGTTAATCCCAGCATTCCACAGGCGCTCGATCGGGCAAAAACCACTGGCAAGCTTCAAGTTTGATTCTGGGCAGTGAATGACACTGCTATTACTTTGTACCAGTAGGGTGATGTCCTCATCATTGACTTGCGTCATATGTACAGCTTGAAAACGCGGGCCGAGCAAGCCGAGACGGGCTAAGCGCGCTAAGGGTCTCTCACCATGCTTGTCTAAACTTTGCTGCACTTCTGCTACTGTTTCATGCACATGCATTTGTACAGGCGCATCCAGTTGCGCAGCGAGCATCACAATGTCGCTCAAGCTATTGTCGCACACGGTGTAGGGTGCGTGCGGCCCAAAGCCAATACTCAGGCGCGGATGTTGTTTGAAATCATCAAACAATTGCAAGCCTTTGCGTAAGGCTTCAGCGCTGTTGCGAGCACCAGGTACGGGGAAGTCGACCAAAGGTACGGTGATTTGTGCGCGAATACCGCTGCTATGCACTTGCTGGCAGACGGTATCAGGGTAAAAATACATATCAGAGAAACAACTGATGCCATTCTTCAGTTGCTCGGCAATGGCTAAGTCAGTGCCGTCGCGGATAAAGTCCTCGTTCACCCAGCGTGCCTCGGCAGGCCAGATATGCTCATTGAGCCACGTATGTAAGGGTAGATCGTCAGCCAAACCACGAAACAAGCTCATCGCTGCATGACCATGCGCGTTAATCAAACCAGGAGTTAATACAGTGTTGGGCAACTCCCGAATATCCGCGCAAGGCACTTTCAAGGCTTGCTCGCGTGGTGCGATCAGTGCAATGCGGTCGCCGCGAATACCCAGCGCATAGTTTTTTAGTACCACGCCAGCCGGCTCAACGGGTACCAGCCATTCTGGCAATAATAGACAATCTAGCGGCGAGTGCGGCATGCACGGTTCCTACTGCAAGGTTAAATAATTTTTATCGATACGATTGTTTAATGACTCGATTGACGCAATACGAACTCAATAAGACACAGGTGTTTTACGGTTTTAAGTGCAGACTCGGCTATAATTGCTTATTTTTCAAGAGGTCATGCCAATGATACGCGAACAAATGCTTGCCGCTGAAAAAGTTAAAGCCTTGGAATGGCGTGACAATGCGCTTTACTTATTGGATCAGCGCTTACTGCCACAGAACGAGGATTGGCAGCGTTATGAGACGTGCGCTGATGTGGCAGGCGCCATTCGCGAGATGCGTGTACGTGGTGCGCCAGCGATTGGTGTTGCTGCGGCTTTTGCCGTGGTATTAGCTGCTCAGCAACATATTGCTAGCCAAGTAAGTGATTTGTCATCGGCACTAGAGGCAGACTTTAAGCTATTGGCAGAGTCACGTCCGACAGCGGTCAATCTATTTTGGGCGCTGCAGACTATGCGTAGCTGTTTGGCTGTAGCTATTCAGTCAGAACAGCCGCTTAAAATGTTAGAGGCGCAAGCGCTGTCTATTTTAAATGATGACCGTGAGGCCAATTTACGCACAGCAGAGTTGGGCTTGCAGTTGATTCGCGAAGCCAATAATGCGCCTCAAAATGTCATGACCCATTGCAACGCAGGGGCATTGGCAACGGCTGGGTTTGGTACGGCATTGGCAGTTATTCGCGCTGCCTACCTTGATGGGTTGGTCAAATGCGTGCATGTCAATGAAACCCGCCCATGGCTACAGGGTGCACGCTTGACTGCGTGGGAGTTAGTTGGCGAGGGGATCCCTTGCGTACTTAGTGTCGATTCAGCTGCAGGGCATTTAATGCAGCAAGGCGCTATCACTTGGGTCATTGTTGGTGCTGATCGTATTACGGCCAATGGTGATGTGGCGAATAAAATAGGCACCTATCAGCTCGCGGTATTAGCGCGTTACCACCACATTAAATTCATGGTGGTTGCACCCAGTTCGACCATTGATATGCAACTGCACAGCGGAGCACAAATTCCCATTGAGGAGCGCACAGGTGAAGAGATTTTATCTGTCGGTGAGCAGCGTGTCGCGGCTGAGGTTGATACCTTTAATCCGGTATTTGATGTGACACCGGCAACATTAGTTGACGTGATTGTCACTGAGCGCGGCATTGTTAAACAGCCTGATGCGCAGAAAATGCGCGCATTAATGCAGGGTAATTAAAGGTATATTTTACTTGTAGGTTGTACTCCTTAAAGAAAAACAGCAGCGCTGTGCTGCGAAAAGCGGCTTAGAGCCACAATAGTAAGAAAAAGCCTCAGCGTTGCTTGAGCGCGCTTGTGCGGCATGTGTTACTATCGCACGCTTGAATTGGGCATGATGAATTAATAAGGAACCGAGCTTCCATGGGTGATTTGGCCAAAGAAATCCTTCCGATCAGTATCGAAGATGAAATGCGACAGTCGTACCTTGATTATGCGATGAGCGTAATTGTTGGGCGGGCGTTGCCAGATGCGCGTGACGGTTTAAAACCTGTGCACCGACGTGTGTTGTTCGCGATGCGTGAATTGGGTAATGACTGGAATAAACCCTATAAGAAATCGGCGCGTGTCGTCGGTGACGTGATTGGTAAATATCACCCGCATGGTGATACTGCTGTTTACGACACCATTGTGCGCATGGCACAGCCGTTCTCTTTACGTTATTTATTAGTGGATGGCCAAGGTAACTTCGGTTCTGTCGATGGTGATAACGCGGCAGCCATGCGTTATACCGAAGTGCGTATGACCAAGTTGGCCCATGAGCTATTGGCTGACTTAGACAAAGAAACTGTGGACTGGGTGCCTAACTACGACGGCACTGAAATGATTCCTGCTGTCTTGCCGACCAAGGTTCCTGCCTTGCTGGTGAACGGTTCATCAGGGATTGCTGTGGGGATGGCGACCAATATCCCGCCGCACAACCTGACCGAAGTGATCAACGGCTGTTTAGCCTTGATTGACAATCCTGAGATCGATGTCGATGAGCTGATGCAGTTCATTCCCGGCCCAGATTTCCCAACGGCCGGCATCATCAACGGCCGTGCCGGCATTGTTGAAGCCTATCGTACGGGCCGTGGCCGCATTTACATGCGCGCGCGCACGTTCATTGAAGACATCGATAAAGTCGGTGGCCGCCAGCAAATCATTATCAATGAGCTGCCGTACCAGTTGAACAAAGCCCGTTTGATTGAAAAAATTGCTGAGCTGGTTAAAGAGAAGAAACTCGAAGGTATCAGCGAGCTGCGCGATGAGTCTGATAAAGACGGTATGCGCGTGGTGATTGAACTGCGCCGTGGTGAAGTGCCAGAGGTGGTACTCAATAATCTCTACACGCAAACACAAATGCAAAGTGTGTTTGGTATTAACGTAGTGGCCTTGGTTGATGGTCGCCCACGCCTGCTCAACCTTAAAGACATGTTAGAGGTCTTTGTTCGCCACCGTCGTGAAGTGGTCACCCGTCGCACCGTATTTGAATTACGTAAAGCCCGTGAGCGTGGGCATATCCTTGAAGGTCAAGCGGTCGCTCTGTCGAACATTGATCCTGTGATTGCCATGATCAAGGCCTCGCCAACCCCAGCTGAAGCAAAAGAGCGTTTAATTGCCACTGCTTGGGAGTCCAGTGCAGTGTCGGCCATGGTTGAACGCTCGGGTGCTGAGTCCAGTCGCCCAGAAGATTTGGATGAACAGTACGGGATGCATGATGGCTTCTACCATTTATCACCGGAACAAGCACAAGCCATTCTTGATCTGCGCCTGCACCGTTTAACCGGTCTTGAGCATGAAAAATTACTGGCTGAATACCAAGAAATCCTTACCCAGATCAGTGAACTGCTGGAAATTCTTGGTAGTGCCGAGCGTTTACTGGAAGTGATTCGTGAAGAGTTGGAAAAAATCAAAGCGGACTTTGGTGACGAGCGTCGCACAGAGATCACTGCATCCCGTGTTGATTTAACCATTGCCGACTTAATTACTGAAGAAGAGCGTGTGGTTACGATCTCGCGCTCCGGTTATGCAAAAAGTCAGCCGCTGGATGCTTACAATGCTCAGCGCCGCGGTGGTCGCGGTAAAGCCGCTACAGGCGTTAAAGACGAAGATATTGTTGAACACCTGCTAGTCGCCCACAGTCACACCACACTGCTGCTATTCTCCAGCAAAGGTAAAGTGTACTGGAAACGCACCTTTGAAATCCCAGAAGCATCACGCACCTCACGTGGCCGCCCAATCGTTAACTTGTTACCGTTGGATGAGGGTGAGAATATCACTGCCATGCTACCGATCAATGAGTACACAGACGGCTACTTTATCTTTATGGCCACGGCCAACGGTACCGTGAAGAAAACTCCGCTGGAGCAGTTTAGCCGACCTAGAACTTCAGGCCTGATTGCTTTGGCACTCGATGACGAAGATACCTTGATCTCGGCGGCGCTGACTGATGGCAGCCACGATGTCATGTTATTTTCTGATGGTGGAAAAGTAACCCGCTTTGCAGAGACTGATGTACGTGCTATGGGTCGTACCGCGCGCGGTGTACGTGGTATGCGTTTGCCGGAAGGACAAAAACTGATTTCCATGCTGATCCCAGAAGAGGGCAGCCAGATTCTCACTGCCTCTGCGCGTGGTTACGGTAAACGTACCGCTATTACTGAATTCCCCAACTACCGTCGTGGCGGTCAGGGCGTAATAGCCATGGTGTCCAATGAACGTAACGGTAAGCTGGTTGGTGCTATTCAAGTATTGGATGGTGAAGAAATCATGCTGATTTCTGACCAAGGCACCCTCGTGCGTACCCGTGTCGATGAAGTGTCCTCGCTGTCTCGTAATACTCAAGGTGTGATGTTGATTCGTTTAGCAGCAGATGAGACGCTGGTTGGGCTTGAGCGTGTACAAGAACCGGCTGACGAGGATGAGGATGACGGACTAGAAGACAGCATTGATGGGACAGTTGCAGCGCCAGATGCTGAAGCTGTTGCAGATATTGATCAGGATGTCGTAAGCGAAGATGAGCAAACGCTTACTGACGAGTCAAGCAACCCGGAAGAGTGAGAGAGCAGTGAGTAGAGTTTATAATTTTTGCGCAGGCCCTGCTGCGCTGCCTGAAGCGGTTTTGCAGCAGGCGCAAGCTGAACTATTAGACTGGCAAGGCAAAGGCTTGTCAGTGATGGAAATGAGCCACCGCAGTGACGAGTTCACTTCCATTGCTGCTGAAGCTGAACAAGACTTACGTGATTTGTTAAGCATTCCAAACAACTATAAAGTGTTGTTTATGCAAGGCGGCGCAAGCCAACAGTTTGCACAAATACCGCTCAACCTGTTACCTGAAGGCGCAACCGCTGACTATATTGATACAGGGATTTGGTCACGTAAAAGCATCGAAGAAGCACAGCGTTTTGGCAATATAAATATCGCTGCTAGCGCCAAAGAGCATGACTACTTTGCTATTCCCGGTCAAAACGAATGGAACTTAAGTAAAAATGCTGCGTATGTGCATTACGCCAGTAACGAAACCATTGGCGGATTGCAATTTGATTGGACACCACGTACCGGTGACGCGCCGTTAGTGGTCGATATGTCTTCAGACATCCTATCTAAACCTTTACAAGTTTGTCGCTACGGTATGATTTACGCCGGCGCACAGAAAAACATTGGTCCAAGTGGCTTGGTCGTTGCCATCATACGTGAAGACCTTCTAGGTCACGCCCGTGCCAACTGCCCAACTATGCTCAATTACAAAGTAGCGGCTGATAATGGCTCGATGTACAACACGCCGCCCACTTTTTCTTGGTACCTGTCGGGGTTAGTCTTTAAATGGCTGAAACAACAGGGTGGCCTAGAGGCAATGGCTGAGATTAATCATGCCAAACAAGCGCTGCTGTATAAAACCATTGATGACAGTGATTTTTATAGCAATCCTATTGCGGTCAATGCACGCTCTTGGATGAATGTGCCATTTCGCTTGGCTGATGAAAAGCTTGATAAAATGTTTTTACAAGGGGCTGATGAGCGCGGTCTGCTCAACCTCAAAGGTCATCGTTCCGTCGGTGGTATGCGTGCTTCTATTTATAATGCAGTATCGATTAAGGCGGTTGAGGCCTTGGTTGCTTATATGCATGCTTTCGAGAAGGAGCACGCATAAATGAGCGAGCAAGAACTGCAGGCTTTACGTGTGCGAATTGATAGTCTTGATGAGAAAATGTTAGAGCTTATCAGTCAGCGTGCACGCTGCGCTCAAGATGTCGGGCGTATTAAAATGCAAAGTTTGGCGGAAGGTGAAGAGGCTGTTTTTTATCGCCCTGAACGTGAAGCTCAAGTGCTCAAACGCATCATGGAACTCAATAAAGGCCCACTCGGCAACGAAGAGATGGCACGCTTGTTCCGTGAAATCATGTCCAGCTGCTTAGCCCTTGAACAACCCCTTAAAGTGGCTTATTTAGGCCCTGAAGGGACGTTTTCACAAGCCGCAGTATTAAAGCATTTTGGTCAAGCTGTAATCAGCAAGCCGATGGCCGCAATTGATGAGATTTTCCGTGAAGTTGCTGCCGGTGCAGTCAGTTTTGGCGTGGTTCCGGTAGAAAACTCAACCGAAGGCGCGATCAATCATACCTTAGACAGTTTTCTAGAGCATGATTTAGTTATTTGTGGTGAGGTTGAACTGCGTATTCACCACCATTTATTGGTGGCGGAAAATACCAAAGTAGAGAAAATATCACGTATTTACTCACACGCACAGTCCTTAGCCCAGTGTCGAAAATGGCTGGATGCACATTATCCAAATGTTGAACGGGTGGCGGTATCCAGTAACGCTGAAGCAGCTAAACGTGTGAAAAGCGAATGGAATAGTGCGGCTATTGCCGGTGATATGGCGGCGCATTTATATGGTTTGACTGTTCTGGACGATAAAATTGAAGACCGCCCAGACAACTCAACACGCTTTCTGATTATTGGTAATCAAAGTGTGCCTGCTACTGGTGATGATAAAACCTCGGTGATTATCTCGATGAGTAATAAGCCGGGAGCTTTGCATGAGTTATTGGTACCTTTCCATACCAGTGGTATTGACCTGACACGAATAGAGACGCGGCCATCACGCAGTGGTAAGTGGACCTATGTGTTCTTTATTGATTTCTTAGGTCATAAAGATGATCCGTTGGTCAAAAGTGCGCTTGAGAGCATTGCTCAAGAAGCCGTAGGCTTAAAGATTTTAGGTTCATACCCTAACGCCGTTCTTTAGTCGCGTTGCGAGTTGTCGCTTGCACCAGCATAGCGACAACTCATTGTTCGAGGAAAGACAATGAGTTGTGATTTTTTAGCGACAGCATTACCTAGCGTCCAAGAGCTTTCGCCTTATGTGCCGGGTAAGCCCGTAGAAGAGTTGGCGCGTGAGTTTAGCTTGGACCCCGCTGATATTGTTAAGTTAGCCAGTAATGAAAACCCGCTAGGGCCCAGCCCTAAGGTGTGTGCGGCTATTAACCAAGCGCTACCTGAGCTAACACGTTACCCCGATGGCAGCGGTTTTTCTTTAAAAGAGAAATTAGCAGAGCGTTATGCTGTCGACCCTGCACAGATCACTTTAGGAAATGGCTCCAATGATATTCTTGAGCTGGTTGCCCGTGCTTGGTTAGCGCCGGGGCGTAATGCTGTGTTCAGTGCGCATGCTTTTGCCGTATACCCCATCGCTACGCTAGCATCAGGTGCCGAATGCCGACAAGTGCCAGCCAAAGACTACGGCCATGATCTTGATGCCATGGCGGCCGCCATTGACAGCAATACCCGTGTGGTTTTTATTGCCAACCCCAATAACCCTACCGGAACTTGGTTTAACCAAGCCGCATTGAATGCGTTTTTAAGCAAAGTACCCAGTGACGTCTTGGTGGTTTTGGATGAAGCTTATATCGAATATGCGGCCGATAGCGATCTACCAGATGGCATGGCGTACCTGAGTCGTTATGCCAACCTATTGGTTTCTCGAACATTTTCTAAAGCCTATGGTTTAGCAGCATTGCGTATTGGTTATGCGGTGTCATCAAAAGAAATTGCCGCTGTACTTAATCGCGTTCGCCAGCCTTTTAATGTCAACAGTCTGGCTTTAGTGGCAGCCTGTGCAGCGCTGGACGATGAAGACTATTTAACCCGTAGTCGTGAAACCAATACGCAAGGTATGCAGCAATTAGAAGCTGGCTTTAAGCAGCTCGGGCTATCTTGGCTGCCATCACGCGGTAACTTTATTGCTGTAGATTTTAAGCGTGATGCAGCTGCGATTGACCAGGCTTTACTGGCGCGCGGCATTATTGTACGGCCTATTGCTGGCTATGCTATGCCTACGTTCTTAAGAGTGTCGATTGGTACCGAAGCTGAAAACCAGCGCTTTTTGGATGCCTTAACTGTCGTGTTAAAGCAGGCTTAATATGCACAAATCGGCTCCGCCAGCGCCACTTATTAATCGCCTGGTTGTAATTGGCTTAGGCTTAATTGGCGCATCATTTGCTAAAGGTATTCGTGAGGCCGGCTTGGCCGGTGAAGTGGTGGGTGTAGATCTCAATGCTCAAGCAGGCCGGCGCGCAGTTGAGTTAGGCATTATAGACAGCAGTGCCACTGTGTTGGCGCAAGCCTGTGAGCAGGCTGATGTGATCATGTTGGCGGTGCCTGTGCTGGCTTTAAAAGGTTTATTTGTTGAGTTAGCTGCACTGAACCTCGACAAGACCATCATTACTGATGCGGGTAGCGTGAAAGGCTATGTGTTGGATGCTGCGCAACAGGCATACGGTTTTTTGCCGCCGCTTTTAGTGCTCGGGCATCCCATTGCGGGTTCTGAGCGCAGTGGTGTAGAGGCAGCGAATACAGACTTATTTAAACAACATAAAGTTATTCTTACCCCACATGCAGGCACAGATCCTGAGGCATTAATTTGTGTGCAAAAGCTTTGGCAAGGGCTGGGTGCTGATGTTGAGAATATGAGTGTTGAGCAGCATGATCGGGTCTTGGCCGCGACCAGTCACTTGCCGCACTTATTGGCCTTTGGTTTGGTTGATTCATTGGCTAAACGCAGCGAGAATTTAGAAATATTTCGCTATGCTGCCGGTGGCTTTCGAGACTTTACTCGGATCGCAGGCAGTGATCCATTGATGTGGCATGATATTTTTCTAGCCAATCGTCAGGCTGTTTTGCAGCAATTGGACCAGTATCGTGAAGACCTTGATGCCTTGCGCAACGCAATTGCCGAAGAAGATGGGCGTCACTTGCTTGGTGTCTTTACCCGTGCACGTGCCGCTCGTGAACATTTCAGTACAATTTTAGCCCAAAGGGCCTATGTGAAAACCATGCTTGATAATGATTTGATTTTTTTAGCCAGCCCCGGTGGGCAGGTCAATGGCACCATCCGCGTGCCCGGTGATAAATCCATTTCACACCGAGCCATTATGCTCGGCTCTTTAGCGCAAGGCGTGACTGAGGTTGAGGGCTTTCTTGAAGGCGAGGATGCACTGGCAACCATTCAGGCGTTTCGCGATATGGGTGTTGTTATTGAGGGCCCGGAAAATGGCCGAGTTGTGGTGCATGGTGTTGGTCTACATGGATTACAAGCTCCGCCAGGACCTATTTATGTTGGCAACTCAGGCACGACTATGCGTTTGCTGTCGGGGATTTTAGCCGCGCAGTCGTTTGACAGTACTTTGACCGGCGATGCTTCGCTGTCGAAGCGTCCAATGAACCGCATCGCCAAGCCGCTGCGTGAAATGGGTGCAGTCATCGAAACAGCAGCAGAAGGGCGGCCACCGCTGACCTTGCGTGGCGGCCAGCGCCTCACTGGAATGCATTATGAAATGCCGATGGCCAGCGCGCAGGTTAAATCCTGTTTGCTCTTGGCGGGTATGTACGCTGCAGGTGAAACCTCTGTGACTGAGCCTGCACCGACCCGTGACCACACTGAACGTATGTTGCGTGGCTTTGGTTACCCAGTTGAGGTACACGATGCGACAGCCACAGTTGAAAGCAATCACCAATTGATTGGTACCCATATTGAAGTGCCGGCAGATATTTCATCTGCAGCATTTTTTATGGTGGCCGCAAGCATCGCGCCTGACTCTGAACTGGTTTTAGAGCATGTCGGTATCAATCCAACCCGTACTGGGGTGATTGATATCTTAAGGCTAATGGGGGCTGACTTAAGCCTAGAGAACGTCTGTGAGGTCGGTGGCGAACTGGTTGCTGATATTCGTGTGCGCAGTGCGCGTTTAAAAGGTATTGAGATTCCGCTTGAGTTGGTGCCTTTAGCTATTGATGAGTTTCCTGTGCTATTTATTGCTGCTGCCTGTGCCGAGGGGCGCACGGTGCTACGTGGTGCTGAAGAGTTGCGAGTTAAAGAGTCTGACCGGATCCAAGTGATGGTGGATGGTTTAACCACTTTAGGCATTAGCGCACAAGGCACATCAGACGGTATTATTATTGAAGGTGGGCGAATGGGCGGCGGTGAAGTCTGGGCGCACGGCGACCATCGTATTGCAATGTCATTTAGTGTCGCCGCACTGCGTGCGAATGCGCCAATCCGTATTCATGACAGCGTACACGTGGCAACATCTTTCCCAAACTTTCTTGCCCTGTGTAAGCAAGTCGGAATGCATGTCGCTGAAGAGGGGAAGGTATGAGTCTGCCTGTAGTTATCACAGTGGACGGGCCCAGTGGCTCAGGTAAAGGTACTGTTGCTGCATTATTAGCAACATATTTGCAGTGGCACTTACTGGATTCGGGCGCGCTGTACCGTGTACTCGCATTGGCTGCAGAAAAACATAACGTCGCACTCGATGATGAGGCTACGCTGGAAAAATTAGCAGCCACTCTTGATGTGCAGTTTGTTGTGGACAGTGATAACGAACAGCGTGTTGTTTTAGAAAATACTGATGTGACAGATACCATCCGTAATGAAACCATTGGTACGCACGCATCAAAAGTGGCTGCTTTGCCTGGGGTTCGCTCTGGCTTATTGCGCCGGCAACAGGATTTTCGCCAAGCTCCGGGCTTGATAGCGGATGGGCGCGATATGGGCACAGTGGTGTTTGCCGATGCGCCTTTAAAAGTTTTTTTGACAGCTAGCGCAGAAGAGCGTGCACGTCGTCGGTATTTGCAGTTGAAGGACAAAGGCGAAACTGTTACCCTTACGTGTCTCCTCGAAGAGATTCGTGCACGCGATGAGCGTGATACAAATCGCGTTATTGCTCCGTTGAAGCCCGCCGAAGATGCAATTATTTTGGACTCAACGACAATGACTATTGAGCAGGTGTTAGAAAGAATTCTTAGTGAAGTTGCAGTACGCAGCTTGGCTGGATAATCAGAGCACGTTACATGTGTAGCTTGACTCTAAAATGAACCATGTGCAGCTCCCAGATAATAGCTGGCATGAATTCAACTTATAAATAAGACCACATTATATCTGGAATGTGGATTTGGGCAGATTTTGCCCTCGATCAGCAGGATTAAACATGAGCGAAAGCTTTGCAGACCTTTTTGAAGAAAGCCTAAAAACCCTAGACATGCAACCCGGTGCAATCATCACTGGTTTAATTGTTGATATTGATGGTGATTGGGTAACAGTACACGCTGGTTTGAAATCAGAAGGCGTTATCCCCGTTGAGCAGTTCTACAATGAGCAAGGCGAACTGACCATCAAGATTGGTGACGAAGTTCACGTTGCACTTGACGCGGTAGAAGATGGCTTTGGTGAAACCAAACTGTCCCGTGAAAAAGCTAAACGTGCTGAGTCTTGGCTGGTTCTAGAGGCGTCCTTCAACGCTGAAGAAGTGGTCATCGGTGTTATCAATGGTAAGGTTAAAGGTGGCTTTACAGTTGATGTGAACGGTATTCGTGCGTTCTTACCAGGATCTTTGGTAGACGTTCGTCCAGTTCGCGACACTGCACACTTAGAAGGTAAAGAGCTTGAGTTCAAAGTTATCAAGCTTGATCAAAAGCGTAACAACGTTGTTGTATCACGTCGTAGCGTGCTGGAAGCAGAAAACAGCGCAGAGCGTGAAGCACTGCTTGAGAATCTGCAAGAAGGTCAACAAGTTAAAGGTATCGTTAAGAACCTTACAGATTACGGCGCGTTCGTTGATCTGGGCGGTGTTGATGGTCTGTTGCACATTACTGATATGGCTTGGAAGCGCATTAAGCACCCAAGCGAAATCGTTAACGTTGGCGACGAGATTGACGTAAAAGTACTGAAATTCGATCGTGAGCGTAACCGTGTATCTTTAGGCCTGAAGCAGTTAGGCGAAGATCCATGGGTAGCTATCAAAGCCCGTTACCCAGAAGGTACGCGTGTTAATGCACGTGTCACTAATCTGACGGACTACGGTTGCTTCGCTGAGCTGGAAGAAGGCGTTGAAGGTTTGGTTCACGTTTCAGAAATGGACTGGACTAACAAAAACATTCACCCATCTAAAGTTGTACAGGTTGGTGACGAAGTTGAAGTTCAGGTTCTGGACATTGACGAAGAGCGTCGTCGTATTTCTCTGGGTATCAAGCAGTGCAAATCTAACCCATGGGAAGATTTCTCAAGCCAGTTCAATAAGAACGATAAAATCTCCGGTACTATTAAGTCAATCACTGACTTTGGTATCTTTATCGGCCTAGATGGCGGTATTGACGGTCTTGTACACTTGTCAGATATCAGCTGGCACGAAGCAGGCGAAGAAGCCGTTCGTAACTACAAGAAAGGCGATGAGCTGGAAACCGTTATCCTGTCTGTTGATCCAGAGCGTGAGCGTATCTCACTCGGTATCAAGCAGTTAGAAGACGATCCATTCTCAAGCTACGCTTCAGAGCACGAGAAAGGCACTATCGTTACTGGTACTGTTAAAGAAGTTGATGCTAAAGGTGCAGTTATCTTGTTAGCTGACGACATCGAAGCAGTATTGAAAGCATCTGAAATCAGCCGTGACCGTGTAGAAGATGCACGTAACGTTCTGAAAGAAGGCGACGAAGTTGAAGCGAAAATCATCAACATCGATCGTAAGTCTCGCGTAATTAACTTGTCTATCAAGTCTAAAGACGTAGAAGATGATAAAGATGCAATCAAAGAATTGCGTAAGCAAGAGCCAGAAGTAGCAGCCGGCCCGACCACTTTAGGTGATCTGATCCGTGCAGCACAAGAGAACAAGAACTAAGTTCTTTGTGATCTAAAAAAGGGTGACTTCGGTCACCCTTTTTTTTAACTATCTAATGTGTATTTGTGGCTGAATAGATTAGCTTTATTTGCAGTATGCAGCGTTACAAACAGGCGCAGGCTGGGATGCTAATCTTCTGCATTAGTCACGTCTATAAATCAGCAAGCGTCCTCGATAGTTGGTTTGATTAGGATCAGTCTCGGTCAATATATTATCTGAGCTTAATTCAAACCCTAGGGTCTGCATCTTGCGATTAAATGCTGGCCGATAGCCTCGATTGGGGTCAACTATCCAAATCTCGGCCTTTGCCGCAGCATGCAAATTTACAAAGAGCGCTAAGGCTCGCGGCATGTCTGGCTCATAAAGTAGGTCGCTGCCTACAATTAAGTCATATTTTTTATGCAGTAACGCTGCGCCAGTATCCTCAAGCGATGGGGTAGGGTGCACGCCCCATTGGCCATGGCGAAAAGGCAGGGTGCCAAGATCATTCAGGCGAAGGTTTTCTTGAAGAAATAGTTTTGCTTTCGGATGACGATCCGAAGCAGTGATATTTGCACCTCGGCGGTGCGCGACTAAACTGGCTAAGGCAAGTCCGCAACCGATCTCTAAAATCTTTTCATCGGGATTTACAGGACGTAAAGCCAGAGCGCTGGCAAGACGGATGCTTGAAGGCCAGAGCATGCCGAACAAGGACCATGATGCAGAGCAGATGCCTAACCTTTCTGCTGCGCCTTTAGGATCATAATACTGTTGACGGTCGAGTAACGATCGAATAATAAGATCATTTACACCGGCAATTACAATGGTTTCTGTTTTAGTGGAATAATGTGGACTGATCATAAAATAAACATATAAAAAAGCCTCTAATGCCAAGATTATATGAGTATCGCACAGACATCAGGAATATTCTTGTAATCCGTTCTTGACTGTCATTTAATTATGTTTAACTGATTTTGGCTGCATTTTTTACTACAATAGCGGCATAGTTTACTTAAGGCGGAATGTATATGTCAGCACATTGTGAATTGTTTGGCACCATGGGCTGTCATTTATGTGAAGAAGCAGAGGCTGTTTTGCAGCCATTTGTGGCGCAAGGGTTGATTGTTGAGTTGTTGGATATTATTGATTCACCGGACTGGTTTGAACGCTATGCGCTGACGATCCCAGTTTTGCGCCGGGTTGATACTGCTCAAGAGATAAGCTGGCCATTTGATGAAAATGATGTGCTGCAACTGCTTACATAATAATTTTATCGCGCAAGCGTTCAGCAGCCTCTTTAAGCGCATCAATAACGCGTTCTTTATCGTAGTTTTGAATATTGTTGGTGTCGAGGTACATGGAAAACCCCGGTAGCTCGTGCTCAACATAGCTGCTGCTCGCGCCTAGGTCGCGGCGAAAATCGACAGCTTGGAAAATCTGTACCGGTCTAGAAAAGCCTTTAACGTTGATTTGGCCTTTATCGCGCGCCATAACAACATCTTTTGTCAGAGAATAGGTCTCATTTGACATTAAAATTTCGCCAGACTCCGCCGCACCTTCTAAGCGGCTGGCAAGGTTTACTTCCCGACCAATAATCGTGTAATCCATGCGGGTATCTGCACCAAAGTTACCGACTGTGCAATACCCTGTATTAATCCCCATACGTATTTCTAGCGGCTTATCAATGCCTTGTGCACGCCAATGTTGACGCAAGACTTTCATGTGCTTACGCATAGCAATTGCCATGGAAACAGCCGCTACTGCATCTTTTTTTGCGCCTTGAGTATTAGCATCGCCAAAAAAAACCATGACGCTATCACCAATGAATTTATCAATGGTGCCACCATACTTTAAAGCAATCTTCGACATATCATTGAGATAAGTATTCAGTACGTCAGTTAATGCTTCAGCCTCCAGCTCTTCTGATAGTTCAGTGAAGCCTTTAATATCAGAAAAAAATACAGTGAGTTTTTTGCGTTGGGTTTCTAATTTCACCGTGCGCTTACCACTGAATATTGACTGCCATACTTGGGGCGATAAATATTTCGCTAGGTTTTGTGCCAAACGTACAGTTTTTTCTTGCTCACGCTTAACATCAAGCTGTACCTCGGCCAAATGCAATCCTTGAAAGTAGACAAAGTAGGCGGTAAAGCAAATATAAAGAATAGCAAACAAAATGCTAGCCACGCACACTGTAAGCGGCGCTTCCAGTGTTATAGGTACTTGCAAAATAAACCATGCCCCAGCGGCACTTGATACGGTTGCGATAAGCATCGTTAGTAGCAAGCGCAGACCGCCAACGATAAGACTGCTAAAACTGATAATCAACACAGCCATCAGGGTTGGAGTGATCGCAAAACCGATGAGTGCTAACACAATACCTGCGTGCAATGCATCCAGTGCCAGTTGGCACGCATATGTTAATCGAGGGTAAAGGTTTTTAAGTCTGGCGGTAATAACGTGAGAAATATGTGGGTAAAGTAGTGAATAGGGGACTAACCACAAAAGTTGGTATGAAATAAAACCTGTGTAGCCACCAGTTGCAATAATGACTGCAATAAACATATAAGCGAATATGCGCAGGTAAAACTCTTGAAGCGGTGCTATAGCTAGAATAGTTTTTTTTTCGGTTTTAGCCTTCATTGACTGAGCTTATCCTTGGCACTATTTATCTTGATATATTTTGCAGTATTTTATACACAACGATAATACGAGTTCGTGGCTGGACGGTAAAGTGACGCTTTGTCACTGTAACCCTATTTATTATACGACTGTAGTAATTAAAATATTCAGATGATAGTACCCTGTTTTTTCTAGTCGCGTTAAACTATTGTCGCACCGGCCTGGGCCGGCTTCTTATGATTAAAATCTATCATGTCTGACAGTAATCCATGTTTAACCTGTGGCGCATGTTGCGCTTACTTTCGAGTCTCTTTTTTTTGGGGTGAATGCCAATCTGCTGGCGGTACAGTGCCAGATGACTCCGTTGTTACCATTAATTCAACATTTGTTGCGATGATTGGCACCGATCGAAAACCTGCGCGTTGTACAGCATTAATGGGCAATGTTGGTGACGGTGTGCGCTGTACAATGTATGAGAACCGTTCGTCCAGCTGTCAAGATTTTCATGCTTCTTGGACGTTTGGTGAGCGCAACCTCCATTGTGATGCTGCTCGTGCAGCTCACGGATTGTCGCCACTTGAGCCACCACTGGAGCCGAGTATTAACCCTGAGCGCGTGGCTTAAACGTTTGTGCACGACACTCGCTGGCAATGTGCTGTTTTCAAGCTATAACCCACTAAAAAGGTTGGTTATAGCCTGTGAATTGTTTACCATGTTGCTGTGATCATTAAGAATCACTACGATATTTTTGAGCTTAAATAATCAAGGAGAAACACCATGGATGCCATTGATCTGTTATTAAAGCGTGTCTCGGTACCACGCTTGCAAGAGCCTGCCCCCACTGCAGAGCAGCTTGAGATCATGCTACGTGCAGCTCTGCGCGCGCCCGATCATGGGCAATTGCGGCCTTGGCGTTTTTTGACCGTTGCAGGGGAGAGTCGCAAGCAATTAGGCGAATTATTTGTGCAAGGTGTACTCAGTACTGATCCCGAGGCCAGCGTTGAGGTTATAGAGAAAACTCGAGGCTTACCCATGCGTGCGCCTATGCTGCTGGTGGTTATAGCTTCAATAAGCGAGGACCTGAAAATCCCAGATCATGAGCAATTTTTGGCAGCTGGTTGCGCTGCCCACGGTATTTTATTGGCTGCTCATGCGCAAGGCGTTGGAGCAGTTTGGCGCACCGGTGCGATGGCTGAGCTCGCTGTAGTTAATGCCGGTTTAGGATTGCAGGATAATGAGCAGATCGTAGCTTATATTTATTTAGGTACGCCAATTAATAGCCTGCGGAATCCGCCCGAGCTTGATCCAAACCTTTTTCTGCGCAGCTGGCCTGAAGCAGTACTCAGCTGATGCTAGACCGGTAACTCGACAGTGGCAACAAAGCCGCCGTCGGGATGGTTATTGAACTTTAACTGCCCGTCATGCTGCTCGATGGCGCGCTTTGCAATGGCCAACCCCAATCCATAGCCTTGCTGGGCTTGGCCCGGTACGCGAAAAAAACTATCGCCGAGTTGACTCAACCATTCGTCACTGACGCCGGGGCCATGATCACGGATGCTGATTGATAAAAAATCTGTGCGTTGACTGACTGCAATGCTTATCGGTTGCGGTGCTGGATTAAAACGCAGTGCATTGCGCAGTAAATTATCCAGCGCACGCTGTAATACATCGGGCCAGCCACTGTAATGTAACGATGGATTTGCATTGACCTCAATATGCTGCTGAGGTGCTAGTAGGGCAGCATCGTCACGTAGCTTACAGAGCAACTCATTTAATACTATATTTTGTTTAGGTGCTTGTACTTGGTCTAAACGTGCCAACGTAAGTATTTCATTGATCAGCGTATCGAGTCGCTCACATTCAAGCTGTAGCCTCGGCCATAAGCGCTGACGCTCCTCTTCAGTGCCGCGCTCAGCTAAGGCCAATGCCACTTGTAAGCGTGCGAGAGGGGAGCGTAGCTCATGCGAGACATCGCGCAATAACTGGCGTTGGCTTTTAATTAAATCTTGTAAGCGCTGCCCCATATGATTGAAGTCGGCCGCTAAAACACCCAGTTCATCGCGTCGCGTGGCAAGTTGGCTTAAATGCTCTTTTTGATAAGTATTCTGCCCTAAATCATGTACAGCATCGCGTAATCGACTTAATGGGCGAGTAATGGATAAAGTCAGTAACAAGCTCATTACTGTTAGCACCACTAGGGCAATAGCGAGCGCGATCATCGGCCGTAAGCCATTATTACGTTGCCAGCCACCCAGTTCACTGTGGGCGATGCGATATACAAATAAATAACTCTTGCCGTTGCTGTCGCTTACTTCCTGTGTAATACGTCGCCACGGCAAATGCCGCGCACCACGTTTAGCTTCCCACTCTAGAGAGCGTAATGAAAACTCTCTGCCTAAGGACACCCCATTCTCATCAAGAATTTGTGTCTCGATGTGGTAACGGCGTTTTTGCTGTTGTAAGTAGTAGAGGGCTGACTCAGTCGCACCTGACTCATATAGGCTGAGCCAGGTTGCAGAAAAATCTTTTAAACCGGGGTGGTGGTTTAAAATCCAATCGTCTTGATTGAACATACGCACGAGCAAATAGGTCAGGGCGCCCATTAACACTAAAGATAACCAAAAGGCGCCAAGTACCCTCCAAAATAATGAACGCATTGTGGTTGCCTTTTTAAAAAAGCGGCCCAAATAAGTTTGAGCCGCCGTATAGAGAGGATCTGTTACTGTACAGTCTTAGTAGCTACTGCGCTGATCACGTTTTTTTTCGCCCGAACGAGACGGCTTATCTGCTTTTTGCATATAATCGAACATTCTCTGCTGTCGCTTCTTTGTATCCTGATCAAAGGTCACGCGCTGCTCATCCGTCAATAATGCGCGTAACTTGTCATGATGTGCTGTACGAGTTTTTTGCTGCTGCTGGTGATGTTGTTGCATTTCTTTTTGAAATGCTTCGCGTTGCTCAGCGTTCAGTTCTAAACGATCGAACCAAGCAGCTTGACGCTGTTGCATCATCTCCTGGCGCATCTGCATTTTAGTATGCTGCCGATCAGTCTGTTGCTTTTGTTGACCTTTTTGGTTTTGGTCTTGTTGACCCTGACCTTCTCCAGGCATGGCCCAAACACTTAAAGGAAGTAATGCACTGAGTGCAAGTGCAGTCATTTTAATTCGCATGATTGTTCTCCTTAATCACTTACTCCGCTAATTGCGGCATGACTCTAGTATGCCTAAGCCAGTGTCAACTGCAGTCAAGAGGATGTAAAGGAAAGGTAAATTATATATTATAAAAGTAACCGCGCCCACGCAGAGCAACAATACGCGGCTTAGCATTGGCATGCGAACCTAGTTTGCGGCGCAGATTGCTGACATGCATATCAAGGCTGCGGTCATACAGGGTTAATTTACGATCCAGAGCCAACTGTGCCAGTTGTTGCTTATCAATAGGTTCACCCGGAGCGGCCAGTAAAGCCTCTAAAATACGACCTTCGGATACGGTTAAGTCAATATCATCTTGCTCGGCAATGCAGGCAACACCACGCGCTGGACTGTACTGCAAATCACCAACAATAATGGTACTGGGCGTGGCCGGTGCACTCACACTACGGCGTAATACCGCACGTAGACGTGCAGTCAGCTCCCTAGGATCGCAAGGCTTAGCCAAATAATCATCAGCGCCTAACTCTAAACCAATAATGCGATCTGTTGGCTCTCCGCGTGCAGACAACATCAGTACGGGTAATTGAACGTGTTCTGCACGAATTTTGCGTAACAACTGCAGGCCGTTACCATCCGGCAGCATCACATCAAGAATGACAGCGTCAGGCTCTGGGTTGTTGTCTAAATACTCACGCGCACTTTTCGTATCAAAACATGCGTGCACAGAAAAACCTTCTTGGCTGAGCCAGTGGATTAATAGCTCACATAACTCTTGATCATCATCCACTAATAAAATAGTGCTCATTGTAGTTTAAACGCTCCAGCCAATTTGCATCACTATACTAGATTGGAAATACTTGTTTAAACGGCTTAACCTGCACTTCAGCATAGACGCCTGCAACACAGTAGGGGTCAGCCGCGGCCCAATCTTGTGCCGCTTGTAACGAGGCAAACTCTGCAACCACTAGGCTGCCGCTAAAGCCAGCGCTGCCTGGGTCAATACTATCCACTGCCGGATGCGGGCCGGCGAGCACGAGTCGTCCAGCCTGTTGTAAAGCTTCTAAGCGTGCCAAGTGATCTGGGCGGGCTGCTAAACGAGCCGCTAAACTATTGGCCGTGTCTGTAGCTAGAATTGCGTAAAGCATGGTGTTAGTCCTTATTGGGAGTGGTCGGTGTATCTTGCATATGACGCGCTAAAAACACGCCTTGGCCGATTAAAAACAGCACTGTCATGGTCAAACTGCCGAACACTTTAAAATCGACCCAGATCTCGTGAAAGGTGAAGGCAACAAATAAGTTAGCGCTTCCAGCAATGATAAAGAAGATCACCCAGGCGATATTGAGTTTCGTCCAGATGCGATCGGGAAGGCTGACCGCATGCCCCATCACGCGTTTGATTAACGGTTGCTTGCCAATAAAATGACTGCCGGCAAAACCTAAAGCAAATAGCCAGTTGACCACCGGCGCTTTCCACTTCAAAAAAGTTTCGCTGTGGAAGGCAAGGGTTAAGCCACCAAAGAACAAACAGCCGAACAATGTTAGCCATTGGCCCTTTTCCAAGCGGCGCTGCGCAGCAAACAAAGAACCATAGACAGCCACAGAGCTGATGATCAGTACCGCAGTGGCACTGAAAATTCCGCCGACAGAAAAGACTTGCCCTAGAAGCTCCACATCACGTGGTTCCAGCTTAAAAACAATAAAGAACAAGATAAGTGGGATAAAATCGATGAATTGTTTCACAGTACGCGCCATAACAGAAATGAAACGGCATAATAGCAAACACAGCCGCAAGCGTAAGCATTGAACATGGATATAGACCTACATTGTCACAGTACAGCCTCCGATGGCGTGCTAACACCACATGAATTAGTCACCCGCGCCCATGAGCACGGGGTGAAAATACTCGCATTAACTGACCATGATACAATTGAAGGCTTACCAGCAGCACAGCAGACCGCTGACGCGCTTGGCATTCAGCTGATCAATGGCATTGAGCTGTCCTGTGTTTGGGGTGGCGCGACCATACATATTCTTGGTTATGATTTTGCTTTAGATAACCCAGCTATTCTAGAAGTAACCAACACCCTACACACAGGCCGTTGGCTGCGTGCTGAAGAGATTGACAAGCGCTTAGCTGGCAAAGGTATTATTGGTGCATTAGAGGGCGCACAAGCAGTGCAGGCAGCTCTAGGTGATAGTTCTAATGCCCCAGCACGTCCGCACTTTGCCCAATTCTTAGTCAAAGAAGGTCATGTGCGCGATTATGCAGAAGCCTTTCGTAAGTGGTTGGGGGCAGGAAAGATCGGCGATGTAAAGCAGCACTGGCCTTCTTTTGACGAGACCATGGCGACACTTCTGCGTGCGCAAGCCTCAATCAGCTTGGCACATCTGTATCATTACAACTTTACCCGTACTAAACGGCGACGCTTAGTACAAGATTTTGTTAATGCTGGCGGCCATGCACTTGAAGTGGTCAATGGTATGCAACCAGCGGAGCAGGTGGGCACATTGTCTATTTTAGCCCGTGAATTTAATTTGAAAGTAACCGCTGGCAGTGACTTTCATTTGCCACAGCAGTGGTCTGAAATCGGACGTTACCGTGCTGTGCCCGAAGACTTAACACCCTTATTTATGCAATCACAGGCATCGATGTAACTTTTAACCATGAGGACATGGCTATGAAATTCTTCCAAATTCATGCGGAAAATCCGCAAGACCGTTTAGTTAAACAAGCGGTGGAGGTGATTCGCAAAGGTGGTGTGATTATTTACCCGACCGATTCATCCTACGCTCTGGGTTGTCGCTTAGGTGATAAAAGTGCGCTTGATCGTATTCGCCGTATTCGACTGTTAGATGATAAACACAATTTCACATTGATGTGTCGCGATCTCTCTGAGCTGGGTGTGTTCGCCAAGGTCAATACCACCGCATTTCGACTATTAAAAGCTTATACACCAGGGCCTTACACCTATATTCTCAACGCAACTCGAGAAGTGCCACGGATGTTAATGCACCCTAAACGCCGCACCATCGGCTTACGTGTGCCGGCCCATCCGATTACTCAAGCGCTACTTGCCGAGCTCGGTGAGCCATTGATGAGTGTGACCTTAATTATGCCTGATGCTGACGAGCCACTCAGTGATCCCTATGAGATTAGAGATTTACTTGAGCATCAGGTCGACTTAATCATTGATGGTGGCTATGGCGGCATTGAAGCCTCTACCGTAGTGAGTTTTGTGGATGAGGAGCCTGTGATTTTGCGTGAAGGCTGCGGTGATCCTGAACCGTTTCGCACACTTTAACGCCAATACAGTATGAATTTATCTGTACCGACAGTGAAGCTAGAGCAGGGCACAGAACAACTGCCTCTAGCCTTGATCTATGGCGAAGCACTCAGCGTATTACCTGTAGATTTATATATTCCGCCAGATGCGCTTGAAGTGTTTTTAGAGGCTTTTGAAGGGCCGTTGGATTTGTTGCTGTATCTGATACGCAAAGAAAATATCGATATCCTTGATATTCAAGTCGCACAAATTACCCACCAATACATGGCTTATGTTGAGTTGATGAAAGCCGTGCGCTTGGAATTGGCCGCTGAGTATTTGGTGATGGCTGCCATGTTGGCAGAAATCAAGTCTCGTATGCTGTTACCACGCTCCAAACATAGCAGCACCGATGATGGAGATGACCCGCGCGCTGAGCTCATCCGTCGGCTGCAAGAGTATGAGCGTTTCAAAGCAGTGGCTGAGGATCTCGATAACATACCTCGAATGGGCCGTGATGTCTTTGCAGTTTCTGCTGTTGCGCCTGACGCACGGACTCGACGTTTAATGCCCGAGGTAGCATTAGAAGAGGTATTGCTGGCTATGTCTGCGGTGTTGCGTCGTGCCGACATGTTTGAAAGTCATCAAATTAGCCGTGAAACCCTGTCAACCCGTGAGCGCATGAGTATAGTTCTGGAAGCCTTACGCGATGGTTCTTTTGTGCCTTTTACGCGTTTATTCACCTTAGAAGAAGGGCGTTTGGGTGTGGTTGTCACCTTTATGGCTATTTTAGAGTTGGTTAAAGAGTCGCTGATTGAACTGGTGCAAAACGAGGCCTACAGCGAGATCCATGTGCGAGTGAGAACACATGAATACACTTGATTTTACTGATGCCGAACAGTTCGCGAAAGTACTGGAGGCGCTGTTATTGGCTGCTGGGAAGCCATTAAGTCTTGAGCGTATTGCTGAGCTATTTGATGACAATGCTCGCCCTAATCAGCAGCAGATAAAAAACGCTTTGGCCTGTTTAGCTGACTCTGTACACGAGCGTGCCTACCAATTGAATGAAGTGGCATCCGGTTTTCGCTTGCAAGTGCGTGCAGAGTATTCAACGTGGGTTGGGCGCTTATGGGAAGAACGTCCACAGCGTTATTCGCGCGCTATGTTAGAAACTTTGGCCTTGGTTGCTTATCGTCAACCGATCACGCGCGGTGAAATTGAAGATGTGCGCGGTGTTGCGGTCAGCTCGCAAATTATCAAAACCTTGCTTGAGCGCGAATGGATACGTGTCGTTGGCTATAAGGATGTGCCGGGTAAGCCAGCCATGTTCGCTACCACCAAAATATTTCTAGATTACTTCAATCTAAGCGGCCTAGATCAGTTGCCAAATCTCAGTGAGCTAAAAGAGTGGCAGTCTATAGCCGATGAAGCTGCACCTGTAGAACCAACTACAGCACAAGCCAGTATTGACTCAACACCTATAGACGCTGAAGGCGGTAATGAACAGGTAAGTTTCAGTTCATTACTAGCCGAGCTCGATAATATGGAGCAAGGCCTAACCACGGACTTCACTGATTCTACGCTTGATGAGCAGCCACCAATTGGTGCTGATACAGAAAAAATACAACCAGCAGACGCTAAAAATTGATTCTTAGGTGCATACGCATAAATGCCATAATCAATATTATGTTAAATTGGTTATATTGAATAACTATTATATCTACCAGGCTGCTGCGCAATGCCGCATCCCCTTATGCTGTACTGCGTGCTAAATTAACGAATCTAGATAAATATCAATAACCTTAGAAAGGATCCCGAACTATGCGATTCGCTGCCCTTACCGCCAGTATCTTTGCATTATCCATGACTGCAGCATTGCCTGTGTATGCTGCCAGTGAACACCAGCCAACTGCACAGAGTGCTGAAGTACAACAAGCTAATATTAAAGTGACAACAGCTTGGTCGCGCGAATTACCACCTACGGCGCCTGTTGGTGCTGCGTTTATGACAATCGACAACCATAATGCTCAAGCCGATCGATTAATCAGTGCATCGAGCTCGATTGCTGAAGTCACTGAACTGCATGCGCATATCCATGAAGGTGATGTAATGCGTATGGTTAAAGTTGATGCTATTGATGTTCCTGCGCATGGCCAACTCACCCTTGAGCCAGGCGGTTATCATGTGATGCTGATTAACCTAAAGAAACCCTTAGTCGCTGGTGAGGCGCTACCATTGACACTGCAATTTGAACACGCAGGACAAATGGATATCACCGTCAACATTAAAAGCAGCGACGCCGGCACCTCGGCTCAGCAGTCTGAAATGGATCACAGTGCCCATTAACAGCCGCGCCTTGATTGCAGGATCAATAGCGGCACAGCAAAACGGCGCAGAAGATGCGCCGTTTTATATAAAACTACTTTAGATCGCCTGCGCTGTTTACGCACTGGGTGTACGCATGGTGACAAATTCTTCAGCTGCTGTTGGGTGAATACCAATGGTGTCATCAAACACCTGCTTGGTTGCGCCTGCTTTCAACGCTACGGCAATCCCCTGCATTAGCTCCCCTGCATCAGGACCGACCATATGGCAGCCGAGTACGCGGTCTGTGGCTTCATCCACAATCAACTTCATAAAGATGCGCTCTTGCTGGTCAGATAAGCTGAGTTTCATCGGCCTGAAGCTGCTTTTAAATATCTGCACGGCAAAGCCATTTGCCCTTGCCTGCTCTTCGCTTAAACCCACAGTGGCAATATTAGGCAGACTGAACACCGCAGTTGGTATTAAATTGTAATCCACTGGACGGTACTCCTCTTTACGGAATAAACGCCGTGCTACCGCCATGCCTTCAGCTAAGGCCACAGGCGTTAATTGCATGCCGCCGGTGACATCACCAATGGCTAAAATGCTGCTTTCTGAGGTCTGGTACAGCTCGTCAACCGCAATATTTCCCTGTTTATCCAGCTTAACATTGACGTTTTCCAAGCCTAGATTATCTAGCATAGGGCGACGACCCGTTGCATAGAAAATACAATCAACTTCAGTCGTTTGACCGTCTTTGAAGGTGATAAGCAAGCTCTCATCTTCATTTTTATCAATGCATTGCACGTCACAGTTAAAGCGCAGTGTCATATCTGTTTTCACCAGTTCTTGATGTAAATGCTCGCGCACATCTTGATCAAAGCCGCGTAAAAACAAATCACCGCGATACGCCAATTGCGTCTCTGAGCCTAAGCCTGCAAACACTGAGGCAAACTCCACAGCAATATAACCACCACCAATCACCAGCACGCGCTTAGGTTGTTCTTTTAAGAAAAACACTTGGTTAGAATCGGTCGCGTACTCACGCCCCGGAACATCCGGCACTAGCGGCCAGCCGCCGACTGCAATAAGAATATGCTCTGCTGTGTACTGCTTGCCCTCTACGTCGACAGTGTGTGCATCAAGCAGCTTGGCATGGCCATTGATTAAGTTAACACCGCTGCTGACCAGCAGCTTTTCATAAATACCGTTTAAGCGTTCAATCTCGGTATTTTTGTTGTTAATTAATGTGCTCCAGTCAAAGCCCTTGGCTTCAACATCCCAACCAAAACTGCGGCTGAGTTTAAAATCATCTCGATAATGCGCAGCATACACCATCAGTTTTTTAGGTACACAACCTACGTTGACACAGGTCCCGCCTAAATAACGACTTTCGGCAACAGCAACTTTTGCGCCAAATGAAGCAGCAAAACGGGCGGCGCGTACACCACCTGAGCCTGCACCAATGACAAATAAATCAAAATCATAGGACATACATTACTCTCCAGCTCAGATGATTATAGCATTGAGTCAAAAATTATTGACCTTTGCTATATAGATTCTCGTAACAGAAATTGGTGGCTTCAATATAGCCTTCAACACTACCGCAATCAAAACGCTGACCTTTAAATTTATAGGCAAGGACGCAGCCATCTTGTGCTTGCTTCATCAAAGCATCAGTGATTTGTATTTCACCGCCCTTGCCTGGCTCGGTTTTGGCTAAAATATCAAAAATATCTGGGGTAAGAATATAGCGACCAATAATTGCAAGATTAGACGGTGCATCCTCAGGCCTAGGCTTTTCAACCATGGAGTGTACGCGGTAAATATCTTCACGAATCATCTCGCCAGCAATGACACCATATTTAGCGGTATCTTCCATGGGTACTTCTTGAATGGCGACAATTGAACAGCGAAACTGTTTGTACAGTTTGATCATTTGTTGCAAGACACCGTCGCCTTCAGTGTTGATGCACAAGTCATCGGCCAGCACCACAGCAAAGGCCTCATCACCGATCAGCGTGCGCCCTGTCAGTATCGCATGCCCTAGCCCTTTCATCTGAATTTGCCGAGTGTAAGAAAACGTACAGCCGTCGATCAGGTTGCGCACACCCTTGAGATATTCTTCTTTGTCAGTGCCTAAAATCTGCTGTTCCATCTCAAAGCTGATATCGAAATGGTCTTCGATAGCGCGCTTGTTGCGCCCAGTAACGATGGCAATTTCTTTAAGACCTGCTTCTAAAGCCTCCTCTACACCATACTGAATTAACGGCTTATTAACGATGGGCAGCATTTCTTTAGGCATGGCTTTGGTGGCAGGTAAAAAACGTGTGCCGTAACCCGCTGCAGGGAATAAGCATTTTTTAATCATGACAAATCCTTGTGTAATCGCTGTGCATGCTCAACATGCTGTTAGAAACTGCATTCAATGCATGAGAAACACTATTGAGACTATAAAAAAGGCTCTATTGTAAACCAATAGAGCCTTTAGCTGAACACCAAGCTTGAGTTGACTAGTCGTTGCTAGCAAAGCCGAGGATGCTCAGTAAGCTTAAGAACAAGTTATAAATTGATACATATAGGCTGATTGTCGCCATAATGTAGTTACGCTCACCACCATGAATGATGGCACTGGTTTGGAACAGGATCATAGCAGAAGAAAACAGCACAAAACCTGCGCTAATGGCCAACTGCAAACCTGAGATATCAAAGATAAAACCAGCAATAACTGCTGCCAGCAAGACGAAAAAGCCGACAGTGATAAAGCCACTTAAGAAGCTCATATCTTTACGTGTGATCAATACGTACGCCGATAACCCCGTAAACACGAAAGCGGTCATCGCAAACGCAGAACTGATGACACTGGCACCATTGGGCATACCCATGTACATGTTTAGGATAGGACCTAAGGTGTAGCCCATAAAACCTGTAAGTGCGAACGTAGTGAGCAAGCCCCAACCTGAGTTACGCAGTTTCATGGTTAGAAAAAACAGACCGTAAAAGCCGACTAAGGTCAGCATAATGCCTGGGTGTGGCATATTCATTTGTTGAGACATATAGGCAACAAAACCACTGAACGCTAATGTCAGTGCAAGCAGTCCATAGGTGTTACGCAAAATAGCGCTGCTTTGTGATCCTACGGCAGTGGATTGCTCGTACGAGTAATTCTGTGGTTCACGCATCGTTAAACTCCTAATAAAAGTGTGCTGCAGGCCATCATAGCAATAATTTCCATACATTTGCTTAAAATCGTTTGACAGAAAAAAATATTCCGCTATCATGAGCCGCGTTGAAAGGGAGGAGTGGCCGAGTGGTTGAAGGCAACGGTCTTGAAAACCGTCGATGGGCGACTATCCGTGAGTTCGAATCTCACCTCCTCCGCCAAATTTAAAACTAAACCCTTGATTTTCAAGGGTTTTTTTTCGCCTGTTATTTATGAACGGCCATTCCATAGGCCACCTGTGATCTGTTAGTAGTCAGTAACGTATTAGAATCAGGAAACATCTATTCATACATCTTGCTTGCAAACAGCATGCCTCAGGCTTGAACTGCTAGCCTACGGCATGGATCTTTGTTCCTGACCGCTTCAGTACTAAGTGTTGCGCAGTACTGCAAAAATACATTTACTACGAAACGGGACAATAATAAAGACCTGCACGTGACACACTGGTTTTAGCAAAGCGCATGGCGGTGATGCTCTAATCTGTCTACTTATACGTTAGCTAATACCCGCGACACTATGCATGAGGCGATAGATATCATCGTTGGGTTACACCGTGATCTCATCGAGGCTAGCGTTGCAACGGCAGAGGCTGGCGGCGATTTGGATAGGTGCGGTTGGCGCAAAAACTGCGTACTTCACCGCCTGCAAAGCGTGCCTCAACGTTATAACCCTTGTTTAACGGGTGATTGAGTGCGACTATGCGTTTTTCGCCAGGATTGATTTGTACCACTAAAATATTTGACTGCGTGAGTCCAAAACCGAATTCAAAACGAACAGATTCCAGCATCACACTGTCCGTATTGTGTACCGTCACATACAAAATATCAGCCTCTTGGTGATCAGCAAACAGCAGCCAACCAACACCTAGACCTACAATAAAAAATAATGTTCTAAGTGAGCGTAGCGCATCTATAAACCGATCAATCCACATAACAAGCTCCGCTTAATTTTTTAAGTTAGAGTCATTGTACACTTATGGTTTTTATAAAGTGTTTTTTGCTAGCGCAATAACCTTCACCTGCTCACACAGTTGTGCAGCAGCGTTATGTGCCCTGCTCGTCTTTCTTGCTGTCGCTTAGCACTTGATTGTCTACAGTTGGCTGCTCAATATTGGCAATACCAAAAGGTATGTGCACTGAAGGTAAGCGTGCTGACGAGGGTTTTAAGTGCAGCTTTTGATCATCAAAGAAAATATGCGGCTGCATCACATCCAGCACCTTAGCTTTCTCTACACCGCCCATAAAAAAGGCTTCATTCACCGTTATACCCCAATGGCGCATGGTGTTGATTACTCGCTTGTGTGCAGGCGCATTGCGCGCGGTTACGATGGAAACACGTAAAATCGGCTCATAGCTGGGCTCTTTTAGGCGCTTGTCTTGCTCGAGGTGTTGAATTTGCGCTATACGCTCTAAGAAGGCTTTGAGTGGCCCAGGCGTATGCGGAATATCTTGGCGCGATGTTTCATGTTGATGAAATTCGCCCAAACTTTTGGTTTCTTTATAAACTGTTTCCGCTTCGTCATCGACTAAGACACCGTCAAAGTCGAAAGCAATACGCAGTTGCTCGTCAGTGCTGTCATCTTCAATCGTGCCCTTTAATATTTGCCCTGCTGGGTAACCAGCGGTCACAGCGCTCCTCACGTCCTCAGCATTGGCTGATAAAAACAACTCGATATCAAAGGCAGGAATATAAGGGTGTGGCGATTGCCCTTGCATAAATACAGCGCGGGTAATTGGTAACTGGTAATGCTGGATAGAGTTCATCACGCGCAACCCTGTATCTGGGTCATTGCGAGACAAGAGTATGACCTCAACCGGTGGGTCCTCTGGATTGAGTTTATTCAAAGCCAACACTCGCCGAATAAACGGAAAAGCGACACCGCGCTCAAGTGGCAGGTCTTGATTATCACGCTGATAGTCGCGATAGATGTGTTCGCCTTGTGTTTTAAACACAGCATCTGATTCTGACAGATCAAATAAGGCGCTGGATGCGAGCCCAATCACTAAACGTTTACTTAAATCGAAAGCCATGCATCACCTAAAGTAGTTACCCTCACTCGGAGAGCTCAAACAGCCGAGACTTAATAATGCGCTCTAAGTCGGCACTGCTGAGCATTATATGCTTAATCAACTATAGCAAGCTGCTTAGGGTGTTTAACTGTGTTTTAATTTCAAAGGAGGGGACATAATGAGGGGGTATGGATATGACTGCAATGTCATTAGTCGACTGAATTGCGCCCACATAGCGTGGGCGCAATAAATTTAGCTCTAGGCGCTAGCTGAGATACTGCCGTCGTGATCAGCTAACGTGTTCCAAGCTTCGACAACCAGTCGATTCTCTAAACCCATCGCTGCACGACCAGATTGCTCTGTCGCTTGCATCGTTTGGCTAAGTGCGTTGATTTGCGCTGTAACGTAGCGCCCCATTTTTTTGAATACGTTTAGATTATCCATATCATTACCCTTTTTTTATAATGTCTATACAGCACAGGCTGTAAAGTCTCCCGAAGACGAGACATAGCAATACAATTGCTAATCATAAAAGCAGGTGGTTTGCAGAAATAAAGCAGTACTGAAATATAACTTCAGTATTGAACCAAGCTTTCATTGCGAAAACATTGGTATAGCATTTTGGATTATGCGCGAGCAGTTGCTCTGAGGCGTACCGGTGATGTCTTTCTCTGTACCACGCCACTCAATCAAATAGTCGTTTGAGTCGGGATAGGCTTATAAATATACAGTAGTTGCTAAGAATAAGCAAGTACCATGCCTAAATGCCTTTTCAAGGTGAATATCCAATTTCACGCGCAACCTATAAAGGGCGCGCAAACTGCTAAATTTTAACGCGGCGCTGCAGACCGCGCTAAATGAAGCTGGCTTTACAGTAACGCTAAGCTGTAGCTCAAGATAATACGATTATCATCTAAATCTTTAAATATATTTGAGCGTACCGTTGCGTTTCTCCAGCGCATGCTGAAATTTTTCAAGGGGCCTTCTTGGAATGCGTAAGTGATATCGAAGTCACGCTCCCACTCCCGACCTTCTGACCTACCACGACCTAAATCAGCACCTGTACCCTTTGTGTAGCGATTGAATACGGTTAACCCTGGGATACCCCAGCCAGCGAAGTTGTAGTCATGGCGCACTTGCCAAGACTTCTCGTCTTTGGCGGCAAAGTCACGGTTGGTTACATAGTTAACCAAGTATGGGTCTGCACCTTGGATATAAGCAAAGCCGGTCTTGCCGGTCATTTTTTGATAGTTCAGGCTGATCTTGTTAAAACCAAAACTGTATGTAACTTTGCCTGAAAAGGCTTTGTTATCGACGTTGAAGTCACCATCGTTAGTGGATCGAGAAAAACGTAAATCTGATTTCAGTGAGCGCTTTTCGCCCAATGGATGAACATGCACAACATCAACTACGTGCTGCTTATACATATCGTGTAAACGACCAAAACTGTAACCAGTCGCTAGTGAATCACTCCACTTATAATTCAAGTTAGCCAAATCAAACGAATTACTTGAGTAATTGGCACGATTTTGCCCCGTGAGATTTGTATTGCCTTTTTTGTCCCTTAAACCTTTGCCTAAGACGTTCATTTGCATACGCTCATGATTAGAAGATGAGCGCTGATTGACACGGTCTAGATGACCTAAGGTTGCGGTTAAACCATTAATATCATTAGAGGTTAAAATACCACCGGTGAAAATCTGTGGCAGTAGGCGCCCTTCTAAATTGCTTTGCACAACTGGCAAGCGCGGCATTAACGAGCCAACTTTCAACACGGTTTCTGATATTTTTAATTTGGCGGTACCACCAAGCTTGCCAAAACTGTCTACAGACTTACCATTTCTTTGCTGTGGAAAACTGTCTGGGGTGCGGTTTGGGCCTGAGTCCAGCTTGATACCAGTAGCCGCGTATACATCAAGACCAACGCCTACCGTGCCTTCAGTAAAGCCCGACTCGTAACGCAGAATGAAAGCTTGAGACCACTCTTCCTTAGTTTTAGTCGCGTTTGAGCTTGCGCCACTGCGTGTGTCCTGATTCATGTAAAGGTTACGAAAACCTAGGCTAGCTTTGCTGTCCTTGATAAAGTCGGCAGTGGCCAGTGAAGGTGCAAGCAAAAAAATGCCGCCAGCAGTTGCTAAAGTGATAGCGCGTGCTAAAGGTGAAAAAAACATGTGATATTCCTATTCAGTTACATTATGCAAACGGGGCCTAAAAGCCCCGTTTTTAAATACCGGTGGTAGTTTTTTAATCAGCGGTATAGGTGCGTGGACGTAAGACATCAGGCTTTAAGAAGTCTTTTTCGCCCAGATTTTCATGATCACCTAATAAGCGTCCTTGAACCTCTAAACCGTAGTTGGTGTGTTTGTGAAATGTCTCTAAGTACTTTTCACGTGTTTCTTTAACATCACCGGTATAGCGCGGCTCTTGAGGACGCTCTTGGCTATTAATATAGTACGCCACATCCCATGCTTCTTGATCGCTCAAGCTGTTAGGGCGACCCAGCGGCATATTGTGTTTAATAAAAGAGGACAGCGTGAAGATGCGTGAAATACCAGCCCCCCAGTTATATGAGTTATCACCCCAGACAGCGGGGAAAACGACTTCCTCACGCTGCACTAAACCACCACCATCGTCAGCATGGCAGATACTGCAGTTTGCTTCATAGACTTTGGCTCCACGCTCGTAATCCATTTCCTTAGAGGGCTCTTCAAGCCTTTTATAACCGCGACCGTACATAGTGCCACCGGGCTGGAAGACAGGCACACCTTTAGCCAGCCATTGGTGGTAGGCGGTTAACGCAAGCATATCGTCACTGCCGTACTCGGGTGGCTTGCCGTTCATCGAGAACGTAAAGCAACCGGCAATGCGCTCTTCGATGTTGTTAACGTGATCATTTTTACCACGGTAGTTTGGCAATACTACTGCAGCGGGCCAAACCGGACCGGCGAATGGCAAACGGCCTTCGCCCATATGACAGCTATTGCAGTTCATATTATTGAACACATTTTTGCCGCGCAGCTGCTGCGTATTAACAAACAGATCATGGCCACGACGAATCACGCGCTTGAGTTCTGGGTGGAAATCACTTTTTTCCAAATCGTCCATCGTCGGCGGCACATGGACAAACTGCCCTTCTTTGACTTCAGGATTATTAACTGGAAAGCGCTGTTCAGCCTGTACACCTAAGCTCAATAGGCTTGCTGCAACGGCAACCGCCACACTACGCAAGAGGAATTTTTTAGAATCTTTCATTGATTTTCTCCCTATCACTTCGCAGGCTGGCGTGAAAGCCACTGAGATACCGCACGGATATCCTTGTCATTTAGACGCTCAGCAATGGCTAGCATTAAATGTTGTGGATCGTTATTGCGCCTACCCGATTGCCAAGCATGCAGTTGGTCTGCGATATAACCCGCATGTTGACCAGCCAGTCTTGGGAAAGAGTCGCCTGCACCTAAGTTGTCCGGCCCATGGCAGCTGCTGCAGGGCACAATATAGCGATCCCAATCACCTTCTGTAGCGAGTTTTTTTCCGAGGGCAAGCTCTTCTTCTGTTGTATCTGGATCGCCTTGACCTTGTGTTACCGGCAACTGACTGTAATACACAGATACATCTTTGTACTGTTGATCATTAAGCATCGATAGGAAAGGCATCATGGTCGGACTGTTACGTGAGCCATCAACAACATCTTTCATTTGTTTGTACAGATACTCAACATTTAAGCCAGATATGCTCGGCCATGATTCACCACCTTGAATATTCATACCAGAACCATCGGCTTGGTGACATGCAACGCACATGGCTGCCGATTGCTCTCCAGCCTTAGCATCCCCATCTAACGCATAAGCCGATGTTATTGCTAGGCATAACGATGCGGCAGTTAGAGTCATACGATGAAATATTTTCATTCTCACCTCTTTCCATTTTTTGGCTCTAAGTAGTAGATACATTAAGCTTTATTGATAATAATCAAATATATACTATGCCATTATATTTTGTAAGGTAATGACGTAAAATAATGCTATTAAAGCCTTTTCAAGTCTGAATATTAAGATGTTATAGCTTTTACTGCCTGATTTAACCCGCTGGTACGCTCAACTTTACGCTGCACCGCGACAGTAAAAATACCAGTCTGACTTTCAATTAAAGTGAATTTATTTCTTGCACGAGTGATGCCTGTATAGAGCAGTTCTTTGGTTAAAACGGGATTGGGGCGGTCCGGTAAAATCAATGCAGTGTGGGCAAATTCAGAGCCTTGCGATTTATGTACTGTCATTGCAAAGACTGTTTCTACTGCGGTTAAGCGACTTGGAAGTATATAGCGGACGCCATCTTGCCCATCATTACGGGCAAATACCACGCGCAGAACCTGCTCCGCATCGCCAGCCTGTACGGAGCTTTGCTCACTGGGCAGCAGCAAGGCAATACCAATATCACCATTCATTAAACCCAAACTGTAGTCATTTTTCGTGACCAGTACCGGCCGACCTTCATACCAACCTTCAGCACTGTTGATGAGTCCCTTGTTAAATAGTGCTTGTGCGATGCGCTGGTTTAAACCCACAACGCCAAAATTGCCTTTACGCAGAGCGCAGAGTAAACGGAAGTGATCAAAGGCATTCAGCACTGCAGCGGCCCATTGCTGCCAACACGGCTGACTCAGAGACTGCTGCAGAGGTGGACGCTGCGCTTGTAATACCTGGAAGTAATAGGCATAACCGATGTTTTCAGAGGCTTCGCCAACTTGCGCGGCACCATTGATAAACAAGTTATCCAGCGCCGTCGCTGTGTCATGCTTAATCAACATATAGTTGAGGTCACGCGCAGGTGACTGCAGCAACTGCCAAGCCTCCTGTGCATCACCCTGATTGACCGCTCGAGCCAGTTGCCCTATCCCTGAGTTTATGCCAAAGCGTCGAGAGTGGCGCAACATCACTGTGCGTTGCGCTAAGCGGTGTTCAGAAGCATCACCGACGCACCACGGCTCGGCATGCAACTGCTCACTGCACAGCTGTTCAAGGCGCTGCTGGGTTTGTGGGGTGTAATAGGCCAACTCGGCATCTGCACATAAGTCACCCAGTACCGAGCCTGCTTCTACAGAAGCCAGTTGATCTTTATCACCGAGTAAAATCAGGCGCGCATGTTTAGGCAATGCTTGTAGTACGTTATGCATCATCTCTAGATCAATCATTGATGCCTCATCAATCACCAGCACATCAACCACAAGAGGATTTTGATGGTTATGTCGGAAGTGGCGCGTGCCCGGCAAACTGCCAAGCAGTCGATGCAGGGTGGTGACCTCAGTTGGGATGCTTTTTTTAACCTCTTGCTCAACCGGCAAGGACTCAACCTGCTGGCCTATCGATTCGGTTAAGCGTGCCGCTGCTTTACCGGTTGGCGCGGCCAATTGAATACGCAAGGCCTGCCCCGCTTGCAAAGCAGACTGCTGTAATAGCGCAAGCAGTCGCACCACCGTCGTGGTTTTCCCTGTACCAGGGCCGCCTGTAATCAAGGTTAATTGACCTTGCGCAGCCATACCACAGGCAAATTTTTGCCAGTCCGTTTGGCGTTGCCCAGCAACCATAAGCGGCTCATTGAATAAAGTCGTGAGGCGTTCAGTAAAATCATCAGTGAGCGGCATTAGGGTATCAATGCGTTGCACCAACTGCTCCGCCACACTCACTTCATAACGCCAATAACGGTATAAATACAAACGCTTGTCCAACACAACTAAAGGGGCTGCACTTGCCTGCTCTTCTCGATAGACCAAGACACTGGTTTGTATCGCGGCGAGCCAGTTGGGCAAGCTGACCTGCGCTAACAGCTGTGAAGGTAAAACCTGTTGTGGCTCAAGCAACTGCCCTTCAGGCGGTAATAGCAGCGCTAAATCAGGATCACGCAAGACACTGTGTAGATCCAAACAAATATGTCCATGGCCAAGCTGGTGACTGGTTAAGGCTATAGCTAAGAGCATCAAGGGCTCAGCGTTTGGATCAAGTTTGGCGAGTAATTTAACCAGAGCAAGGTCCAGCGCACGTAGCCAGTCACGTTCGAGCCAGTCATCGAGTAATTGTAAAATACTGTCGCAGTCAGCCAGATAGTCTTGCGGATTCAGAACCCATTGCTCAGTACTAGTTTGTGTCTCCAAGGGCGCCGTATCGTCACCAAAAAGTAGTCCTTGCTGCATCATGCTTGCGCCTCCGGTGTTTTGACTTTAAATAATGCATCCATACGTTCAATTAACTGACGCTCTGGTTTTGCGCAATGCAAACCTTGGCTATCATTGTGCGCCCCGCGCAAAAACATATAAACAGCACCGCCCATATGAGTGTCGTAGTCATAATCACTGATGCGCAGCTTAAGCAGTCGATGCAAGGCCAAAATATATAAGGCGTATTGCAAGTCATAGCGGTGGCCTAACACTGACTCATTCATTGCCTCTGTGCTGTAATCAACGTCGTGCTCGCCCAGCCAGTTTGATTTGTAATCCACCACGTAATATCGGCCTTGATGCTCTAACACCAAGTCAATAAAGCCCTTAAACATGCCATTTAGACGCTCTGGCACTAAGTAGGGGCGTGCCTCATTGGGCAATACAAACTCACGCACAGACTGGTCGAGCAAGCCTGTATCAGCTTTACTGGTAGCAAACCAAAACTCCATCTCCGCCTGGTAATGCTGCAGCTCAGATAAAACCATGGGCTGCCCATCAACCATAAAGGGTTGCTCAAGGTAATCTTTTAACCATGGCCACAGCAGATCGCTATAATCCTCAAAGCCATAAGCTTCACTGCGCGCTTGAATATAGGCCTGCGCGCCTTCTGGATCGTTCAGCGTCGCTGCAAAGCCTTGCTCTGCCGCCCACTCCAACAAACTGTGCAAAAAGGTACCGGGTTTCGCGCCACGCGGAAAACTGTGCATGCCTTCAGGTCTATACACAGCTGTACTTGGCGCGGCAGGCGCAGCTAGATCATCACGCTCATCGTCACTGATGTTTTGCGCTAAGGCAGTTTGCGGCGCTAAGTCCTCTACGCGCTCAGCGGATTGCACATCACTCAAAGGGGCTTCAGCGGTTAAGCGCAAAGCGCTGTATGAAGCAATCCACCAATGCTCACGGGTGCGCCGGTGCGACGTGCGCCAACTGGGTTGAAAACCTCCTGAATTATCTTGTAAAACCACGTCTGTGCACTCTGGTAGAGCACAGACATTGCTCACCAAACCGATCGAACCTTCGGGCTGTTTAAAAGGTTCTAGCCATTGAGTCAAACCTTGGCTTGTGGCCAGTGCTTGCCCGTTATTTAACAGATAACCAATGGCACTCTGATGCAGCAGTGAAGACTTACCACGCCCTTTTTTCAAATCAGCCATACCTAACCAGCAGGCATGGCGTGCTCGAGTTAAAGCAACATAAAGCAAACGCAAGTCTTCACCGAGGCGTTCTTTTTCAGCCTGAATAAGACTGTCTTTATCAGCATGCAGCATCAGTTGACGTTTGCCTTCAACTTGAATATTAAATGGCTGCTTACCCTCTTGAGCACGGAAACCACAGATAAACGGCAAAAACACCAAAGGGTATTCTAAGCCTTTAGATTTATGCACGGTCACCACCCGCACCAGCGACTCATCACTTTCCAAGCGCAGCACCTGTTCTTGCGGCCCCTGCGCTTGACCTATACAGGCGGTTTGTAAGTAACGCAGCAAGGCAAACTCACCATCCAGCTCACGTGCAGCATGCTGTAGCAGTTCAGCCAAGTGCAGTAAGTTGGTTAACGCGCGTTCACCATTGGCCCGCTGCACCAAGCGCTGCGGCAAGTGAAAGTCATGCATGATTTTGCGCAGCATTGGCAATACGCCCTGCTTATGCCAGCTTTCAAGATAGCCCTGAAACTGTAAAACCCGCTTCTCCCACAGCAATTCATCTTGATTAATACGCTCCAATTCGCTTAGCGGCAAAGCAAAGGTACTAGTGGCTAAGGCCGATTTTAATGTGCGCTCATTCTCTGGATGTAAGCAGGCCAGCAGCCAAGTCAGTACATCTTGCGCTTCCTGGCTCTCATAGACTGAATCCTTATCAGACAAATAGACGCTACGCACCTGACGCTGAGCCAGATGCTTGCGGATGGTTTGTGCTTCGCGCATATTGCGCACCAGAACTGCGATATCATTGGGCTGCAGCGCTTGCAGTTGGCCTTGCTCATCTTTAAAACCAGCTTTTTGCTGCTGGGCCAGATTCAATAAGCGCGCAATTTCCGTGGCACTGCTGGCAGCCATATCCTCAAGGTATTGGTCTTGCGACAATGGCTCTTCGGATTCCAAATGCCATATATTCAGTGCGGCCTGCGTCTGCCCATCTACCCACAACTGCTCTTTACGGCCTTTAGCTTGTACCGGCAAAAACGGAAGATCATTCTCCTCTTCCTGCTTAAATAAAAACGCACCGCGGCTGTCTGGCAGATGTTCAACCCATGCAAACAGCTGATTAACAGCCTTAACCATGCTCTGTGTTGAACGAAAGTTCGTTTCGAGATTGTAATGCCGCCCTTCAGTGGCGCGGCGCGCATATAAATAGGTGTGAATATCAGCACCACGGAAACTGTAAATGGCTTGTTTAGGGTCGCCGATTAAAAACAAACCGGTATCACTGTTGTTTTCCCTGATGTTATAGACGGTATCAAAAATACGGTATTGCAGTGGATCGGTATCCTGAAACTCATCAATTAAAGCAATAGGAAATTGCTGGCGAATCACCTCAGCCAGACGCCGACCGCTAGGCCCTTGCAAAGCACTGTCTAGGCGCGTGAGCATGTCATCAAAGCCCATTTCTGCACGCTGTAGCTTTTCCTGATGAAAGCGCTGTTTAATCCAGTTCGCCGCATGCCAAAGCGCTTGCTCATCCAGTGTGCGAGTTAAGTTATCCAGCTGCTCAGGCAAGGCTTGCATGGCTGCAAGTGCTGGATGTTGTGGTGTTGCGCTGCTGTCTTTCCAAGCCTCATGCAGACCATCTGGGGTCAACCGTGTTGCGCCGGTACCAATATCCAGTTCAATTAATTGCTCATCGGCGGCCCAAGCAGCGATTTTCTCCAACCATGGTGTATAAAAACGTGCTTGAATAACTCTGCCATTAACAGCTTTATCAGCCACTGCCTTATCTAAAATATCGCGCAGTTGTTGTGTCCAAAGCTGCCACGGTGCTTTTAAATCGCGCAGGGTTTGCTGCTGTTTGCTGATGCCGGCATCAAGCATCTCAGACAGTGTTTGTGAGTGATCTGGCTGATGAGTTATGACGCTTTGCGCATTTAATAACGGCCTGATTTTACTGTGCAAAACAGATGGCTGTTGCCAGTGTTCTAACGCCCAGAGCACATTGTCGCCTTGTAAGGGGTAACACTGTTGACGCCAATAGTCTTTCACCACCAAGGCCAATAAATCACTGTGATCGGTTTCTAAGGTTTGAGTGAATAAGCTGCCGCTATCAAAGGCATGCTCACGTAACATGCGCTGACACCAGGCGTGGATGGTTGAAATCGCTGCTTCATCCATCCACTGCGCAGCTTGATCAAGACGCTGGGCACAAGCTGCCCAATGCTCTTGCGGGTAATCGTCCCGTAACTGTTGTAATAAAGCATCAGGTTCGCTTTGTTCCTCACGAAACACCTGCGCAGCTTCAACCAGTTTTGCACGAATCCGATCGCGCAGCTCTTGTGTGGCGGCGTCGGTAAAAGTCACTACTAAAATTTCGGGCGGTAATAAAGCGCGAGTAAAAGCAGCCTGTGTATCAATACCGTGCTGTAAGATTAAACGTATATACAGCGCGGCGATGGTGTAGGTTTTCCCTGTTCCTGCACTGGCCTCAATTAAACGACTGCCATACAAAGGAAACTGCAATGCCAAGGGCCGCTCTATGCTCTGTAAATGGCTCATCACGCATCTCCTTGGCGATCTAGATTGATAATTTCAGCGCTAAATAGCGAGCCGTACAACTGCTGTGCCCAAAAGCTAAAATCACCATCTGCCACTAAGTCAGCAAAGGTCGGGAACTGACGCGCTAGCGCTGCGCTGTTTTGCACCTCACCGCTGATATTAAAGCCGCCTTCATACACAGTTTTAGCCTTATCATCAGACTGATCTTTTAAAAAACTCATGGCCGTTTTTAGTGCCACTGGCAGTGGTGCATTAAGGCTATGCTGCCATGCATCAAGCCAGTCTTTAGCGATTTTTATTGCGCTCTCTGTTTCAATACTGGCAAAGGCAATACTGCTTTCTTGGGCGAAAATCAGAGTTTGAGTTTGTGCACCAGTGGCGTTAATCAATACATGCTGCACCCATGGCCGCAATAAACGATGCCAGCGCCGCTCGCGTCCAGCCTGTATTCTGCCGGGCAACAACTCAATGCGCGCGTACTCGCTACTCTCTGCTTGATCTTGATCTTGATCTTGCTCGGCGCGGCGCAGGCCACCCAGCCAGCCTTCTAAATGCACCAGACCGTGGCGCAGATCAATAATGCGCGCGCTGTCTTCTTGTTCTGACCAACGCTGACAATGACTGCGATAGTTTTCTAACTGGCTGAGCAGCGGCTCAATCAACTCTTCTCGTGCGTGCTCACCAAAGCCACTCAAGGGTAGTGCCCCACTGCGCTGTAATTTCTCGCTATGCTGTTGCAAGACTTCAGAGAAGTCAGCCTGAGCACCGGCATGCTGACCAGAATCGAGTAGCTCCCGTTGCAAGCTAAAGCGCTGCAAACCATCTAGAGCAAAGGGTTCATCTTCATACACCTCAAGCTCGGCTTGATCTAAATAGACTTTAAGACGCTCGTTAAAGAAGTATTTCACCGGGTCGGCTAAAAAACGCTGCAACATATCCGGGGTAATACTGCTACTGGGAACAAAATCCGCTAGCGCTTCTGTGCTGCGCTCTTCAATGTCTTGGTGCATCACAGCCCACTCAGATGCATAGGTAAATAACTCGGTTTTATCGTCTTGCTGAGAAAAATAATGCTGACTGAACGGCTGTAACGGATGCACTGTAGTTAAGGCCTCTAGCAATGCTTGCTCATCGACATCATTAGCTAAACGCCATCCAGCGCTCAGGTGATCACGCAACTGTGCGACCAGCACCGACGGTGGCCGCTCGCTATTGTCACGCACACTGCGCCCCACCCAGCTGATGTAGAGTTTTTCACGCGCTGACAGTAAGGCTTCTAGCAGCAAGTAGCGGTCATCTTCACGCCTTGAGCGGTCACCGGGGCGGTAATCAGTGCCCATCAAGTCAAAATCTAGCGGCGCTTGGACACGCGGGTAATCGCCATCATTCATCCCCAGGAGGCAAACCATACGAAACGGAATGGCACGCATCGGCATCAAGGTGCAAAAGTTTATTGATCCAGCTAAAAAACGCTGACTGAGGTGATCACTTTCAATAGTGCTCAGCCAAGCCTCACGCGCGACTGCTAGGGTTAGTGGCTCATCCAGTTGTGCTTGCTCACAGAGTTCGGCCCATTGCTCGCAGCCGGCCTGCATGCGCTGCACTAAAACGTATTCATCATCCGCTTCAACCAAGAAAAACTGCTCAAGCAGCGCTAAAAAAATACTGCGCCAATCAGCAAAGTGCTGTGTCGTGCTAAGTTGCTGATGCAGACGTTGCAAGGCATCAAGAAAATGCGTCAACGGCCCGATTAAGGCTGCATCTAAGCCGCCGATCTCATCATAGGGCTGGATTCCAGCATAGGCATCGCTGTCACCCATGGCATAGCCCAGCAGCATACGTTGTAAACCAAAATCCCAAGTGTTTTGTGCTAGATCTGCAGGTAACGCAAAGTTCTCTCGGTGCTTGGCATTTAAACCCCAGCGTACCCCTGCTCCACTGAGCCAATGTTGCAGTATTGGTAGGTGCGCCTCTTCGATAGAAAAACGCTGGCGCAATGCCGGCACATCAAGAAAACTCATAATGTCGGTGACGGTCAGTCGCGATTCAGGCAGGCGCAGTAGGTTTTGTACAGCAATCAGCAGCGGCTCGGTACTGCCCTCGCCTTGATCAGACAGGGTAAAGGGAATCTGGCGTAGATCATCGCGCGCATGCTGGGCAAACACCGCTTGAATATGCGGAGCATAGCTATCAATGTCCGGCACCATAACAATAATATCGCGTGGTTTTAAACTCGGATCAGCGTTAAAGCAGGCCAACAATTGATCATGCAACACCTCCACTTCGCGCTGTGCGCTGTGGGTGATATGAAAACGTAAAGAGTCATCCGTCTGCGGATTGACTGCGGGCCATGTCGCTTGGGTGTCAGCCAATGGCCGCAAATGTAAAATATCATGGTGCAGCTGCTCTAGCAGCGTTGCTGTTTTACCATCTTCAAAGATATCAACACGTTGGCCTTGGTTGTTAAACTGCGCCTGATAACTTTCCAGCTCATCGTACTGATCCAGCAGACTAATATAGTCGCGCCCTTGCTTACCCCAAGCGGCTAATAAAGGGTGAGCAAATTGGTGCAACTGTTCAACCGATAAAACCTCAGGAAAGCCTGCTTTACGGCTTTGTCGGCGATACTCATGACGCAATAATTGTTTATCTTCGACAATGTCAGCCCAGTGAAACTGACAGGGATTGTGCACGCACAGCATAACCTGACTAAAGCGACTGATCGCGGCTAAGGCTTCAACCATTTGTGCCGGCAGTGAAGAAATACCAAAAACAATAATCCGCCGTGGCAAGCCTGCAGGCGCATGCTGCATACTTTGCATGGCACTGATAAAGCGCGGGTGCACCGCCGCACGGCTGCTGTGGATGGCCTCTTCACCAATGTCTGCTATTAATAAACGCCACAACGCCGCTTGCCAGGCTACAGTTGTTTGCCGAGCTTGAGCTTTTTCTATACTGACTGGCGGCTGGCCATCCAGTTGCCGTAATTGATCATTACTTAGCGCCCAGTCTTTCAGCCAATCCGAGCGATACACTTGGTATTGATCAAACAAGTCAGCCAAGCGTTCCGAGACTTGATATCGTTTGCGCAGATCAGGGTCATGGGCTAAGAATTGCTGCAATGGTGCAAAGACAGGTTGCTCAATAACCTGTGGTAACAAACGCATTAAGCGCCACGTCAGCGGCGCTTTATCAAATGGGGAACTTTGTGCAATGCTCTCTGTGCCCAGTACTTGGCGATAGATCTGCCATATAAAGCGCGCGGGTAAGCCGATTTTTAAACCAGCGGCAATCCCGCAGCCGTTATCACTGGCTAAAGCCAGTTTTAACCATTGCGCAATACCGTTGCTTTGCACCAAGATATTTTCATTCTCAAGGGCCTGCAAAGGGTTGATTTTAGTCCATTGCACGACTAAATCACGCAGTTCTTCCAAGTGGTTGCTATGTGCAACAATAAAGCCTGGCTGAGGTGTCTGGGCGGCTGGCATACATACTGTCCTGAATTAAATATGCCCTAGTGTGCCAGTTTCATGCGACAAATGTGACGCACCTTTAGCTGTCAACTGCGAGGCAGTTAAAACCCTCGCACTTCACAAGAATAGACCTTATCGACCAATGTCTAAATGACCTTGTAGTCATAGGCGTGATCTAGTCCACCTGTCACAACACTAATAATTTGACCTACTCGTCCGTATCTCGGAGAATTATAATAATGAAATTTAGTCCTTTAGCACGTTCAATTAGCCTCGGTACTTTAGCTATAGCTATAAGTCTCCCAATAGCAGCCCAAGCTGCTTTTATTGAAGACAGTAAAGCCAGCTTAGAGCTGCGCAACTTTTATATGAATCGCGACTTCCGCAGTGAAGGCGCATCACAATCCAAAGCAGAAGAGTGGGCGCAAGGCTTCTTGCTCAAGTACGAATCAGGTTTTACTGAAGGTACTGTAGGCGTGGGTGTTGACGCCTATGGCTTCACAGGCTTTAAGCTTGATTCAGGCGGTGGTACAGCAGGTACAGGTCTGTTACCAAGAGGAGACTCGGGTAGGGCACCAAGCAGCTATGGTGAACTCGGCGCTGCAGCGAAATTCCGTATCTCAGAGACCACGCTACGCGCAGGCACCTTGATACCTAAGTTACCGGTTGTCTCTGCCGGTGACACACGACTGCTACCGCACACCTTTCAAGGTATGCAGTTAACCAGCTTAGACGTGAGCAATCTAACGCTTAACGCCGGTCAACTGGAGCGCAGCAATCACCGTGATTCAACCGATAATGATACGTTGGGAGTAACTGTTAATAACGGTAAGCGCGATCAAAGTAAATACGATAAAACCAACAGAAACGATAGCAACAAATTTAACTTCTTCAGTGGCTCTTACCAGTGGAATGACCAGTTAACTACAGGCTACCACTACGGCCAGTTAGATGGTGTTTACAAGCAGCACATTGTTAATGGTGTCTATGTTTTGCCCATCGCTGAAAATCAATCACTGAAAGCTGACTTACGTTACGCAAAAACCTCTGATGATGACAATAGCGGCATCGATAACAACGCTATTTCTGGAATGCTAACTTACAAACTCGGCCACAACAGTTTTGGCTTGGGCTATCAGAAAATGTCTGGTGATACCGGCTACGCTTACCTTTCAGGTACGGATCCATTCTTAACCAACTACGTGCAAATTCGTGACTTTGCTGCCACTGATGAAAAATCTTGGCAAGCACGTTACGACTTTAACTTTGCTGGCCTCGGAATCCCTGGTCTTAACTTAATGACCCGTTATATTAACGGTAGCAATATCTATATGGGTGCTGGTAATTCACGCGGCAATGAGTGGGAGCGTGATACCGATATCGCTTATGTTTTCCAAGACGGTCCATTGAAAAACTTAGGCGTTAAATGGCGCAACTCAACCTTACGTTCAGACATTTCTGGAAAAATTGACGAAAACCGTCTGATCGTAAGTTACACAATTCCGTTGCTATAAACTAAAGCCGCGCATGCTGTGTTAAATAAACCCGCTCACAAAGCGGGTTTATTTTTATAAAGAGCGTGTATAAAGCTGAACTGATTGCAGTTACATTGACTCTACTGTAATACATACCTTGAGTTTCTTTTTTGGAGCACAACGATCATGGCTAAAAAAAACACATCAGCAGACAGTCAGCAATTGTTAACTGAATTTAAAGCCTTAGTATCTGACACTGAGCAGTTGCTGCAGCACTCAGCCGAGTTAACTGGTGAAAAAGCTGAAGAACTGCGCGGGCAAATCCACTCGAGTTTACAGCGCGCACGACAAGCCCTCGGCTCATCAGAACAAGCTGTACTTGAGCGTGGCAAAGAGGTGCTGCACGATGGTGAGCAATATGTCCGAGAGCACCCGCTACAGTCCTTAGCAATTGGTGCTGGCGTTGGTTTTTTATTAGGTCTTCTGGTGTCTAGGCGCTAAGCATGTCTGAACAAAAATTTACAGATACCTCGCGGCGCTTAGGCGCTGCGGCTTTCGATTTACTCAGCGATCATGCTGAGTTATTTGCTCTTGAGCTACAAGAACAGAAGCGCCACAGCAGCCAGCAGTTAATGTGGCTAGGGATTACCGCAGCCTGTGGCTTTATGCTGTTTTTGTTACTCAATGGTTTATTAATTGTTTTGCTTTGGCAGCAATATGAGCATTTGCTATTGCTGGCTATGTCTGCTTTTTATGCAATCGCTGGGGCGCTCTGTATTTGGCGGATAAGGTCTGCGCAACTTAATGCTCAAACGCCTTTTAACGCGTCACTGCAAGAGCTTAAAAATACTAAAGAGCGACTGTTGCCATGAGCATAAAACAACACAAAGATGACCCCATTGCGCTGCGAAAACAGTTGATTCAGATGCGTCTTGAGTTGAGTCGACAAAAAATCCGCCACGAAAGTTTAGTCTTATTTGAGCCAATACAAAAACTGCATGGCTACAAAGAACGGCTTTCCCAAGGCTCAACGCCTTTACTTATAGTTGCAGGTGTAACGCTTGCCAGCTTCTTTATAACCCGCAACCGTCGTTCAGCAGGCAGCTTGCTACCTGTAGTCAGGGTCGCAGCCAGCCTGTTGCCCCTTTTTATGGCAACATCTACTGCAGAAGCAGACACAACTGCACCGCAAACTGATAATCTAAATTAAATACGCTGAGTTTTAGCAGCGTTGATCTTAAATTAACAGGTTGAGGGTGTTCAGTGGATTGGCATCAATTATTAAACCGCGAGCGCTTAGGTAAAGCTTCCGCCAGCTCCGAAGAAGTCGGGCGCAGCCCGTTTCATAAAGATCATGATCGTATTATTTTTTCCGGCGCATTTCGCCGTCTTGGCCGTAAAACACAAGTCCATCCAGTCTCCAGTAACGACCATATCCATACACGCTTAACCCACTCACTTGAAGTCAGTTGCGTCGGACGCTCACTGGCCATGCGCGTGGCTGAGATGATTCGCCCTACTCTGCCAGACTGGTGTGAACCCAGTGACTTGGGCATGATTGTGCAGTCCGCCTGCCTCGCCCATGATATTGGCAATCCGCCGTTTGGTCATTCGGGTGAAGATGCCATTCGACACTGGTTTGAACAAGCAGCAAAGAATGGCTGGCTTGATAGCATGAGTGAAGCGCAGCGCGCAGATTTCCTAAATTTTGAAGGTAATGCGCAAGGCTTCCGAGTGCTGACGCAGTTGGAATACCACCAGTTTGATGGTGGTATGCGCTTAACCTATGCAACCCTTGGCGCGTTTTGCAAATACCCTTGGAGTTCTAAGCACGCCAGCGCGCAGGGCTACAAAAAACATAAATTTGGCAGTTATCAAAATGAATTACCCTTGCTAGAAACAATCGCAAATAAACTGGGTATTCCAAAACTGAATAACGAGCATTGGGCTCGGCATCCTCTGGTTTATTTGGTCGAAGCCGCTGATGATATTTGCTACGGCCTGATTGACTTGGAAGACGGTATTGAAATGGATTTACTCGACTATACGGAGGTCGAGACCTTACTACTCAACTTGGTCGGTGATGACTTACCAGAAACCTACCGCCTGCTCGGTCCAAATGACTCTCGACGTCGCAAGCTGGCAATTTTACGTGGCAAAGCAATTGAGCATCTAACCAACGCTGCGGCTCAAGCCTTTGTTGAGCAACTGCCTGCTTTAATGGCAGGAACGCTAGAAGGTGATCTAGTTGAGCATATGCACGGCCCAGCAAAAACCTGTGTGATCAGTGCTAAGGCGCTGGCGCGCGATAAAATATTCAACGATAAACGCAAAACGCTGCATGAAATCGGTGCTTACACCACATTAGAAATTTTGCTTAACGCTTTTTGTGGTGCCGCCCTTGAACTGCATGATCACGGCACGCTTTCCTTCAAAAATCAGCGCATTTTTGATTTATTGGGGCATGGCGCTCCGCAAGCAGGCTGGCCGCTGTACACCTCATTTATGCGCATCATTGATTTTATTGGTGGCATGACAGACAGCTATGCTACAGAAATGGCTAGAGAAATGACCGGCCGCTCCAGCCCTATGTAAAGAACACTTAGGCTAGGCCTCTATCAAGCCTAGCCTTACTTTAGTCAATACGTTTTATGGCGTTTTACTTGATTCGGCATGCGGCAGGGCTTTTCTGTCTTCTGCAGTACTGCTCTCTTGTAGTTCTTTAATGCGTTTCTCACAAGCGCGCAGCTGTTTAATCTGCTTGTTATAACGCATGCGTAAACGCTGATGCGGCCACCAAGAGGCCAAAGGTCCAATAATTAAACCGATAACAAAGGCGCTCAGTACATACAATGCCAAAGGCAACTCAGGCGTCTGCCAGCCAAAAAATATCAGCTGCGTTAGATTACGGTTTTCCAAGGTGAAAAACACAACACCAGCGGCTAAAGCCAAAGCGATAATAACAATAAGTAAACGTTTCAAACTTTGCATAGGACCCTCTGCGGTCACTTAAATCTAAAATATCAAGTTAGCCATCATTCACCCGGTCACGCAACTCTTTGCCCGGTTTAAAATGCGGTACATATTTACCTTGCAGTTCAACTGTTTCTCCAGTCTTTGGGTTACGCCCCACACGCGGAGCTCGGTAACTGACTGAAAAACTTCCAAAGCCGCGAATTTCAATACGTTCTCCAGATGATAACATTTGCGTCATGTGTTCCAGCATTGTTTTCACTGCCAACTCAACATCACGTACAGACAGTTGCTCTTGCCGGTCAACAATACGCTCGATTAATTCGGATTTATTCATTATTTTCCCTTTTTTATCAAGCAGCTAGCAGTTTTTAGCATGCTTACTGCGCTTTGAACAGGGTCAATTTATTAAATACTGAAAGAATATCTGTTTGCTGACCTTTTAAAGCAAAAAACCGCGAGCAGCTTATGGCTGATAGCGGTTTTTTAAGTCTTTATATATACATATTAAGACATTGAGTAGGAAGTAACTGCTTAAGCTAGGGTCAACCAACTGAGCAGTGCGCGACTTTCACACGCTGTAAAGCTTTTACAGGATAATGCTCAAGCTCGTTTTGCAGCAACTATTTTATTGCTTAAAACGCGCTTGTCTATTTGACTAAAGCCTCTTGCCGCATCACTGTATTAATAGTAAGCGTTCTCGGTAATACTGTGATCTGTAACGTCGCGTACACCTTTAACCTCAGGAATACGCGCCATCAGGGTTTTCTCAATGCCTTCCTTCAAGGTGTAATCGGCTTGACCGCAACCTTGGCAACCACCACCAAACTTTAAAATTAAAATTCCGTTATCAATATCTATCAGACTGACTTCACCGCCATGACTGGCAAGGCCTGGATTGATCTCAGTTTGTAGGTAGTAGTTAACGCGCTCAGATAGCGGACTGTCATCACTAACCATCGGTACTTTAGCGTTAGGGGCTTTAATCGTTAGTTGGCCGCCCATACGATCAGTCGCATAATCAACCACTGCGTCTTCAAGGTAGGGCTCACTGAGCGCATCAATCCAAGCAGTAAATGCGGGTAGCACCAAAGGTGTATCTTCAGCTTTCTGCTCTTCGGGTTTGCAATACGCAATACACGTTTCTGCATAGGTTGTGCCCGGTTGGGTAATAAACACGCGAATGCCAATACCTGGGGTGTTTTGGCCTTTCAATAAGTCGCCTAAATAGGCTTGAGCTGCTTCTGTAATATTAATCGTACTCATGGTAACTCCTCACAATCATGGTTGCAGTGTACGCTAGTTAGCCCTTACGAATAAAGACCTAGTAAAGCAGTCAGGTTAAATTTATCACTAAAACCAACAGTTTTACTGTTGCATCCTGATTTGCTGGCGATTAAAAGGCTGTTGGATCAATCTGAGCAAAACTATCAACAGTCGTATGCCCTGCTAACATGCCTTGGTTGCGCGCCAAACCACAGGTACGCATGCCACTGGATTGTGCTGCGTCAAGCTCTTCTACCACATCAGATAAAAATAAAATCTGCTCTGCTGGCAAGCCAATCGTCTGCGCAATACATGCATAGGCTGCTGGCTCACGCTTATGCCCTGAGGTGGTATCAAAGTAGCCAGAAAACAAGGGGGTTAAATCACCAGCAACAGAGTAGCCAAAAATCAGTTTTTGCGCCTGCACTGAGCCTGATGAGTACACGTATAAGGAGTAGCCTTGCTGTTGCCATTGCTGTAGCGACTCCACGGCATCAGAGTACACATGGCCTTTGATTTCACCCTTTTCGTAGCCCTGCTGCCACACCAGCCCTTGCAGGGTCTTCAGAGAGGTGGCTTTGACGTCGTCCGCCATCCATTGCAGTAAGATGGCAATCACCCGCTCCACATCAGCCTGCGACTCCTGTGCGTCATCTCGCACTGCTTGCAAGAGTTGCGCGCGTGGATCCTGTTCAGCACAGGCGCGGACATAGTCAGGCAAATGTTGCTTGGCGTAGGGAAATAACACCTCAAAAACAAAAGCAATCGAGCTTGTAGTTCCTTCAATGTCGGTCAAAATGGCTCTGACAGTCATAGCAAGTCATCCAGCGTGGGATAGTGTTGGGCAATCGTATCGCCAGTGAATTGCGCAACCCAGCCTTCAGGGTGATTAAATAATCGCAGTGCAGTAAAGCGCGGATGCTCACCCATATCAAACCAATGTTTGCTCCCAGCAGGAACAGAGATTAAAGCGCCTTTCTTACACAATACGGCATACACATGGTCGTCTATATGCAAGCTAAATAAGCCGCGACCGGCGACAAAAAAACGCACCTCGTCTTCGCTGTGGCTATGCTCATCGAGAAACTTGGCGCGTAATGCCTCTTTGTCGGGGTGTTTTTCATCGAGGCTAATGACATCCACTGTCACATAGCCGCCTTCTTTTTTTAAACGAGCAATATCATCGGCATAGGCTGTCAGCACCTCATCAGCCGAAGACTCTGCGCTTAGTCCTTGCTGGGTCTGCCAGTGCTCAAAGCGCACACCCACTTGAGCTAAAGTGCTGCTGATATCTTCAACATGATTCAACACCTTAATGGCCAGCTTAGGCTGGGCGGTATGGTAGACAAACAGCTGACTCATAAATAAAACCTCAAAATAAACTGTATCTGTGAAATGCCAGCTAGCCGCGTGCCATACAGGCACGTACTTTCAGCTCACACTCTAATAAAAACTCAAACGCCTCTATTTGGCGCAAGGCATCCTGCATTGATGCGCCCCAAGTATACAAACCGTGACCACGAATTAAGTAACCTTGGCAGTCAGGGTGACTATCCAACCATCGCTGTACCTGTTCAGCTAAACGCGCAATATTTTGATCATTGGCAAAAATCGGCACAAGCAACGGCTGTTCATGGCTGTTAATACCATTAAAAGCTTTTTGCAGCTCATAGCCGCAAAACTCAATCTGCGCAGCGGGTTCAATACGCGATAAAACCGTGGCGTTGACCGAGTGCGTATGCAAAACAGCCTGGATAGACGGCTGCCAGTTATACAGCTGAATATGTAGTAAAGCCTCTGCAGAGGGTTTTTTATTTGTCTCAAGGCTCTGCGCTTGTAAGTCTGTAGCAAGAATATCATCCTCTTCCAGTTGCCCCTTATGCTTGCCCGAGACAGTCAATAACACATCTTGCGGGGACAGGCGCGCAGAGTAATTGCTGCTGGTGGCCGGCGACCAACCGCGCGCATATAGAAACTGCCCTGCTTGAATAATCTGCTCGCTGAGTTGCTCACGAGTGAATGTCATCATTACTGTCCTTTTTTAAATTTTGATTGTGCATTATCAATGCCAGCTAAACCCAATAACACTAGCAAGGCAGCCAATAGTGCTACTGCACTGGCCAGTGAAAAAGTCACGCCCGCGCCTAGGGTTTGCCATGTATAGCCAGCATATAGCGCGCCTAATGCACCACCGATACCGGAAAATGATACATATAAGCCCTGTCCTTGACCTTGTCTATGCGCTGCAAAATATTGTTGCACAAAGTGAATCGCCGCAGCATGGAAACTACCAAACGTAGCAGCATGCAGCACCTGTATACACAGCAATACCAACAATGAGTCAGCGTAAAAGCCGAGTAACCACCAGCGCAGCGCAGCGAGCAACAGGCTGATGACAATAATCTGTTTTAAGCGTGCATGGCGCAATAGCCAAGGCATTATGACAAATAAGCCAATTTCCGCCAGCACACCCAACGCCCAAAGCCAACCAATCATGGCGCGTGAGTAATTTAAATCAATTAGGTAGATAGTTAAAAAGGTGTAATACGGACCATGCGAGAGTTGCATCAAAGCAACGCCAAGCAGAAATATCACAATCGCTGTGGTATTGGTGGCTCGCGGAGTCGCTATTGGGCTGTTGTCTGTGGTTGTCTTAGTTGCTAGCGATTCTTGTCGCACCGGTACCCAAAAACTGCTGAGGACAATACCACTCATCACGGCCAAAATAGCCCACGGGTAATAGGCCAAGCCAACCTGATCGAAGAGGTAACCAAAACCAATCACCACTAACATAAAACCCACTGAGCCCCATAGGCGCAGTTGGCTGTAGCGCTCACTTTGTTCACCGAGATGAACTAAAGTAATGACTTCAAACTGAGCAAGGATGGCATGCCAAAAAAATGCATGCAAAACCATAATCAAGGCCAGCCAAGCAAAGCTTTTACTAAAAAAAATGAGACTAAATGACAAAAGAGTGCAAATTGCACCGAGGCGCACGATAGCTAAGCGTTTTTGACTGCGATCGGCAAACCACGCCCATAAATTAGGGGCAATGCAGCGCATCAACATGGGGATGGCTATTAACTCACCGATGCGTGCAGCAGAAAAACCCAGATGGTCAAAATACAACGCCATAAAAGGTGCAATGGCACCCAGCAAGGCAAAATAAAAGAAGTAAAAACCCGATAACCGCCAATATGGCAAGGCTGTGCTCATAACTCAGACTGCCTCACACATGTCTGAGCTAAGCCAGCCATGTGTTCACTGAAGATATGTGTTTTAAAGCTGATCAAGCACAGGCGTACTGACTTGCACATCAGCATTTTGTCCACGCTGACGCAGCAAATGATCCATCAGCACAATGGCCATCATTGCTTCGGCAATGGGTGTGGCACGAATGCCAACACAAGGGTCATGGCGACCTTTAGTGATCATCTCAACAGGTTCACCAGCAGTATTAATTGAACGCCCCGGTGTTGTAATGCTGGATGTTGGCTTAAGGGCTAAATGGGCAATGATTGGCTGCCCTGATGAGATACCGCCGAGCACACCACCGGCATGATTAGAGGTGAAGCCTTGTGGGGTTAATTCATCACGGTGCTCAGTGCCGCGCTGTGCTACACAAGCAAAGCCAGCGCCAATTTCAACACCTTTCACCGCGTTAATGCTCATGAGCGCATGTGCCAAATCAGCATCGAGGCGATCGAATACAGGTTCACCTAAACCAGGCATCACGCCTTCGGCGACAACAGTGATTTTTGCACCCACAGAATCCTGATCACGCCGCAACTGGTCCATATAGGCTTCAAGTTCAGCAACTTTGCTTGGGTCAGGGCTAAAAAAAGCATTGTCATGCACCGCATCCCAGCTTTTAAAGGGAATTTCGATGGGACCCAACTGACTCATATAACCGCGTACTACAATGCCTTGTGTGGCGAGGTATTTTTTTGCAATAGCACCCGCTGCTACACGCATAGCGGTTTCACGTGCTGAACTGCGGCCCCCACCTCGATAATCACGCACACCATATTTATGGTGATAACTGTAATCTGCATGTGCTGGACGGAAAATATCTTTAATGGCCGAATAATCTTTAGATTTTTGATCGGTATTACGAATCAACAAACCAATCGGACAACCCGTGGTTTGCCCTTCAAAGACCCCGGAAAGAATTTCCACTTGGTCAGCTTCTTGACGCTGGGTGGTATGCCGACTGGTACCTGGCTTGCGCCGATCAAGATCACTTTGTAGATCTTCAGCAGTCAATGGCAAGCCTGGCGGGCAGCCGTCAACAATAGCAACTAAAGCGGGGCCGTGGCTTTCTCCAGCGCTGGTAACAGTAAAAAGCTTGCCAAAAGTATTACCGGACATACACACTGCTCCGAAATCGTTAAAATAATTACTCAGTATACCTGTACCGAACCGATTCTGGCACCTTGCATCACTACTCAAGGCTGATGGCCGTTTGCCAGCCTAAAGCAGCGCACCTAACTGCCGATAGTATGTGTACTATGGCCATTATTAAAGTGATTTGACATGATATCCGCAGTATCAACACCTGAGCCAAATGCGCCAGAAGCAGAAAATGAAGAAAACGTCAAAACTCAACACCCATGGTTAGGGTTAGAGCCCGAACGTTTTCAACTTGTTCGCTTAAGTGCCTTGCCTGCAGACCGAGAGGTGGGGCTTAGGCCCTTACGCTTTGTTAGTTTAGGTCGTGTTGAGCGGCACAGTAAAGAAGAAAGCTTTCTGCGTTTAACGGTAGACGTGCCGTGGTTAAATGCTCGTAAAGAAGTAAATACGCTGGAAGTCTGGGCTGACCATCAAGCATTGCAGATACGGATTAATGCTGATTTTCCTTTGCAAGTGGAGCCTAGCAACCGTGGTTTGGGCCGTTTTTTACTAGCACAGGCTGTGGTATGGGCGCGCAAACGCTGGAATCATTACACCGTTGCCAGCCAGCCGCTGCTGACAAAGTATGCTCCTAATGATGCTGCACGTTTACGCCGCGATCATGCGCTACAAGCGCAGGGCTTCAATGTCGCCTATGAGGCGGCAATACAAATGAGTGCAATCTGTTCGGTTGGTCGCGTAAGCCAACTGCACAGTGATTGGAATGAAAACAAAGTCTGTTTAATTGACACACTAGACAGTGCCATGATGCTGCAAAACGCTGATAAAAATCTAAATGAACAAAGTGTTCAAATCAAAAAACTTAATCAGCGCATTGATCTTTTAAAAAGCGAAGACAGCACGTTACGCTTTACTATTGCCATGCTAGCGATTTTTGCTGTCTTTCAGGCTGCATTATTGATTTGGATTGCGACGCATTAATCGGCCTATAAACAACCAAGTTACGCTCTTTATTAGGACGTATGACAGGTCATGCACTGCTGTGAAGTTAAAGCCAGAATTGCATTGGTGTCGGCCTGAGAGTGCTCTAGCCAAGTAAAATCAACATCCGGGTAGAGTTTGCTTAAACGTACACGATGCTGTCCAATCTCTAGCACCAACAAGCCCTTCTCTGTCAAATACTGACCAGCATTCTGCAAAATCTGCACAATAAATTCAAGACCACCCTCGCCCGCAGCACTGCTGTGCTGTGGCTCACACTGCAGCTCGCACGGTAACTGTGACCACTGTTCAGTTTGTAAATAGGGCGGTTTACAGATAATCAAATCAAAGCGCTGCCCGCAAAACTGCGTAAACATATCACTGTGCACGCTTTGCACGCGCTCACCGAGTCGATGCAATGCAATGTTTTCATCAGCGACCTGCAGTGCCTGCTCAGACATATCTGACAATAGCACTTCAGCCTCAGGAAACTCTATAGCACAGCTGATGCCAAGACAGCCTGACCCCGTGCACAGATCTAAAATACGTTGTGGTGACTTTATTAGCCAAGGTGAAAAATGCTGTGGGATAATTTCCTCTAACGGTGAGCGCGGTACCATCACGCGCTCATCAACTTTAAACAGCAAGCCTGCAAACCACGTTTGCCCCAGTAAGTAAGCGGCAGGAATACGTTGTTCAATGCGTTTTTTTAAAACATCCTGCACAAGCACATGCTCATCACTATGCAAGTTGCAGTCTAAATACTTATCATGCATTTCATAAGGTAAATGCAAACTACCCAACACCAAGGCGCGCGCCTCTTCAAAAACACCCTCGCCATCGTGTTGAAAAAATAACTGCGCTTGGTTAAAGCGACTGATTGCCCAACGAATATAATCACGCAGTGTTGCTAACCCAGACATACTTTCTAACCTTTCTCGTGCGACCTATTAATAGTTGCTAACGTCATTTAACAGTTAAATATTTTACTGCTCATCGCGGCCTTCTAACATGTAGCGTTTAAGCAACACATAGACTGCACCTGTGCCACCATGTTTAGCGATGCAAGAAGTAAAGCCGAGAACTTTATCATGCTGGCGTAGCCATGTATTAACATGACTTTTAATCATTGGTTTTTTACCATCCAAGCGTGCTGCTTTACCATGTGTTACACGCACACAGCGGATTTCAAGACGCAGTGCTTCAGCTAAAAACTCACGCAACGTTGTACGCGCTTTCTCTACACTCATGCCATGTAAATCTAAGCTGCCCTCAAAAGAAATTTGTCCTGCTTTCATGCGTCGCAACTGACTCTCTTGTACGCCGTCACGCGTCCAATACAGCGCATCTTCAGCACCAACATCAATAACAAACTGATCAGACAGTCCATCAACTGTAATGGCTGCAGTGGATTGTTGTGCATTTTCGCGTCGTTTGCGCTGTACGGCTTTGTTAACTTTGGCTTTGCCGACATCGGCTTGGTCAACATGAATACGGCGCACGCCCTGCATTTGCTCGGCAAATAAAGAAAAATCATCATCCGGCATAACGCCCTCCTCTTTTCTGGATGCATTCTACCTATATTTATTGTGCACAAACAAAAACGCCCCAACTTGTGGGGCGTTTTTTAAGCATCAGCCTTGATTACATTTTTGCAATCATAGCGTCGCCGAACTCAGAGCAAGACAACAATGTAGCATCGTCCATTAAGCGCTCGAAGTCATAAGTAACAGTCTTCTCAGAGATTGCACCATTGATACCATCAATGACCAAGTCTGCTGCTTCAGTCCAGCCCATGTGACGTAACATCATTTCAGCTGAAAGGATCAGTGAGCCTGGGTTAACTTTGTCCTGACCGGCATACTTAGGTGCAGTACCGTGAGTTGCTTCAAACATTGCAACAGTGTCAGACAAGTTCGCACCTGGCGCAATACCGATACCACCAACCTGTGCAGCAAGTGCGTCGGAGAGGTAGTCACCGTTCAAGTTCAGAGTAGCAATTACATCGTACTCTGATGGGCGCAAGATAATTTGCTGCAGCATAGCATCAGCAATTGCATCTTTAATGATAATGTTTTTGCCGGTTTTAGGGTTCTTTAGCTGCATCCAAGGACCGCCATCTAACAACTCAGCACCGAACTCATCACGTGCAACTTCATAAGCCCAATCTTTGAAGGCACCTTCGGTGAACTTCATGATGTTGCCTTTGTGCACGATCGTCAGTGAATCGCGATCGTTATCAATAATGTACTGCAGTGATTTACGCACTAAACGCTTAGTACCTTCTAAAGATACTGGCTTAACACCGATACCGCAGTTTTCGGTAAAGCGGATTTTGGTAACGCCCATTTCTTCAGTGAAGAACTTGATGACTTTGTCAGCTTCTGGTGTGCCGGCTTGCCACTCAACACCTGCGTAGATGTCTTCTGAGTTTTCGCGGAAAATCACCATATCAGTGTCTTGTGGACGCTTAACTGGGCTTGGTACACCATCGAACCAGCGTACTGGACGCAGGCAAACGTAGAGGTCTAATTGCTGACGCAGGGCAACGTTCAATGAACGAATACCGCCGCCAACTGGCGTAGTCAAAGGACCTTTAATAGAAACAACGTAGTCACGTACTGCGTTCAAAGTTTCTTCTGGCAACCAAGTTTCTGAATCGTAAACCTGAGTTGCTTTTTCACCAGCGAACACTTCCATCCAGGAAATCTTGCGCTTGCCTGCGTAGGCTTTTTCTACAGCAGCATCAACCACTTTGATCATTACTGGGCTGATATCAACACCAATACCATCACCTTCAATGTAAGGGATGATTGGGTTGTTTGGTACGGTTAACGTCATATCTGCATTAATGGTGATTTTGTCACCGGCTGGCACTTGGATCTTTTGGTATCCCATGCTGGACTCCGTCATTTACGTGGTCTTTATAAAATCTGTCACGCGTGTGGCCTGACAGCGATAATTCAATCTTAGTAGGCATATATGACCATCATACTAAAGGTAAAGTCACATATATTTTCTCAGCTCACTTTTGCACTATTCGTACTTTAGTGCAACTTGTGCTGCGCGTATCATACACTCTTTAATCGTTCTGCTCATAGATCCCTACGGGCAAGTCATTCACTTACTACAGTTATTTTAGTCTAACATCGTGAAATATCGAACATCTTCTACCATTATCAAGTGACTATTTTTTGCGCCTTAACTTTCCACCTGAGAGATTACAGATGACTCGTTTTACTCCGCACATCACAGTGGCCACTGTTGTCGAAAAAGATGGTCGCTTTTTATTCGTTAAAGAACATGCTGATAATCGAATCGTATTAAACCAGCCCGCAGGACACTTAGAAATGGACGAAAGTCTAATTCAAGCCGCTATTCGTGAAACTTTAGAAGAAACAGGCTGGGATATTGATATTTGTCATCTTATTGGTATTTATCTGTACACAGCAGCGAGCAACAACGTCACCTATCAACGGGTGTGCTTTGCTGGTCGAGCACTGCAGCAGCGCGAAGATTACACGCTCGATGAGGGTATTATTGCGCCCGTTTGGCTCACGCGCGATGAGTTACTGGCAGAACAAGCCTTATGGCGTAGCCCGTTAGTCTTACGCAGCATCGACGACTACTTAAGCGGCGTGCATTTTTCTTTAGATATATTTAAAAGCTAAAGCCTTGGATGCTGCCCTAGTCTTAAGCAAATCTGCTAGGATAATGTTCTTTAATTAGCTTATTTAGATTGCCATGCATATTCCTTCGCCTACTCCTTCTGAAACGCGTGTAATTGTCGGCATGTCCGGCGGTGTTGATTCTTCCGTTGCGGCCTTGTTACTGATTCAACAAGGTTATCAAGTGGAAGGTTTGTTTATGAAAAACTGGGAGGAAGATGACGGCACTGAATATTGCACTGCTAAAGAAGATTTGGCTGACGCACAAACGGTGTGTGACACTTTAGGGATTAAGCTGCACACCGCCAACTTTGCTGCTGAGTATTGGGATAACGTCTTCGAACACTTTCTTGAAGAGTACAAGGCTGGGCGCACACCCAACCCCGACATCCTCTGCAATCGTGAAATCAAATTCAAAGCCTTCCTTGATTATGCCGAGCAATTGGGCGCGCACTTAATTGCCACTGGGCACTATGTACGTCGCAGAGACAAGCACGGTCGCAGCGAGTTGCTCAAAGGTGTCGATACCAATAAAGATCAAAGCTATTTCTTACACGCCGTCGGTGGCGAGCAAATCCATAAATCTTTGTTTCCTGTTGGCGAATATGAAAAACCAGCGGTGCGTGAACTGGCCGAGCAACATGGTTTAATCACCGCGAAGAAAAAAGACTCGACCGGCATCTGCTTTATTGGCGAGCGGCGCTTTACTGATTTCCTTAAGCAATACCTGCCCGCACAACCTGGCGCAATTGAAACTGTAGACGGCACCGAACTGGGCCAACACAGTGGCTTGATGTACCACACCATTGGCCAGCGCCAAGGTTTGGGCATTGGCGGCTTAAAAAACGCCAGCGAAGAAGCGTGGTATGTACTGGCTAAGGACTTAGCGCGTAATGTTTTGATCGTTGGTCAAGGTAACGACCATCCATGGTTGTTTTCTCGGACACTGCTTACTCGCGAAGTGAATTGGATTAACCCAGTTAATCTGAGTGAATTTGATAGCCTCACAGCTAAAGTACGTTACCGGCAAAGTGATCAAGCTTGCACTATTGAGCAAACGGATGATGGTTATGTCGTCACCTTTGAACAACCTCAGCGTGCCGTCACCCTCGGCCAATCCATTGTATTTTATGCTGATGATGTCTGTTTGGGTGGCGGTGTTATCGAAGCCTGCACACCCTGGGATGAGAGCATTCAACGACCATGAGCCCTATTCAAGAACAACTCACCGCATTAGCGGGTGTATTCCAAGCGGCTGCTTTGGTGGACAAGCTGGCACATACCGGACAAGTCAGCGATGCTTCGCTGGCTTATCTGTTAAAAACCTTATTGGTGCGCAATCCTGAAACCACTCTCGATGTGTATGGTGGTGATGATTTAGGTTTGCGTGAAGGTTATAAACTGCTGCATGCGGTGCTAGCCAGAGACAATGAAAACTTGCCAAGAGAAGGTTTGCGTTATGTGATTTCTATGTTAAGCCTTGAGCGACAGTTTTCAAAACGTAACGACTTACTTGAAATTGCTGGCTTACGCTTACCGAAAATCGAGCAACAAGTCGAACTCTACGGCTTAACCAGTGACACCATTGCAGCCTCTTTTGGTGGGCTGTATCAAGATACCATCAGCACTTTTAAGCAGCGCATTCAAGTGCATGGCGATATGCGTTTTTTACAGCAAGAAGCCACTGCGGCAAAGGTGCGTGCGTTGTTGTTTGCCGGTATTCGTTCTGCTCGCCTCTGGCGTCAATTGGGCGGTCGGCGCTGGCACATACTGACTAAGCGCGGTTCTATGCTCAGCGAGCTAAATGCACGCAGCTCATGAGACAGCGCAGTGTACGGCCCATACAAGGGGCTGCCTTACTGGCGCTTTCAGCTCTGCTATTTGCGAGTATGGGTGTACTGATCCGTGAAGCCTCAGCAACAGTAAATAATGAGAACATTGTTTTTTTTAGAAACATCGTCGGTGTTGTGTTTTTTTTACCCCTACTACTGGCGAAAGGCTTGCGCCCCTTTAAGACTCAACGCATAAAATCACACCTGTTGCGCACCAGTTATGGCCTTGCGGCTATGTACTGTTTTTTCTACGCCATTGCTCACCTGCCCCTTGCTGATGCTATGGTTTTCACCTATTCCGCACCGGTTTTCACACCAATCATTGCCTACTTATGGCTTAAAGAGCCGCTGACCAAACGGATGTTGGTATTTTCTTTATTCGGCCTGATTGGCGTTATTCTGGTCGCCAAGCCCAGCGACTCACTGTTTAGCAGCTTGTCTTTGGTGGGCCTTGCTGCCAGCTTGTTAGCTGCGACTGCTTTTGTCTCGATTCGAGAGATGAGTGATACTGAGCCAGCGTTTCGCATGGTCTTTTATTTTGCTTTATTTAGCAGCCTTATCTCAGCTATACCTTTGATCTGGGCATGGCAACCATTAAGTTCTGAGCAATTGATTTTATTATGCTCAGCTGGCTTATTAGCCGCTTTAGCGCAAATCGTTATGTCGCGCGCATACACCCTAGCGCCGCCTGGGTTAATTGGTCCGGTAGCTTATTTAGCCATCGTCTTCGCTGGAGTTTTTTCCTTGGTTCTTTGGGATGAAGCCCCTGACTTAAACTCCATTATCGGCGCCACCCTAATCTTTAGCGTCAGTCTGTTGTCAGTATTCTGGCGCAAGCGCTGAAAACTGGCGTGCACTTGATGTACACTGTGCGCCCTATTTATTTATTCATTGATTATTAGAGAACGCACTATGCAGCTATCCTCGCTTACCGCGGTTTCCCCCGTTGACGGCCGTTACGGCAGCAGAACTACGGCACTGCGCCCTATTTTTAGTGAGTACGGTCTTATTCGTAACCGTGTATTGGTTGAGGTTCGCTGGTTACAGCGCTTAGCCGCCCACGCCAGCATCACTGAAGTGGCACCTTTTTCTGACACAGCGAACGCCGCGTTAAATGAGCTGGCGGAAAACTTTCAGCTTGAACATGCCGAGCGCGTTAAGGAATTTGAACGCACTACCAATCACGACGTTAAAGCGGTTGAGTATTTACTGAAAGAGCAAGCACAAAAGCTCCCTGAGCTGGCTAAGGTCACTGAGTTTATTCACTTTGCTTGCACCAGTGAAGACATCAATAACCTCTCGCACGCTCTGATGCTGCGCGAAGGCCGTGACGATGTCTTATTGCCACTGATGCGCAAACTGGCTGAAAGCTTACGCGCACTATCGGTTGAGTTTGCTGATGTGCCGATGCTCTCGCGCACTCACGGTCAACCTGCCTCACCCACCACTTTAGGTAAAGAATTTGCCAACGTGGTGTACCGTCTTGAGCGCCAAATCGCACAAGTCGCAGCCATTCCATTACTGGGCAAAATGAACGGTGCCGTAGGTAACTACAACGCGCACCTATCTGCCTATCCAGAGATTGACTGGGAAGCCAATGCGCGTGACTTTATTGAAGACGATTTAGGTTTAAGTTTTAACCCTTACACCACGCAAATTGAGCCGCATGATTATATTGCTGAGCTGTTTGATGCAGTTGCACGCTTTAACACCATTCTGATCGACTTCGACCGTGATGTGTGGGGCTATATTTCATTAGGTTATTTCAAGCAGAAAACCATTGCTGGCGAAATCGGTTCATCGACCATGCCGCATAAAGTTAACCCAATCGACTTTGAAAACTCTGAAGGTAACCTTGGTATTGCCAATGCCATCTTCCAGCACTTAGCCAGCAAACTACCGATTTCTCGCTGGCAGCGTGACCTCACTGACTCCACTGTTTTGCGCAACCTAGGCGTTGGTATGGCGCACAGTGTTATTGCTTATGAGGCCACCTTAAAAGGTGTAAGCAAGCTTGAACTGAATGCAGCAAAAATCGCTGAAGATTTAGACAATTGCTGGGAGGTTTTAGCCGAGCCGGTGCAAACTATTATGCGTCGTTACGGCATTGAAAACCCCTATGAGAAACTCAAAGATCTTACTCGCGGTAAAGGTATTAGCGCGCAAGTTCTACAAGCATTCATTGAAACGTTAGACTTGCCGGAAGAGGCTAAAGTGCAATTGCGGGCATTGACGCCAGCCAACTATATTGGCAGTGCAGCCGCACAAGCTAAGCGTGTTTAACGCTGTTTGAGTGTTTTAGCGCCCGGCTTATCCCGGGCGTTTTATTATCAGCATTTATTTTGGAATCAATCACTTGTCTAGCACATTTGACACACCACTTGATATTTTAGGTGGCATCAGCGCGGACGTTTTTTTGCGTGATTACTGGCAAAAAAAACCTCTGCTGATCCGCCAAGCTATTCCTGACTTTGTTAGTCCATTGGACGGCAACGACCTGGCCGGACTGTCACTGGAAGAGCTGGTTGAATCGCGCATTGTCTTAGAGCATGGCGAAACACCTTGGCAACTTAAACACGGCCCTTTTGATGATGATACTTATAGCAACCTGCCAGAGCATGATTGGACGCTGTTAGTGCAAGCTGTTGATCAATTCAGCCCCGAGGTTGCCGAAGTGCTCGAGCACTTTAAGTTTCTACCGAACTGGCGTATTGATGATGTGATGATCAGTTTTGCCGTACCGGGTGGCAGTGTTGGCCCGCACTATGATAATTACGATGTGTTTTTACTGCAGGCTGAAGGCCAAAGACAGTGGAAGATCGGGCAGATGTGTGACAATGAAAGTCTCTTACTCAAACACCCTGATCTACGTATCTTAGACAGCTTTGAGCAAACCGATGAATGGGTTTTAGAACCCGGAGATATGTTGTATTTACCGCCGCGCTTAGCGCATTGGGGCATCGCACAAACGAACTGCATGACTTGGTCTGTGGGTTTTCGCGCACCCTCAGCCGCTGAAGTGGTCACCCATTTTGCTGATTTTGTCGCACGCTTTTTACCAGATGAACAGCGTTATGGTGATGCTGGTATGTCACCTGTTAGCAATCCAAGTTATATTCGCCCTGAAGATATCAAACGCTTACGCCAGCTCATCAGCGAGCAACTGGATGATGATCGCATGCTGTTGACTTGGTTTGGCCAGTATATGACCGAGCCCCGCTATCCTGATTTGCTGATTGCGAGTGAATTGTCAGTAGATGAGTTGATTCTTGCGCTAGAAGATGGAGCTGTATTTACTCGCAATCCAACTGCTCGCCTTGCTTGGAGCCATCTGCAACTGGATACTGAACAAGCCGCGGTCTTCTTTGTCAGTGGCAACAGCCGTATTATAAGTGAGCATTTAGTGGCATTGCTTGATCTACTCTGTTGCGCCGATGCTATGCATATAGAAAACTTACAACCTTGGCTCAATGATGCAGAGGCTGTCACCCTGCTCTGTGAACTGATTAAACAAGGAAGCCTGGAGTGTGTTGATGAGTGATTTGCAAATTCGCATTGCCGACTGGCATAAAGATAACGTTGATTTACGACGTATTCGCGAAAGTGTTTTTATCCAAGAGCAAGGTGTGCCCCCAGAGCAAGAATGGGATAGCGATGATACAACAGCCACTCATTTTCTTGCCACTGAAGGCGATTTTGCTATTGGTACTGTGCGCCTACTGGCTGACGGCTGTATTGGTCGCATGTCCGTTTTAAAAGATTGGCGCGGTATGCATGTTGGTGAAAAGCTATTAATGGCCGCAGTAAACGAGGCCGAGCGCTTAGGGTTAAAGCAGCAAACCTTGACCGCACAAGTGCATGCTACTGGTTTTTATGAGCGTCTAGGTTTTACCGTGGTCAGTGAAGAATTCATTGAGGCAGGTATTCCACATATTGATATGCTGCGTAATAGTAAATAAAACCAAGCAGGTTTGATTATGCATAAGCCCAGCGCGCCAGACAATAAAGCCACTGATAATAAAGATCTCGAGTTACCGGCCATAGAGTTTGTCGCGCCGGGCTCATTTAGCATTCATAACCCTGACACCAGCAGCACTCCTGAATCTTGGCTTGCGGCTGATTATCAACTTGGCGACGGCCGTGAACTGATTAAAGTCGACGGTATTGATGCAGTGCGCGGGCATACGCTGGCATTGCTACAACAAGCACAATACAGTCTGTGTATTTATTCGCCTGACCTCGAACCTTGGCTTTACAACCATTCCTGTATAGCTAAAGCATGTAGCACACTGTTACTCGCTCACCCGAAAAAAACTTTACGTATTCTTCTGCGTGATACCACGAGAATTGCTCGTGAAGGACATGTTTTACTCGGCTTAAGTCAGCGCCTAAGCAGCCGCTGCAGCATCCGTAAGGTTAACACTGAATATGACTATACCGATGATGCATGGCTGATTGCCGATAACTGCGGCTTATTAGTGCGTAAGGCGCAGCAATTATCGCGCGCTGTGGTCTATTACAATGACCCTGCCCGCGTACAGCAAAACCAGCGTTTATTTAATGCGATGTGGGATGTCAGTAACAGTGATATCAATTTACGGAGCATGCCTTTATGAAAACTTTAATCCGTTTTTGTGTGCTGGCTCTCTTCGTATGCAGCGTTCCAATGGCACATGCAGCTAGCGAAGTAATTAAGCTTAAGTACCGTATGGCGCAGGATCTGCTCCCTGTTGTGCAGTCAGTCTTAGGCACTGAAGGGCGCGCAACCGCCTACGCTAATCAACTGATCGTCAATGCCAGTCCAGATAAGATTGCAGAGTTACGTACAGTACTGGACAGCATTGATACTCAACCGCGACGTTTATTGATTACAGTCGACACTCAGGGTACTCAGCACAACAGTGAGCGTGGTTACCGCACTGACGGAACAATAAGTGGTCGACACGGTGAAGTCATTATTGGTCAAGGTGAACAAGATGGACGTGACCGTGTGCGTATCATTCGTAATACTACGCAAAATAGAGATGGCGCGTTGCGTACAATCCAAACTCTCGAAGGCTCTTCTGCTCTGGTGCAAGTAGGTCAAGATGTCCCTCAGCGCTCAACACACTACGGCCCTTACGGGCAAGTCCGCGAACACACAGAATACCGCTCAGTCAATCAAGGCTTTTATGTAACAGCCACTGTGCACGGTGATCATGTGCAGATTGAGATCGACAGTCAAAATGATCGACGCAGCACTCACCACACAAATGTAATTAATACGCAAAGTACATCCAGTCGTGTCAGTGGGCGCTTAGGTGAGTGGATTAGCATTAGCGGCACGCAGGAGGATAATAATTCTCGTGAAGATGGTTTTCTGCAAAAGCGCTACAGTACAGGACGTGAAGACAGTCAGTTACAGCTGAAAGTTGAAGTATTAGACTAAATCAGCAGCGTTGATCTACAGGTCTTCTTGTAGTGCATTTTAAATAACACTACAAAATATTTGACGAACGCCTCACTTAAGCGCATTATAGCCCCGCTCCCGCTAGCCAGAACGCTTTAATCAGTGTTCCAAAGTTGACTTAAGAGTACTTCCTAAGTCGCTTTGTGTTAACAACATCCAAAAGATGCTGTGACGAGGTTGCGACTGGATCGTTGTTGTCCTGAGGGACGGGGAAGCAGCATGCATCGCAGATGCATCAGATAACTCACTACAGTGAGTCGCGTTTGCGGATTTTAAGTTGCAGATATCACAACTTAATGTAGCAGCCATATTTATCTGATCGCGCCCCTTTCTTTTGAGACACTATGTTCTGGTCAATTATCGGCACTTCAGCGGCAGCGAACCCGCAATTTATACTTCCAGCGATAGCAGGTTGTGTGTGGGCAGTCGGTGCTCAAACTCACTACACTCTTTGAAGGATTGACCATGTCAGCTTATCAAAACGAAATTAAGGCAATTACCGCTCTTAAAGAAAAAGCCGGAAGTGGCTGGAGCGCGATTAACCCCGAGTCCGCCGCTCGTATGCGCATCCAAAACCGTTTCCATACAGGTCTGGACATCGCTAAGTACACTGCAGCCATCATGCGTAAAGACATGGCTGAGTACGATGCCGACACTTCTGTATACACTCAGTCGCTGGGTTGCTGGCACGGTTTTATCGGTCAGCAAAAACTGATCGCTATCAAAAAACACTTAAAAACTACAAACAAGCGCTACCTCTACCTGTCAGGTTGGATGGTTGCTGCTCTGCGTTCTGAGTTCGGCCCACTGCCTGACCAGTCAATGCACGAGAAAAACTCCGTTGCTCACCTGATCGAAGAGTTGTACACCTTCTTACGTCAAGCTGACACGCGCGAACTGGACCTTCTGTTCACTGCGTTAGATAAAGCACGTAAAGCAGGCGATGCTGCTGAAGAAAAGTCGCTGTTAGATCAGATTGAGAACTTTGAAACTCACGTTGTACCTATCATTGCTGACATTGATGCTGGTTTCGGTAACGAAGAAGCTACCTACTTGATGGCTAAGCAAATGATCGAAGCCGGTGCTGCTGCGATTCAGATCGAGAACCAAGTATCTGATGAAAAGCAATGTGGTCACCAAGACGGTAAAGTAACCGTTCCACACGCTGACTTCTTAGCAAAAATCAACGCTGTGCGTTATGCGTTCCTAGAGCTAGGCGTTGACGACGGTGTTATTGTTGCACGTACTGACTCACTGGGTGCTGGTTTAACTAAACAAATCGCTGTGACCAATGAACCAGGCGACTTGGGCGACCAATACAACAGCTTCCTTGATGGCACATACATCAATGATGCAAGCGAAATCGAAAACGGTGACGTTGTTGTTAAATCAAACGGTAAACTGCTGAAGCCAGCACGTTTAGCTAGCGGTCTGTTCCAGTTCCGTGAGAACACAGGTGTTGAGCGTGTTGTTCTTGACTGCATCACTTCACTGCAGAACGGTGCTGACCTACTGTGGATTGAAACCGAAATGCCACACGTCGGTCAGATCAAAGCTATGGTTGATGAGATCCGTAAAGCAGTTCCAGACGCTAAGCTGGTGTACAACAACAGCCCATCGTTCAACTGGACTCTGAACTTCCGTCAGCAAGTGTACGACGCTTGGGCAACTGAAGGTAAAGACGTTTCTGCGTATGATCGCGACCGTCTAATGAGTGCTGACTATGATGGTACTGCTCTGTGTGACGAAGCTGATGCTCGCATTCAGAACTTCCAGAAAGATGCATCGCGTGAAGCGGGTATCTTCCACCACTTGATCACTCTGCCTACGTACCACACTGCTGCGTTGTCTACTGACAACCTAGCTAAAGGCTACTTCGGTGAAGAAGGTATGCTGGCTTACGTTGAAGGCGTTCAGCGTAAAGAAATTCGTCAAGGTATTGCGTGCGTTCGTCACCAAAACATGGCGGGTTCTGACATCGGTGACAGTCATAAAGAGTACTTCTCTGGTGACGCAGCACTGAAAGCAAGCGGTGAAGACAACACAATGAATCAGTTCGATAACGTTTAATCGAATGACTTAGCAGTTTCTGACTGCGTGTTGTAGAAAAACCCCAGCTTTTTTGGCTGGGGTTTTTTATTGCCTAAAGAAAAGTGCTAAAGCGCATATTGTTATCTCTGGCTTGAGCTTACAGAAAGTTTAGTGCCTCTGCCTGTATCAGGTGCAGTTACGTAAAGACGCCACAAGTACATCCCTGTAGGCTCCATACCGCCATCCATGGCACTCCAACCAGTCTGCTAAGTTTTGTATGTTCTGCAAGAATGCTGTCTAAGCCCCACGTAAAAGTACTTAATAATTCATTCTATAATCACATCAAGATCGTCAATAGATTGCTAGAAACAACACCCAATCTAGCTGTATCAGGTATAGCTGCGTAAAGACGCCGCAAGTACATCCATGTAGGCTCCATACCGCCATCCATGGCGGCATAGGCTTTACTTCGCTATACCTGATACTGCTTTTGAAGTTTGCTATGTGCTGAAATATTTTTTTATACTCGCCATTAAGGAAGCCATTGTGAGACATGCTGTCTAGTTGGCAAGCAATATCAATACTCAAAGCACGCTGCGCTGGGTTTGTGGCAAGCGTAGCCAAGGATGGCATAGCGCCCGAATCGAGTCCCGGACGGGCTCGTTGAGGGAATAACAAACTTAGCGTAGCGGGCACAGCATAAATTCTGGCCATTTGCTGCAGCGCTTACGCAGTATCAGGCATAGACTACGTAAAGACGCCGCGAGTACATCCATGTAGGCTCCATACCGCCATCCATGGCGGCATAGGCTTTACTTCGCTATACCTGACACTGCTTGTGAAGATCGGCGCGTGCTGAAATATTTTATACGTATTGCAAGCCAAAAAGCAGCAATGTTAAAGACTGAGCATTGCTAATAACAGATGCCTAACAATATTTGCGCTAGCTTATTTTCTGGCGAGTTGGTTGTTGTTTTGCTTTTCAAGCGCTAGACGACTTTGCGCCCAATCGCGCCAAGCGCGCACTTGCTGTTGATTGGCACCGGCTTTTTCAGCTGCAGACAGGGCTTGTAAGCCTGCTTGCCAGTGGCCTTGTTGCATTTCAAGCTGGGCCAAACTGAACCAGTGCTGACCGCTTCCGGTCTGTTTGGCTAAACGCGCGTAGTGCTCAGCAGCCGGCTTGTATTCGCGGGCTTGCCAGTGCAGTTGGGCCAGGCGTTCTTGTGCAGCGATACTGGTGGGCAGCAAGTTATGCTTGAGCATACCTTCGAGCAAACGCGCGGCCTGCCATGGTTGGCCAGAGGCCGAAGCTAAGCTAATTAAATCATCCAAATCAGACGCTTTAAAGCTGATGCCCTTGGCATAGGCGGTGCGTAATGTTGCTAAGGCTTTGCTGTGCTGACCATCCATTTGCTGTAAAGCCGCCAGTTGTTTCCAAGCACTCAGCTGATTAGAGTCACGCTTTAAAATGCGTTTCTGCCAGTGCTCAGCTTTTTGGTAGCGTTTTAATTCGGCATTGGCGCCGACCATAAACTGCAGCCAGCTCTCGCTAATCGTGGCTTTACCTTTTAAATACTGCTCGGCCAAAGGTAAGGCTTTGTCTAAGCGCCCTACTCCTTGCCATGCTTGAATGCGCATTTCTAGCACTTCATCAGTCGCTGCCACACCATCGAGATACTTTAAGGTCTGATTATACTTTTTTACCGAAAAGTTGAGCTTAGCTAAATTGAGACGGTCTTCGCTCAACTGCTCGGGTGTGAGATGGCCACTGCGAAATGCTTTGCCAAGCAAATCAATAGCATGAGTAGTGTGACCCTGTGCCCACACTAAATAGCCATGACTGCGCCAGACCAGTGCTTGTTCTAGGCTGCCAGAATCGGTTTTTACCGCGCGTAGCGCCTTGCCTGCCTCAGTATATTTCCCTGCTTCTTGGGCTTTTTGCGCGGTTTGCAATGCGCGAAAAACTTGCGGCGCAATACTTTGTGCAGACACAGCTTGCGTGCTTAGCGCACAAACACAGATAGCCAATAACAATCGACGCATCTTATCGCCCTCTTTTTTCTAGACGAAACTGCAAGGTTTTCACCGCTTCACGCTCGACTAGTTGACCACCTTCACGACGCGGCGCGAAACGCCAACGTACTGCAGCACGGCGTGCTTCGCGGTTAAAAACGTTCTCAGGTGACGCCTCGATCACGCGCACATTCTCAACCTTGCCATCAGCGGTAATGGTAAATGCCAGCTTCACGTAGCCTTCGATACCACGACGCCGTGCGCTATCAGGGTAGACTGGCAGCACTTGATTTAAAGGAATCACTTCTGAATCGTTACTCGGTGCACTTGGCGCTGCGGCTGCAGCTGCGATAGGCGTTGAAGGCGCTGCCGCAGTTGGGGTTTGTGCGGTTAAACCTTGCAAGCTAGGTGCTGAAGCAGCAATACTGATGTTGCTTGACAGTTGTGGTACAGCTAAATCAAGCGTGGCCATTTGTGGCGTACGTGGCGGCTGCGGCGCTTGCTGAGCTGGTGGTGTCTCTGGTTGTGGTTCCACAGGCCTCTCTGGCATTTGCTGGCGAGTTCGGCTGGGGTCGCTCGATTCCTGCTGTTGCTTAGGAATAAAGTAACCCATCTTTAACTCGGGCTCAGCAACTTTATTTTTAGGTGGGAAAATCATCACCAGCATTAAGACAAAGCTGGCAAAGACAAACAGCACAGCAGCTAAAAATGACCACAACCAACGCATTATTGCGACTCCGTAGACGCGGCTAACACCACATCTTCGACACCTGCCAAGCGCGCTTGATCCATCACTTTAACCACCAAACCGGTGCGCGCATCTTGATCTGCTTGCACCACAACCACACCCTCTGGTTGCTCTTGACGCATACGTTCAACATGCGCACGCACACTGCGCACATCAACAATTTGTTTATCCAGCCATACTTGGCCGTCTGCAGTTACCGCAATTAAAATATTACCTTTCTCTTGCGAACTGGCGCTATCGGCTTGCGGACGATTGACTTCGATCCCTGACTCTTTAATAAAGGAGCTGGTAACAATAAAGAAAATTAGCATGATAAAAACCACATCGAGCATGGGTGTTAAATCAATGCCAGGCTCCTCTTCAGCTTGCTGACTGTAACGGCGCATTCTCATCGTTTAATCCTTATCCATGACGCAGTTGATCAGCCAACCGCCCTATGGCACGCCGCGCATTACGTTCTAAGCGGGCCAAACTAAATAAACCACCGATGGCTAACACCATGCCGGCGAGGGTTGGTAATGTTGCTTGCCAGACACCGCCAGCCATCGCACGAGGGTTACCGCTGCCACTCACCGCGAGCACTTCAAAGACGGCTACCATGCCTGTTACTGTTCCCAACAAGCCCAGTAGCGGAAACATCGCCACCAGCGTACGAGTAACAGATAGCGGTGTAATCAGCTGTTCGCGCGCTTGCGCCAACCAGGCAGCACGCACGGCATGCTGCCAAGCGGCCTGAGCACGGTCATCAAAATCAAACGCTTTCCATTGCTTACGGCGCTCTTTAGCCCAACGGGGAAAATGGCGATGGGTGTACCATAAGCGCTCCAAGACCAGCGTCCAAAACAGCACACACAATCCCGCCAGCAACCACATCACGGTGCCGCCTGCACTCATCAAGTCGAGTAAGGCATGGCTGCTGTCGATCAGCCAAAACCACATATTTTGCCAGTTACTCACTGCGCTTGTTTCCTGACATATGCAGCGCTAACAAGCCTACACACTGCTGTTCCAAGAGCTGTACCACTGTCTTACTACGCGCACTCAAGACACTGTGTAAAAACAGTAAGGGAATCGCCACAACCAAGCCTTCTACCGTGGTGACTAGGGCTTGCGAGATACCGTCGGCCATCAAGCGTGAATCACCACCGCCACTTTGAGTAATGGCTTGGAAGGTAATAATCATCCCAGTCACTGTACCAAGCAGCCCCAACAAAGGCGCAACAGCGGCGAGTAATTTAAGCAAGCCTTGACCTTTTTCTAGCTGTGGCACCTCTTGCATAACCGCCTCATCGAGTTTTAGCTCAAGAGTTTCTAGATCAGACAGTTGTGGATTAGGACCTAATACGCTCAAAACGCGTCCCAACGGGTTATCACTGGTAGGGCTGGACAAGTTACGCATCTGCACACGCACACTGCGCACGACACGCATTAAGCCAAATAAACGCCAAGCAGCCAACAAGAAACCAAAGACACCCAGCGCAACAATTACCCAGCCGACTAACCCCCCTTGGCGCAGACGGTCCAATAGGGCTGGTTTACGCTGTAAGTGCTCAATCAGAGAGCCTCGCGTTGGATCAAGAGGGATCACGACTGTCGCATCTTGGCTGCCCGCCCATTGTTTAATTTGACTTAAACCTGATGGTTGTTTAGGTAAGGCACGAAAGGCATTATCACCTTCACTGAAGGTTAAAAATGCTTGCTCAGTATACGCCGAGAACGGTCCAACCCGCAGCACATCGGTTGTGTTGCGCTGGCCGTCAGCAGCGATCACTGGCGCGGCAATACGCTCAACACGACCAGTTGCTGTCATGTCTTCAAGTACCGTCAACCAGAAACTTTCGATTTGTGCCGCGCTCGGCAGTACCCTGCCTTTGGATAAGCGCTCAAGCTGCTCAATGCGCTCTGGAAACTGTACATTTAATAAACTCGTGCGCCACTGTCCCGCTAAATCGCCGGCGCTTTGTCGTACCACAGCAAACAACTCAGCCAGCTCTCCGACCTGTTGCTTGAGTAGTTGCTCTTGATCCGCTAATTCTTGTTCGTTGGCAGTAAAGGTGGATTTTAATGCGGCTGCCCGCGACTCTTGTTCAGAGAGAGCTTTTTTTGCCTCAGCTAATAACTGCGCCTGCTGGTTACGTGCTTGCAGGAAGCGCTGCTCTCGTTGTTGCATCAACTGCTCTTCGTTGATTTTTTCACTACGAATACGCTCTAATAGTTGATCTGGAGTTAACACTTCAGCGTGTGCAGATGCGCTAAACAGTACGGCACACGTTAGCCATAACAAACGCTTCATGGCTGTACCTCCAGCGCTAAGGTCTTAATGGGCAGTTTTAACCAATCTGCAGATTTTTGTTGACGAGCAATCGCAATGGCTTTTTGTAAGGGACGTCGCGTGCTGTTATCAAGTGTTTGCCAGCTGCGCGTTTGTGCATTCCAGTAACCACTCTCATGGCCGTTTGGTGTTTGGTAATAAAGCATGATGCGACCAACACGCAAGAATTCAACACTGCGCTGCTCGGCGCCTTCACCGAGCTCACCACGCCACGCTTCTAGGGTATAACCGTAGTCACTTTCAATTTGATAGGCTTCAAGGATACGACGGTATTTCTCTGCCATGCTGACATCTGCGCGCGGCATTAATTCTTGTAACGCAGTCAAACGATCCGTGCGCTCAAAGGGTAAAAACGGGACATCCGCTTCAATAAACTCTGCGAGCACCTCAACCATGCGGCGCATCTGTGGCATCACTGCTGCTTCACTGTTCTGCAATTCGAGCAGTTGCTCTTGATAGCTGACTAATTCTTTATGCTGCGCAGCAATCAGTTCGCTCACTTGCGCATTATAACCCTCAAGGGCTTTAGTTTTGGCTAAAGTGTTGGTGTACTCTTCAAGCAGAGCTTGACTGGCATCATCCAAACGTTCAACGCGTTGCTGCGAACGTTGCGCTGTTTGACTGAGCTTTTCACTTTCGCTGAGTGACTGTTCAACAGCATTTGCACTGATAACTGGACCCACTACTGCACAACATAAAAGCAGTGAGCGCAAAGTTGTTGCCTGCATGAAGAGTAATTCCTTGATCTAAGCGGTTTTTTAATGGCAATGATTATCATCTGCATACAGTGACAAATCAAGCACTGAGACAGTTTAAAATTATTATGCAACTATACGAAGTATTCTTTTTGCACTATGTACACTGGTCAATTGAATTCCAATCGATGATTGAGCATGAATAGTATACGGCGTAGATAGAATTTCTCCTTAAGCAGATACAGCGCGGGACAACATGTCGCACAGTGCATCTATAGATATATGTCAATATTGAGACTCGTTCTTGCTATGCAACGGCTCAATAACGGGCTGTATTACAATGATATTTTACAGGCGCGGTTAAAATCAGTGGAAAATACATTAGAGCACACCGAGCAACAACTAAAACGCATATTACGTCGCCAACTCAAAGACATCATGACTTCAGAAAAACAACGCTTACGCCTCGCGTTGTTTTTTGCCGTCAGCGCTGCGTTACTTTTTATTGCGCAAAGCTGGTTGCTTGCACAACTGTTTGTTGGTTTACTCGATAGCAGCCAAGCAGGTACGCCATTAAATGACGCTTTTGATATGCGTCATGCCTTAGCGCTAATGTTGTGCTTTACCTTGCGCCCGACGGCACAGTACATTCGTGAGCGCCTTTCGCAAACGGCCAGTCTGAATGCTCGAACTGCCTTACGCAAACGCTTGCTCAACACCTTGGCCGGTTTAGGCCCAGAACGGCAAACGCTGGGCGCTGATGGCGCACTAAGCTCACAGTTGCTGGAGCAGGTGGATGCGTTAGATGGTTATATCAGCCGCTATTATGTGCAGTTGTCACTGGTACTGATCGTCCCGTTGCTGATCAGTATTGCCGCATTTTATTACAGCCCGCTGGCTGCTGGCTTAATGTTGCTAACAGCACCTTTAGTACCGCTCTTTATGATTCTTGTCGGCGGTGCCGCCAGCCGTAGCAGTCAGCAACAAATGGCGGCGATGAGTCAGCTGAGTAGCCGTTTTTTAGATTGGGTGCGTGGCATGTCGACCCTGCAGCATCTAAAAGCAACCTCGCAAGCTCAGCAGGATGTTGACCACTCAGCGTCTAAATACCGTGACAGCACCATGAAAGTGCTACGTTTAGCCTTTTTATCCGGTGCGGTACTGGAGTTATTTTCATCCTTAGCGATTGCCTTAGTGGCCTTATACTTAGGCTTAGGCTTGCTGGGTATTTTACCTTGGGCTAAAGGTGTGATTCCGGTGCCTTATGCTGGTGCATTGTTTATTTTGCTGTTAGCGCCTGAGTTTTATGCACCACTGCGCCAATTGGGTACTGACTATCATGCTAAGGCTGAAGCTGAGGGTGCTATCCAGGAATTATTGCCGCTACTGGAACAACACACTTGGCAGCATCCCGGCCAGCAGCCTTTGCAATTAACCAGCGCGCCTTCACTATCGTTAGATAAGGTCAGCATCACCGCGCACAATCAACGTATCCGTTTACCCCGTATTGATTTGCAAATTGCTGCAGGTGAACGTATTGGCTTGCATGGCGAAAGTGGTAGCGGTAAATCCAGCTTATTACTGGCGTTACTGGGTTTTATTGAGTACTCAGGGCACATTGAGGTAAATCAACAGGCGTTATCAAGTGTATTGCGCAGTGATTGGCACCGCCAGTTGGGCTACTTATCGCAACAACCCAACTTTAAACGCGGCAGCATTGCTGACAACTTACGCTTAGCCAACCCAGCAGCCAGTGAGCAACAACTGCTTGATGTGTTACGCGCTGTGGATTTGTTGGCGTTAGTTGAACACTTACCGCTCGGTTTAAACACAACATTGGGCGAGCGCGGCTTAGGTTTATCCGGAGGTCAGCTCAGCCGCTTAGCGATTGCCCAGCTGTTATTGCGTGAGGCGCATGTCTGGTTGCTGGATGAGCCTACTGCGCACCTTGATCCAGAAACCAGCGCGACTATCCATGCCTTGCTGGAAAAGCTCAGCACCGGTAAAACCCTGATCCTCGTTAGCCACCAATGGCAAGGTTTGCAATGGCTGGATCGTTATCTTGATTTACATGCTCTGCAAGCGCAACAGGAGCAACTGCCATGCTAAAGCCAATTCGTTTACGCAATTTATTACGCAGCCGCCAAGCCAACTGGAGCTTAGCGCTCTTACTCGGAGCCCTAACCTTATTCTCAGCTATTGCTTTACTAGCAACCTCAGGCTGGTTTATTACCGCGTCTGCGATTGCCGGTCTAGTTATCAGCAGCTCCTTTACCTTTGACTATTTTCGCCCTGCCGCACTGATCCGCCTGTTTGCCATTGTGCGTACCGCTGGGCGTTATGGTGAGCGTGTAACCTCGCATCATGCGACCCTGTCCTTGCTTAAAGATTTACGCAGCCAAGTGTTTCGAGCGCTGACTTTGCGTGATACGCCAGTCAATCAAGACAGTACCGGCTCGGCCGCCACCATGCACCGTTTAGTTGCTGATATTGATCGCCTCGACCGCTTTCCGCTGCAGTTTCTCGCGCCCTGGTTGTGGGCTTGTTTAATTGTGCTGATCTACCTGATCTTTGCCTATTGGTTGCAGCCGCAATTAGCTTATGCTGCCAGCGCGGGTTTGTTTGTTGCATGGTTATTGGTGCCCGCGTTAGGTTTTTGGCGTGGCCGTAAACTGGCACTGACTGATGTACAGGCCGCAGAATTGCGCCGTGAGCACTTCCTAGAGTCGCTGTCACTGTTAACCTCGTTGACCCTGTGGCAAAGCTGGCAGAAACAACAGCGTGACACTTTAAGCGCCGACCAGCACTACCAAACTCAGCATCACCAGCAGCAGCAACTGATCAGCTTGCTAAGCCTGCTGCAGCAATGGGCTTTAGCCGCTAGCATAGGCTGCCTATTGTGGGTGGGTATAGCGCTCGTCTCGGCTGGGCTGATCAATGTGCCATGGCTGCTAGCCGCAGCACTAGCGTTGTTTGGTATTCACGAAGCTCTGGTACCATTGGCCGGTAGCTTTATTGGTTTAGGTCAAAGCCAAGCCGCACGCGACCGTATCAACCAGCTGATGCAAGCGACTGATACCGCACTTGCACCTCACGCAAGCGCGGAGAAACCGCGTCCCTCAGCACCTTTTCAACTACAAGCACAACAACTCAGCGCCTGCGTTCCTGGCGCATTGAATGGACCCAGAAATATTGATATTGACCTAAGCAGTGGTCAAGTGCTGCTGATTACCGGTGCGTCAGGAATCGGTAAAACCACACTGCTTAAGGTCTTAGCTAACGCGCTTGCACCAAGCAGCGGCAGCTATCTGATCAACCAGCGCCCTTATTATGAATGGCAATTGGATGAGTGCATCGGTTATCTACCGCAGCAGTTTGATATTTTCGATAGCAGTTTGGCCAGTAATTTACGTTTGGCTGATCCGCAAGCCAGCGATGAGCAACTGTGGCAGGTGTTGGCCGATGTGGCCTTAGCCGACTGGGCCAAGCAACAAAATGGTCTGGATACTGCGCTGGGCGAATATGGTGCGCAAATATCCGGCGGTCAAGCACGGCGAGTTGCCTTGGCGCGTTTATTGTTGGCGCAGCGCCCGATTTTATTAGTGGATGAGCCGTTTGCCGGACTCGACAGTGCTAGCAGTTACCAAGTCTTAACCGCATTACGCGAGCGTCAAGCGCATGGACTGTTGATTATTGTAAGTCACCATGTCATGGATATCCCGCAAGCTCAGCATTTACATCTATCGTAATTTTTGTATTCAGCGCGCTGACTGACACAAGCACGTTCAGCCTAAAACATACTTGATTGCTCAGGCTCATCAGTCACTGGTTTAGCGACTTGCAAAGCAGCCTCTTTGGCTTTTAATACCCGAGCTTTGCGTTGCTGGCATAAGTGCACCACAAGACGTTTATCCGCCTCGCTGAGTTTGAGCCAGTACAATCGCTCATCACGCGAGCGAAAACAGCCCTTGCAATAGCCTCTATTATTGGCCTCACACACACCAATACAGGGGCTGGGTATTTCAAAAAACTCTAGTTGCTGCATAATACACGGCCTTTTAAAACACAAATCCTGACTACACCTGAAAACATGCACCGACCTGCTGGTTGCTTTTTAACCTGATTAATTCAGTCTTTTTAAAAATTGCTTTAAATCAAAAAAGCAAGCTGAATATTTTTAAAATTACTAAAGTACAGCAAGCGCAGATGGCATAAGGCTTACAGATCAAAACCGCTTAATATCGGCACTTGACCTGTGTTGATCTTAGGGTATCAATACCCTATATTGCGTCCCATAAAACTCAAAACCACTATATGATGTGCTTTCCTTGAAAGTCTCGCACTACAGCAGTGCTCGTAGATATTCAAGGCCATTACCACAAAAACGTTAAAAGGACCCCATTATGACAGACTTTAAAGCCATTAAAGTAACCAAGCGCGATGGTCGCCAAGAACCGATCGATTTAGACAAAATCCATCGCGTTCTTGATTGGGCTGCTATGGGTTTAAAGAATGTCTCGGTTTCACAGGTTGAGCTAAAATCGCATATCCAGTTCTACAACGGTATGCACACCAAAGACATCCATGAAACCATTATCAAATCTGCAGCAGATTTGATCTCTCAAAACACGCCGGATTATCAATATTTAGCTGCGCGTTTAGCGATTTTCCATCTGCGCAAAATTGCTTATGGTGAGTTTGAGCCGCCACACTTATTTGATCACGTGACTAAGCTGACCAATGAAGAGCGTTACGATAGCCATGTTTTACGTGACTACGATAAAGCTGAATTCGATGAGCTCAACGACTATATTGATCACGGTCGTGATATGAGTTTTTCCTACGCGGCAGTCAAGCAGCTCGAAGGCAAATACTTAGTGCAAAACCGCGTGACTAAAGAAGTCTACGAAAGCCCGCAGATGCTCTACATCTTGATTGGTATGTGCTTATTTGCCGACTACCCAAAAACGACTCGTTTAAACTATATTAAGCGCTTTTACGATGCAATTTCACTGTTTAAAATCTCACTACCTACGCCAATTATGGCCGGTGTACGCACCCCTTCACGTCAATTTAGCTCTTGCGTGCTAATTGAGTGCGGTGACAGCCTAGATTCAATCAGTGCCACCACCTCAGCCATTGTTAAATATGTGTCGCTGCGTGCTGGTATTGGTATTAATGCCGGTCGTATTCGCGCGGTTGGCAGCCCAATTCGTGGTGGCGAAGCACAACACACAGGTTGTATTCCGTTCTTTAAACTGTTTCAAGCCGCGGTTAAATCGTGCTCGCAAGGTGGCGTACGCGGTGGCGCAGCAACCTTGTTCTACCCTATGTGGCACCTAGAAGTTGAATCTTTATTGGTTCTGAAAAACAACCGTGGCGTTGAAGAAAACCGTGTGCGTCATATGGACTACGGTGTACAACTGAATAAACTGATGTACCAGCGCCTGATTCAAGGTGGCAATATTACTCTGTTTTCGCCGCATGACGTGCCAGGTTTGTACGAAGCCTTCTTTGCAGATCAAGCTGAGTTTGAGCGTCTTTATGTGCAATACGAACAAGATGAGAGCATCCGTAAGCGTACGATGCCAGCAGTAGAGCTGTTCTCATTGATGATGCAAGAGCGTGCCAGCACGGGTCGTATTTACATCCAGAACGTTGACCACTGCAATACGCACAGCCCCTTTGATCCTAAAGTTGCGCCGATCCGTCAGTCTAACCTGTGCTTGGAAATTGCCCTGCCCACCAGTCCGCTGGAAAATATCAACGAGACCGATAAAGAAATCGCGCTGTGCACCTTATCTGCCTTTAACTTGGGTGCGATTGATAGCCTCGATGAGCTAGAAGATCTAGCTGACTTGGCTGTGCGCGCACTGGATTCACTGCTGACTTACCAAGACTACCCGCTGGAAGCTGCGCGTAACGCAACCATGAAACGCCGCACCTTAGGTGTCGGTGTGATTAACTATGCCTACTACTTAGCTAAGAACGGTGTGAAGTACTCCGATGGTTCAGCCAATGCCCTGACCCACCGCACTTTTGAAGCGATTCAGTATTATTTGCTGAAAGCGTCTAATAACCTGTCGAAAGAGTTTGGCCCTTGCACCGCATTTGATGAAACCACCTATGCACAAGGTATATTACCGATTGATACCTATAAAAAGGATTTGGATGCGATTTGTACTGAGCCGCTGCATTTAGACTGGGAAACGCTACGCGCTGATATCGTGAAACACGGCCTGCGCAACTCGACTCTGTCGTCCTTGATGCCGTCAGAAACTTCCAGCCAGATCTCCAATGCCACTAACGGTATTGAGCCACCACGTGGCCTAGTCACCATCAAACAGTCTAAAGACGGTATTCTAAAACAAGTTGTGCCAGGTTATGACGAACTGAAAGACAAGTATGAATTACTCTGGAGCATGCCCAATAACGAAGGTTATCTACATTTGGTTGGCATTATGCAGAAGTTCGTTGACCAAGCGATTTCTGCCAACACCAACTACGATCCACAACGTTTTGATGGTGGCCGTGTGCCCATGCAGCAACTGTTGAAAGATTTGCTGACAGCCTACAAATTCGGTCTAAAAACACTGTACTACCAAAACACGCGTGATGGCGCTGATGATAGCCAAAGCGATATGGAAGATGATTGCGCTGGCGGCGCTTGCAAGATTTAAGGGTGAATGTTTATGAAATACAGCACTTTCTCGCTCATTGATAACGACCAACTCAAAGAACCGATGTTCTTTGGGCAGCCGGTTAACGTGGCACGTTACGATCAACAAAAATATCCTATTTTTGAAAAGTTGATTGAAAAGCAACTGTCGTTTTTCTGGCGTCCAGAAGAAGTGGATGTGTCTCAAGACCGTACTGACTATCGCAATCTGCCGGACCATGAGCAGCATATTTTCATCAGCAATCTCAAGTATCAAACGTTGCTTGATTCAATCCAAGGTCGCAGCCCTAACGTTGCCTTCTTACCGCTGGTATCTATCCCAGAGCTGGAAACGTGGATTGAAACTTGGTCGTTTTCGGAAACCATTCACTCACGCTCTTACACGCATATTATTCGTAATATCGTTAATGATCCTGCGGTGGTGTTTGACGATATTATGCGCAACCAGCACATTATTGAACGTGCGGGTGATATTTCTAAGTACTACGACGACTTGATTCACTACAGCATGCTTTACAGCAAATGCGGCGCTGGCACACATACGTTGAACGGTAAAACCCACGAAGTCAGCTTGTTTGAACTCAAACGCAAACTGTACCTGTGCATGATGAGTGTGAACGTACTGGAAGCAATTCGTTTCTATGTCAGCTTCGCCTGCTCCTTTGCCTTTGCTGAACGCCGCTTGATGGAAGGTAACGCCAAAATCATTCGTTTGATCGCACGCGATGAGGCGCTGCACCTCACCGGCACCCAGCACATCATCAATATCATGCAAGCCGGTCAAGATGACCCAGAAATGGCTGAAGTGGCGCGCTCCTGCCACGCAGAAAGCGTTGAAATCTTTAGGCATGCTGCCGAGCAAGAGAAACAATGGGCAGAATACTTATTTCAAGACGGTTCAATGATCGGTCTAAACAAAGGCATTCTTAATCAATATATTGAGTACATCACCAACTTGCGCATGCATGCTGTAGGCCTTGAGCCAATATTTAGTAATGCTTCACACAACCCCATTCCTTGGATTAATGCTTGGTTGGTGTCAGATAATGTCCAAGTTGCACCGCAAGAGGTTGAGGTCAGCTCCTACCTGGTTGGCCAAATCAACTCGACTGTTTCAGCTGAAGACTTAGGCGATTTTGAGCTTTAAATGGACACGCGTATACAAGTCATCACGGAAGACTTAGTTTTCAAACTGGATGAATCAGAAACATTGCTCGAAGGCTTGGAACGTACAGGCCATCACGTTGAATACCAGTGCCGCAGTGGTTACTGCGGCGCTTGCCGCCTGACCCTGCGCTCCGGCAGCGTTGACTATATCAATACCCCGCTGGCTTTCCTACGCCAAGACGAAATCCTTCCCTGCTGCTGCCGCGCCGTTGAACCGCTGGTGGTTAAAGTGAGCTTGAAAAGTAAGTACAGCAGTCCAGCATAGTAACGCAAATAACTTTCGAGTCGTATCACTACGGCATACAGCAAGCATCGCTTAGCGCTACAACCCACGAAGCTGCAGGATTATGCCTACCCTTGCTCTGCTTGCTCCCTGCATGAGTTGTATTTTTCAAAGCAGAACGCTAAGACCTTTAATTTTACAGAAAACGGCTCCTGCACCCAATATATCGATGGCGCCTTGCTTGATGACTCACTTTATTTCTTAACCTGTCTAAATAGAGGGCGCGCAAGCAGCGCCTATTCTGCCATCATCATAATTAGACACTGCAAAAGAATTCAGCTACGCATCAAAGCAGGCAAGCATTAAAAATCGTAGAGCACATAAAGCAGCACGCACCTTTAACACCTGCAATGGGTAGGATCTGGCCTCATGCAAATTCTGGAGACGCTTAGGGCAACTGTTTAAGATCTAACAGGGCGCCTCAAACAAAGGGTATGCAGGGCGTTAAGTGCAGGTTTAAGCGGCCACAAATCACATATTGGGAGACATCTTTATGAAACATATCACATCGACACTCACAGCAATGGTGGTCGCAAGCAGTCTAGCGTTTGCAGCACAGGCAAACGCTGCAGAAGATGTTGTGATTGTTTATGATGCCTCAGGATCGATGTGGGGGCAGATCGATGGCACGAGTAAAATCGAAATTGCTCGCGAGGTGGTAACCGATCTAATCAACAAGTGGGATAGCAGCACCAACTTAGGCCTAGTTGCTTACGGTCATCGCAGAAAGGGAGATTGCAGCGATATAGAAACGCTAATCAAACCCAGTTCACTCAACAAAATTGATTTTATCAATACACTGAATGGAATCAACCCAGTAGGCAAAACACCAATTTCTGCTTCGTTGCAGCATGCGGCTGATCTGCTTTCTTACCGCGACAGCCAAGCAACGATTGTACTGATCTCAGATGGTTTAGAAACTTGTCACGCCAACCCTTGTGAGATTTCGCAGCAACTGGCTAAAGAGGGTGTCAAGTTCACTACGCATGTTGTCGGCTTCGACTTAGAAACCAAAGCTCATTCCAGCCTCTCCTGCATTGCCGAAAACACTGGCGGTATCTTTGTACCAGCCAACAACGCCGCGGAACTGCATGATGCTTTAGCACAGGTGCAAAGCGCCATGCAGTTGCAACCCGTCGCGCCAGAACCAGAAGAATCGAAACTGCCTGAGGTCGAGTTAACAGGTCCAGAGCAAGTGATCACAGGCAGCGCTTTTGATGTGGCTTGGAGCAAAACCATTAGCGGCACGGATATGGTCACCATCGTCCCTGTTGGTGCGAAAGAAGGTACACGTCACAACTACCGACGCACCGGTAAAAACACCGAAGGTCAGCTGACCGCTCCGGCTGAACCGGGTCTATACGAACTGCGCTATATGCTTGATGAAGGTAAGAAAACCTTAGCCACGGCAGCAATTGAAGTCACGGCCGCTGAAGTCACTGTGTCTGGCCCAAAACAAGTTGTTACAGGCAGCGCTTTTGATGTGGCTTGGAGCAAAACCATTAGCGGCACGGATATGGTCACCATCGTCCCTGTTGGTGCGAAAGAAGGTACACGTCACAACTACCGACGTACCGGTAAAGACACCGAAGGTCAGTTGACCGCTCCGGCTGAACCGGGTCTATACGAACTGCGCTATATGCTTGATGAAGGCAAAAAAACCTTAGCCACGGCAGCAATTGAAGTCACTGCAGCTGAGGTCACTGTGTCTGGCCCAAAACAAGTTGTTACAGGCAGCGCTTTTGATGTGGCTTGGAGCAAAACCATTAGCGGCACGGATATGGTCACCATCGTCCCTGTTGGTGCGAAAGAAGGTACACGTCACAACTACCGACGTACCGGTAAAGACACCGAAGGTCAGTTGACCGCTCCGGCTGAACCGGGTCTATACGAACTGCGCTATATGCTTGATGAAGGCAAAAAAACCTTAGCCACGGCAGCAATTGAAGTCACTGCCGCTGAAGTCACTGTGTCTGGCCCAGAACAAGTTGTTACAGGCAGCGCTTTTGATGTGGCCTGGAGTCAAACCATTAGCAGCACGGATATGGTCACCATCGTCCCTGTTGGTGCGAAAGAAGGTACACGTCACAACTACCGACGCACCGGTAAAAACACCGAAGGTCAGCTGACCGCTCCGGCTGAACCAGGCCTATACGAACTGCGCTATATGCTTGATGAAGGCAAAAAAACCTTAGCCACGGCAGCAATTGAAGTCACTGCCGCTGAAGTCACTGTGTCTGGTCCAGAACAAGTTGTTACAGGCAGCGCTTTTGATGTGGCTTGGAGTCAAACCATTAGCGGCACGGATATGGTCACCATCGTCCCTGTTGGTGCGAAAGAAGGTACACGTCACAACTACCGACGCACCGGTAAAAACACCGAAGGTCAGCTGACCGCTCCGGCTGAACCAGGCCTGTACGAACTGCGCTATATGCTTGATGAAGGCAAAAAAACCTTAGCCACGGCAGCAATTGAAGTCACGGCCGCTGAAGTCACTGTGTCTGCCCCCAGCACCGTACGCGCTGGGAACGATGTGGATATCACTTGGTCATCGACCATTAGTCCCACGGATATGATCAATATAGTGCCAGCCGGTAGCAAGGAAGGTACGCGCAATATTTACTTGCGCACCGGTAGCAAAACCCAAGGAAGTCTAACTGCTCCCAATGAAACAGGCCTCTATGAAATCCGTTATATGCTGGATGAAGGCAAAAAAACGATTGCCAGTACACCATTAGAAGTGGTTGCTGCCGATGCGCCACTGGACGATGGCGCCGGACTTTCTGTGCCTGCCGAGGCCAAAGTCGGTGAAGTCATTACGGTCTCATGGACTGGAGTAAGCGATGGCAACGATCAAAGGATTGCGCTAGCTCGCAATGACCAGCCGGACTTCAGTTGGATCGCCATTCAATCGGTCGGCGAGGAGAAAACCATGGAGATGACTATGCCCGATAAAGCTGGATTCTATGAGGTGAGATTCTTAGATATCACTGCTCGAAAGCTACTTGGGCGCTCTCTTGTAGAGGTGAAATAATCACTCCGCTCTGGAATCCTGCAAAGAGCCCTATGTAGCTCCGAGCCGATTATAACGTTCGCAATGTTTTCGGTATTTTTTAGCACTTAGGGAAAGGTACTTACTATAGCGCGTCACCAACCTATTTATCATTGATCAAAAACCGATAAATCCACTCATAACTCGCAACCAGGAGAGCACTTGCAACACACAGCTTTTCTTATATCTGCTCAGGACTTATTCCCGATTCAATCCATGACGGAGTCCGTTGTCTAAGCCACATAATTGGCTGCAAATACCCGTATGACTCTGCCTAGATGATAATGTTTTCCCTGCTCACAAACCCTATTATAATGTTTCTCTAAGCTATGTTCTGAGAATTTCAGGTCTGATCGTTAACGAGTGAACACCGACTTGTCTTGCGATGCCATCTTATGATCTTAAACAAGCTAAATCCGCTTCAATTTGGTATCGTTGCAGCTGAGTCAGCCGCTAGTATTGTGTTCATTTAGGCTGAATTCATTTGATTTAAGGAAACGCTGAATAAAACCAATCAAACCAGCCAATCCATGCGGATTTAAAATTCAGCTCTTAAATTTCAACTTCAGGGCCATAAAAAACCTTTTTATCAGCAGTTTTACCCGTTTTTGCTGCTTTTCCCGGCAGCTTCCGGTTTTTAGGCGGATTTATCCCGCCAACGGCATACATCGCTTCGACAAAAACAGGTTTGCCAAGGCAAACAGGCTATAGAGATGGGCTGTGTTTTTCGCCAAGCCACGGTAGCGAGTCTTGCGGTGACCAAAGTGCACTTTGACCCAGTAAAAGGGATGCTCAACCTTGGCGCGTATCCGGCTCTTTAATTTTTCGATTTTGTCAGCCAGTTGACCTTCTTCTGTGCCGCTATCGCGCAGCTTTCGCGCTTTCCATGGCGCATGGCTACCACCCACTCCACATCTTTATCCTTATTTTCTTCCCGTTTGTCAGCCCCCAGATAACCAGAATCACCGTATCCTGCTGTTCCTCGCCGTGTAGCAAAGCATGAGCTTGGTTCACGTCGTGCACGTTGGCCGCAGTGGTGACCAGTGTATGCACCAAACCGCTAGCCGCATCAGCACCGATATGAGCTTTCATGCCAAAGTAATACTGATTGCCTTTCTTAGTGGAGCGCATTTCCGGATCACGGCTTTTCTCTTATTCTTGGTGGAAGGTGGTGCGGCAATAATTGTAGCGTCAACCACCGTGCCTTCCTTGAGGTACAAGCCCTTGCTCGCCAGCTGGTAATTGACCGCAGCAAAAATTTGTTGAGTCAGGCCGTGAGTTTCCAGCAGACGACGAAAACGCAACAAAGTGGTCGCATCCGGCACGGCATCACGCCCAAGATCAATACCCATAAACAGCTGAATTGCTGCGCTGTCATAAACGGCATCCTCAGTTCCTTCATCGGAAAACCCCATGACCTGCTGTAGGATGTACATACGTAACATGCGAGAAAGCCCCATAGTCGGACGACCTCGTTTGCCGTCAGATTTCGGATAGTACGGCTCAATCACTGATTCCAGAACAGACCAAGGCACCAGAGTTTCCAGATCCATCAACAGTCGATCCCGACGGGTTTGCTTCTTTTTGCTGACGAACTCGGCTTCGGCGAAAGTGATTTGCATGACTGTGGACTCGATACTAATTACGGATTGGACTATTTTACCAAAGGCTGCAGCCCGCTTGGGATTTGTTCAGTGTTTCCTTAACATAAATCATCTGATTATCTATGTGAGGGTAGAATAAGTGCAACGATTAAAACTTTAGTCTTGGAGTTAAGGAAACGCTGAATAAAACCAATCAAACCAGCCAATCCATGCGGATTTAAAATTCAGCTCTTAAATTTCAACTTCAGGGCCATAAAAAACCTTTTTATCAGCAGTTTTACCCGTTTTTGCTGCTTTTCCCGGCAGCTTACCGGTTTTTAGGCGGATTTATCCCGCCAACGGCATACATCGCTTCGACAAAAACAGGTTTGCCAAGGCAAACAGGCTATAGAGATGGGCTGTGTTTTTCGCCAAGCCACGGTAGCGAGTCTTGCGGTGACCAAAGTGCACTTTGACCCAGTAAAAGGGATGCTCAACCTTGGCGCGTATCCGGCTCTTTAATTTTTCGATTTTGTCAGCCAGTTGACCTTCTTCTGTGCCGCTTCGCGCAGCTTTCGACGCTTTCCATGGCGCATGGCTACCACCCACTCCACATCTTTATCCTTATTTTCTTCCCGTTTGTCAGCCCCCAGATAACCAGAATCACCGTATACCTGCTGTTCCTCGCCGTGTAGCAAAGCATGAGCTTGGTTCACGTCGTGCACGTTGGCCGCAGTGGTGACCAGTGTATGCACCAAACCGCTAGCCGCATCAGCACCGATATGAGCTTTCATGCCAAAGTAATACTGATTGCTTTCTTAGTGGAGCGCATTTCCGGATCACGGCTTTTACTCTTATTCTTGGTGGAAGGTGGTGCGGCAATAATTGTAGCGTCAACCACCGTGCCTTCCTTGAGGTACAAGCCCTTGCTCGCCAGCTGGTAATTGACCGCAGCAAAAATTTGTTGAGTCAGGCCGTGAGTTTCCAGCAGACGACGAAAACGCAACAAAGTGGTCGCATCCGGCACGGCATCACGCCCAAGATCAATACCCATAAACAGCTGAATTGCTGCGCTGTCATAAACGGCATCCTCAGTTCCTTCATCGGAAAACCCCATGACCTGCTGTAGGATGTACATACGTAACATGCGAGAAAGCCCCATAGTCGGACGACCTCGTTTGCCGTCAGATTTCGGATAGTACGGCTCAATCACTGATTCCAGAACAGACCAAGGCACCAGAGTTTCCAGATCCATCAACAGTCGATCCCGACGGGTTTGCTTCTTTTTGCTGACGAACTCGGCTTCGGCGAAAGTGATTTGCATGACTGTGGACTCGATACTAATTACGGATTGGACTATTTTACCAAAGGCTGCAGCCCGCTTGGGATTTGTTCAGTGTTTCCTTAACTATTAGTAAGTTCTAAGGAACCTCTGAAAATCTCAGCTTATTATTGAGCTTTTCAGAAAATGACTCGAAAACTCAAAAAAACAGCTAAAAAAGGCCGTTTTCGAGGTAAAACCACCTCTTTTAGCCCTTAATTCGCCGTTTTGGCGGATTAAGGGCGCACTAACCCTAAGCCAGCAAGTATTTCCTACCGATCATGAGGTTCGTTAGCCCCGCCAGCAGGCACAAACGGTTATGGTTTTTATCAAGCCCTTTGTAACGAACTTTGTTATAGCCAAATACGCACTTGATGTAGCGAAACGGATGCTCAACTTTAGCGCGTAGCTTGGCTTTCATTTTTTCAATTTCCTGCTCATTTTCGGTCATGGTTTTACGCTTACTGATTCGAGCACTGATCAGCCAGGCAAGATTTTTGCGCTCTTTGTTTTCCCTGCGTTTTTCAACACCTAGGTATCCAGCATCACCAAATACACGCTTTTCTTCGCCATGTAGAAGGCTTGCAGTCATGGTTACGTCGTGCACATTGGCAGCCGTACTTTCCACGCTATGAATCATACCTGTGACATCATCCACGCCGATATGCATCTTCATGCCAAAGTGCCATTGGTTGCCTTTCTTGCTGGAATGCATTTCTGGGTCGCGCTTGCGGCTTTGATTTTTCGTTGAGCTCGGTGCGGAAATAATGCTGGCATCCACAATGGTGCCTTCGCGAAACAGCAAGCCTTGATGCTGCAAGTGCTTGTTAATTTCCTTCAGAAATAGCTTGCCCAGCCCATGCTTTTCAAGGAAGTGACGGAAGTTTAAAATTGTTGTTTCATCAGGAATATTGTCTGATAAACGCAATCCTGCAAAGCGGCGCATTGATTCAATTTCATACAGCGAATCTTCCAGAGCCGGATCGCTAAGGTTGTAGAACAACTGCAAACAGTGCACTCGCAGCATCACACTGAGCGGATAAGGGGGACGCCCCATTTCACCTTTTGGGTAATGCTTAGCGGCGCGATTCTCCAAGCGCTTCCAAGGAATAATGGCATCCATTTTTTCCAAGAAAATCTCACGACGCGTCTTACGCTTTTTGTTCTGGTATTCTGCTTCGGCAAAAGTCAACTGGCTCATGATTCGGCTCGCTGGGCTAAAAAATGGTCGATGCGGCTATTATCGCAAAAAGTGGGGAGTTATTCAGAGGCTCCCTAAGACTTAAGGAAACACTGAACAAATCCCAAGCGGGCTGCAGCCTTTGGTAAAATAGTCCAATCCGTAATTAGTATCGAGTCCACAGTCATGCAAATCACTTTCGCCGAAGCCGAGTTCGTCAGCAAAAAGAAGCAAACCCGTCGGGATCGACTGTTGATGGATCTGGAAACTCTGGTGCCTTGGTCTGTTCTGGAATCAGTGATTGAGCCGTACTATCCGAAATCTGACGGCAAACGAGGTCGTCCGACTATGGGGCTTTCTCGCATGTTACGTATGTACATCCTACAGCAGGTCATGGGGTTTTCCGATGAAGGAACTGAGGATGCCGTTTATGACAGCGCAGCAATTCAGCTGTTTATGGGTATTGATCTTGGGCGTGATGCCGTGCCGGATGCGACCACTTTGTTGCGTTTTCGTCGTCTGCTGGAAACTCACGGCCTGACTCAACAAATTTTTGCTGCGGTCAATTACCAGCTGGCGAGCAAGGGCTTGTACCTCAAGGAAGGCACGGTGGTTGACGCTACAATTATTGCCGCACCACCTTCCACCAAGAATAAGAGTAAAAGCCGTGATCCGGAAATGCGCTCCACTAAGAAAGGCAATCAGTATTACTTTGGCATGAAAGCTCATATCGGTGCTGATGCGGCTAGCGGTTTGGTGCATACACTGGTCACCACTGCGGCCAACGTGCACGACGTGAACCAAGCTCATGCTTTGCTACACGGCGAGGAACAGCAGGTATACGGTGATTCTGGTTATCTGGGGGCTGACAAACGGGAAGAAAATAAGGATAAAGATGTGGAGTGGGTGGTAGCCATGCGCCATGGAAAGCGTCGAAAGCTGCGCGATAGCGGCACAGAAGAAGGTCAACTGGCTGACAAAATCGAAAAATTAAAGAGCCGGATACGCGCCAAGGTTGAGCATCCCTTTTACTGGGTCAAAGTGCACTTTGGTCACCGCAAGACTCGCTACCGTGGCTTGGCGAAAAACACAGCCCATCTCTATAGCCTGTTTGCCTTGGCAAACCTGTTTTTGTCGAAGCGATGTATGCCGTTGGCGGGATAAATCCGCCTAAAAACCGGTAAGCTGCCGGGAAAAGCAGCAAAAACGGGTAAAACTGCTGATAAAAAGGTTTTTTATGGCCCTGAAGTTGAAATTTAAGAGCTGAATTTTAAATCCGCATGGATTGGCTGGTTTGATTGGTTTTATTCAGCGTTTCCTTAACATTCTCAGATAAATTGATCATTGATTTAAACTTTAAACAAGGAAGTAAAAGCCGAATGATTAAGAATTTTTTAAAAAGCACAGTATTGGTTGGTGTCGTCTTTTGCACATTAGCTTACGCTGAGCCTACTGCAGTTTGGGTGGACTCTTATATCCCTGCAAATAACCCATTAGAAAAACAAGCTCTATTACTTAAAAATGGCACTTTCAATTATAAAAAAAGAACGACCTATCATCAGGCTAGCCCCTCTAATCGAATCACAAGAAGCCTTACAGACTCGTGCTCATAAAACACAGAGTTCAAATACGCTTGGCACACCATTAAATGCAGGTGTAAATCGTTTTATTGAATCTATAGCAACAATAGAAAAGTTTAATTCTTATTTAGATTGGGAAACACTTGCTGATGGTAGTCACCTTGCCGCATTAAGTATTATTTCACCCCAAGCTACAGGAAGTCGTTTCATTTTCAATATCGAACAGTTACACCCAAAAGCTGAGCTACGTTTTAGTAGTGAGAGCAATGATGAAGTTTTCATTGTATCGGGTGAAGAAATTATAAATACCACTTTCAAAAACAATCAAGAAAACACTAACATCAATATAAAACATAACCTTTATATCGCCCCTTATTTAAGCGGAGAGCAGGCTAATGTAGAGATATTTCTTCCAAAAGAAATCTCTTTAACTGATATAAAAATAGCTATTCCTAACCTGTCACATATATTTCTAGCACCTGACGAACTTGAGCTATTCCAACAACGTAATAGCGATCAAAGCTGTATGGTAAATGCCGAATGTGATGCCAGTTGGGATGACGTCAGTAACAGTGTTGCCAAGATGTTATATACCGATGCAGCCGGAGACTCTTTTATATGCACTGGCACACTCATCAATGATACGCAAAACTCTAAAACGCCATACTTTCTTACAGCCAATCACTGCATTAACTCTCAGCAAGAAGCATCTACGCTACAAACCTTTTGGTTTTATAAAACGATGTCCTGCCAATCTAATATTGTAGGCAATTATACAAGGTTATCAAAAGGTGCAGACTTACTCTTTAATCAAGCTGAAACAGATACAGCATTACTACGCTTACGCGAAATGGCACCGGCAGGAGCAATATTCCAAGGTTGGACTACAGCTACAGCAAAAAACTCATATATTGGTGTAATTCATCACCCTAACGGTAAGCCCCAAAAGCTGTCTACAGGCTTTACTGAGTTAGAATATGCGGACTGTAAGAATTCAGGTATCGATAGTTTTGTCTGTCAGAGCGCAAGCTCTTCCGATGCTGGTTACCTCCCTGTAAAATACAACAACAGCGCTACAGCTCCTGGTAGCAGCGGTTCTGGTCTTTTTATTACAAAAGGTATACTGGGGTCACAGTATCTCGTAGGGCAGTTGTACGGAGGTGGTTCGAGTTGTGAAATACCCGGAAAATACGACTTCTATGGCCGTTTTGATTTGGCTTACACTGCTGGCTTATCAACATGGCTGGCAGCAAAAAAAACTGATGAAATATCTAATGATAAACGTGCCATATATCGTTTTTATAATACAAAATCAGGAACGCACTTCTTCACTGGAAGTATAGTAGAGCGGAACAATGTAATAAATAAATACCCTTCTTTTACTTACGAAGGTTCAGCGTTTTATGCATACCCAAAAATAGCTAATACATTAAGTCCTGTCTATCGATTTTACCATAAAGTTTTAGGATCGCACTTCTATACTATCAGTAAAAATGAAAAAGAAAAAATCGAACAAAAATACCCAAATTATATCTACGAAGGCGTTGCATGGTATGCGGCAGAAAATACTACTCTAGGCTCAAAGCCTTTATATCGTTTTTATAACACTAAAACTGGAACTCATTTTTACACAGTCAATACGACTGAAAAAAACAATATTATCAATAAGTATGCATCATACATCTATGAAGGAATTGCATATTATGTATGGGTTAAATAATTATAAGTTCTAAAGTCGCAATAATGTTAAGGAAGGAAAGGAAGAAGAATTATTGCTAAAAATCACATGAGTAAGCTATCAAGCACACTTCAAAAAAGTCCACCTAGACACCGCGCTACCACTAAGTGGTAGCGCGGAGTAATTAACATCTATTGCTTTTCCTATACCGCGCAAGGTAGTAACTCGGCTGCGTTTGATGCGTAAGGTATCCAGTTGTACCCTTGCAGGCTACTATTACGCCCATACTCTCCAGTCAGTGTCACATTTAATTTTACGGGGTCATAATGTTACACCCAGCCGCTCAAAACGTACAAAAACACACTAAAACGCACTTAAACGAACATGAACAAAAGACAGTAAAAACAGGCTCAAACCCAGCAAACACCCGGGATACGGTGTCTAGGCGCTTTTCCGTTGCCCCTATGATGGACTGGACTGATCATCATTGTCGGTACTTTTTGCGGCTGATCTCTAAGCGTGCGCTGCTGTATACCGAGATGGTGACAACCGGTGCTTTGCTGCATGGCGACAGCGCACGATTTTTACGCCATGACGTAAGTGAGCACCCAGTGGCCTTGCAATTGGGTGGTAGTAATCCAACGGATTTAGCGGCTTGTACAAAAATGGCAGAAGCTGCTGGCTTTAATGAAGTGAACCTGAATGTCGGCTGCCCTAGCGATCGCGTACAAAATAATATGATCGGCGCCTGCTTAATGGCGCATCCACAGTTGGTCGCAGATTGCGTTCAGCAGATGCAGGATGCAGTAGATATTCCAGTAACGGTCAAGCATCGTATAGGTATCAATGGCCGTGACAGCTATGCCCAACTCTGTGATTTTGTCGGCACCGTGCGTGATGCAGGCTGCACGAGCTTTACTGTGCATGCGCGCATTGCAATTCTGGAAGGCTTATCGCCCAAAGAAAACCGCGATGTACCACCTTTGCGCTATGACATCGCAGCGCAACTCAAAACCGACTTTCCTGGGTTGGAAATCATCTTAAATGGTGGCATTAAAACCCTTGAGCAGTGTGCAGAGCTCTTGCAAACGTTTGACGGCGTAATGCTGGGACGCGAAGCCTATCACAACCCTTGGTTGCTCAGTGAAGTTGATCATCAACTGTTTGGTGACGCGCAGCGCGATATTACTCGCACAGCAATTCTGGAGCAATTACGCCCTTACTTGCAGGCTCACCTCGCTCAAGGCGGTAAAGCACCTCATGTCACGCGGCACATCTTAGGTCTAGCGCAAGGTTTTCCAGGTGCACGGCGTTTTCGTCAGCTTTTATCAGCAGATATCTACAAAACCGATAAGCCAATGCGTATCTATGACCAAGCAGTTACTGGCCTCGAAGGCCGCTAGACAGTTATAAATAATTGCATCTGTTGCAATGCTCGGTTATGTTCTGTTCACGATTTTTTTAGCCTCTCAACGCAGTCCATATTATGACGTCAAAACTTGAACAACTTAAACGATATACCACTGTGGTCGCCGATACTGGTGATTTAGATGCCATTGCGCGCTTACAGCCAGTGGACGCTACAACCAATCCATCGTTGCTGTTAAAGGCTGCTACTTTCCCTCGTTATGCGCGGATGATGGCGCAGATTCAGCAAGACTTTTCTGGCCAGCCGCAAGCCGCTTGCGAGCAGTTTGCTGTAGCTGTGGGCAGTGAGATTTTATCGCTGATTCCCGGACGTATTTCCACCGAGGTGGACGCGCGGTTATCCTTTGACGAGCACGCCACCTATGAGTATGCCCTGCGCTTAATTGATCGCTACGAACAGCATGGCGTCGACCGTCAACGTGTATTGATAAAAATTGCGGCAACATGGGAAGGTATTCAGGCTGCACGTCGATTAGAGAAGCTCAACATTCAAACCAACCTGACGCTGTTGTTTTCTTTTGCTCAAGCAGCGGCCTGTGCTGATGCCGGGGTGTTTTTAATTTCACCCTTTGTTGGTCGTATTTATGACTGGTACAAAAAAACGTTAGACCGTGAATATACAGGCATTGAAGACCCAGGAGTGCAATCTGTATCGCGTATTTATCGCTATTACAAAAGCCATGATTATCAAACCATTGTGATGGGGGCGAGCTTTCGTAATCTTGGCCAAATCGAACAGCTGGCAGGTTGTGACCGCCTCACCATCAGCCCTGAGCTATTAGAGCAACTCAGTAATGATCACGCCCCTCTCGAGCGCAAACTGCAGAGCAATGGCTACAGTGAAGAACGCATGTTTATTGATGAGCAACGTTTCCGCTGGGCACACAATGAAGATGCTATGGCCAACGAAAAGCTGGCCGAAGGTATTCGTGCTTTTGCCCGAGATCAAGAAAAACTAGAACAACTATTTAACTAAAAATAACGCGCTGCTGTGTGATTTAACGCTCTTGCAGCGCGCCTTTTTAACGTGAATTATGTTGGGCTGCTTTCTAAAGCACTGACCAAGTCACGAAACTCATCACGATTGGATTCATTTAAGCTCATCAAAATCTGGTGAGCTTCTAAGACGCGCTCCTTAACCACTGCTTCCGACTGATCCTGCTCAGGCAGATCATCCAGACATTCAGGGCACGGTGCTGCGGTATGAACGAGATTAAATACTTGATTAAAGCCCATGGAGTCCAGTACGCGACTGACGTCAGGGTTGGTACTGGCCAAGGTTGGTAGCATGCCAAATTTACGCATGGATAGAATCGACAACTTAGCCAGTAGGCCCAAAGTAGTACTATCGATACTGATCACCTCAGTTAAATCAATTACAATTGACTTAGCTGAGTTCGCTTTAATAGTGTTTTCAATCGTTTCATTGAGCGCAGAACAAAAGGTTAAGCGCACATCCCCTACACACTTTAAAACAAAGGTGTCATTGTATTCAGCAAACTGAATTTTACCATCACTCATGCAAGATTCCTGCTCAGCACCAGCATGGCGATATCATCAGGCATATTGCTGCAGTTAGCTAGCCCTAGCAGCTGTACTGCCTGCGTATAGTTGCCCTGTGCAGCTTTCATCAAGGCCGGCAAAGCCGCTTCACTAGTAACCAAGCTGTCTTGGGGCAGTGCGTCAAAAATCCCATCAGAAAAAAAACTCAAACTAAAGGCGTCTGGCAGTTGCATTTGCAAGTCGTTAAATGTTGCATGCTCAAATAACCCCACTGGTTGCCCTGTACCCTCTAAAAACGTTGCATGCCCATCATTGTAGAGTACAGGCGAAGGCAAATGCCCTGCTACGCTCCAAGACAAAATATTTTTCTGCGTATCAATAATCGCGCAGATTAATGTGATATGTCGATCAGAATTATAGGTCAGTAAACGCTGATTAAGGTGCGTCAATACCGAAACAGGTGTAATTGACGCCTCAGAAGCGGCTGCAGGTGTACAAAAAATAAAGTCTCGAACAGTGTTTTTCAGCAGCATACTAATCAACGCCGCTGCGGTACCGCTCCCCGACACATCGGCCAAGTACAAAAACAAACGGCCATCAGGCAAAACAAAATAGTCGAGAGAATCGCCAGTTAAATACAATGCGGGCACCACGCAATGCTCAAAACTGATGCCTTGTGCTTGCCATGGTGTTTTAGGGCGTATTTGTTGTTGCAGCTTATGACCAGCAAGTTGATCGTCAATCAATAAAGCCTGCTGCTTGCGCAATAAAATCAGCTCTTCAGCTGTAATCTTATGACTGGACTGTTGCGAAGTAGAATGCATTATTTATAAATCGTAAATAGTGTCTAGGCGCAAAAGGTACTCTTATCGCCAGACTGATTCAAGGGCTCTGTGCTATAGCAACATTTTGCAATCATCTAGACTAGAGAGGCTCAGCATAAAAACAGCTGTACGGCCGAGCAAACACTGGACACACAAAGAGAAGTACACTCAAAAAAACAAGTCACTCAGCGAGTAAAAATTGCTACGCACAACATACAAAAACAGAAGCTGTCAGATACATTAATCAGAGAAAGAAAGCCCTATACAATCTTATCTATCTGCGTAAATAGTCAAGAGTATTGCAGCATTACGACGATAAACGGAGCCAAAAAAGCGTTCGCATATTGGAGATAGTCGTAGAACAGAGCCTATGTAGGTTCAAAAAAGCGCTATATAAACAGCTAAACCTGCGCAAATAGTCAAGCGTACTGCGCTGTTGCTATGTCAAACGCAGCCAAAGATGACGCAGCGCCGGAGTTGAACCCGAGACGGCTTCATCGGCAGGTAAACAGCAATAGCACAGTAGGATTTACAGAACAGTCTACAGTCAATATCGCTGCGCACTTTACATTTCTCACAAGACCAGTAATGTTATTCAACGCTAGGAACGTAGCATAAACCAAAGCAGAGCAACGCTATACTAGAAAATAACGCGCATAAATTGGAGCCTTAGCATGAAATACTACAGCGAAAAGCGTGACTTTATCCGCATGCGCGTTGAAACGCAGATAACATTTGAATGCGATGGGACAAGCTACGATGCAGTTTGCCTCGACCTCTCCAGCACAGGTATGCAGATTGAAACAAGCGGATCAGTGCCCCTCAGCGAAGGGCAATCAATCCGCGTACTTATCCCATCATCACACGCAAAACTTAACAGCCTACTCGCTGAGGCCGTCATACGCCGACTGGACAGGCTTGACGATGGACGCCAAGCACTTGGTTTAGAAATCACCTCAATGCAGTAATTTAAAAATCATCAATTACGTTACCGTCGCGCACTCGAAACTCACGGTTTTGCAAAAACGCATTACGAATAAAGCGGTATCTATCACCTGCAATCAAACGCTCGCGCGCAAGCAGACTCGCACGAGCATCAACAATATTTAAAGCAAACATAGAGTTACGCACTGGCACGTCATTAATATAGCGATACTGTCGAGTAAAGCTATCTGGGTACAAAAGCTGCCGCATCACGCACCGTACTTGGGCCTAATAACGGCAACACCACATAAGGTCCACTTTCCACACCCCAAGCGCCGATGGTCTGACCGAAGTCTTCATCATTGCGCTGTAAACCCATTTTGGTTGCCACATCAAAAAAACCTAACAAACCAAAGCTGGTATTAAAGAAAAAACGCGCTGTATCTACACCAGCATCACGCAATTTAAACTGTAAAATATTGTTGGTTAAATTCCTTGCTTCGCCTAGATTGCTAAACACATTATGTACACCCGTTTCAATCACATCAGGTGTGACTGCTTGGTAACCCTTAGCAATAGGTTTCAGTGCCCAGCGATCTAAGGTGTCATTGAAGCGAAAAACAGCACGATTGGCATGCTCCCAAGGGTCTTCTCTTTCGCCGAAGTCCTGCCACTCGTCATACTCATCGGTGTAATCAGTTTCTTGCGCTACAGCTATGCTCGGCAGACTCAAACATCCTGCAACCAGCATTGTGCCTACAATACAGCGTACTCGCGTATTTAAAAAATGCTGCATGAAACTCTCCAGTCTTTATGCAAATAGATCGCAGCCCAATTGATACTGCACAACATGTTACTGCGTGCAGCACCAACATAGCAGCTTTTATTGGTCAGCTAAGCGCCAACCTGTTCCATCTTTACCGTCTTCCAACAAGATGCCCAAAGCAGTCAACTCGTCACGAATTCTGTCGGATTCTGCCCAGTTTTTATTTTGACGCGCGGCTAAACGCGCCGCAATCAATGCTTCAACTTGGGCTGCATCAACACGCTTTTCCGAGCCTGCTTGTAAAAACGCACTGGGTTCGAGCTGCAAAATACCTAATACAGCACCGAGCTCTTTCATCCGTGCGGCTAAACCCGCAGCTGTCGTTGGATCTTGTTTATGCACACGATTTACTTCGCGAGCCATTTCAAATAATACTGAGCACGCTTCAGGCGCATTAAAATCATCATCCATTGCTTTAGTAAAGCGCTCAACATAGGCTTCACCGCCCTCTGCAGGAACCGACTCCATGTCTTTAAGAGTCAAGTAAAAACGCTCCAGCGCTGAACGTGCTTCGCGTAGATTGTTTTCTGAGTAGTTAATCGGGCTGCGGTAGTGACTGGAGACTAAAAGGTAACGTACCACTTCAGGATGATACTTTTCCAAGACATCTCGAATGGTGAAAAAATTGCCCAAAGATTTGGACATCTTTTCGCCATCCACGCGCACCGCTCCAGCATGCATCCAGGTCGTTGCATATTGCTTACCGGTCGCCGCTTCACTTTGCGCAATTTCATTTTCATGGTGCGGAAAGACTAAATCCGGACCGCCACCATGAATATCAAAGCTATCACCGAGACAGCAGGTGGACATCACTGAGCACTCAATATGCCAGCCAGGACGACCCATCCCCCACGGCGACTGCCAACTTGGCTCACCAGGCTTGGCCGCTTTCCATAGGACAAAATCCAGTGGATCTTCTTTTGCTTCATCTATCTCGATGCGAGCACCGATTTTTAGATCACTGATTTTGCGGCGTGATAATTTTCCGTAGCCAACAAACTTGGCCACACGGTAATACACATCGCCATTGTCTGCAGCGTAAGCAAAGCCTTTATCGATCAAGGTTTGGATCATTTTAAACATGCCATCGATATGACCAGTCGCTCGCGGCTCTTGGTCAGGACGCAGTACATTTAAGCGACCTTCATCTTCATGCATTGCGGCAATCATGCGTTCAACCAGCTGTTCAAATGGCTCGTTATTTTCTTGCGCGCGGCGAATAATTTTGTCATCAATATCAGTGATATTACGTACATAAGTGACATCATAACCACGGTGTCGCAACCAGCGCGTCACCACATCAAAAGCCACCATCACCCGCGCATGGCCAATATGGCAAAAGTCATACACGGTCATGCCGCAGACATACATGCGTACATGATTGCCTTGCAGCGGTTGTAGCGGCTCTTTTTGCTTAGTTAGGGTGTTGTAAATCATTAAACTCATGCTTTCCCCCAAGAATCACGCAAGGTTACTGTACGGTTAAAAACCAAGGATTCAGGCGTGCTATCAACGCTGTCTACGCAGAAATAGCCTTCGCGCTCAAACTGAAAACTGTCGCCCACTTGCGCTTGCAGTAAGGACGGCTCAGCGCGACAGCCCTTTAACACCACGAGTGATTCTGGGTTGACGTTATCGAGGAATGACTCACTGGTTTCGCCATCATCATCTTTATCTGGGTTAGCGGTGCTAAACAAACGATCATATAAGCGTACTTCGCATTCAACGCTTTGTGCTGCTGGCACCCAATGAATTACGCCTTTAACTTTACGACCCTCTGGGTTTTTACCCAAAGTATCTGGATCATAAGAGCAGCGCAGCTCAACCACATTACCAGCGGTATCACGAATCGCTTCATCAGCGCGAATCACATAGCTACCACGCAAACGTACTTCGCCACCGGGCACTAAACGCTTGTAGCCCTTGGGTGGTGTTTCTTCATAGTCGCTGGCATCAATGTAGATCTCGCGTGAAAACGGCAACTCACGCACACCCAGATCACGCTTGGGGTGACGTGGCAGCTGTAGGGTTTGTTGCTGATCTTCTGGGTAGTTGCTAATCACCACCTTGATCGGCTTTAACACACACATCGCACGGCTGGCATTGGTATCCAGATCTTCACGAATACAAAATTCCAGCATGCTTAAATCAACCACACCACCGGCACGGTTGACACCAATCATGTCGCAGAAGTTACGAATTGATGCCGGAGTATAACCACGACGGCGGAAACCGCTAATCGTCGACATACGCGGATCATTCCAACCGGTCACGTGATTTTCATCGACGAGCTGTTTGAGTTTGCGCTTGCTGGTAATGGTGTAATTTAAGTTTAAACGCGCAAATTCATACTGACGCGGCTTGGCCGGCACCGGTAATTGCTCTAAAAACCACTCATACAATGGACGGTGGTCTTCAAACTCTAAGGTACAGATGGAGTGCGTGACGCGCTCAATGGCGTCTGACTGACCGTGGGTGAAGTCATAGCTTGGGTAGATGCACCATGCGTCGCCAGTCTGGTGGTGATGGGCATGGCGGATACGGTACAGAATTGGATCTCGCAGATTCATATTCGGTGCAGTCATATCAATTTTAGCTCGCAACGCACGCGCACCATCAGGGAACTCACCGGCGCGCATACGGGCTAGCAAGTCTAAATTCTCGCTGACACTGCGCTCACGGAATGGGCTGTTTTTACCTGGTTCAGTTAGACTGCCACGGTATTCGCGAGCTTGCTCTGGGGTTAAATCACAGACATAAGCCTTGCCCTGCTCAACTAAATGCACCGCCCACGCATACAACTGCTCAAAATAGTCGGAGGCATAGCGCACCTCACCATCCCACTGAAAGCCGAGCCAATTGACATCGTCTTTAATGGCATCGATGTATTCTTGCTCTTCTTTAGCAGGATTGGTGTCATCGAAACGCAAATGACAGACACCACCAAACTCTTTCGCCAAGCCAAAGTTTAGACAGATGGATTTGGCGTGACCAATATGCAAGTAGCCGTTGGGTTCAGGCGGAAAACGCGTCACAATACTGCTGTGCTTGCCTGACTGTAAATCAGCTTCAAGAATAGGACGAAGAAAGTTCGCTGCGACATTTACGGACGATTCAGACGTGCTCATGGGCTCTTTAATACTCATTACTGCCTATTATGGGTAGGCTGGTTCAAATAAAGTGCTTATCATACCCGAACCTGTCACCTCTCCGACAGGTCTATGCCTTTTTAGCTTCTATGGATTGATTTAATGATTAAATTACACACCAATCACGGCGTTATTACGCTAAAGCTCTTTGCTGATAAAGCACCTGAAACGGTTGCCAACTTTATTCAATACGTTAAAGACGGCCATTATGACAACACCATCTTTCACCGCGTGATCAGCAACTTTATGATCCAAGGCGGTGGTTTTGATGCTGACATGAAACAGAAAAGCACCCGCGAGACCATTAAAAACGAAGCCAACAATGGTGTTTCTAATAAAGCGGGCACCATTGCCATGGCACGTACTATGGAACCGCACTCAGCGTCAGCGCAGTTTTTTATCAACGTACAAGACAACGATTTCTTAGACCACTCAGCGCCGACTACACAAGGCTGGGGCTACACCGTATTCGGTGAGGTGGTTGAAGGTATGGACGTGGTTGAAGCCATTAAAAGCGTTGCGACAACCAGCAAAAACGGCCACCAAGACGTTCCACGCGAGGACGTGATCATAGAGAAAGCCGAGATCGTCGAGTGATTCAGCTGATCTCTGATCTGCACTTACACGAGGAGCGCGCGGATATCACTGGCGCGTTCCTTGCGTTTCTTGAGCAGCGCGCCAAACACACACAAGCGCTCTATATTTTAGGCGACTTCTTTGAGGTGTGGATTGGTGATGATGCCATAACGCCCTTTCAACGCTTAATCGCTCAAGCGCTGAGTGATGTTGCAGCAACCGGCACCCAAATTTATCTGATGCACGGCAATCGTGATTTTTTAATTGGTGAAGATTTTTGCAAACTGGCCGACTGCCAACTGCTTAAAGACCCCAGTATTGTTCAATTAGCTGGAGAGTCGGTGTTATTAATGCATGGCGACAGCCTCTGCACCAGCGATCGAAGTTATATTCGTTTGCGAAGAGTTTTGCGCAATCCCTTGATTTTATTTATCTTGCGTAACTTACCTTTACGCACTCGACAACGCTTAGCCGGCGATCTACGGCAAAAAAGCAAAACCAGCACGCGGATGAAAGCCAGCGATATTACCGATGTAAACCCAGAAGAAGTTGGCCGCGTAATGGCGCAGCATAAAGTGCGCACTTTAATTCATGGTCATACCCACCGACCCGCCGTGCATGATTTAGCTGATCATAAACAGCGTATTGTACTGGGCGACTGGGACACTCAAGGCTGGTTTATTAAAGCCACAGCCAAGACTCTTACATTGCAAGCGCTGCCATTTCAAGACAGCACCTTGAGTAACTAAGTCTGCGCTATATCCTCGATATGCTTTGCTTGCTGCGGCTTTGGCGCGCCACTGTGGAATCGAAACTCAGTATCTTCAGTTAAAACCGCTTGGCGCTCCACTTCAGCAAAAAATGCGATACGCTCATCAATCGGCTGTTTAGCGTACAGTTTAGCCATACGCAAATATCCTTCAAAGTGACGCGACTCTGACTTCAGCAGCGACGTATAAAAGCGACCAAGCTCTTCATCTAAATGCGGCGCTAAACGGTAAAAACGCTCGCAAGAGCGCGCCTCAATAAAGGCCAAGACAATTAAAGTGTCGATGAGCTTCTCAGGTTCTTGTTTAGCAATGTGCTGTTGTAAGCGCTGCGCATAGCTCGAGGCGCTAAGTTGACGGTAGCGTATACCGCGTTTTTTCATCAGCGCAGTGACTTGCTCAAAGTGACGCAATTCTTCTCGGGCTAAACGCGAGAGGTACTGTTGTAGCTCTTCTCGCTCGGCATAACGAAACATCAAGCTTAATGCAGTGCCTGCCGCTTTCTTTTCGCAGTTGGCGTGATCGAGCAATAACACGTGCGGTTGATCCAGCGCACATTCAATCCAACTTTGTGGTGTCTGGCACTGTAAAAAAGCTTCGATTTCAGGTATTAACATGGGTATGCACTAGAGGCGATCATAATTGAGCGCCATTATACGGAGCAAAAGTAGAACAGCCAGCCTTGTCGGCTCATCAGCATCAGTATTCAACTGCAAACTAAATTGACATTCATGTCAGCGAAAAACTAATGGCCTAAAAACCACAGGGAGAAAAACATGCAAGAGATTCGTAATATTCTGGTTGTAATGACCCCCAATCAACCTGAAGGCTTAGCCCTGAAACGCGCCAAGTTGATTGCCGGTGTCACACAATCACACCTGCACTTGCTGGTCTGCGATAAGCGTGGTGAGCACGGCCAGTATTTAGCTGATATTGCCCAAGAGCTTAAAGAAGATGGCTATGATGTGACCACTCAGCAAGCTTGGAACGAAACGTTCCATGAAACCATTATCAAAGTCCAGCAAGCTGAAAACTGCGGCTTGGTGATTAAGCAGCACTTTCCTGAAAACCCTCTCAAACGCGCCTTATTAACACCTGATGATTGGAAGCTCCTGCGCTACTGCCCTTGCCCTGTACTGATTGCAAAAACCAATCGCCCATGGACTGAAGGCAGTATTTTGGTAGCCGTTGATGTTGGTAACAGTAGCGGTGAGCATCGCCGCTTGCATGCGAGTCTGATCAGTAACGCCTTTGAAGTGGCGAACATTGCAAAAGCAACACTGCATGTGTTTACTGCGCATCCATCCCCAATGCTGTCGGCTTCTGATCCAACCTTCCAACTGCGTGAAACCATTGAAGCGCGCTACCGCCAACAGTGCGCAAGCTTCGTAAAAGAGTTTGAACTTGATGAGGAGCAAATGCACATTAAAGAAGGGCCCGCCGATGTACTCATCCCTGAAATGGCAAAAGAGCTGGATGCCGTGGTAACCGTTATTGGTACTGTGGCCCGCACTGGTTTATCAGGAGCTTTGATCGGCAATACCGCCGAGGTGGTGCTGGATGCTGTCGAAACAGACGTATTAGTGCTCAAGCCTGATGATGTTATGACGCACCTCGAAAGCCAGCTGCAGAGCTGATACGTTTTACCATTTCGCTCAATGGAATGAGCAGTTTTTATGCCCTGCTGTCGCGATACAGCAGGCTTAAAACTATATATAAAGCGTGTTAGCCCAAGGTCTAACATGCAATTTACTATGCAAAACCATGAATGCCCCTTAACTTTATGGCGCTTGTAGCTTAGAA